>NZ_CAKTFU010000030.1 GCF_934561205.1 uncultured Gemmiger sp. | reverse complement strand
CATCCGCAGACTGTAACCTATGTGTCTTCCCTAGGTGTTACCTATGTTGCTCTTGACACAATGCTCGCCCCTACAACCCCGCAAAAATGCGCGCGCGTCAATGCTTTATCAACTGCATAAATTCTGTATATTCTTTGAAAACTATGTAAAATTTCTTGAAATCCTGTCGATATTGTGATAAAATAAATGGATTTCCCATGTCAAATTTAGCTTGCGCCGTTTTGCGTAACGCGGTGCATACAACAGCAAACCCGCAAAAGTTGCGGTACTATCTTTATAGGTCGTGATAGCATTGTATAAAAGCCGAAGCAGCCTGCCGGGAAGGGCAGCCTGACTTCGGGTCGTGAGGAGAACGATTGGATGAAAAACAAACGACTGCACACTGTTTTTTCCCTGCTTGCCGCTATGGTGCTGGGGCTGTCCCTGCTGGGCGGCTGCGCCGCAAAAACCACCGAGCAGCTGCAGGCGCAGGAGGACGCCGAAACCATTCAGGTCTATTTGTGGACCAACGCCCTGTACGAAAACTACGCCCCTTATGTGCAGTCGCAGCTGCCGGATGTAAACATTGAGTTTATCGTCGGCAACAACGACTTGGACTTTTACAAATTTTTGAAGCAAAACGGCGGTCTGCCGGACATTATCACCTGCTGCCGCTTCTCCCTGCACGACGCTGCCCCCTTAAAGGACAGCCTGATGAACCTTGCCACCACCAACGAGGCAGGTGCCATCTACAACACCTACCTCAACAGCTTCAGAAATGAGGACGGCAGCGTAAACTGGATGCCCGTCTGCCCCGATGTCCACGGCTTTGTGGTCAACCGCGACCTGTTTGAGCAATACGGCATTGCGCTGCCCACCGATTACGCCAGCTTTGTCGCTGCCTGTAAAGCGTTTGAGGAAGTGGGCATCCGCGGCTTTACCGCCGACTATATGTACGACTACACCTGCATGGAAACGCTGCAGGGGCTTTCTGCCGCCGAGCTTACGACCACGGCAGGGCGCAAATGGCGCACCGCCTACAGCGACCCCGCAAGCAACACCCGCGTGGGGCTGGACGATACCGTGTGGCCGGGCGGCTTTGAACGGATGGAGCAGTTCATCCAAGACACCGGGCTTACCGCGGCGGACCTGGAGCAGAACTACGATAAAGTAATCGAACTGTTCGATAACGGGCAGCTTGCCATGTACTTTGGCTCCTCCGCCGGTGTAAAGATGTTTCAGGATCAGGGCATTGACGCCACCCTTTTGCCGTTCTTCAGCCAGAACGGGGAAAAGTGGCTGATGACCACGCCCTACTTCCAAGTGGCGCTGAACCGTGATCTGGAGCAGGACGCCGCCCGCCGCGAAAAGGCAATGCAGGTGCTGCACGTTATGATGTCGGAAGGCGCGCAGGAACAGATCCTCGCGGAAGGGCAGGATCTGCTCAGCTACAGCCAGAACGTCAGCTACCACCTGACCGAAACCATGAAGGACGTGCGCTCGGTGGTGGAAGAAAACCATCTGTACATCCGCATCGCCTCCAACGATTTCTTTGCCATCTCGCAGGATGTGGTTTCCAAGATGATCGCGGGCGAATATGACGCCGACCAAGCCTACCGCGTGTTCATCGCCCGCCTTTTGGCAGAGGAAAAGCCCGACAAAAGCGAAACCGTGCTGACCAGCGAAACCGCCTATTCCAACGTGTTCCACCAAGACGGCGGCAATGCGTCCTTCTCGGTCATGGCAAACACGCTGCGCGGCATTTACGGCACCGATGTGCTGGTGGCCACCGCCAACAGCTTTACCGGCAGCGTGCTGCAAGCCGACTACACCAAGTCCACGGCGCGCGCTATGATCATGCCCAACGGGCTTCGGTCGTACCAAGCCACCCTGACGGGCGCCGAGCTGAAGGAAACCCTGCGCGCCTTTGTGGAAGGGTGCGAGGGCGGCTTTACCCCGTTCAACCGCGGCTCTCTGCCGGTGGTCAGCGGTGTGGCCATGCAGGTAAAAGAGAGCGACGACGGCTATACGCTGACCGGCGTTACCCGCAACGGGCAGCCCCTGCGGGACGACGACACCGTTACCGTGACCTGCCTGGCCGTAGAAAAGCAGATGGCGCCGCTGCTGCAAGGCGAAACCTGCGCATTTGAGCGCGGGGAGGAAACGGTCAAAGACGTGTGGAGTCTGGCACTTGACGGCGGCGTGACGCTTGCCGAGCCGGAAAGCTATATTACACTTGGGGGGGGGTAAAGCGCTATGGAAGATGATAAGCGGAAGCTGAAAACAGAGCGCCATTTCCCTCGCAAAAGGCTGACTGCTGCCGCCGTTTTGTTGACGATAGCGTGTTTTGTCTGCCTGGGCGTACAGTATCTTTCGTTTGTGTCCAGGACTGTCTATGAAGAAAGCACCGCGCATTTAGAGGAAGTTCTGCACAAATCCAACAGTATGCTGAGCATGATCGTCAACAAAAACATCTCCTATCTGCATTTGTGGAACGGCTTTTTGTACAGTAACCCCGACGATGACGGCATTCAGGTGTATTTAGAGTCTGCCAAGCAGGAGCTTGGCATTGCCGAATTCTACTTTCTTTCTTACGACGGAAACTACATGACACCCGACGGCAAAACGGGCTACCTTGGCTTGCAGAGCAACCTCGACGAGGCGCTTGCCGACCAGAAAGACGTTGTGATGAACGCGGTTTTGCCGGAAAAAGCCCCGATGCTGGCGTTTATCTGCCCTGAAACCAAGGGCGTTTACCGCGGCTTTGCCTACGATGCCATTGCCATCGGCCGCTACAACGACGTTGTGATGAAAGCCGTGGACGATTCGGCGTTCGGCGGGACCGCCAGCACCTATGTCATCTACCCGGACGGGCAGGTCGTGATCGAAAATATCGCCGAGGGCGAGGAATCTATCTATAACCTTGTGTCGATCTTGCAGGATTACTCCGACCTTACCGGGGCGGAGCTGCAAGACCTTGCCAATGATTTTGCAAAGGGTGCCGGCGGAAACCGTGAGGTAACGCTGGACGGCACAAGATACTATCTGGTGTACGAAAGCACCGGCATCCAGAACTGGATCTTGGTGGGCATTGTCCCGGTGGATGTCGTAAATGCCGGTATGAATCAGCTTTGGTTGAGCACGGTGCAAATTATAGCGGCCATTATATCCGGTCTTGCGCTCATGATCATTCTGCTGATTATGAGCAGAGGTCACGTCAAGCTGCGCCGCAAGAACACCGAGATTTTGTACCGCGACGAGCTGTTCCAAAGATTGTCCCAGAACGTGGATGATGTTTTCCTGATGCTGGACGCCAAGAAACACAGTGTGGATTATGTCAGCCCGAATATGGAGCGCCTGCTGGGCTTGACGTCGGAAAGCGTGCGCAAAAATATCGCTACCTTGGCGCTGCTGCACCCGAAGGATTCCCCCAACCGCACCAAGGATTTTGTGGCAGGGCTTGGCTGCGGCGAACAGCGCGAATGGGATATAGAGTTTGTCCATCAGGAAACAGGGGAGCGGCGCTGGTTCCATGTGGTTGTCATGGGCAGCGAGGTCGAGGGAAAAACCAAGTACATTCTGGTTTTGTCGGACCGCACCGCCGACAGGCAGGTGAACCAGGCACTGGCGGATGCCGTGGCCGCCGCCGAAAACGCCAACCGCGCCAAGAGCACCTTCCTGTCCAGTATGTCCCACGATATCCGCACGCCCATGAACGCCATCATCGGCTTTACCACGCTGGCGGTCAGCCATCTGGATGACAAGGACCGCGTCAAGGATTACCTTGCAAAAATACTTGCCTCCGGCAATCATCTGCTTTCGCTCATCAATGATATTTTGGATATGAGCCGCATCGAAAGCGGAAGAATTCAGCTCGATGAAACCGAGGTCAACCTGTCCGATGTGCTGCACGATATAAAAACCATTGTCAGCGGGCAGGTCTACGCCAAGCAGCTGGAATTGTATATGGACGCGATGGATGTTACCGACGAGGATGTCTATTGCGACAAGACACGGCTGAATCAGGTTTTGATGAACCTGTTGTCCAACGCCATCAAGTTTACCCCCGCGGGCGGCACGGTGTCGGTGCGGGTGCGCCAGCTTGCCGGCAAGGTCGGCGGCTGCGGGCAGTATGAGTTCCGCGTCAAAGACAGCGGCATTGGTATGAGCGAAGAATTCGCCAAAAAGATTTTTGAACCCTTTGAGCGCGAGCGCACCTCCACGGTAAGCAAGATACAGGGTACCGGGCTGGGTATGGCGATCACCAAAAACATCGTGGATATGATGGGCGGCACCATTGAGGTGCAGACCGCGCCGGAAAAAGGCTCTGAATTTATCGTCCGTGTGCCGCTGCGCGCGCAGGAGGAAGCCCGCAAGCCGCTGAAAATTGCCGAGCTGGAGGGTCTGAAGGCGCTGGTGGTGGACGATGATTTCAACACCTGCGACGGCGTGACCAAGATGCTGGTCAAGGTGGGTATGCGCGCCGAGTGGACGCTTTCCGGCAAGGAGGCTGTGCTGCGCGCACGGCAGTCTATCGAGATGGGCGATACCTTCAAAGCCTATATTATCGACTGGCGCTTGCCGGATATGAACGGCATTGAGGTCACTCGCCAGATTCGCGCCTTAAACGATGATACGCCGATTATTATCCTGACCGCCTATGACTGGTCCGACATTGAGGTGGAGGCAAAGGCAGCAGGTGTCACGGCGTTCTGCTCCAAGCCGATGTTTATGTCCGACTTGCGCGACACGCTGATGACCGCCATCGGGCAGAAACAGGCACAGGAGGATCCGAACGCACTGCCCGAGAACCCCACCGACTTTACGGGCAAGCACATCCTGCTGGCTGAGGATAACGAGCTGAACCGCGAGATCGCCGTGGAGATTCTGAACGCCTACGGCTTTGAGGTCGATACCGCCGAAAACGGTGCCGTTGCTGTTGAAAAGGTCAGCAACGCCGCGCCGGGGCAGTACGATCTGGTACTGATGGACGTGCAGATGCCCGTTATGGACGGCTACACCGCCACCCGCCGCATCCGCGAATTGCAGAACCCTGCCTTGGCGGGCATCCCGATTCTGGCCATGACGGCGAACGCCTTTGACGAGGACCGCCGCAACGCCTTGGAAAGCGGTATGAACGGCTTCCTGTCCAAGCCGATCGTGATCAGCGACCTTGTGCAGGAGATGCGCAAGATTTTGTGACGCAAATTTTTTGGACAAATACGAACTTTCGGCAGGTTTGTAGGGGACGCATATATGTCAAGAGTAACATAGGTAACACCTAGGGAAGACACATAGGTTACAGTCTGCGGATGTGGCGTTCAAGCAATTTTCCTTCCACAGC
>NZ_CAKTFU010000029.1 GCF_934561205.1 uncultured Gemmiger sp. | reverse complement strand
GGGCGGGGGTGATCTTCACAACGCCGGTGCCCTTTTCCATGTCGGCGTGCTCGTCGCAGACGATGGGGATCTCGCGGCCGATCAGCGGCAGAATGACATGGCAGCCGTGCAGGTGGGCATAGCGGGGGTCCGCCTCGTTGATGGCAACGGCGGTATCGCCCAGCATGGTTTCGGGGCGGGTGGTGGCCAGCTCCAGATATTCGCCGGTTTCCTTGACCTGATACAGCAGGTGCCAGAAGCTGCCGTCCTTGCTCTCGTACTCGACCTCGGCGTCGGAGATGGAGGTGTTGCAGTGGGGGCACCAGTTGACCATGCGGTTGCCACGGTAGATCAGCCCCTCGTTGTACAGGCGCACAAAAACGTCCTTCACCGCGTCAGAGCAGCCCTCGTCCATGGTAAAGCGCTCGCGCTGCCAGTCGCAGGAGCAGCCCAGCTTTTTCAGCTGGCTGACAATGCGGTTGCCGTAGGTGTTCTTCCAGTCCCAGGCGCGCTCCAAAAAGCCGTCGCGGCCGACCATCTCTTTGGTCAGGCCCTCCTCGCGCATTTTGGCAACGACCTTCGCCTCGGTGGCAATGGAAGCATGGTCGGTGCCGGGCACCCACAGGGCGGCATAGCCCTGCATACGCTTGTAGCGGGTCAGGATATCCTGCCAGGTTTCGTCCATGGCGTGACCCATATGCAGCTGACCGGTAACGTTCGGCGGGGGCATCACGATGGTAAAGGGCTTTTTGCTGCGGTCGATCTGGGTATGGAAATACCCCTTGTCGCACCAGTTCTGGTAGATGCGGTCCTCGGTGCCCTGCGGGGCATACTGTTTGGCGAGTTCTTTCGGCATTTGGAATAAACCTCCTTTGGTTTGTGCGGGGCGCTTTGCGTAAAAAGAAAAGCCGCCCCATGAGAAAATCATGGGACGGCTCAGAAAATCTAAGTCGCGGTACCACCCAAGTTGCCCTTACGGGCCGCTTTGCGGCAGGCCAGACAGCCCGCCTGCCCGGATAACGGCGGCAAACCCGGGCGCGGCTACTGCAGTTCACCCCGCCTGCTTGAAAGTGACAGCCCACGGCGCGCCTTACCGGGCTTGCATCCTCCCCGGCTTGCTGCAAAGGCACCTTCCGCAAACACTCTTTCGCATTGCATTTGTACCTTATAATGTACAACACAAGCCAAGAAAAGTCAAGGGCAATAGACAGGACGCCGAAAAAAATTCCGCACAGGCAGGTGGGACGGTGGTTTGCGCACCTTACGCCCAGTTTTCCCACACGTCGGGGCAATACCCCACGGTGGCTTGCCTGCCGTTGCGCACAATGGGCTGGCGCAAAAGCTGCTGGTTTTCAAACAGCTTATCGGCTTGCTGGCTTTCGTCCAGCCATTGCAAGAGTGCCAGTGTGTCCTTGTCTTTGGCGGCAGGGTCCACCAGCTTGTCCCAGCCGCCCACGGCGCGGCAGACGTTGTCAAACTCGCCTCGGCTCAAGCCTTTTTCCTTCAAATCTACCATCTGAAAGCGGATCCGGCGCTCCTTGAACCAGCGCTGCGCCTTTTTGGTGTCAAAGCTCTTGTTTGTGCCGAAAATCTGTATATTCATAGGGGGCTGCCTCGTTTCTGTATATAGGTATAAATTTTATTATACCATCGCCCCCGGCGGTCGGCAAGTGCTTGCCCCGGCGGCGTTACTGTGCTATAATATGGGTTTAGGGTGATATATAAAGGAGTATTATGGAAACACAGAAAACAAGTCCGCTGCTGATCGTATTCCGCATCCTTTTTACGGCGGCTCTGATCGGCAGCATCGTATTCATCTTTCGCAATTCCCTGGAAGTGGCGGCGGTTTCGTCCGACCGCAGCTATCAGGTCATGAAGCTCATCAACGGTATGCTCGCCAAGGTGAACCTTGGCCCGCTCAGCCAGTTTATCATCCGCAAGCTCGCGCATTTCAGCGAGTTTCTGCTGGAAGGTTTCTGGCTTATGCTCTGCCTGCGGGTCTACACCCGCCACTTTGTGCGGCACATGAGCTGGCCGATTCTGGGCGGCGTCCTCACGGCATTGACCGATGAAACCATTCAGATGTTCGTGCCGGGGCGCTCGTCCTCGGTGCGCGATGTCTGGATCGACACCGCCGGTGTTCTGGCGGGGCTGCTGGTGGCGCTGCTGCTGTTGCTTATCGTGCGCGTGGTGGCCGCCTATGCCGCCGTCAAAAAAGAAAACCGTGCCCTGCGGGCCGAGCGCGACCGCCTGTTGCTGGCCGAACGCGAGCGCGAACATACGCGCCTGGCGCGCCGCGCCGCCCACCGCGCCCAACAGGAAGAACCCACACAACATGAGGAGGAACCGCAATGACCACACAACAGGCCATCGAAGCACTGCAGGCCCTGCCCCGTTTGGGGGCGGGCAAACCGGGCCTTGCGCGTATGCACAATCTGCTGGCCCATCTGGGCAACCCCGAAAAAGACCTGCCCTGCGTACATATTGCGGGCACCAACGGCAAGGGAAGTCTGGCGGCCATGACGTCCGCCATTTTGACTGCCGCCGGATACAAGACCGGCCTGACCGTCAGCCCCTATGTGGTGGATTTCCGCGAACGTTTTCAGATCGACGGCGAAATGATCCCCGCCCGCACGCTGACCTCGCTGGCGCAAAAGGTTCTCGCGGCTGTTGACGCTATCCGTGCCGAGGGTGATGAGCCGCCCGTACAGTTCGAGGCCGTCACCGCGCTGGCCCTTTTGTGGTTTGCCCGCGAAAAGTGCGACATCGTCGTGCTGGAAACGGGTCTTGGCGGCAAGTACGACGCCACCAACGCCGTGTCCGACAAGCTGGTGGCCGCCATCACAAAGATCGGCAAGGATCACACCGAGCTGCTGGGCGATACTTTGGCGGAGATCGCCGCCCAGAAAGCGGGTATCATCACCGAGGGCTGCAGCGTTGTCTGCTACCCCGAACAGCCCGCCGAGGCCATGGGCCCCATTCTGACCGCAGCCGCCGAGGCTCACACCAGTATTATCACCCCCGACATGGCGGACCTTGTGTGCATCAAGGGCAAGCGGCTGCAAAACCGCATCAACTACGGCGGCTACGATGTCACGCTGGCCATGCCGGGTGCGCATCAGGCTGACCATGCGGCCATGGCGGTGGAGATTGCTCTTACCCTCTGGCGGGATTTCGGCTACGATATCCCCGACGAGGCCATTTTGCAGGGCCTGGCGCAGGCGCGTATGCCTGCCCGCATTGAAGTCCTGCGCCGCTATCCGCTGCTTTTGCTGGACGGCTGCCACAACCCGGACGGCGTACAGGCGCTGGCCGATACCCTGAAAGCCGCCGAGTTTGAAGAAAATCTGGTCGGCGTGGTCGGTGTGCTCAAGGACAAAGACCACGACACCATGCTGTCCGAGCTGGCGCCCTGCTTTGCCAAGCTGTACACCGTCACCCCCAACTGCCCGCGCGCCCTGCCCGCCGAGGAACTGCAAAAAGAAGCCCGCTTTTACACCGATGCCGAAGCAGTCGGCAGCGTACCCGCCGCCCTGCGCAAGGCGGTTGATTACGCCGAGGAACACAACCTTGCCGGCGTGGTGGTCTGCGGCTCGCTGTATCTGGCGGCGGAAGCACGCCCGTGGCTGCTTAAAGAGGCAGAAAAATAATCCGCGCAGCCTCATTGCAACAAAATATGCACCCGAAAGTCTGTATCGTAAAGGTACAGGCTTTTTCTTTTATATATTGAATATGGTAAAAGGGGACAACTATGGCAAGGGTGTGCTTTGTGCCGGGCAGCGGCACACTGGCGGCGTATTTAAGCGGCGAGATCGACCACCACGCCGCGCAGACGCTGCGCAATGAAATCGACGCGCAGGTGGACGACCGTCTGCCTGAATTGCTGACGCTGGATTTTTCCGGCGTGACCTTTATGGATTCCTCCGGCGTGGGGCTGATTCTGGGGCGCGGGCGGCATATTCGGGCACTGGGCGGGCGTCTGACCGTGCAAAACCCGCCGGCGGCTATACGCCGTATGCTGGATCTGGCCCGCATTGCCTACGCCTAAGGAGTAACACTATGAAAATGCTCAATCAGGTAAAAATCACCTTTGCCGGCCGTTCCGTCAACGAGGGCTTTGCCCGTGCGGCGGTTGCGGCGTTCCTGGTGCAGCTGGACCCAACCGTGCCCCAGCTTGCCGACCTGAAAACCGCTGTGTCGGAGGCCGTGACCAACTGTATCGTCCACGCCTACCCGTCCTGTATCGGCACCATCACCTTGACGGCGGCTTTGTATGAGGGCGGCGTTGTGCGCATCACAGTGACAGACCGCGGGGTGGGTATCCCCGATGTGCAGCAAGCCATGCAGCCGCTGTATACGACAGGCGACCCCGAGGAACGCGCGGGTCTGGGCTTTGCCGTCATGCAGAATTTTATGGATAAGGTGCGGGTGTCCTCCACGCCGGGGCGCGGCACCCGCGTCACGATGACCAAAAAGTTGGACACCCGTCCCCGACCCTCTACATAATATAAAGGAGGGTCGCTATGTCAGCACAGGGCAGGGCATTGCCGCGGGAGGAATTTATCCAAAACAACTTGGGGCTGGCACATGCCTGCGCGGGGCGGTTCAAAAATCGGGGCATGGAATACGACGAGCTGTACGCGGCGGCCTGCCTGGGATTGGTAAAAGCCTATGACGGGTTTGACTGGTCGCGCGGGGTCTGCTTTTCCACCTACGCGGTGCCTGTGATCCTGGGCGAAATCAAAAAGCTGTTCCGCAACGGCGGGACGGTCAAGGTCAGCCGATCCGTTAAGGAACTGGGGCTGAGGATCAATGCGCGGCGCGAACAGTGTCTCAAACAGACCGGTTGCGAGCCGACGGTGGGGGAACTGGCACAGGCGCTGGACACCACGCCGGAGCAGATCGCACTGGCGATCCGTGCCTCACTGCCCACCCTGTCGCTGACCCCGACAGACAGTGAGGACGGCCTGCGGGAATGGGATGTGCCGGTGGATTCACCGGAGGAGGTTTTGTCCGAGCAGATCAGCCTGCGAGAGGTGCTGGACAAGCTGCCGCCGGAGGACAGGGACCTGATACGGCTGCGCTATTTTGCCGAACGAACCCAAAGCGAAACCGCCCGCCGACTTGGCACGACGCAGGTGCAGATTTCCCGGCGGGAGCGCAAAATTCTGACCTGGATGCGTATGCAGCTGCTGGGCGAAGCAGTACCTTGTTTACAAAACGTAAAAACACCGCAGCCGAAATAGTTTACACAGCGTACAATTTGAGGCGTACCTTCGTCAAATTGTACGCTTTTGCTTTGTCCGCATTGTGCGGGATACCAAAGTTGTATGACTTCTCTTGACAAAGCCTACCGAATTGGTGTATCATACGTTCATCGCAGAAATCGACTGTGCCATGCAGCTTTTGGGGAAATTTCAAAAATTTTGAAAAAACCTGTTGACAAAGTACGACAACCTGTGGTAATATAGTCAAGCTGTCCCGCGAGGGACGGCCGCTGAAAAGCCCATAACAACAGCTTGTGCGGGTTTTGCGGGGTTGAAAAACTTCCAAAAAATCCGAAAAAACTTCAAAAAAGTTCTTGACAAACGGAACCTGATGTTGTATAATAAATAAGCTGTCAACGAGAGCTGACAGCACAGCAGGACCTTGAAAATTGAACAAAACTGAAACTTGTGGAACCTTGATCGTGGGTTTGGAAACCCACGT
>NZ_CAKTFU010000028.1 GCF_934561205.1 uncultured Gemmiger sp. | reverse complement strand
CGCGGGACAGCTTGACTATATTACCACAGGTAGTCGTACTTTGTCAACAGGTTTTTTGAATTTTTTGACAAATTTCGGGCGGAATTTTTGGGCAGTATGTATATTGTGGTTTTGTTGACGGATAGGCACAATTTGTGGGGAAGGTTGCGCTTGCAGCAAAGCAGCACGGGCGGTCAATGACCGCCCCTACGTTACCTATTTATATAATAAAGCCGGCAACAACCGCAAGGCAGCAAGGAGGGGTCGAGACCCCTCCCTACGATACAAAGCCGCAATGCCGTTGCAATCGCAAACCCGCAAACGCCCTCTACCTATTATAATAAGCGCCTCCCGCATGACCCTACCTGAATTTCGTACCGATTCATACTTGTATTTCGTACAACTTTAGCTTATAGTAGTATAAAAAGTAACTACAATTCATCACATCGAGGTGCTTCCACATGATCCTGGCCTTAAACATCGGCAACTCCCACATCACCTTCGGCGGGTACACCGCGGACGGCAAGCTGGTATTTTCGTCGCGGCTGTTTGCCGACCCCGCGCTCAGCAGCGACGAGCTGCTGTACAAAATCGTCAACATGCTGGCGCTGTACGGCGTGGAGCCGCACCAGATCACCGGCGTGATCTTTTCCAGCGTCGTGCCCACGCTGACGAGCCGCCTGCGCGAGACCCTGCGCAAAATGAGCGAGGCCCCCGTCATGGAGGTCGGCCCCGGCCTGAAAAGCGGCGTGCGCATCCGCATGGACACCCCTGCCCAGCTCGGCGGCGAACTGCTTTGCGCCGTGGTGGGGGCGCTGCAGCACACCGCGCCCCCCATGGTCGTTATCAACTTTGACACCGCCACCACCCTGCTGGCCGTCGATGCCGAGGGTACGCTGGTCGGCGGCGCCATTTTGCCGGGGCCGCAGTGCTCGCTGGCGGCGCTGGTTGCCAACACCGCCCAGCTGCCGCAAGTCGAGCTGGACGCCAAGCCCCGCCGCGTCATCGGCACCAACACGCCGGACTGCCTGCAAAGCGGCATCGTGTACGGCACCGCCGCCATGCTGGACGGCATGGTGCACCGCTTTTGCGGCAAGCTGAACGCCCCCGACGCGGCAGTCATCGCCACGGGAACCCTGCCCGCCAGCATCCGCAGCGCCTGCACCGTGGATATCGACTACCGCGCCACCCTGGTGCTGGACGGTCTTTTTACAATTTGGACAAAAAATACAAGACGTTGAATTTTCAACAACGTTTTCCACAGGCTGTGGAAAACTCTCCACATTTTCCACCGTGTTTTCCACAAACAAAATGTCCGCTGCCTTGCGCTGCGGACTTTTCTTTTTCGCGGTAGTGTGCTATAATTACCCTGTTATTTTCTTGTATAAGGAAGGTTTTTCCACAAATATGGCAAATAAATTGCAAAACTTTTTCCACAAATCCACCGTTATCCACACTGTATTGCCGCTGCTTCTCGCGCTGGCTGCCGCGTTTGTCGGCTGGTTTCAACTGGAGCTTTCCGATGCCGTGCCCGCCGCGTATCTGGCCGCGCAATGGCCGGTTTACGCCCCGCTGAATGCCCTGACCGCCCTTTGCGTCACGCTGCTGCTGTACGCGCTGACAGGCCGCTGGAGCCGCGCCACGGGGCTTTCGGGCGCGGCGATTACCGTGCTGGCGCTCGTCAACTACTACACCCGCGACCTGCACGGTTCGGCCGTCATGCCGGAGGACGTCCTCAACCTGTCCACCGCCGCCGAGGTCATGGGCAGCTACACCCTGCAAATTACGGGCACGGTGGTTGCCATTGTGCTGCTGTACCTGCCGGTCCTGTTGGCCGCATGGCTGCAGGCCCGCCTTTGCGCCGACCTGCCCAAGCGCGCCGCCCCCAAGGCGCGGGCCGCACGGTACGCGGGCTGCGCGGCGGGCATTTTTGCCATTTTGTACGCGGGCTACTTTGCCCCGTTTGCCCCCCTGCCCCGCAGCGACGCGGGCTGGACCTGGCAGACCGCCTACTACCGCCACGGGTTTCTGGCGTCCTCGGTCGAGACCTGCCGCCTGCTGGGCGACGCGGTCATTCAGCCCGCAGGGTATGACGAATCCGCGCTGCCCGACATCGCCGCAGCCGAGCGCCCCAACGCCGAGACCGACGACCGCCCCGATATCCTGCTGATTTTGAGCGAGAGCCTTTACGATTTTTCCCTCGTCACCGACCTGCAAGCCGACGCCGAGCTGATGCCCGTCATCAACGCGCTGCCCAACGCCGTGCGCGGCCACACGGTAAGCGCCAACGTGGGCGGCGGCACCAACGTGACGGAATACGAGATGCTTACCTCCAACTCGCCCATGCTGGTGCCCACGGTCACGCCGTTCAACGGGCTGGATTTTTCCGACGCCAACAGCGTTGTGGGCTACCTGAAATCGCTGGGCTACACGACGATGGCCGCCCACCCCTACGCCGCGTCCAACTACAACCGCGACGTTGTGTGGCAGCAGCTCGGCTTTGACGAAACGCACTTTATGCAGGACTTCCCCACGCAGGAAACCTACGGTGCGCGCCCCTACCAGACCGATTCCGCCACCTACCGCGACTGGCAGACCCTGTACGAGGCCATGCCCGCAGACAAGCCCCGCTTTAGCTTTCTTGTGTCGATACAGACCCACGGCGACTACACAATGAACGATGATACGCAAAATCTTGTCCATGCCGCCACCGACTACGGCGCGTTTGACCACACCATGGACGAATATCTGAGCTGCGTCCAAATGAGCGATGCCGCCTTTGGCGAGCTGTGCGAGTACTTCACCGACCTGTACGCCCGCACGGGGCGCAAGGTCATTGTGGCCATGGCGGGCGACCACGCCCCCAGCTTTGTGGCGCATGTTTCGGACCCCGCTTTGGGTCAGGGCAGCGAGCTGACGCTTTTGCAGCGCAGCACGCCCTTTGTCATCTGGGCCAACTACCCGCTGCCCCACGCCGACGCCGCGCAAAACCCCGCCGACCCGCTGAACCGCATGGACATGGTCATGCTGACCCCCACCCTGCTGGAACAGGCCGGCCTGCCGCTGAGCGACTACTACCGCTATCTGCTGACGCTGAAGGACGCCGCCCCCGTGGTGACCGGCACGCAGGACTACACCCTGCCCGACGGCACCGCCGCCGCCTTTGGCGAGGACGCCGCCCGCGACGCGCTGGTGCGCGGCTATTTTGACTTGGAATACAACAACATCGGCACCCGCGCAAACCGAGTGCAGACAATTTTTGAACCGTGAGGGAGGTTCGCCCATGAAACGGCGGAACAACAGACAAACAGGCTTTACCCTGGTCGAATGTATGGCGGCGCTGGTCGTTATGTCGGTGCTGGCGGCCCTTTTGGTTCCCGCGCTGACCCGCTATATTGACGAGGGGCGCGAAAAACAGGCCGTCAGCGAGGCGCAGATTTGCGTGACCTCGGCCACCGAATGGGCAGCCAAACAGCGCGCCGCGCTGGTGGCAAAGGCGTATGCGGCAAATAAGGATTTTAAGGATGCCTATGCAGATGCGGACAACGCCGCCCTGCGCTGGTCCGCCGCCTATGCGGATTTGACCAAGGCCGCCCCGACGGTGACAGGCGGCACCGTCGCCCTGACCGAGGGTGACGGGCAGTACGTCCTGCGGCCCGACACCCCCGCCCCCAACGGCACGGCCGACAACGCCATGAGAGCCGCCGTCACAACAGCCGCCGAGGTGGACGGCCGTGTCACAGCCATGCAGCTGAACGCCGACGGCAAGGTGCTGTACCTGCTGTACACAGCCAAAAACGGCACGACGGTAGCCTACACCGCCGCCGATACCGCCAAGGACCCCGCCACCACCGTGCTCGTGGCAAAGCTGCCGGAAAACAAAAAGCCCGATACTTCGGGCGGCGAAACCGGCGGCATTACCCCCACACCCAGCCACAGCGGCGATTTGGTGTTCCGCGTACTGAATGAGTATACCAACCGGCCTGTGTCGGGGATTAAGTTCTGTGTGCTGGATGAGGCGGGTCAGAAGGTTTTTAACTCGCAGGCCACGGACGATAAAGGTATGGTGTACTTTGCCCTTGACCCGTCTGATTGGGATAGCAAGGATAAAGTCTTCACGCTGCGCCCCGAAAGCTGGCCTGTGGGATATCAGCAGGTGTTTGATGTAAAGTTCAAAATCAGTGCAGAAAAAACAAATGGAAGTCAAACCTACAATTCGTATATAATCAACGGAATTGAGAATGACCTAAACCATAGCGAACACGATTACGCACAGGGTCAACCCGGCACACTGGAAGGCGGTGCCGAAAAGCACCTTTACACCTTCTATGTGCGCTCGGTTCCCACGCTGGAACTGCGCGTCTTGGATGTTGTCAACAATATACTTGTAGAGAATGTCAACTTTACCCTGAGCAATGATGGGAAATCCATACCTATAACCAGTGGTTCAACTCCCACGGTGCTTGATGTAAAGCTGCACGAGGGGGATAAACTTTGCCCCGGACGCGAATCCAACTATCTTGATATGTGCGGGAAACTCCAAAATGGGAACAGCGCTAAGTTGCTTGTAGATTTTACTTCCGTACCCGAGGGCTACCAGTATTTTGACAAATGTAACATAGAGATTAAACTGCGAAACGAAAACGATCACAATAGCCAACTACACACCGAGTTTCAAATAGGTCAATCTGTTGACGGCGAGAGATCGAACACCGTTATAGAATGTGGTAACCAATACGGTAAAAACAAGTACATTCTCACCATACACGTCGTTCCCGCCGCGACGGTCACGATTCAAAAAACCAACGACCTCGGTCAGCCGGTGTCCGGCGCCGAACTCAAGTTGGAAACCCTAGACGCCTCTAACAACAGAATTGTGAAGGAGCAATGGACAACCGACGAATCGGGCACAAAGTCCTTTCCCCTGACGGCGGGCACCTATTATTTGAAGGAGGAAAACGCCCCCGACGGTTATACCAAAGCCAAAGAGCAGACCTTTACCGTAAAAGACAATACGCCCTTTACCGTGGAACTGGTCAACCACAAAACCGAAACGGAAAAAGACGACGTCACAATTCAAGATTCCGTTACCGTTACCTTTAAGAACGCCGAAAACTGGGCACACAAGCTGACCAGCGATGGAAAAATCAAATTTAAGCACGAAATCTTGTTCTGGAAGGGCAAATATTACTATGCAATTCCCGAAACGGACGAGTGCTATAACCCCTATAAGGAACAGTGGGACAATAACAAATTAGACCTGAATGCCGACTCAACGCCAAACCCGCAGCAGTGGTTTAAGGATAATGTAGATGATAAACTGTCCCCCTATGTAATCACCCTGACAGGCAAAATCTGGACACAAGAGGATTTGAAGACCAAAGTATCGGCAGAAAATCCCTTGCAGCGCGGCGACCTGTTGTATCGAAAAGAAAAAGACGGAAAAGACAAGCTATACCTGTATTACGGCGAAAAAGTTCCGAATGAGAGCGACAAGGTAATTATAGGCGCAACCGGAAATAATCCCCCCGACAATACAATCGGCACTGCAACCGAAATTACGGGTAAAGTCTGGGCCGCCATCTATAGCGGTAAATACACGATAACCACTACCCTTGCCCCGTGACGCAACCCCGCCCTTTTCACCGCGCGCATTTTTTCCCCGCCTTGGCTTCCCCCTTTGGGGGAAGCTGTCACCGCAGGTGACTGATGAGGGGGTGCCTACCGGACACCTCCCCCTCATTCGGCGCACCTGCCGATAGGCTCTTGTAGGGGCGAGCATTGTGTCAAGAGCAACATAGGTAACACCTAGGGAAGACACATAGGTTACA
>NZ_CAKTFU010000027.1 GCF_934561205.1 uncultured Gemmiger sp. | reverse complement strand
GAAAATTGCTTGAACGCCACATCCGCAGACTGTAACCTATGTGTCTTCCCTAGGTGTTACCTATGTTGCTCTTGACATTTATGCCGCCCCTACAAACCAACCCGTAATGTTACACAAATCAGCATTGCCCCGTAGGGCGGGGTGACCCCACCCCGCCGTGCGGTTTACCCGTAATGTCGCAATTGCCGTTGGGTCGCGGGCGGGGCAATGCCCCGCCCCTACGGTGTGGTATATTTTTGTTGCCACGCAATCCCGTGATGGTTCGGCGTTTCCGGCAGGTTTGTAGGGGACGCATAAATGCGTCCCGTGCGGTTTACCCGTCAGGCTGCGTTTTCCGGGTAGCTGCAACGGGCGGCATTTATGCCGCCCCTACGGTTTACCCGCTATGTTGCGGCAACCAAAACCCCGCATAAATTTACACTGCACGCCGTATCGCTATACTTTCCAAAATTGCAACAATAAAAATGTAATTTTGCGCAAATGTTCACGATGCTTTATTTTGTAAAGTTTTTTGTCTTTGTGTGTCTAAAATTCCGTTTTAAGGTTGACATAACGGCAACTTTAGGTTAATATATAATAGTCATTATTTACAACTGTCCACCGTGTAAAAACACTGTGTTCGGGAGAAAAATCCTCTCCCTGTTCGGACAGCCGGGGGGCTGCCTGCGCAAGTTGCGGATACGGCAAAATATAGGAGGTTTTGTACACATGAAAAACACCAAGCAAGCCATTGCGCTGGCATCTGCTGCGGCCCTGAGCCTCAGCCTGCTGGCCGGCTGCGGTGGTGCTGCCAGCTCTTCCGCTGCCACCAGCAGCGAGGTCAGCAGCACCGCTACCGCCGATAGCACTTCCTCTGACGGCACCATTGTTCTGGCAGAGACCGGCTTTGAGGGCAAGTTCAGCCCCTTCTTCGCCGCTTCTGCTTCCGACCAGGATGTTATTGACCTGACCCAGCTCGGTCTGCTCGGCGCTGACCGTAAGGGCGAGATGGTCCTGAACGGCATCGAGGGCGAGACCCGCGAGTACAACGGCACCGAGTACACCTACCACGGCACCAGCGACTGCACCGTTACCGAGAACGCCGACGGCACTGTCACCTACGACATCAAGCTGCGCGACGACCTGAAGTTCTCTGACGGCGAGCCTGTTACCATCGACGACGTCATCTTCTCCATGTACGTCTATCTGGACCCGACTTATGACGGTTCCGTCACCATGTACTCCACCCCCATCGTCGGTCTGGAGGAGTACCGCAATTCTATGACCACCCTGTCCAAGCTGATCGCTGAGGCAGGCGAGGACAACACCGACTACACCAACTTCACCGAAGAGCAGCAGAAGGCTTTCTGGGATGCTGTCAACGACGGCGGCGTGAAGTTCGCTCAGGAAATCGTTGACTACATGCTGGCCAACGGCGCTACCGACGTTGCCTCCGCTGCTGCCGGCTGGGGCTTCGACGGTCTGGCTGCCGATGCCACCGCCAAGGACTTCTTCCTGGCAATCGGCGCTAAGTACGACTGGAACTTCTCCGCTATGGAAGCCGAAACTGCCGGTACTGCTCTGTCTGACCTGATCCCCGAGGACGTCTACGCTTACGCCACCACCGGTGTCGCCGTTGGTGCCGACGTTCCCAGCGTTGCCGGCATCGTCAAGACCGGTGACTACAGCATGACCCTGACCACCAGCGAGCTGTCCACCACCATGATCTACCAGCTGCAGATGCCCATCGCTCCTCTGCACTACTACGGCGACAAGAGCCTGTACGACTACGACAACAACTCCTTCGGCTTCCCCAAGGGCGACCTGAGCATTGTGCGCTCCAAGACCGGCGCTCCCATGGGCGGCGGTATGTACACCTTCAGCAAGTACAGCGACGGTGTTGTTTACCTCGATGCCAACCCCACCTACTTTGACGGCGCTCCCAAGATCGCTCACGTCAACATGAAGGAAACCCAGGAAGCCGATAAGATCACCGGTGTTCAGGCCGGCACCATCGACATCTCCGATCCTTCCTACTCTCTGGAAGTTGCCGACCAGATCGCCGACATCAACGGCGTTGAGGGTGAGGACGGTCCCGTCATCACCACCCGTCTGAAGGACTGCCGCGGCTACGGCTACATCGCCCTGAGCGCCAAGAACGTCAACGTTGGCGGCGACCCCGCTTCCGAGGCTTCCAAGGATCTGCGCAAGGCCATCATGACCGTCATCGCTGCTTACCGTGATGAGGGCATCAACTCCTACTACGGCGATACCGCTACCGTTATCAACTACCCCGTTTCCAACACCTCTTGGGCTGCTCCCTCCGTCACCGATGACGGCTATCAGGTCGCTTACTCCACCGGCGTGGACGGCGAGCCTCTGTACACCGCCGATATGCAGGGCGAGGATAAGTATCAGGCTGCCCTGCAGGGTGCTCTGGGCTACTTCGAGGCTGCCGGCTACACCGTCACCGACGGCAAGCTGACCGCTGCCCCCGCCGGCGCTAAGCTGGAGTACCAGGTCAACATCGGTGCTTCCGGCAACGGCGACCACCCCTCCTTCCAGACCCTGACCAACGCGGCCGCTGCTCTCAAGACCATCGGCTTCAACCTGATCGTCAGCGACATGGCCAACGCTTCTGACCTGTTCGCTTCCTACCAGTCCGGCGCTGCCGAGGGTTGGGTCGCTGCCTGGCAGTCCACCAATGACCCCGACATGTACCAGCTGTACCACAGCCAGGGTTCCACCAACTACTACGAGATTGCTGACTCCGACCTGGATGAGCTGATCATGGCTGCCCGCCAGACCACCGACCAGGAAGCCCGTAAGGCCATGTACAAAGAGGCTATGGAGATCATCCTCGACTGGGGTGTTGAGCTGCCCGTCTACCAGCGCAGCGAGGCTACCATCTTCTCCACCGAGCGTATCAACATTGATACCATCGCGAAGGATATGACCCCGTACTGGACCTACAAGTCTGAGCTGAACAACATGGAGCTGAACTAAGTTTTAACTTCACCCTGCGTTCTGCTTAAACAGCAATAAATAGCGACCGTTCCGGCGCTTTATAACGCCGGAACGGTTGCTGTGTCTAAATATACGACACAAAAACAGCCATACTATGCACATTCAGCCATAATATGGTTGTCCCACTCCCCCGCAGGGGGTCAGCCCTTGCGGGGGACGGGGATGCCCATATTCCGGCATATCCCTGCAAAATCCCTGCATAAAAACAAACGCGGCCACTGCCGTGCAAGGAAGGAACGAAATAACCCGTGCGTAATTACATCATCAAGCGAATCGCGCAGTCGGTACTGATCCTGTTCTGTGTCATGTTCATTATCTACGCGCTGATCCGCAGCCTGCCCAGCTCCTTTGCCGAAACCATGGCAATGCAGCTGGCACAGGCCCCCGGTGCAAAACCCTACAAGGAATGGCTGGATCAGCTCAATGCTGCTTACGGTCTGGACATGGACATTGTCCCCGGCTTCTTTACCTGGCTGAGCAAGGCGATCGTCGGCAACTTCGGCGACAGCTGGAAGTGGAACGTCCCCGCCGTGCAGAAGTTCCAGGAGGTCGTGGGTCTGTCCGTCGTTATGGGCGGCATCTCCTTTGTGCTGTCCCTGATCATCGCCGTGCCTCTGGGCGTGGTGGCTGCCACCAAGCAGTACTCCCGCGCGGACTATGTCATCACCTCTGTGGCGCTGGTCGGCATCTCTCTGCCCACCTTCTTCTTCGCCACGCTGCTCAAGCTGGTATTCTCTGTCAAGCTGGGCTGGTTCGACCTTTACGGTCTGGTCGGGCGTGACTATGCCCAGCTGGACGCCATGGGTCAGTTCCTTGACAAGGCAAACCACCTTGTGCTGCCCATCGTTACGCTGGTCATCGTGTCCATCGGCGGCTATATGCGCTATACCCGCACCAATATGCTGGAGGTGCTCAACGCCGATTACATCCGCACCGCCCGCGCCAAGGGTCTGTCCGAGCGCACGGTCATCTACAAGCACGCTTTCCGCAACACGCTGATCCCGCTGGTCACCATCATCGGCGGCAGCCTGCCCGGTCTGTTCAGCGGCGCGCTGATCACCGAAACGCTGTTCTCCATCCCCGGCATCGGCTACATCTCTTACCAGTCCATGGTCGCGGGCGATATCCCGTTCACCATGTTCTACCTGTCCTTTATGGCAGTGCTGACGCTTGCCAGCAACCTGCTGACCGATATCCTGTACGGCGTGGTTGACCCGCGCGTGCGCATTTCTTAAAGAAAGGAGTATGCCCCTATGAGTGAAAATACCCAGAACACCACCCCCAACAAGGAGCAATATTCCTTGAACGACGACCGCCGCGTCAAGGTACTCAGCCCCGGCGCACTGGTCGCCAAGCGCTTCTTCCGCAACCGTCTGGCCGTCGTGGGTCTGTCCATGCTCGTTGCCATGTTTGTCTTCTCCTTCATCGGCGGTCTGGTCAGCCCCTACGGGCAGGACGAGCAGTTCTACACCTACGCCGAAATGTCCAAGGAGTATGTCGGCGTTACCCGCAACGACACCATGCGTTTTGTGGTGGCTGACGGGCAGGACTTCGGCTCCATTGCGCAGAGCAAGGCGCTGGACGCCTTCAAGAAGGGCGAAACCGAGTTCGTCTATAAGGACGTTGCCTACACGCTGGACAGTTTGTCCGACGATCTGTACGTTGTCAAGCAGGGCAGCACCATTCTGGGCTACGCTGCCCGCGACCTCGTCAACGCTGCCGACGGCGCTGCCGCGCTGAGCTTCAATGCCAAGCTCGCCGGTCTGACCGCCATGGTCAACGACGAAACCGAGTTCACCGCCGACGGCGAGACCTACCAGCTGGATGACGGCGACGTCAAGCTGGGCGGCGACACCGTGGCGTACATCAGCCGCTTTGTCGTTTCCGCCGCCGACCCCAGCATCGTGGTCAGCCGCGATTTCAAGGACCGTCTGGAAGAAACCCTCGATGCCGACGGCGTCAAGTTCGACTACACCGATGAAGCCGGCAACACCGCCGAGTACGACATCGTCTACGATGCCTCCACCAAGGTGTGGAGCGTCAAGCAGATGACCGCCACCTACATCTATGACCGTTACGCCGCCCCCAGCAAGGAACACTGGCTGGGCACCGACACCAACGGTATGGATATGCTGACCCGCCTGATGTACGGCGGCCGTGTTTCTTTGATCATCGGCTTTATCGTCGTGTTTATGGAAACCGCGCTGGGCGTTCTGTTCGGCGGTCTGTCCGGCTACTTCGGCGGCTGGGTCGATAACATCATCATGCGTGTGGTGGACGTGTTCTACTGCATCCCCTCGATGCCCGTCATCATCATCATCGGTGCCGCCATGGACGCCATGCACCTGGATTCCTGGACCCGTATGATCTACCTGATGCTGATTTTGGGCTTCCTCGGCTGGCCGAGCATCGCCCGTCTGGTCCGCGGTCAGATTTTGAGCCTGCGCGAGCAGGAGTTTATGATGGCGACCGAGGCGTGCGGCATCAAGGTTTGGCACCGCATCTTCCGCCACCTGATCCCCAACGTTATCCCGCAGCTGATCGTTGTCTGCACCATGGGTCTGGGTTCCACCATCCTGACAGAGGCGACCCTGTCCTTCCTGGGTCTGGGCGTTAAGTATCCCTTCGCTTCCTGGGGCAACATCATCAACGACGTCAACAACGCCTATGTTATGACCAACTACCTGTTCATCTGGATCCCCGCCGGTATCTGCCTGCTGATCACCGTTCTGGGCTTCAACTTTGTGGGTGACGGTCTGCGCGACGCCTTTGACCCCAAGATGAAACGCTGATCGAAAGGAGAAACACACGATGGCTAAGAAACAGGAAGGGTATCTTTCCGCTAAAGAATCGCGGCGTATCTCCAAGGAAAACCGCCGCATTACCGACCGTTACGAAAAGCAGCGCAAGCGCCGCAACGTGACGGAGTCTGAATATGTTACCGAGATGAAGGACCCCGCCAATGCGGTGGAGTTCGACAACCTGCACACCTACTTTTTCACCGATACCGGCGTTGTCAAGAGCGTGGACGGTGTTTCCTTTGAAGTCCCCATCGGCAAGACCGTCGGCGTCGTCGGCGAGTCCGGCTGCGGCAAGTCCGTCACCAGCCTGTCGCTGATGCAGCTGCTGCAGCGCCCGCAGGGTCAGATCGTGGATGGCGCCATCCGCCTGAACCTCGGCAACGGCAAGGCGTACGACATTGCCAAGACCCCCAACGAAAAGATGCAGGGTCTGCGCGGCAACTATGTTTCGATGATCTTCCAGGAGCCTATGACCAGCCTGAACCCGGTGTTCCGCATCGGCGCCCAGATCGACGAGGTCATTGCCCTGCACGAGGGCGAGGGCAAGAGCAAGGAGGACATCAAAAAGCGCACCATCGAGATGCTGGAAACCGTCGGCATTGCCAACAGCGACGGCGTGTATGAGATGTACCCCCACGAGCTGTCCGGCGGTATGCGTCAGCGCGTTATGATCGCCATGGCGCTGGCCTGCAACCCCAAGATCATCATCGCGGACGAGCCGACCACTGCGCTGGACGTTACCATCCAGGCGCAGATTTTGGACTTGCTGCGCAGCCTGAAGGATAAGATCAACTCCTCCATCATGCTGATCACCCACGACCTCGGCGTTATTGCCGAAATGGCGGACTACGTTGTCGTTATGTACGCGGGCCGCGTGGTCGAAAAGGGCACCGCAGAGGAAATTTTTGCCCACCCCAGCCACCCCTACACCATCGGTCTGATGGCGTCCAAGCCCGTTGTCGGCAAAAAGGTGGATCGCCTGTATTCCATCCCCGGCAAGGTGCCCAACCCCGTGGATATGCCCAACTACTGCTACTTTAAGGACCGCTGCGAGATGCAGCTGCCCTGCTGCGAGGGCGAGTACCCCTGCGAGATCAGCCTGTCCCCGACGCATAAGGTCAGCTGCTATCGCTACTACGAAGAAAACAGAAAGGCGGGTGAGTAACGCATGGCAAAGGCAAACAATGCCCCCGAACTGGATTACACCCCCGTTGAGTACGATCCCCAGTATATTTTGCAGGTCAATGCGCTGAAAAAATACTTCCCCATCAAGGGCGGTCTGCTGTCCCAGACCGTGGGTTACGTCAAGGCGGTTGACGGCGTTACCTTCAACCTGCGCCGCGGCTGCACCATGGGCCTGGTCGGCGAATCCGGCTGCGGCAAGTCCACGACCGGCCGTACCATCCTGCGCCTGCTGGGCGAAAAAACCGGCGGTCAGGTGCTGTTCAACGGCAAGGAAGTCTACGATATGACCCCTGCCGAGATGCGCGCTTTGCGCACCAAGATGCAGATCATCTTCCAGGACCCGTTCTCCAGCCTGTCCCCGCGTCTGCCTGTCGGCGAGATCATCGGCGAGGCGGTGCGCGAGCACAATCTGGTACCCAAGGCTGAGTTCAATGACTACATTGACCAGGTCATGGACAACTGCGGTCTGCAGCCCTACCACAAGACCCGCTACCCGCACGAGTTCTCCGGCGGTCAGCGTCAGCGTATCTGCATTGCCCGCGCTCTGGCGCTGAACCCCGAGTTTGTCGTCTGCGACGAGCCGGTTTCCGCACTGGACGTGTCCATTCAGGCGCAGATCATCAACCTGCTCAAGGACCTGCAGGAAAAGTACAAGCTGACCTACCTGTTCATCAGCCACGACCTGAGCGTTGTCGAGCATATCTCCGACACCGTCGGCGTTATGTATCTGGGCAATCTGGTCGAGTACGGCGAAACGGCGGATATCTTCAAGAACCCGCTGCACCCCTACACCAAGGCGCTGTTCAGCGCCATCCCCATCCCGGACCCCACCGTCAAGCGCGAGCGCATCGTGCTGCAGGGTTCGATCCCGTCCCCCGCAAACCCGCCGCAGGGCTGCAAGTTCCACACCCGCTGCCCCTACGCCACCGAGCGCTGCAAGACCGAATGCCCCACCCAGCGCGAGATCGAGCCGGGCCACTATGTAGTCTGCCACCTGTTTGACAAATGAGAAAAGATTCTTTTGAGGACGACGGGCGCACCGTTGCCGATATGAGCGGGCTGGAGGCCCACCCGATGCTGCGCCCCGGCCGCAAGGCAAACCGCACCCCCGAACCGCCGAACGACCGCCCGTGGGAGCAGGACACCCCCTGGACCTTTAAGGAAAAGCTGTGGGCGGTGCTGGGCGTGCTGAAGGCCACCCTGCTGATCGCCGCGGTGTATCTGGCAGGTCTGGGCGTGCTGCTGGCACTGCTGTTCCTGCTTTGGAAATAAGCGAATCCCCTCTCCGCCGCAAGGCGGAGAGGGGATTTTGTGTTATCCGCAGGGGCGGGGCATGCCCCGCCCGCGACTTTGCAATAACGCAACAACCTTCCACATAAAATCAACATACCATCGTCATAAAAATCCAAAAATTGCATAAAATGTGAACAATCATTGCATGAAATGTAAACATTAGCACTCTCGGCTTGACAGTGCTAATTTTGGTGCTATAATGAAGTTGTTCAAAGGGAAAGGAACCAGCGGAAAGCAAAACCCCGACCCCGATGAACAAATCAAATTTGTATCACAAAAGTCAACCGCCCGCCAACAGGCGGCCGATGAAAATTGGAGGAATGACTTATGATGATGGTTCCGTATATGTTTAACAATGGTTTTCTGGATGACTTGTTTGACGACAAGTGGGAGCGCGACTTTGAGCGCGCTATGCGCCATGCCGAGCCTAAGAGCATGTTTGGCAAGCATGCCGCCAACGTTATGAAAACCGATGTCCGCGAGACCAAGGACGGCTACGATGTGTTCGTTGACCTGCCCGGCTTCAAGAAAGAGGACGTCAAGCTCGATTTGGAGAACGGCTACCTGACCATCACCGCCAACCGCAGTGAGGATCTGGACGAAAAGGACCAGGAAGGCCACTACATCCGTCAGGAGCGCTGCACCGGCAGCTGCGCCCGCAGCTTCTATGTGGGCGAGGAGCTCAAGCCTGAGGATGTCACCGCCAAGTTTGAGAATGGTATCCTGAGCCTGAAGCTGCCCAAGGCAGAGCCTGCCAAGCTGCCCGAAAAGAAACCCACGATGATTGAAATCGAGGGCTAAAACAGCATAAACAGCGGGGAGGCCCCGGTACGAACGTACCGGGGCCTCCCCGTTTTTTGTTTTGTGCGCAGCGGGTTTCACACCGTGTCCCACTCGACAGGCCGGCGGAACAGGCGTATGACCTCGGCGCGGTCGTCGCTTTGGCCCAATGCCCACATCAATTTTACGGCGGTGGCCTCAGGGGTCATATCCCGCGCCTCCAGCACGCCGTCCAGCTCCTTGGCGGCGCGGCCTACCTCGTACACGGCAAGGTCGCTGCCCTCGTGCGGGACCTGGGTCGTGAACACGGCAAGGCGGCCGCTGTCGCACCAGCGCTGCAATTCGCGGTACATGGGGCCGTGTTCGCCGCCCGGCAAGCCGCCGACGCCGAAGCTCTCGACCACCAGTGCGCGGTAATGCGGCGCCAGCAGGGGAATGATGTCCGCCTGCATACCGGGGATCAGCCGCAGCACAAACACCGCGGGGTCCAGCCTGTCGTAAAACCGCACGGGCGGCAGGGCGGCGGGGCGCTGCAAAAAGGGGATCAGCCGCATATCGCGGAACACGGCGGTTTCGGGGTAGTCGATGCTGGAAAATGCGTTAAAGCTTTTGGTGCGGGTCTTGCGCGCGCGGGTGCCCAAAATGACCTTGTTGTCAAACACCAGCTGCACGCCCCACGCGTCGGGGCTGCAGGCGTACAAAAAGGCACGGAACAGGTTGTTACGGGCGTCGGTGTCGCGGTTGTAGATGGATTTTTGGCTGCCGGTCAGCACCACGGGCTTGGCGCTGTTCTGGATCATGTAGCTCAGCGCGGCGGCCGTGTAGGACATCGTGTCGGTGCCGTGGGCGATGACAAAGCCGTCGTAGCGGTCGTAGGCATCGTGAATGGCCACCACCATCGACAGCCATTGTTCGGGGCCGACGTTGGTGGAATCCAGGCTGCAAAGCTGCACGGCGTCGATTTGGCACAGCTCGCCCAGCTCCGGCACAAAGCTCAAAAGCTCCTGCGAGGTGATGGCGGGTGCCAGCCCGCCCGCCGCCGAGGGACGGCTGGCAATGGTGCCGCCGGTTGCCAAAAACAGAATTTTTTTCATACAAAGGTTCCTTTTAGAGAGTTGAGAGTGATTTTATTGCTATGTAGGGCGGGGCGACTTCACCCCGCCGGAAAAGCCTTTTCCCCTGGGGAGAAGGTGGCGCGCCTGCGCGCCGGATGAGGGGGAAGTGTCCGGCAGGTGCCCCCTCATCAGTCACCTGCGGTGACAGCTTCCCCCAAAGGGGGAAGCCATACAGGCGGTTTCCCCGTTTGTTTTGCGTTGCCGCCCTTAAAACTCCGCGCTGTGTTCCCCGGCGCGGATATCGTCGCGCTGCAATTCGGCCAGCAGCTCGTCGTCGTTTTGCAAAAGCAGCTTGCGGCTGTACTGCTCAAAGCGTTCGCACTCGTTTTCCGCCAGGAACGGCGCGGAATCGGGTCCCAGCGCCAATTCGTTGACAAACACCACCATCTCCTGCCCGTCGGGGAAGGCGCGCTCCATAAAATCAAAGGCGTATTCCAGGGCGTTGCCGGCGTCCGCCACGGCGTCCTCGCGGCGGCGCACCTGCGCGTTGAACTGCCCACGCACAGTGTCAAAGGCATCCTCGCCGATCATACCCGGCTCCAGCTGCTTGCCCCACTGCTGCATCAGCTGCAGCGTGCGGGTGCGGGCAGCCTGCTCGGCGGCAGTCAGCTCGTCCGCGTCCTTGGCAAGCTCCAGCCGGGCGCGGTAGCCCTCGGTCTGGTCGGCAAACAGGGCGGCAGGGTCGGTGTCGGGCTTTTGGGTCAATGCGCGCTTAAAGCTGCGCAGCTGCTGGTAGCAGGCGTCGGTCACGGCGTCCAGCTTTTGCGCGTCGGCAAAGCGGGTGTTCAGCCCTGCCAGCAGCAGGCTGATGAGGCTGATACGCTCGTCAAACGCGGCAGAAAGCGCCCTTTGCAGCACGGCATCAAACGGCTTGCCCGCCAAAATATCCGCTACACCGTAATCTTTTTTGTACTTGCGGTACAGCGCCCAGTAGGCGGCAAAGTCGCGCGCAACCTCGGGGTGGCGCAGGTATTGGGCGATCACGCCCTCGTCCGCGTCCAGACCCAGCTTGTCGGCGGCCTGCAAAAAGGCGGAAAGATCCTCCCACCCGCGGGCGGTCACAAACTGCATACCGTCCACATCGTTTTCCAGCTTGTAGAAATGCTGCGGGCGCAGCTCCAGATAGGCGGTCACGGCGGGGTGCAGCCGATGTGCGCGGGCGTAGGTCTGCCAGACAGACAGCTTCGGCTCCACGTCGATGCGGCGCACACGATCCAGCGTAACTACGTCAAATTCGCGCACACTGCGGTTGTATTCGGGCGGGTTGCCCGCCGCCACGATGACCCAGCCCGCCGGCACTGCCTGGTTGCCGAAGGTCTTGCACTGCAAAAATTGCAGCATCGTGGGCGCCAGCGTTTCGCTGACGCAGTTGATCTCGTCAATAAACAAAATGCCGCTGCGCTTGCCGGTGCGCTCCATGGCGGCGTAGACGCTGGCGATGATCTCGCTCATCGTGTACTCGGTCACGCTGCGGGTCTTGCCGCCAAAGCTGCGCTCGCGGATAAAGGGCAGGCCGACGGCGCTCTGCCGCGTGTGGTGGGTGATGGTGTAGGCCACCAGCGCAATGTCGCATTCGCGGGCGATTTGCTCCATGATCTGGGTCTTGCCCACGCCCGGGGGGCCCATCAGCAAGATGGGGCGCTGGCGGATGGCGGGTATCAGCGGTGCGCCGGTGTCGTCACAGGCAAGGTAGGCGCGCACGGCGGTCTTGATTTCTTCCTTGGCACGTTGAATATCCATACAAAACACTCCTCACAGTTCGGGCAGGTCTGCGGTTTCATGTTCGGGCAACACCGCACAATTCACGCCTGACGGCTTAAGCACCGCTTCGGCGGCTGCGGCACGGCATCTGCGTTGCCAAAATGCTCGATAATACACAAAGTATTATCTGCGCTTTTGGCTTAGC
>NZ_CAKTFU010000026.1 GCF_934561205.1 uncultured Gemmiger sp. | reverse complement strand
AAACAGTTTGTTATCGACGCCTTGTGTTGCGGAACGCTCCGACAGCATCAGCAATGAGATTCTCAGCCGCATGGGAGTGAGGCTTCCAGTTGTTGCTATAGAAGAGTGCTAAAACAGAATAAAGATTGCGATACTTGCAATTTTGATCTGCCGCACGACGGCAAAAGAAAAAAAGCCGTCGTACAGCAGACACTTTGACACGCCCATTTGAAACGGCGGCTTTGATTTTCAGAGCTGCCGTTTCTTTGCGCTTGCACAAACCAATGACGACCCGTTGAAACTGTAAGGGCACGGTGGCCTATGGAGGTATCGCCGTGTCCATTTTTCTTTTCTGCAATCCCCCTAATAATCTACGGTCAAAAAAAGCTCATGCCCTGCAATGGAGTATTCCGGGCATGAGTATGAATACAGAAATCATGTAAATAGATTTTGTAATTCTTCTGCGCCTGTCTGCGTTTTGCAGACAGGCGCTTTTTGCCGTTTTCTTAGGTTCTGTGTTGGCTGTCGATCACCTCCTGCTTCTATCCCTCGAAACGCAACGATGAAACAGGAGGTGCAGCGCATGGAGTCTTCCTAAAGAATTTTTTCAAGAATTTTTCTGCGCATTTGCCAAAACGCATGGTGCAGACCGTAGTAGTGGCGAAAGGGGAAGAAAACCGTATCACCCGCCTTTGCGGACGCGAAGGGAGGTGAATACATGAAGCCTCATTCGCACGAAGAACATATCCAGCACTCCTTTGATGCTTTCTGCAAAAAGGTACTGCGGAACGAAGCGCGGGACTATCAGGATGCGCTGGCACGGAAAAGAAACCGAGAGGTCTATTTTTCTGAGCTGCCCATCGAAGTGCTGGAACAGTTCGCTGTCCGTGACACCTATTTCACGGATAGCCGCACATTTGAAGTCATTGGCCATTCGGTTTGTATCGACGATGAAACGCTGGCAGAAGCAATCTCCGCTTTGCCTGTTGACCGCAGAGATATTATCCTGCTGTCTTACTTCCTCGATATGTCCGACGCTGAAATTGCAAATGTGCTGAACATGGTGCGCCGTTCCGTTGCCTATCGCAGGACAAGCACCCTAAAGCTGCTGAAAAACCTGATGGGAGGAGAAAACAGATGACAAGTCAATCGAAGAATAACCGTCTGTTGCCGCTGACCGTCATTGAAGCGGCTGCTGGCGGTGACGTGGAAGCGATCAACGCCGTTCTGAAACACTATGCAGGGTACATAGCCCGTCTGTCGATGCGTGAGCTTTACGACGAGTACGGCAATCCCCATCTCTGCGTGGATGAAGAACTGCGGCGCAGGCTGGAAACGAAGCTCATTACCAAGCTGCTCACATTCCGTGTGAGATAACTGACGCCTGACAGAAACGTGTTCCCCCCTTCCTCGTTTCTGTCCGTTGCACCTTGACAAATATGCCCGCAAGAGAACGGCGGCGCATCATAGGCAAAACGGGTACGTTCCTTTTGCGCCGAGCTGGACGGCTGGTACGCCATGACGCATATCCGGGAGGATATGCCGAGCGACAAATACCGCGCCGTAAAGCAAGTGTGGCAGCTTGCAGGCAATGACGCGCAAAACACATAATGATACGACCTTACAGCCACAGTCCGAGCGTTCAAAGCGTCGCAGGCGATGGGTAGGGCTGCACGAGAACCGTGCGGGGGTGAAACTCCCTTGGAGCTGCGCCAGCAGCCGTCCGTTTTGTCATTCCCTTTTGTAGTTATTTCGTTTCCCATGAAAGGGGGATTTGTTTCTATGGAAACAACCATGAAGAAAACAACGTCCCCGATTGTACGCGAGTACAAGATCGGGGATATAACGTATATCGTCAAGGCCGTCGTCAAAGACGGCGCGAAAGAGGACGCCGTGACAAAGGTGCGCCGCCTGATTCAGAATGACTTGCGGGGTAAAAAAGTTACAAATAATTTTGAACCCGCCTAATGACGGCGAGCGAGATCTCTGGTATAATATAAATAACCTGTTTGTCCGGCTGCCGGAATAGGAGGCAACATGAAAAAGCAGCCCGACAAAATCACCGCATATTACTACCGTGCGGCGAACAAACAAACAGACCTGAACCTTGACAATCAAATGCACCGACTTTTGAGCCATGCGCAGGAAAACGGAACGGACACCTATATGTTCTTCGTGGACAATGGGTACAGCGGCCTGACCGCCGAGCGTCCGGCGTTTCAAAATCTGCTTGGAGCAATCCATGAGAACCGCGTGCAGAAAATCGTTGTCGTATCGCTTAACCGACTTTACCGCGGCTATCTTGCAGCGGTGCAGTTCCTTGATGATATGGAGCAGCGCGGTATTCCGATTTACTCCATTACAGATGGCGATCTGCCCCTTTGCCGAAATCTATATCACGGCATTGTCAACGCATACCGCAGTTCTTCCGAGAAAGGCGGTGAGTGCAGATGACGGGATTTACCTTTCAGAGCTTGAAACCGCAGGACAGTTTAAGCAATGAGCTTCGCAGCGTGATCCGCGATAATGTTTTGCAGTTCTACGCCAAGGGGCTATCTACGGAAGCAGAGGAAGAAGGTCTGACCGCCCTGTATGAGCGCCTTTCTCAGGAAGATAAGCTGGATGGTGAAAGCAACTCCATAGCGAACCAGAAGAAGATTCTGGAACGCTACTGCAAGGATCACGGGATTACCGCCTACCGCCATTATGACGAGGACGACGGTTATTCCGGCACAAACTTCAACCGTCCGGGCTTCCAGCGTATGCTTGCCGACATCAAGGCTGGGCGGATCAAGCGTGTCATTGTAAAGGACATGAGCCGCTTCGGGCGCGATTATCTCCAAGTGGGAATGTATACCGATGTTGTTTTCCCGGAGTTTGGCGTTCATTTCATTGCCGTCAATGACGGCGTGGACAGCACACGCGGCGAAAGTGAGTTTACCGCAATCCGCAATGTGTTCAACGAAATGTATGCCCGCGATACCTCTAAGAAGATTCGCGCTACATGGCAGAGCAAAGGAAAGTCCGGTGAGCATTTGACGACCATTCCGCCCTATGGGTATATGAAAAGCCCGGAGGACAAAAAGAAATGGATCGTCGATGAAGAAGCCGCAGCCGTCGTACAGAAGATATTCTCCCTGTGCGCATCCGGCAAGGGACCCACGCAGATTGCTAAATGGCTCAAACAGCAGCAAATCTTGAACCCAACCGCCTATTGCCATGCGAAAGGTCTGCCGACCAGCAACAAGCCGACAGCAGACCCGTACAAATGGACAAATGAAACGGTTTCCCGCATTTTGGAGCGCGTAGACTATCTGGGGCATACCGTAAACTTCAAGACTACAAAGCAGTCCTACAAGAGCAAGAAGAAAATCTGGAATGACCCTGCGGACTGGGTGATCTTCGAGAACACCCAGCCGCCGATCATCGAGGAAAGTGTGTTCCTGATTGTTCAGAACATTCGCAAGGCGCGTCGCCGTCCTACCAAGATGGGCGAAATGGGTATGTTCTCCGGGCTTCTGTATTGCGCAGAGTGCGGCGGCAAAATGTATCAATGCCGCGCTACCAACTTTGCAGAGAACCAGAAATACTTCATCTGCTCCACCTACCGCAAGGGTAAGGATCTCTGCACGACCCATTCTATCAAGAATGTTGTGCTGCATGAAATCGTTCTGCGAAATCTGCGGGAAGCAATCTCCTATGTTTCAGAACATGAAGCGGAGTTCATTCAGGACGCAGCCGAGAGCGATATGCGGGACAGAGATGCAGAGTTTGTTCGGAAGCGCGAAACGCTGGCAAAGGCGGACACGCGGATTGCAGAGCTTGACCGCATTATCTCCCGACTGTATGAGGACAACGTGATTGGCAAGCTGTCAGACGAACGGTTTATCAAAATGTCCCATGACTACGAGCTGGAACAAAGCAACCTGAAATCAATGGCAGAAGTCCTGCGCAAGGATCTGAAGCAGCAGGAGCAGCAGAAAACCAATGTTAAGGCGTTTATCGCTGCCGTGAAGAAGTATACGGATTTGCAGGAGCTTGACGCGGCTGTTCTCCGTGCTTTCATTGACAGGATCGAAGTTTCCCATGTTGACAAGAAATCCAGAACGCGGGAAATCACCATCGTTTATAACTTCATCGGTGCATTTGACTTCACACGGGCAATCGAAAATGCCCGTAACACAAGAAAAAAAGAGCAAAGAACGGCATAGCCGTTAAGCTACACCGTTCCTTGCTTCAATGTTTTCCTAAGTCACCGCCGCATTTGCGGGGCGGCTTTTTTTGTACTTTGCAGACCGCATTATTGTACAATAAAACTTTAACGGATAAAATTATGGAAATTGTACATTGACAACCTATGGTTGTTACTGTAAGATAGAAAAGAACCAACAAAGCCCCGTATACAAAGAGAGATTTGCCCGCTGCACGAAACGGGCCGACACGACAGGAGGAGAAGATGACCGTTAAAGAAAAAAGCCTGTGGCTGATGCAATACCGCACCGCCCTGGATCAGGAACGCTTTTTGGAGGAGGAGGTGCAAAGCCTGAACAGCGACGCCCAGCGCATGACCACCCGCCTGACCGGTATGCCCGGCACGGGGCCGAACCCCGACCGTTTGTCCCGCGCCGTGGAACGGCTGGATGCAGCCCGCGCCCAGCTGGACAGCCAGATCGAGGCCTGCATGGGCATCCGCTGCAAGGTGGCGCGCGCTATTTCCGCCGTGCCCAACCTGACCGCGCGCGAGGTGCTGCGCCGCCGCTATGTGGACGGGCAGAGCTATGCCGAAATTGCCGACGAGATGGGCCTGGTCGAGCGCCGCGTTTACCAGCTGCACCGCATGGGCCTGCAAAAGCTGGAACCCGAAAAACAGGCCGGATTTCAGTGAAATTTCAGTTTTATTTCAGCTTTTCTTCAGTAGAATTTCAGCAAAATTTCAGTATTTCTTCATTGTAAAATACAACCTAAAGTAGTAAAATGATAACATCGAAAACCGCGAGAGAGAAACAAAACTCCCTCGCGGTTTTTGATTGCCCCAAACCGAAAGGAGAGTGATGCCTTTGTGTGTGACCTGACGCCGGAGCACGTTCTGGCGGAGCTGGCAGAGATCGCCTTTGCCGACCCGGAGGCCGCCAACGCGCCGCCGGTAAAAACCGCCGACAAGCTGCGCGCGCTGGAGATGCTGTACAAGCATCTGGGTCTGGGCGAAAAAGCCTGTGACGAGGGGGTGATCATTGTGGATGAGGAATAAGGGGGAACGCCAATGCAGGTACGCTTAAAGCAAATCATACCCGCCGTGTTCTGGCCGGTACACCGCGCCATCAGCGCCGGTACCGTGCAGGAGGTCGTGGCCAAGGGCGGGCGCGGCTCCGGCAAAAGCAGCTATGTCTCGCTGGAGCTGGTCTATCGGCTGCTGCGCACGCCGGACTGCCACGCCGTGGTGCTGCGCAAGGTGGCGGGCACGCTGCGCAACAGCGTGTACAACCAGATCTTGTGGGCCATCGATGCACTGGGCTGCGGGGCGTATTTCCGCTGCACCGTCAGCCCGATGGAATGTACCTACCTGCCCACGGGGCAGAAAATTCTGTTCTTCGGGTTGGACGACGCGGGCAAGCTCAAAAGCCTGAAACCGCCCTTTGGGGCGGTGGGGCTTTGCTGGTTCGAGGAGCTTGACCAGTTCGACGGTGCCGAGGAGGTGCGCAATGTCGAGCAAAGCCTGCTGCGCGGCGGGGGATACAGCCTGACCTTTAAGAGCTTTAACCCGCCCGCCATGGCGCGCAACTGGGCAAACCGCTACGCCCTGCAGCCGCGCGACGGCAAGCTGGTGCATCATTCGACCTACCGCGACCTGCCCCGCGCCTGGCTGGGCGAGCGCTTTTGGGCGGATGCCGAGCACCTGAAAGCCGTCAACCCCGACGCCTACCGCCACGAATACGGCGGCGAGGTGGTGGGCAGCGGCGCGGCGGTGTTTGCCAACCTGACCCTGCGCGCTGTGACCGATGCCGAGCTGGAAGCCTTTGACCGCCTTTACCACGGGGTGGACTGGGGCTGGTACCCCGACCCGTGGGCGTACAACGCCGTGCATTACGATGCCGCCCGCCGCACGCTGGTGATTTTTGACGAGCTGACCCGCACGCGCACCACCAACCGCGACACCGCCCGCCTGCTTTTGGAGCGCGGTGTGGGCGGGGACGAGGGCGGCCCCCTGACTGCCGACGCCGCCGAGCCGAAATCCTGCGCCGACTACCGCGCTGCCGGGCTGCCCTGCCGCGCCGCCCAAAAAGGCCCCGGCAGTGTGCGCGAAAGCATGAAGTGGCTGCAGGGGCTGGCGGGCATCGTCATTGACCCGGCGCGCTGCCCCGACACCGCCGCCGAATTTGCCGAGTACGAGTACGAGCGCGACCCCCGCACCGGCGAGGTGCTGCCCGGCTACCCCGACGTGAACAACCACCACATCGACGCCGTGCGCTATGCGGTGGAGTGCATCTGGCGGCGTCGCGGCAGCTGAGAGGGAGAAAATTCAACTGTGAGAGGAGATTTTGTGGAAAACTTTTTAGAGCAAGCCTTCGGCAGAAATGATGTCACCACGCCGAAGATGCGCGCGGCCTTGCGGGAGTGGTTTGACCTGTACTGCGGCGCACCCCGCCCGCAGGAGGACACCGCCCTGCGCCCGGCGGCGCTGATCGTGGGCAAATTGTGCCGCACGGTTTTTGCCGAGTACGAGGCGCGTCTGCCCGCTGACGCCGCGCCCGCCCGCAAGGCAAGCCTGGCCGCGCTGAACTGCGTTGCCAAGACCGCGCTGCAATATGCGATGATCGGCGGCGAGTGCCTGCTGAAGCCGGTACCGCAAAAGGCCGGTTTTGCGTTTGCGGCTATCCGCCGCGACTGCTATGTGCCGCTGGCGCGCGATGCCCACGGGCAGCTGCTGGCGGTGGGCACGATGGAGATCTTTACCGTGGAAAGCCGCCGCTACGCCCTGCTGGAACGCCGCACCGCAGGCGCGGACGGGCTGACCATCGAGACCCGCCTGTTTGAGCTGAACGGCCAGGCGCTGGGGCGCTGTGTGCCGCTGGATACCCTGCCCGCCTGCGCCGACCTGGTGCCCCAGCTGGTATTGCCCGGTGTGTCGGGCGTGGGGCTGGCGGTGCTGCGTATGCCGCTGGTCAACTGCGTGGACGGCAGCGCCGATGCCGTAAGCATTTACGCCCCCGCAGCAGGGCTGCTGCACGCGCTGGCGCGGCTGGAGGCCCAGCTGAACGCCGAGTTTGCCAACGGCGCGTCCCGCGTGTTTGCGTCGGAGGATCTTTTGCGCCCCGATGCCGCCGGGCAGCGCGCCCTGCGCGATGATTTGTTTGTCGGCCTGCCCGACGACCCCGCCAACGTGGGGGTGACGGTGTACAGCCCCGCCCTGCGCGAGCAGAGCTTTTTGAACCGCAAGCAGGACCTTTTGCGCGGCTGCGAAAGCCTGCTGGGATTGCGGCGCGGCATTTTGAGCGAGCAGGAGTGCAGCGGCGAGGCCCGCACCGCCACCGAAATTGCCGCCGCTGCCGCCGACTATGACGTGACCGTGCGGGAATTGCAGGGCGCGTGGGCGGCCGCCGCCGACGAGGCCATGCAGCTGTGCGCCGCGCTGGGCCGCCTGTACGGCAACGACCCCCACCCCGCCGCGCCGCTGACCGTGGACTGGGGCGACGGCGTGTTGTACGACCGCGCCCGCGTCTGGCAGGAGCAGCAGACGATGGTCGAAAAAGGCATGCTGCGCCCCGAATTGGCGCTGGCGTGGTACTATGACCTGCCGCACGAAACCGAGGCCGACCTGGCCGCTATCCGCCGCCATTACCTGCCGAAAGGAGAAACCGAAGATGGAACAAACGAAGCATGAACCCCCCGCACCCTACGCCGCCGGCACCGGCACCGCGCCGCTGAACCCCGACCGCGCCGCGTGGGACCGCATGAGCTACCGCGAGCGCCTGGCCCTGAAGCGCGAAAACCCCGAAGCCTACCGTGAAATGAAAAAATACTGATACAACGAAAGGAATTGCACTATGGCTGATATCATTACCAAGCTGTCCGACCTGATCGACCCTGAGGTTATGGCTGACATGGTCAGCGCCCGCGTACCCAAAAAGATGCGCGTTGCTCCCTTTGCCAAAATCGACGACACGCTGGCGGGCGTGCAGGGCGACACCATCACCGTGCCCGTTTACACCTACATCGGTGATGCCGCCGACGTCGCCGAGGGCGGCGAGGTCGCCATTGAAAAGATGACCACCTCCACCCGCAAGGCCAAAATCAAAAAGGCCATGAAGGGCATCGGCCTGACCGACGAGGCCGTGCTGTCCGGCTACGGCAACCCCGTGGGCGAGGCCAACACCCAGCTGGCGCTGGCCATCGCCGCCAAAATCGACAACGACTGCATGGAAGCCCTGCAGACCGCCCCCCTGATCTACGACGGCAGCGCCGCACCCATCAGCTACAACGCCATTGTCGATGCCGTTGACCTGTTTGAGGACGAGATGGGCTGCAGCGACAAGGTCATGTTCATCCACCCCAAGCAGGTGACCGAGCTGCGCAAGAATCCGGATTTCCTCAGCGCCGACAAGTACAACCCCGGCGTGGTGCTGACGGGGGAGATCGGCATGATCGCGGGCTGCCGCCTGGTGCCCAGCAAAAAGGTACCGCTGACGGACGGCGTCTACGCCTGCCCCATCGTCAAGCTGGAGGCGGACCCCGAGACTGAGGACGAGATCCCCGCCCTGACCATCTACCGCAAGCGTGAGGTCAATGTCGAGACCGAGCGCAAGCCCAAGACCCGCACCACCGAAATTACCGCCGACGAGTTCTATGTGGCGGTGCTCTCCAACGAGGCCAAGGTCGTGCTGGCTAAGTTCAAGGAGTAAGGGGGAGCCTATGCCGGATTACGCGTACTATTGCGACCACTATCTGGGCGAGGATATCCCCGAAACGGAGTTTGCCGCCTGTATGCGTCGCGCCGAGGGCAAGCTCGCCTACATGAAGGAGGTCTATGCCGTGCAGCCGCGCAAGGGTCTGACCGCCGAGGAGGCCGAGAACATGGCGCTGTGCGCCATTGCCGATGCGGTGTATGAGTTCAAGCAGGAGGACGAGGCCCGCGGCCTGACCAAGGTGACGGTGGGCAGCGTGAGCGAAAGCTACGCCGAGCCGCCCGAACTGTGCGCCGCCACGCTCAGCGGCCGCGCCGCCCATTACCGCCACGAAGCGGGCTACTACCTGCGGATCGGACGGTGGCTGAATGGCTGACAACCCGCTGTTTGCCGACACCGTGACGCTGTACCACGCCGACCCCGCCGCCCACACGGTGACGCGGCGGGTGCTGCGCGGCGTCTACCTGCAAACGGGTATGCGGCAAAAGCCCGACGTCAAGGGTACAAAGTCGGGCACCTCGTTTTTGCTGGTGATCCCCGCCGCCGTGTGGGACGGCGCAGCGATGACCCCCGGCGACCGCCTTTGCCGCGGCGAAGGCGCCGCGCTGAGCTGGCAGCAGTTTGCCGCCTTTGTGCCGGGTGCGTCCGATGCGGCGGCTGTTGAGTACATTCTGCCGCTGATGCACCGCGGCAGGCTGCACCATGTCGAGGTCGGCGCCTGGTGGCAGGGCACGGGCAGCGGGGCGCACAGCCTGACCCGATAAGGCAGAACGTTACCAAGCGGTGTGCCGCTGCGGCGGCCGCGGCACACCGTGATTTTTATGGGAAAGGCAGAATCGTGAACACAAACATTCTTACGACGCTGTGTGCATTTTTGCGCACAGCACCCGCCCTGCGGGACATCACCCTGGCAGCGGAGCAGCTGCCGCCCGCCCCCTTTACGGCGGGGCTTTGGGGCAGGGGAACCGCCGTAAAGGCAACGCGGCAAAACCTGTGGGGAGAGACCCGTCAAAGCCGCCGCAGCGAGTTTTTGCTGCGCCTGTGCCTGCCGCTGCCCCCCGGCGATGACGCCGCCGCCCTGCAAAATGTGCAGCGGCTGGAAACCCTGCAGGCCTGGCTGGCCGCGCAAAGCGCCGCGCACACCGCGCCGATTTTCGGCAATTACGACACCGATGCCGAGACCCTGCGCACCGCCGACGCCTGTATGGAGCGCGCCGATGCGGGCGGCACCGCCTGCTACACCCTCCGCCTTTGGGCGGACTACACCGTGGCTTACACGGAAAAAGGAGAACTTGCATGAAGATCCAACGCAAATATATGGCGCATTATCTGAACGCCGCTTTCGGCGGCGAAGCTGCCTACACCCGCCTGGGCGACGATCTGGAGGAGTTTTCCCCCGAAATGAGCGCCAATGTGGAAAAAAAGTCCAACATTCTGGGCGAGACCAGCGTGACCATCAACAGCTACCAGAAGCAGGGCGAGGTCAAGCCCTACTACGCGCAGGAGGGCGACCCCCTGTTTGAAAAGCTGCAGGCCATCATCGACGGCGACCTGCTGCTGGACGAGCTGAAAACCGACATCGTGGAGGTCAAGCTCTGGGGCGAGGTCACCGGCACCGCTTACCCCGCCGTGCGCGAGGAATGCTACATCGAGGTGACCAGCTACGGCGGCGACACTACCGGCTACCAGATCCCGTTTGTGGTGCATTACACGGGCGTCAAAACCAGGGGCAGCTTTGATGTAAAGACAAAAACCTTCACCGCAGCGTAATTTTTGAGAGGAGGAGAGGGACGATGCAGAACCTTACCATTGATACCGGTATGCAGGAATTTTGTGTCAACGGGCGGGGCGTTTTGCGCTTTAACCCGGCGGACCCCAACCTGTACCACCGCTTTTTTGCGCTGGGCGCACAGCTGGACGCGCTGGATGCCGAGCTGACCGCCCGCACCCCCGCCGATGACGCCGAGGGGCTGGCCCTGCTGGCGGAGTATGACGGCAAGATTAAAGCCCTGCTGACCGAAATTTTCGGCGCGCACAACGACTTTGACACCCTGCTGGAAGGGGTCAGCCTGGCAGCCGTGGGGCAAAACGGCAAGCGCGTTGTGCAAAACCTGCTGGAGGCGCTGACCCCTGTGCTGCAGGCGGGGGCAGAGCAGCACCTGCAGGCTGTGGCCGATGCGGCCGCCGCCGAGGCCGACGCCGCGCGCGTGCAGCGGCAAAGCCTGTGATCGCGGCGTGGACGCTGCCCCGCTGCGCCGTGCTGGACGGGCAGGAGTATGAGATCCGCACGGATTACCGCGATATTTTGGAGGTGCTGCGCTGGCTTTCGGGCGGGGCAGACCCGCAGCTGAAGCCGGAGGAGCGCTGGTACATTGCGATGCGGCTGTTTTACCCCGACTTTGCCGCTATGCCCGCCGCCGTATGGGGCGCGGCGACCGCCTTTTTGCAGGAGTTTTTGCTGGCGGGCCGCCCCGAACCGCAGCCCGGCACCCCGCAGCTGATGGACTGGCAGCAGGACGCGCCGCTGATCGCGGCGGGCATCCGCCAGGCGGCGGGGTGCGATGTGCGCAGTATGCCGTACCTGCACTGGTGGAGCTTTCTGGCTTGCTTTGATGCCATCGGGCAGGGCAGCTTTGCCACCGTGGTGGCGATCCGCGACAAGCTGCGCCGCGGCAAACGGCTGGAGGCGTGGGAACTGGAATTTTACCGCACCCACCGCGCCGCCGTGGAGCTGCGCCGCCCTGACACCGACGAGGCAGATGCGCAAAAACAGCGGCTGCTCGCACTTTTGGATGACAAAAAGGAGGGTGTATGCAAAAAAATCTGACCTTGGAAAAAACGCTGAGTACCGCTGCCCCCACCGCCAAAATGCAGTCGACCCTGCAAGGGCTGACCGCAGCCCTGCGGGGCGTGGGCACGGCGGGCAGCCAGACCAAGCGGGTGCTGGCCGACCTGCGCACGGGGCTGCAAAAAACGGCCGCCCAGGCAAAACGCAGCCTGGCTGCCTTTGATGAGATCAACCGCCTGCAAAGCGGCGGCACCGCCGCCAAAAAGAGCGGCAGCAAGGCCAAGGCCGCCAAGGCCGACCCTGCCGAAACGCTGACGCCATGGCAGCAGGCGCTGCAGCAGCTGCGCGAACAGTGGGATGGATTTTACGCCCATATCCGCAGCCTGCTTGCCCCGCTTGGCACCGCGTGGGATGCTCTGTGCCGCAGCTTTGCCGAAGGCTGGCAGGTGTATGCGCCCGCCATCACGGCGGGGCTGGCCACGGCCCTGCAGGGGGTCAAGACCCTGCTGCAGACGCTGTGGGAGGGAACCTTGCAGCCCTTTTTGCAAAACTGCGCGGGGCTGCTTGCCACGCTTTGGCAGCAGCATTTGCAGCCGCTTTGGCAGCAGCTTGCGCTGACGCTGGGCGCGCTGGCAAACCTTTTGCTGAATTTGTGGAACACCGTGCTGGCCCCGCTGCTGCAATGGGCGGCGGCGACCTTTGGCCCGGGTGTGGCGCTGGTATTCAGCGGGCTGGCCACGGCGGCGGCCGGGTTTGTGGGCGTGGTGGCCGACTGCGTGAACATCGCCCTGACCGTGCTGCAGGGGCTGGCGGATTTTGTCAGCAGCGTGCTGACGGGGCAGTGGGATGCGGCCTGGAACACCATGGCCGAAACCGTGTCCGCGGTCTGGCAAAAGATCGTAGCTATGGTACAAAATGCTGCGTCCGCTGCCGTGAACGCCGTCAAATCCATGTTTGACGGGCTTTTGAGCATCGTGCAGAATATCCTCTCGGCCATAGGCGGTGTCGCCGGGCGCGTGGGGGCTGTGTTCAAGGGCGGCGGTGCAGCCGTGCAGCCCTTTGCGGCGCTGCCCGCCCTGCCCGTGCCCGCGCTGGCGGGCGGTGCGGTCATACCCGCGAACCGCCGCTTTTTGGCCATGCTGGGCGATCAGCGCAGCGGAACCAACGTCGAGGCACCGCTGGATACCATCAAGCAGGCCGTGGCCGAGGTGCTGAACGGCTTTGC
>NZ_CAKTFU010000025.1 GCF_934561205.1 uncultured Gemmiger sp. | reverse complement strand
GCGGCACGGCATCTGCGTTGCCAAAATGCTCGATAATACACAAAGTATTATCTGCGCTTTTGGCTTAGCAGCTGCCGTACCTCGCCTGCCGTATCGGCACTTAGAATTGTGCGGTATTGCCCTCGGTAAAATTGATGGGCGGCGGCGCGGGCGGCGGGGTGAACTCGTCGGGCTGCAGCACCAGACGCAGCGCCCACGGCGGCACCTCCGGCTCGGCGCCCGCCTGCGGCAAAAAGATAAAGGCGGTGTCAAAATCCGGGCGGCGGCTGGGGAAAATGCCCTTGCCGTCGGTAAAATACAGCACGCCCTGCACCTCGCGCAGGGTGCCGCTGCGGCGCAGTTCCTCAATGCGGGCAAAGGCGGGGCGAAAATCCGTGCCGCCGCCGCCCACCAGCACAAAGCGGTCGGCATAGCGGGAAAGCGCGTCCAGATCGGTCAGCCAGACCTCATCGCGCACCGCGTTGTCCGCCTGCATCACCAGAATGCGGCACCGGGTAAAAAAGCTGTCGCGGCTTTTTAATACGGTAAAGGTTTCGCGCAAAAACGCCTTGACCATCTTGCCGGAGGTGGACTCGCTGGTGTCCAGCACGATGACGAAATCGCGTATTTTTTTCACCTCACGGCTTTCCAGCGGCTCGATCAGCGGCAGGTTGCCGTAGGTGCGCAGCCCGTAGGTGTAAAACCCAAGGTCAAATTCGTCCGGGTCAAGGTGCGGTTCCTCGTGCCAAACGGCGAATTTACGCAGAAAATCGTGGTAGCTGCGGCGGCTGCGGGCGGCCTGTAATTGCAGCTGCACGGCCTCGGCAGCGGCGGATTCCCCGGCGCGCTGCCCTGCCTCCTCCATACTGATCTGGGTCTGGCGTCCCAGCTGCTCCCACTGCCGCCCCTGCATCTGCGCGGCGGGGCTGTCGGTGTCCTCGGGCCAGAAGCGGTGGTCGTCGCAGGTAAATTCGCGGTGCCATTTTTGCAGCGTTTCGGCGTTTTGCGCGCACAGCAGCCGATAGATCGGCCCGGCGGCGGGCGCACCGTTTTGGCGTATCTGCGCGTAAACCTGTTGGCGCAGCCAGCCGACGGGGCGGCCGACCAGCGGCGAGTGCAGCGTGTCCAGCGTGTTTTCCACGGCGATGTCGCAGGCAAGCCCCCACACGTCGGGGTCACGCCCGCCGCGCAGCCACGGATGCCGGAAAATGCAGTGCAAAACGCTGTGCAGATACGTCCGCGCCAGATACCTGCGGTTCTGCCGATATAGACGAATCAGCCAATCGGACGGGTAGTATAAATGTGCGCCGTCCGTGGCGAAGGCGAAAATGCCGGCACATTCGGCGGGGGGCAGCGCCCCCAAGGCGGCGGTCAGATACCGCTGATCCAGGTAGATTTGTGCGCGGGTTTTCTCCATAATGCGGGTGGCGATACTTTTCTCCCACTCGGTTTGGGTCTGGATGTGACGGTTCAAAACTTCACCCGCTTTCAAGTTTTCAACGATACTGTGGAAAACTCTGCAAAATTAAAAATGACAGAACGTATAATAAATAGCTATATTCTACAATATGGTAAATATAACGAATTGTAAAAGATTACAAATCGTCAAAATCATAGCTTTTTGGTGCCTTTTTGGGTCTTTGCAGCAAAATCGCAGCCCCGCTGCTCCACCCGGCGCGCCCGCAAAGGGCGGCGGCAGCGGCGGTGGGCAGCCCCAGCGCCACCAGCACCCGCAGGGCGGCCTCGTCCCGGCGGCGTATGGCCAAAGCAAAGGCAGCATCGGGGTGGGCGGTCAGGTAAAATTCGTAGTCGGTGCGGGCGGCGTCGCTCAGCGCAAAGGGCAGGCAGAGCCGCGCCAGCGCCAAACGGCAGAGCGTCTGCACGCTTTCGCCCACGCACGCCTGTGCAAACACGGCGTCATAGGCGGCAAAATCCACCGCGCCCGCCGCAAAGCATTGGCGCATCCGGTAGCCCTCGCCCTCCAGCTGGTGGTTGAAGATGTGCGCGGGGGCGTTTTCGTCCATGTACTCAAAATATTCGGGGTAGAACAGCTCGGCCAGCGGCTTGCCTGCGGGGGCGAACTGCACGCACAGATCGGCGCTGACGCCTACCAGCAGCTTGCGCAGCCCTGTGGGGGCGGCGGGGTCGGCGTGCAGAACCAGCGTTTGCAGGCTGCGGCAGTTGGTAAACAGGTCGCTGCCGAAATCCTCGGCCGCCGCGCCCATCTGCACGGTGCGCAGATTGCGGCAGTTGTAGAACGCGGCGCTGTGCAGGGTACGCAGGGTGTCGGGCAGGGTGACCTCCTGCACGAACTCGCCCACAATTTCATGCGTGTCGGCGCTTTGGGACGGCCAAAGCTGACCACCGCTGACCGCCTTGGCGGAAAAACAGTAGGCGCCCAGCTCGGTCACGGGCAAGCCGTCCACGGCGGCGGGCACGACGGGGCAGGGGGTATCGCCCAGCACGCGCAGGATTATTGCGCCGTCACGGCCGCGCGTCCACAAAACCGATGCCATAGCATACCTCCCCAAAATACATATATCTGCATTATAGCACAAAACCCGCGCAGGGAAAAGAGGGCAGAGCACGGAGTTTGGCATTTCGGCAGGGGAAATCCGCACGGCAGACACAGCTGAAAAAACACGCGCAAAAGGGCGTTTGTCTGTGCAGTTCGCGCATTGCGCAAATCCGTTTTTGGGTGTAGAATAAAAAAATTGGGGCAAAGCCCCGACTGCCGTTTTGGCCTGAGAGGTGTTCTATGGAACTGGTATTTGAATTTGCGAGGATCTTGTTTTTCTGCTTTGCGGGCGAGCTTTGCCACGCCCTGCTGCCGCTGCCCATTCCGTCCGGTGTGTACGGGCTGCTTTTGCTGCTGGCGGCGCTGCGCTTTGGGGTGGTCAGGCTGCATCAGGTGCGCCGCGCGGCGCTGTTTTTGACGGGTATTTTCCCGGTTTTGTTTGTGCCCGCGGCGGCCGGTGTCATGGAGCTGTGGGCGGAGCTGCGCGCCATGCTGCTGCCCGCCGTGCTGGCGCTGGTGCCTGTCACGGTGCTGGTCATGGCGGTTTCGGGCCGTGTGACGCAGCACTTTGTCCAAAGAAAGGAGCGTCCCCATGTCTGATTTTCTGCAAAACTCCGCTGCGTGGGGTGTGCTGCTGACCCTGGCGGCCTTTGCGCTGGGCAGTGTCATCAACCGCCGCAGTGGCATGGCGGTTTTGAACCCGCTGCTGCTGGCCACTGTGTTTGTGGTCGTGTTTTTAAGTGTGCTGGGCATACCCTGTGCGGCGTATCAGGCAAGCGCCGCGCCGGTCAGCTATCTGCTGCTGCCCGCAACCGTGAGCCTGGCCGTGCCCCTGTACGAAAAATGGGATCTGCTCTGCCGCAATCTGGCGGCGATTCTGGCGGGCATCCTGGCGGGTGTGGCGGCCAGCCTGGGCAGTGTGCTGGTGCTGGCGCTGCTTTTGCGGCTGGATCACACCCAGTATGTCACGCTGCTGCCCAAGTCGGTCACAACGGCCATCAGCATGGATGTAGCCGCCGAGCTGGGCGGCATTGCGGCGCTGACGGGGGCACTGGTTATCCTGACAGGCATTGTGGGCGCCTTGCTGGCCGACACGGTGTTCCGTGTGTTCGGCATCACCGACCCCATCGCCAAGGGGATCGGCATCGGCAGCGCGGCCCATGCCGTCGGCACGGCCAAGGCCCTGCAGATGGGCGAGGTCGAGGGCGCCATGAGCGGCCTGGCCATCGCCGTGGCCGGTGTGCTGACGGCGCTGCTCTGCCCGCTGGTCGCCAACCTGATATAAAAATAGGAAAAAGCGACACGCCGCAAAAAAGCGCCCGGACGGTTGAAAACCTCAGCCGTCCGGGCGCAGTTGTTTTGCTGTTTTGGGGCAAATCTGGGGGAAAATTCAGGCTTTACCGTGCGATAGAATTTGTTTATCCGCTGCGCCCAATGCATACTGCTTCGGTGTCATGCCGACCAGCTTGCGGAAGGCGCGGGAAAAATACTGCTCGTCGGAGGCAAAGCCGACGGTTTCCGCCAGCGCGGACAGCTTGAGGTCGCGGTCCTCTGCCAGCAGGTGCTTGGCGATCTCAATGCGGTCCGCCGTCAGGCGGGTGGCGAATTTGTCGCCGGTCAGCTGCTGCAATTTGCGGCTGAGATAGTCGGGGTTCATAAACAAAATGTCGCGGGCAAACCACTGCATGGTCAGCTCTTTTTCCGGCAGATGGCTGTAAAACTCCCGCAGGATCAGCTGCTCGGTGCGGGTGGACTTGGTCATAACCTCGCCGCCGGTGCGGTGCTGCCAGATGCTGTCCGCCAAATAGCCCAGCAGCCCGGCGTAGCCTGCCGCCTGCGTGTCGGGCGCACTGCCGCAGATATAACGCACGGCGCGCATACACACATCGCGCTGCACGGCGGGGGAAATTTCCTGCATCTGCATCGACAGCAGAATTTTGCTGCAGGCAAAGCAGAGGGCGGCGTAGCTGTCGGCGGCGCGCAGGGCATCGTAGTTCATCAGGTGGGCGGCGGTGTGCTGCTCGGCATTCAGGCGCTCGAGCAGGGTCAGGGTGTTTTCGGGCGCGGCTGCCTGTAGGCGCTGCGCCTGCTCGTACAGCTCTGCCAGCTGCGCCACCGTGCCGCGCGCGCTGCCGGTCACCGTCAAAATACCCGAACGGAACCGCGCAAACTCGCTGCACAGGCGTTCGACCGCCGGGGTCAGCTGGTCATACAGCGCTGCGTCCACCAGCAGGCAGACATCCTGCGAAACCGAGGTATCCGCCAGAAGCCCGCCCTCGGGCAAAAGCTCCGCCATCATATTGACGATGGCGTACTGCTCTAAGTGGTCGATGCCCTCCCGCGTGTGGAGCAGCAACAGCAAAATGCGCCGGTCGCCGCCGCCCAGATTTTCGGCCACGGTGGGCATACGGTTCCAGCTTTCACGGCCCAGCAGCAGGTCGCGCAGGGCTTTTTCGCGCGCCATGGGTGCCATACGCTGCACGGCGTTTTCCATTTCGGTGGTTTTTTTGGCGTTGCTGCGGCGCTCGTGCAGCTCGGCGCGCGCCTGCTCCAGAACCGGCAAAATTTTCGATTCATCGCATGGTTTTAAGATATAGTGGCGTATCCCTAACTGCATTGCCTGGCTGGTGTACTCGTAGTCGCCGTAGCCGGACAGCACCACAAAAATCGTGTCGGCGTTTTGCTCCTGCGTGGCGCGGATCATCGCCAGACCGTCCATAACCGGCATTTTTATGTCGGTTATTACGATATCGGGGTGCTTTTCCTCCAACAGCGCAAGACCGCGCTTGCCGTTGATGGCAGTGCCGACCAGCTCGTACCCGGCGCTTTGCCAGTCGATCAGCTCTGCCATGCCGTCCAGCTCGATCTCCTCGTCATCGACGATCAGCAGCTTCTCCATCGGGGATACCTTCCTTTGCGTTTTGCTTTTTCAGCACGATTTTTACCGTTGTGCCGTCGGTTTCGTTGCTCTCTATGGCAAAGTCAAATGCCGTGTACAGCATCGAAAGCCGTTCGTAGATGTTTTTCAGCCCAATGCCGTGTCCCTGCGGCTTTACGGTAAAGCTGCGCATTTCGGCAAGGTGTTGGGGTTCGATGGGCGCGCCGGTGTTGTGCACCGCCAGCGTCAGCGTGTCGGCCTCGGCGCGGGCGGTCACCGTGATGCGGCAGACGTCCTCGCTCTCCTCCACGCCATACTTGATGGCATTTTCAACCAGCGGCTGCAGGGTGAAATGCGGCAGGTACCAGCTTTCCAGATTGCCGTCGGTTTCCAGCGCAAAGGCGGCGCGGCGCTTGTAGCGCAGCTGCTGAATGTCAATGTAGTTGCGCACCAGCTGCACATCGGCCGCCGCCGTGGTGTTCTGCTTGGGCGAAAGCGCCGCGCGCAGCATATCGCCTAAGCTGATGATCAGCCGGTTGGCGTCCTCGGTTTTGCCGGCGCGCACCAGCCAGCTCAGCGTGCTGAGGGTGTTGTACAAAAAATGCGGGTTGATTTGGGCTTGCAGCATTTTGTAGCGGGTGTCCTGCAAAAGCAGCTGCTTTTCGTAGTTTTCGTGGATCAGCGTGTCGATCTGCCCCAGCATCGCGTCCACATCGCGGGTCAGCGTGCCGATCTCATCCGCGGAGGGCGCTGCCGGCAGCATGGCGCGGGCGGTGGCAAAATCGCCGCCCTCCACGCTTTTGACGGCCTCGCTCAGGGTATGCACGGGGCGGGTGACAAGGCGCGCCATGCGCAGCATGACGAAGCCGAAAACGACCAGGATCGCGCAGCCGCCCAGCAGCAGCGACCAGCGCGCGCGGATGGTCTGACCGTAAATGTCCGAGTAGTTGAACACACTGCACAGCCGCAGCCCGCTGACGGGGGAGGTCAGCCAGCAGACAAAGATTTTTTGCCCGCCTAAGGTTTGCACCGCATAGCCCTGATGGGTGGTGGACGGGATGATATTGGGCGTTGATGCGTTGCTTTGGTAGACAAGCTCGGTGCCGTTATACAGGTACAGCTCGGACGGGCGGCTGCTGAGGGCGTCGATCTGGTCGTTGAGAAGCTTTTCGATATCCACCGTGACCAGCACGGTACCCAGCTTTTGCATACTCATATTCTGGCTGCGCAGCACATCGCGCCCGCAGATAAAATACGGGTAGTCGGCATCGGGCGGCAGCAGCACAAAGCTGCCGGGGGTGCGCGCCAGATCCTCCGCCAGCGCGGCGCGGCGCTCGTCGCCCGGGTCGGGGAAGGACTGCCCCACCACAATGTTGTTGCCGTGCAGGTCGATGTATTGCAGCGCATTCGCCTGCCCGGTCAGGTAGAGCTTTTCCAGCAGAAGCGGGCGCACGCCGGTCAAAAGGTAGTAGTATTGCGCGGTTTCGGCATCGGCGGCAGCTAGCTGCGCCAGCTGGTTCTGTACCGAGGTGTCAACGGCGATACTGCGCGTAAGAACGTCCATTTCCTGCAAGTCGTCATCAAGGCGGCGGACGAAGAAATCCAGCTCCTGCAGGGATTTTTCATACAGCTTTGCCTCAAAAACCGACAGACCGATGTGCAGCGCGCCGACCATCAGGGCGCAGCTGAGCAGCGTCATCACCGTAAAGATGCTGACGAATTTCTTGGCGATGGGCCAATCCCGGAATTGTTTTTTGAAGCGTTGCCACATAAGAAACCTGCTTTTGTTGGGTGGTGGGGGAGGGGGCGGTCAGGATAAGGGGGCCATTCACTCTCCCCAGCGCTGTTCCATCAAGCGCCATAGTTCATCATCAGTGGGGTGGTTGTCGGTGTTCAAAATCAGCATAATGCGGCGCTCCTGCTCGGGGTCGCCGAATTCGCGCATCCACGCATAGTAGTGCGGCCCTTCGCCCAAGGTGCGGGCAAAGCTCATCAGGTAGCCGCACACCTGCGCGGTCTGCTTGACATCGGTCTGACATTCGTTGGCATAAAAATCTATCCATTTGCCATGCTCGCGGTCGCGCATGGCACGGTTTGCCAGGGTGTACAGCCGCTTGGCGCAGCCCGCATAGTAGAAGCAATGCTGCCAGTCGGCATCCAAAGCGGCGGTCAGCGCACGGCAAACAAACGCCGCGCCCTGCGCCCACAGGTCGTACAGCTGCGCCTGCAGCAGTACGGTGTCGGCAAACAGGGTCTGTGCGCGCCCGGTCAGCTCGGTGCTGGTTTTTTCACATTCCCGGCGATAGGCCGCGTAATTTTGCACTGCCCGGTGGAAAATTACGGCGCAGTGCTGTACCTGCTCGCGCAGGGTGGGGGCGTCGCAGAGCCAGCGCAGCTCCTCGGCGGGGGCGGTGCGGTCTGTGATGCACTGTGCCATCAGCATACGCGGCACATGGTTATAAAACTGGTCGCCCGCGCGGTCATCGGCATTGGGTCCGTAGGACACCGCAAAGTCGGCGTAATCCAGCAGACACTGCGCAATTTCGCAGCGGTGCAAAAGTCCATAATAGCCGGCCGTGTAGGCAAGGCTCTGGCGCCCGGCGTCGGCGGTGCCGTCCCGCCAGCAGCGGGCGATCAGATCCAGCATATAGGTGTGCGGCTTTACGTTGGAGCAGTTCACCAGCCAGTAATCGTCGGCGCCGTGTTCCCTTACATCGGCCAATTCCTCGGTGACGAATTGGGCGGAGTTGGGCAGCATCGTAATGTGGCTGGCCGCCTGCAGATCGTAGAAGGAGGCATGGTAGTAGATGCCGTGGGCACCGTTGTCGCCGCGCGGCGGCAGGGCAGGCACACGGGGGTTCGCGTTGCCTTGGCGGCGGCTGACCATCTTGCCGTAGCCGTTGTCCGCCCAGATTTTAATGACGTCGGCGGGCAGCTGCAAAAAGCCGTCCTTGTACAGCTCCATCGTTTCGCCGTACAGGTTCGTGCAGCAGACGGCATCGGGGTCGTTGCGCTTGACCAGATCGTACTGCTCTTTTATTAAGGAAGAAATCAGCGCACCGCGTTTTTCCGGCGTGTCGTACTGGGGGTCATCATCCCAGAAGGGGCGGTCGCCCTGCCCGCGGAAACCGATGTTCCAAATCACGCGCATACCCTTTTGCGCGTCAATGCCCGCCTGCCACAGCGCGTGGAATTTTTCGGGGTACTTGCTGTACATCGGCTCCAAGTCGGGGTAGGCTTGGGCGAACATCTCGGCGCCCAAAGGTTCGGCGTGGTGGTGGGTCAGGATCAGACCCATATCGGCAGCCGCCCGGCGGTACAGCAGGGCGTTCTTGCCGGTGCCGGGTATGACCATATTGCCGCCCAGACGCAGCAGCGCCTCAAACGCCATAACAAACGGCAGATCGGCGCGGCGCTCGACCTTCCAGTGGGAAATCAGCGTTTCATCGTTGATAAACCAGCCGCGGTATTTCACCTTATACGGCTTGGACTCCACCACCGTGCCGGGGTCGATGGTTACGCCTTCGCGCGCGGTAAAGCTCTGGTCGCACCAGAACCAAAACGGCTGCACGCCCAAAAAGCGGCGGCTGATCTCAAACAAACCGTAGACAAAGCCCAGATCGTCGGCGGCGGAAAGCAGCAGCGAATCCGCGTTCGCCGTCAGGGTGTACTGCTCGGCGGGCAGGTTGTCGTTGGTGTTCAGCAGCAGCCGCCCGCCGGGCTGCTGTGTGGGGGCAAACGCCTTGTCCATATCGCGGCGCAGTGCGTGCAGCGCATACTGTACAGGCTTGGCAGCAGCTGCTGCGGGGAGAATGGTATTTCTGTTGAAAAGCATAAAAATCACTCTTTCCAAAACAGGCGCTGTGGCAAAACACAGCGCCTGTACAATATATTTTAACCCTTAATGCCGTCTGTGGCAATACCCTCTACTAAGTATTTCTGGAATTTGATAAAGACTAAGATAACCGGCAGCAGCGATATGACCGACATCGCAAACAGACCGCCGTAGTTGCTGTAGCTGTTGGGATCGAGATACAGCTTCAGCGCCAAAGGAATGGTGAAGTTCTTGGGGTTGGAAACGAAGATCAACGGCTGGAAGAAGTCCTGCCAGATCCAGTAGAAGGCGAAGATGGACGCCGTCACGATGGAAGGCTGTACGACAGGCACCAGAATCTTGAACAGCACGCCGATCTTGGAGCAGCCGTCCAGCATGGCAGCCTCGTCCAGATCGCGGGGGATGCCGCGCATATACTGCACGATCAGGAAGATGAAAAAGGCATAGCCGAACACCCAAGGCAGCGTCATGGAAACCAGCGTGTCCGAAAGACCCAGCTTTTTCAGGATGATGTACTGCGGCACGACCATGACCTGCGAGGGGATCATCATCGTCATAACGATGCAGCCGAACCAGAAGTTCGCGCCGCGGAAGTTGATGCGGGATACGGCGTAGGCAGCCAGCAGCGAGCAGAAGATGGAGCCGACCACCGAAACCAGCGTGACAATGACGGAGTTCTTGAAGAACGTCCAGAACGAAATGCCGGCAATGCCTGCAAAACCACTGGTGTAGTTCTGCACGATATCCCATTTTTGGGGCACAAGGCTCCACGCATTGAGGAACATCGTGTCGTTGGACTTACAGGAACTCATCAGCAGCCACAGCAGCGGATAAATCATGATAAAGCCAAGTGCGCAGGAAAAAACATGGAAGAACACAGACTGTGCCTTGGAACTTTTTTGACCGACCATTGTGTTTTCCTCCTTATCCTTCGTAGTGTACCCATGCATCCTGGCTCTTGAACAGGATCATGGTGGCGATACCGATGATGACCACAAGAATCCACGCCAGCGCGCAGGAGTAACCCATGTGGAAGTTGGTAAACGCCGAGCGGTACAGGTACAGCACATAGGTCAGGGTGCTGTCCATGGGACCGCCGTTGGTGATAACGTAACTCTCGGTAAATACGCGGAAGCTGGTGATGATCTGCTGCACCATATTAAAGAAGATGGTGGGGGTCAGCATGGGCATCGTGATCTTCCAGAACTGCTTCATGGGGGAGGCACCGTCCATGGCAGCGGATTCATACAGCGAAACGGGAATCTGCTTCAGGCCGGACAGGAAGATCAGCATACAGGAGCCGAACTGCCACACGCCCATCAGCACGATGACGAACAGCGCCGTCTTGGGGTTGCCCAGCAGGGACATCTTTTGGTTGATGCCCAGCATGGCCAGCAGGTTCATCAGCACGCCCTTGTTGCCGAAAATCTGTTTCCAGACAACGGCAACGGCGATGGAGCCGCCGACGATGGACGGAATGTAGTACAGCACGCGGTACACGGCCATGCCCTTGTGCTTTTTGTTCAGCAGGGAGGCAACAAACAGGGCAAACGCCAGACGCAGCGGCACGACCATAAAGACGTAGCTGAAGGTCACGATCATCGCCTGCTTGAAGTTCTTGTCGCCGGTAAAGATAGTGATGTAGTTTTTCAGCCCCACAAAGTTCGGGGCGGAAAGCAGGTTGTAGTCCGTCAGGGAGTAGTAGATGGACATAGCGGCCGGAATCAGCCACATCAGGATAAAGCCGAACAGCCAAGGCGCTAACAGCAGGTAACCGGTCAGGTTATCCTTGGGGTTGTAATGAACCTTGGGTTTGGCGGCGGTTTTCAGCGCGGGCATAACAGGAACCCCCTTTTTTGGCATAAGAAAGGGAGAGGGTCAAAGGGATCGACCCTCCCCCATTCCGAAGAAACGTTTATGAAGGAAAAACTATGAAGGAGATGACTTAGTTGTTGGCGGCCAGGACGGCGTTGACCTCAGAACGGAACTGGGCAGCAGCGTCAGCCGGGGTGGTCTGACCGTAGAACACGGCGTAACCGATGTTCTTGAAGATGGTGTTGATCTCGCTGATGCCGGCGGGATCGGCAGCGGGGGTGTTGCCGCAGTAGGCAGCGGCGGTGTCAACAAAGTTGAACATATCCTGCTGCTGGGCGGTCAGGTTGCCGGAGTTGATCAGATGCTCACGGGCAGCGGCAGAAGCGGGGGTGCCGCGCTCGCCCATCATGATGTCGTTGGCTTCGTCAGAGTTCAGGAACCAGTTGATGAACTCGGCAGCCTCTTTCTTGACGTTGGAGGTTTCGGAAACGCAGAAGAACATACCGGGCTTGTACCACAGGGCCTTGGTGTTCTTGGCGTTGGTGGGGGGCGTGACCATCTTCAGGGTATCGTTGCCGGCGTTCGCACCGATGGTGGTGAAGTTGTTCCAGCTCTGGTGGAAGGCGGCATCGTTGGTGATAACGGGGTTAGCGTCGTTGCCCAGGGTAGCTATCTGCTCGTACTCGTCGGGGTTCGGCACAGCACCGGCGTCGATCAGATCCAGCCAGTAAGCGAAGAAGTCCTCGGTGATCTTGTCGTCCTCGTAGCCCAGGCTCTTCTTGTCCTCAGAGAACAGGTTCTCGCCGTAGCCGCGGACCCAGTAGTTGAACAGGTTGGTGTCGATAACGGGGGAACCGCCCATGCCGTACTTGCCGGTCTTTTCCTTGACGGTCTTGGCGGCGGCGGCAAAGTCGTCCCAGGTCCAGCCGTCGGCGGGAGCCTCCAGACCCGCTTCCTCCAGCACGCCGGGGTTGTAGGTGAAGGACACCAGAGAGGTGGACAGGGGGATGCCGACGGTCTTGCCGCCGATGTTGGAGGCGTTCATCAGGGCTTCGTCAATGCCGGAGGCATCGATGGTGCCGTCGCTGATGTAGCTGCTCAAGTCAGCCAGGGAGCCGTTCTGTGCGTAGGTGGAGATGTACATGTAGTCCATCTGCACGATGTCGGGCATGCCGCCGGTGGCAGTGTCGGTGGCCAGCTTCTCAAAGTAGCCGTCCCAGCCGGAGGGCACGGCTTCGAAGGTGATGTTGGGATGCTCGCTGGTGTAGAGGTCGAGCACCTGCTGGGTCAGGTCGTGGCGGGTCTGGCCGCCCCACCAGGTGATGCGCAGGGTGACGGGGGCGTCGGCAGAGGTGCTTGCCGCTGCGGAAGAAGCAGCCTCACTGCTGACAGCGAAGCTGCTGCCGGCAGAGCTGCCGCCGCAGGCTGCCAGAGAACCTGCCATCAAAACGGCCATGGCAGCGCTGACAATGCGTTTGTTTTTCATATTGGATTTTCCTCCTTCTATGTGGGGGCTGTTTGTTTCGTTCAGCCCCTTTCGTTGTCTATAGGATAGCGCAGATTTTGACAAAAGAAAATGGACGCATCCGACTTAGTTCTTGAACAAATCCGACTTTTTTGGGGCTTTGACGCCCGCCCGCCGACAAAGTCGGAAACGTCCAAGAAAAAAGTCGGATTTGTGGGTTGCATCAGAACCCGACGGGGCTATACTTATAATAAAGGCAATACAGCATAATTCTAAGTGCCGATATGGCGGGAATTGTGCGGTATTGCATGAATAAAAGGAGCTTTTTATGAAAACCGTGGATCTTCTCTTTTTTATGGGGCAAAGCAATATGGCAGGGCGCGGGGATGCCGCCCTTGCCCCCGTCGTCACCCCCGGTATGGGGTACGAATACCGCGCCGTCACCGACCCCGACACCCTGCACCCGCTGGCAGAACCCTTCGGCGTGAACGAGAACGACCCCGCCGGGGTCAATGAACCGGGCATGAAAACGGGGTCGATGGTGTCGTCCTTCGTCAATGCCTGCGCCGCCCAGACCGGCGTGCCGGTGGTGGGGGTATCCTGCGCCAAGGGCGGCTCTGCCATTGCCGAATGGCTGCCCGGCACACCGTACTATCAGGATGCCGTGCGCCGCGCCCGCAAAGCCCGCGCCTTTTTGCAGGCAAACGGCTATACCATCCGCCGCAGCGCCATGGTCTGGTGCCAGGGCTGCACCGATGGCGACCTGCACACCTTAAAAACCGTGTATAAGCTGGACACCGACCGCGTCATCCACGAGTTTATGACCGATGCCGGGCTGGAAACCTGTTTCTTGATCCAGATCGGCAACCAGCGCGACGAGCCGGAGCTGTACCTGCCCATCCAGCAGGCGCAGGAGGAGCTGGCTGCCGCCTGTGACGACATTATTCTGGTCAGCCGCCGGTTCAAAACCTTTGCCGCCAAGGGGCTGATGAAGGACCGTTTCCACTATTTACAGCCCGCCTATAATGAGGTGGGCGAGGAAGCCGGGCGCAACGCGGCGGCCTATTGGAATCGCTGACAAAACACGAAAAAGCCCAACCGCAAAACGGTTGGGCACAGACTGTCGATAAACCTAACGGGATGATTGCGGCCTTTCGGCTGCTTTGTAGGGAACGGTCTTGACCGTTCCGTGCTGCCTCGCCAAAAGAACGGCGCAACGAGAAAACCGCGCGCCATTCGGCGCGATTTTATGCGCTGCGCGCGGCCAGATGTGCGGATGGGTCAAGACCCATCCCTACAAATCTTCCGGTAACAGGCTTTTTCTACAAGCTGACCCAACCGCAAAACGGTTGGGCGATTTTTTTACCTTTACACAGTGTCGGTCATCCTGCGCAGATACCGCACATCGGTGGTGTCGGCGGGCAGAATGACCTCGTCGCGCAGCAGCGGGGCGGCGGGGGCATGGGTCGCCAGAAAGGCACGAATGGCAGAATACTCCATATCGCCCGCGCCCAACGGCAGCAGCGTTTTGCTGCCGTCCGCCTCGATGCGGCAGTCCTTGACGTGTACGGCACCGAGCTGACCGCCGATGACCTCCAGCCAGCGGCTCCAGTGGGCGGTCTGGTACGCCTTGTCCTGCCCGTCCCTGGCACAGAACAGGTTGACGGGGTCAAAAATGACCTTGCAGTGCTGTGCATCGGCGGCAGTGTCCAGCACGGTGCGCAGCAGTTCCGGCGTGCAGAGGGGGTGTACGTCCACCGATTCCACGGCAAAAACGACGTTCAGGCGGGCGGCTTCCTCGGTGATGCGGGCGATGCTGTCCAGCATCAGCGGGCGGCGGGCAGCCTTTTCCTCGTCCGTGCAGGCACCCCATGCCGTTTCACTGCCCACCATTTTGGCACCCAGCACCTTTGCATAGCCCAGGGTTCGCTTTACGGTATCCACAGCGGTGCGGCGGGCGTCCGCATCGGGGGCAGACAGGTCCTGATAGCAGCTCAGCACCGAAATTTCCACGTCCTGCGCGGCAAACGCCGTGCGGATCTCTGTAAGCTGGTCGTCGGTGATGTGGGCAAAATCCTCAATGCCTGCAATGGCGCGCGGCATGGCGAGCTGGGCGGCGTTGTACCCCTTGGCACGCAGCGTGGCAGCAAGCGCGGCAGCGGGCAGCTTGCCGTAATCGTGGGCGCGGCAGCCGATTCTTGTCATGGTTCAGTCCTCCGTTCCCGCAATGCGGGGCAAAAATACAAAGTTGTGTCCGCTGTCCGGGTGGGCTTTCTGTTCGGGCGTAAAGCGCGCAAAATGACTTTCGGGGTCGGCGGCGATCCAGGCGTCCAGTTCGGGGCTGTGTGCGCCCGGCTGATGCCGGATATTGACGTTGGTGCGCGGTTCTTCGAGATAAGAAAACAGCACGCCCTCCTGCACGCAAATCAGGTGCCAGCGATCCCCCTCGACCAGCCCCTCGGTGACGATGCGCAGATGGTGTTCCATATAGCTGCACCATTTGTCGGGCGGCAGCAGGGCAATGCGGCCCCGGCGGCGCTGCGGGCAGCGCCCCTGCTGCCAGTCGGCGGCGGTAGTGGGTACATCGTGGTAAAAGTACGGCTGCATGGCGGCCCATGGGCGGGGCAAGGCTTCCCCCAGGGCGGGCGGCCATGGCAGCAAGGCTGCGTCCAGCGCGGGGCAAAGCCCCTGCGGTGTGAACGGGCGGTTCAGCCCCTCGGCGTAGAAAAACAGGTGGGTTTCGCAGCGGAAAAGGCTTGCGGTCAAAAGGCTTCCGTCGGCCTGGGCCTTTTGCAGTGCGGCGGAAAACGCGGCAAAAACGGCGTCAGGGACGTCCGTGCGCAAAACGGCATGGAAGGAGCCGCGGCAGACGGCAGCATCGGCAAGCGCGGCAGGCAGTGTGCAGGGCATAAGACTTCTCCTTTGTTTTGTGATTATTCTTTATTATAGAAGGAAAAAACAGCAAATACTATGCGCAATAGTATAGAATCCTTTGTGAAAATTACACTTTACAGGCTCCGGTATCTGTGCTATGCTTAGGGTACAGTACAGGCAAAAAGGAGCGGAAAAGATGGACTACGATATTTTGCGCTGCGGCGCTGTGGCGGACGGCACGACCAACTGTGCGGCGGCGATCCAACAGGCGGTCGATGCAGCCGCAGCGGCAGGCGGCGGACGTGTTGTTGTGCCGGCGGGGCGGTTTTTAAGCGGCTCGGTGCTGCTGAAGGACAACGTGGAGCTGCATCTGGAAAGCGGCGCGGTGCTTATCAGCAGCCTGAACCCCGACGACATCGTGCCGTTCCCCCAGGGTGGGGACGGCACCGACCCCGATGACACCGCCGACGGCTGGGAGGGCGGCTTCTTTTTGGGTGCCAGCCACGCCAAAAACGTGACCATCAGCGGGATGGGTACGATTTACGGTCAGGGCGACAAGGTGTTTTTGGACAAGGACGCGGACAACGGGTTCCACGAATGTCCGAAATTCTGCGCCGTATTCCGCCCGCGCATGATGCTGTTTGAGGCAGTCGAAAACTTTACTGTGCGCGATGTGACCTTGCAGGACGCGGCGTTCTGGACGCTGCACATGGCGGGCTGCCGGCATGTGCGCATCCAAAACATCAGGATCCTGAACGATGACCGCGGTGCCAACAACGACGGCATTGACCCCGATTGCTGCCGCGATGTAGTCATCTCAAACTGCCTTGTGCGCACCGGCGATGATGCCATCGTGGTCAAATCCACAGGGCCGATGTCCCGCCGTTACGGCGCAAGCGAGAACGTTGTCATCACGGGGTGCGTCTTACATTCCCGCGATTCAGCGCTGAAAATCGGAACCGAAACCCACGGTGTCATCCGCAATGTGACCCTGAGCGACTGCGTCATTGACGATTGCTCCCGCGCGGTGGGCGTCTGGGTGCGCGACGGCGGCACGGTGGAGGATATCCACGTCCACCATCTGACCGGCTGCACCCGCCGCTATGCCGACGCCTACGCCCTGCCCGGTGCGCCGGGCTGGTGGGGCAAGGGCGAGCCGCTGTTTGTCAGCGCCACGCCGCGCAAGGGCAAGACCGGGTCGGCCGGTGTGATACGCCGTGTCAGCTTTGACCATCTGTACCTGACAAGTGAAAGCTGCGCTTTTGCGGCAGGGGAGCCGGACAGCGAGATCCGGGACCTGCGCATCAGCGAAATGCACCTGATTTTGCAGCATCGGGGTACCCAGCCCGGCGGCTTGTTTGACGAGCAGCCCTCGGCGCGGCACATCTACCCGCACGCCATCCCGGCGCTGTACGCCCGCTGTGTGGACGGGCTGACCGTTACGGACAGCACCGTGCGCTTTGTCGGTGAAAACGAGGCGTGGGACGGTCGCGTGACGGAACTGGAACACTGCCGCCGCACAAAAACGGAACTGGAAAAACTGGTATAAAAAGGAGTGCATACAAATGGAGCATATGGCATGGAAAGGGCGCATCAAGCCCGGCTGCAAGGAAGAATATCAGCGCCGCCACGCGGAGATCTGGCCCGAAATGGTCAAGGTGCTGAAGGAGGCGGGCATCTGCAATTACAGCATTTTTTACTGTAATGACGAGCTGTTCGGCTATTATGAGTGCGAAAAGGGCGTTGCCTACGCGGAAAAAGTGCAGTCCGAAAGCCCTGTTGTGGATCGCTGGAACGAGTATATGAAGGACATTCTGGAGCTGGAAATGGACCCCGTAACGGGCGCCCAGCCCAAGCTGGAGCAGGTGTTCCGGCTGGATTGAAAAAGTGTGAAACTTTGATGCAGGCAAAAGCCCCCGCTTGTAGAAGAAGTCTGTTTCCGGGACATTTGTAGGGATGGGTCTTGACCCATCCGCACATCTGGCCGCGCGCAGCGCATAAAATCGCGCCGAACGGCGCGCGGTTTTCACGCTGTGTCGTGCTTTTGGCAAGGCGGCACGGAACGGTCAAGACCGTTCCCTACAAACCAACCGAAAGGTCGCAAAGGGTGCATAAGGTCAAATAAGGTTTTTCGACAGTCTGAGACAAAAGCCCCCGCTGCTTACGGCAGCGGGGGCTTTTGCCATGCCGGACAGTTTACAACGCGCCGTCGGAGCGGACGTTGTCGTAGTTCAGCACACCGGCGAAGAATGCCAGTGCCAGACCCTGACCCCAGCCCTGGATCCAATCGCGGCTGATGCCGCGGTAGCCGTCAGCGTCCTTCATGACCGCCGTCCCGCCCGAAACATTCAGCACGCGGCCGTCGGGGCTGACATTGGCCAGCATACCGGGGATCGCCTTGTTGATGTACTTGATGTGCAGGGGGTTGCCCTTGGTGATCATGGCAGCGGCGATGCCCGCGCTGGCGCT
>NZ_CAKTFU010000024.1 GCF_934561205.1 uncultured Gemmiger sp. | reverse complement strand
GCGGGACAGCTTGATTATATTACCACAGGTAGTCGTACTTTGTCAACAGGTTTTTTGAATTTTTTGACAAATTTCGGACGGAATTTTTGGGCAGTGTGTATATTGTGGTTTTGTTGACGGATAAGCACAATTTGTGGGGAAGGTTGCGGGAATGGCAAGATATAAACCGTAAGGTTGCGGGTTACGAAAACCCGCGGGCGGGGCATGCCCCGCCCCTACGTTACCTATTTATATAGTCAGTTTCCGGGATATTTGTAGGGGACGCATACATGCGTCCCGTGCGTTTTACCCGTTAGGTTGCGTTAGCGGGACGGCTGCAGCGGGCGGCATATATGCCGCCCCTACGGAGTACCCGCAAAATTGATATTGCCGCAAAGTTCCCCCTCATCAGTCACCTGCGGTGACAGCTTCCCCCAAAGGGGGAAGCCATACGAGCGGGTTACCCGCAATGTCGCTATTGCCGTATACTCGCGGGCGGGGCATGCCCCGCCCCTACCGGTTGGTGTTGATACAGAGTTGTAATGTGTGGTGATACGGCATATGACCCTATCAGGCAGCGGCGCGAATTTGCTATTGAAAACAGATTGACAAAACAAAAGGCCCGATGCCTAAGCATCGGACCGGAAGGTTACAGCTTTGAGATTTATGCCTTGTCGGGGACAGTGTACTTGTCGCCACTGCCATTTGCATCATAGGTGCAGGTAAAGCCACTCTGGGTGACAGTTGCACCCGTTACATGACCCTTGCCATCAATTTTTACGGTAATCGCGGTCACGCCGTTGACAAACTTGTACACAGGAGTTGTATCAGCAGTTTTCGTTGCAATTTCTGCCAGAACCGCAATATTTTTAATGTCGATACCATCAACAGCCTCCTTCGTGCCGGTAGCTGCATCGCCCGTGGTGCCTTTCTTCAAGTCCAACGTAAACTCGGTTCCGTTATTCAGCTTACCGTCAGCCTTCAGGCCGTACTTTTCGGATGCCTCGGTCTGGGCGGCCATGACGACCATGCGGGTGGTGGCGATGACCTTTTCCTTGTTGGCCTTGTCGATGTAGCCGGTCAGGGCGGGCACCAGCAGGGCTGCCAGAATGGCCAGGATGACCAGAACGACGATCAGCTCAACCAGGGTGAAGCCCTTCTGGTTCTTCATCTTACGAATCTTCTCGAACATGATAATTCCTCCATTTATTTGCACGCTTTCGTCCGCGTGCGTTTCTTATATTTATTATAATACAAACCCCTGCTATTTTGCAACAGCCATTTTATTTTTTCGCAAAAATTATTTGATTTTCGACGATTTTCCCCCATGAACTGCCGCAAAGGCTATTCTTTTCACCGACAAATAACACGCGATGCATTAAAAAGAGCAAAAAGCGGGCAAAAACGCAACATTTCGGGCTGTATTGTTATGCGATGTTACGCTTGTATTGTATGGAGCGCACATATTTTGCGGTGGCATTGTCCGTGGTCTGTATCCGCAAAACAAAAGGCCCGATGCCTAAGCATCGGGCCGGAAGATTATGTTGTGGTGATATTAGCTGCGGGTATCGGTAACCGTGTACTTATCCTCACCAGTACTAGGAGTGGCCTTATAGATGCACTTGAAACCGCTCTGCTCAACCTCTGCTTGAGTAACATGACCCTTCTTGTCGTAGGTCACAGAAATTTTCGTCACACCATTCACAAAGTTAGCGTCTTTGTCAGCAACCTCTGCCAACTTGGCAATCTGGTCAATGTCAATACTATCGGAAACACCGTTTGTACCGCCAGTCTTTGTCGCCGCCTTAGCCAAAGTAACAGGAGTAAGTTCCCCGCTGGCCTTCAGGCCGTACTTCTCGGAAACCTCGGTCTGGGCGGCCATGACGACCATGCGGGTGGTGGCAATGACCTTTTCCTTGTTGGCCTTGTCGATGTAGCCGGTCAGGGCGGGCACCAGCAGGGCTGCCAGAATGGCCAGGATGACCAGAACGACGATCAGCTCAACCAGGGTGAAGCCCTTTTGGTTCTTCATCTTGCGAATCTTCTCGAACATGATAATTCCTCCATTTTTTTGCACACTTTCGTCCGTGTGCTTGTAATACTTATAATATAACACAAATATCCGACATTTTGCAAGAACCTTTGCGCATTTTCGCAAAAAATATTTGTTATTGGCAAAACGGGGTTGATTGATTCCGAATCAGGTTATATTCGGGGGATAAATTTCCGCGCGGTTGTGCGCCCACGGCGGAAAAACGGCCAAAAACGACCATTTTACGTTGTATTGTTATACGGCGCATCGATAGCCGAGGATAAACCATACATATTTTGCGGTCGGCGTGGTGGGCAGGTGGGCAGGGGCGGGGTGTGTCCCCCACACAGCGTGTACCTATTTATATATATAATATATATAGGGATTTTGGCAAGGTGGTGCCGAGCCGTTATGTTGTTGGAGCCGTTAGCTTGCGGGCGGGGCATGCCCCGCCCCTACGAGTTACGGTAGGATGCGTGTTTTACAGGGGCGGCGGGCGGTGGTTTCAACGTGAAAAGGAGGGTTCAAGACCCCTCCCTACAAGTAATCGGATGAAAAGCGGTTGTAGGCAAAGCACCTATTTCCGGCAGGTTTGTAGGGGACGCATACATGCGTCCCGTGCGGTTTGCCCGTTAGGTTGCGTTGTCGGGACGGCTGCAACGGGCGGCATATATGCCGCCCCTACGGCCTACCTGTAATGTTGTTATTGCCGTAAGGCAGCAAGGAGGGGTCAAGACCCCTCCCTACGATACAGAACCGTAATGTTGCTGGAACCGTTGGCTTGCGGGCGGGGCATGCCCCGCCCCTACCTGCGCTCATGAAAAACAAAAAACGCCAGATTCATTAGAATCTGACGTTTTTTCGCCGGTTCTGACAGCCAACTGTCTGGTCCGAGTGGCGAGAGTCGAACTCACGGCCTCTTGAACCCCATTCAAGCGCGCTACCAAACTGCGCTACACCCGGTCATCACTGGGCTGTCTCGAATCAGCTTGTTTATTATAGCTGATAGGGCGGAAAATGTCAACAGGTTTTTTCGATTTTTTTAGAAAAAGTTAAAATTCATCGCATCTTCGGCAAACATTTTGCAAAATCAACCTATGATACCATGCCCTGCAACAAACAAATCGGCAGCCGCTGTGCAGCGGCTGCCGATGCTTATTCTTCTATGGTGATTTTGGTGATGACAGGCATGTCGATTGGTTTATTCCAAGTTTCGGCACCGTAGGTGGGTTGGCTGGCGATGGCATCCAGCACCTCAAAGCCGCTTTCCATCTCGCCAAAGGCCGCGTAGCGGCCGTCCAGCTTGGAGGCGTCCTTGTGCACCACAAAAAACTGGGTGCCGGCGGTGTCGGGGTCATCGTCACGCGCCATCGACAGTGCACCGCGGATATGTTTCAGCGGGTTGGGTACACCGTTTTCGGCAAACTCCCCTTTTATGTGCCAATCGCTGTCGGTCATGATGTCATTGTCCGGCGAGCCGCCCTGAATGACATAATCCTTAACGATGCGGCACCAGCACAGGCCGTCGTAAAAGCCGCTTTTTGCGACCTTGACGAAGTTGGCCACCGTGATGGGTGCGAACTCCGGATACAGCGTGAACACCATATCCCCGAAGCCCTTCGTTTCAATGATACAGCGCATCAGGAAACCTTCACATCCTTGAAGTACAGACCACCGGAGGCATTCATAAAGTAGCCGCTGATGTTGTCGTGCATGAGGTAGCTGTTGGACTTATAGTACAGCGGCAGGCAGGCGTAATCATTGGAGACAATGGCATCGGCCTGCATGGTCAGCTCGGCTGCCTTGGCGGGGTCGCTCTCAGTCATGACCTGCTCGACCAATGCGTCATAGTCGGCGTTGGAGTAGAAGGCGTTGTTGGTGGAGTCACCGGTCTTGAACAGGGGCAGGAAGCTCATGGGGTTGACATAGTCAGCGCTCCAACCCATGGCGCAGACCTCGTAATCGCCCTTGACGACGCTGTCGTAGAAGATGCCCCAGTCGGCAGAGGAGACTTCCACGTTGATGTTCAGGTTGTTCTTGAACATTTCGGCCATAGCCTCGACGATCTTCTTGACGGTGTCGTTGTCATAGTAGCTCAGGTGCAGCGTGGGGAAGCCTTCGCCGTTGGGGTAGCCGGCCTCGGCCAGTGCAGCCTGTGCAGCCTCGACATCGGCGGTGGCGGACAGGCCGTAGTCGCTGCGGCCCTCGGTGATGTCCTTGCCGTCCACAACGTAGCCGGGAGCCAGGAAGCTGTAAGCGGGCTGGGCGTCGACCTGTACCACGTTGTCGATGATGGACTGGCGGTCAATGGCCAGGCAGAGCGCCTTGCGGACCAGAGGATCGTCAAACGGGGCGGCAGAGCAGTTGATGTTGTAGTAGACGGTGCCGTAGCTGGGGGAAGTCTGCACACCGGCCTTGTCGGCCTTCAGGCGGGCGTAGTCGGAGGACGGAATGGAGATAACGCCGTCGACCTCGCCGGACTCATAGGCGGTCAGGGCGGTGGCCTGGTCGAGGACATAGCGGAAGGTCAGCTTGTCCAGCGTGACGTTGTCGGCATTCCAGTAGTTCTCGTTCTTTTCAAGGATGACGTTCTCGTTCATGCTCATGCCGGTGACCTTGAAGGGGCCGTTGCCGACATAGGTCTCTGCCTTGGTGGACCAGGCATCGCCGTTGGCCTCAACGGTGGCCTTCTGGATGGGGTCATAGACCCACATGCTCAGCACGTCGATGAAGTAGGAGGTCGGCTGCTTGAGGGTGATCTCCAGCGTTTTGGCGTCAACAGCCTTTACGCCGAGGTCCTCGGCCGTGCCGGTGCCGTCGTAATATTCCTGCGCACCCTTGATGTAATCGGTGACCATGCTGACGTACTGGGCGCCGGTGGCGGGGGTCAGTACATGCTGAATGGAGTAGACAAAGTCGTCGGCGGTCAGGTCGGTGCCGTCGCTCCATTTCAGGCCGTCACGCAGGTGGAAGGTGTAGGTCAGGCCGTCATCGCTGATATCCCACGTTTCGGCACTGCCGGGCACAACGGCACCGGTGCTGTCATAGGTGACCAGACCTTCAAAGCAGTTCAGAATTACATACTGCGCAAAGGAGTTGTTGGTCACGGTGGGGTCCAGACCGTCCGGAATGTTGTTCAGCACAAACGTCATTTCCTGGGCGGCGGGTTCTGCCGAGGTCGCTGCGGAGGCAGGCTCACTGGAGGCAGTGCCGGAGACATCGGCGATGTTCTGGGGCTGGCTGTTGCCGCCGCATGCACTGAGCAGCGAAACAGCCATGGCGCCGGCAAGTACGGCGCTGAAAGCTTTCTTTTTCATGATATTCCCTCTCTCTAAAGTTGTATGTTTAACGCGAAATGCGGTAAACCTTAGTATAGGTGGCAGGCCACAAAGTGTCCGGGGGCGGCCTCCTTCATGGCGGGGGTCTGCTCGGCGCAGATGGGCTTGGCGTAGGGGCAGCGGGTGCAGAATCGGCAGCCGGGTTTCGGGTTGACCGGGCTGGGCAGGTCGCCCTCGATACCGGCGCTTTCCTGCGCGCGGGCCAGCTTGGGGTCGGCCACCGGGATGCAGCTCAGAAGTCCCTGTGTGTAGGGGTGCAGTGGGTGGTCGTAGATTTCCTTAGCCTCGCAGGTCTCGACAAGCTGCCCCAGGTACATGACGCCCACATCGTCCGATACATAACGCACCATCGACAAATCATGGGCAATGAACAGATAGGACGTGCCCTCGGCCTGCTGGTAGTCGCGCAGCAGGTTGACGACCTGCGCCTGAATGGAAACGTCCAGCGCCGAGATCGGCTCGTCGCAGATGACGAGTTCGGGGTTCAGCACAAGGGCGCGGGCAATACCGACGCGCTGACGCTGACCGCCGGAAAACTCATGCGCATAGCGGCCCGCGTGCTCGGCGGTAAGGCCCACACGCTCCAGCATGGCAAAAATTTTATCGTCCATGTCATGGCGGGAGCTGCAGACGTGGTGGGCTTTCAGCGGCTCGGCAATGATGTCCCGCACCGTCATGCGGGCGTTCAGCGATGCGTAGGGGTCCTGAAAAATCATCTGCATTTTGCGGCGGATGGGCTGCAGTTGGCGCTGGCTCATGTGGGCGATGTCCTGCCCGTCCAGCAAAATTTTGCCGGCGCTCGGCTCATAGATACGGATGACCGTGCGCGCGCAGCTGCTTTTGCCGCAGCCGGACTCCCCCACCAGGCCAAAGGTACGGCCGCGGCGCAACGTAAAGCTGACATCGTCCACGGCGTGGACTTCGGCCTTGCCGCCCGCCGGGAAAAACTTTGTCAGGTGTTCGACCTGCAAAATGGGCTGTTCCATTTACTGTGCGCCTCCTTTCGCCTTGGCCAGTTTTTCATGCAGGGGGTTGCCCTCGGTCGGGGCGTCGGGCTGCAAAAGCCAGCAGCGGGCGCTGCGGCTGCCCACCTCCACAAAGGGCGGGCACTCCTGCGCGCAGATGTTGCGGGCATAGGCGCAGCGGGAGGCAAAGGGGCAGCCCTGCGGCGGGCGGGTCATGTCGGGCGGGCTGCCGGGTATGGATTGCAGGCGCTCGCTTTTGTCCTGGTTCAGCCCCGGCACCGATGCCAGCAGCCCCATGGTGTAGGGGTGCAGCGGGTTTTCAAACAGGTCGTTGATATTGGCCTGTTCCATGACCAGACCGCCGTACATGACGACCACACGGTCGCAAAGCTCGGCCACAACGCCCAAATCATGGGTGATAAAGATAATGCTGGTGCCGTATTCCTGCTGCAAAGCGCGCATCTGGCGCAAAATCTGATGCTGTATCGTCACATCCAGCGCCGTGGTCGGTTCGTCGGCAATCAGCAGGTCGGGGTGGTTGGCAAGCGCCATGGCGATCATAACGCGCTGGCGCATACCGCCCGAAAACTCGTGCGGGTAGGCCTTCAGCCGCTTTTCAGCTTCGGGGATGCGCACGTCCTTGAACAGCTGCAGGGTTTTTTCCTTCAGCTCGTCGGCCTTGATGTCGGGGTGGTGCACCCGAATCATCTCGGCCACCTGCTTGCCCACCGGAATCAGCGGGTTCAGGCTGGACATGGGGTCCTGGAACACCATGGCAATTTTTTGGCCGCGGATCTCGCGCATTTGGCGGTCGCTGACCTTGGTCAGGTCGGCCCCCTCAAACTCTATTTTGCCGCTTTTGATGCGGGCGGTGTCCGCCAGCAGACGTAGGACAGACATTGACGTAACGCTTTTGCCGCTGCCGCTCTCACCCACGATGCCCAGAATTTCGCCCTTATGCACCGTAAAGCTGACGCCGCGCACGGCCTGTACTTCCCCGGCCGAGGTCATAAACGAGGTTTTCAGATCCTCGACGCGTAAAATCGGTTCGCTCATTGGGATTCCCCTTACTTTTTCAATTTCGGGTCCAGCGCATCGCGCAGACCGTCGCCCACAAAGTTGAAGGCAAACATGATGGCGCAGATCATCAGCGCCGGGAACAGCAATTCATGCGGGCTGGTGCGCAGGTTGGCCGAGGCATCGTTGCACATTGTGCCAAGGCTGGCCAGCGGGGGCTGCAGGCCGATGCCGAGATACCCCAAAAACGCCTCCATAAAAATGGCGGAGGGGATCAGCATCGTCATGGTGACCAAAATCGAGCCAAGCGCATTGGGGATCAGGTGCTCGAACAAAATCGTCTTGGGCGAGGAGCCGATGGTCTTGGCAGCCAGCACGAACTCCTGCTGTTTCAGGCTTAAAATCTGCCCGCGCACAACGCGCGCCATGTCCACCCAGTAGACGCTGCCCAGCGCCACGACGATGCTCTGCAAGCCGGAGCCAAGCACCTGCATGATCAGAATCACATACAGGGTCAGCGGAATGGTGGAGATAATGTCCACGATGCGCATCATCACGGTGTCAACGGTGCCGCCCGCATACCCGGCAATGCCGCCGTACAGAATGCCGATGACCATGTTGACCAGCGTGGCCATCAGGGCGACCATAAGCGAAATGCGGGTGCCGTACATCAAGCGGGTCAGCACATCACGGCCCAGAGAGTCGGTGCCCAGCAGGTACGAGCCGTTGTGGATATACCGCGAGGGGTAGATGTTACCGGTGGTCTCGTCCGCCACAACGTAGGTACTGCCGCCGTAGTACAGCGCCACCTCGGTGCCGCCGGCATCGTAGATGGTCATGCTTTTGGCGTCCTCCTCACGCACGCGCTTGAGCTGCCCCTGCAGCTTGCCGTTCTCGTCCACACGAACGAGCTTGAGCGCCGTGGTTATATAAAGGTAGCCGCCGTCCGGTGCCTGATAGACCTTCATGACCGGCGGGATGTTGACGACGTCCAGATTTTGCTGGGCATAGTCATACGCGGTAAAAAGCGGACCGACCAGCGCAAACAGCGCCAATACCACAATCAGGATAAATCCGGCGATCGCCGTGGGCTTGTGCCGAAAGCGGAACCAGACGTCCCCGGCAAAGGTGCGGCTTTTTGACCAGATCTTTTCGCGGTCGGCGGCCTGCGCTGCCAGCGGTTCCCATTTGTTTTGTGCGGTAATTTCTGCCATGATTTCCCTCTCCCCCAAAATTATGCGTCAAACTGGATGCGTGGGTCGATCAGGCAGTAAAAGACATCGACCAGCAGCACCATCGCCATCAGGAACGCCGCAAAAAAGACCGTGACGCCCATAATGGTGGTGTAATCGCGCTGTGTAACGCTGTTGACAAAATAGTATCCGATACCGGGAATCGCAAAGATTTTTTCAATGACAAAGCTGCCGGTCAAAAGCCCCGCTACCGTAGGCCCCAGCACCGTGATGACAGGGATCAGCGCATTGCGCAGCGCATGTTTGGTGACAACGGCAAATTCCGTCAGCCCCTTGGCGCGGGCCGTGCGGATGTAATCCTGCCCCATGACCTCCAGCAGGCTGGAGCGCATCAGACGCGCCATATAACTGACCGAGTAACCGCCCATGGCCACAACGGGCAGAATGTAGCTTTTCCAGCTGTCAAGGCCGAAGGTGGGCAGGACGTTCAGCTTAAAGGCAAACACATAGATCAGCACCGAGGCAATGACGAAGGACGGTATCGTGACGCCGATGGTCGCCACCGCCATGAGCAGCATATCCTGCCAGCGGTTGTTTTTCAGCGCCGCCAGAATGCCCATGGGAATACTGGTCAGCAGTACGAACACCAGCGTGACCAAGCCCAGCCTGGCGGACACCGGTGCGCCCGTGGCGATAAAATCGTTGACCGTCTTACCTGTATATTTATACGAAGGTCCCAAATCACCGTGCAGCAGGTTGCCCAGATAATTGACAAACTGCACCGGCATCGGCTGATCCAACCCATACTTGGCCTCCATGGCGGCCAGGACCTCCTCGGACATGCCCTTGGGGTTGGTAAACGGCCCACCGGGTATTGCGTGCATCAGGGTAAATGTCAGCAGTATGATCATAAACATAGCCACCAGCATGGTTCCGATGCGTTTTAAGATGAATTTCAGCATTTGGTTTCCCCTCTTTTTCGCCAAACGATACATTGCCTGTGTTCTGCGCAGCGGGAAAACGTTTGCCCACGGCGCACATTTGTTTTTAGCATAAAGGCGCCGCCTGAATTATAGAACGGCGCCTCGCTGCGTGAACATGTGGGTATTATACACCGAACGGAAACGATTGTCACCCTTTTTTGCAAGAAAATACACGATTCTGTACGGTTGCACAAAGAACTTCCCACCTTGCCCATACCTTTTGTACTTTAATGCCCTAAAGTGATTTGTGTGTCAATTTTAACAATATATTATTGCAGATTACGCAACACATAAAATAGTCTGTTTGCCCTTCCGTCCTGACGCAGCTGCGGCCGTCAGGGTCGGCAAAATGCCGCGTCTGCAAGTGTTTGCGTTTTTTCTTGCACAAACGCAGAATTTGCGCTATACTGATACTGTTTGCAATGAATTTTCAGAGGGAGTTAAAATTTATGGGAATGACCTATGTTACCGAGCTGCCGACGCCCAATGTGATCCGGCACCAATTTCCCCTGGCTGCGGAGCTAATCGAGCGCAAAAAAGCCCGCGACGAGGAAATCAAAAAAATCATTACCGGCGAGAGCGATAAATTTCTTGTGCTGGTCGGCCCCTGCAGCGCCGACAACGAGGACGCTGTTGTGGACTATGTGTCCCGCCTGATGCCCGTGCAGGAGCGCACGGCCGACCGTTTGGTCATTGTGCCCCGCATCTACACCAACAAGCCCCGCACCACCGGCGAGGGGTACATGGGCATGATCCACCAGCCCGACCCCGAAAAAAAGCCCGACATGCTGGAGGGTATTCTGGCCATACGCCATATGCACATGCGTGTTTTGCAGGAGACAGGCTTTTCCACCGCCGACGAGATGCTGTACCCCGATAACCTGGATTATCTGTCCGACATTATGTCCTACATTGCCGTGGGTGCGCGCTCGGTCGAAAACCAGTTTCACCGCCTTGTCGCGGCGGGCTGCGACGTCCCCGTGGGCATGAAAAACCCCACCAGCGGCGACTTGACCGTTATGCTGAACAGCGTTGTGGCTGCCCAGGTCCCCCACGACTTTATCTTCCGCGGGTGGGAGGCCCAGTGCCCCGGCAACCCGCTGGCCCACACCATCCTGCGCGGCGCAGTCAACAAGCACGGCCAGACCATTCCCAACTACCATTACGAGGATCTGCGCCTTCTGAACGAGCTGTACCTGCAGCGCGGCCTGCAAAACCCTGCCTGCATCGTGGACACCAACCACAGCAATTCCGGCAAGATGTATCGGGAGCAGATCCGCATTGCCAAGGAGGTTCTGCACAGCCGCCGCCACAGCAGCGACATCAGCCGCCTGGTCAAGGGCCTGATGATCGAAAGCTACATCGAGCCGGGCAGCCAGAAAATCGGCGAGCACTGCTACGGCAAAAGCATCACCGATCCCTGCCTGGGCTGGGAGGATACCGAAAAGCTGCTATACGAAATCGCCGAGCTGGCTTGATTTAAGATCTACCTATTATAATAAGAAGCAAGGGAAGGCTGCGGCTTTCCCTTGTTTTGTTGTTATCCACGGCACAATTCGCCGTGGATTTTTTGCGTCGCGGGTTGTTATTCGCAGCACAGTTTGCGCGTCAACCGTTGTTATCGGCAGCACAATTGGCGGGTTGTTATTCACGACACAGTTTGGATTTTCCAGGCGAGGGTTGTTATTCCCGACACAGGGCAAAACCGTTGTTATTTACGGCACATTTCCCCTTTTTGCACGGAAAACCGGGTTGTTATCGACGGCACAGTTTGGTTTTGGGTTGTTATTCCCGGCACAATTTGCAGGGGTTGTTATCGGCAGCACATTTGGCGGAAAAACCGGCAAACCCTCGCCTGTTGGTTATCGATACACCGCTGCATTTTTGCGCTGGAGTTGTTATTCACGGCACAGTTTCAAGTGTTGTTAAACACGGCACAGTTTGGGATTTCCCTGTTGTTATTTACAGCACATTTTGTTTTTGGGTTGTTATTCTCGGCACAATTCAAAAACTGTTGTTATTTACGGCACAATTCAAAAAAATCCCCTGTTGTTATTCACGACACAGTTTCGGCTTGGGTTGTTATTCTCGGCACAGTTGTGGTGGGTTGTAAGCGCGGACACAATTTGTGGTGGCTCTGTGCAGAATGCCAACGGTTGTTATTCACGACACAGTTGGGAATTTTTGTTGGGGGGTTGTTATGCTGCGCACAATTTTCCCTTGTGTTGTTATCTTTGGCACAGTTTGCCCCGTTGTTAGGCACGGCACATTGTTTGGCCGCGCACAGTTGTGTGGTTATGCCCGGCACAAAACCCTTGTTATGCCCGGCACAATTCGGTTGTTATCCACGGCACAGTTCATCCTATTTTCTAAAATAATAAAAGCTCTAAGAGAGTAAAATCCGACAAACGGGGATTTTCGGCGCAAAACAGGAAATGTGCCGAATGTTACAATAATTGACAAACAAGGCACAATCTGCTATGATTACAGACAATGTTGAACTTTGGAAATCCAGAAAACGATCGAGGTATGCCGTATGGCCACGAATGACAGCCAAATCCCCGAAAATCCGCAGCCGGAAGTGTCGGACAAGATGGTCCCTGTGGCGACCTTCAGCGGGCGCGGCGGGCAGACCATTGTGCGCAAGAGCAATGATCTGATCCAGAACGCCATGTACAGCCTGACACTGAGCCAGCAAAAGCTGATGCTGCACATCTTTGCGATGATCAAGCCCAGCGACACCGAGCTGCCCCGTTACGAGATGTCCATCTACGAGTTTTTGAAGCTCTGCGGCGTCGACCCGCACAACGGCTCGATGTACAAGCAGGTCAAAAAGAACATTGAGGATATCGCCAACGCCAAGGTACAGTGGATCCGCTTGGCGGGCACGCAGAAAATCACGATGTTCCGCTGGCTGAGTTCCGCCACCATCGACGAGGGAACGGGCAAGATCGTGCTGACGCTGGATCAATCGCTGAAGCCGCATCTGATCCAGCTCAAAGAGTTCTACACCACGATGAACATCACCTACACCCTGCCGATGAAAAGCCAGTACAGCCTGAAAATTTACGAGCTGTGCAAGAGCTACCAGAACCTGTATCTGAGCAAAAAGCAGAAGGGCGAGCCGCTGGTGTGGAACATCGACACGCTGAAAAAGCAGGTGGACTGCAACGCCGCCAACTGGGCGCATGTGCGCCGCACCGTGCTGGACAAGGCGAAAAGTGAGATCAACGGCCATACCGACATCTTTTTTGACTACGAGGTCTACGAAAAAGACCGCCAGCGCGTGATCGCCATTGCCGTGACCATCGAGCCGGTGGACGAACAGGTGGCCGATAACAAGCTGGAGGAAATCACCAAGTCCATGTCCAGGAAGATGCGCAAGCGCAAGATGGAGATGGACTACGGCACGCTGGACGACGACCCGGATGTACTGACGCTGGAATATGTCTCGGTGCCGGAGACGACGATCCCCTATTCCTACGGTGCTACGCCGGAATTGTTGGCGCGGGAGATCGAGGTCAAGGCGGAGATCGAAAAGCTGGCCAAGACCCTGATGCCCGACGAGATGGCCGCCGTGCATACGATGATCGACACGATGGCCAAGATGGCGGGCAAGGGCGGCGCCAACGACAAGATGATCGACGGCGGCAACGCGCTGTTCTTCCAGACGATGAACAACGTCATCGACAACTGCGGCGGGCTGCGCCGCTGGTTTGAGGGCGTTGCCAACCGCTACGCCATGCGGGTCATCCCCACCGCGCGCACCAAAAATGCTCCCCTGCCCTACCTGTACAAGGCCATCCTGGAGGATCTGGAAAACTACCGCATCTATGTGGTGGGCGGTGTGCCCGAACAGCTGACCGAGGAAGCCCCGCCGCCGGAAAAGCCGGATATCGTGGAGGCGGATTTTGTCGAGACAACCGCCGAGCCTGCGCAGGATATGCTGAATTACACAGACGCCGAGACGAAAAAATCCATGCTGGCGGCGCTGAACCGCTATACCGACCTGGACGAGTTGAGCGTAAAGCTGACCACCGGGCAGATGGAGGCGCTGGACGATATTTTGCAGATGACGGCATATTTCTGCCGCCGCAACGTAAAAGGCAAGGACGACGGCATGATGGACGGCAAGGCCAACATGCAGTTTATCGGCGCGCTGAATAAGGTGATCGGCCGCTACGGCGGGCTGACCCCGCTGTTTGAGGCGATGGCCGTGATGATGGACTACGATACCTACTGGAAAGAATTGATGAAAAACCCCCGCATCAAGAACCCCAAGCTGGTATTCCAGGCCGAGGTGGAAAAGGCGCTTTTGATGCCGGCCGCCGTGATGGCGGAGCACAACGCCCGCAAGGAACAGGGCGGCAGCCGTCCCCCGAAAAAGGGTTTCAGCTGGCTGGATGAGTTTGAGGACAGATAAGAAACCGCGCCCCCGCCGAGCAACGGCGGGGGTGTTTTGTGACCTGCCCTTACCGCCGGCAGGCAAAAAAGCCGTTGCCGCGGTCGCAGGCGGCGTAAAACACCTCGCTGCGCTGGCCGATGCCCGCAGCGTGCAGCTGCGCATCCAGCCAGGAAAGCGTGCGCCCGGCTGCCTTGAGGTTGTCCTGCATGGTGCGGCCGTCCAGAATCAGATCGTACCACGGCGAGGCGGGCTGCGGATGCAGCTGCAGATCCGTGGGTGTTGCGGGGCGCGTATCGCTTTTGGGCAAAAAGCTGATCTGGCCGCTGTTTTCCAGCAAAGCGGTCTGGATGTCGTTCAGATCGAAGTACCCGGCGATGCGTGCCTGGGCCAGAAACTCGTTGATGTCAATGTTGGCGCGGGACAGATTTTCCTTGAAAATCGTGCCTTCGTCCATTAAAATCAGGGTGCGGCCGTTCCAGAAGCTGCGCATGGCAATGCTTTTGCAGGAGGATACCTGCACGGCCCAGGTCACGGCGCCGTACACCAGCAGGGCGGTAAAGGGGCGGTACCACTGCTCCAGATTGGTGGCCATCTCGGCCGCGATGGAGCCGATGGTGACCGCGTTGAGGTAGTCGAACGGGCTGAGCTGGGCGATCTGCCGCTTACCGCCCGCCCGCGTCAGAAAAAACATGACTGCGATGGAAAACAGGCTGCACAGCGCCACCTTGCCGATATCCGCAAAAACCTGCTGCATAAAACGCGCCTCCTTTTATGGGGGCTAGTATATGCCGATTTTGCAATTTTATACGTTGGAACGGTTTTTATCCCCCGCCCCGTGCCGATTTTGGCGCGGGGCGGCATTTTTTGCCGACCTCTTGCGTTTTTTGCGAAAATACGCTACAATATACAATACCTATATCATAGGGTATTGCTGCATATTTTTAGCGTGTGCGGCCACGGCCCATAGGGAAAGCAAAGCAAAAAGAAGGAGATGCAGCGGTGCAGACCGTATTTTTTATCAACCCTACGGCGGGCAGCAAAAATGCAGCGGAGGAGCTTGTGCCGAAGATTCGGGCGGCCGCCCGAAATACAGGTGTTCCCGTGGAAATCTACGAGACGGCCTATGCCGGGCAGGCCCGCGAGATGGCCGAAAAATACGCGGCAGGCGGGCAAAAGGTACATCTGTTTGCCTGCGGCGGCGACGGCACCCTGAACGAGGTTTTGCAGGGTGTGGCCGGGTATGCCAACGCGGCGGTGGGCTGTGTGCCCTGCGGCAGCGGCAACGACTATGTGCGCAATTTCGGCACAGCGGCGGATTTTTTGGATATCGAGGCCCAGCTGCAGGCAAAAGAGGTACAGTCCGACCTGATCCGCAGCACCCAAGGCTACGGCATTGATATTTTTGCCGCCGGTATCGACGCGCAGGTCGCCAACGGCATCCCCAAATGGCGGCGTGTCCCCTTCTGCGGCGGCAGCACGGCGTACACCCTCTCCATTCTGGAGGCGGTGTGCAGCTCGTTCCGGCATCGGCTGCGCATCCGTGCCGACCATATCGACATAGAAGGCACCTTTATGATGCTGGCCGTCTGCAACGGTCAGCAGTACGGCGGCGGCTATTGTGCCGCCCCCAACGCCCGCATGGACGACGGCTTGCTGGATGTGGTTCTTTTGAAGCCTGTGCCCCGCATACGATTACCGGGGCTGCTGGGTGCGTACAAAAAGGGCGCGCATCTTCTGCCCGACGATACCATTACCGAACCGTTTGCGCCGTACATGACGTTTTTCCGCACAAAGAGTATTGATATACGCGTGCAGGACAACCGCCCGCTGATCACCACCCTGGACGGCGAGTGTTCGCCCCAGCGGCATATCCGCGCCGAGGCGGTGCCGGGGGCCGCTACCCTGCTGCTGCCCCGCGGCGTCTGCACCGAAAACCGCGTTTTACAGACCATAGGAGAATAAGCAAATGTCCGAAAAAGTAAAAATCAAAATTGCCCGCAATGTGGTGCACCTGCCGGTCATTGCCCTGCGCGGGCTGGTGGTCTTTCCCAACAATGTTGTACATTTTGAGGTGGGCCGCGAAAAATCCATCGCCGCCATTGAGGCCGCCATGCACGGCAACAGCAGTGTGTTTCTGGTGGCCCAGCAGGAGATGGACACCGAGGAACCCAACCGCGAGGATCTGTATGCCTACGGTGTGATCGCCGACATCAAGCAGGCGCTGCGCGTGTCAGACGATCTGGTCAAGGTGCTGGTCGAGGGCAAGACCCGCGCCCGCCTGCTGGAACTGGAAACCGAGGGCAAGTACCTGCAGGCATCGGTGCGCCCGGCCCCCGTGCGGGGCATCGCCGCCGACAAGCGTACCCAGTGCGAGGCGCTGGTGCGCAGCCTGAAGGACAGCTTTGAGGAGTATCTCTCCTTCAGCCCGCAGCTGTCCAAGGATGTGGTGTACAACATCCTTTCCTCCGACAATCCGCTGTTTTTGAGCGAGTATATGCCCGCCAACCTTCTGCTGCGCTACGAGGATAAGCAGACCATCCTGAACGAGACCGGCCTGCTGAACCGTCTGGAAAAGCTGCTGACCATTCTGCGCGAGGAGTGCCAGGTTCTGGAGATCGAGCGTGACCTGGATGAAAAGGTCAATGCCCAGATGGATAAGGGTCAGCGCGAATACTACCTGCGCGAGCAGATGCACATTATCAGCGAGGAACTGGGCGATGCCGAGGACACCCGCGCCGAGGCCGACAACTACCGCCGCAAGATCGAGGAGCTGCAGCTGGAGCCGGACACCGCCGAAAAGCTGCTGAAGGAGTGCGACCGCCTGGCGCGTATGCAGAGCAGCGCCCCCGAGACCGGCGTGATCCGCAATTATCTGGACACCTGCCTGTCTTTGCCGTGGCACACCGCGACCGAGGACGATCTGGATCAGGCGCATGCCCGCAAGGTGCTGGATCAGCAGCACTACGGCCTGCAGAAGGTCAAGGAGCGTATCCTGGAAATTCTGGCGGTGCGCAAGCTGAACAGCGACGTCAAGGGGCAGATCCTTTGCCTGGTCGGGCCTCCGGGCGTGGGCAAAACGAGCATTGCGCACTCGGTCGCAGACTGCATGGGCCGCAAGTTTGCCCGCATGAGTCTGGGCGGCGTACATGACGAGGCCGAAATTCGCGGCCACCGCCGCACCTACATCGGCGCTATGCCCGGCCGCATCATCAGCGCCATGATCACCGCCAAGAGCGCGAACCCCGTGATCCTGCTGGACGAGATCGACAAGCTGGCGGGCGACTACAAGGGTGACCCCTCCAGCGCGCTGCTGGAGGTGCTGGACCCCGAACAGAACCGCACTTTCAAGGATAATTATCTCGATATACCGTTTGATTTGAGCGAGGTACTGTTCATCACCACCGCCAACGATGCCTCGACCATTCCCGGCCCGTTGTACGACCGTATGGACGTCATTGAGCTGCCCAGCTATACCCGCACCGAAAAATTCAACATCGCCAAGCGCCACCTGCTGCCCAAGCAGCTGAAGAACAACGGCTTGGAGGGTCACGTCACGATGACGACCTCGGCGCTGTATGAGATCATCGACGGCTACACCCGCGAGGCGGGTGTGCGCAATCTGGAGCGCACGATCACCTCGGTGCTGCGCAAGTGCGCCCAGAAGATCGCCGCCGGTGAAAGCGAGAAGATCAGCATCTCCGCCTCCGCCGTCAAGCAGCTGCTGGGTCCCGAAAAGGTCAAGCCGACCTTTATCTCCCGCAAGGACACCGTGGGTATTGCCAACGGTCTGGCGTGGACGAGTGTCGGCGGCGAGATGCTGCCCGTGGAGGTGGCCGTCATTCCCGGCGGCAGCGGCAAAATTGAAATTACCGGCAGCCTGGGCGATGTCATGAAGGAGAGCGCCCAGCTGGCTGTCAGCTATGCCCGCGTTCACGGTGAGCAGTACGGCATTGCCGCCGACAAGCTGAAAACGCTGGATATCCATATCCATGCCCCCGAGGGCGCAGTGCCCAAGGACGGCCCCTCGGCCGGTGTGACGCTGACCACGGCGCTGATCTCGGCGCTGTCGGGCTACCCTGTGCGCCACGACCTGGCGATGACCGGCGAAATTACCCTGCACGGCAACGTGCTGCCCATCGGCGGCCTGAAGGAAAAGAGCATGGCCGCCTACCGTGAGGGCATTTCCACGGTGCTGATCCCCAAGGACAACGCCGTGGACCTGCACGAGGTGGACGACGAGGTCAAGGAGAAGGTCAAGTTTATTGCCGTGGAGCAGCTTTCGCAGGTGCTGAAGCATGCGCTGATCATGCCGGGGCAGACGGCAAGCCGCACAGCCCCCGCCGTGCCCGCCGCCACCAGCCTGATCGCCGGCGAAAAAGCCACCAAGGAACCCTCGGCCGTGATGTAAAGGAACGACTATGAATTACAATAAAAGTGAATTTATGGCAAGCTACGGCTTATCCCGCCAGCTGCCCGAGAGCGACCGCCCGGAGATCGTGTTTTCCGGGCGAAGCAACGTGGGCAAGTCGAGCCTGATCAACAAGCTGTGCAACCGCAAAAATCTGGCGCGCGTCAGTGCCACCCCCGGCAAGACCGCGACCATCAATTTTTACCGCATTGACACGGCATACTTTGTCGATCTGCCCGGCTACGGCTACGCCAAGGTATCCAACGCCGAGCGCGACCGCTGGGACGAACTGATCAACAGCTACTTTGAGGCGGATCGCGCGGTCTGCCTGCTGGTGCAGCTGCTGGACAGCCGCCATGCCCCCAGCGCCGACGACGTCCAGATGCTGGAATATCTGCACTACCATAACATTCCCTTTGTGGCGGCGCTGACCAAGGCCGACAAGCTGAAAAAGAGCCAGCTGGAAGCCACCAAGCAGGAATTTGAACGTATCTGCGCGCCTTATGGCTGCAAGCAGGTGTTTTTGACCAGCGCCGAAAGCGGCTATGGCATGGAGGAATTGCGTGCGCTTTTGAACGAAAGCGCCCAAGGGTGAGCCAGATGGCGTACAATGAATTTGCCTATTTTTACGATGAACTGAACAGCGAGGCCGACTACGATGCGCTGTACCGCTATGTCTGCGGTGAGCTGACCGCCCACGGTGTGACCGACGGCATTGTGGCGGATTTCGGCTGCGGCACGGGCGAGCTGACCCTGATGCTGGCGCAGGCCGGCTATGATATGATCGGCATTGACCGCAGCGAGGAAATGCTGAGCGTGCTGCGCGAAAAGGCGGAGGAACTGGGCGTTCTGCCCCGCCTTTTGCTGCTGCGCCAGGATCTTTTGGAGCTGGACTTGTACGGCACCATCCGCGCGGCGGTGTCCACCTTTGATACCTACAACCACATCGGCCCCCTGCCCCGCTTTGAGGCAGCGCTGCGAAAAGCCGCCTATTTTATGGAAAAAGACGGCGTATTTCTGTTTGATTTGAACACACCCTATAAACATAAATCCATATTGGCAGACCGGACCTTTGACATTGAGGCCGAGGACGCCGCCTGCCATTGGACCAACCGCTATGACGAGGAAACCGGGCGCGTGGACATTGCCATTGACATCGACTACGCCGAAACCGGCGAGCATTTCCGCGAGACATTCAGCGAGTACAGCTACCCGCTGGACACCGTCTGCACCCTGCTGCGCCGATACGGGCTGGAGCCTGTCAAAATTGCCGACGGCGAGGATTTCGGACCCGTGCGCGAGGATTCGCCCCGGTGGATCATCACGGCGGTAAAACAGTACACACAGGAGGAAAACTCTGATGGAACAGAATCATAATATGCTGCGCGGCATTTCGGAAAACGGCGGCATTGTATTTTACGGTGTGGACTCCACCGAGATCGTGCGCGAGATGGAGCGCCTGCACAAGACCAGCGCCGTGACCACCGCCGCGCTGGGACGCCTGCTGACGGCGGCCTCCATTATGGGCATTATGCTGAAAAGCACGCAGGACTCGGTGACCGTGCAGATCAAGGGCGGCGGCCCCGCAGGCCGTCTGGTGGCGGTCAGCGACGGTACCGGCAACGTCAAGGGCTATATCGAGAACCCCATTGTCGAGCTGCCCCCGCGCGCCGACGGGCATCTGGACGTGGGCGCAGCCGTCGGCAAGGACGGCACCATTGACGTCATCCGCGACTTGGGGATGCGCGAGCCGTACATCGGTCAGGTGCCGCTGACCAGCGGCGAGATCGCCGAGGACGTGACCACCTACTTTGCCGTGAGCGAGCAGGTACCCACCGTCTGCGCCTTGGGCGTGCTGGTGGACAAGGATCTGAGCGTGCGCTGTGCGGGCGGCTTTGTGGTGCAGCTGCTGCCCGGTGCCACCGACGCCGAGATCGACCTGCTGGAAAAGAATATCCGCGCCATGCCCAGCGTGACTGCCATGCTGGAGCAAGGTATGACCGTGCGCGATATGCTGGACCTGGCGCTGAAGGGCTTTGCCCCCGACATTCTGGACAGCTACCATGTCACCTACCGCTGCGACTGCAGCGAGGAGCGGGTGAAAAAAATGATCCGCAGCCTGGGCAAAAAAGAGGTGGAAACCCTGCGGGACGAGGACCCCATTGCCGAGGTGGACTGCCAGTTCTGCGACAAAAAGTACCGCGTGGACCTGAACGAGCTGCTGGAAAACTGGCCGGAAACCGAAAAAAACGACGAAAATAAGTAAAAAAGTAAAAAACTTCAAAAAAGTTCAAAATTTTGGAGAAAAACGCTTGACAAATCGGCCGGGATTGGATATAATAATACCCGTCGCCCGGAGAGATGCCGAGCAAACCTCTCCAAAACATGCGGCCGTAGCTCATCTGGTAGAGCGCCACCTTGCCAAGGTGGAGGTAGCGAGTTCGAGCCTCGTCGGCCGCTCC
>NZ_CAKTFU010000023.1 GCF_934561205.1 uncultured Gemmiger sp. | reverse complement strand
TCGACCTGCTGGATCAGGCCGTCCTTCATGACGACGATGCGGTCGCCCATGGTCATGGCCTCGGTCTGGTCATGGGTAACGTAGATGAAGGTGGTAGCCAGCTTCTTGTGCAGCTTGATGATCTCGGTACGCATGCTGGTACGCAGCTTGGCGTCCAGGTTGGACAGAGGCTCGTCGAGCAGGAAGACGGCCGGGTTACGAACCATGGCGCGGCCCAGGGCAACACGCTGACGCTGACCACCGGACAGAGCCTTGGGCTTACGGTCGAGCAGGTGCTCGATCTCCAGAACCTTGGCAGCCTCACGAACGCGCTTGTCGATCTCGTCCTTGGGCATCTTGCGCAGTTCCAGACCGAAAGCCATGTTCTTGTAAACGGTCATATGGGGGTACAGAGCGTAGTTCTGGAACACCATGGCGATGTCGCGGTCCTTCGGGGGGACGTCGTTGATCAGACGGTCGCCGATGTACATCTCACCGCCGGAAATTTCTTCCAGGCCGGCGATCATACGCAGGGTGGTGGACTTGCCGCAGCCGGAGGGGCCGACGAAAACGATAAATTCCTTATCGGCGATCTCCAGGCTGAAATCGGGAACGGCAACGACGTTGCCGGGGTAAACTTTCTTGACGTGACGGCAGCTGATAGAAGCCATGATGCATTACCTCCGTAATTGTGTAAGAACCCGCAAGCGGGGTTGATTTACTTGACATCATTATAATATCAGGTTATAATACATTTGAAAATAGCATTTTATTGATATTGGAGTGTGGAAATTGATATTTGATGCAGAATCTTTTTGCACGGCGGCGGAAATTGCCGAGCTGGACGGCAAAACGCCGAAAACGCTGACCGGCGCAGGGCTTTGGGTGGGGGTCTTGTCGCGCGGGGGGTGCCTGTTGAACGAAAACGAACGTGCGGGGCAAAGCGGCGATATTCTGCTGGGTGCTTCCCCCCTGCTGCTGACCCCCTGCGGCGACTGCCATCTGGTGGCGGTGCGCCTGACAGGGCAGTGTGCCGACACCTGCCTGCTGAGCCTGGGCGCTGCCCGCTGGGCGGACGGTGCCGCCTGCCCCGGTGCAGCCGAACTGCTGGCACAGATGCACAGTGCCCCCGCCGCGCCGGTGGCCTACGGCGTTTTGTGCGCCGTCGCCAAGGCGGACGAGACGGCCCGCCCGCTGCCGCCGCTGGTGGCCGAGGCGATGACGGCGATCCGCCAGAACTATATGGCGCTGTACGGCGTTGAGGAATTGAGCGAGCAGCTGGGCGTGACCAAGAGCCACCTGGTGCGGGTGTTCAAGCAGGAGATCGGCGTGCCGCCGGGCAAATATCTGACGAACATACGCATAGAAGCCGTCAAATCCCTGCTGCTGAGCGACGAGTACAATCTGGAGACCATCGCCGGGCTGACAGGGTTTTCGGGCGCCAACTACCTGTGCCGCGTGTTCAAGCGGGAGGTCGGTGTCTCCCCCGCCGCCTGGCGCGCCGCAGCCGCACCCCGCCGCGTCATTCCCAAATTGCCGCCCCGCAGCGAGGAAATGTTTGTATAAAAGGAAAGAACGGCATCCCGCAGGATGCCGTTCTTGTTGTTTTATGCGAAATTACACGGTCTTATAGCCGTCGGGGTTGTGGCTCTGCCAGTTCCAGCTGTCGCGGCACATCTCGTCGATGCCGTACTGTGCCTCCCAGCCCAGCTCGCGCTTGGCCTTACTGGGGTCGCACCAGCACTCGGCAATGTCGCCGGGGCGGCGGGGGTCGATGACGTAGGGCAGCTCCTTGCCGCAGGCCTTGCTGAAGGCATGGATGACGTCCAGCACGCTGTAGCCGTGGCCGGTGCCCAGGTTGCAGATGAACAGGCCGGGCTTTTCTTCCAGCTTGTGCACGGCGGCAACGTGGCCGCGGGCCAGGTCGACAACGTGGATGTAGTCACGCACACCGGTGCCGTCGGGGGTGGGATAGTCGTTGCCAAAAACATGGACTTCCTTCAATTTACCGACAGCCACCTTGGCGATGTAGGGAACGAGGTTGTTGGGGATGCCGTTGGGGTCCTCACCGATCAGGCCGGAGGGATGCGCACCGATGGGGTTGAAGTAGCGCAGCAGGGCGACGTTCAACTCGGGGTCAGCCTTGCAGCAATCGGTCAGGATGCGCTCGCTGAACACCTTGGTGGTGCCGTAGGGGTTGGTGGTGCCGCCGACGGGGAAATCCTCGCGGATGGGCACACTGGCGGGGTCGCCGTAAACGGTGGCGGAGGAGGAGAAGATGATGTTGTGGCAGTTGTGGTGCCGCATCACGTCCAGAATGTTCAGCGTGGTGGTCAGGTTGTTGGAGTAATACTCGATAGGCTTGGACACGCTTTCGCCCACAGCCTTATAGGCGGCGAACTGGATAACGCAGTCAATGTCGCTGTTTTCGGCAAAAATCTTTTCGACAGCGGCCTTGTCGGTCATGTCAGCCTCGACAAAGCGGAAATCCTTGCCGGAAATCTGCTTGACGCGCTCCAAAGCCTTGGGGCAGGAGTTGTAGTAGTTATCCGCCACAACGATGTCGTAGCCTGCGGCCAACAATTCGATACAGGTATGGCTGCCGATGTAGCCGGCACCGCCGCTAACCAAAATTGCCATAACAAACTCTCCTTTTACAATGTATTGCCTTATGTTGCAGGCAGCTGCCGATGCAGCCGCCCCTTACTACCCTTATTCTACTTTGTTGGGGCTGTTTCGTCAATAGCCGTTTACAGTGGGTCCATATCTTTTTGTTGCCTGTTTTGCCGCCGCGATGTCAGATACATCTGCTGGCGGCGGTACTCGGCGGGGGTGTTGCCGGTGGCCTCGCGGAATTTTTTGCTGAAATGCGCGCCCGAACAATAGCCCATTTCTGCGGCGACCTCGCCGGGCAGTGCCCCGCGCGCCAGAAGCTGGGCGGCGTAGTCCAGCCGCATGGCGGTAAACTCCGCCCCTGCGGTGCTGCGGGTGCGGGCGCGGAACGCCTGCTGCAGCTGCGCACGGCTGCAGCCCAATGCCTCGCACAGCTCCCCGATATGCAGCTCGCTGCGCAGGTTTTCGGCAAAATAGGTGCGGGCCGCCTCGACCAGGGCGTTCTGACGGCGCTCGCGCTGCAGGCGCACGGCGGATTGTCGGCGGGGCTGGCGGCCGCGGCGGGTCACCAAAATCAGCAGATCCTCCAACCGCAGCACCATCTGCTGCACCTCGCCCAGGGCGAGGTCCTGCTGCAGGCGGGTGGGGTCGTCGGCGTCAAACAGCGCGGGGATCCTTTGCATCAGGTAACGCACGTCCCGCTGCTCGCCCGGCTCGGCATGGGTCACAAAGCCGTGCATATGCTCGGCGGCCTCGCCCGTGCAGACAAATTCCACACGCAGCACCTCAGGCGGCACACCGCCCACCGTGCGCATACCACTGACCTCGCCGGGCGGGTGCAGCAGCAGCGCGCCCGGATGCAGCAGAATACGGCGGTCATCGCAGCGTTCCTCAATATTGCCGCTGTGCAGGTAGACCAGCACCCACCCCGCATGGGGCGCGGCGGGCAGCTCGGTATCGGCGCGGTATTCGGTGCTGCTTGCCGCAATAAGCTGCTCTACCCGCAGCAGAAAAAGCTCATCCATAGGGCATTTTCCTTTCCGGCGTCAGGCCGCCACGGCACCGGGCAGCTCGTCCGGTTCGGGTTCTGCCCCGCTGCCGAACACCCCCGGCGTCACGTCCGCCAGGGCGGGGAACATAGCAAGCTCGGGGCAGGTATCGGCCAGGCCGACACAGTAGGCGGTCAGCGGCGAGATAACCTGGCTGATATCCTGCAGGCGGCTGGTGCCGTCGGCATCGTAGGTGCTGTGCATGATATCGTTGGGGCAGCTGCGCTCTATGTAAGCCAGCAGCGCATCGTCCACAAAAGCGTCGGTGCTGCCCTCGTACAGATCGGGCGCGCCGAACAGGTGCAGTATCTCGTGGGCGTAGGTGGCGGGGTTTTCCGGCTCTGCGTCAGCGCTGTACGCGTCATAGCGGTACAGGCAGGCATACTCATAATAATATTGCTCGCCCAAATCGGCATAGTGCACCATGGCAAAGGAGGTGCCGCCCACAGGCAGGAAATACAGCATACCTACGTTGGATGTTCCGTATTCTGCCCGCAGGGCGTCTGTGTCGATGCGCTTGCTCAGGGCGTCCAGCTCCCCCAGCAGGTCATCGCTTTCCTCGCTTTGCTCGCCGCCCGACACGGTGTTTTTCAGCGTGTAGCAGCCGCCGTCGGCATGGCACAGCATGGTTTTTACGCCATAGCCGCTCCCCTGCCCGGCCAGCCAGTCCAGTGCGGTATCCACCCGCGCCAGGGCATCGCTGCGCTCGGACTCGGTCCAGGGGTCACAGTCGGGAGCGTTCAGGAACACACTGACCAGCACCGTCGGCTGTGTCAGCAGCTTGACGCTGCCGTAGCGCTGCTCGGCGGTGCCATGCCCTGCGGCAGGGGTCTGCGTGGGGGCAGGGGTCTGCACAAAGGGCATATCGGTCCTGTATTCCCGCTGAATTTTCGGCATACAGCCGCACAAAAGCAGCACAGCCAGCAGCAGTGCCGCCAAGCGTTGGTAGTGTTTCATAGTCGTATCGTTACCATTCCAATACGGGTTTGCCGTCGCGGGCGGTCAGGGTGACCGTGGTCGCTGCGGTGCCGAGGCGGCCCTCGACCAGTGCTTCGGACACAGGGTCCTCGACGGCTTTGCGGATGGTGCGGCGCAGCTCACGCGCGCCGTAACGGGCCGAGCTTTCGGCCACAATGGCGACCAGCGCGGGTTGGTCGTACTGCAGGGTGATGCTGTGCGCCTGCAGGCCGGGCTTGTATTCGTCCAGCATGAGGGCGGCGATTTTTTCCAGGTCGCTCTCGCTCAGCGGGCGGAAGGTGATGATCTCGTCCACGCGGCCGATGAATTCGGGGCGCAGGAACTCCTGCAGGGCCTTCATGCTCTTGTCGGCGGCAGCGGTTTCGGCGGTCTTGCCGAAGCCGGTTGCGCCGCTGCGGTCGGTGGAGCCTGCGTTGGAAGTCATGCAGATGACCGTGTTGGAGAAATCCACCGTGCGGCCCTGTGCGTCGTTGATCTTGCCCTCGTCCAGAATTTGCAGCAGGATGTTCATCACATCGGGGTGCGCCTTCTCGATCTCGTCAAACAGCACAACGCTGTACGGGTGGCGGCGAACCTTCTCGGTCAGCTGGCCGGCCTCCTCGTAGCCGACATAGCCCGGAGGCGAACCGATAAGACGCGATACGGCGTACTTTTCCATATATTCACTCATATCAATGGCAATCAGCGGGTCCACGGTGTCAAACAGCTGGGCGGCCAGCTGCTTGACCAGTTCAGTCTTGCCGACGCCGGTGGGGCCGACAAAGATAAAGCTGGCGGGGCGGTGGCGGCCGGACAGGTCGGCGCGGGCGCGCTTGATGGCACCCGCCACGGCGTGGACGGCTTCGTCCTGACCGATGACGTGGCTTTTCAGCGCGTCCTCCAGCCCCAGCAGACGACCGTACTCGGTCTCCTTGATTTTTACGGCGGGCACACCCGTCCACAGCTCGACGACCTGCGCCACATCGTCCATCGTGACCTCGATCTCCGCCACGCGCAGCTCCAGCGCGGGCAGTTTTTCGCGCTGCTTCGCCAAATCGGTTTTAACGGCAGCCAGTGCCTCGTAGTCGATGGCACCTTCCTTGCCCGGCTCCTGTTCGGGGTTTTCCAGCTCATGCTCGCGGGCTTCCAGCTCGGCTACGGCCTTCTGGGTCTCGGCCAGCTCGGTGATTTCGGGGTGGCGCAGGCTGCAGCAGGCGCAGGCCTCGTCCAGCAGGTCGATGGCCTTGTCGGGCAGAAAACGGTCGGTGATATAACGCTCCGACAGCTTGACGATGGCGGTCACCATCGGGTCGGGCACGCGCACGCAGTGGTGCTTTTCGTAGTAGACGCGCACACCCTTGATGACCTCGATGGCCTCCAAAATGGAGGGTTCTTCCACCTTGACGGGCTGAAAACGGCGTTCCAGCGCGGAATCTTTTTCGATATACTTGCGGTACTCGGCAAAGGTGGTTGCGCCGATGACCTGCATCTGCCCGCGGGAGAGCGCGGGTTTCATGATGTTGGCGGCGTTCATGGCACCGTCCGAGTCGCCCGCGCCGACGATGGAATGGATCTCGTCAATGAACAAGATGATGTTGCCGGCAGCCTTGACCTCGCTGATCAGCCCCTTGACGCGCTGCTCGAACTGGCCGCGGAACTGCGTGCCGGCGATAAGCGCCGTCATGTCCAGCAGGTAGATTTCCTTGTCGCGCAGGCGGGCAGGCACCTGCCCCTCGGCAATGCGCTGGGCGATGCCCTCGGCGATGGCGGTCTTGCCGACACCGGCCTCACCGATCAGGCAGGGGTTGTTTTTCTGGCGGCGGCACAAGATCTGGATGGTGCGGTAGATTTCGCGGTCGCGGCCGATGATGCGGTCGGTCTTGCCGTCCCGTGCCTTTTGGGTCAGGTTTTCGCAGTAGGTCTCCAAAAATTTGCGGCGGGGCGCTTTTTCTTTTTTGCCTTTGCCCTTGGCGTCGTCCTGCTTGCGCGCACCGAAGCCAAAGGGGAACACCGGGCTGCCGCCGGGGACAAAATCCTCCTGCGGGTCGTCCTCGTCGGGGGCGTCCTCCATCGCGCCGCCCATCAGGGGCGAAAGTGCGCCGGATTCGGCGGCCTCCTGCAGGAAGCTGCCCAGACGCTCCTCCATATTTTCAAGATCCTGGTCGGACATACCGAACTGTTTCATCAGGTCGTCCACCGGCTGGATGTGCATTTCTTTGGCGCAGGTCAGGCAGTAGCCCTCCTGCGTAGGCTTGCCGTCCTGCATACGTTGGATAAAAACAACGGCAGGGCGTTTTTTACATTTGACACAAAGCATTGTACTTCACCTCTATGCTGTGAATGGACCCGCCGGGCGGGTCGTTCCGCCAAAGGGGCGGAGGAAAGGGCAGTTGCCCTTATACACATTATTGAACAACCCCGCCCATTTTGCAAGGGGCGGGGCCAAAAGTTCAGAAATTATTTACGGTACACCGCTTACCCCACCGTGGGCACAAAGGGGTTGAATGCCCCAAAGATGCGGTAGGCGGTGCTTTGGTTCAGCACCGAAAGCTGCAAAAATTCCATGCGGCCGCCCGCAAAGCAAGCCAAAAACCACAGGAACATCGCCAGCAGCCAGCAGTCCACCGCGCCGGTGCAAAGCCCCAGCGCAAGCCCCAGCAGGCGGTTCAGCCCGCCCACCAGCGGCACTACATTGACCAGGCGCAGCAACTTGACCAGAACGGCCACCACAACGCGCAGCATCAGGCAGAGCACCACAAACACCAGCACCTGCACCAGCGGCAGAATGACAGGCTCCAGCAGCGCACCGATCTGGTCGGTCAGGCCGCTGCCGGCGGTATCGACCAGGCCGCTGAGCGTTTCGCGCAGAGTATCGGGCAGAAATTCCAGCCCCTGCAGGGTGCCGTCCAGCCCGGTGCCGGTCTCGGTGACGGCCTGTTGGACCTTTTCGGTCACGGCCTCGCGGACGAACCAGTCATAAAACTGCGGGGCCAGCGTGCGGCTGCCGACCATAGCGGCGGCAGCGCTGAACAGCGTACCCGCCAGCTCCGCCAGACCTGCCAGAAAGCCCTTGCGCCAGCTGCAGACAGCGGCCACCGCAAAGACGGCCAAAAACAAAATATCGTAGATGTAAGGCATACTTTCCATGGGTTATCTTCTTTCTTATTCGTGCAGGATCTCGGCGCGGGTACCCGTAAACACCAGCGTTTCCCGCGCGTTGATGACCGCCAGCGGGCGGGAGGACAGGTCGCTGCGCGTCCATTTGCGCACACCGTCATAGCCGTAGCACTCGACCTCGCCCGCACACAGCAGGTAGATGTCGGTGTCGGTGGCGGAAATGCCGTACGCCTGTCGGGCGGGGATCTCCGCCATGGGGGTCAGGCTGTCGTCCAGCGTGACCAGGCTGTTGCCGCCGCGGATATTCAGCAAAAGGGCGGTCTGGCGGCGGCCCGGCGCGGCACTTTGCAGCGTTGCACCGCCAAAATCGTAGCGGTAGACCTCTGCGCCGGTGCGCGGGTCCAGCACGGCGATGTAGCTGTCGAACACGGCCACGGCGCGGCTTTCGGTCTGCCAGTCCAGCTTCAACAGCATACTGCCCTGGCTGGCCTTGTAGGCAACGCCCTCCTCCTCGGAGGCGGTGTCCATAAAGTATATGCCGCATTGCAGCTGCCCCTGCCGCGCAGCGAGGGTCCCCACGGCAAAGCGGCGGTTGTCGGGCGAGAAATCCACCGCAATGGGCGTGCCCTGGGTTTGGGTGGTTTTCCAGCTGTATGTCTGGTGCATGGAGGCATCATACACCCGCAGCAGCGCGGTATAGCGCGAAAATTCCGTTACGACCGCCAGCGAGTTGTTGTTGGACATGGCGCACAGCAAAATGCTGTCGTCAAAGGTTTGGGTGTACAGCTTGGCCGTGCGGCTGGCCACGGTAAGCTCGTTGCCGGCGCGGTTGTACACGGCAAAATGTGTGCCGCCCACTGCCAGCACGGGGCGCGCATAGCCGGGCTGCATGGCAAACGACTTGACGCCGTAGGGCGAGTAGACGACGGCGTCGCTGCTGCCCAGCTCCACAAAGCCGCCCGACAGTTCCTCGACCTGCAAAGGGTCGCTGATGCCGGTGTTGACCGGCCAGCCCCCGCCGGAACGGTTCAGGTACAGCTTGGCACTGTCCACAGAGTCTGCCAGCAGGGCGATGGACGCCGACAACGTGCCGGTAAGCCCCGCCAAAAGCAGCGCCAATACGACAATTACCACCGTAACAAACGCCATGCGGCGGCGCTGGCGCTGCTTATACAGCGGTTCCAGCGGCTTGACATTTTCCGCCGGGGGCTGCTTGGCATCGGCAGCCGCACGGCGTTTGATGGGTTTGGGGGTGCGCAGGCCGATATCCCCGCTTGTGCCGGGGATGGCATCGGGCAGGCTGCCCTGTTCGCGCGCCAGCATACGCTTGCGGCGTTCCAGGCGTTCCCGATCGGCTTTGTTCACAGGGCTGCGCCCCCTTTCGTTTGAAAATTACAGATAGGCCACGTCCTCCAAAAAAAGTCCCTTGGCGGGCAGGGTCTGGCCTGCCTGCCTGCGGTCGCGGCTTTGCAGCAGCGGCAAAACGGAATCCGCCGTGCGCTTGTGCAGCCCCGCCTCCACCAAGGTGCCCGCCAAAATGCGCACCATATTGTACAGGTACCCGTCCGCCGTCACGGTAATGACGACCGTATCGCCCTGTTTTTGCACGGTGCAGCGTGTGATGGTGCGCACGGTGTCGCCGTGGGCCGCCGCCCCCGACCCGGAGGCGCACAGCGCCAGAAAATCGTGCGTACCCACAAACTGCGCGGCAGCCGCCTGCATGGCGGCAACGTCCAACGGTTGGGGTACGCGGGCGCAGGTGTCGTAGGTGAAGGGGTCCTCTATGCGGGCGTTGCGGATATAGTAGCAGTAGGTCTTGGCGTGGGCGGCGTACCGGGCGTGAAAATCCGGCGGCACTTCGCTGATTTCCAGCGCGCGGATATCCGGCGGCAGGTGGGCGTTGAACGCCTGCACCATCTTTTGTGCGGGGACTTTTCCGTCATAGGAAAAGCTCAGGGCAAAGCGGCGGGCGTGTACCCCCGCGTCGGTGCGGGAGCAGCCCTTGACATCGGGGCGGCAGCCCAGCACCGCCTGCATGGCATTTTGCAGCACCTCGCAGACGGTCAGCGCGTTGGGCTGCACCTGAAAGCCCGCATAATTCGTGCCCTTGTAGGCGATCCAGAGTAAATATGTCATAGAAATACCGGTTTGTCAAAAAAGACCTTTTGCGGGTAGTAATGTAGGGCGCGTGTCTTGACCGCGCCGCACCGCTGGCTGCGCGCAGCGCATAAAATCGCGCCGAATGGCGCGCAATTTCACGGTACATTGTACTGTTGATTAGGCTGCACGGAACGGTCAAGACCGTTCCCTACAAACCAGCCAAAAGTTTGCAATCGCCCCTTTGAGTTTATTGATAGTCGGAAACATTGCCGCGCAGCGGCGATTCCTTATCTCAACTCTAAGCTCTCCACTCTCAACTCTAAAGTTCACGCCAGACCCGGCACAAACAGGCGGGTCAGGCAGATGCACACCAGCAGCACCGTGATGATCACGGCGCAGCGGGTGTCCTCGGCGGTGAATTTCAGCTGTTTCAAGCGGGTGCGGCCCTCGCCGCCGTGGTAGCAGCGGCACTCCATCGCCATGGCCAGCTCGTCGGCACGGCGGAACGCCGAGATAAACAGCGGGATCAAAATCGGCACCAGCGCCTTGATGCGCTGGCTGAAGGTACCTGTATCCAGCATGGCGCCACGGGCCTTCTGCGCGTTCATGATTTTTTCGGTTTCCTCGATCAGGGTCGGGATAAACCGCAGCGCAATGGTCATCATCATCGCCAGCTCATGCACAGGGAAATGCACCTTGGCAAGCGGGCGCAGCAGGCTTTCGATGGCGTCGGTCAGCACAATGGGGCTGGTCGTGTAGGTCAAAAGGCTGGTGCCCGCAATCAGGGCGCAGACGCGCACCGACAGCAGAATGGCGTACTTGATGCCCTCGACATAAATATTGATGAACCAGAAATGCACCAGCGGCTCCCCCTGCCCCGTGACGAAAAACAGGTTCAGCACCGAGGTAAACAGGATGATGGGCACGATGGGCTTGAGGCTTTTCAAAATCATGCGGCCGGGGATTTTGGCCACCCTATACAGCACCGCCAGCAGTGCGATGGACAGCGCCAGACCCAGCGGGTTGGGCGCAACAAACAGCGCGACGATGTAAGCGATGGTCGCCACCAGCTTTAAGCGGGGGTCGCAGCGGTGCAGCACCGAGTTGCCGGGGAAATGCTGCCCGATGGTGATATCTTTAAGCATCCTGCGCACCTCCCTGCTTGGCCGCCAGCGCCTTGCGTATGGTTTTTACGGCGTAAGGGATGGTGTAGACATCGGTGTGGATGTCCAGCCCCATCTGCCGCAGCCGCAGAAAGATCTGGGTGACCTGCGGCACCGAAAGCCCCAGCTCCAGCAGCTCCTGCGCGCGGGCAAAGACGTTCTCGACGGTGTCGTACATGGCGATGCCCGCATGGTTGAGCACCAGCACGCGGTTGGCGTACTTGGCGATATCCTCCATCGAATGGCTGACCAGCAGCACCGTGATGCCGGTTTTTTCGTGGTACTCCTTGATTTGGCTTAAAATGGTGTCGCGCCCTTCGGGGTCCAACCCGGCGGCCGGTTCGTCCAGCACGAGCACGCGGGGGCGCATGGCCATGACGCCCGCAATGGCGACACGGCGCTTTTGCCCGCCCGAAAGCTCAAACGGGCTTTTTTGCAGCAGCTCCTCGCTGAGGCCGACAAAGGCGGCGGCCTCCTTGACGCGCTGCTCGATCTCCGCCTCGCTCAGGCCCATATTGCGCGGGCCGTAGGCGATATCCTTGGCGCAGGTTTCCTCAAACAGCTGGTATTCGGGATACTGCATGACCAGCCCCACCATAAAGCGGAAGCTGCGCAGGTCGGCGCCCTGCTGCCACATATCCTTGCCGTCCACCAGCACCTTGCCGGAGGTGGGGCGGTTGATGCCGTTAAAGTGGCTGATCAGCGTGGATTTGCCGCTGCCCGTGGAGCCGATGATGCCCACAAAATCGCCCTCCTCCACGCTGAAGGAGATGTTATCCAGCGCGGTGACGGCGTCCGGCATACCGGGGTTATAGACGTAAGTCAGGTTTTGAACTTCAATGATGTGTGACACTGTGTTTTGTCCTTTCCCGCAAAATACAACCCCCGCGCGGGCGGGGTGTCGTTTTTGCCCTCGATAGGAAATAAAATGCAAATTGCGGATATACAGGGAATGCGAGATATACAAATAATAAAGAATAAATAATAAATGTGGTGTGCCCGCCGCGCGGGCACATTTTACAGAACTCGGCGGTTCCTCCGCTGTGCTGCCGGTGTCCGCTTTGCTCATTTCCCTTTGGCATTTGCAAAATCCTGCGGTCAGCCATCACCGCTTTTGTTTTGCCGTCAGGCAAAACTCCACCTTTTTTCTTATTTCTTATTTATTATTTCTTATTTGAGCAGCTCTCTTTTCCGGCTTGCCGCTTCACTTCAAAATTTTATACAATTCCTCCGCGCAGGCTTCGGGCGTGATGACCTCCTTGGGCAGCTCAATGCCCACCTTGGCCAGCTCGTCCCGCAGCTCGGCGGCCTGGGGTACGTCCAGATGGTAGCTGTGCAGCCTTTGTGTCTGGCTGAACACCTGTTCGGGCGTGCCCTCCATGACGATGCGGCCGCGGCTCATGACCAGAACGCGGTCGGCCTGGGCAGCCTCCTCCATATAATGGGTGATGGACACAATGGTGATGCCCGCCTCGCGCAGCTGGCGGATCGTGCGCATGACCTGCGCGCGGCCGTGGGGGTCCAGCATGGCCGTAGCCTCGTCCAAAACCAGGCAGTCGGGGCGCATGGCGATGACGCCCGCAATGGCGACGCGCTGCTTTTGCCCGCCGGACAGCTTATACGGCGCTGCTTCGCGCTTTTCGTAGATACCGGCCAGCTTCATGGCCTCGTCGATGCGGGTGCGGATCTCCGCCGGCGGCACACCCAGGTTTTCCGGCGCAAAGGCGACGTCCTCCTCCACGATGGTGGCAACGATCTGGTTGTCGGGGTTCTGGAACACCATGCCCACCTTCTGGCGGACATCGTAGAGATGCTCCTCGCTGCGGGTGTCCATATCCTCCACCAGCACGGTGCCGGTTTCGGGCAGCAAAATGGCGTTGAAATGCTTGGCCAGGGTGCTTTTGCCGCAGCCGTTCGCGCCCAGCACCGCCACAAATTCGCCGCGGCGTATCTCCATCGAAACACCGTCCACCGCATAGCGGGGCTGTTCGGGGTCATAGCGGAATTTTACGTCCTGCACGCGCAGCATAGGGTTTTCATTCGGCATAGTTTCACTTCTCCCAGACGGCGGTTGCACCGCAGGGCACCACACCGCCCGTGGCGGAAACCGGCAAGCCGATCTCGTCACAGTGGGTGTAGCCGCCCTTGACGGGGCAAAGCGTCGTCTTGACAATATACTCCATCACGGCGGGGCTTAACCCCTCGGTGTAGGAGTTGATGGCAAAAAACAGCGGGTCATCGCTTAAAACCTGTTCCGTAAGGGTGATCAGGTCGTAGACGTTATCCTCCAGCTTCCAGATCTCGCCCCCGGGGCCGCGCCCGTAGCTGGGCGGGTCCATGATGACGGCGTCGTAGCGGCTGCCGCGGCGCAGCTCGCGCTGCACAAACTTGACGCAGTCGTCCACGATCCAGCGGCAGGGGCGGTCTGCCAGCTTGCTGGCGGCGGCGTTTTCCCGCGCCCAGGCCACCATGCCCTTGCTGGCGTCCACATGGGTGACCGATGCGCCCGCCGCAAGGCACGCCAGCGTGGCACCGCCCGTGTAGCCGAACAGGTTCAGCACCCGGATGGGACGCCCGGCGGCGCGGATCTTTTCCTGATACCACGCCCAGTTTACCGCCTGTTCGGGGAAAACGCCGGTGTGCTTAAAGCCCGTGGGGCTGACGATCAGCGTCAGGTCGCCCCAGCGGATATTCCATTTTTGCGGCAGCTTTTTGTGGTAGTTCCACTGTCCGCCGCCCTTGGCGGAGCGGTAGTACACGGCGTCCGCCTTGGCCCACAGGGGGCTGGTTTCGTCGTTTTTCCAGATGACCTGCGGGTCGGGACGGATCAGCAGCGTGCTGCCCCAGCGTTCCAGACGGTTGTGGTTGGTGGCATCCAGCAGTTCGTAATCCTGCCATGTATCGGCGGGGCGCATAGGCGGTTCTCCTTTTTATTTCAGAATACGTTGTTTGATCATTTCGGCAATGCGCTCGGCGCTGGCCTGAATGGCCTCCTGGTCCTGGCCCTCAACCATGACGCGGATCTTCGGCTCGGTGCCGGAAACGCGCACCAGCACGCGGCCCATGCCCATCAGGTTCTGCTGCTGGCTCTCGATATAGCCGGCAATGTACTCGTCCTCTTTATAGGCCTGCTTCTGCTCCTTGTTGGCCACCAGGTTGATGAGCACCTGCGGGTACTTGGTATACACGGCGTTGAGGTCGCTCATCTTGGCGCCGTTTTCCGCCTTTTTGCGTGCCAAAACCTTCAGCAGCTTGCCGGCGGTCAGCTCGCCGTCACCGGTGGTGGAGTGGTGCAGGAAGATAACGTGGCCGCTCTGCTCTCCGCCGATGGCATAGCCGCTGGCGCGCATTTCTTCCAGAACATAGCGGTCACCCACGGCGGTGCGGGCGGTGCGGATGCCGATGGATTCCATGTACTTCATGAAGCCCAGGTTGGACATAACGGTGACCACGGCGGTGTTGCCGTCCAAGCGGCCGCGCTCCTTCATGTCAGCGCCGACCAGGGCGATGATCTTATCGCCGTCCATCTCGGCACCGTTCTCGTCGCAGCCCAGGCAGCGGTCGGCGTCGCCGTCAAAGGCAATGCCGCAGTCGTAGCCGCCCGCCTTGACGGCAGCCTCCAATGCTTCCAGATGGGTGGAGCCGCAGCCGTCGTTGACCGACACACCGTCCTGCTCCATGCCCATAAAGCCGCACTCGCAGCCAAGGGCGGGGAACAGCTGCTTGGCCACGTTGGCGGAAGCACCGTTGGCGCAGTCAAACAGGACCTTCAGGCCGGAGAGGTCGGCATCGATGTGCTGACGCAGGAACTCCACATAGTCCGCCACAGCGGTGGTGCAGGTGTGGATACGGCCGATGTCGGCACCCTCGGCCAGACGGATATCGGCGCAGTTGTTAAAGACATGGGCCTCGATCTGGTTTTCCACCTCGTCGGGCAGCTTGTAGCCGTCGCCCTTGAAGATCTTGATGCCGTTGAATTCCATCGGGTTGTGGGAGGCGGAGATCATAATGCCTGCGTCAGCCTTATACTTGCGCACAAGGTAGGCAACGCCGGGGGTGGGGATGACGCCCAGCAGCACAACGTCCGCGCCGACGCTGCACAGGCCGGCAGCCAGCGTGGATTCCAGCATATCGCCGGAAACGCGGGTGTCCTTGCCGATGAGGATCTTGGGGCGGTGACCGTCCAGCTTGGTCAGCACGGCTGCCATGCCGCGGCCGATCTGCAGCGACAGTTCACAGGTCAAATCCTTGCCCGCAACGCCGCGGACACCGTCGGTACCAAAAAGTTTACCCATAATACAATCATCCTTTCGTACTGCAACTCTATGATTTGGTGGTTACATCGCAATCTATGAAAAACAGGGATTTGATTTTGAATTTATACCCTGTTTTATCTTAAAACATCGTCTGCTGCCCGTCGATATCATCGAACCGCCGCGGCACCGCCATGTGCAGGTGCTCGTAGGCCAGGCGGGTCACGCAGCGTCCGCGCGGGGTGCGCGTCAGCATACCCATCTGCATCAGGTACGGCTCGCAGATGTCCTCCAACGTCACGCTTTCCTCGCCCAGCGCCGCCGCCAGCGTTTCCAGCCCCACCGGCCCGCCGTTGTACATCTCAATGATGGCGCGCATCAGGCTGCGGTCCAGTTCATCCAGACCCAGCTCGTCAATGTCCATCCAGCGGCGCGCCTCGACGGCGGTCTCCTTGTCGATGGTGCCGTCCCCCTGCACGGTGGCAAAGTCGCGCACGCGCTTGAGCAGACGGTTGGCGATACGCGGCGTACCGCGGGCGCAGCGCGCCAGTTCCAGCGCACCTTCCTCGGTGATGGGGATTCCCAGAATGCCCGCGCTGCGGGTGATGATCTGCCCCAGCTCCTGCGGACTGTACGGCTCCAGCTTCAGCAAAATGCCAAAGCGGTCACGCAAAGGCCCCGTCAGCTGCCCGGCGCGGGTGGTGGCACCGATCAGCGTAAAGCGCGGCAGGTTGATGCGGATGCTCTGGGCGCTGGGACCCTTGCCGATCATAATATCCAGCGCGTAGTCCTCCAGCGCGGGGTACAAGACCTCCTCCACCTGGCGGGACAGGCGATGAATTTCATCGATAAACAGCACGTCGCCCTCCTGCAGGTTGGTCAGCAGGGCGGCCAGGTCGCCGGGCTTTTCGATGGCAGGGCCGGAGGTGATGCGGATCTGCACGCCCATCTCCTGCGCCACAATGCCTGCCAGCGTGGTTTTGCCCAGTCCCGGCGGGCCGTACAGCAGGACATGGTCCATCGGCTCGCCGCGCTGCTGGGCTGCCCGCAGGTAGACCCGCAGGTTGCCCTTGGCCTTGGTCTGGCCCACATAGTCCTCCAGCGTTTTGGGGCGAAGGCTGTTTTCCTCCGCATCGGCGGGGCTTGCGTCGGGGCTGACCAGCCGGCTGGGGTCTACGGTATATTCCTGATTCATTCTCTACCCTCTCTCATCTTGCGCGGGACAGGCTGCGCAGCGCCACTTTGATAATTTCCTGCACGGGCAGCGTTTCGTCCACGCGGGCCACAGCAGCGGCGGCATCGCTGGGGCTGTAGCCCAAGCTGACCAGCGCAGCCACCGCCTGTGCGGGTGCCGAGCTGGGCGTGGGGGCGGCGAAGTCCCCCGCAAAGCCGGTGCCCTCGGCCAGACCCTTGCCGACCTTATCCTTGAGTTCCAGCGTAATGCGCTGTGCCAGCTTGGGGCCGACGCCGCTGGCCTTGGTAAACGCCTTGTGGTCACCGCTGGACGCCGCCAGCGCGACCTTTTCGGGGCTCATCACCGATAAGATGGACAGCCCCGCCTTGGGACCCACGCCGGAAACGGCAGTCAGCATCTTAAAGCAGTCGCGCTGTTCCAGCGTGGCAAAGCCGTAGAGCGAAACATCGTTTTCGGTCACGTTCATCACAGTGTAAACGGTGCCCTCCTGCCCGGGGGCGGGCAGACTTTCGCCGGTGGTGGCAGGGATCTGCACCCAGTAGCCCACGCCGCCGCAGCTGATGACCACGGCGTCCAGCGATTTTTTTATGATTTTTCCTGTCAGACAGTAGATCATCTTATTACCTCTATAGTAAATGGGAGGGTTCCTCAGCGCACGGGTGTGCCCATCAGGCGGCTGCGGCTGCAATGGCAGTGCGCGATCGCCATGCCCAGGGCGTCGGCGGTGTCGTCCGGCTTGGGGATGCTTTCCAGATGCAGCATCATGCGGGTCATCTCCTGAATCTGCTTTTTCACGGCCTTGCCGTAGCCGGTAATGGCCTGCTTGACCTGCATGGGGGTGTACTCGTAAATAGGGATGCCGCACTGCGCTGCCGCCAGCAGAATGACCCCGCGCGCCTCGGCCACGCCGATGACGGTGGTCTGGTTGTGCTGGTAGTACAGCTTTTCGATGGAGAGTGCCTCCGGCTTATAGCGGCGGCAGATGTCCAGCACGCCGTCGTAGATTTCCGCCAGGCGCTGCTCAAACGGGGTGTCCTTCTCGGTGATGACGGCACCGTACCCCAACGGGGCAAACCGATTGCCGACATATTCAATGACCCCCCAGCCCACAATGGCGTAACCGGGGTCGATACCCAAAACCCGCATGACCTGCACCTCTCCATAGTAATACAGATACAGTATACCACAAAAATTCCTGCACGTCTAGAAAAAACTGCGCAGACGACCCCTGTGCGCCGATTTTTGCCGCCGAAAAAGTTTTTTGAAAAAAACCGAAAAAATTTGAAAAAAGCTGTTGACATTTCCTGAATCATCTGGTATTATAATACACGTCGCCGACAGCGACACAAACAAATGCGCGGTTAGCTCAGCTGGTAGAGCATCTGCTTGACGTGCAGGAGGTCACAGGTTCGAGTCCTGTACCGCGCACCAAAGACCCGAAACTTCGGTTTCGGGTCTTTTTCTTTGTTTTTTGTACCGCAAATATAAGGCCGAGGGCTTGCCAGCCCTCGGCCTTTGTCTGTTTTATTTGCCGTATACGGTGTCCGCTTCCAGAATGGCGTCGTTGATCTCCTTGTACTGCGCCGCCGTTTCGTCATCGATAATGTACACCGTCACGGGAATGACCGCGCTTTTTACCGATTCCTCATAGCTTTCGTAGTACAGGTCCACAAACACACGGCCCTCGCGCATGGCGGCGCCGGTGTCGGCGGCGTAGGCGTAGCCGTACACAAAGCTGCCGTCATCGCTGGTTATGTACATCAGCGTGCCGTAGGGGATGACGCTGGGGTCCACCGCCACGGTGCCGTAGGTAAGGCGGCGTCCGCCGGAGCCTTTGGCCGTCGGTGAGGCCGAGTACGCCGTGCTGCGCTTGCTTTCGTACACTTCCTTGACGCCGGCCGCAGGTACGCCGTCTACGATTTCCGGCCCCTGAAAGGACGATACCGCCGCCTTCTCGCCGTAGACCTTGACGATGCTGCCGACCGTCTCGGCCAGCGTTTCACGGTTTATGACGTCGGTGGCCGTCCACTCGCCATCCACCCAGACCTCGCGGTAGGTCACGCGGTCGCAGCCGTCCACGCCGTCACGCAGGGTCAGCGTGGTTTCGGGCTTGCGGTAAAACAGGCTGGTGGCAATTTCCTCCACCGGGGCCGTCACGGTCTCGTCCACCGTGTACTCCACATATTCGATGCGCTGCAGGGTGATGTTCTCGCCCTCAGGCAGGATCTCATCGGCGGCGGGGGTAATGCTGTCGTCCTCGTCAAAGTCAATGCCCAGGCGCGTCAGGATTTCGGCGGGCGTCTCCCCCGTGGTGACGACCTGCTGCGTCACGCCGTCGGCTGTGACTTCGGTCGTATAGCCGCGCAGCACCTGCAGCTCCTCGCCGTCGGGCGTCTCGCTCCAGACCGTGACGTCGTACTCGGCCAACGGCTGCATCTTGACGCGGCGCAAAAGGGCGGGCACGTCGTCGGTGGAGGCCAGGATACGCTCACTGCCCGCGCGGGAATCGTGGATGGTCACCAGATGCACCGACCCGCCGGTGTACGCGATGCACAGCCCCAGCACGGCGGTGCAGGCGGCCACACTGCCCCATTTGGGCAGCAGCTCCGCCATGCGGCGGCGGATCGTTTCTTTTGTCTTAACGGATAAAGCCATAGTTCTCCTTTGATCTGCGCTGTGCGCAGGGTGTTCTTTCGGTGTATAAGGGTAGCACATTTTTCGATGAAATGCAAGTTTTTCGCCAAAAGACGTAAGTTTTTGACAGTTTTACCCATAAATTGCCCGTTTATTTGGCGGTATTGTACCGCATTTTCCCGCATATCATGCGGCAAGGAGGTGTGCCCATGAAGCTGTTTTTTACCAAAATGCAGGGCGCGGGCAACGATTATCTGTTTGTGGATTGCCGCAAAACCGGCTGCCTGCCCCATGCGGCAGCCCTGAGCGCAGCACTGTCCCGCCCGCATTACGGCGTGGGCGCGGACGGGCTGGTGTGCATCTGCCCGCCCGTGCTGCCGGAGGGCGATGCCTGTATGCGGATGTTCAATGCCGACGGCACCGAGGGCATCATGTGCGGCAACGGCGTGCGCTGCGTAGCTGAATATTTATACAACCACGGGCTGCACCGCGCGGTACTGAAAATCGACACCCCGCACGCCGGGCAGCGCATTTTGCGCCGTGTGGGTGCCGGGCGCTGGCAGGCGGACATGGGGCGGTTTTCGCTGTTTGCCCCCGCCCTGCCGGGTGCCAAGACAGGCAGGGCCGAGCTTTGCGCAGCCGAGCGCAGCTGGCAGGTACTGTGCATCAGCATCGGCAACCCGCACTGCGTTGTCCCCTGCCCCGACGGCCTGCCCACCGCTGCCCAGCTGGCGCGCCGCGGCGCGGCGTTGGCGGAGCATCCTGCGTTTTTGTGCGGTGCCAACGTCGAATTTGTGCATACCGTCAGCCCGGCGTGCCTTTCGGTCAGCGTGTGGGAGCGCGGCAGCGGGGCCACGCTGGCCTGCGGCACAGGGGCCTGTGCGGCGGCTGCGGCAATGGTCCTGCAGGGGGTCTGCCGACGCTGCACCCCCATTGAGGTACAGCTGCCGGGCGGCGTTTTGACCGTGTGTATCTCCCCCGACGACACCGTGCAGCTGACCGGCGAGGCCGTGACGGTTTTTAGCGGCGAGGTGGACGTATAATTTTTCGTTTTCCCATTGCATATAAGGGCAAGTTGTGGTAAATTAGGTATATAGTAAGGTAGTATAAGGGGGAAGAATATGCAACTCAATCCGCATTATGCAGAGCTGAACGAAAGTTATCTTTTCAGCACCATCGCCCACAAGGTGGCCGACTACCAGCAGGCACACCCGCAGGCCGATATCATCCGCCTGGGCATCGGTGACGTCACGCTGCCGCTGGCCGCCTCTGTCACCAAGGCCATGCACGAAGCCGTCGAGGAACAGGCACATAAAGAGACCTTCCACGGATATATTCCCAGCGAGCAGGGCTACGGCTTTCTGCGCGAGGCCATCCGCGATTACTACGCCGACCACGACGTGACGCTGGATCTGTCGGAGATTTTTATTTCGGACGGTGCCAAAAGCGATTTGGGCAACCTGCTGGACCTGTTCAGCCAGGACAACACCGTGCTGGTGCCCGACCCCGTCTACCCCGTGTATGTGGACGACAACGTGATGGCAGGACGCAAAATTTTGTACATGCCCGCCAACGCCGAAAACAACTTCCTGCCCATGCCGGACGCGGTGCCCCACGCGGACATCGTCTACCTGTGCAGCCCCAACAACCCCACCGGCGCCACCTACACCGTGGAGCAGCTGAAGGCGTGGGTCAACTGGGCCAAGGCAAACGACGCACTGATTTTGTTTGACGCCGCCTATGAGTGCTTTGTCACCGAGCCGGGCCTGGCGCGCAGCATCTATGAGGTCGAGGGCGCCAAGGAGGTTGCCGTTGAGGTGTGCAGCTTCTCCAAAATTGCCGGCTTTACCGGCACCCGCTGCGGCTACACCATCGTGCCGCAGGCCATCCGCCAGGGCGATTTGAGCCTGAACAAGATGTGGCTGCGCCGCCAGACGACCAAGTTCAACGGCGTTGCTTATGTGGTGCAGCGCGGTGCCGCCGCCGTCTTTACGCCGGAGGGTATGCGCGAGATCCGCGAAAACCTGGACTACTACCGCAGAAATGCGGCGGTCATCGCACAGGCGCTGGACGAGATGGGCATCTGGTACTGCGGCGGCAAAAACAGCCCCTACATCTGGCTGCGCTGCCCCAACAATATGGATAGCTGGGCATTTTTTGACTGGCTGCTGGAGAACGCCAACGTCGTGGGCACCCCCGGCGAAGGTTTCGGCGCCTGCGGGCAGGGGTATTTCCGCCTGACCGCCTTTGGCGACGCAGACCGCACCAAGGAGGCCGCCCAACGCATAAAAGCCGCTTTGGCAAAACTGTAAACAGGAGGTAAAGCATATGCAACCCAACGAAGAAATCATGAATTTCTTGAAAGAAAACCCCACCTTTTACCTCGCCACGGTAGACGGGTATCTGCCCCGCGTGCGTCCCATCGGCTTTGCGATGTGGTATAACGGCTATCTGTGCATCGCCCTCGGCAAACACAAGGCCGCCTATAAGCAGCTGCTGGACAACACCAATCTGGAGATTTGCGCCGCCAACGACCGCGGCGAGTGGCTGCGCATCCAGGGCACCGCCAACTTTGACAACACCCCCGCCGCGCAGGAGGCCGCCTTCAAGGCCATGCCGCAGCTGGCCGATTTGTACAACGAGGAAACCGGCAACAAGCTGGGCATTGTATACTTAGACCACCTGTCCGCCAAGCTGTTCTCGATGTCGGGCGCAGTTAAGGATATTATGAGCTATTAACCGCACAAATCAGCAGCCCCCGAAGGCAGCACGCCTTCGGGGGCTTTTTGCCGCACAAAAAAACCCGGAACCTTGCGGTTCCGGGCTTTGCTGCATAAATACGGGGTAAATCAGCGCTTGCTGAACTGGGGAGCGCGGCGAGCAGCCTTCAAGCCGTACTGCGCGAGTTTTTGAGCTGTTTTTCCTTGATATTCCGGGCTTTTCCGGCTTTCTGCTTCTCGGTTATCCGGTATGCGGACCATAAAAAATCGCCTTTTTTCATTCAGCGATAGCCTGATGAAACGCACCATTTACTACCCCAAACAACTCCTCTGGTTTATTGTACTTCACTTTTGCATAGATGTCCATAGTTGTTTTGCTGTTTTCGTGTCCGGCAAGGTATT
>NZ_CAKTFU010000022.1 GCF_934561205.1 uncultured Gemmiger sp. | reverse complement strand
CCTGAGCTACACCCGCCACGAGCTGTTCCGCCGCCTGATGTGCAACCTGATCGGCAACTGGGTCGAGAACGGCCAGTTCCCCAACGACGAGAAGGCCCTGAAGAAGATCGTCGAGGGCATCAGCTACAACAACGCCAAGCGTTATTTCAACCTGTAATCGTTAAACCATGCAGCCCCCGGCGGACAATGTCCGCCGGGGGCTTTGCTGTATCCCGCCTACTCCCCTGCCGTCCGGCGGCTTTTGCGCCATTGCTGCGGGGTCATGCCGTAGTGCTCGCGGAAAAGTGCATAAAAATGCGTGCGGTTGCTGAATTTCAATGCCGCCGCTATTTCGCTGACCGAAAGCTCGCTCTCCGCCAAAAGCTGCTCGGCTTTTTGAAAACAAAAGGTCATGCCGTAGTCAAACAGGCACATTCCCGTGTGGCGGTGCACGACTGTGTTCAGGTAACTGCCGTTATAGTGCAGCAGCCGCGCCAGTTCGGCGCGGGACATGCGGCCGTCGGTGTCCTCCAACAGGCGGCGAATGCGCAAAAAAAGCACGTTGTCCGCCCCCGCGCTCAGGTGCACGGGCGTGGCGTAGTACTCCTTTTGCAGGTAGTCCAGCAGACGGCAAAACGCGCCTTTCATGTCATAGTCCGCACCGGGGCCGGGGTCCAGCATGATGCGTATCAGGCAGTCGGTCAGATCGTGCAGGCTTTCGATGCCGGTTAGGTTGTCGCGTGCGGGGAACAGATCCTGGTATTCCTTGGTGGTCTCGGCGCCCATATTGGCAGTCATAAAGCGGATGATATCATTCTCGCGCAGGCCGGGCAGCTTGGTAAAATAGCGGGCGGCGTCCTCGGCCAAAAGGGTCTTGATAAAATCCACCGACATGCCGATAAAGCACACCTTCGTCTGCCCGATAAAACGCTCGGTGTGCAGGATACTGCGGTTGATCAGGCAGCAGGTGCCCGCGCGGTACAGGTAGTCCTGCCCTTCGATCTGCTGGATCATCTCCCCCTGCAAGACCAGCAGCAGCTCAAAATAATCGTGCTTGTGGGGTTCGCGCGCGCTCAGGTTATGGAACAGCGCATCGTTGCGGTTGCCCCGAAACCAGCACTGCCGGGGCGAGAACATCAAAATATTATAATAGTCGTCCTCGGTCATGCCGCTGCAATACTCCACGGTGATCTGCAGCGGAGCCATGATGCGGTATTCGTTTTGGTCGTCCGCACCGCGGTTGGCGGTGGCTAGGATATTCTCGTAGCTGCGGTTCTGCAGACTGTCCGTGGCGGGCATGAGCGGCACGTCCTTTCTGTTCAAGTGCGAATATGATACAAAATGCCGTTTGTACGGCTTGAACCTGTCATTGTACGCAGCGCCGAAACAGTGTACAATAAAGGCAAGATAAGGCGAAACGCAGGGCTGGATCAAGCGGCCGTTGGTTTTATTATACCTGCTTTTGCCTTGTGTGTAAAGATGCGCAAATACCCCTGTAATTTTTGTGATACAGTTTGTGCTGTATCCGCGCAAAAGAAAGGAAAATGTATCATGTCCACTGCCACCGCCGAAAAGAAATACCTGAAATGGTATCAAAAAGTTGCCTACGGCTCCGGCGACCTGGCCGCCAACTGCTCCTACGGCCTGGTTTCCAGCTTTATCCTGCTGTATCTGACCGGCACCATGGGTCTGAACAGCGGCATCATCGGTACGCTGATGCTGGCCTCCAAATTCCTTGACGGCATCTCTGACGTCATCTTCGGCACGCTGATCGACCGCACCCACTCCAAGCTGGGCAAGGCCCGCCCCTGGATGCTGTACGGCCAGATCGGCCTGTCCGTCTGCCTGTTCCTGTTGTTTGCCGTGCCCGCTGCAGGCACCACCGTGCAGTACATCTACTTCTTTGTCGTGTACACCGCGCTGAACGCCGTGTTCTTCACCGCCAACAACATTGCCTACGCCTCCCTGGTGGCTCTTATCACCAAGAACAACAACGAGCGTGTGCAGCTTGGCTCCATCCGCTTTATGTTCGCCGTTGTGACCAACATCGTCATGGGCTTTGCCGTCACCGGCATGGTCGAAAAATTCGGCGGCGGCGCTGCCGGCTGGCGCACCACGGCCCTGATTTTCGCCATCATCGGTCTGGTGGTCAACACCATCAGCTGCCTGGCTGTCAAGGAACTGCCTGAGGACGAGCTGGCCGATGAGCTGGCCGCCAAGAAAACCAAGAACGCCGACGACGACAAGCTGTCCTTCGGCGAGACTGTCAAAATTCTGCTTCACAACAAGTACTACCTGCTGATCCTGGCCATCTACCTCGTTTACTACATCATGAGCAACCTGACCACGGGTGCCGGCGCCTTCTGCGCCACCTACTACTGGGGCGACGGCAGCCTGCTGGGTACCTTCTCGATGATGAAGATGTTCCCCGTCATCATCGCGCTGGCCCTTGCCCCCGGCCTTGTCAAAAAGTTCGGCAGTATGCAGAAAGTCAACTTCTGGGGCTACCTTGTCAGCAGTGTGCTGGGCATCCCCATGATCTACTTTGCCGCCCAGAAAAACGTCAAAATGTTCCTGCTGCTCATGTTCATCAAGGGCATCTTTGCCGGTATGCTCAGCGGCTCTCTGAACGCGCTGATCGCTGAAATCAGCAGCTACACCACCCGCACCACCGGCAAGCGCATGGACGGCATGATGTTCAGCTGTTCCTCCCTGGGCGTCAAGGTCGGCGGCGGCATCGGCACCGCGGCTGTCGGCTGGCTGCTGGAACTGGGCGGCTTTGTCGGCACGGCTGCCGTGCAGAGCGAGAGCGCCATCACGATGATCTTCAACCTGTACATCACCTTCCCCGTTATCATGGGCGTCATCATCACCGTGCTGCTGGCCTTCCTGGATGTGGAAAACGCCAACAAGAAGTGGGACGCCGAACATAAAAAGGAGACCAACGCATGATTTGCCGGAATTTCAACGCCGATTGGCGGGTAGAAACCGCCAGCGCCGACTCCCGCATGAAGTCCTTCATGAACGCCACCGAGGAGCAGGTCGTCCACCTGCCCTACGACGCCATGATCCACGAGGAGCGCGACCCCAACACCCCCAACGGGTCGCAGAGCGGTTTCTACCCCGGCGGGGAGTATATCTTCCGCAAGACCTTTACCGCCCCCGAAGGCTGGCGCGGGCTGCCGGTTTTCCTGACCTTTGAGGGCGTATACCAGACCGCACTGGTCTATGTGAACGGCTGGCAGGTCTGCAAAAACGTGAACGGCTACGCCGAATTCACGGTGGATCTGGCCCCCTACCTGAACTTTGGCGGCGAGAACACCGTCAAGGTGCATGCCGACAACAGCCAGTGCCCCAACAGCCGCTGGTACACCGGCAGCGGCCTGTACCGCGGCGTACAGCTGCAGGTCGGCAGCCGCGTATATCTGCCGCGCGACGGCGTGCGCATCACCACCCGCGAGATCGGTGAGGATTTTGCCGATGTCGAAGTCGTGGCCCGCGTGAAAAACCACGGTGCAGAAACCGCCCGCATCACCGTTAAAAACGCGCTGCAGCGCGAGGGTGTCGTCTGCCATGACGCACAGACCCTGCAGCTGTTCCCCGGCGAGGAAAAGAAGGTGCACTTCCGCTACTGTGTACCCTGCCCCGCCCTGTGGAGCCCCGAAGCCCCGCACATGTACCGCGGCGTGACCGAGATCTTTGACGGTGACACCCTGCTGGACACCGACGAGACCCCCTTTGGCATCCGCACCCTGAGCGTGGACGCCCTGCACGGTGTGCGCATCAACGGCAAAATCGTCAACCTGCGCGGTGCCTGCATCCACCACGACAACGGTATTCTGGGCGCTGCCACCCTGGCCGCCGCCGAGGATCGCCGCATCCGCCAGCTGAAGGAGGCGGGCTTTAACGCCATCCGCAGCAGCCACCACCCCGCCGGGCGCGCCATGCTGGACGCCTGCGACCGCCACGGTGTGCTGGTCATGGACGAGCTGAGCGACGTGTGGACCGTGAGCAAGAACCCCCACGACTACACGCGGTATTTTGCCGGGGATTGGCGTGCCACCGTCGAAAAGATGGTTGCCAAGGACTACAACCACCCCAGTGTCATCCTGTACTGCATCGGCAATGAGATTCCCGAGGCCGGCACCGACAGCGGCGCAGCCATCAACCGTATGCTGTGCGACGCGTTCCGTGAGTTGGATCCCACCCGCTACACCACCAACGCCCTGAACGGCCTGATGGCCGCCGGCAGCCGTCTGCGCACCATTATGGCCGACGTGGCCGCCCGTTTCCCGATGGGCAAGGTCGGCGGCGACGGCGCAGGCAGCAACGCGCTGAACAGCTTTATGAGCCTGATGTCCGGCGAGAGAGGCGATTTCTTCTCGACGCATCCCGAAGTGAACGAGGCACTGTCCGGCTGCGAGGAAGGCTGCGACATCGTCGGCCTGAACTACCTGACCGGCCGCCATGTGGCCGAGCACGAAATGCACCCCCACAAGGCCGTGCTGGGCACCGAGACCTACCCCGCCGACATTGTGCGCCTGTGGCGCATTGTGGAGGAAAACCCGCATGTCATCGGTGATTTCACCTGGGCCGGTTATGACTACCTGGGCGAGGCCGGCTGCGGCATCTTCCACTACGACGGCGGGCAGAACTTCAGCACCATCTACCCCGAACGCACCGCCTACATCGGTGATCTGGACCTGCTGGGCAACCGCCGCCCCATCAGCTACCTGCGCGAGGTCGTCTACGGGCTGCGTAAGGCGCCCTACATTGCCGTCATGCGCATGGACAAAAACGGGCAGACCCCCTCCCACACGCCGTGGATGTTCAAGGATAACATTGCCTCCTGGACATGGCCGGGCTTTGAGGGACAGACTGCCTCGGTGGACGTCTACTGCGATGCCGACGAAGCGGAGCTGTTCCTGAACGGCGAAAGCCTGGGCCGCAAGCCCTTGCAGGACTTCACCGCCACCTTTGACGTCCCCTATGCCCCCGGCACACTGCGCGCCGTAGGCTACAAGGGCGGCCGGACGGTTGGGGAGTTCAGCCTTTTCACCGCCGAAAACGCCCGCCTGACCGTGACCGTTGACCACAAGACCCTGCACGCCGACGGTGAGGACGCCGCGTTCTGCCTGGTGCACTTTGCCGATGCCAACGGCAACGATGACCTGTTTGCCGGCCACACCCTGAAGGCCGAGGTCAGCGGCGCTGCCGCGCTGGCCGCCTTTGCCAGCGCCAACCCCAGCAGCGAGGAGCGCTACGACACCGCCGACACCGTGACCTTTGACGGCTACGCCATGGCCGTTGTGCGCACCGGCGAAACCGCCGGGCCTATCACCCTGACCGTGACCGCCGACAACGGCGAGACCGTGCAGGTGGACCTGACCGCCGAATAAAACACCAGCGCCCCCGACCGATGGTCGGGGGCGCTTAGCTTGTAGAAAAAGCCTGTTACCGGAAGATTTGTAGGGATGGGTCTTGACCCATCCGCACATCTGGCCGCGCGCAGCGCATAAAATCGCGCCGAATGGCGCGCGGTTTTCTCGCCATGTCGTGCTTTTGGCAAGGCGGCACGGAACGGTCGAGACCGTTCCCTACAAACCAACCAATAGGCTGCAAATGCTGCATAAGGTCAAATAAAGTTTATCGACAGCCTGTACGCAATGCCGTTATTTTTCCTGCCCCGCCAGCTCGTAAACGGCGCAGGCGGACAAAATCATCGCTTCCAACTCCTTGGCGGCGCGGCTCAGATACTGGCGGCGCTGTTTCAAAAAGCAGATTTTTCGCTTGGGGATGGGCGTTTTTAAGTCCAAGCGGCGGATATCACTGTAGCCGCCCTCATCCCGCAAAAAGGATTCCGGCACAAAGCCCACGCCCAGCTGCCCGCGCACCATCGGCAGGATCTGGTCGGCGGTGGCGGCCTCGATGTCGGGGCGCAGCGCCAGCGTCTGCCGCGCAAAAAAATCCGAGTAAAAATCAAAGGTCGAGGTATTCGGCCCCAGGCAGATGATCGGGTACTCTGCCAGTTCGGGCAGGGACAGCTTGCGCCCCCACAGCTCCGAGAACGCCGCGCCACAGATGGGCACCTCCTGTATTTCCATGACCGTGCGCTCCTGCAGCGAGTCGGGTACCTCGGCAGGGGTGGTGACCATGGCAAAATCCGCCAGGCCGTTTTTCAGCACGTCGATGGCCTGCGGGGTCGGGTGGTTGAACATGCGGATACGCACACCGGGGTAGCGCTTGCGGTAGTCGCGCAGCAGCGGCAAAAGGCAGCAGCGCAGCGAGATCTCGCTGGCGGAGATCGTCACCACACCACCCTGCAGACCGCGCTCGGCGGTCAGCTCCTCCTCCCCCGTTTGAATGTGCGCAAACGCGCGGGAGATATGCGCGTACAATCGCTCGCCCTCCGGCGTAAGCTCGGCCCCGCGGTGGGAGCGCGCAAACAGCTTGCAGCCCAGTGCCTGTTCCAGGTTCTTGATGGTGCGGGTCACGTTGGGCTGGTTGTTCATAAGTACCGCCGCAGCCTGCGTAAAACTGCGATATTTGGCAACATAGTAAAAAACACGGTAACTGTCATAGCTGATATTCATACGAATCACCATATCAAATTGATATACTTACACAGTAAAATTAACATTTTTAATATACCTATATTGTGATTATAATAGGTATGTTGACGAAAGTCAAGACTTTGGGAGGGAATGTACTATGGCAGAAAAAATGCCCCAGATCGTTTGTATCGGCCGTCAATACGGCAGCGGCGGGCGCGAGGTCGGCGAGCGCCTGGCCAAGCTCTTGAATATCCCCTGTTACGATAAGGTCCTTGTTACCGAGACCGCCATCCAGTCCGGTTTGAGCGAGGCGTATGTCAAAAACGAGGACGAGACCCCCGGCCAGAGCCGCTGGTTCATCAGCGGCAACCCCTTCGCGGACAACGCCGCGCTGACCGATGCCTTTTACTCCGGCAGCCAGGTCACCTACGACACCCAGCGGGACATCATCCGTCAGCTGGCACAGCGCGGGCCCTGCGTCTTTGTGGGGCGCTGCGCCGCCGCCATTCTGGACCGCAGCGACGTTGTATCGGTCTTTATCTACGCAGACGAGGAGGACTGCATTGCCCGCGTGATGCAGCGCAACAACCTGACCGCACAGGAGGCCGCCAAGCGCATCAAGCATGTCAACCGTATGCGCAAAAAGTACCACGCCTTTTACGCGGATTCCGATTGGGGCCAGCCCGACAGCTATGACCTGATGCTTTCCACCAGCAAGCTGGGCATTGACGGCTGCGTCGAACTCATTCGCGATGCCCTGAACCTGCCGAAAGAAGGTGCCTCCCATGAATAAAGACCTCACCGTGGGCAATCCCGAATCGGTTTTGTGGAAATTCTGCCTGCCGCTGTTCGGCAGCATCGTGTTCCAGCAGCTGTACAACATTGCCGACAGCCTGGTAGCGGGCAAATTTATCGGGGAAAACGCCCTGGCCGCCGTGGGCAACAGCTATGAGATCACGCTGATTTTTATCGCCTTTGCCTTTGGCTGCAACATGGGCTGCAGCGTCATTGTGTCGCAGTACTTCGGTGCCAAAAAATACGGCAAGATGAAAACGGCCGTCTCCACCGCCTGCATTGCCAGCGCCGTGCTGTGCGTGGCGCTGATGGCGGGCGGCATCCTGGGCTGCGGCGCGCTGCTGCACCTCATCAACACCCCCGCCGAGGTCTTTGCCGACTCGCAGCTGTACCTCGACATTTACATCTGGAGCCTGCCGTTCGTTTTCTTTTATAACATTGCTACGGGTATTTTCTCGGCGCTGGGCGATTCCAAGACGCCGTTCATCTTCCTGGCCATCTCCTCCACCGCGAACATCGGCATGGACATTTTGTTCGTGACCGCGTTTAAGATGGGCGTGGCGGGCGTGGCCTGGGCCACCTTCCTGTGCCAGGGTGTCAGCTGTGTGCTGGCGGTGCTGGTGGTTTTTCTGCGGCTGAAAAAGGTGGAGTCCGGCACAGGCAAGTCCCCGCTTTTCTCCTGGCCTATCTTCAAAAAAATCGTTGTCATCGCCGTGCCCAGCATCCTGCAGCAGGGTTCCATCTCGGTGGGCAACATCATCATTCAATCGGTCATCAACAGCTTCGGCCCCGGCGTTATGGCGGGCTACTCGGCCGCTGTCAAGCTGAACAACCTGGTCATCACCTCGTTTACCACCCTGGGCAACGGCATCTCCAACTACACAGCCCAGAACATGGGTGCCCGCAAGCTGGACCGCATCAAACAGGGGTTCCGCGCCGGCGTCAAGATGGTATGGATGCTCAGCGCCCCGCCGCTGGTGCTGTACTTCTTTGCCGGGCGGGTGCTTTTGCAGCTGTTCCTCAATGATCCCTCGGCTGCCGCCATGGACACCGGCATCATCTTCCTGCGCATTCTGTCGCCCTTCTACTTCATTGTTTCCGCCAAGTTGGTGGCGGACGGCATCTTGCGCGGTGCGGGCCTGATGGACCGCTTTATGATCGCGACCTTCACCGACCTGATCCTGCGCGTTGTGCTGGCGCTGGTGCTGTCCAAGACGGCGCTGGGTTCCACCGGCATCTGGTGCGCCTGGCCCGTGGGTTGGACGGTGGCCGCCGTTATGTCCTACAACTTCTACCGCAACGGTCCGTGGAAAGCCGCGCAGACTGCTGAGGTGTAAACAGCAAAACAATGACGCCCCGCAAGGCTTTGCCTTGCGGGGCATCGCTTATTTATTGCTTATACTTGGGTTGGTTCGGGGTTTCTGCGGGGGCATCGTAGACGGCAGGTGTCGGGGCGGCGGGTTTCTGCTTGGGCTTTTTGGGGTGCTTGCGCCGCCACAAGGCCACGGCGGTGACTGCGACAGCCACGATCAGCAGCAGCGGCCACAGGTAGACGACGGCAACGGCCAGACCCTGCACAAAGCTGACAAAGCCCGCACCGCCCTCGCTGAAGGCGTCCGCGATGCGCTGCCCGAAACCGGTCGATGCCGTGGGGCTGTACACCGCGACCTCGTTCAGCGTTGCCTCCACAGTGGAGTACATCACCTGCGAGTCCATGGCGCGCAGCTTGCGGGTGTAGCTTTCCAGCTCATACTGCACATCGGTCAGCTGGTTTTCGATTTCCAGCAAATCGGCGGTGGTTTCGGCCTTGTCTGCCAGGGCGTTCAGGCGGTCGCGCTGTGCTTCCAGGGCGGCAAGGCGCGCCTGCACGTCAATGTAATTTTCGGTGATGTTGCTCGCGTCCTCGCTCAGGGAACTGACGCTGCCGCCCTTGCCTGCCTGCTCCAAAAAGGCGCGGTAGTTTTCCGCCGGGACGCGCACCGTGTAGCTGGCGTAGCGGTCGTGATCCTCCTCGCTGCCCGATACATAGGTATGCTCCAGCCACCCGCCGGTATCCTCCACAGCGGCCAGGAACGCATCGCGGGCGGCGGCAAAGTCAGTCGCTTCGATGCGCATATCGGCGGTGTAGACGATCTTCTGCTCGGTGTTCTGCACCGACGGGTCCAGCGACGGGGTCGTGCTGCCGCTGTCGGTGCCGCCGTACTCAGCTTCCATGGCGGCGGATTCGTCGTAATAGCTGCCGTTCGCCACAGAGGCGCTGCTGGCGTAGCTTTCGGAACTGGCACCGCAGGCAGCCAGCAGAGCCGCCGCCAGCAGGGCCGCAGGGATTCCTAAACGTTTTTTCATGGGGATACCTCCTTTTTCATGGTTCCTTCACCTATAAAGACGGAAACGGCGTCCGCACGTTACAGGCGGCAAAAAATTTGTGTTTACGCGCCCGCACGGGGTGCCAGCAGCACCGCCGCCAGATAAAAGCCGTACAGCACCAGGCAGACAGCCCCCTGCCAGCGGTACAGCCGCTTGCGCAGCAGCGGCGGCAGCAACAAGACCAGCGTCATGACGGCGCACAGCGGGATATCGTAGCTGCGGTACTGGTCGGCGATGGGCAGACGTTGGCGGTACATCAGCCCCGATACCGGCAGGGCCAGCGTCAGGTTCAGAATCGCGCTGTTCAAAAGCTGCATCGGCAGCGTATCCGGCGGGAAAAACCGACACTTCAACGCAAATTTCTTCCAGATCGAGCCAAGCGGGTGATCCAGCACGTCCGCCAGCAGCGGCAGGCAGAAGCCGAAGCTGACCAGCGTGGACGCCCACAGCGCCTGGATTGTGCCTGTCAGGTTGGCAAAGGTGATGGCACTGTACGCCAGCGCCTGCGCCCCGATGCCCAGCAGCACCATGCCCAGCACCACGCCGGACAGGTTTTTCAGGCTGTTGAACACCCCCATGGCGGGAAAGGACATTGTGCCGGCGGTGTAGCTCTCGGCAGGGGCATCGGCCGCGCCATCGGTGGAGATCGGCTCCTGCTCTGTGCCGTCGGCGGCATTGTATTGGTAGACGATGCTTTGCAGCACAAAAAAGACAAACAAAGCCATCAAAATGCCTGTGCCCGTGTAGCTGAGCTTGCCGTCCCGCACGAACAGCAAAACCGTGGCGCAGGCTGCCAGCAGCAGCGCGCACTTGCGGGTAAACTCGCCCCGATGCACGGTCGCAGCCTGGGGTTGCAGCAGGCAGACCGCCAGTGCCAGCCCCAAGTTGGTGACGGACCCTGCCAGCGCCGCGCCCACCGCAATGGAGGTAAGCGACAGACCCGCCGCCTGAAACGCCAGTGTAAGCTGGGGCAATGCCAGGCAGAAGGGCACCACGGTGCCCCCCACGACCCACAGCGGCAGCCCTAGCAGCGCACAGCACCAGGTGGTGCAGCGCCCCGCCAACCGACTGCCCACCGCCGTACACACCAGGCCGAGGGCATAAACACACAATGCCAGCAGAATTACAAACATAGTGATTCCTTTGCAAAATCCAAAAAAGCGGTGCCGTTCGGCACCGCTTTTGCGCTTTTAATAGGCAATACCCCAGACGACCATCTTCTGCGCAGGTTTGCCGCAGATGGGGCAAACGTCGCTGATGTGTTCCTGGGCAAAAGGCATGCAGCGGCTGGAAAGGCCAAACTCGGACTTCATAGCTTCCTCACACGCCAGCTCGCCGCACCACATGGTCTTGATAAACCCGGTGGAGGCAGCTGCCTTTTCTTTGATTTCTTCCTTGGTGGCAGCGCTGGTGGTGCGAGCCTCGCGGTTCTTGAGGGCGCGGTCGTACAGATCCTTGGCCAGCTCCTGCATGGCGGCGGGGATGGCAGTAGCCAGCTCCTCAAATTTGACGAACTGCTTTTCGCGGGTATCGCGGCGGACCAGCACGCACTGGCCGTTCTCGATGTCGCGGGGGCCGACTTCCAGGCGGACAGGCACGCCCTTCATCTCCCACTGAGCAAACTTCCAGCCGGGCTGCTTGTCGCTGTCGTCCAGCTTGACGCGGGCATACTTGCCGATCTCGTCCGCCAGCTCGCGGCATTTTTCGATAACGCCGGGCTTATGCGCAGCCACAGGTACGATGACCACCTGCACGGGGGCAATGGCAGGGGGCAGGATCAGGCCGTCGTCATCGCCGTGCGCCATGATGATGGCACCGATCAGACGGGTGGAAACGCCCCAGGAGGTCTGGAACGGGTACTGCAGGGTGTTGTCGCGGCCGGTAAAGGTCACGTCATAGGCGCGGCTGAACTTGTCGCCAAAGTAGTGGCTGGTGCCGCTCTGCAGCGCCTTGCCGTCCTTCATCATAGCCTCGATGGTGTAGGTAGCCTCGGCACCGGCAAACTTCTCCTTGTCGGTCTTGCGGCCCTTCAGCACGGGGATGCACAGGTCATTCTCGCAGAAATCGGCGTAGCAGTTCAGCTGCTGCTCGGTCTCGGCCTTGGCCTCTTCGGCGGTCTCGTGGATGGTATGACCCTCCTGCCACCAGAACTCGCGGGTGCGCAGGAAGGGACGGGTGGATTTTTCCCAGCGGACCACGCTGCACCACTGGTTGTACAGCATGGGCAGGTCGCGGTAGGAGTGCAGCACATGGCTGAAATGGTCGCAGAACATCGTCTCGCTGGTGGGGCGCACAGCCAGGCGCTCCTCCAGGGGGTCGCTGCCGCCGGCGGTGACCCAGGCCACTTCGGGGGCAAAGCCATTGACCAACTCGCCTTCCTTTTTCAGCAGGCTTTCGGGGATCAGCACGGGCATGGCCACGTTCTCGTGGCCGGTGGCCTTAAAGCGGCTGTCCAGAATTTTCTGGATATTCTCCCAGATGGCAAAGCCATAGGGACGCAGCACCACAAAGCCCTTGACGCTGGAATATTCCACCAGCTCGGCCTTGGTGCAGATATCGGTGTACCACTGGGCGAAGTCGACCTCCTGGGCGGTGATCGCCTCGACCATTTTTTTCTTATCGTTTGCCATATTTTTCCTCACACTTTTGGGGGCGCAGTATCAGACGCGCTCCTGCATATATTTGACCACATCACCCACGGTGTGGAAGTTTTCGATATCCTCATCAGGGATCTCCACGCCGAATTCGTCGGACAGGGTGGTGATCATGTCGATAACATCCAGGCTGTCGGCACCGAAATCGTTGACGATATCGCTGTCGGGGGTGATCTTTTCAGGCTCAACCTCCAGCTGGTCGGCCAAGTATTCACGGATACGGGCAAAAATTTCGGAATCCATACAGTTACTCCTTTATGATAAACACTTTAGTACATTTAATATATAGCGTATCTGCGGCGCAATGTCAAGTGTTTCGGCCGCAATTCCGCAAAAAACAGGGCGCTGCACAAAGCACAGCACCCTGTTCAAAAGCGTATTGCTTAGACCGTGCCGGGGTAGACCATATCGCGCACAGCGGCGGCGATGTTCTCGGCGGTCAGGCCGTAGTCACGCAGGACCTCGGCGGCGGGGCCGGAGTGGCCGAACTTATCCTGCACACCGATGCGGCGCACGGGAGTGGGCATTTTCTCGCTCAGCAAAGAGCAGACAGCCTCGCCCAGGCCGCCGATGATGTTATGCTCCTCGACGGTGATGATGTTGTGGCACTCGCGGGCGGCGGTCAGGACGATCTCCTCGTCCAGCGGCTTGATGGTGGGCATGTTGATGACACGCACACTGATGCCCTGGCGCTTGGCCAGCACGGCGGCGCGCAGTGCCTCGCCGGTCATCAGGCCGGTGGCGATGATGGCGGCGTCAAAGCCGTCGGTCAGCTTTTCGCCCTTGCCGATGTGGAACTCATAGTTGTCAGCGTTGTGGAACACCGGGCTGGGCAGACGGGACAGACGCAGGTAAACAGGGCCTTCGTAATTGTAGGCGGCGATGACAGCGGCGCGAGCCTCGACGTCGTCCGCCGGGCTGAGGACCACCATGCCGGGGATGGAGCGCATCAGGGCGATATCCTCGCAGCACTGGTGGGAGGCACCGTCCTCACCGACCGAAAGGCCGGCGTGGGTGGCGGCGATCTTGACGTTCAGGTGGGGGTAGCCGACGGTGTTGCGGATCTGCTCAAAGGCGCGGCCCGCGGCAAACATGGCAAAGCTGGACACAAAGGGCACATAGCCCATGGTGCTCATACCGGCGGCAACGCCTACCATGTTCTGCTCGGCAATGCCGCAGTCAAAATGGCGCTCCGGGTAGGCCTTCTTAAAGATTTCGGTCTTGGTGGCGGCGGCCAGATCGGCGTCAAAAACCACCAGATTGTCTGCGCCCTGCTGGGCAAGCTCAACCAGCGTGTTGCCGTAGCTTACGCGGGTGGCAATTTTTTTCATATCAGCCATTGTTGCGCTCGATCTCCTTTTCCAAAGCTTCATATTCGGCACGCAGCTCGCTCATGGCCTGCTCGTACTCGGCATCGTTGGGTGCCTTGCCGTGCCACTCGACAGCGTTCTGCATGTAGCTGACGCCCAAACCCTTGGTGGTGCGCAGCAGGAAACAGGTGGGCTTGCCGCTGCCGTGGGACAGTTCAAACATCTTGAACGCCTGCTCCAGCTCGGCGTAGGAGTTGCCGTTGCAGACAATGGTGTTGAAACCGAACGCGTCCAGCTTGCGGTCCAGCGGCTCGGAGTTCATGACGTCGCGGGTAGCGCCGTCGATCTGCAAACCGTTGACGTCCACCATAATGCAGAGGTTGTCCAGCTTATAGTGGTTGGCAAACATAAAGGCTTCCCAGCACTGGCCTTCCTCAATTTCGCCGTCGCCCAGCAGGGTGTAGACATTGATGTCGCTGCCCATCTGCTTGGCGCCCAGGGCCATACCGCAGGCGGTGGAAACGCCCTGACCCAGGCTGCCGGTGCTCATGTCAACACCGGGCACGGTGTTCATGTTGGGGTGGCCCTGCAGGTAGCTGTCGGAATGGCGCAGGGTGGGCAGATCCTCCACAGGGAAATAGCCGCGCTCTGCCAGGGTGGCGTACAAACCGGGGGCGCAGTGGCCCTTGCTGAGCACAAAGCGGTCACGGCCCGGATCCTTGGGCTGCTCAGGGTCAATGCGCATCTCACGGAAATACAGGTATGTCATCACGTCCGCAGCGGACAAACTGCCGCCCGGATGCCCGCAGCCTGCGCCGTGGGTAGCCTCAATGATACCCATACGCACGCGGGTCGCTGTCAATTTTAACTGCAGCGTTTCTGTTTTTGTCATAGTTATGTTCCTCCGGTCCCTTGGAAATCTAAAAGGCGTTATTGCGCCACATACTATACTAATATATATTATACACGATTCGCCGAAACTCGCAACCACTTTTTCAAAATTTGGCGCAGAAATTGGTGCCGGCAAAATTTTTGTCGACTTTTTGTGCGCTTTGCCCAAAGCGTACAAGGAGCGCGCTTGCAAAGCGGCGGCAGCTGTGCAATAATAAGGGTATAGCGTTTTATCGGGAGCGAGGTGCCTATGAAAAAGTTAAAACCCGCACGGCGGCGGCTTTTACAGCGGCTGCTGTCGATTGTATTCAGCCGTTTGACGCTGACGTTGCTTTTGCTGCTTTTGCAGGCGTTTTGGCTGTTTTCGCTGTTTTTCTGGCTGGCGGATTACGCCAAGGGCTTCAACACCGCCGGGCTTATCCTCAGCGTGCTGATGTGCTTGGCGCTCATCCGGCAGGATTCCACCGCGCCGGAATTCAAGATCAGCTGGATGATCTTATTTATGGTCATGCCGGTGCAGGGCGGGCTGCTCTACCTGCTGTGGGGCAACAAGCGCCCCGCGCGTATTCTGCGCCGCAAGCTGGAACGCGCCGAGGCCGCGCTGGCGCCCCTGCGCATCGCCGACCCCTTTGCCCTGCAAAAGCTGGAACACCAAAACCCCCGCGCCGCGCTGACGGCCCGCTACCTGCGGGACTACGCCCCCGCGCCGGTGTACGACGGCACCGCCGCGACCTACTACCCCAGCGGTGAGGCCATGTTTGCCGCCATGCTGCCCGCGCTGGAAAGCGCCGAGCACAGCATTTATATTGAGAGCTTTATCATCGGCGAGGGCGAAATGTGGGGCCGTATCCACGAGATCTTACGCCAAAAGGCTGCCGCCGGGCTGGACGTGCGCGTAATTTACGACGACGCAGGCTGCCTGACCCTGCTGCCGCACAACTATGCGGAGACCCTGCAGCAGGAGGGCATCCGCGCGTTCAGCTTCAACCGCTTTGTGCCGCTGCTGAACCTGGTCATGAACAACCGCGACCACCGCAAGATCATGGTCATTGACGGGCGCATCGCCTTTACCGGCGGCGTAAATCTGGCGGACGAGTATATCAACCGCATTGCCCGTTTCGGCTACTGGAAGGACAGCGGCGTGCGGCTGGAAGGCCCGGCCGCCGCCGGGTTTGCCAACATCTTTTTGAGCTTCTGGCGCGGGCACTATCCCGATGAGGGGCTGGACGCCGCCGAAAGCCTGCCCCCTGCCCCGCCGCAGCCGACCGACTGCCTGGTGCAGCCCTTTGCCGACAGCCCCATCGACCGCGAGAGCGTGGCCAAGAATGTCTACCTGGAGCTGATTTCCCAAGCGCAGAATCGGCTGTACCTCTGCACGCCCTACCTGATTCTGGACGATGACATGCAGACCGCACTGCGCCTTGCCGCCAAGCGCGGCGTGGACGTGCGCATCTATGTGCCGGGCATCCCCGACAAAAAGACGATATATCTGCTGACCCGCAGTTACTTTTTGCATTTATTGCAGGCCGGTGTAAAAATTTACACCTTCAACCCCGGCTTCCTGCATGCCAAAACCTGGCTGTGCGATGACAAAATCGCCTCCGTCGGCACGGTGAACCTGGATTACCGCAGCCTGTATCTGCACTTTGAGTGCGGCACCCTGCTGTACGGCGGCGCCGTTTTGCAGGATATCGCCGCCGACTTCGCCGCGCTGGAGCGCCACTGCCGCGCCGTCCTGCCTGAAGATTGCCACACAGGCTTTGCGGGCACGATGTACAGCGCCGTATTGCGGCTGGTCGCCCCGCTTTGCTGAAAAAAGCCGTACCGCGGCATTGCGATACGGTTCAGTTTGTCAAAAAGTCGGTTTCCGGGACATTTGTAGGGATGGGTCTCGACCCATCCGCACATCTGGCCGCGCGCAGCGCATAAAATCGCGCCGAATGGCGCGCGATTTTCACGCCGTGTCGTGCTTTTCGCAAGGCAGCACGGAACGGTCAAGACCGTTCCCTACAAACCAACCGAAAAGTTCGCAATCGACCCATTCAGTTTATTGACAGTTTGAGGTCGCACCGCCATATGGCGGTGCGACCTCTTGTTTTATTTGACCCGTGCGGTGTTGTAGGCGCGCACCATCATGGCGGCATACCACAGCATGACCACGCTGAACGCCACAAAGCTGACCGCTGCCACGCTGGCCATGGCGGGCATAAAGTGGGTCACGCTGTACACAGCCAGCGGCACAGCGGCCATGGCAGGCATGACCTTGTAGTTCTGCCCCGTTTGGCGCAGCATCAAAAGTGCGGTGCCCCAGAACATCCACAGGTCGGCGGCGCGCAGGGCAGGCTCCAGCCAAAGCCAGCTGCCGCCCTGCCCGGCACCGCACAAAAGCAATTCCACAATCAGCTGCCCTATGCCCAGCAGCAGGGGCAGCTTAGCCTTGCCCGCCAGCAGAATGTACCCCACCACGGCCAGCATGGTCAGGCTGACCTCCTGGATGGCAGCGGCTTCCGGCACGGACAGCAGGGCGCGGCCTGCCGCCATAACGCCGATCAAAAGATACGCCAGCGCGGGGCGGTTGCGTTTATCCATAAGAATTTCTCCGTTTCTGTAAGGGCAATACCGCATAAATTCTAAGTGCCGATACGGCGAGCGAGGTGCGGCAGCTGCTAAGCCAAAAGCGCAGGCAATACTTTGTGTATTGGCGAGCATTTTGGCAACGCAGATGCCGTGCCGCAGCCGCCGGAGCGGTGCTTAAGCCGTCAGGCGGGAATTATGCGGTGTTGCCTTAGGCATTGTCCTTGTATTGTAGCATGAACGACTTCGCAATGCAACCGCGCGGCGCAGCAAAAATGCCCCGGCCGAATCAGCCGAGGCATCGCGATTTCTTATGCATTTTCTCGCAGGGCAGCGCGCATCTCTTTTTGGATCTGCGGTGTGGTTTCGTAATCCTGCATCAGGTTTGCCAGCAGCTCAGGCAGTTCATCGGCGGGCAGACGCTCGCTGATGACCTTGGCCAAGTACTCTGCCTGGGACATGGCAGGCTCAAAGGTGCGGGCGTATGTCTTACCGCTGCGCACAAAGCCAACCTCGCGCAGCAGCCCCTTTTGCATAAGGCTGTTCAGCATGGAGAAGATGGAACGTTCCTTCCACTTACGGTCCACGCAGGTCGAGACGACTTCCGTTTGCGCCATGGCATGATCCGCCTGCCAGAAAATTTGCATAATTTGTTGTTCGCTTTTGGTCAGATGCATGGTGCTATATCTCCCTATTGTTGGATTATACTTAGATATTATCTCTTTTTGAAACAAATGTCAATGTATTTTTGTGAAATTTTTGCCGTTTTTGGATTTTTTACAATCATGTTTTGTTTGTGTCGTAATTCCTTGCCGCAGAAAAACCAGCCACACTTTATCAGGCGTTTTATCGTTAGAATCTTTATTTATTTGACATGGTGCGGCAATTTCCGCCACACTATGCCACACGTCATTTTTTATGTGTGTATATCCGTATAACAGCTATACCCCCCCCCGATTTATGGACTATTGTGTCAAGCCGCGGCTTACTGTCAATCGGGGTAGTATTTCCGCAGCGCGCACAGCGCGCGTTTTTCCAGGCGGGATACATAGCTGCGGCTAATTTCCAGCCTTCGGGCGGTCTGCTGCTGGGTCAGTGGGGCTTCGCCGGTAAGGCCGTAACGCAGCTCCAAGACGCGCTGTTCCCGCGCGGGCAGCGTTTGCAGGTACCCGCGCAGCCGTGCCCATTCGCTGCGTTCTTCGCAGTCCCGCACCATGTCGGCGTCGTCCTGCAGGGTGTCCGCCAACGTCAGCGGGGCACCTCCGTCGCCACCCTCCAGCGGCTCCTGCAGAGAGACAAATGTCCCCTCCCGTCGGCGGCGCCGCAATTCCATACGCAGCTCATTCTCGATACATCGGCTCGCGTAGCTGGAAAATTTCCCCGCCCGCCGGGCATCAAAGGTGTCCACCGCCTTGATCAGCCCGATGGTACCGATGGACACCATGTCCTCCTGCGAGGCAGCGGCACTGAAATATTTTTTAGCGATATGTGCCACCAGCCGCAGGTTGTGGCGGATCAGCGTATCCCGCGCACGGGCGCGCGCAGCCCCGCCCTGCTGCAGTTCGGCCAATGCGGCGGCCTCCTGCTGCGGGGAAAGCGGGCGCGGAAAGCTGCCGCCCTCCAGATGCAGCGCCAGATACAAAATATGCCCTGCCGCCGCTTGCAAAAAGACGCCCAACACACCCAACATCGGCCCCACCCCCTGCCGCAGTATACGCAGCAGGACAGCAGCTTATACCAAAAAAGCCGAAACGCCCGCGTGGGACGTTTCGGCTTTGGAATCACTTAAAAAATGCGTTTTGCACCGCGTTCAGCGCGGCAATGCGTTCCGCCAAAGACAATCGCTGCATGTCACATTCTGCGGCAGACCGTGGAATATTGAAATCCTTAATGAGCTCCACAAGAAATCCGGATGGTCTCATTTTAGGTGCCGCGATATATCTGTTTCCTCCTTGCGGCATCATAAAGCGAACTATGCGTTAAATCCAAGCCTTTTCAATCTTCCTCGTACTGCCGATGTGCTGCGCTTTAGGGTAATGGCAATCTCACTCACCGGTACGGACTTCTTGTATAGGTCAACGAGGCAGTCATCATGTTCTTTCGTCCATGGAGCCCCTTGCATCTGTGTCTGCATATTCTCTGCCGTGAGAATTGCATCCAGATTGTCTATGATAAAATGCTGCGCGACATTGTTGTAAACGACAACCTGATAGGGTCCGTTGCTGCTCGTTCGTTCTTCCACGGAAATGCCGTATTCTTCGCCAATTTTCGTTGGCCTTTTCGTGCGCTTTCCGCCTGGTGTGAGCGCCCATTCCATCATTCCAATTTCCGTGAGCCATGTGAGAATTCCCGAATAGGTAAGTTTTTGCATAGCGCCATTATCAGCCAAGGCGTTTATCCGCCTGGCGATTTCGCTGGCCGGGATAGGTACCTCAGAATAGGCAAACTGCCTTCTTTTCTCCAGGGGGATTTCAAGAGGAAGCTTTTTGGGTTTCTTATTCGCAGCTAACTTTGTCCCGCCATTTTCAATTACCTGCCGCAGCACGTCAGATACGAAGAAAAAGCAACGTGATAGCCGGACATTGTTGATAAGATCATCGTCCGGAACCATGGTGTCATCGATGGGGTTGATACCGTTTGCCAGTTTGTCCATATATATTTTTGCCCGTTCTATTTTTTCAAGTTCAGTCATACGCTCCTCCTTACCCCACGACCAACTTATTCGTCTTCTTCAAAAACTTCGCCGGGATCGGGCGGTTCAGCCGCCATATGATATTCATCGGCCTGCTGCCCTCGTGCTTCACATAGTTCGCCGTGCCCAGATAGGTGTACGCCTCCGCGCCGCCTGTCATACGGTCCGCCTTAAACTCACGGACAAACAGCAGTGCCTTACTGCCGCGTTCCTTGTGGTGGATATAGCGCTGGCCGGTGGGTGAATTCTCCGCCGTGGTACTCTGGCTCTGCCAATGAAATAAGCTCTCATTGATGGAATAATCATTGTACATGGTGGTGGGCGAATAGTCCTTGTCCGCCTTGTTCAGCGTCACAAAGAACACGTCGATGCTTTTCTCCGGCAGCCACTTCACACCCTCACGAACGGTGGACGGCTTCATAAAGTCCAGCGCCACCAAGAGCTGGTCGCGGGTATAGGTGCAGTGCAGATCCAGCGGGCAGTCAAAGCCCAGCTCCACCGGCTCGTCGACAAAGTCGATCTGCTCAAAACGGTAGCGCAGCAGCTCCAAGATTTCGCCGAGCAGAACCGTGCTGCCAGACAGGGCATAGAGGTTACTAAGCACTTCTTCGTCGTCCCAGTCCTCCACCACCTTGCCCCAAACGGTGATGTAAAACATTTGCATCATCCGCTTTTCCGCATCCGAAAGCGCTGCAAAATCAAGGTTGTCCAAACGCGGAAGGACGTCCAACAGGAACGAAATCCAGCGGCGAGAATCAACCACGGCGAGCTTTGCAAACGCTTTGGTCAGGATGTCCTCCAACGGTTCTGAAAAGTCCTCGATGGCATCCGCTCTGGCGCAAATGCGAGAAAAAGAGGAAAACCTGTAGATTGCCCGCGGATTGAGATGGTAGTAATCCAAAAAATTTTTGAGCGTCAGCTCCAGCCCACTGTCCTCCGCAAAGGATGCCGCGCGAGCCACCAGCCCAGCCGTATTGCCATAGGACGCGCGGATGTTCTCCAAAATGTACTTGGCCGCCTTCTTCTCCAGCTGGATATAGCAGCCCTTGGGGACGGACACAAAACCATCCTTGATTTCACGACTCACGCTGCGGGTGGTATTCGACAGCAGTGCCGCAAACTTATCCTCAAAATTGTATTTTCGATTTGCCTGACCGATGAAGTCCAGCACGGTCAGGCATTCTTTGTCCTCAGCCAGACGCAGGCCGCGTCCCAGCTGCTGCAAGAAAATCGTCAACGACTCTGTGGGGCGCAGAAACAGAACCGTATTGACTTCCGGAATATCCACGCCCTCGTTGTAAATGTCCACGACGAAGATAAACCGCACCTCGCCGGACACCAAGCGCCGCTTGGCCGCCGCTCTTTCCTCGTCCGAAGATTGCCCCGTCAGGAACATGGATGGGATATTGTGCTCATTGAAGTAGCGGCACATGAACTCTGCGTGATCTACCGTAACACAGAAGCCGAGGCCCTTCACCTCGTCAATGTCCGTCACATATTTCAGCAGTGCCGTCACCACATGGTCGGCACGGCGGTCGGCAACCGCCCCGCTGAACGTGTAGATGTGCTCCAGCTCGCTCTTTTGGTAGCCACCGGCAGACCATTTGAGCGCATCCAGATTCACCGTATCGGTAACGCCAAAATACTGAAATGGGCACAGGAGCTTTCGGTCAATGGCTTCCGGCAGACGGATCTCCGCTGCAATGCGGTTGTTGAAGTATGGAAGGATGTTCTTACCGTCCATACGCTCCGGAGTAGCGGTCAAGCCCAGCAGAATGCGCGGTTGGTAGTAGGACAAGAGCTTCTGGTAGGTCGGTGCGGCGGCATGGTGGAATTCGTCCACGATGATGTAGTCGTAAAAATCAGGACTCGTCTTTTCCGTAAAGCTCTGTGAGTTGAAAGTCTGGATGGACAGGAACAGATTGTCGATGCTCTCCGGCTTATAGTTACCCACAAATAGCTCACCAAAGTTTGCGTCCTTGAGCACGGCGCGGAAGGTGTATAAGCTCTGCTTGAGGATTTCCTCCCGGTGCGCCACAAAGAGCAGGCGGCAGGGTCTATCCGGATTCTGCTTGCAGAATCGCTTGTAATCCAGCGCAGAGATGACCGTCTTGCCGGTACCGGTGGCAGCCACCACCAGATTGCGCGTATAGCCACGGACAGTGCGCTCTGCCTCCAGCTTGTCCAGAATCTCCTGCTGATAGGAGTAAGGCTGGATATCCATCGTGTATATCTCGGCATTGTTGGTGTCGAAATATTTTTCTGCCTTCAGCGCCCGCGCCAAGCGCTCCTTCTGATCCTCCGCGTAGTATTCAAATTCGCGGTCATTCCAGTAATACTCAAAGGTAGCGGCGATCTTGTCAATGGTTT
>NZ_CAKTFU010000021.1 GCF_934561205.1 uncultured Gemmiger sp. | reverse complement strand
TGTACGCTTCTGCTTGGTCGAAATTAACCTTAAAACTGAAGTACAGATTAGTCCTCCCCATATTTGATAGCAGCCTGCGCGGCGGCCAGGCGGGCGATGGGAACACGGAAGGGAGAGCAGCTGACGTAGTCCAGGCCAACGTTGTGGCAGAACTCGACGCTGGAGGGGTCGCCGCCGTGCTCGCCGCAGATGCCCAGACCCAGGTTGGGGTTGGTGGCGCGGCCGTCGGCAGCAGCCATCTTGACCAGCTTGCCTACGCCGATCTGATCCAGATGCTGGAACGGATCGCTCTCGTAGATCTTGTTGTCATAGTAGGCAGACAGGAACTTGGCAGCGTCGTCACGGCTGAAGCCGAAGGTCATCTGGGTCAGGTCGTTGGTGCCGAAGCTGAAGAAGTCAGCTTCCTTGGCGATTTCGCCGGCAGTCAGGGCTGCACGGGGGATCTCGATCATGGTGCCGACCTCGTACTTCATGTCAACACCGGCAGCGGCGATCAGGGCATCAGCAGTCTTGACGACAACGTCCTTGACGAACTTCAGTTCCTTGACCTCACCAACCAGAGGAATCATGATGTGGGGGGTGATCATCTTGCCGGTCTCGGCAGAAACCTTGAGGGCAGCCTTGATGACGGCGTTGGTCTGCATCTCGGCGATTTCGGGGTAGGTGACGGCCAGACGGCAGCCACGGTGACCCATCATGGGGTTGAACTCGTGCAGGCTTACCACAACGTTGTTCAGCTCTTCAGCGGTCATACCCATATCCTTTGCCAGAGCCTCGATATCCTCGGCCTTGGTGGGCAGGAACTCATGCAGCGGCGGATCCAGGTAACGAATGGTCATCGGACGCTCGCCCATGATGCGGTACATAGCGGTGAAGTCAGCCTCCTGGAAGGGCTCGACCTTGGCCAGGGCAGCCTTGCGCTCCTCAACGGTACGGGCGCAGATCATCTCGCGGACAGCCTTGATGCGGTCCTCGGCGAAGAACATATGCTCGGTACGGCACAGACCGATACCCTCGGCACCCATATCGACAGCGTTCTGCGCGTCCTTCGGGTTGTCGGCGTTGGTCATGACCTTCATCTGGCGGTTGGCGTCGGCCCAGCCCATGAAGCGCTTGAAGTTAGCGTTCTCGGTGGAAGCGACGGTGGCGATCTGACCCTCGTAGATGTTGCCGGTAGAGCCGTCGATGCTCATCCAGTCGCCCTCGTGGAAGGTGTGGCCGTTGATGGTGATGACCTTGGCGTCATAGTCGATGGCGACAGTGTTGTCGTTGCCGCAGCCGGAAACGCAGCAGGTACCCATACCACGGGCAACAACGGCGGCGTGGCTGGTCATACCGCCACGGACGGTCAGGATGCCCTGAGAAACCTGCATACCGACGATATCTTCGGGGCTGGTTTCCAGACGGACCAGAACGACCTTCTTCCAAGCGTCGTCCTTGACCTTCTCCTCGGCGTCCTCAGCGCTGAATACAACGCGGCCGCAGGCAGATCCCGGAGAAGCAGCCAGGCCCTTGCCGATAGCCTCGGCAGCCTTCAGGGCAGCGGCGTCAAACTGGGGATGCAACAGGGTGTCCAGCTGCTTGGGCTCAACGCGCAGAACAGCGGTCTGCTCGGTGATAACGCCCTCGTCCACCAGGTCGCAGGCGATCTGCAGAGCAGCCTGGGCGGTACGCTTGCCGTTACGGGTCTGCAGCATGAAGAGCTTGCCATCCTCGATGGTGAACTCCATGTCCTGCATATCCTTGTAGTAGTTCTCGAGGCGGGTTGCGATCTCAACGAACTGATCGTAAACCTCGGGCATCTCCTCATGCAGCTTGCTGATGGGAGAAGGAGTACGGATACCGGCGACGACGTCCTCGCCCTGAGCATTGATGAGGTATTCGCCCATCAGCTTCTTCTCGCCGGTAGCGGGGTTACGGGTGAACGCGACGCCGGTGCCGGAGCGCATGCCGGAGTTGCCGAACGCCATCTGCTGTACGTTGACAGCGGTGCCCCACTCGTAGGGGATCTCGTTCATCTTACGATAGACGTTGGCGCGGGGGTTGTCCCAAGAACGGAAAACGGCCTTGACGGCGCCAATCAGCTGCTCTTTGGGATCCTGGGGGAACTGCTCGCCCTGCTTTTCCAGGTAGATTTCCTTGAACTCCTTGACCAGCTCTTTCAGGTCATCGGCAGTCAGGTCAACGTCGAGGGTAACACCCTTGCGCTCCTTCATGGCGTCGATGCGCTCCTCAAAGAAGCTCTTGCCCAGCTCCATGACGACGTCAGAGTACATCTGGATGAAACGACGGTAGCAGTCGTAGGCAAAGCGGGGGTTGTCGGTCTTTTTGGCCAGGCCCTCAACAGCCTGATCGTTCAGGCCCAGGTTCAGGATGGTGTCCATCATGCCGGGCATGGACTGACGGGCACCGGAACGGACGGAAACCAGCAGGGGGTTGTCGATAGAACCGAACTGCTTGCCGGTCTGCTCTTCCAGGATGCCCATATACTTAAAGATATCGGCCTTGATCTCGTCGTTGATCTCACGATTGTCAGCGTAGTACTGGGTGCAGGCTTCCGTGGTGATGGTAAAGCCCTGAGGCACCGGCATGCCGGCGTGAGTCATCTCAGCCAGACCGGCGCCCTTGCCGCCCAGGATGTTTTTCATCGTGGTCTGGTCGCCGCCGAAAGCCTCGTGACCTTCTTTGAACAGGTACAAGAATTTCTTGCTCATAGTTTTCCTCCCAAATGTGTTTTGGACGTGTGCATTACATAAATCATGTTTGCATAGTCCATTATAACAGACTGCAAACGGAATTTCCAGTGGATTGTTAAAAAAATGCTCAATAGATTTGCCGAAAATTAGCCAAACTTTTTTGCGGAATCTATTGCAACCTGCACAAAAATCGTGTAAACTATAATGGGCGGAAAGTTGAGAATCTTTACGGATTTTTGTTTTTCGCCAATCTCCCCTCGGCACAATTTATTCCCGCCAAACGGTTTTCGGCTTGCGAAAACGCCGCGGATAGAGTACAATAGCCATAGAGCCGGGCTGCGCCTGCGGCGCAGCCCGGCCTTGAGGTATTTGTAAGGTAAGGAGTGTTTTGCATGTCTACCGCCAAAGAAAAGTTTGAAACCGCGCAGCAGCGCTATGCCGCCGCGTTTGAATACCACCTGAACAACGGTGTGGAGTTTGTCAGCCGTGATGTGTACATTGACCCCGAAGTCGTCATTGCGCCGAGTGCCGTGATCCTGCCGGGCTGCATCCTGCGTGGCAAGACTGAGATCGGCGCGGGCTGCGTGATCGGCCCCAACACCCTGCTGGAGGACACCGTGGTGGAGGAAAACTCCACCGTGAACGCCAGCCAGTGCTACCAGAGCCATATCGGCCCCAACAACAAGATCGGCCCCTTTACCCATGTGCGCACCGGCACCAAGACCGCCGAGGGCTGCCATCTGGGTGCCTACGTTGAGACCAAAAACGCTGACTTTGCCGAGGGTAACACCGTAAGCCACCTGACCTACATCGGCGATGCCACTGTGGGCAAGTACTGCAACTTCGGCTGCGGCACCGTGACCTGCAACTATGACGGTGAGGGCAAGTTCCACACTACCATCGGCGATTACGCCTTTATCGGCTGCAACACCAACCTGGTGGCCCCCGTCACCGTGGGTGACCACGCCTTTACCGCCGCCGGCTCCACCATCGGGCACGACGTCCCCGCCGGGGCACTGGGCATCGAGCGTGCCAAGCAGGCCGAAATCGAGGGCTGGGGCGAGCGCAAGCTGCAAAAGTACATTGCCAAAAAACAAAAGCTGGAAGCCGACAAGAAAAACGGCTGATACAAAGGAAGACGCTATGCTAGGAATGACCTCCGGGGCGGATTGGCTGATCGCCGGTCTGGGCAACCCCGAACCGAAATACGACGGAACCCGCCACAACGCGGGTTTTGAGGCGCTGGATTATCTGGCCGCGCAGTGGCACTGCGACATTGCCAAGTCCAAGTGGCAGGGGCTGTACGGCACCGCGCAGGTGGACGGCCACAAGGTGGTTTTGCTGAAACCCCTTACCTATATGAATTTAAGCGGGCAGAGCATCGCCCCCGCCGCCAACTTTTTTAAGATCCCCGCCCAACACGTCATTGTGCTGTGCGACGACATCACCCAGCAGCCCGGACATCTGCGCATCCGTCCCAAAGGCTCGGCGGGCGGGCACAACGGCCTGAAAAGCATCATTGCCAGCCTAGGCAGCGAGGAATTTGCCCGCATCCGCATCGGCATCGGTGCCAAGCCCAACCCGCAGTACGACCTGGCCGCCTGGGTACTGGGCAAGCTGCCCGCCGAGGACCGCAAGGCCATGACCGACCGTTACCCCGACATCGAGGCCGCCGCCCGCCTGATCATGGACGGCAACCTGCCCTACGCGCAGAACAAGTACAACAAATAAATGTAGAAAGGGTCTGTCCCATGAGTAATCTCCGCACACGCGCCGCAACCTGCCTGGTAACGTGCGCCTCCATGATGATTCTGTCCGTCGCGGTCAGCTTATTTTTGGTGACGGGCAAGAGCGACGGCAAAAAGACGCCTGCCGGCAGCGCCATGGCCGGCGGGGTATCCTCCGCCGCCACGGTCAAGCCCGGAGACGCGGGCAGTACACCCGCCCCGGCAGATTCCGCCCCCGCAGAGGAAGGTTCTTCCGCATCGGAAAGTTCCTCCGCAGAAGCCGACCCCCTGGCCACCCTGGCCGAGCAGCCCGCCACCCTGTTTGAGGAAGGGCAGCAGCCCAACTACAAAACCCCCGCCGATGCCAACATGAACCTGCGGGCAGGCCCCGGCACGGATTTTGATAAGGTAGCGCAGATCCCCATGGGCACCGCCGTTACCGCACTGGGCAGCAACGCCGACGGCAGCTGGGTCGTTGTGCAGTACGACGGCAAATGCGGCTGGCTTGCCAAGCAATATCTGGAATGACCATCATGTTTGACCAACTTTTTATAAAAACACAAGAGTTTTCAAAACTGGCGCAGGCGCTCGGCACATCGGGGGCTTGCGCCTTATTTGGCATACCCGCAGCCGGGCGCGCCATGGTATACGCGGCGCTGGCGCGGCAGACGGGGGCACCCTTGTGCATCGTGACCCCCGGCGAGGCCGAAGCCACCCGCTTTGCAGGTGATTTGAATGTGCTGGGCATCCCGGCAGCGGTATTCCCCGCGCGGGATTACCTGCTGCGCCCCATCGAGGGTACCGGCCGTGAGTACGAGTACCGCCGCCTGAGCGTTCTGGGCGACCTGGTGGGTGGGCGGCTGCGCGCCGTATGCGTGCCGGAGGAGGCCCTGACCCAGTACACCACCCCGCGCGCGGATTTCTGCGCCAACACCCGCACGCTGCACGCCGGGGACACCCTGCCGCGCGAGGAATTGACCGCGCTTTTGTACAGCGCCGGGTACACCCGCCGCGCCCAGGTAGACGGGCCGGGGCAGTTTTCGGTGCGCGGCGACATTGTGGATATCTACGCCCCCGACATGAAGCAACCCGTGCGCATGGAGTTTTGGGGCGATGAGATCGACACCCTGCACACCTTCGATTTGGCCACCCAGCGTCGGGACGAAAGTATTACCAAAATATACGTCAGCCCCGCGCGGGAGGTGCTGTGCGGGGCACCGCCCGAAGCCGCCGAGCTGCTGCGCGCTTTTTTGAAAAAGCAACGCGGCAAAAAGCGCACGGCGCTGGAAAGCTGCCTTGCCCCCGAACTCAGCCAACTGGACGCGGGCGTCATGCCGGTGAATATGGATAAATATCTCGCCGTGCGCTACCCCGAACCCGCCACCGTGCTGGATTACCTGGACGAGCCGCTGCTGATTTTTGAGGAACCGGCCTCCTTAAAGGAGGCGCAGCGCGCGGCGGATTTCCGCCGCGGCGAGGAACAGGCTGCCCTGCTGCAGGACGGTGTTCTGGCCGCCGGGCTGGGCGAGTTGTACGCCGACGCCGCCTGGCTGTGGGCGCAGACGGGGCGATACCCCACCATCTGCGCCGAAAACTTTGTGCGCAGTATGCCGGATATTCCCCTGAAAGCCGTGGTCAACGCACCCGCCCACACCCTGCCCTCCTGGGCCGGCGAGGTGGCTGCCCTGCTGGAGGACCTGAACCCGCTGTGCAGCGGCGGGGCCGCCGTTACCGTGATGGCGGGCACCGCGCGCGCCGCCGCCGGTCTTGCCAACGGCCTGCGCACCCATGGCCTGCAGGTCACCACCGATGCGGCCGCCGCGCCCGCCGCCGGGCTGGTGCAGGTATTGCCGGGCCAGCTGAGCGCAGGCTGCAGCCTGCCGTTTGCCAAATATGCCGTCATCACCGCCCGCGCCTTCGGCGTGAGCAGCGTGCAGAAGAAGAAAAAGCGCAGCAAGGACGCCCTGAACAGCCTGAGCGAAATCTCCGAGGGCGATCTGGTCGTACACCAGAACCACGGCATCGGTCGGTACGCGGGCATTCAGCGCATGACCGTGCAGGGCGTCACCAAAGACTACCTGCGCATCCAGTACGACAAAAAGGACGTTTTGTATGTGCCTGTCACCCAGCTTGATCTGCTTTCTCGCTATACCGCGCCCGGCGACAGCGACAACGTAAAATTGAGCCGCCTTGGCGGCGGCGACTGGGTCAAGACCCGCAAGCGGGTCAAGGCAGCCACCGAAGCGATGGCCAAGGAGCTGATCGAGCTGTACGCCCGCCGCAAGCAGGCAAAGGGCTACGCCTTCCCCGATGACGACACCTGGCAGGGGGATTTTGAACAGCGCTTTGCCTACGACGAGACCCCCGACCAGTTGACCTGCGCCGCCGACATCAAGCATGACATGGAGCAGCCCTACCCGATGGACCGCCTGTTGTGCGGCGACGTCGGCGTCGGCAAGACCGAAGTCGCCCTGCGCGCGGCGTTCAAGTGCGTGATGGGCGGCAAGCAGTGCGCGATTCTGGCGCCCACGACCATTCTGGCGTGGCAGCATTTTAATACCGCCATTGCGCGCATGGAGTCCTTCCCCATACGCATCGGGCTGCTCAGCCGCTACCGCAGCGCCAAGGAGCAAAAAGAAACGCTGCGCGGCCTGAAGGACGGCACCGTGGACATTGTGGTGGGCACCCACCGGCTGCTTTCGGATGACGTGAAGTTCAAGGATTTGGGGCTGGTCATCATTGACGAGGAGCAGCGTTTCGGCGTAAAGCACAAGGAAAAGCTGAAAGAAAACTTCATCGGCGTGGACATGCTGACGCTGTCGGCCACGCCCATTCCGCGCACATTGAATATGGCGCTTTCCGGCATACGGGATATGAGTACGATCGAGCAGCCGCCCTTTGAGCGCCAGCCCATCGAAACCTATGTGCTGGAATATGACGAGGGCATCGTGGCCGAGGCCATCCGCAAGGAGCTGGCGCGCGGCGGGCAGGTGTATTATCTCCACAACCGCGTGGAGACCATTGACGCCTGCGCGGCACGCATCGGCAAGCTGGTGCCGGGCGCGCGCATCGGCATCGCCCACGGCAAAATGACGGAGGAGCAGATTTCCTCCGTCTGGCAGCAGCTTTTGGACAACGAGATCGATATTCTGGTCTGCACCACGCTGATCGAAACCGGCGTGGACGTGCGCAACTGCAACACGCTGATCATCGAAAACGCCGACCGCATGGGGCTTAGCCAGCTGTACCAGATCCGCGGGCGGGTGGGGCGTTCCTCCCGCAAGGCGTATGCCTACTTTACCTTTACCCGCGACAAGGTGCTGACCGAGATCGCCGCCAAGCGGCTTTCGGCCATACGGGAGTTCACCTCCTTCGGTTCGGGGTTCCGCATTGCCATGCGCGATTTGCAGATACGCGGCGCGGGCAGTCTGCTGGGGCACAGCCAGCACGGACACATGGAAGCCGTGGGCTATGACCTGTATGTAAAAATGCTGGGGCAGGCGATCAGCGCCGCCCGCGGCGAGGCGCCCGCACCCGACAAGAGCGACTGTCTGGTGGATATTTCCATTGACGCCTTTTTGCCGGAGGATTACATCCCCGACGCCGCCGGGCGCATTGAAGCGTACAAGCGCATTGCCGCCATTGAGACGACCGCTGACGCCGAGGACGTTCTGGACGAATTGATCGACCGTTACGGCGACCCGCCCAAGAGCGTGCAGGGGCTTGTGGATGTTTCGCTGGTGCGCGTGACCGCCGCCCGCGTCGGCATTGCGGAGATCGTGCAGCGCGACGACCGTTTGATTTTGTACAGCGACATTGTCGGCCCGCGTCAGCTGGGCGCGATCATGGAGCAGTTCCCCCACCGTGTGGTGTACAATGCGATGGGACGACCGTATTTCAGCCTGCGCATACAGAAGGGCGAAAGCCCGCTGACCCTTTTGCGCGATGTTGTGACCCTTTTGCCCGGCGCACAGCCTGCGCCGCAGCCGTAAAAAAGTACCGCCCTCCCGAAAAATCGGGAGGGCGGTACTGCTGTTTTTAGCCTATGTTCATATCCACGGGTTTGGGCACGCCGTTTACCGTGCCGGTGCTGGTGTACTGCCAGATATTGTACTTGTAGTTAAAGCTCAGGGTGTCGCGGTACTGGGCGATCCAGATGCGATACTTGCTGATGTTGGCAAAGTTCAGCGAGTTGTAGAACCAGCTTGCGTAGGAGTAAACGCCCGCCGTGTGGCCCGCATTGCGGATGGTCTCGCAGAAGGCGACGGCATTGGCCGTGCGCTGGGCGGCACTGATGCCGTCGGCGCGGCCGGTGTCCCCCGCGACCTTTTCGGTATCGTAGTAGACACCCACGGGCAAACCGTAACCCGCACAGAGGCTAAGCACCATGCTGGCCTCCTCGACAGCCTCGGCCTCGTCGACGGCCTGACTGTAGAAGTAGACGCCGACCTTCAGCCCGGCAGCCGTTGCGCCCTGAATGTTGGCGCGGAACTGCGAATCCTCGACCAGGGCACCGCTGCCGTAGCCGCGGTAGCCCACACGGATGATGGCAAACGTGATGCCGTCCGCCTTGACGGCGTTCCAGTCAATGCGGCCCTGATATTTGGAAACATCAATGCCGCGGGCCGTGCGGTTCAGCGCACCGTCGGCGCCAAAGGTGTATACATCGCCCTGAATGACCTGGTTGCCTGTTACAGGCTGGTGGGTCGCAGGGTCATAATAGTACGTTGTGCCGTCAATATCATTCCAACCTGTGTACTCGTAGACGATTTTTTCGCTGCTTTCCACCGCAAAGCCGTAACCGGCCAATTCCGCCGCCGGGATCTCTTTGGGCCAATCGGCTGTGGGATCTGCGGGGGTGGGGGTCGGGGTAGCGGTTTCCTTGGGGGTCTCGGTCGGGGTGGGGGTCGGGGTATTCTCCGGCGTGGCGGTCGGGGTTGGGGTTGCCGTCGGGGTAGGCTCCGGCTCGGCAGAGGACTCCGGCGTCGGGGTCGGGGTCGTCGTCTCGGCAGGTGTCGCCGTGGGCGTTTCTGTGGGCGTCTCGGTGGGCGTCTCCGCAGGTGTCTGCGTGGGCGTCTCGGCGGGGGTCTCAGACGGAGTGGTTGCAGGCGTTTCCGACGGGGTTTCGGCGGGGGTCGTGCTCGGCGCATCGCTGACCGCATCGGACGACGGCGCAGGGTCTGCCGACGGCTCAACATCGGTACGGTGTGCCAATGCCATGCGGGTGATGCCCGGCGTGTGCCAGGCGGTCTGCGCCGCAAGGGGCGAATAGTTTTCGTCGCGGGCGGCACCGTTCAGCGTTTTGCCGTCGGCGGCGTAGGTAGGCAGATAGGGCGACTCGGTGCCGTCGGTCAGCATAAGGTGGCCGCTGCTGCTCAGCTTGGCGGTATAGACGGTAATGCGCTCTTTTTCGGTCTGCGCGCTCTCGGCGTAGGTGACGGTGTCCTGCACCTCGTTTTGGATGGGGGCGCTGCCCTGGTTGCTGCTGGCCGAGTCCTCGGCTTTTTCGTTGACCTGGGTGGCCTGCACGATTTTTTCCTTGACGGCCTGGGTATCGGCCTTGTAGACGACCTTTTCCTTGACCGTCACGGTCTGGGCCTCCGGCACGATGTAGCCCGTCAGGGGCTGCACCGCCACAAGGTAATCGCCGGGGGCGGCGTCCTCCACCAGCACGGTGCCGGTCTCGGTGTCCACGCTGTACAGGGTGGCCTTGCCCTTGGCGTCGGTCACGCTGACCATGGCCTCAACATTCAGCAGCGGCTGTTTTTCCGCCGTTTCGGCATCCTGCGCCTTGGGGGTAGGCGTGGGGGTCGGGGTGGCTGTCGGCTTGGTTGTCGGTTTGGCAGCCGCACTTGCCGACGGGGTCGCTTCCGGCTCGGCATCGGGTTCTGTCGGCAGCACAAACAGCTGCACACCGATATCCTGCTGCACAACCGTGACCTCGGCCGCCAGGGGCTTGTCCGGCTCCGGCGTGGGGGTCGGCGTCGGGGTCGGCGTGGGCGTAGGGGTTGGCGTGGGGGTCGGGGTGGCCGTCGCCACGGGCTGCGGCTCCGGATCGTTCAGCGGCACATAGCCCGCCGCCAGCGCGCCGACACCCAAACCGGCCGCCATGGCCACCGCCATGCCGCCCGCAACCAGCTTATAAATCGGCAGACGCGCCAGCGCACTGCCGGAAAAATATTTCATAGGATTTCTTCTGTTGAACATTCCTGTCCTCACGGTTCCTTTTTTTGCAATTTCCGCTTATAATAGTACAGTATGTATAATAGCACATCTGTACGCCGTTTCGCAAGAGAAAAGTTGTAAATTCTGCCGTTTCAGCGGGTTTTTCTTTGCCGCGTTGTGGTCACTGCGCAGCCGTTCCACTACCGCTTGTATAGGGCAGAAATTCCTCCACCAGCAGATCCACACAGGCACCGTAGCTGCGCATACCCAGCTCCTGCCCGTACCCCTGCAAAAACGCGGTGTAGACCTTTTCACCTGTGGTGCGCACGGGGCCTTCCCACTGTTTCCAGTAGGCATTGTTCTGCGCCATATCGGCCTGTGCCCCGACAGGCAGGGCCGCAAAGCTCGCGCGGGCGGTGTCGGGGTCGACGCTGTACAGCGCGTTGGAAAGATGCAGATACCCGAACAGCCACCCGGAATAGCCGTACGCGGCGTTCCCGCTTTCGGTCGCCGCCAGAATCCCCACAAAGTTTGCCTCCTGCTCGGCGGCAACGCCGCGCTGGTGGGCCAGCTCATGCGCAACCGTCACGGGCAAAAAGACGGCAGGGCAGTCCATATTCAGGGTACTCTCCCCCACCAGCGGGCACAGGTAGCCGGTAAAGCCCCAGGCGCTCATCAGTTTGGAGTAAAAAGCCGGCTTGGGGCGGCGCTCCGGTGCCTGCAAAAAGGGCCAGCGCTCCGCAAGCGGGTCGTACAGGCCGCCGCTGCTCTGCAGAATTTCCTTTCTGTCGGTACAGAACACGCCCGTCTCGTCGCGGGGCACGGTGTCGGCAGTCTCGGCCACGCGGTCGGCAAAATACTGCGTCACGGCAGCCAGCTGTTCCACGCTGACGGGCGGGGCGTTCATGCCGGCCTTTTGTGCAAAGGACGTGCCGTAATATTGGGTGCCCCACAGGGCGCACACCCCCGCGTAGCCCCAGACCAGCAGCACCGCCAGATGCAGCACCCAGCCCGCCACGGCGGATCTTCCGCGGCGCAGGGCGCGCACCAGCAAAAGGAGCGCCGCCAGAATCAGCACGGTCGCGCCCAATTCGCAGGCGCTGAACGGCAGCGGGTCCACCAAAAAGGAAACCGCCCGCTTTACAGGCATCGATACCGTTTGCAGCCACGCGTCCATCAGCGCACGGTTGCCCCGCAGGGCATAGAACGCCCCCAGCGCCGCCAACCCCGCCGCCAGTGCCGCCCAGGCTGCCCTGTGCCGCTTTGTCCACCGTAAAAAATGCTGCATAACACGCCCCGTCCTTTTCTTTTCGCCCTTTATTATAAAGGATGCACAGCCGCTTGACAAGCCGCCAAAAGGGTGTATACTTATTTACGGACATAAAAACAGGGGCGCTGGGGGGCATCCTCGGCTGAGATCGAAGCAAACCGCAGCTTCGTGTCGCCTTGAACCTGATCCGGGTAATGCCGGCGTAGGAAGTTTGGCAATATTGTCATACCTGTACGCGCCTGCATTTTTTGCAGGCGCGTTTTTCTTGGCAAACACTTGTTTTTATGTACTATTGTAAAAGGATGTGTCCGTATGTCCAAAACCTACTCCAAGACCCGCACTCTGGTCGAGTGCGCCCTGATGATCGCCCTGGGCACTGTTCTGGCGAACATCAAAATCTACGAGCTGCCCAACGGCGGTTCCATCACCCTGTTCAGCATGCTGCCCTTCGTGCTGATCTCCTTCCGCCACGGCGTGAAGTGGGGTCTGTTCACCGGTTTTGTAAACAGCCTGCTGCAGATGCTGCTGGGCTTTTACGCACCCCCGACCCCGGGTCTGCTGCCTCTGGTCGGTATGATTTTGCTGGACTATGTGCTGGCGTTCAGCCTGCTGGGTCTGGCCGGCGGCATCGCCAAGCCCTTTAAGAACAAGCTGGCCGGCGTGGCCGTGGGCACCGCTGCCGTGTGCGGCATCCGTTTCCTGTGCAGCTTCCTGTCCGGCGTGCTGATTTGGGGCAACCTGAGCGACGGCCTGGCTGCCTGGACCTTCAGCCTGACCTACAACGGCAGCTACATGCTGCCCGAAACCATCATGACCACGGTGGCCGCCGTGCTGATCTACAAGGCCGCCCCGCAGCTGTTCAGCGAGCAGGACCAGTAATTTTTCAAGAGTTTCTTCCGTTTTCATAAAAAACAGGCACCGGAAATTTCCGGTGCCTGTTTTGGTTTGCGGTGTCAGCCCTTTACATAGTCACGCACAAGCGCCTGCAAAAGATCGTCGCGGTCAATGCGGCGGATGATGGCGCGGGCATTTTTGTAGGTGGTGATGTAGGTAGGATCCTCGCTGAGGATATAACCGACCAGCTGGTTAATGGGGTTGTAGCCCTTCTCCTCCAGCGCGCGGTACACCTGCAAAACCGCCTGTTTGATTTCCATATCGCGCTCATCACGGATGGAAAACACGGCAGTAGGTTCAGAGATAGGCATAAAAAAATCCCCCTTTGGCAAATTCTATATATCTATTATACCGAATTTTACGGCGGGTTTCAATGGTTTTGTCAAGATTTTTGTACAATTTCGGCAAGTATGCCTTTTTTGACACCGCACGGCCCGGCTGCGGCAGGAAACCCGTAGATTTTGCCGCAAAAAGAAAATCCGCGATAGACCGTAACGGTGTATCGCGGATTTCTGGTGCGCCCGCAGGAACTCGAATCCTGGACCCTCTGATTAAAAGTCAGATGCTCTACCAACTGAGCTACGAGCACACGTGCCTTTGCTGTGTTCCCACAGCCCTAATATTATAGCAGGCGCGCCGACGCTTGTCAAGCAGATTTTTAACTTTTTGTTTGGTTTCGGCATGTTTTTTGCACATTTCCCGCTTTTTTGCCCTTTCTGCCGAAATTATCATGTTTTGGTTGTTGAAAATGCGCACCAACCGTGCTACAATAATATATCAGAATATGTAAGGTGCGCCCTTTTATAAAAGGTACGCGCCGAAAAGGGGAATAAAACTATGGAAACTTTAGGCAGCCTGCGCCGCACCCGTTACTGCGGCGAGGTAAGCCGGGCAGACGCCGGGCAGGAAATGACCGTCTGCGGGTCCGTTGCCCGCGCCCGCGATAAGGGCGGCATCATCTTTGCGGATTTGCGCGATACCACCGGTATCTTGCAGCTTGTTTTTGACGAGGATACGCCCAAGGACGTCTTTGCCAAGGCGGAAAGCCTGAAAAGCGAGTACGTTGTCATCTGCCGCGGCAAACTGCGTGAGCGCGCCGCCAAGACCGATAAGATCGCCACCGGCGACGTGGAGCTGTACGTCACCGAGCTGCGCATCCTGAGCGAGGCCCAGACTACTCCGTTTGAGCTGCGCGACGAGATCAACGTTAACGACGACCTGCGCCTGCGTTACCGCTACCTTGACCTGCGCCGCCCGTCCATGCACGAGCCGATCGTACTGCGCAGCAAGATCATGCAGATCATCCGCAACTATTTCTGCGACAACCACTTTACCGAGATCGAGACCCCGACCCTGATCAAATCCACGCCCGAGGGCGCCCGCGACTATCTGGTGCCCAGCCGTGTGCAGCCGGGTCACTTCTATGCCCTGCCCCAAAGCCCGCAGCTGTACAAGCAGATTTTGATGCTGTCCGGCTTTGACCGCTATTTCCAGATCGCCCGCTGCTACCGTGACGAGGACCTGCGCGCCGACCGCCAGCCTGAGTTCACCCAGGTGGACGAGGAGATGAGCTTTGTCTCCGAGGACGATATCATGACCATCAACGAGGGTCTGATCAAGCGCCTGTGGAAGGAAATGCTGGACGTGGACGTGCAGACCCCCTTTGTGCGTATGCCCTGGAACGAGGCGATGGGCCGTTTTGGCTCCGACAAGCCCGACACCCGCTTTGGGCTGGAGATTCAGGACGTGACCGAGGTGTTCAAGGGTACCGAGTTCAAGCCCTTTGCCGCCGTGCTGGAGGCGGGCGGCAGCATCCGCGCCATCAACGCCAAGGGTCTTGCCGACAAGCTGACCCGCAAGAACATCGACAAGCTGGGCGATGTCGCCAAAACCTACGGTGCCAAGGGCCTGGCTTACAGCCGCCTGACCGCCGAGAGTACGACTTCCAGCTTTGAGAAGTTCCTGACGGACGCTGAAAAGTCCGCCCTGTACGCCGCCCTGAACGCCGAAACCGGCGACGTGCTGCTGCTGGTCAGCGACAATGACTGGGTCAAGGCCTGCACCGCGCTGGGTCAGGTGCGTCTGGACATTGCCCGCAAGCACGGGCTGATCGACCCCGACAAGTTCAACTTCCTGTGGGTGGTGGACTTCCCGCTGTTCGAGTACAGCGAGCAGGAAAACCGCTGGATGGCCATGCACCACCCGTTCACCCTGCCCAAGGCAGAGGATCTGGACAAGGTCGAGAGCGACCCCGGTGCCTGCCACGCCGTAGCCTACGACATCGTTTTGAACGGTGTGGAAATGGGCGGCGGCTCGATGCGTATCAACGACCCCGCCCTGCAGGATCGCATGTTCCGCGCCCTCGGCTTTACCGAGGAGAAGGCGCGCGAGAGCTTCGGCTTCCTGATGGATGCCTACAAGTACGGCGCACCCCCGCACGGCGGTATGGCCTACGGCTTGGATCGTATGGTCATGCTGATGCTGAAGAAGGATTCCATCCGCGACGTCATCGCCTTCCCGAAGGTTCAGAACGCCGGCGAGCCGATGAGCGGCGCACCCGACGTGGTTGACGAAAAGCAGCTGAGCGACCTGAGCATCGCCCTGACGCTGAAGGATTGATAAAATCAAACACCCTGTACCGCAACCGCGCGGTACAGGGTGTTTTAGTTTGTAGAAAATGCCAGTTACCGGAAGATTTGTAGGGATGGGTCTTGACCCATCCGCACATCTGGCCGCGCGCAGCGCATTCAATCGCGCCGAATGGCGCGCGTTCTTACGTTATATCGTGCTATCGGCTAGGCGGCACGGAACGGTCAAGACCGTTCCCTACAAACTAACCGAAAGGTCGCGAAGGGTGCATAAGGTCAAATAAGATTTATCGACAGTCTGAGACACCCTGTACCGCAACTGCGCGGTACAGGGTGTTTTTTTAATAGGTCGTAATGGTGGTGCCTGTGAAGTAGTGGGTCAGAATCTGCCGGTAGTCCCAGCCGTTTTGGGCATAGCCGATGGCACCCCACTGGCTCATACCGCAGCCGTGACCGTAGCCGTAGACATCAAAGAGAAAGCAGTCCAGCTCGGCATCATAGCTGACGGTAAAGCACTGGCTGCGCAGGCTGCGCCCATCCACGCTCTGCCCCGCCAACAGGCTTTCGCGAAACCACGTTCCCTTGACGGTCTGGCCGCTGCCCTCGGGGCCGACGCGGATCTTGGCAACCCAGCCGTAGGCATTGGCAGACTGGATGCTGAACCACTGGCTGGGGTCCACGTCCGTCAAATCCAGGCCCAGCTTGTCCTTGATGCGCTCCAACAGGGTGGCGCGGGCAAAACGCGCCGTGCCGCTGGTGGCACCGTTGGTGTTCCAGTGGGTGGCAACGCTCTGGTCGTAGGGGCTGTCCACCGCCTGCAGCCAGGCGCGCTCGCCGCCCCAGACGTCCGCCGAGGATGCCGTGCCGGTGCTGGCGCTGGCAAAGTACGGCGTAAAGCAGACATTGCCGTTGTAGGTGACCAGCACATGCGCCACCTCCTGGGCAGCGGCCAGAGCCGCCGCGCCCGGTGTCGCCCCCAGCACCGATGGGTAGCCGCTCTGGCTTAAGATCCAGCAGTGGGTCGCAACGCACTGCGCCTTGTATGCCTCGGCAGGGGCGTTGGGACCAAGCTCGTTCTGGGCAACCATGGCCAGGCATTGTACCAGATCCATCGTCTGCGCCGTGCCGTTCATCGTTACATTGATGGTCTCGGCTGTCGGCGCAGGGGCAGGGGTCGTTTCCTGCGCAGGTGTCGGGGTGGGCGTGGGGGTAGGCTGCTCGGTCGGGCTGTCACTGCCCGATTCCGGCGCGGGGGTGGATTCCGGCGTGGGTTCGGGGGTAGGCTCCGGCGTCGGGGTCGGGGTGGGGTTTTGGGCTATCAGCTGATCCACCGTGATGGTCTGCTCCGGCAGGGTACCGGCGGCACCCTGATTCAGGTCGTCCTCCACCGTGCTGCCCTTGCCGTTTTTTGCCAGGTCGGTCAGACCTTTGATGAGGGTGTCGGTACCGGTCATGATGGTGCTTGTGATATTTTGCAGGTCAGAGACTACCCCGCTTAGGTCGGTATCCTCCGAACCGGAGATGCTGCCCGCCGCGTTGTGGGTCTTGGTGCCGACGCCGGCGTTCTGCCCCGCGTAGCGGCCCAGCCCTGCACTGACCAGCGCAGCCACATCGGGCATGGGCTGGCTGCGGCGGCTGTACTGCACAGCCGTGAGTAAGGGCTGTTCGGCGGCGGAAAACGCCGCCGTGCTGACGGCGGCGCTCTCCCCTTCCTCAACCACGCGGCCCACGATGCACAGCTGTACACCGTCCTCCTCGCTTTGGGTGGTCAGGGTTATAAAGCGGGAATCGTCCCCCGCGTCCGCGCCGGTGTTCCACAGGCTGCGCGCCTGTATGCCCGACACAAAGCTGACATAATCGTAATATTGCGAGAGATCGCCCGTTGCATACAGATCAAACGAGCCTTCGCCGGTTTCGGCGGGGTCGTAATAAAAGACGGAGATCAGCTTGCAGCGGTAGGTTTTTTCCCGCAAATACAGCGTAAAAGCGTTGTTTTGCTTGGCGACGTCCTCCTGCGCGAAATCGGCAAAGGCATCGCCCCGGCACGACAAAATCGTGTTGCCCGCGCTGCTGCCGTCCAGGGCACTGGGTGAGGCAAACCGCACGATATCGGCGGCGTTCTTATCCTGTTCGGGGGCGGGGGCATCGGCGGCGTAGACCAGCGTGCCTGCGCGCCCCGCAAAGCCTAAGTACCCCACCGCGCCGCTGCGGCGGGTCAGGGCGTTTTGCAGGTAGCGGTCGGCGGCGTCATCATAGATCGTAGTACCGTAGTTTTTGGCGGACGGACGGGCACCCAGATCGTTATGCACAAACAGCCAGACGCCGCCTGCGCCCGCCAGAAGGATCAGCAGCAGGGTCAGCAGCGTCAGAATGGCCGTGCGCTTACGGCGGCGCTCGGTCTTTTCAATGACCTCCAGGCTGCGGGTGCGGATGGAGTTTTGCGGCATGGTGTCCTGCATTTTCTCGCCGCCGCGCCGCTTTTTGCGCGGGGGCGCAGGCTCCTCGGCCGCCGAGTTCTCAAACAGGCGGTTGGCCGCCTGGGCAAAGGCGTCCACGTCGGTGTTTCTGCCCGCTGCCTCGTCCGCCGCATCGGCGGCCTGTGCCTGCGCGATGGCGGCAGGGTCCAGGCCCGCCGAGAAATCCGGCACATCATCGTCCAAAATCGAGGGCTTCGGCGCCGCGCGGTGCGGCGTGGGTTCCGGCTCCTGCGTGGGTTCCGGCTGCATGGAGACCGAGAAATCCTCCTCAGGGGCAGGCGGCTGCGCAGTCGGTTCTTCCTCAAAGCGAATGGTTCCCGTGGGCACGCGCGGCACGGTCAGCGGCACCTCGATGGGCTGCTGCGGTGCGGGCGTCGGCTCTGCCGCGGCGGCAGGTTGGGCAGACGGCGCGGGGCGCGCCGTGTCAAAGTCCATCATCGGCTCAAAGGAAGTGGTGGGGTCATCGGCGGGCGGGGTGCGGCGGCGCAGCGAAAAGCGCACCGTGTTGCCGCGCTCGCGCCCGGCCTCGCTGACAAGCAGCAGCGGGCGCTCCTTGCCGGGGCGGAAGGTTATGCAGGAATCCGTCAGCCGCAGCCCCAACAGACGGCGGCGCAAAAGATCCAGCATCTGGTTGGCGATGGCGGCATCGCTCAAGTCCGGCGGCAGGGCGCAGGCGGCGGCGCCGTGGCGGTCGCACACCAGCACAAAGGGGCACTGCCCCACGGTGGCGGGCATGTATGCCGCGCCGAAATCCGCCCCCGCCACCTGCATGGCGTTGAGGGCGCGCCCCGCCGATGCCTGTACCACATCACCGGGAAAGCGCTTGAGCAGCACCGGCGGCACGACGATCTGCTTGCGGTTTTCGGGGTGGGCGTAGGTCTCGGTGCCGAAATCAAACACCGCCTCGCTGTGGGGCAGGGGCTGCAGCTGGCTGCCCAGCAGGCGGCCGGTGGTTTCGTCCACGGCCACCAACAGCTTGCGGCGGTCCAGCATGGCCGAAAGCGTTGCCTGTGCCAGGCTGGTCTCGCCCTCGGCAAAGATATCGTCACCGAATTTGGCGCGCAGACGCAGCGCCCATTTTTCGCAGTATTGTTCCGCCATGGCGCGGTTGGGCGCACTGATCTGTATGCAGACGGCAAACTCGCCGTCGCGCTCCAGCAGGCGCAAGCCCGGGCAGCCGTCGGCGCGGGCCTGCCGCAATACAGCAGAGACCTCGGCGGCGGTGGGGCCGAAAACACGCAGAATTTTTAATTGTGTGTTTACCATGGTGTGTTCCTCGTTTTATATATCTAACGTAACTGCGTCCGTATTTTCCGTAACAGGCAGACTGTCCGGCACGGGCAGCCCCAGCGCCATGCGGCGCAAAAGATCCAGCGCATACAGCGCCGCGCGGGTGCGTATCACGCTGCGCTCGCGGTAGCCGCCCAGCGTCAGGCGCATCAAAACTCCATGTCCCGTGCGGGCGTCGGCGCCGGCAAGGTACATCGTGCCCACCGGCTTGCCCGGCAGGTCTCCGTCGGGGCCGGCCAACCCCGTGATGCCCACGGCCAGCTCTGCGCCCGATGCCCTGGCGGCACCAAAGGCCATGGCCACGGCCACAGGGCCGGAAACTACATTGTAGCGTTCTATCATTTCTGCCGACACGCCCAAAAGCTGCTGCTTGGCGGCCTCGGCGTAGGTGACAAAGCCAAAGCCGAACACCGCGCTGGAGCCGGGCACGTTGGTCAGCCGTTCGGCAACCATACCGCCGGTGCAGCTTTCGGCGGTGGCGGCGTGCAGACCGCGCTCCCGCAGGGCGCGCACAACGGTGTACTCCAAGGCGGGCACATCGATATCATACGCAGCATCGCCCAAAATATCCTTGAACTGTGCCAAGCGCGCATTGCAGGCAACCTCGGCCTCGGCGGCGTTGGCGGCGCGGGCGGTCACGCGAATCTCGCACTCGCCGGTTTTGCAGTAGATGGCCGCCGTGGGGTTGGCGCTCTCAAACAGCGCTCCCACCTTGCTGGCAATGGCACTTTCGCCGCCCAGCACACGCAGGGTGCGGCTGTGGATGGTGCAGTTCTGGCGCTTTTCCAGCAATGGGCGCACCTGCTCGGCCCACATGGCCTTCATCTCCCGCGGGACGCCGGGCATCAGCACGGCGCAGTGGCCGCCGTCCTCAAACCATGCACCGGGTGCGGTGCCGTGGTCGTTAAGGACCTTGTGCCCCTTGGTGGGCACCACGGCCTGTTTGCGGTTATTTTCGGTGGGGCGGCGGTTGGTGCGGGCAAAAAAGTCCAGGATTTTCTGCCACTCGGCCTCGTCAAAGTGCAGGGTGTCGCCAAAGGCATCGGCCACCGTTTCCTTGGTCAAATCGTCCTCGGTGGGGCCAAGCCCGCCGGAAAACACCAGCAGATCGCTGCGCTGCTTCGCCTGTAAAACCAGCGCCCGCAGACGGTCGGGGTTATCCCCGATGACGTGCTGGTGCAGTACGCTGATGCCCAGTTCCGCCAGCTCTCGGCTTAAAAACTGGGCGTTGGTGTTGACGATATCCCCCAAGAGCAGCTCGGTGCCCACACAGATGATCTCCGCTGTCACAGCAAATCTTCCTCTCCCATACGGATGGCGATTTTTTCCACGGTCTCGGCGGCCTCATGCTCCAAGACGCGCAGGTCGGGCATAGCCTCCTCGGCGGCCAGAATTTCCTCCAGCGAGGGGTTGGTCTTGGGATGCGGCGGGGTAAAGATGGTGCAGCAATCCTCATACGGCTCGATGGAAGTTTCAAAGGTGCCGATTTTGCGCGAAATCGCGATAATTTCCGTCTTATCCATACCGATGCAGGGGCGCAGCACGGGCAGGCTCTGCGCGGCATCGGTGCAGGCCAGCGCCGCCATCGTCTGGCTGGCCACCTGCGCCAGGCTTTCGCCGGTGATAAGCGCCTGCAGCTCCATCTTGTTGGCCAGTTCCTCGGCAATGCGCAGCATACTGCGGCGCATCAGGACGGTAAACAGCACGTCGGGCGCGTGGTCGCGGATATACTCCTGCGGCTTGGTGTAGGGCACGACAAACAGCGTGCAGTTGCCGGTATACTCGACCAGTTCGCGGGCGAGGTCGCGCACCTTGAGCTTGGCGCGCAGGCTGGTGTACGGCGGGCTGGCAAAGTGGATGTGGTGCAGCGCCAGACCGCGGCGCGCCATGCACCACGCCGCCACAGGGCTGTCAATGCCGCCGGAAAGCAGGTTCAGCGCACGGCCGCTGGTGCCCACGGGCAGGCCGCCCGCCGCCTCGACCTTGGGGCCGTGGATATAGGCGGCGCGGTCACGAATTTCGACCATGATCTGCAGCTGGGGCTGGTGGACATCCACGCGCAGGTGGTGGTGCTTGTCCAGCAGGTAAGCGCCCAGCTCGCGGCAAATCTCGGGGCTTTTCATCGGGTAATTTTTGTCGGCGCGCTTGGCTTCGACCTTGAAGGTGCGCACGCCGGACAGCTGTTCGCCCAGGTAGGCTTCGGCGGTTTCGCAGATGGCGTCAAAGTCCTTGGGGCACTCGACAGCGCGGCTCATTTTAACGATGCCGAACACGCGGGAAATGCGGCGGAAAGCCTCGTCCATATCCAGCCCGTCCTCCTTTGGCTCGATAAAGACGGTGCTTTGCGCGGCATAGACGCGGAATTTGCCCAGCGGTTCCAGCCGCCAGCGGATGATTTTGATGAGGCGGGCCTCAAACTTGCCGCGGTTCAGACCCTTGAGGGCGATTTCGCCCTGATAGGCCATAAGAATCTCTTTCATACTCAAAAAACGCCTTTCCTATTCTATGTGTCAGATATGCTGTAATTCCCGCAGACCGTCGCGCAAACCGTCCAAAAGCGCCTGTACGTCCTCAGGCGTGTTGTCGGCGCAAAAGCTGACGCGCAGCGCGGTGCGGATGGTCAGGTCATCGCAGCCCATCGCCTGCAGGGTGTGGCTCGGCTCACCCTTGTCGCAGGCGCTGCCGCCCGACACAAACACCGCGCGGGTGTTCAGGTAGTTGATAAAGGTCTGGCTGTTGATGCACAGGGTCGAGAAGTTCAGCACCTCCGGCAGGGCATCCGCCGGGGAGTTGATTTGGATGTCGGGGAACTCGCTCAGGCCGTGACGCAGCAGGGTGTTCAGCGCCTGGATCTGCGCCGTGCGGGTGCGCAGCGATTGCAGCCCCTTGGCGGCTGCCACACCCATGCCGACGATGTAGGGGGTGTTCTCGGTGCCGGGGCGCATACCGCGCTCCTGATGGCCGCCGCGGTAGGGCGGGCGCAGCGTCTGGCGCTGGCTGTCGCGCACAAACAACGCCCCCACCCCCTTGGGCGCGTGGACCTTGTGCCCGGACACCGACAGCGTATCGACTTCCTTCCACTTTTGCAGGTCGATGGGCATACGCAGCCACGCCTGCACGGCGTCCACATGGAAGTGTGTGCGGGCGTTGCGCGCCTTGATGCCGGCACCCAGCGCGGCGATATCCTGCACGGCGCCGGTCTCGTTGTTGACCGCCATGCAGGCCGCCAGCACGGTGTTTTTGTCGATCTCCCGCAGGAATTTCTGCGTGTCGATATGGCCGTCCGCCTCAGGCATGACCTCCACGACGGCAAAGCCTTCCTCCCGCAGGGCGCGGATGGGCAGCTGCACGCTGGGGTGCTCGAACCCCGTCACAACGATTTTATTGCCCCAGTGGCGGCGGGCCTTGGCCGCGCCCCAAACGGACATATTGTTGCTCTCGGAGCCGCAGGCGGTGAAATACACCTCGTCCTTGCGGCAGTGCAGGGTTTTGGCGATGCGGCCGCGGGCGGTGTCGATACCGTCCTGCGCGGCCACGGCGGGGTCATACAGGCTGCTGGGGTTGGCCCAAAGCTCCACGAGTGCGTCGTGGATGGCCTCGGTCACGGCGGGGTCCACCTGGGTGGTGGCGGCATTGTCCAGGTAATGCAGCTGCGGGTCGGAAAGCATAACGATTCCTCACATCTTTTTACAAACTTATACAGGATAGATTATACACGTTTGCGGGGATAAAAACAATCGTTTTTGTAAAATTTTACCCAACAAAAAAGCGCTTCGGCTTTATGTAAAACCGAAGCGTTTTCTACGCTTGCTTATTCTCCGAAATCCTGCGCGGCTTTTTTCATCATCTCGCGGATGGGCAGGTTGTACGGGCAGCGCGGCTCGCACGCACCGCAGCCGATGCAGGCGCTTGCCTTGGTCTGCAAGGTGGCGTAGCGCTCGCGCCCCCAATCCTGCAGACCGTAGCGGTTCAGATACCCTTGGAACAGGAACACGCTGGGGATCTGGATGCCCACCGTGCAGGGCGCACAGTAGTTGCAGCGGCGGCAGAACTGCGTACCCAGCGCATCGCGCACTTTTTGGCAAGCCGCCTGCTCGTCGGCAGTCAGGGGGGCGGTGTTCTCGGCACCCTTGACGTTGGCATTCAGCTCCTCAATTTCCGCCATACCGGGGATGGCAACGGTCACGCCGGGGTTGGACAGCACATACCGCAGGGCGAGGTGTCCGTCCTCGATGGCACCGCCCGCCAGGGGTTTCATATCAATAAAGCCCTTGCCCAGCTCGGCGCAGCGGCGGATCAGCTCGGCGCCCTGCTGCTCCACAATATTATAGGGGAACATCACGGTTTCGATTTCCGGCACGTCCAGCGCGGCCTCAAACACAGCGGCCAGATGCGCCGTGATGCCGATATGTCCCACCACGCCGGCGGCCTTGGCTTCCAGCAGGGCTTCCATCGCGCCGCCGGGGGCCAGGATGGTTTTCAGCGCGTCAAGGCTCGGATTGTGAAACTGGTACAGCTCGATATGGTCGGTGCGCAGGTTTTTCAGGCTGGTCGCCAGCTCTTTTTCCATGTCCGCCTTGGTCACGGCGCGGCACTTGGTGGCCAGGATAAACTTATCCCGCAGGCCGGCCTCCTGCAGGGCCTGGCCGATCCATTCCTCGCTGACGGTGTAGGCGCGGGCGGTGTCGATATAGTTGACGCCCGCCGCGCTGGCTGCCTGCAGCAGGGCGCGGGTGCCCGGCTGGTCAATGCGCTGGATGGGGATGCCGCCAAAGCCCAGGCGGGAGACGGTCAGCCCCGTGCTGCCTAACGATACATACTGCATACAAAATCCCTCCAATTTTCTCTATTATAGCACACAGCGCGCAAATTTCCACCCTTTTTTATTGAGGCTGCGGTATTGCCTTGACAAAGAAAGCGCTTTGCGCTACCATACCTATATAATAAATTAAAGCGCTGAAGTGTATAGGGAGGGGTTTTCTGTGAAATTCGGGTTTATCGGCTGCGGCAACATGGGTGGAGCCGTGGCAAGGGCAGTCTGCCGCGGGGCAGACCCCAAGGACGTGCTTTTGGCAAACCGCACGCCCGAAAAAGCCGCCGCGCTGGCTGCCGCGCTGGGCTGCCGCTGCGGCAGCAACGCCGAGGTCGCCAAGGACTGCGATTTTATTTTTCTGGCAGTCAAGCCCCTGATGATGGCCGATATGCTCAGCGGTATCGCCCCCGTTTTGGAGGCTCGCGCCGACAGCCGCCCCTTTGTGCTGGTCAGCATGGCCGCCGGGCTGAGCATTGCCAAGGTGCGTCAGATGGCGGGCGGCAGCTACCCCACGCTGCGTATGATGCCCAACACCCCGGTGATGCTGGGCGCGGGGATGATCCAATATTGCAGCGAGGGGGTTTCCCCTGCCCTGCTGCAAACCTGGCTGGACGCTATGGCACCCGCCGGGCGGCTGGATGCCGTGCCCGAAACCCTGATAGACGCCGCCAGCGCAGTGTCCGGCTGCGGCCCTGCGTGGGCGTACCAGTTTATTGAGGCATTGGCGGACGGCGGTGTTGCCGCCGGGCTGCCCCGTGCCAAGGCGCAGGAGTACGCCGCCCAGATGCTTTTGGGCAGCGCCCGTATGGTGTTGGAGACCGGCAAGCACCCCGGCGAGCTGAAGGACGCCGTGTGCAGCCCCGGCGGCTCGACGATACAGGGCGTGCGCACGCTGGAGCAGCGGGCGTTCCGCGCCGCCGTGACCGACGCTGTGCTGGCCGCCTATGACAAGACGAAGGAATTGGGGAAGTAATATGCGCATTGTGATAAAAGTCGGCACCAGCACCCTGGCCCACCCCGGCGGGCGGCTGAACATCCGCCATACCGAGGATCTTGTCAAGGTGTGGAGCGACATCAAAAACGCCGGGCATGAGCTGGTGGTCGTGTCCTCGGCCGCCACAGGCTTGGGCGTGGGCAAGCTGCAAATTGCCCGCCCGCAGGATATGGTCACCAAGCAGGCCGCTGCCGCCGTGGGCCAGTGCGAGCTGATGTACACCTACGACCGACTGTTCGGCCAGTACAACCACACCGTGGCCCAGATGCTGCTGACCTGGGCAGATTTTGAGCACGAAAACCGCCGCGTCAACCTGCACAACACGCTGGAACGCCTGTTGGAGCTGGGAGCAATTCCCATCATCAACGAGAACGACCCCATCTCCTGCGAGGAGTACTCCCTGGGTGACAACGACACCCTGGCCGCCTTGGTGGCCGAGTGCATCCGCGCCGACCTGGTGATTTTGCTGTCCGACATTGACGGGCTGTACACCGCCGACCCCCACACCCACACGGACGCCAGGCTGATCCCCGTGGTGGAGGACATCACGCCGGAAATCGACCGCCTGGCGGGCGGGGCAGGCTCCGCGCTGGGCACCGGCGGCATGGCCACCAAAATTTCCGCCGCACGGCGCGCCACCGCTGCGGGGGTGGATCTGATCATCGCCAACGGCGCACACGCCGAGGTGCTGTACGATATTATGGACGGCAAGGCCGTGGGCACACGCTTTGTCGGCAAAAAGGAGGGTGCGCAATGACGACGATGGAAATCCTGCAAGCCGCGCAGACGGCGCGTATGCCGCTGGCGCTGGCCGACACCGACACCAAGAACGCCGCGCTGGAGGCCATGGCCGTGGCCCTGACAGCCGCCGCCGATGAGATTCTGGCCGCCAACCGCCGCGATCTGGACGCCGCGCGCGGGCATATCAGCGACGTAATGCTGGACCGTCTGGCGCTGACCCCCTCCCGCCTGACCGACATGGCCAAGGGCATCCGCGAGGTAGCCACCCTGCCCGACCCCGTGGGCACCGTGCTGCGGCGCATCGTGCGCCCCAACGGCCTGTTGATTGAAAAAACCGCCGTACCTATGGGCGTTATTGCCATTATTTACGAGAGCCGCCCCAACGTCACCGCCGACGCCGCCGCCTTGGCCGTCAAGGCTGGCAGTGCCTGTGTGCTGCGCTGCGGTAAAGACGCCTGGGAGAGCTGCCACGCCATTGTCACCGCCCTGCGCGCCGGGCTGCGCCGCGCCCACCTGCCCGAAACCGCCGTCAGCCTGGTGGAGGACACCAGCCACGACAGCGCCCGCCTGCTGATGACGGCTGACGGCTTGGTCGATTTGCTGATCCCGCGCGGCGGCGCAGGGCTGATACGCACCTGTGTGGAAAACGCCACCGTGCCCTGCATCCAGACCGGCACGGGCATCTGCCATGTGTATGTGGACGCCGCCGCCGACTTGGAGATGGCCGTCAACATCGTGGAGAACGCCAAGACCAGCCGCCCCAGCGTCTGCAACGCCGAGGAAGTCTTGCTGGTACACCGAGATGTCGCCGCCGCGTTTCTGCCCATGCTGCAAAAGCGCCTGGTGACCGACCGCATCGCCGCCGGGGCCACACCCGTGGAGCTGCGTCTGGACGAGCGCGCTGCCGCTCTGATCAACGGCACCCCCGCCGGTCCCGAGGATTTTGACACGGAATTTTTGGATTACAAGCTGGCGGTTGCCGTGGTCAACAGCGTACAGGACGCCATTGACCACATCGCCAAGCACTCGACCCACCACAGCGAGGCGATCATCACCGCCGATAAGGCCGCCGCGCGGCAGTTTACCGCCTGTGTGGACAGCGCCGCCGTCTATGTGAACGCCAGCACCCGCTTTACCGACGGCGGGGAGTTCGGTCTCGGCTGCGAGATGGGCATCAGCACCCAAAAGCTGCACGCCCGCGGCCCGATGGGTCTGGCGGAGCTGTGCACCTACAAATACATCGTGCAGGGCAGCGGCCAGATCCGCGGCAGCAGCACCTTGCCGTCTTGTTAAACGCTAAAGCAAAAGCAGGATGCCCGCGGGCACCCTGCTTTTTTTACACGCCGCTGTGCAGCTTTGCCAGCGCGCAATATTCCTGCTCATTGGCCAAGATGGAAGCCGCCTGCTCGGCGCTGACCGCGCGCAGCACCCTGCCCGGCACGCCCACAACCAAACTGCCCGCCGGGATGACCGCGTTTTGCAGCACCAGCGCCCCGGCGGCTATCAGACTGCCCGCCCCGATGACCGCACCGTTCAAAACGGTGGCATGCATACCGATCAGGCAGTTATCCCCTACCGTGCAGCCGTGTACCACCGCGCTGTGTCCCACCGACACCCCACGCCCCAGCGTCACGTCTAAATCGGGGCCTGTGTGCAGCACGGCGTTGTCCTGCACGTTGGTGTTTTCGCCCACCGTGATGCGCCCGGTATCGGCGCGCAGCACGGCACCGTACCACACGCTGCTGCCGGGCTGCAGCACCACCTCGCCCGCCAGCGTCGCGTTGGGGGCAACAAAGGCCGCCCCTGCCGTTTGCGGGGCTTTTCCGTTTACGGTAAATTCTGCCATTTTGCAACACCTCTGTATTTACTATACGCGTCGCAACAAAAAATTGCAAGATGCCTGCCGTGTGTGCTACAATAGAGAATATAAGGAGTGGAAACGATATGGCTATCAAAATGATTTGCAGCGACATTGACGGCACGCTGCTGCAATACGGCAAAAAAGAACTGGAAGGCGAAATTTTTGACCAGATCCGCGCCCTGCACCAAAAGGGCATTTTGTTCTGCCCGGCATCGGGGCGGCAGTACACCAGCCTGCGCAAGCTGTTTGCCCCCGTGGCGGATTGCTGCGCCTTTTTGTGCGAAAACGGCGGCGTGCTGTACAAGGACGAGCAGTGCCTTGCCGAGAACCCTATGCCCCGCGCTTTGGCCGAGGAGATCGCGCTGGATTTCTGGAACCGCAGTGACGAACGCGGCGAGGTGATGCTGTCCGGGCAGAACTGCGCGTACCTGATGGAGCGCGGCCTCGGTATGCTGGATCGCATACGGTTTATCGGCAACCTATACCGCGTGATCTCCCACCCCGCCGAGGTGCCGGAGGACATCGTAAAGGTATCGGTCTATCTGTACGAGGGGGTCGGCGCCTATACCGAGCGCTTTGTCCCCCGCTGGCAGCAGGCCAACTGCGCCGTGGCCGGGCCGTATTGGATCGACACGACCACCGCCAACAAGGGCATCGGCGTGCAAAGCCTGTGCCGCGCGCTGGGCTTCGGCCTTGACGAGGTGATGGCCTTCGGTGACAATTACAACGATGTCTCGATGCTGGATATCGTGGGCACACCCTACATTATGGACGCCGCTGCCGCCGAACTGCGCGGCCGCTACCCGCTGCACACCCCCCGCCCGGAGGACATCTTGCGTACCCTGCTGTAAGCGCCGGCTCCGCCCGCCGCCGGGTTATTGGTTATTTTTGACCAAAATGACCAAAAGAAGCTGCATTATTTTCCCCTTTTTCCGTTGACGTTGTGCAAAAAGTATGTTATTATAATAACGACTTAATGCTGGCTGTACGCCTGAACGGCTTGCAGCTTTTGGGAGGAAATCGCTATGAAAGAGTTCACTTATACCATTAAAGAGCCTGTTGGTATCCACGCACGTCCCGCCGGTATGCTGGCCAAGGAAGCCAAGACCTGCCAGAGCACCGTTACCATCGTCAAGGGCGACAAGTCCGTTGACGCCACCCGCCTGATGGCCCTGATGGGCATGGGCATCAAGTGCGGCGACACCGTCACCGTCCGCATTGAGGGCGCCGACGAGGAGACCGCCGCCCCCGCTTTGGAGAAGTTCTTCAACGAAAATCTGTAATGACCCACCAGGCTGCGGCCGCCTTGTATAACGGCGGCCGCAGTTTTTCGTATAAGGAGGTTGCAAGATGATCACCATTCAAGGTAAGGGTGTGTCCGCCGGTGTCGGCGTTGGCCCTTTGTATTTTTACCGCCGCGCTACGGTGGAAATCCACAACACCACCGTTGAGGATACCGATGCCGAATGGCACCGCTTTAAGGGTGCCCAGACCGGCGCCGTGGAGCAGCTGGGCGTTCTGGCCGAGCAGGCCCGCGCCGAGGCCGGCGACGAAGCCGCCATGCTGTTTGAGACCCACCAGATGATGGCCGAGGACCTCGACTATGAGGAAGCTATCGAGGATCTTATCCTTAACCAGAAATTGAATGCCGAGGCCGCCGTTTCTCAGGTAGCCGAGCAGTTTGCCTCCATGTTTGCCTCCATGGACGACACCTACATGCAGGCGCGCGCCGCCGACGTGCAGGACGTCAGCCAGCGCATCATCGGCATTTTGTGCGGCGTTGTGCAGGGCGGCATTGCCTCCGACGTGCCGGTTCTGCTGGCCGCCGATGACCTGGCCCCGTCCGAGACCATCCAGCTGGACAAGTCCAAGATCCTGGGCTTTATCACGGCCGGCGGTTCCGGTTCCAGCCACACCGCCATTCTGGCCCGCACGATGGGTATCCCCGCCATCGTCGGCATGGGCGACGCCCTGAAACCCGAATATGAGGGCCGTCAGGCCATTGCCGACGGCAGCACCGGCGCGCTGGTCATCGACCCCGATGACGATACCCGCGACCGTCTGCTGAAAAAGCGCGAGGAGCAGATGCGCCTGCAGCGCCTGCTGGAAACCCTGAAGGGACAGGAGAACGTGACCAAGGACGGCAAGACCGTGCGCATTTACTGCAACATCGGCTCGCCCGAGGACGTGCATGCCGTGCAGGTCAACGACGGCGGCGGCATCGGCCTGTTCCGCAGCGAATTTTTGTACCTGAACACCAAGGACTACCCCACCGAGGACGAGCAGTTCAACGCCTACAAGCAGGTTCTGTCCGATATGGACGGCAAGGAAGTCATCATCCGCACGCTGGATATCGGCGCGGACAAGCAGATCGGCTATTTTAACCTGCCCAAGGAGGACAACCCCGCCATGGGTATGCGCGCACTGCGCATCTGCCTGAACCGCCCCGAAATTTTCCGCGTGCAGCTGCGCGCTTTGTTCCGCGCTTCTGCCTACGGCAAGCTGGGCATCATGTTCCCCATGGTCACCAGCGTGTGGGAGGTGCGCGAGGCCAAGCGCATGTGCGAGGAAGTCAAGCGCGACCTCAAGCATGAGGGTATCCCCTACAGCGACGATGTCAAGATCGGCGTTATGATCGAAACCCCCGCCGCGGCGGTGATCAGCGACCGCCTGGCCAAGGAAGTGGATTTCTTCAGCATCGGCACCAACGACCTGACCCAGTACACACTGGCCTGCGACCGCCAGAACAACGACCTGGGCCGTTTCTACAACCCGCATCACCCCGCCGTGCTGCGCCTGATTCAGATGGTCACCGAGAATGCCCACAAGAACGGCATCTGGGTGGGCATCTGCGGCGAGCTGGGCGCGGATCTGACGCTGACCGAAACCTTCCTCGCCATCGGCGTGGATGAGCTTTCCGTCACGCCGCGCGCCGTGCTGCCCCTGCGCAACGCCGTGCGTATGACCGACACCCGCGAAACCAGCCAGCGGATTCTGGACGATCTGGCGGAGGATTATGAGGCCCGGTAAGTTGAACAGCTTATAAAAATACCGCCCTGAGCCTTACGGTTCGGGGCGGTATTTTTGTTGGTGCAATATTCCGCGATATTGCGGTGTTTTTCGGCAGGTTTGTAGGGGACGCATATATGCGTCCCGTGCGGTTTACCCGGTAGGTTGATTTACCGGGATTGCTGTGGCGGGCGGCATATATGCCGCCCCTACAAGCTAACCCGGTAGGTTGTTGTAACCGCAAAACCGCGGGCGGGGCATGCCCCGCCCCTACCGGATGGTGAATTTTTCGGCGGAGCCGTAAGACGGGAGCGGGTGGGCGGGGCGTCAAAAAATGTGTCTTGACGATTTTTTAGCCCCGCCCGTCCGCGACCTTCCTCTTTGGGGTTCCAAGGGGCGAGTAGCCCCTTGGCCGTGCCCCGCGCCTCGGAAGTAGCGGCGCCTTTCTTTGGTACTTTCTTTGGGCGTCCAAAGAAAGTACATTCAGTCGATCGCAATACTCCACGCAAAGGTCTTGCTTTCGCCGGGGTTCAGTTCCTCGTGCTTGCCCGGCTCGTTGACGGAGTTTGCCCAGCCGTTCCACGGCTCCATGCAGACAAAGCTCTCGGCATCCTGCTGCCACAGCACGCCGTTGCCGAAATTCGGCTCGTCAAAGGCGACCTCGACCTTATGTCCGCTGACAACATCCTCCAACCGCATGGGGGACTTGACGCCGGTCAAAAGACGGATGGAATCCGCGCTGCCCGGCTTGCGGGTCAGGGTGATGGTCTCAGGCGCGGTGGGCTGCTCGCCCTTGGCGTTCTCGCTGCAGGTGGCAGCGTCGATGGCAAAGCTGACATTGTCCAGCTTGCTGGCGGCAAAATACGGGTGGAAGCCCACACTGTAGGGCAGCACCTTGTCGCCGGTGTTCTGCACCGTCAGGGCAAGCCCCGCGCGGTTGCCGTCCAGCGTGTAGCGCATGGTCAGCTTGAAATCAAACGGGTAGACAAACTTGGTCAGACCGTTGGGCGTCAGCGTCAGCTCCACGGCGGCATCGGTCGCCTTGCTGACCTGCCACGGCAGCAGATCGGCAAAGCCGTGTACCTCCATGGGGTAGTCGGCACCGCCGAAGTGATGCACGCCGCCGTCCGGCTTGCCGCAGTTGGGGAACAAAATCGGCACACCGCAGCGGGGACGGTCGGTGGATTCATAGTTTTTGTCGCGCAGCCAGAGATACTCCTGCCCGTTTTTGGTGAAGGAGGTTGCCATGCCGCCCTTTTCGGGCGTGATGGTCAGGGCGTACTCGCCATCGGTCAGGGTCATCGTTTTGTACGAAGCGCCGTATTTTTCGTACACGCCAAAGGTCAGGTTAGACATAATTTCTCTCCTTTATTTTACAGCACAACGCCGTCTTTGAAGATGGAAATTTCACGGAAGCCCTTTTCCTCCGCCTTGGTCTTTTTGCCGCTTGCCACTTCCAGCACCAGGCGGTACAGGTCGGCACCCGCCTCGTCCAGGGTGCAGGCACCGTCGGCCACAACACCGGCGTTGAAGTCGATCCAGGTCTTTTTCTTTTCCGCCAGCTGGCTGTTGGTGGCGATCTTCAGCGTGGGGGCGGGGGCACCGAACGGCGTGCCGCGTCCCGTGCTGAACAGCACCATGTGGGCACCCGCAGCGGTCAGCGCGGTGGCAGAGACAAGGTCGTTGCCGGGGCCGTACAGCATGTTCAGGCCCTTGGTGGTAACAGGCTCGCCGTAGTCGATGACGTCCATAATGGGCGCAGAACCGCCCTTTTGCACGCAGCCGCAGGACTTATCCTCCAGCGTGGTGATGCCGCCCTGCTTGTTGCCGGGGCTGGGGTTGTCGTAGACGACCTCGTTGTGGCTGATGAAATACTCCTTAAAGCCGTTGATCATCTTGACGGCCTTTTCAAACACCTGCTCGTTCCGGCAGCGGTTCATCAAAAAGCCCTCGGCGCCGAACATTTCGGGCACCTCGGTCAGCACGGTGGAGCCGCCGCGGGCGCACAGCATATCGCTGAAACGACCAATGGTGGGGTTGGCGGTAATGCCGGACAGGCCGTCCGAGCCGCCGCACTTCATGCCGACCACCAGTTCACTGGCGGGAATTTCCTCGCGCTGAAACTGCCCGGCGTAGGCAGCCAGCTCTTTCAAAATTTCACGGCCTGCCGCCAGTTCGTCATCGACCTCCTGGCAGGTCAGGAACTTGACGCGGTCGGGGTCATACTCGCCCAGCTCCGCCAGGAACTGGTCGTGGGTCAGGTTTTCGCAGCCAAGGCTCAGCACCAGCACCGCGCCCGCGTTGGGGTGACGGGTCAGGGCAGCCAGCAGCTTGCGGGTCTGGGCGTGGTCATGCCCGGTCTGGGAGCAGCCGAACGGATGGGTAAAGGTGTACAGCCCGTCAATGGAGCCGCTGACCAGATCCTGATTGTCGCGCACCAGCGCCTTGGCGCAGTCATTGACGCAGCCGACGGTGGGGATAATCCAGATCTCGTTGCGGATGGCGGCGCGCCCGTCCTTGCGGCGGTAGCCCATAAAGGTCTCGGCGGGGGCGGGGGTCAGCGGGTGAACATCGGGGTGGTAGCTGTACTCGATCTCGCCGGAGAGGTTGGTCTTGATGTTGTGGGTGTGCATCCAGGTGCCGGGCACAGCGTCCGCGGTGGCATGGCCGATGGGAAAGCCGTACTTGATGACATTCTCCCCCGCCTTGATGGGGGCAATGGCCATCTTGTGACCCTGAGGGATATCCTCGACAGCGGTGACGGTGGTGTTTTCGACCGGCACAGCGGTGCCCTTGGCGATGGGATGCAGCGCCACGACCACGTTGTCGGCGGGGTTGATTTTGATAGCAATGGGCATGGGGAACTCCTTACTTTTTTATGATAAAGAAAAAAGAATAAATAATAAATGGGTATGCCGCCCGCGGCGGCACATAATACAATGTGCTGCACGATATTTATTATTTATTCTTTATAATTTCTTATTTGTCGATCACAGGCAGCTCTTGTAGGCAGCCAGTGCGCCCTGCTCACGGATCAGGGTCAGGTTCTTGACGGTAGCCGCCTCAAAACCGGGCACCTGCGTCAGGTCACGGCCCCACATCTTCTCGTTGGTCATGACGGCGTGGACGAGGGTGGGCACATCGTCGTTCTTATGCTCGTTGTAGAACTCCAGCACCCAGCGGTCGTCGGACACGGTGTACTCGTTGCCCTTGGCACGCTTGCAGACCAGACCCTTGTCGGTCAGCTCCTGCACATCGTTGGTGTAGAAGGCAATGTAAGCGGCAAAGCTCATGGTCAGGCAGGTGGGCAGCTTGCCGTTCTTCTCGACATATTCGAGGAAGGAGGGCATGTTGCGGGCGCACCACTTGGAGGTGGAGTTCAGCGAGATGCTCATCAGCTCATGGTTGACGAAGGGGTTGTTGAAGCGGTCCTGCACGGCGGCGGCAAACTTCTTGCAGTCATCCTGATCCAGGGGCAGGATCGGCACAACTTCTTCGCTCAGCATCTTGTTCATGTAGCCCAGAACGGTGGCGTCGTGCATGCAGTCGCGCACGATGTCAAAGCCGGCCAGGTAAGCACCCAGCACAAAGCCGGTGTGGGCGCCGTTCAGGATGCGGACCTTGCGCTTCTTGTACGGGCTCATATCGGGGGTGACAAAGACGTGGTTCTCGATGCCGGCCTTGCGGAAGGGCAGCACGTCGTTCAGCTTGGTATCGCCCTCAATGACCCAGACGCCGAACACTTCGCCCACGTCCAGCAGGGGGTCGGCGTAGCCGTGCTTGGCTTCCAGCTCGGCGACTTCCTTGGGGTCGCGGATGCGGCCGGGCACGATGCGGTCCACCAGAGAGCCGCAGAAGGTGCAGTCCTCGTTGACGTACTTCTTGAAGCCGTCGTCCAGACCCCACTGGTCAATGTACCGGTTGACGCACTTCAGCAGCTCCTTGCCGTTGTTGTCGATCAGCTCGCAGGCCAGCATAAGGATGCCCTTTTTGCCTGCCTGATAGCGGTGGTACAGCACCTGGGTCAGCTTGCCGGGGAAGCTGGAGGCAGGCTCATCGTTCAGGTTGCAGGCGGGGTCGTAGACGATGCCGGCCTCGGTGGTGTTGGAAACGATGATTTCGAGGTCATCGCTGGCGGCGACCTCCATCATCTGGGCAAAGCCCTCTTTCTCATACGGGTTCAGGCAGCGGGACACGCTGGAGATCACGCGCTTATCGTCGACCTTTTTGCCGTTTTCGCTGCCGCGCAGGTACAGGGTGTACAGACCCTCCTGCTCGTTGATCATCTTGGCAAGGCCGGGGGCGATGGGCTGAACCAGCACGCATTTGCCGTTCCAGTCGGCCTTTTCGTTGGCAAGGTCAAACCAGTAATCCACAAAGGCACGCAGGAAGTTGCCCTCGCCAAACTGCAGGACCTTTTCGGGGGCAGACTTTTTGATGTAGCCGGTGTAGCCGGACTTTTCCAGAACTTCATAGTTTAAGGTTTCCATAAACGCTCTCCTTAATCGTTTCTGTCGGCAGAAAGCCACGGCGCAAATTCCGTGTCTTTCCCGGGGCACACTGCCCCGCTGATAGCTTTATTGTAGTTATTTTTCTTTCCCGCGTCAAGATTCCAACTTTGCACAGCGAACATATTTTGTCCTTTTTTTGTGTTTCCACGTTCTGCACAACAAAAGACCGCATTTTTTGGCTACATTTTCAGCTAAAGCGCAATTTTCGCAACTTGTTCTTGCAGGGATTTTTATGTATAATACAAGCAAGGTATGCGTTTTTGGGGCATTTTGGGTGCGCAAAGTATGCGCGCCCGCCCGCCGCGCACACGTTTTTATCTATTTATCACTTTTATAAGGAGCGTCTGTACAATGAAGGCTTTTATGGACAAGAACTTCCTGTTGGAGACCCCCACCGCGCAGCATCTGTACCACGATTATTCCGCCAAGCTGCCCATCGTGGACTACCACTGCCACATTCCCCCGCAGGAAATCTATGAGGATCGCCGCTTTGAGAACATCGCACAGGTCTGGCTGGGCGGCCACCAGGTTCTGGCCGACGGCAGCGATTACTACTTCGGTGACCACTACAAGTGGCGCGTGATGCGCTCCAACGGTGTGCCTGAGGAGTACATCACCGGCGACAAGCCCGACCGCGAGCGTTTCCAGAAATTCGCCGAGAGCCTGGAGATGGCCATCGGCAACCCCATGTACACCTGGTGCCATCTGGAGCTGAAGAAATACTTCGGCTATGAGGGCGTGCTGAACGGCGAGACCGCCGAGGAAGTCTGGAACCTGTGCAACGACAAGCTGCAGAACGACCCCAAGATGACCGTGCGCGGCCTGATCGAGCAGAGCAACGTGGCCATGGTCGGCACCACCGATGACCCCATCGACACGCTGGAATGGCACAAGAAGATCAAGGAAGACCCCTCCATCAAGGTCGTGGTCGCTCCCTCCTTCCGCCCCGACAAGGCGCTGAACATCCGCAAGGAGGGCTTTGCCGACTACATCCATAAGATGGAGAACGTCGTTGGCCGCAAGTTTGCCTGCGTGGACTGCGTTGTCAAGGCGCTGGACGAGCGTCTGCAGTTCTTTGTGGAGATGGGCTGCCGCGCTTCTGACCACGGTCTGGACTACATCCCCTTTGTCGAGACCGACGCAGACAAGGCTACCGCCGCCTTCAAGAAGGCCATGGCCGGCGAAGCCCTGACCCAAGAGGAAGGCGACGCCTACACCACCTATGTGCTGCTGGCTCTGGGCCGCCTGTACAAGAAATATCACGTTGTTATGCAGATGCATTACAGCTGCCTGCGCAATGTCAACGAGAAGATGTTCCGCAAGCTCGGCCCCGACACCGGCTTTGACATGATCGCCGTGACCGATTGCAGCGCCAGCATCAGCAGCCTGCTGAGCGCGCTGACCGCCACCGACGAGTGCCCCAAGGTCATTCTGTACAGCCTGAACCCCGCCGACTTCGACATGCTGGGCACCCTGCTGGGACCCTTCCAGGATGACGAAGTCCCCGGCAAGATCCAGCTGGGCTCTGCCTGGTGGTTCTGCGACACCGACGACGGCATGTACCAGCAGATGAAGACGCTGGCACGTCTCGGCCTGCTGGGCAACTTCATCGGTATGCTGACCGACAGCCGCAGCTTCCTGAGCTACACCCGCCACGAGCTGTTCCGCCGCCTGATGTGCAACCTGATCGGCAACTGGGTCGAGAACGGCCAGT
>NZ_CAKTFU010000020.1 GCF_934561205.1 uncultured Gemmiger sp. | reverse complement strand
ATGCGCCCCAACTATCTGGCGACCATCAACGATCTGGACTCTCCTGTGGAAAAAACCGCCGACAAGACGATGAAAATTACCTACACACTGCGCAAGGGGGAATAAGATGCAGCAAGGAATTTTTGCAGGCCGCACGGCTGTGCGCTACCCCTACGGCCGCTACGGCTACACCCGCGGCGGGGGCAAGCGCTGGCACGGCGGGCTGGACGTGGTGGGCCTGGACGATGCGACCATCCGTATGCCGTTTTACGGCGGCAAAACGATACACGGCACGGTGGTGCGCGCCCGCTGTGTGCAGAACAAACGCGATGCAACGTGGGAATGGGGCTGGTACGTCTGCATAAAGCTGGATGCGGGCCAAACGCCCGACGCCGTGAATTACCTGTACTTTTGTCACTGCGAGCGCCTGTTGGTGCGGGCGGGGCAGCGTGTGCAAAGCGGCGATGCCCTAGGGATTATGGGCAACACCGGCAACGCGGCGGGCGGCTACAAGCACTGCCATCTGGAGGTGCGCGCCGCCGCCGCGGGCACAGGGCTTGACCCCACGGCCTACGCGGGCGTACCCAACGCCGTGGGCGAGTACGGCGCCGCGCAGACAAGCGTCTGGGACACCGACGGCCCGTTTGTCATCGCCGCCGCCACAGGCGCCGACAAGGCCGTCCTGCGCGCGCTGTGCGAAGAAAAGACCCTGCACGTCACGGCAGGGTGAAAGGAGTTTGTATGCAAAATCAGAACAATAATGTGTTTTTGCTGGTCAAGGCGGCTGTGGCCGCCGTGTGCGGCGCGTTTACGGCGGCGTTCGGCTGGCTGGGCTGGCTGACGGCGGCGTGGGTCCTGTGTATGGCGCTGGATTGGCTGTCCGGCACGGCGGCCGCCTGCAAGGGCGGGTGCTGGTCCAGCGCGGCGGCACGGGCGGGCATCTGGCACAAGTTCGGCATGATCTTGGTGGTGCTGGCCACGGCACTGACCGATGCCGTGCTGGGCATGGCGGTGGTCAACCTGCCCGGTTTGGGGCTGCGGTTTGACACACTGCTGCTGCCGGTGGTGCTGGTGTGGTATATTTTTACCGAGCTTGGCTCTGTGGCCGAAAATGCCGCCGCCCTCGGCGCGCCTGTGCCCGAAGTGCTGCTGAACGCCCTGGCGGTAGGGAAACAAAAAGCAGAAAAATAAGAAAGAACAAGTCTGGTGTGCCCGCACGGCGGGCACACCAGACTGTCGAAAAGCATTCTTTGACTTTATGCAGCATTTGCAACCTATCGAATGGTTTGTAGGGAACGGTCTTGACCGTTCCGTGCTGCCTTGCAAAAAGCACGACACAATGTGAAAACCGCGCGCCGTTCGGCGCGATTGAATGCGCTGCGCGCGGCCAGATGTGCGGATGGGTCAAGACCCATCCCTACAAATCTTCCGGAAACGGGCTTTTTCTACAAACTGAGATGTGCCCGCACGGCGGGCACACCTGATTTATTATCTATTATTTATTATTTATTATCTGACAAAAAGCCCCGCCTGTTTTGCAGGCGGGGCGATGTTTTGTTAAAAATACTGCTCCAAATCGCGCTTGTCGGTGGCGCAGCGCAGGGCGGCATCGCGGGTGATGCGCCCCTCGGCCGCAAGGCGGGCCAGGTCGGCGTTCAGGCTGTGCATGCCCAAGGCCGCACCCGACTGCAGCAGCGTCGGGATCTGGAAACACTTATCCTCGCGGATCAGGTTGGACACCGCGTCGGTGCCCACCAGAATTTCGGTGGCGGCGCAGCGTCCCTGCCCTGTGGCCAGCGGCAAAAGCTGCTGGGTGATAACGCCCCGCAAAACCGATGCCAGCTGGCCGCGGATCTGGTTCTGCGCGCCGGCAGGGCAGACGTCGATGATGCGGTCGATGGTCTGCGCCGCGCCGATGGTGTGCAGCGTGCTCATGACCAGGTGGCCGGTCTCGGCGGCGGTGATCGCGGCGGAGATCGTCTCAAAATCGCGCATCTCACCGACCAAAATCACGTCGGGGTCCTCGCGCAGGGCACTGCGCAGCGCGGCCGAAAAGCTCTTGACGTCGGTGCCCACCTCGCGCTGGTGCACCAGCGACTTTTTGCCCTGGTAGACGTACTCGATGGGGTCCTCGATCGTCAGGATATGCTCGGCGCGGCTCTCGTTGATGTGCTCGATCATGGCGGCCAGCGTTGTGGATTTGCCGCTGCCGGTGGGGCCTGTGACCAAAATCAGGCCGCGCGGTTCGTCCGCCAGCTTTTGCAGCACGGGCGGCAGACCCAGCTGCGCCAGCGTGGGGATTTGGTCGTTGAGCAGGCGCAGGGTGGCAGCCAGGCGGTTCTGCTGCATAAAGACGTTGGCGCGGCAGCGGGTGCCGTCGGGCGCGGTTATGGCAAAATCGGCGTCCAGACGTTCATCCTGCAGCGCCTCGCGGTGGCTTTCGTCCATCATGCTCAAAATCAGCGTGCGGGTGTCGTCGTCATTGGGCTGGATGGGTGCGGGCTGCAAAACGCCGTGGATGCGGAACTGCATCGGCAGCCCCTGGGAAATATGGATATCGCTGGCGCCCATTTGGCGGGCCAGCGCCGTCAACTCATGAATCTGCATAGGCGTCAATCCTCGTAGTAGGTGATTTTCAGCAGTTCTTCGGGGGTGGTTTCGCCTTGGCGCACCAGCTCCATGGCACTCTCGCGCAGGCTGCGCATACCCTGTGTGCGGCGGGCGGTGGCGGTCAGCTCCTCCTGCGTGGCCCCGGCGGCGATCAGGCGGCGCATCTCCTTGTTGATGACGACCAGCTCATGGATGGCAATGCGGCCCTTGTAGCCGGTGCCGTTGCAGTTGGGGCAGCCGACGCCGCGGCGCACGGTGGTGATGTCGGCGTCCAGCAGGTCGCGCTCCATCTCGGTGACGGGCACGGTCTTGGCGCACTGCGGGCAGACACGGCGCATCAGGCGCTGCGCCACAAGCCCGGCTACCGAGTTGGCGATCATATACCGCTCCACGCCCATGTCCTCCAGGCGGACTACGCTGGAAAGCGCATCGTTGGTGTGCAGGGTCGAGAAAACCATGTGGCCGGTGATGGCGGCGCGCACCGAGATGGACGCCGTCTCGGCGTCGCGGGTCTCGCCCACCATGATGATGTCGGGGTCCTGGCGCAGCAGCGCGCGCAGACCCGCCTCAAAGGTAAGACCCGCCGTCGGGTTGACCTGGGTCTGGTTGATGCGGGGCAGGTTGCGTTCCACGGGGTCCTCTACGGTGGAGATATTCACCTGGCGGTCGGCCATCGTCTGCAGCACCATGTACAGCGTCGTGGTCTTGCCGCTGCCGGTGGGGCCGGTCAGGTAGACGATGCCGTTGGGGCGGTTCAGCAGGGGCACAAAGCGGTTGTAGGTATCCTCGTCCATGCCGAAATGGTCGGCATGCTCAATGCGGGTGCTGCCGGACAGAATACGCAGCACGGCCTTTTCGCCAAAGACGGTGGGCAAAATCGACACACGGACGTTGATATCCACGCCGGTGTCCAGCCGCGCACGGAAATGCCCGTCCTGCGGGACGCGGTGCTCGGCAATGTCGAGGTTGGACATGATCTTGATGCGGGCGATCAGCGGCTGGTGCAGCGCGGGCTGCAGGGTGACGTAGTCGATGATGACGCCGTCGATGCGCATACGCACCTTGGTCTCTTTTTCAAACGGCTCGATGTGGATATCCGACGCGGCGGTGGTCACGGCGCGCTGCACAAGGCTGTTCAGCAGGCGGATGATGGGCGCCTCGGTGTCGCCGCCGGTGGCGCTGATGTCGATGGCCAGATCCTCGGTGCGGGCGGCGGCCATGTCGCTGGAGTTGGCGCGGCTGGCAGCCTTGCGGGCGCTGACCTCGGCGTAATAATAGCGGATGGCGCGGCGCAGCGGCTCCAACTCGGCCAGCACGATCTCCGGCTCCATGCCGGTCAGCTGGCGGATATCCTCAATGGCGTAATAGTTCAGCGGGTCGTTGGCCGCCACGGTCAGCGTGCGGCCGCTTTGCGCAATGGGCAGCATGTCGTACTTTTGCGCAACCTCGCGGGGGACTTTTTCCGCAGCGGAAACGTCCACTGTCAGCTGTGAAAAGTCAACGATCTGCAGGTTCAGGCGGCGGCCCAGCGCTTCCAGCACCTGCCGCTCGTTGACAAAGCCCAGCTTTTGCAGGGCCTGACCCAGGCGCAGCTCGCGGTGCTCCTTCTGGTAGGCGAGAGCGGCGGTGATCTGCTCGGCATTGATGTAGCCAAGCTCCTGCAGGATATCACCTAAACGTAAAGGCTTCACGGCTGTATACCCCCCTTGTCACACAGAAAGATGCTCAGCGAAACGCTGAAGGAGGAGCTTTCCACGGCCTCGCCGTCCGCATTGGCGTAGGGGCGGCCGGAGATGGAAAAGCTGTCGATGTGTATGGTCGGATAGTCGGCGGCCAGATCGTCCAGCAGGGAGAGGAAGTCCGCGCCGCTGCCGCTGCAGGTCAGCTGCACCGATACGGTGCGGAAGTACCCGGCGGCGGCCTCAGTGACGGCGGCGGTGTCGGCGGCAAAGCCGGACAGCAGCAGGTTGTCAACGGGCAGCACGGTGCTGACGGGGTTGAAGGCGGCACTGTGCCCGGCCAGGCTGCCGGCCGTGTAGCCGGGCAGAGCCTGCACGGCGGGGGTGCCGATGGAGAGGGTCAGCGGTTCCAGATCATGCGAAAGCTCCAGCCCCGTGACCAGCGTGTCCAGCTCGCCGGAGGAAAGCAGGGGATAGTACGCGGTGCTGGCCTGCTGCAGGCCGGACAGGGCAGCCTCTTTATTGGCGGCGTAACCGGGCGCCAGCAGCAGGGTCTGCTGCATTTCGGCGCGGGCGTTCTCGGCATCGGCCAGGTCCGCCTTGGCACTTTCCAGCGCGGACATGCCCGGCATAAAGAGAAAACGCAGGTACAATATGGCAAAGGAAAAGACAAAAACAACGTACAGCAGTTTTTTATCCTTGGCGCTTACGGCAAATTCCATATGCGGCCCCCCTTAGTCGGGCGCTGCCAGCACGCAGCGCAGGTTGATGGTGTACAGGCCGTTCTGGTAGGAATAGCCCGTGTAGGTAACGGTGGAAAACACGCCGCAGTTTTGCAGCGAGCGTATGTAGGTGGGGATGTCGATGACCTCGCTGGATTTGGCATCAAACAGCAGGGTGCCGTCGGAGGCATTGTAGGCGTTGAAATTGATGGTGATGCTGCTGTTGCCGGCGTTTTCGATGCGGGTCAGCAGGGCGTTGGTCACATCGGGGTAGCCGGCCAGCACGGCGTCCAGATCCTGCGCGTAGGCGGTCAGGCCGTTATAGATGTCGGCCAGGCCGGCGTCGGTCAGGGCGGCCGTGTAGGCGGCGCCGTTTTCCATGCACCAGTCGGTAATATCATCGCAGCGGCTGCGCAGCAGGGAGGTGCGCACGGTAATGCCCCCCCACGCCGTCATGCTGACAGCCACCAATGCCACGGCGGGCATCAGCGTAAGCAGTGTCTTTTTCTGCCCGGCGGTGCGCTGCGCCTTGGCGGTCTGCTGCCAGCGCCGGTAAAAGTTGATCTGTTTGCGTTTCATCGTATCATCCCTTTAACGTGCGATCAGATTTCCTGCGGCAAACATGGTGTCGGCCAGATGCACCCCATCGGGCAGGCGCAGGTTGGGTGAGTCGGGGAAAACCTCGGCTGCGAGGCCCAGGCTCAGGCAGCCGGGGCGGCAGACGTCCAGGTCGTCCTGTGTGCAGCCGCCGAAGTAGGCGGTGGCGATCGGCTCTGCGCCCTTGTTGGCAATGTGGAACTGTACCAGACCGGACAGCTTCTGGGTGATCTCGCTGCCGGATTCCGCCGTGCCGCGCGCATAGAACAGGCGGCTGCGGGAGGCGTAGGTGAACTCGCCCTGCTCGTACAGGGTGGCCAGCAGGGTGTCGCCGTCAAAATGCAGCACCACAAAGGTAGACCCGGCCAGCGCGGGGGTGGCGGCGGTCAGCTTCAGCTGGCCGGAAAGGGTGTAGTCCAGGCTGCTCAGGGTAAGCCCGGCGTCCTTGGCCAGGGCGGCGTAGCTTTCCACCAGGGCACTCTCGACCCGGCAGGCCAGCATCGTGTCGGTCTTGGCTTTGGCGTCGCGGTGCAGCAGCAGGTAGTCGTCCAGCGGGGCGTCGGCCTCGACACCGGCGGTGGAAAGCTCCCGCGCCAGAACGGCGCAGAGCTTTTTCTCGCTCATGGTGGGCAGGGTCAGCAGCTTGTGCTGAAACTGGCTGCCGCCGACGCACAGCGCCACCCGCTTGGCGGGCAGGCGGTTCTTGGCAAAAAAGTCCCGCAGGGCGGCGGCCAGGTCGCTTTCGTTGGTGATAACGCCGTTGATCAGGCACCCTTCGGGCAGCTCGTCGCGGCAGACCGCCGTGATCTTGGCCCCGTTGGCAGTGGGGCTGCCCACGGCCGCATACACTGTACGGTTGCATAGGTACAAAGAAGTCAGTGTCGGCATAATACCCTCCGAAATCAGTTCTATCAAATCGCGTTGGCGGACCCGCCGATGGTGCCGTAGGACAGGTAGATGGGCATGATAACGGCCACCACCACACAGCCCACGATGACCGCCATGATGACGATCATCAGCGGCTCCAGCAGCGTGACAAGGCGCTTGGTGGCGCTTTCGGCCTCATAGTCCAGCGTCTCGCTGATGGTGGCCAGCAGGCTGTCCAGCTTGCCGGTCTCCTCACCCACGGCGATGGAGGCGGACATCTTTTTTTCAAAGCCGTCCACGGCGCCCAGCGTGTCCGAAAGGCTGTGGCCGGCGCGGACGTTGCGCAGAACGGTGTCAAACTGGCTTGCGATCCAGGTGTTGTCCACGGCGTCGCGGGCGGAGATCAAGGTGGCCACAATGGGCACACCGCCGGAATACAGGTTGGACAGTGTGCGCGCAAAGCGGGCGGTGCAGATCTTGCGGTTCAGCTTGCCCACAACGGGCGCATGCAGGATCAGCCGGTCCCACTGCAGGCGCACGGCGGGCAGCGCCATCAGCAGGCGCAGCCCCATCACCAGCACAAAAATGCCCAGTGCCAGGCTCAGCCAGTGGGTGGCGACAAGGTCGCTGACGGAAAACAGCAGCTCGGTCAAAAAGGGAAGCGACTCCATCTGGTCGAACATATCCTTGAACTGCGGCACCACAAAGGTCATCAGCACCACCAGCACGCCCACGGTCAGCACGGCCAGGATCAGCGGGTACATCATGCTGTTGCCCACCTGCTGGTTCATGCGGTGCTCGCGGTCGTAGTAGCTGCCCATGCGTAAAAAGCTCTCGTCAATGCTGCCGGTCGTCTCGGCACTGCGGGTCATGGCCAGCAGCAGCTCGGGGAAGGCGGGGGCGCAGTGGCTCATCGCGTCGGACAGCGGCACACCGCGCCTGAGGTCGTTCAGCACGGCCTCGTACAGGGCCTTGCTGCGGATATCCAGGCCGCGTTCGTCCGCCATGATGCGGAACGCCCGCACCAGCGGCACACCGGCGGCCAGCAGGGTGCCCAGGTTGCGGCAAAAATCCGCCAGCTGGGCGGTTTTCATCGCGCGGAAGGCAACCGCCCCGGCGGTGTCCTCCTTGGCGGCGGTCATATATTCGTCCTTGGTATCACGCAGCTGAATGTACAGGGCCTCCATCGTGGGGGCCTCGGCTGTGCCGCGCACGGTACGCCCGGCGGCGTTGGTGGCGGTATAGCGGTAACGTGGCATCGAAACACCTCTTTACAGGTCAGGTAACAGGTCTGTCAAAAAAAATCGGAAATACCACTGCAAAATGGGGTCGCCCACCAGCAGCGCTATGACAATGCCCGTGCACAAAAACGGGCCGAAGGCAAAGTGGTCCTTGCGGTCCGCCAGCTTTTTGGCCAGCAGATACGCGCCGTAGCCCCCGCCGCCCAGCACCGCCAAAAAGGCGGCCAGCAGCGTGTGGCGCCAGCCCAGCAGCAGCCCGGCGGCAGCCATCAGCTTGATATCCCCGCCGCCGAAGGCACCGGGTATCACCAGGCAGAGCAGCAGCATCGGCACACTGACGCACAGCGCGCCCGTAAGCGACGATGCCCACATGGCGGGGCGCAGCAGCAGCCCCGCCAGCCCGCACAGAGCCAGCAAAAGGTTTAAGGAGTCGGGCAAAAGCTGCGTTTTGGCGTCGATCAGCGCCAGCGCAAACAGCAGCCCGCAGGCAAGCAGCGCCGTCAAGGCCAGCCAGCTCATGCCGAAAAGCCCCTCGCGCAGGGTAAGCCCCGCACCGAAACGCAGCGTACAGCCCACGGCCAGCGCGCCGCCCAAAAGCTCGGCCAGCAGGTAGCGCACGGCAATTTTGGCACCGCATCGGCGGCAGCGCCCGCGCAAAGCCAGCCAGCTGAACACCGGCACAAGGTCCTGCGCCTGCAGCTCCGCGCCGCAGGCGGGGCAAAAGCTGCGCCCGGACAGCGGGTTCTTGCCCTGCGGCAGCCGCCACGCCACGACGTTCATAAAGCTGAACAGCGCCGCGCCCAGCATAAAGCGTATGCCCCACAGCAGGGCTTCAAGAAACAGCAGCATGGGCGTCCTCCTGCAGGGGGTAGTACAGCCGCTGTGCGGCGCGGTAAACGGTAAAGCCGTCCTCGGCGTCGTAGATGGCCAGCACGTCGCCCTTTTGGTAGACAAGGCGGCCGATGTCGTAGCCGTTCGCGTCGGTGCGGGTCAGCCGAACGGTGCCCTGCAGGCTGCCCAATTCGCAGATCTCCTCCTGCAGGCCGTCGCAAAGGCCGTCCCCGGCGGTGAAATCGGCAAAGGGCTGCCCCGCCGCATAGCAGCGGGCCGACACAATGCGCGCCGCCAGGCGGGCGGATTTTACCTGGGCCAAAGCCTCGCGGCATTGGGCCTGCAAACGCAGCTCCTTGGTGCCGCTGACAAGGCAGCCCAGAAGCATCAGGGTCAGCAGGACGGCGATCAGCCAATCGGCAAGGGAAATATGGGTCGCCCTGCGTTTGGTACCGCGCACGGCGGCACCGAGTTGTTCGCGCAGCATGGCTCAAGATTCCCCCTTTTTTCGTTTCTATATAATAACACAATACAAAGTATACTCACACCGACAGGGTTTTTCAAGGGATAGCGGTAAAAAAATAACAAAAAATGGCGAATCCTGCAAAAATTCACAGAAAGTTCACAAATTGAACACAACCGCACTTGAACTCTATCGGTACTTATATTATAATAACGCTGTATATAACGAAAATTGCCGAAAACTGGAGAATCCGGGGAGAACGCGTTTTGAAATACTGTTACAAGAACACACGGAACCGCCGCGGCTTTACGCTGGTGGAGCTTATGGTGGTGCTGGCTGTATCGGCTGTTCTGGCTGCCCTTGTGGGGGGCGGCCTGATTGCTTATGTCCGCCTGGCACGGTTCCAGAAAAATGAATCCAACGCCCGCGCCATGTTCCAGACCGCCCAGCTGGCCGTGACACAGCTGGAAATGGCGGGGGAAAAAGAACGGTTTGCCGAGCAGGTCGGCGCAACGGGGCGCAACGGGCATATCACGCAAGCCTTGAACGGGGATATGACCGCCGAACAGACCGCCGCCCTGAACACACGCATCTACGCGCTTTATTTTGACAAGGGCACCACACCTGCCGAGGGCAGCGCCGAGGCGACCCTGCTGAACTACATAAAAGACTACGTCAGCGACGAATCCTTTACCGATGCCTCCTTCTGCATTGAGATCGACGGCAGCACGGGGCAGGTGTTCTCTGCCTTTTATGATTCCAGAGCCGAGGCACTGCGCTTTGCCGACAACGCGGGCAACACCGCCTGCACCACGCTGGACGACCGCAGCTACACCCACCGCCGCAGCAAAACGCTGGTGGGCTACTACTGCGCCGAGGATACGGTCAATGTGGTCAATTTGCAGCAGACCAAGCTGCGCGTGCGCAACCTGCACCTGACCAACAGCGAAACGCTGACCCTGAGCTGGGGCGGCAACTCCAAAAGCTACGAGACTGATACACGCTACACCGTTGAAATTTGCGAGAAAGACACCGACAAAAAGCTGTTCTCGGTGGTTGTCACCAAGCCCACGGGCACCCAGGCCACCCTGCCGGTGACGTTTTATAACGCGGACGGCACAGAAAAAGAAACCGTCGACTATGCCTTCCCAATCAGCTACTCCAACAGCAACTTTATCCTGACGCTGGACGCCATGAACGACGCCGCCATCCTGCAGGCTACCACGAACAACAAGGAGGTCGCCAAGAGCGAGCTGTTCAGCATCACCCGCTTTATCCCGAACGCCACGGACATCTGCGCCAAGGTGACGGCCTCCCCCCGCGCCGACAGCGTGACCCCGTACTCTGACAGCGAGACCGAGCAGAGCAACACCGAGAACTCCCACTTCGGCAAGCTCAACGGCAATACGGCAACGCTGCAATATTTCCGCCATCTGTACAACCTGCGCTGGTACAAGGGCGAGACGGTATTGACCGCCGAGCTGACCAAGGACCTTGACTGGCTCAGCGGTGCGCCGGTGGTGTACTGCGTGGACGGCCCCAAGGCCGCCGCCAAGACCCCTTCGGCCGACAGCCCCGTGGCGTGGCCCAGCCTGTTGGAACTGAAAGAGAACGTCACGCTGGACGGCAACCGCCACACCATCACAGGCCTGCAGCTGCGCGGGGCGTCGGTGGCCGAGAAGGGCTGCCGCTACATCGGCCTGGTGGGTGAAAACAGCGGCACCATCCAAAACCTGACGCTGGCCGACCCCGATGTGCTGGTCAACGTGACAGCCGAACGCACGGCCAATGCAAACACCGTCGCGGCGGGCGGGCTGAACCTTGCCCTGCTGGACAAAAACGACCGCGACTCCGACTACCGCGACAATGTCCGCGCGGTGGGCGCTTTGTGCGGTGTGTCCACGGGCACTGTGGAAAACTGCACCGTCAAGCGCAGCAAAAACCGCACGGCGACCGCGCGCGTGGCGGCATCGCTGGCCTTTGACGATACTACCACCACCTACACCCGCGAAAAAGACGCGGACGGCAACATCGAAAAAGAACCCCTCGGTGTCGGCGGGCTGATCGGCAGTGCCGTCCCCGCCGCAGGCAAAAAGCTGAAAAATCTTACGGCAGACAGCAGCGTCACCGTGGCGGGTCTGTGGGTGGACAACGGCACCAAGGCTGCCGCAGACACCGACCCCGAACAGGCCGAGCACACCCGCCATATGCAGGTGCTGCCCACGGCAGGCAAAACAGGCATCGACCGCGCCATCGGCGTGGGCGGTGTGTTCGGTGTACTTTCTTTGCAGCAAAACTGCACGGTAAGCACCCTGAACAATGCGGCCGATGTGTACGGCAACGTCTGCACGGGCGGCATTGCGGGCAACATCTGCGGCCAAAGCGCCGATGTCACCACCCTGAACAACCTCAACAATACCGGCAGCGTCAATGCGCTGGCGGGCTATCAGGGCTATACCAAGGGCCAAAGCCTTGTGCTGGGGCAGTTCTTCGGGGGCGTGGCCGGCATGATGCAAAACGCCACGCTGCAAGGCAGCTCCTCCGGCGCGCGCAGCGGCCTGAGCGAATCCGACATCAGGGCGCTGATCCTGCAAGGCTATAACCCGGACCGCAGCCTGAACGCAAACTCCCCCCTGCAGGGCGACTTTGTCGGCGGTCTGGTGGGCTTTGGCGGCCATGTAACAATTACCGGCTGCCAAACCCGCAGCGGCTATGTGCTGGGCAACACCTTTGTGGGCGGCCTGGTGGGCGGGCTTTCGCGCGAGACCGTGTGGAGCGACAGCAGCACCAACAACAGCCATGTGTTCGGCCACCGCTATGTGGGCGGCGTGGCATCGGTCAACAGCCAAGGCAGCCAAATCAGCAACATGACCAACACCGGCATGACCGCCGCCTTTGGCGATGGCGCGGCCTATGTGGGCGGCATTGTCGGCCTGAACGCCGGTACACTGACCGACTGCACGGCGGCGGTTTCCACCAACACGGCCACCAACGCAAGCCGCGTGGCTTTGCTGTCCGCCATGGCCAACGGCCACTATGCCAACCTGGTGGGCGGCGTTGCGGGCTATAACATGGGCACAATCACATGGACAAAGTCTACCACAGTCAGCGTACTGCTGGACGGCGGCAGCCTTGTGGGCGGCGTGGTCGGCTTTAACGACAACGACGCCGAGCTTGCGCTGCAAAACGGCGTAGCCCTTACCGTGGGCGGCCGCATTGTCGCGGCGGGCGATGCCGCAGGCGGCCTGGCGGGCATGAACTGCGCCGCAAGCCTGCCTGCCGTGACCGTCAAGGCGGAGCTGATCTCCGGCCAATACTGCGTGGGCGGCGTTGTGGGTGCCAATCTGCCCGCCGCCGCGATGACGGTGTCGGGTCTTTGCACCGACGGCGGCGGCAACAGCCTGCAAGCCAAGGCGCTGGCGGGGGGCATCATCGGCTATAACCGCGTCATTGCGGCCAAGCCCGATGAGCAAAACGTCTGTGCCCGCGCACTGTCCCTGCTGCCCACGGTCACGGTGGAGAACGATATCGCAACGGTAACGCCGGGCACGGGCGCAGAAAAGGGAACCGCCGCTGTGACGCTGAGCGGCAGCAACAACACCGTCAACGTCACCGCCGATGCCTATGTGGGCGGCGTGGTTGGCTACAATGATAACGACACCAAGCTTACGGTGGATAATGCCCAAAACGGCGCGACCAACAGCGTGGACAAGGGCATTTTGCGCAGCGGCGGCAGCCTGCAGGCTACCTATACTAAAGGCAGTGTCACGGTAAACGGCAACATGGCGGGCGGCATCATCGGCTATGCGGGCACAAGCACCACACTGCAAAACTGCCGTAACTACGCGGGTGTTTTCCACACAAGCCTGGTGGGCGGTATTGCCGGTTTTAACTTAGGCACGATACAAAACAGCGCGCTGCACAGCAATCTGGGCACCGTGCAGGGCCAATATAAAGGCATCGGCGGCATTGCGGGCGTCAACGCGGGCGCCATCCAAAACAGCCTGCCCCAAAATGCAGCCGTCAACGGCGGACAATATGTCGGCGGTGTGGCGGGCATCAACACGGGTACGGTCAGCGGGCTGAACGGCAGCGCCGCCGTGCGCGGCATGACCGAGGTCGGCGGTGCCGTGGGCGCAAACTACGGCACGGTTGGTGCGGACACCACCTTGAACGCCACAGTCACCGCCACAGGCGACTATGCGGGCGGCCTTGCGGGCAAAAACATCGGCACGCTGCAAACCGCTGCCGTCAGCGGCAGTGTACAGGCGGCCAACTACGCGGGCGGCCTGGCGGGTCATAACGCCCAAAATGCCGAAATTACCGACGCCAATACCGACGGCACCCTGTCCGTGCGCGCATCGGGTCGATATGCGGGCGGCGCGGCAGGCCAAAACGAAGGCACGGTAACGGGCGGCAGCTATCAGGGCACCGTCTACGCCGCAGCGGACTTTGCGGGCGGCGTCGCGGGTGAAAACAACGGCACCATTCAAAATGCCGCCGCAAGCGCCAGGGTCACCTGCGAAAACGGCCAGGCGGGCGGCGTCGCGGCTGTCAACAACCAAACGATCTCCGGCGGCACGGTGCAGGGTTGCACCGTCAAGGGCGGCACGGCCAACCTGGGCGCCGTGGCAGCCGTCAACAGCAAGGGCGGCGTCATCAAGGGCATTGCGCTCAAATCCAACATTACGCTGCAGGGCGGCGCCTCTGTGGTGGGCGGTGTTGCGGGCGTGAACCTGGGCACCATCGGCGGGGACAACACCGCCGACCGCTGCGCGATGGCGGGCGACGCGCTGACCCTTAGCCTGACCGCGGCGGATATCACCTTGGGCGGCGCGGCAGGTCAGAACGATAAGGACGCTATTATAAATAATGTACAGGTCGCGCTGAACGTGACCCGAAATCTCGAAAAATATCGCACCTTGGGCGGCGTTGCGGGCGTAAACAACGGCACCCTGGAAAAGTGCGTCTTTACGGCGGGGCAGCTGGGCGAGGCTGTCCAGGCAGACGCCCCCGCCACCACAGGCGCGGCCAAGGTGGGCGATGCCTTCGGCGGCATGGCCGGCGTCAACAACGGCAAGGTGGAGGGCTGCTATGTCCAGTCCATCACCCTGAACGTTCTGGGCGAAAGCAACGTCGAGGCCAGCCAGGACGTCGAAACCAAGCTGAACAGCTCCAGCCATGTGGGCGGCCTTGTGGGCCGCAACACCGAAACGGGCATGATCAAAACCAGCTTCATCGGCACCGACGGCAGCACAGCCGCCAACGGCAGCGCGGTCATTGCCAAGTTCGGTTTTGTGGGCGGCGTGGCCGGCTCCAACGCGGGCACGATCGAGGGCTGCGGCGGCCACGGCACGGCCACGGCGGTTACGCAGATCAAAACTTGGATCGACGGCGGCGACACCACCATCGACACCATGATCGCGCAGCTCAAATACACCCACGATACGCCGAAATCTGCCGGCAGCAGCTTCAACGCCCTGCGCGGTGTGGATACCGTCAAGGACGGCAGCTATACGGACGTATACGCTGACACGGGTCTTGACAAAAACCAGCTGCTGGTTGCCCTGCGCGGCGAAACCACGGCGAGCAAACGGTCGGCGGGCTACCTGGGCGGCATCACGGGCTTTAACACCGATACCGGCAGCCTGAGCAAAACCGCCACGGGCAAATGGTTTGTCTATTGCGACAACGGCGATGTGGACAATGCCGCCGTGGGCGGCATGATCGGCCAGAACGAGTCTGACCGGAATATGTCGAACCTGCTGAACTGCGCCGCCGTGCGCCGTTTTTACCGCTTTGACAATACAAACGACGACGACAATAAGGGCAATCGGCAGCGCCTTGGCCCCACGCAGGAAACCTCTGTCGGCGGTGTGATCGGCGTACAGCAAAACCGCACGGGCGACCGCTGGAGCCTGACCAACGTGGTCAACTACGGCACCGTGTACAACAGCCGTTCCAACCGTATGGCGGGCGTTATCTGCCTGTGGCTGGATAACGGCGGTACGCTGGAAAAGTGCTTTAACTTCGGCACATTGTATGCCAACGCCAACGCAGGTTCCAGCTCCGGCACGGCGGGCGGCATTGTGGCCAAGTTTGACAAGCCCGTGGCGGGCGGCACCACCAACATTGTCCGCTGCCAAAGCCAGGGCGATATCTGGTGGGAGAACCAAAAGACGGCCAACGACGTCGGCGGTATTCTGGGCAGCATCAACATGAAAAAGGCCGACGACTACCTGATCGTCAATATCTCGGAATGTGTGGTCGGTGATATTTCCATGGCGGCCAACTCGCAGATTGCCGGTATGATTGCCTGGATAGGCCCGTGGGAATATGGAACAATCCAAAACGCCCATGTAAACATTGACCGCTGCCGCAATTACTGTACAACAATGGAAACCGACCGGAGTCCGGTTGGCGGGATAACAGGTTCCGGCAACAAAATCGGCATTGCGGGCAACCGCGGCGAAGGCGGCGCAACAACCGCGCCCACCACAATCACGGGCTGCTTTGTGCTGTACGGCTACGACAGCTCCCAATACGCCATTGCCTACAATCTGAAAGATGAAAAGATAAAAACCTACGAAACAGATACGAGCCTTACGCCAAACTTCTATATGGACACGTCCAGCTTTAATGCAACAACGGCCGGAAGTACGCGGCTGAATGGCCTTGAAAATCTGAATGAGGATAAAAATGGTTCCGGCTGGGTATACGCGAACGGAAATGACCCCGCAAACACGGATCAAAATGGCGAAATTTACGGCTACCGCGTATTTGCCGGTGTAAACAAGACAACCCAAAAGTTCTTTGCCGCGCAGGTTCCGGCCACAGCTCCCGAAAAAATCAATGACCGGACCACCTACCTGAAAGATATTACCCCCCAAAGCAGCTACATTGATACGAAGACCAACCTTATCAAAAATGAGAACACGGGCAAGGCACAGGGCAAGCTGCTGTTTACCTTTACCAATAAAGACGACAATGCAAACCCCACGCTGAAGGATATCACAGATGCCGATGTGCGGGCTTTCTATACCCAAATGGATAAGGACAACAGCATTGCGGATAAGGACGTTACCGACATTCAGGTAAGCCGCAGTGATGAAACCACCGGTGCAACGACGGTTTACGGCCGCTATGTTGTGACCTGGAAAGCTGTACCCGGCGCAAGCTACTATAAGGTAACGGTCAAGGTGTGGGACGAGACGACGAAGAAATACCTGCCCGTGGACGACCTGCCCGCCGCAGCCGTGTACACCAACCGCTACACCTTTGACGGTCTGGAAGAATACCAGGGCCAAAAGTATAAGGTGGAAGTGCAGCCCTGCAACACCACACAAGGCAAAGTCACCGAAAGCGTAGACGAGTTTACCTTTGCCAAGACCCTGCCCACGCCGCAGATAAAACTGTACACGAAAACAGATTGGTTTGGTTTTTATCTGGAAAATCTGGACGACTACAACGCTGTGAAGGAGGATTGGGAAATCGAGGTGTCCGTAAGCGGCGGTATTACGCAAACGATCACCAAAGATAAAAATTACTTCACCTATATAGATCCATCAAGAGGCAAGGGCTGGATACAACAGTATTCAAACTCTGGGGGCAAGACGCTTACCTTCCGCGCCTCGGTAAAAACAAAAAATACGTCGGAAGACTGGATGCAGTCTGCCCGATACAATGAGGAAAGCTACATTCCCAAACAAAATTATACAGACCTGGGCAAGCTGTCCATAGACAACTTTGCCGTTACAGGCACAAGCACGCAGAACCTTGCAATCGACGCAGACCTGAGCATTACAGGCCAAAAGTATAACCCCAAGTATCGCATTATGCTGCAAGGTAGATGCAAGGACAGCAGCGCTACGTCGGTAAGCGGACAAAACTTGAACGGCAAATATGTCACCTTGCAGGCGGTCGAAACGGTTTTGTCCGGCTCGGCTACCCATGTCACCTTTACAGACCTGCCCGACTATGCCTTGACCGAATATTACGATTGGCGCATTGTGGCAGCCCCTGTCAACAGCGGCAAGGGCGATTCTATCTGCCGCTGGAGATTCCGCACAGTGGGGGACAGCAATTCCGACCCCATTGAGTATGTGCGGGAGGTGGACGGCAACGGCCAGGTGGTTTACACGCAGTACGCCTTCCATTCCATGAAAACATCCTACGTTTGCTGCAAAGAACAGCGCCTGAACCTCAAAGTTCTGCCCGCCCCCGTTTTGGGCGCGGCCAACGATACGCTGGACGACAACAACCTGCTGTATACCTTTACCTGGAACAACGTGGCCGGTGCGTCCGGCTATACCTACAAGCTGTACGGCGTGACAGCCACCGGCGCAGAGCAGCAAATTGAACTGCCCGCCGATGCGGTTGACCTGACCGCGGACGGCACGACCGGCCAAAAGCTGACGGTCAAGGTGGATAAGCTCAAAAACGGCGCGAGCGACTGGCACTATACTACCGTGCGCCTGTACGTCACGGGTATACCCGCCGACGCAGGGGCTGTGGGTGCCACGGCGTCCGCAACCTACACGGACATCCGCACCCGCCTGACCCAGCCCGGCGCACCGGACAGCATCCTGCTGACCGACCGCGACGATGCCGAGGCTTTGCGCTATCAAATTACCTGGGCAGGCATCGCGGACAGTGCCCTGCACCATTACGCGCTGACCCTTGAATACAAGGACGGCGCAACCTGGAATTTCGGGGAGACGCTGGAAACGCAGGACACCAACGCCCAGCTGACCGCCGACCTGGAAAAATACCTGGGCAAAACGCTGCGCCTGCGCGTGGTCGCCATGGCGGCGACGGGCGGCACGGTGCTGCAAAGCCCGTACAGTGCGTTCAGCAGCGAATTTATCGTGGCAACCCGCGTGGCAAGCCCCGCCGCCACTGCCGTACGATTTGCCGATGCCCAACCGACACAGCAGACCTTCCTCTCCGGCATGGAGATACGGTTTACGGTAGGGGACACGGCACCCTCCCACTATGTGACGGGCTACCTGTTCCAAAATGAGACGGACTACACGGCGGTAAAAGCAAAAGCCGACGCATGGCAAAACGAGACCGACCCCACCGCCAAGGCGGCCGCCCTGACCGAGCTGCAAACGGCATTGCAAAACGCGCTGAACGACAAAGACACGGCCGTCTGCCTTGTGACACAGGAATCCGTGCGCACCACAGGTCTGCCCGCCGAAACAACCGCCGATGCAGACGGTACGGGCAGCACGGTCAGCTTTACCCTTACGCCGGATCTGTTTGCCATGCAGCCGCAGTACGGCGATTGGTACCTGCTGCCCGCCGTGCGCACCATGGCCGACGGCGAAACCAACGCAAGCTCGCTTTGGACATACTACACAGCAAATGCGGTGCGGGTGCCCTGCATCAAGCTGGACACGCCGGACGCCACCCGTGTAAGCTATGCCTTTACGGGCACGGCTCGTATTTCGGACACGACGGACTTTACAACCTCTGCCGAGTCCGAGATGAGCGTCAAGCGCATTGCCGTCGAATGGCATGCCGACAACCTGTATACCACCGCCGACGGCAAGACCAACACCCTGCTGGCCAACACCTATACCGTTTCCGTTACCCCCAAGGACGGCGGAACACCCTATACCCTGCGCGTTACCGTACAGGCAGCCGACAAGTACGAAACGGACGGAACCGGCAACACCGTAACGGACGCAGACGGCAACCCTGTTGTGGAAACCGCCCGCGGGGCTGTGACCAAGGTGGAAAAATCCGTGGACAGCGGCGCCACATACTTTGAGATACCGTCTGAAAACGGCAGCTGGGACGTAAGCGTTACCAAAAAAACCAACGCCGACGGCAGCGTCACGTTGGAACCCCACCCCGTCACGCTGACGGGCCAGCTGCTGATGGCCGACAACAGCCTGCGGTACTATCAGATGGACGCTGTGCCCCTGCTGCAATACGACGCAGAGAACCGCATCTACCGCCTGGTTCTGCCCGATCTGGCCGAGCTTGTCTACGGCAATGACTCCGCATTGCAGCAGTTTACCAAAACGGTGCAGGTCACCGCACAAGGCGTGAACGGCTTTGCCCCCGTGCAGGATTCCGATCCTAAAGTACTTACCCGTGATGAGGCCGGAACTTGATCCGCCGGAAAGGAAAATGCCCTATGCAGAACAAGCTGCGCCGTATCCTGCAAAAACAGGACGGTATAGCGATACTTATTGTGCTCTGCCTGGGCGCGCTGCTGCTGGCCCTGGCGGCGGCACTGGGGTATGCAGCCTCGGTGCTGACCGCCAACGCCAACAGCCAGCTGCGCGAACAGGAAGCCTACCAGCTGGCGGTCAGCTTTTCGGAAGTGCTGGAAAAGGAACTGCAAGACAAAGACAGCGATTTTGCAAAGTTTATCAACGGGACCTATATGTTTTCCGAGGCATACGGCATCAACATCTACACGCAGGAATCGGGCAAGACGGTCCTTACAACGAACAACGCCAACCAACTGCAGGACGGTGCCGATACGTTGACCGTCACCCTGCAGCGCCGACCGGGCGAAAAGGCCGAGGATCTGGCCATGGACGTGCCGTACAACAACAACATGGAGGATCTGAAAAACCAGTTGACTACCCTGCACGCGGCGGACTATAAAATCGAGGATCTGCAGCTGGATATAACCGTCACGGCAGAAAAAAGCGGTGCCGCCTACGCCTACACCGTAACCTACGACCGCAGCGCCCACTATAGCGGGGTATATTTTACCATCGACAGCCAAACGGCGCGGTACGACTGGGTAAAGGAAACGACAAAGTTCAAAAAAGATAGAGTGGATGAATGGGTTGACTTTAGCGATGGAAAGAATCACACCCTGACCGTACACTTCGACACCTCGGCGGCACCCACCGCAGTCAGCTATGTGCGCGGTGTGCGCGCAGCACAAGGAGGCACCCCATGATACACAAACGTCTGAACCAACGCGGCGAAACCATCGTCGAGGTCATGGCGGCGTTTCTGCTGCTGCTGACTTTTATGGCGGTGTTTGCGGCCTCGCTGCGGTTTGCCCGCGCCATGACCGTCAAGGCCGAGACCCTGCGCGAGCAGGCCTATGTCCGCGTCAGCCAGCTGTACCCTGTCGATAATCAAACCGTGAACTGGACACAGAACACCGAAACCGCGAACCTGACCTTTACCGCAAAGGCAACGGGAAGCGGATTTACCGTGCAGGGCGTGAAACTGCAAACCAATACGGCAGCGGACGGTGCCGCAGATTTTGATTTTCACCGTTACACCAAATAAAAAGGGGGAGTGCAAACCGCTATGCGACCGCTACAAAACAGCAAGGGCACCACATTGGTGGAGCTGATGGTCAGCATAACGCTGCTGACGATTTTGTCGCTGGCGGCCATCAGCCTGCTTGCGCCCTGCGCCCGCGCGTATATCACGGTGCAGCAGCAAAGCCGCGCCCAGACCCTGGCCGACGCCCTGGTCGAAAACCTGCGTCTGGAGCTGGAAAGCGCCGTGGGCGAAATGCGCTTTGCCGAGGCAAGCGAAACCGACAGCAACATGGTGTACGAAACCCTTGTCAAGCCCGATAACGCGCGCCCCGCGCAGGGCACCGCGCTGGAGTACAGCGTGTTCCCGAACCATGTGGTCATGCTGGACGCGGGGGCCGTGCGGGAGCTGACGCAAAAAGTCAGCGACACCGAAACCAAGACTGTCTTAAGCGAGGCGGACGCCGCCAAAAAGCAGGGCTACCTGCACATGCGCTATTTTCGGGACAGCCAGACCGTGACCGAGGCAAAAAATGGCTTTGCCTACGCCTATACAGATATCTACGCCAAGGGCGCGTATATGAACATGAAGATAGGCAACATCGCCTTTTACGCCCGCGGCTGGGAACAAAACGAAGACCAAACAGTCACACGACTGACCTCGCTGACGGTGGTCATAACCATTGTATCGGAAAAAGACCAAACGGTGCTTTGCACCCAAAAGGCCATTATCCCGTTGCCGGGCAAGCCTGTGTATTCCGCAGGCCCCCTGCTGAAGGATGCAACCGAATAAGGGGGACAGATGTATGGATACCCAAAACCTGATTGAAGTCAAACTGCTGGGCGGGTTTGAGATCCGCCTGAACGGCGAGCCGGCACTGAAACAGCTGCAGACCTCCCGCAAGGCGACCGCCGTGATGGAATACCTGATTTTGCACCGCGACGAGCGCGTCAGCCACAAAATGCTGATCGATGCCATCTGGGGCGGGCAGCATGCCTCCAACCCCGACATGGCACTGCGCGCCATTTTGCACCGTGTGCGCAACATGGTGGAGGACGAGCAGCTTCTGCCCCTGCGCAACTGCATCGAGACCGGCCGCGGCTACTACCAGTGGAAACCCGAATGTCTTTGCCGCGTGGACGCCTTTACCGTGGGCGACCTGATGCAGCAGGCCCAGACCGAGCAGGACGAATTTGTGCGCAGCAAATTGTACGAGCAGGTGCTGACACTGTATACGGGGCGGCTTTTGCCCCGCAACGCCACCGAGCCGTGGGTGCAGACCGTCAGCGTGCAGCTGCATGCGCAGTACCGCACCGCCCTGCTGAACCTGTTGGAGCTTTGCAAAAAATGGGGCGAGAACGAGCGCATTGCCGCCCTGTGCGACCGTGCCCTGCTGCTGGACCCCTACGAGGAACGCCTGTATCTGGAATGGATTCTGGCGCTGCAAAACCTCGGCCGTGAGGACGAGGCGCGCCTTGTGTCCGAGCGCGGCACAGCCATGGGCTGCCTGCACCGCAAGGTCGAGCCGGAGCGCGCGGACTCGGCGTATCGGCAGCTTCGTCAGGCGGATATCGCCATGGAGGAGGACCTGCGCACCCTGATGCAGGACCTGCCCTCCGATATCGACAACGGCGCGGTCATGTGCAGCTTTGAGGAGTTTTGCACGGCCTACCGTGTGGCCCGCGGTATGCAGGCCCGCTTGGGTGAGCCGCTGTTTCTGGCGCTGCTTCGCCTGACCCCCGTGCGGGGCACCAGCGCCAAGCGTACCGAGGATATGATGAAGCAGCTGGGCGAGGTGGTGCACACCGCCCTGCGCCGCAGCGATGTGGCCGCCCGCCGCTTTGACACGCAGTATGTGCTGATGCTGAACGGCAGCACGATGGAGGCCGGTGTCGGCCCGTTGGAGCGCATCAAGACGGAGTTCTACCGCCTGCCCAACCACGAGCGTTTCCTGCTGAGCTACACGATGTACGACCCCGAAGCTGTCTCGTCCACCCCCTTTGCCCGCGAAAATCATTGACCGAAGCGCCCCGCAGGGGGCGCTTTTTTTGTGGGCGGGCTTTAGCGGCGGGGTGGGTCACCCCGCCCTACGGGGCAACAAAAATCATCGCGCGGTAGGGGCGGGGCATGCCCCGCCCGCGATCTGACGACAACGCGAAAATCACGGGTCAGTTCGTAGGGGCGGCATATATGCCGCCCGTTGCAGCCACACCGATAATGCGATATAACGGGCAAACGGCACGGGACGCAACTATGCGTCCCCTACAAACCTGCCGAAAATAGCGCACTATCGCGGTATATTGCAACAGCCAAAATTTACCACCCCGCCCTACATCATACTGTATAAAACCGCGCTGACAATCTTTGTATAAAATTTTTTCAGAAAATACAAAAAAACTGTTTAATATTTCCTCAAAGTGTGGTAAAGTAGTATCAAACAGGTGGGAAGTGTTCAAAAAACGAACAGCGAGCCCCCACCCATTAAATTACTACGCCGCGGCAACCCCGCCCGGCGCGAAAAGAGGTTTGACACGCAATGGACTACGCAAGCAAAGACATCCGCAACATTTTGGTGGCCGGTCACGCCGGCTGCGGCAAAACGACGCTGACCGAAGCACTGCTGAATATGAGCGGCGCAACCGAGCGCATGGGCCGTGTTGAGGACGGCACCACCGCCAGCGACTTTGACCCCGAAGAGATCCGCCGCAAGGCATCGCTGAACGCCAGCGTCATCCCCGTGGAGTATCAGGGGGTCAAGTACAACCTGATCGACGCCCCCGGTCTGTTCGACTTTGAGACCGGCGCGGTTGAGGGCATCACCGCCGCAGAGAGCGTTCTGATCTGTGTTTCCGGCCGTTCCGGCGTCACCGTCGGTGCCGAAAAGGCCTACCACCTGGCGCTGAAAAACAACAAGGCGCGGATGATCTTTGTCACCAAGACCGACCTGGAAAACGCCGACTACTTCAAAATTCTGGAGCAGATGAAAATCAAATTCGGCCCCAGCGTCTGCCCCTGTGTCGTGCCTGTCCGCCTGGACGACGGCACCGTGGCGTACATCAACCTGTTCAGCCAGAAGGCCTTCAAGTATGAGGGCGGCAAGCAGGTGCAGATCGAGCTGCCCGACATCGGCCACCGCTTCGAGGGTCTGATCCAGGCCATGAGCGAGGCTATCGCAGAGACCGACGAAGCCCTGATGGAAAAATTCTTCGAGGGCGAGGCCTTCACGACCGAGGAAATCGTGCAGGGCATGGCCGCCGGCGTGCGCAGCGGCCAGATCACCCCCGTGTTCTGCGGCAGTGCCGTCAACGCGCAGGCGCTGGATATGCTGTTGTACAACATGAACGTTCTGCTGCCCGGCGCCGACACCGCCGCCGCTGTGGCTGAGGATAAGGACGGCAACCCCGTGGAGATCACCGCCGACCCCGATGCCCCGCTGTGCGCCTACGTCTTTAAGACGGTGGCCGACCCGTTTGTGGGCAAGCTGAGCTTTATCAAGGTGCTGTCCGGCAAACTGACCGCCACCGGCAACGCCATCAACAGCCGTACCGGCCAGCCCGAACGCCTGGGCAAGACGCTGACCGTCTGCGGCAAAAAGCAGACCGACACCGCTGCTATCCTGACAGGTGACATCGGCACCGTGGCCAAGCTGACCACCGCCAAAACCGGCGACACCCTGTGCGACCCCGCCCGCGTGGTCAGCCTGCCCGCCGCCGTCTACCCGATCGCCGGCTACCGCATGGCTGTCAAGGTCGCCAAGAAGGGCGACGAGGGCAAGGTCTCCGGCGCGCTGACCCGCCTGATGGAGGAGGACCCCGCCATCACCTTTGAGGTCGACCCCGAAACCAAGCAGCAGGTCATCGGCGGCCTGGGCACCCAGCACCTGGAAGTGGCGCTGGCCAAGCTGAAGAATAAGTTCGGCGTGGAGATCACGCTGGAGGCACCGCGCGTACCCTACCGCGAATCCATCCGCAAGAGCTGCAAGGCGCAGGGCCGCCACAAAAAGCAGACCGGCGGCCACGGCCAGTTCGGTGACGTGTGGATTCAGTTCGAGCCGGTACCCGGCGAGGGCGTGGAATTTGCCGAGAATGTTTTCGGCGGCAGCGTGCCGAAGAACTTCTTCCCCGCCGTAGAAAAGGGCGTGCGGCAGGCGGCCGAGCACGGCGTGCTGGCGGGCTACCCGATGGTCGGCCTGAAGGCCACCCTGCTGGACGGCAGCTACCACCCCGTGGACTCCAGCGAAATGGCGTTCGTTATGGCCGCCAAGCTGGCGTATAAGGCCGCCATCCCCGAAGCCGGCCCTGTTCTGCTGGAGCCCATCGGTTCCCTGCAGGCGCATGTCCCCGCGGACAACACCGGCGACATCATGGGCGAGGTCACCAAGCGCCGCGGCCGTGTGTTGGGTATGAACCCCGACGACGACGGTATGCAGGTGGTCGAGGCCGAAGTCCCCATGGCCGAAATGCAGGACTTCACGACCTTCCTGCGCCAGCTGACACAGGGACGCGGCTGGTTCACCTTCACCTTCACCCGCTACGAGACCCTGCCCCAGATGCTGGAAAGCAAGGTCATTGAGCAGGCAAAGGCGCTGGGCAACTTTGCTGACGACGAATAAATAACGCAAAACCCCTGCTCCCCGAGTGATCGGGGAGCAGGGGTTTTTGCGCTTGTGCGCAGAGTTAAGAGTTTAGAGTTGAGAGTTCAGATTTGGTGTGTCCGCTTTGCGGACACATTTTTATTATGGGGCAATGGTTGGGGCGTTGCCCTGTAGGGCGGGGTGACCTCACCCCGCCGGGGAATTTTGCAGCAACCGCAAATTTCCCCCTCATCAGTCACCTGCGGTGACAGCTTCCCCCAACGGGGGAAGCCATAGCGGGTTCCCCCTACCTTACCGATACACCTTCACGTTCAACATGCGGGTGGCATTCAATACGGCCAGCACCATAACGCCCACGTCGGCAAACACGCCCCACCACATATTCGTGATGCCCAGCGCGGTCAGCACCAGGCACAGCGCCTTGACGGCCAGCGCAAACACGATGTTCTGGTACACAATGTGCATACAGCGGCGGGAGATCCGCATCGCAAGGCTGATTTTTGCCGGGTCGTCGTCCATCAGCACCACGTCGGCGGCCTCAATGGCGGCATCGCTGCCCAGGGCGCCCATGGCAATGCCGATGTCCGCACGCATCAAAACGGGCGCGTCGTTGATGCCGTCGCCCACAAAGGCCAGCTCTTTCTTTTCGGGCTTTTGCTGCAGCAGCGTTTCGACCCACTGCACCTTGTCGGCGGGCAGCAGCCCGGCATGTACCTCGTCGATGCCAAGGTCTGCCGCCACGGCCTGCGCCACGGCGGGGCTGTCGCCCGTCAGCATGACCGTGCGCACGCCCTGCGCCTGCAAGCCCTGCATGGCCGCCTTGGCGGTGGGCTTTTCCTCGTCAGAAATCAAAATCGAGCCGATGAACTGCCCCTGGCGTGCCACATACACGATGGTGCCCGCGCCGTCTGCGGCGGTGTAGGCGATGCCCTCGGCGTCCATCAGGCGGGCGTTGCCGGCCAGCACGGTCTTGCCGTCCACCAGCGTCTTTACGCCGTGGCCTGCCACCTCCTGCGCATCGGCGGCGCGGCGGGCGTCAAGATCCGGCGCGGCCTCGCGCAGACTCTTGCTGATGGGGTGGCTCGAAAAGCTCTCCGCCAGGGCGGCGGTTTCCAGCAGGTCGGTCTCGGTCACGCCGTCGGCGGGGTGGACCGCCGTGACCTTGAACACGCCACGGGTCAGCGTGCCCGTCTTGTCAAACACGGCGGTGGCAGTCTTGGACAGTGCCTCCAGATAGTTGCCGCCCTTGACCAGAATACCCATGCGGGACGCGCCGCCGATGCCGCCGAAGAAGGTCAGCGGGATGGAAATGACCAGCGCGCAGGGGCAGCTGATGACCAGGAAGGTCAGCGCGCGCATGATCCAGTCGGCCCAGTGTCCGGCAAAAATCGGGGGTACAAAGGCCAGAACCAGCGCCGCCACGCAGACGGCGGGGGTGTAGTAGCGGGCAAATTTGGTGATAAAGTTCTCGACAGGGGCTTTTTTCAGGCTGGAATTTTCCACCAGATCGAGGATTTTTGCCACAGTGGACTCGCCGTACAGCTTGCTGGTGGTGATGCGCAGCACGCCGTCGCTGTTGACGCAGCCGCTGATGACCTCATCACCGGGGCGCACGCTGCGCGGGCGGCTTTCGCCGGTCAGGGCGGCGGTGTTCAGGGTGCTTTCGCCCGAAAGCACGGTGCCGTCCAGCGGAATTTTTTCGCCCGGCTTGACCACAATGACCGAGCCGATGGCCACATCGTCGGGGTCGACCGTGCGGATGCTGCCGTCGGCGTCCTCCAGGTTGGCGCTGTCGGGGCGGATGTCCATCAGCGCGCTGATGCTGCTGCGGCTCTTGCCCACGGCGTAGGACTGGAACAGCTCGCCGATCTGGTAAAACAGCATGACGGCCACGCCCTCGCCGTACTCGCCGCAGGCCATCGCGCCCACGGTGGCCACGGCCATCAGGAAGTTTTCGTCAAAAACCTCGCCGCCCTTGATACCCATAAACGCCTTGCGCAGCACGTCATGCCCGATGATGCAGTAGGGCACCAGCCACAAAACCAACTGCGCGAACCAGGGCAGCGGCGCAAAATGCAGCACAACTGCCACCAGGGCGGAAAGCACAGCGGCGATAACAATGCGCTTTAACGTCTTTTTTTGCTTTTTGGTCATAGCGATTCCTCCGTAATGGGGTAAAAATTGCCCTGCGCGGGGCAGGGCGTGGGGGGTTACAGCTCGATCTCGAAATCCGGCTCGACCTTTTTGGCGGCCTTGACGGCGGCTTTCAGCACCTCGTCAAAGGCGTCGTCGTCGGCCTCCAGCAGCATTTTCTGGGCCATAAAGCTGACGCTGGCGTTCTTGACACCGGGCAGCGCCTTGACGGCGGTTTCGATTTTGGCGGCGCAGTTGGCGCAGTCGACTTCGATCTTGAATTTCTTTTGCATAATAATTTCTCCTTATATCGTTGGTTTTATAAACTATTCTTCCACATGCTCCATGCCCAGCTCGATCATGCTGCGCACATGGTCGTCGTCCAGCGAGTAGAGCATCGCCTTGCCCTCGCGCCGGAACTTGACCAGCTTGCTGGTGCGGAGTACGCGCAGCTGGTGGCTGACCGCGCTTTGCGAGATGCCCACCGCGTTGGAAATGTCATTGACGCATTTTTCGCTCTCGAACAGGGCGTACAGAATTTTAATGCGGGTCGAGTCACCGAACACGCGGAACAGATCCGCCAGCTCGTACAGGACCTCGTCGTCGGGCAATTCGTTTTGCCGGCCGTCAGCCTCATCGAAGGAGACGTCAAGGGTCGTTTCTGGTTCTGCCATGGGCAACATCCTTTCATATGTTTATCTGTTCATATGATACGCCAAAGAAGGCGAAATGTCAAGGGAAAAGTTTGAAATATTCAATTCAGAGTTAAGAGTGCAGAGTTTAGAGTGCAGATTTGGTGTGCCCGCCGTGCGGGCACGTTTTTACGAAAAAAGCCTTCCCCCTGTGGGGGAAGGTGGCGCGGAACGCGCCGGATGAGGGGGAAAATGTCCGGCAAGCATCCCCTCATCAGTCACCTGCGGTGACAGCTTCCCCCAAAGGGGGAAGCCATAGCAACAAAAAAGCGTCTGTGTTCCTCGGAACACAGACGCTTTTTAATCAAACCGAAAAACTATCACCCCGGCAGGGTCACGCCGGAATCGGCAAGCATTTTTTGAAATTCCTCCTCCGCAAAGTCAAACACGACCTCGCGGATCATGGCCGGCTCATGTACCGCGATTTTCCACGGCTCGCCGGGGGCTTGCTGCAAAAACGAGATGCCTGCCACCGCATCCAGCTGTGCCACGCCCTCGTCCTGCCAAAAGGCGGGGGAGGGTGTCACATAATAGTGGTCCACCATGCGGCCGTCGGCAAAATCGTGCTCGATCACGGCAGGAACCTCGCCCTCAGCTTGGGTGGATTTGTATTGCAGATGCAGGTTGGTAAAATCAGCAGCAGTCATAGCTTTTCCTCAAAATCAGACGCGCAGGCTGGCACCCTCGCCCTCGTTGGAGCCTTCATCGAACTCGTAGTCGTTGCCGGGCAGGATGGCGTTCAGCAGGATGCCGGCGATGGCGGCGATGGCCAGACCGGACAGGTTGATGGTAACGGTGCCCACGGCAAAGCTGATGCCGCCCACAGAGTTGAAGCCCAGGGCACTGACCAGAATGACCGCGGCGATGATCAGGTTGCGGGAGTTGGTGAAGTCCACCTTGTTTTCGACCACATTGCGGACGCCGATGGCGGAGATCATGCCGTACAGAACAAAGCTGATGCCGCCCACGATGCCGGTGGGAATGGTGTTGATGACCGCCTCAAACTTGGGGCTGAAGCTCAGCACAACGGCAAACACGGCCGCAATGCGGATAACCAGCGGGTCGTAGATCTTGGTCAGGGCCAGAACGCCGGTGTTTTCGCCGTAGGTGGTGTTGGCAGGGCCGCCCAGCAGACCCGCCATGGCGGTGGCCAGACCGTCGCCCAGCAGGGTTTTGTTCAGGCCGGGGTCACGGATGTAGTTTTTGCCGGTGGTGGCGCTGATGGCGGCGATATCGCCGATATGCTCCATCATGGTAGCCAGCGCGATGGGCACGATGGTGAACACGGCGCTGATGAACGTTTCGCTGCCGTCGATGGCAAACAGACCCATGGCGTCCTTGTGCAGGGGCAGACCGATCCAGGCGGCGGCGCCGATGGTCTCAAAGTCAACCGCACCGGTAACCAGCGCTACAGCGTAGGAAACCAGAACGCCGATCAGGATGGGCAGGATCTTGACCATGCCCTTACCCCAGATGTTGCAGATGATAACGGTGGCCAGCGCCACAATGGCCAGCAGCCAGTTGCTCTGGCAGTTGCTGATGGCGCTGGGGGCGAGGATCAGACCGATGGCAATGATGATGGGACCGGTGACGACAGGGGGGAAGAACTTCATCATCTTGCGGATGCCGAACGCGGAGATCAGCGCGCTGAACAGCACATACACAAGACCGGACAGCGCCACGGCGGCGCAGGCGTAGGGCAGATTTTCGGGGTTGGCACCGTTGTTGGAAACGATGGCAAAGCCGCCCAGGTAGGCAAAGCTGGAGCCCAGGAACGCGGGAACCTTGCCCTTGCACAAAAAGTGGAACAGCAGCGTGCCCAGACCGGCGCACAGCAGGGTGGTGCTGACGCTCAGACCGGTCAGCAGGGGAACGAGAACGGTTGCGCCGAACATGGCAAACATGTGCTGCGCACCCAGGATCAGCAGCTTGGGCGTGCCAAGCTGGCGGGCATCATAGATGCCGTTGGAAAAATCGACTTTGTTTTCCGCCATAATATCCTCCTTAGAAAACCGCAAAAAAAGAGGGGACTGCGTTTTTTGTTACAACAGCCTCCTTTGCCTTCACCGCTAAGTATACCGCGTTTCGACAAAAAAGGCAAGAGGAAAAACGCAGTTTGACGTCAAAATGCAAAGCCCGTAAAAAATGCGCCGCTGCGGGCGGCGCACCTTATCTAAACTCCTAACTCCTAACTCTAATACTCGGCTTCCTCCCGCCATTGGCGCAGACGTTCCACGGTTTCGTCGGTTTCCACCCAGCCCTCGTCGGGGTCGGGGTGCGCGTCGGGCGCATAGCGCTGCATCACGGCGGGGCTGCGCCCGCGCAAAAATTCCTGTGCCTGTTTCTGACGGTCGGTAGCGGTGCGCCGCAGCAGCCGTTCCATGTCCTGTCGGGTCATAGAAAAACACCTCCTGCCAAAAGGTTGTGCAGGCAGGGGGCTGTCAAAACGCGGAAAAATATGGTATACTAAGGCGATACCGCATAAATCTTCCGAAGGAGCTTTACTATGGAGATCAAACTCAACCAAATCGTGCTGCACCTGCTGGATTCCGGCGCGTCCGAGCCGGTTTTGTCCGACCGCGCTATGGATATGGACGCCGATCTGCACGAATACTTTTCCGCCGTGATCGAGCGCGCCTTTGCCAGCGACGACGGCAAAAACTGCCGTTTTCTGCCCGATTCCGCCTTTGCGCAGGAGATGACGCAAAACGGGGATTTCGTAGACCTGTCCCGCCGCATCGGCGGTGTGATTTTTGAGCAGCTTTTGCAGTACCCTGCCATCCCGGCGGGCGATTTGGCGGTGGTGGATTTTGCCGCCGACGGTGTGCCCTATTACGGTGTGCTCAAGCTCAACTACCGCCCCGGCTACACCCACGCCACCCAGCGGCTGGGCAACGGGCAGTTCAGCAGCATGGTGCCCCAGCGCACGCTGCTGCCCGGCACGCCCAAGGCCGACGAAGCCGCGCTGTTTGACCGCGCCAACGGCACGGTGCGCCTGATCGAAAAAAAGTATACGCTGGACGACAAGAAGGATTTCTACCTGTCTACGCGGGTTTTCGGCTGCACCGAGGCGGTGACCGAAAAGGCCAAGCTGAAGGCTGTCTGCGAAAGCGCCGTGGCGGCGGTCAAGGAAGCCTACCCCGAACCCGAGGAATTGGACGATGTGCCGCCCTTTGACGGCGGCACCGAAACGGCGGTCGAGCTGATGGTGCGCAACCAGGCGGTGGATAACCAAATTGCCGTCGAGGATGTCTGCACCCGCATCCGCGAAAACTACCCGCTGGCCGCGCCCAAGTTTGAGGCAGCCCTGGCGGAGACCGGCGTCGAGGAGACCGACCGCCTGACCGTCAGCCCCGCGCGCATCAAAAAGCTGGAAAGCCGCAGCTTCAAGACGGAATCCGGCATTGAAATAAAAATCCCCGCCGAGCTGTGCAGCTCCGACGAGGCTGTGGAGTTTATCCATTCCGCCACCGGCGGCCTGAGTTTGCTGATCAAAGACGTGCTGATTTGACGGTGAACCGCAAAAAACAGCGCAGTAAAAAAATGTTGCGCGGTAGGGGCGGGGCATGCCCCGCCCGCGGTTTTACGGTTGCAACAACATAACGGGTCATTCGTAGGGGCGGCATATATGCCGCCCGTTGCAGCCGTCCCGACAATGCAGCCTATCGGGTAAACCGCACAGGCGAGCAATGCTCGCCCCTACAACCTAACGGGCAAATTCACGACAACCGCACAATTTCCCGGCGGGGTGGGGTCACCCCGCCCTACGTTGCATTTTCTATTTTTTAATCACAAAACACGGCAGCGGGGCGGTGTCTGCCCAATTGGCAAACTCGCACACCAGCACGGTGTACTGCGTCAGCGGCAGGCTGCGGAAAAACGCCAGTGCCGCCTGCTTTTCGCCGTCACCGATGATCTTGCCGCTGTACAGCACGGCCGCCAACACGCCGCCAGGCTTTAACGCCGCCAGCGCACTGCGCAGCGCAGGCAGGCTGCCCTCGGCGGTGGAATGTACCGCGTGTTCCGCACCCGGCAGCCACCCAAAATTAAACAGCACGCAGTCCGCCGTGCCGGGCTGCACCAGCGCAGCCAGGTCCGCGTGGTCGTGCAAAACCGCACGGCCCACCGCGCCGAATCCGGCGTTTTGCAGCCGCGTGTTGGTGTTGGCCACGGCCTGCGGCTGAATGTCCAGCCCCAAAACCTGCCCGTGCTCCCCGGCCAGTTGGCATAAAAACAACGTATCATGGCCGTTTCCGCAGGTGGCATCGATGTACAGCCCGCCCGGCGCCAGCCTCGTCCGCAAAAAATCGTGGCAAAGCTGCACCGCCGAAAGGTCCGGCACCCGCCGCCGCACCAGCTTGTCCCCCACGGGCACAAAGCCGAACTTGTGCGCCAGCGCCCTGCCTGCCTCGCTTTCGGGCAGCGGGGCGGTGAACAGGCTGGCGGTCTTGGTGTCAAACCCACCGCCGCTGCGCAGAATTTCCTTTACCAGATAGCTGCCGTAGCCCCGCCCGCGCCATGCGGGGGCAATTTCCAGCGCCGCAAAAACGCTGCCCCGCACGGCAGCCGTGCCGATGACCTCGCGCTCCTTATATAAGGTATAGTTTCCGTTTTCGCAAACCAGTTTCATGGCCGATGCCCCCTTTACCTACCCAGCATACAGGGCGGCGGGGGACTTGTCAACCCCCGGCGGAAAGTGCTAAAATAAAGGCAACACCGCATAATTCCCGCCTAACGGCTTAAGCACCGCTCCGGCGGCTGCGGCACAGCATCTGCGTTGCCAAAATGCTCGCCAATACACAAAGTATTGCCTGCGCTTTTGGCTTAGCAGCTGCCGCACCTCGCTCGCCGTATCGGCACTTAGAATTATGCGGTATTGCCTAAGGGCAGGATTTCACAATTCTTTCACCGCAATGAGAAGTCTATTTCACAATTTGCCGGTATACTGTAAGCATAAAATCAATCGAAAGGAAGGATCTGTATGAGTAACGAATACGATTACTCCGGTCTTTATAACCATACAGACGGAAATACACCCCCGCAAAATCCCCAAAATCCCCAACAGCCCCAGCAGCCCCAGCAGCCCCAGCAGCCCCAGCAGCCGCAGCAGCCGCAGCAGCCGCAGCAGCCCCAACAGCCGCAGCAGCCCCAACAGCCGCAGCAGCCCCAACAGCCGCAGCAGGACAACAGCTACCCCAACGTGGGCAGCAGCGGCATGAACACCGCCAACACGGCGCAGACCGATTACTCCACCCCGAACCCTGCGCCCAACCCCGCACCCGAACAGGATAACGGCTACACCAGCAGCTTTGGCGGCAACGGCGGCAACGGCGGCTACAATGGCTACAGTTACAGCAGCGCCCCGCAGCAGCCCCCCAAAAAGCATCGCAACGGCAAAAAAATCGCCCTGCGCGTGTTGGCGGGCGTCGGCGCGGTGGTGCTGGGATTCGGCGGCGGCTTTGCGGGTGCCCTGGTGGCAAGCCGCACGGGCCTGACCGGCAGCCAGGTGGTTGTACAGCAGGTCGTCCATGAGGCGGACGCCGACAGCAGCACCACCACCAACTCCACCGGCAACGAAGCCACAACGATGAGTGTGCAGCAGATCGCCAGCCTGGTATCGCCCAGTGTGGTGGCTATCACCACCGAGGCCATGACCAGCAGCCAGACCTGGTTCGGCGGTTACTATGTGCAAAGCGGCGCCGGTTCCGGCGTCGTCATCAGCCAGGACGGCTATATCCTGACCTGCGCGCATGTTGTAAACGGTGCATCCAGCGTCAAGGTACAGCTGAGCAACGGCGACAGCTATGACGCCACCATCGTGGGCAGCGACTCTACTTCTGACGTAGCTGTGCTGAAAATTGATGCCACAGACCTGACCTCCGCCGTCGTGGGCGACAGCGACAAGCTGGCTGTAGGCGAGACCGCCGTGGCCGTGGGCAACCCCCTGGGCACCCTGTCCAACACCGTTACCGCCGGTTATGTCAGTGCGCTGAACCGTCAGGTCACTGTGGAAAACAACAACATGACGTTGATTCAGACCGATGCCTCCATCAGCCCGGGCAACTCCGGCGGCGGCCTGTTCAACGGCAACGGTGAGCTGATTGGCGTTGTCAACGCCAAGAGCTCCTCCGAGGATGCCGAGGGTATCGGCTTTGCCATCCCCATCAACAGCGCGATGCAGATCGCCAAGGATCTGATCGAGAACGGCTATGTGGCCCGCCCGGCGCTGGGTGTCAGCATCTACGATGTGACCGATGCGCAGACCGCGCAGCAGCTCGGCGTCGCCAACTACGGCGTGTATGTGGTCAAGGTCACCGCGGGCAGCGGTGCCGAGAGCGGCGGCGTCAAGCCGGGCGACCGCATCATTGCCATCGGTGATGTGGCCGTGAGCAGCTCCAACGATGTCAAGAGCTACCTGCAAGACAAGGAAGTCGGTGACACCGTGACCCTGCAGGTCGAGCGCGAGGGCAAAGTCCTCAGCCTGGATGTCACCCTTGGAAAAATGACACAGTAACGTGATATAGAAAAACGCAACCCCGCCAAAGCGGGGTTGCGTTTTTTGTGGTGAAGATATTTTATTGCGATGTAGGGCGGGGTGACCCCACCCCGCCAGGGAATTGTGCGGTTGGCGCAAATTTGCCCGTTAGGTCGTAGGGGCGAGCATTGCTCGCCTGTGCGGTTTGCCCGTTAGGTTGCATTTTCGGGTTGGCTGCAACGGGCGGTCAATGACCGCCCCTACAAACTACCCGCAATTTTGTTGTATCCCGCAGGCGGGACATTATATATCTTTTACAAATCCCATCAAAAACCGTGCTTTTCCAGCAGCTTGCGGCCCATCAGCACGCCCATGACGGATGCCATCATCAGGCCGCGCGTCCAGCCGGAGGAATCGCCCAGGCAGTGCAGACCGGCGATGTTCGTCTCCAGATCGGTGTCCATCTTGACCTTGTTGGAATAGAACTTCAGTTCGGGGCTGTACAGCAGCGTTTCGGGGCTGGCAAAGCCGGGCACGACCTCGTCCATCATCTTGATAAACTCAATGATGTTGACCATCGCGCGGTAGGGCATGGCGGCGGTGATGTCACCGGCCACGGCGTCCTTCAGCGTGGGCTTGACGTTGGTGTGGCTCAGCTCCTTGTTCCAGGTGCGCTTGCCGTCCAGAATATCGCCGTAGCGCTGCACCAGAATGTGGCCCGCGCCCAGCATGTTCGTCAGCTCGCCCACCTTTTGCGCGTAGGCAATGGGCTGGTTGAACGGCTCGGTAAAATTGTGGCTGACCAGAATGGCCAGGTTGGTGTTGTTGCTCTTTTTCTCTTTGAAGCTGTGTCCGTTGACCACGGCCAGGTCGTTGTCGTAGTTTTCCTGCGCCACAAAGCCGCCGGGGTTCTGGCAGAAGGTGCGCACCTTGTTGTGCCACGGGGCGGGGTAGCCGATCAGCTTGCCCTCGTACAGGACCTGGTTGATCTTTTCCATGATCTCGTTGCGGCACTCCACGCGCACACCGATGTCCACGGTGCCGGGCTTGTGGGCAATGCTGTGCTCGGCGCAGATTTTTTCCAGCCAGTCGGCGCCGCGGCGGCCGGTGGCAATGACCACCTGTTTGCCCAGCACCTCGTGGGTGCCGGTTTTTTCGCGCAGCAGTACGCCCTTGCAGGTCGAGCCGTCCAGGATGATGTTCTCGCACTCGGTCTCAAACAGCATCTCCACGCCGGCATCGGCCAGATAGTTCTGAATGTTCAAATACAGCTGCTGGGCCTTTTCGGTGCCCAGGTGGCGGATGGGGCAGTCGACCAGCTGCAAGCCTGCCTGAATGGCGCGCTTGCGGATATCCTTGATGTCGGGGCCTTCGTAGACGCCCTCAATGTGGGGGTCAGCACCGAATTCCAGATAAATTTTGTCGGTGTAGTCGATCAGCTCCTGGGCAAAATCCTCACCGATCAAATCGGGCAGCTCGCCGCCGACCTGGTAAGAAAGCGACAGCTTACCGTCAGAAAATGCGCCTGCGCCGGAAAATCCGGTGGTAATGGCGCAGGTGGGCTTGCAGTTTACGCAGACGCCGGTCTTGTCCTTGGGGCAGTGGCGGCGTTCCACGGGCTTGCCCTTTTCCACCAGCAAAATTTTGTGGGGGTTCCGGCTCTTGCGCAGCAGCTCCAGCGCGGTAAAGATACCGGCAGGGCCGGCGCCAACGATGATCAGGTCGTACATAGGTGGGGGTTCTCTCCTTAAAAATTATTGTTCGGTATCGGTCACATCGGTGCTTTCGGCATCATATACCACACCGTTGTTGTCAGGGTTTGTGTCGTCCTCATCGGCGGCATCGGCCAGGGCCGAAAGTGCCGCGTTGGCGGCGGCGTTCGCCATGCGCTCCAGCGTGCGCAGTTCCATGGCGGCGTACAGGGTGCAGCCCAGGTTGATGGCACCCTCCACAATCAGCAAAATGCCGCACAGCATGACCACGCTGACCATGGCGTCAAACGGGTTGACCAGCAGCAGCACGCCCAGTGCGATGGAAAGCAGGCTCAACAGCAGCAGCACCCACCATTTTTGCCCCTTGCGCTTGGCAAGGTCAATGGCAGAGCCGATGCGGCTGCAGCCGTCCACCAAAATGAACAGGCCGAACACAATGGGCAGAAAGCTGGCCACGACCTCCGGCTTGAGCAGCGTAAAGATGCCCAGCCCCACGGTGATGACGCCGCCCACCAGCATAAAGGGCGCGGTAAAGCCGGTGCCCCGCAGCTTGGCGTACTGAAACAGGCAGACTGCGCCGGTCATCAGCACCACAATGCCGAAGGCATAGCAGATCCACAAAAGGCTGGTTTCGGGCATGATGAGCAGCATCAGCCCCAGAATGATAAAGGCAATGCTTAAAGCGAGCATCCCGTTTTTCATGTGACGCAGCATACAAATTACCCCTTGGCCTGCATAGCTTTGGCGGCGGCGACGATCAGGTCTGCGCAGGCATCCAGACCCAGGGCGGCGTTCAGGCAAAGGTCGTAGTTCTTGGCCTCGCCCCAGCGGTTTTCGGTGTAGTAGTTGTAGTAGCTGGCGCGGGCGCGGTCGTGCTTGGCCAGCTGGCTTTCCCAGCTGCGGTCAGACATGTCCTTGACATCGGGGCGTGCCTTGGCGCGTTGGATGCGTTCCTCCAGCGGGGCGTACACAAAGGTGCGCAGCACGTTGGGGCGATCCCGCAAAACATAGTCGCCGCAGCGCCCCAGAATGACGCACGACCCTTGGGCGGCGACCTCTTTAATGACGTTGCTTTGCAGAATGTAGACCTGATCCGCCAAGGGCATGGTGTTGCCCATCATATACAGGCTGTAGATCAGGCTGCCGCTGCGCTGGGTCTCGCTGGCGGCGATGGCTTCTTCCGTCAGGCCGCTGCGTTTGGCGGCCATGGTGATGAGTTCCTTGTTATAAAGGGGAATGCCGAGCTTGTCTGCGACGGCCTGGGCAATCTCACTGCCGCCGGAGGCGTATTCACGCGCCATCGTGATAACCATAGGTTCCATTCTGCTGCACCTCACTGTAAATTGATGTATTTGCCTATTACGGCTTACTTACAGTATATCCCGAATTTTGTAAATGTGCAAGAGAAAATCATACTTTTGAAGAAATTGGGGAGATTTTCACGGAAAGTTCACTGGAAAAAGTTGACACGAACCGAAAAAAGTATATAATATATCATGTAACAAAACGTGTGAAAGGTCGAAACAACGTGAAAGAAACCAAGCCTACCTGCCAATTCCGGATAGATTTCCACACGGGCCGCCTGTTGGAGGCCGCCGGCTGTGAGTTGTTTTTCGGTGAGGATGCCGCCGGCATTGCCAAGGATCTGTCGGACATGGAAAAGCTGACCGGTGAGCGTTGGCAGATGACCGTTGCCCAATATTTTGCCCATGCGCAGGACCGCAGCGAAATGCTGCGCCTGATGGACACGGTGTGTGCGGGCCGACCCTGCTCGGTCACGGTGCGGCTGCGCAACGCCGTGACACGCAGCTACCGCAAGGCCATGGTAGCCGTGCGCCCCAGCCCGGATCACCCCGGCTGCGTCGAGGGTGAAATAACCGAATGTGAGTAAAAAGGCGCCCCGCGAGGGGCGCCTTTTGGTTTAATGTTCCCATGCGGTGTGCCCGCGGCACGGGCACAAATTTACATACTGTGCGGCAAATTGTGCTTTTTCCGGGATGTAGAATTACTATAAAATTATTACAAACCGTATAAAATCACAGCGTTCCCTTGGTGGACAGCACCCCGCAGATGCGCGCGTCGGTGCGGGTGGCGGCGTCCAATGCCTTGGCAAACGCCTTGAACATGGCCTCCAGCTTGTGGTGGTCGTTCTCGCCGTACATGATTTTCAGGTGCAAATTCATCATGGCAGCGTAGGAAATGGCATAAAAGAACTCCCGCGCCATCTGGGTGTCCATGCCGCCGCAGCTTTGCCCGGCAAACGCCGCATCGTAGACAAAATACGGCCGCCCGCCCAAGTCCACGGCGCACAATGCCAGCGTTTCGTCCATGGGTAGCATACAGCTGCCGTAGCGCACCAGCCCGGCCTTGTCGCCCAGCGCCTGCCGAATGGCCGTGCCCAGCGCAATGCCGATATCCTCAATGGTGTGGTGGCAGTCCACGTTCAAATCGCCGCGGCAGTGTACCGTCAAATCAAACAAGCCGTGGCGGGCAAAGCCGTCCAGCATGTGGTCAAAAAAGCCGATGCCGGTATCCAGCTCGGTCTTGCCGCTGCCGTCCAGATTCAGGGTCAGGGTAATTTGGGTTTCCCGCGTGTTGCGGGTCACGGTGGCTGTGCGTTCCATAGGCTGCCTCCTGTTGTCTTTACCGCGTTAAAGCGTTGCTATGCCTTTACTATACCACGCGCGCGGGGGCGGCGTCAATGCAAAAAATGCGCAATTTATTTACGAAATCGCAACACTTTTTTTTGCCCGCTGCGCTACAATAAAGGTAAGATTCTGAACATGGGGCTGCGGCCCTGTTTTTGAGAGGAAAACCAACTCTATGGCAAAGATAATCGGGATAGATTTGGGTACCACCAACAGCTGCGTGGCGGTGATCGAAGGCGGCAAGCCGGTGGTCATCCCCAACGCCGAAGGGCAGCGCACAACGCCCTCGGTGGTGGCGGTGACCAAGGCAGGGGAGCGCCTGGTGGGTGAGGCCGCCAAGCGGCAGGCCGTCACCAACGCCCCCCGCACGGTCAGCAGCGTCAAGCGGCTGATGGGCAGCGAAAAGCGCGTGCCCATCGACGGCAAAACCTACACCCCGCAGGAGATCAGCGCACTGATTTTGTCCAAGCTCAAGGCGGACGCCGAGGCGTATCTGGGCGAGGCGGTGACGCAGGCGGTCATCACGGTGCCGGCGTATTTTAACGATGCGCAGCGCCAGGCCACCAAGGACGCCGGGCGCATTGCCGGGCTGGAGGTGCGCCGCATCATCAACGAACCCACCGCCGCCGCGCTGGCCTACGGGCTGGACAACGGCAAGACCCAGAATGTCATGGTGTACGATCTGGGCGGCGGCACGTTTGATGTGTCGCTGATCCGCATCGGGGACGGCATCGTGCAGGTGCTGTCCACCTGCGGCGACAACTTTTTGGGCGGCGATGACTTTGACGAGCGCATCGTCACATGGCTGGCAGAGGGGTTCCGCAACGACACGGGGCTGGACCTGACCGCCGACCGCGTGGCGATGCAGCGCCTGCGCGAGGAAGCCGAAAAGGCCAAAAAAGAGCTTTCGGCAGCCACCCAGACCGAGATCCACCTGCCGTTCATCCTAAGCGGGCCGGACGGGGTGCATCACCTGCAAAGAACGCTGACACGCGCAAAATTTGAGGAACTTTGCGCCGATTTGATCGAGCGCACGGCCCTGCCCGTGCGCAACGCGCTGAGCGACGCCCACCTGAGCGCCAGCGATCTGGATCAGGTACTGCTGGTCGGCGGTTCGACCCGCATCCCGGCGGTGCAGGCCAAGGTCATGCGCATGGTCGGGCTGGAGCCCGGCAAAAGCCTGAACCCCGACGAGTGCGTGGCGCTGGGCGCTGCCGTGCAGGCTGGGCGGCTGGGCGGCGAGGCACTGGCGGGCGCGGGACACGACCTGCTGCTGATGGACGTCACCCCGCTGACGCTGTCCATTGAGACGGTGGGCGGCGTGGCAACGCATCTGATCGAGCGCAACGCCACCATTCCGACGCGGTTCAGCAAGGTGTTTACCACCGCCGCGCCGTTCCAGAGCACGGTGGAGATCAAGGTCTTGCAGGGCGAACGCGAGTTTGCCCGCGACAACAAGCTGCTGGGCACCTTTACCCTGCAGGGCATCAAGCGCGCGTGGGCGGGCGTACCCAAAATCGAGGTGACCTTTGACATTGACGCCAACGGCATTGTCAAGGTCAGCGCCAAAGACCTGGACACCGGCAAGCAGCAGGGCATCACGATCACAGGCACCTCCCACCTGACCGAGGAGGAGATTCGCCGCGCCATGCGCGATGCCGCCGCCTTTGCGGGGCGCGACAAGGAGCGCCGCGAGGCGCTGGAGGCGATGAACGCCGCCGAGGCAGCGCTGTACCGCGTCAACACCGCCCTGAGCAGCCGCGCGGGCAAGGAGTTGGACCGCGACACGCGCCTGCATATAAAGGAAAGTGTGCGCCGCCTGGAACGCACCCTGCGCCGCAAAAAGGCCGACCGCCTGACCCCCGAAGATGCGCACAACATCAACGCCGCGCGCGAGGAGCTTTCCGCCGTGGCCGCGCCGCTGGTGGAAAAGTGGGAAACGAGCGCGAAATAATTGGATAGAAAGCATAAATTCGGTGTGCCGCCCCAACGGGGCGGCACATTTTTATTTGTAAGGCGATGTGGGTAGGGAAAGCCTTCCCCCGTGGGGGAAGGTGCAGCTTGTAGAAAAAGCCTGTTACCGGAAGATTTGTAGGGATGGGTCTTGACCCATCCGCACATCTGGTCGCGCGCAGCGCATAAAATCGCGCCGAATGGCGCGCGGGTTTCCCGCTGTGTCGTGCTTTTGGCAAGGCAGCAAGGAGGGGTCAAGACCCCTCCCTACAAATAACCGAATGGTAAGCGGTTATAGGCAAAGCACCCGTTTCCGGCAGGTTTGTAGGGGACGCATACATGCGTCCCGCGGCGTTTGCCCGTTAGGCTGTGTTATCGGGACGGCTGCACGGGCGGCATTTATTGTATAGAGTAGTAACATAGGTAACAGGTAGAGAAGAGACATAGGTAACAGTTTTTGCTAGAATAAAGACATCC
>NZ_CAKTFU010000019.1 GCF_934561205.1 uncultured Gemmiger sp. | reverse complement strand
ATGCTTTGTTTTTGGTAATTCCTGCAATTATTTTGTTCGTTATTGGTTTCGTTGTAAAGAAGAAACAGTAAACAATTCCGGTTTGTCGGGGAGCAAATAGAACAAATCGGAATTTCCCAATTAAATCCCGGTAGACATGATGTGTCTACCCTTAAATTGCGGCAATTCTCGCTTTGTGTCGTGGCATTTATTATGTGGCTCTGTTATGATTTTTGCGAAAGGAGGACTGCGGATGGACCAGCAAAAAATAGGTAAATTTCTTAAATACCTTCGCAAGGACAAAGGGTTGACTCAAGAACAACTGGCAGAGCATTTTTGTGTTTCTTCCCGAACCGTTTCACGATGGGAAAACGGAAACAATATGCCGGATGTGGATATTCTCATTGGGCTTGCAGATTTCTATGAGGTAGATTTTCGAGAACTCATTGATGGAGAAAGAAAGAACGAGAATATGAATAAAGAAACAAAAGAAACAGTATTAAAAGCGGCAGAGTACATGAATGCGGGAACAGAGCGATATACGAAGCGTGTACACTTACTTTTACTGGCAGGGGGAATCTTTTGGTTTGTGGCAAGTTTGATTAGCCATACGGAACTAAATAATAATGCAGTTCTAAATGGAGTCTCAAACTTTGCCGAAGGTGCCGCAATCGGAATGATTTTATGCGGGATTGTTTTTACAAGTCGTTATGGACAAAGAATAAAAACCTTCAAACAGCGTTTACTTAAAAGGCAGTGACAACCACCAGTTTGTCGGGCTGCGATGTCGGGGCGGGACATAACGGCAGCTTTGGCTTCCCCCTTGGGGGGAAGCTGTCACCGCAGGTGACTGATGAGGGGGCAACTTCCGGATATTTCTCCCTCATCCGGCGCGTACCGCGCCACCTTCCCCCCAAGGGGAAGGCTTTCCCCGGCGGGGTTGGGTTGGTGTAAGAAAGACAAATCAGAATTTATATATAAAGGAAAATATTGATGAAACTGTTTTTATGTTCGCACTTTTCAAGTGTAGGAAGTTTGATAAAAGAAGAAATCGATAACAAGAAAGTCGCATTTATTCCCACAGCTTCGCTGCGTGAAGGCTATACCGGTTATGTCGGCTCGGCTCGAAAGCTATTCAATAAACTGGGAGCAGCCGTAACTGAAATTGATATTTCAACGGAGGCTTATTTAACGATACAGTCCGTTTTTGAAGATGCGGATGTGATATATTTTACCGGCGGAAATTCTTTTTTCCTTATAGACCAGCTCCGTAAAACGGGAACGGATGAGCTGTTGAAGAAAGAATTGGCAAAGGGAAAACTGATGATTGGTGAATCGGCAGGTGCGATTATATGCGCTCCAAGCATCCAATATATCGAGCAAATGGATGAAAAGCCGGAGGACTACTCACAAGAAGATGATGCAGGGCTTGATTTGATTGATTTCTATGTTCTTCCGCATTATCTTACAGCACCATTTAAGAAAGTTACTGAGAAAATAATGACTGAATTTTCGGATTTGAATCTATGCCCAATTAACAACCATCAGAGAATTGTAATTGATGGTGAAGGTTCAAGGGTTATTTGCAAAGACTAATTTGAAAATTCCAGTTTGTCAAGCTGCGGTGCCGGGGCGGGGCATAATGCACGGGTTTCGGTTCTGGCAGGAAACTGGGCAGGTTTAAGACGGACAAATCGATATTTGTAAAGGAGATATACAACATGAAGAAAGTCTGCTTAGCGGTTTTGCCAGCTTTAACAATAGTGTTAGAATTATTACCCTTGGGAGCAGTTTGTATTTTTGCAACATCTCCAACAGAAAGAGTAAAAGAAACATTCTCATACTTTAGCCTTACACCGTTTGGCTATGCAAATTTTGCTCCACTTATTACAGCCACACTTACTGTTGCCATCTTCTTACTTTCATTGTTTTCATTGAAGAAGAAAGGTGTTCTCAAAGCATTGTTTGTCCTTTCCATTATTACGGTAGTTATTTCTCTTTTGCCATTGATGTATGGCTTAAACTACTATACCCTTGTAGGAGCCTTTATAACAGTAACACTTGTAATAGAAAGTATTTTGGCTAAGATACAACAAAAGTAAAGCGATAACTTCCAGTTTGTCGGGCTGCGGTGCCGGATGAGGGGGCAACTTCCGGTCATTTCCCCCTCATCCGGCGCGTTCCGCGCCACCTTCCCCCCAAGGGGAAGGCTTTCCCCGCCATCCGCATTGACACCTTGCGCCGATGCGCTTATAATAAAGTCATATTCGCAATTATAAAAAAGGGGTAATCACTATGGCAAATGTTCGCACCCGCTTTGCGCCGTCGCCCACGGGCTATATGCACGTCGGCAACCTGCGCACGGCTTTGTATACCTATTTGCAGGCGCGCCACAACGGCGGCACCTTTATCCTGCGCATCGAGGACACCGACCAGGGCCGCTTGGTCGAGGGCGCTACCGACATCATCTACAACACGCTGAAGGCCACCGGTCTGACCTGGGACGAGGGTCCCGACATCGGCGGTCCCGTCGGTCCCTATGTGCAGAGCGAGCGCATGGGGATGTTCAAGCAGTATGCCGAGCAGCTGGTCGCGGCGGGCAAGGCGTACTACTGCTTCTGCACCGAGGAGCGCCTGAACGAAATGCACGAGGCGCAGCGCGCCGCCGGCGAAATGACCCACTATGACGGGCATTGCCGCAGCCTGAGCGCCGAGGAAGTCGCCGCCAAGCTGGCTGCCGGGGAGCCGTATGTCATCCGCCAGAAAATCCCCGAATCCGGCGTGGCGGGCTTTGACGATGTGGTGTACGGTCACATTGAGGTCGATGTCAAGGAGCTGGACGACCAGATCCTGATCAAGACCGACGGTATGCCCACCTACAACTTTGCCAACGTCGTGGACGACCACCTGATGGGCATCACCCACGTCATTCGCGGCAGCGAGTATCTTTCCAGCACGCCCAAGTACAACCTGCTGTATGAGGCGTTCGGCTGGGAAAAGCCCATCTACGTCCACTGCCCGCCCGTTATGAAGGACGCGCAGAACAAGCTGAGCAAGCGCAACGGCGACGCCAGCTATCAGGACCTGGTTGCCAAGGGCTACCTGCCCGCCGCCGTGCTGAACTATCTGCTGCTGCTGGGCTGGGCGCCCGAGGGCGAGCAGGAGATTTTCTCGCTGGATGAGATGATCAAAATCTGGGACCCCGCGCGTATTTCCAAATCCCCGGCGATTTTTGACCCGCTGAAACTGCGCGCCATCAACGCCGCGTACATCCGCGCCCTGCCTGCCGAGGAGTTCCGCCGTTTGGCTGACCCGTTTATTGACAGCGCCGTACACCGCGACATTGACCGCGACCTGCTGTGCGCCAATTTGCAGCCCCGCTGCGAGGTGCTGGAGGATATCCCCCCGCAGTTGGATTTCTTTGACGCGGTGCTGCCCATTGACGCCGAGATGTACCGCAATAAAAAGCAGAAAACCGACCCCGAATCCGCCAAGGAAGCATTGAGCGCCCTGCTGCCGATGCTGGAAGCCCAGACCGACTGGAACCGCGACGCCATTTTTGAGGCGTGCAAGGTTTTGGCGGAGCAGATGGGCAAAAAGAACGGCTGGCTGTTGTTCCCGCTGGGCATTGCCCTGTCCGGCAAGGCACGCACCCCCGGCGGCGGCACCGACCTTGCCGCGATGCTGGGCAAGCCGGAAACCCTGAACCGCGTGAAGGCAGCTTTGGAAAAGCTGTAATACAGAAATGCAAAGGCGCTCTCGCAGGAGGGCGCTTTTGCTAAATAAGAAAGAAGAAATAATAAATAATAAATTTGGTGTGCCCGCCGCGCGGGCACATTTTTATTCGGGGCGGCATAAAATTTTATGGCATCTGCCCGTTTGGTTGTAGGGGCGAGCATTGCTCGCCCGCGGGGTTTACCCGTTGGGTTGCATTACCGGGTTGGCTGCGGCGGGCGGCATATATGCCGCCCCTACAAACCAACCCATTATATTCATTATAATATACGGTCGCGGGCGGGGCATGCCCCGCCCCTGCTGTGCAATGATTTTTATTGCCCTGTGGGGCGGCATACACCCCACCCTACCGCGCATTTGCGGGGAATCGCGCTTTCTTAAAATGTGCGCGCACGGCGCGCACTCCATATTTATTATTTATTATTTATTATCTATTATTTATTTTTCCCCCATCACCACCGCCGGGTCCAGATATTTCCCGTGCTGCATGCACTCCAAATGCAGGTGGCTGCCAACGTGCGCCTCGGCGGGCAGGCTGCCCAGAACCGCCAATGTCGTGTCCTGCGTGACCTTTTCCCCCTGCGTGACCTGCGTCTGGCGCAGCCCGCAATACCGCCACACAATGTCGGAGGAATCCGTTATCTCCACCACATTGCCCCACAGCGCATCGCTGCGCACCGCCGTGACCGTGCCTCCCACTGCGGGGGTGATGACCTTGCCCTCCGGCACCGTGTAATCCGCGCCGTTATGGGTGCGCCAATCGCCCAGCGTTTCATTGTACACCAGCTCGTCCCCGCTGAACGGCGTCACCGCCTTGCCGTACCAGGCAGGGCGCGGCCGCACGGCCTGCTGCGGAACTTGGCTTTCCGCCGCCCGCATCGGCTGCTGCGTGGGCTGCGGTGTAGCCGTCGGCGCAGGTGTAGGGGTCTGTGTCGGCTTGGGGATATCCACCACCGGCTTTTCCACCGCCGTGTCGGGCTGCTCCCACAGGGTATCCTGCTCCACAAGGCCCGACGCAGCGTCGGGCTGCCCCGTCAGATGCCCCACAATGCGCCGCAGCGCCAGAATGCCCGCCGCCGTGGCCGCAAACGCCACCGCCAGGCACAACAGATACAAACCCTTTTCCCGTACAAACGCTTTGAAACGGTCCATTGTCCCCCATCCTTTACCTGCAGATTGTTGTTGTATGCCCCTAGTCTGCGCGCACGGCGGGCGTTTTATACACGGCACAGTTATCCGTTTTGGTCACGATTTTTAATATTATACAATTTGGATAATCTTAAAAAGTTTTTATTGCGTTTTGTCGCAAAATCGTGTAGAATAAAGTGTTGTAGTTTTTATCACCGTTTTTGATAGATTTAAGGAGTGACCCATGGCTTCGTTACGCGAGGAAATCGAATCCCGGCGCACCTTTGCGATCATTTCGCACCCCGACGCCGGCAAAACGACCCTGACCGAAAAGCTGCTGCTGTACGGCGGGGCGATTCAGTCTGCCGGCTCCGTCAAGGGCAAGCAAAGCGCCAAGCACGCCGTTTCTGACTGGATGGACATCGAAAAGCAGCGCGGAATTTCCGTTACATCGTCTGTTTTGCAGTTCAATTATCAGGGCAAGTGCATCAACATTCTGGACACCCCCGGACACCAGGACTTCAGCGAGGACACCTACCGCACCCTGATGGCCGCCGACTGCGCGGTCATGGTCATCGACGCCGCCAAGGGCGTTGAGGCGCAGACCATCAAGCTGTTCAAGGTCTGCACGCTGCGCCACATCCCCATTTTCACCTTTGTCAACAAGATGGACCGCGAGGCACGCGACCCCTTTGAGTTGATGGAAAACATCGAGGAAATTCTCGGCATCAAGACCTACCCGATGAACTGGCCCATCAGCTGCGGCAAGGATTTCAAGGGCGTGTACGACCGCAACGCCAAGCGTGTGCTGGCTTTCACAAGCGACGGACGCGCCAACGGCGTGAAGATGGTCGATGAAATTGAAGCCGAGCTGGGCGACCCCGCGCTGGACGCGCTGATTGGCACGGCCAACCACGAAAAGCTGGCCGAGGACATTGAGCTGCTGGACGGCGCTGCCGAGGAATTTGACCTGGACGCCGTGCAGCACGGCGAATTAAGCCCCGTGTTCTTCGGTTCGGCTTTGACCAACTTCGGCGTGGAGCCGTTCCTGAAAGAGTTCCTGCGCCTGACCCCCGCCCCGCTGCCCCGCAAGGACGCCGCCACCGGCGAGCTGGTGGACCCTTGCAGTGAACAGTTCAGCGGGTTTGTGTTCAAAATTCAGGCGAATATGAACAAGAACCACCGCGACCGCATTGCGTTTTTGCGCATCTGCTCCGGCAAGTTTGAGCGCGGCATGGAGGCGTTCCATGTGCAGGAGGGCAAGAACATCAAGCTGGCCACCGGCACCAGCCTGATGGCCGACGACCGCGCCATCGTCAGCGAAGCCTACGCGGGCGATATCATCGGTCTGTTTGACCCGGGCATTTTCTCCATCGGCGACACGCTGTGCACCGGCAAAAAGCACGTTCAGTTTGCCGGCATCCCGACCTTTGCGCCCGAACATTTTGCCCGCGTGACGCAGGTGGACACGATGAAGCGCAAGCAGTTCGTCAAGGGCATGGAGCAGATCGCCCAGGAGGGTGCTATCCAGATCTTCCGCGACCTCGGCTCCGGCATGGAGGAGGTCATCGTCGGCGTGGTCGGCGTGCTGCAGCTGGAAGTGTTGGAGTACCGTTTGAAAAACGAGTACAACGTCGATATCCGTATGCAGTCCCTGCCGTATGAGCATCTGCGCTGGATCTTGAACGACCCCGACGAGCTGGACATCAAGCATCTGGACCTGACCAGCGACACCCGCGCCATCGAGGATATGAAGGGCAACCCCCTGCTGCTGTTCGGCAGCCCGTGGAGCATCAACTGGGCAGAAAACCACAACGAAACGTTGAAATTGTCCGAGTTCGGCAATTTGACGTTCTAAACAGAAAAGCGCCCCCTCATCCGAGGGGGCGCTTTGGTTTTGTCGGAAAACCTTACGGGACGATTGCGAACCTTCGTTGGGTTTGTAGGGGACGGTCTTGACCGTTCCGTGCCGCCTTGCCGATAGCACGATATATCGGGAAACCGCGCGCCATTCGGCGCGATTTTATGCGCTGCGCGCGGCCAGATGTACGGATGGGTCAAGACCCATCCCTACAAATATCCCGGAAACGGACTTTTTCTCCAAACCAAACTCCCCTCACAAACGTGAGGGGAGTTTTTGTTCGCCTTACCTGCCGAAAATTGCCCCGATGCTGCTGAACACCCCGGCGATGCTGTCGGCCTGCTTTTGCAGGGCATCGACATTTTCCATCAGGCCGGGCAGCCCTGCCAGCACCTTATTCAGCGAATCCACGTCCAATTTTTGCAGCTGATCCACAATGCCGGGCAGCTTTTGCATCATATCGTCCAGCTCGGCGGGGTCCAGCGTGCCCAGGCTGTTTTGCAGGGTCTCGGCCAGGGCGTCCACCTGCGTGCAGGCGTCCAGCACCTCGGCGTAGGCGGCGTTCAGGCGCACGGCGGCAAAGGCCAGCGCCGCCAATACCACCACCGCCAGCACGACGGTGACCGCCATGTGGATCGTCTGATTGCGCAAAATTTTTTGGTTCTGCTCCTCAATGCGGTCCAGCTGTGCCTGCAGCGCCGTTTCGGGCGCGGGGGTCTCGCCGTTGTGTTCATCGGGGGTGCGGTTCAGTTCCTGCATAGGCTCCTCCTTTACTCGGTGCGGGTATCCCGCATTTCAAACCAGAATGTACTGCCCTGCCCCACGGCGCTGTTTACGCCAAAGGCAAAGCCGTGCTGCTGCAAGATCGCCTTGGTGATGCTAAGTCCCAGCCCCGTGCCGCTGCGGCCGGAATCCTGCCGCGCGCGGTAGTAGCGGTCAAAAATGTACGGCAGCTCGTCGGGGGGGATGCCGGGGCCGTGGTCGGTGACCTCCACACGGCAGCCGCCGCCGGGCAGGGGTGCGGCGCGCAGGACCACCACGCCGTCCGCGCCGATATGGTGGAACGCGTTGCCCAGCAGGTTGTGCAGCACCCGTTCCATCATGGCGGGGTCGGCACTGACAGGGCAGGGCTCGTCGCCCAAAAATTGCAGCTGCCAGTGGTTTTTCTCACACAGGGCGTCGTAGCGGCCCGCCACCTCAAAGCAAAGTTCGTCCATATTGAACTGCACGAGTTCGGGCTTTTCGGCGCCCGACTGCACCTTGCTCAGCTCCATGACGCTGTTGACCAGCGCCGACAGGCGGTCGGCCTCGTCGGCAATGATGCCGCACTGCTCGGTGCGCTTTTCGGCGTCGTCGCCCGTGATGTCGCGCACCGTTTCGGCGTAGCCTTTTATCAATGTCAGGGGGGTGCGCAGGTCGTGGCTGACGTTGGCCAGAATGTCCTTTTCCAGCTGGGCACTGCGCTTGACCTCGGCGGTCATGTGGTTAAAATCAGCGGCCAGACGTCCGATTTCGTCGTTGTGCTCCACCGTGATGCGGGTGTCGTAGTTGCCGGCAGCGACCTCGCGCGCGGCGGCGGACAGGCGGTGGATGGGGCGGGTGATCCAACGACTGAACAGCATCGCCGCCAGCAGGTCGATGACCAGCAAGACCAGCGACAGCGGCAGCAGCAGGCTGCGCAGCACCTCGGCGGCCGTGAAGATCTGCGCCAGATTGGCCGAGACCAGCACGCCGTAGCTGCCGTCCGCCGAGAGCCTGCCCACGACCATCTGCCGATTGCTGCCGGTCGAGATGATTTTGTACAAACTGCCCTGCTCAAACAGCTGCTGGCGCAGCGAGATGACCACGGGGTTGTCGGCCGTAAAGGCAAATTCGCCGCCGAATGCGGCCGAGCTGTCGTGCAGAAGGCAGGGGAACAGGCTTTCGTAGGCTTTCAGGCAGTGCAGGGTGGAATCGCTGAAATCCACGCAGGTGCCGTCCACGTCGATGCGCTGCTGGGTAAAGGCGTCGCTGACGCTGTTCCAGAAATCGCTGTTGAGCCACAGCCCCGTGTAGGTGCGCTGAGAAATTTTTTCGTCGCTGCGGTCGATCATGGCCGTAATGGCCGTACAGCGGTTTTCCAGCCGGGCGCGCAGTGTGCGGTTGTACATCGGCTCCAGCCCATAGGTGATGACCGCCCACATCAGCGCCAGCGTAAACAACGTTAAAGCGCTGATAAACAGCATCAACTGCCAGCGTATGGCCAGCGCGGGGCGTTTGTGTGCAGGGTATTTGACCATGGCGGCACTTCCTTTACCGTGCATCGGGGTCGAACTTGTAACCGATGCCCCACACCGTGACGATCAGGTTGCGGCAGACCCCTAAGTGGCTGCGCAGCATTTTGATATGGGTGTCCACGGTGCGGTCCTCGCCGTAGTAGTCGTAGTTCCAGACCTTTTGCAGAATTTTTTCGCGGCTGAGGGCAATGCCCTTGTTGTTGACAAGGAACACCAGCAGGTCAAATTCCTTGGGGGTCAGCGGCGCCTCCTGCCCCGACACCCTGACGCTGTGGCTGGCCGTGTCGATGGTCAGCTCCCCAAAGGTGTACAGCGTGTCGTCGCGGTCGGTGCGGGGCATGGTGCGCCCCAGCACCGCCTTGACCCGCGCCACCAGCTCCCGCGGGGAAAACGGCTTGACGACGTAATCATCGGCGCCGTTTTCCAGCCCGGCCAGCTTGTCGTACTCCTCGCTGCGGGCGGTCAGCATAATGACGGGGGTCATGATCCTGCGGGTGCGCATCTCGCGCAGGCAGGTCATGCCGTCCATAAAGGGCATCATGATATCCAGAATGACAAGGTCGATGCCGCCCTGCGCCAACAGGCTGAGGGCTTCGCCGCCGTCGCCGGCCTCGGTGCAGGTAAAGCCGGCAAATTGCAGGTGCTCCCGAATCAGGTCACGGATGCGGGGTTCATCGTCCACGATGAGAATATTGGGCATGGGAAACTCCTCCTTAAACATTACCTCTATATTAGCATAATACCGCAGCATCGTGGTGAATTTGTGAAATTTTTCGAAAAATTTTGAAAATAGCTTGCCGCCCCGCGCCGCGCCGAACTCTCTTGTGTGAACTCCGTGCGTTCAGACATTGTATTTTTTTGCAAGCTATGGTATACTTTTTCCATATAAATCCCGCCGGAGAGGACGAATTTTTATGAAATATCTCAGCCTTGCTGAGCATGCCTATGTATACAACCACCTGAACCGTGTGCGCCACATCACGCTGGACCCCGACGGCCCCGGCGCGGTGCGCATCCATCTGGTGCCCTGCCGCAAGCCCGACCGCACCACGCCGTTTGTCGCCATCCTGAACGGGCAGGATATTCTGCCGCTGCAGATCAGCTGGGCGATCCTGCTGGCCAACCTGATGGACGCCCTGCAGCCCTTTGCCGGCAAGGAGATCTCCCCCGCCGACTGGGCCGCCGTAAAAACGCAGACGGCCGCCTCCACCCGCAAAATTTACCGCACCACGCCGTCGGTGCAGATCGAATCCGATTTGCAGGTACTGCTGGACTGCCTGCTGGCCATCGCGCAGGGCAAGACCCCGCCCGTGTCCGTGCAGCCGCTGCGTCTGGCCGACTACGCCCCGCGCATGGCCGCGCCCCACCGCATGGACCTGATGGTCAGCGCCATGACCAAGGACGGTGCGTGGCACTGCAACCAAAAATGCCTGCACTGCTACGCCGCCAACCAGCCCCTGGCCGACACGGCCGAGCTGGACACCGACCAGTGGCTGGCCGTCATTGAAAAATGCCGCAACGCGGGCATCCCGCAGCTGACCTTTACCGGCGGCGAGCCGACCCTGCGCAGCGACCTTGTCAAGCTGGTGCAGGCGGCGCAGTGGTTTGTGACCCGCCTGAACACTAACGGCCGTATGCTGACCAGCGCGCTTTGCCGCGACCTGCACGCCGCCAGCCTGGACGCCGTGCAGATCACCTTTTACGCCGCCGACGCCGACACCCACAACGCACTGGTGGGCGTCAACGGCTACACCGACACCGTGGGCGGCATCCGCAACGCGCTGGACGCCGGCCTGAGCGTAAGCCTGAACACCCCCCTGTGCAGCCTGAACCGCAACTACCTGCAAACCGTTCAGTTTGCCCACAGCCTGGGGGTGCGGTATCTGACCTGCAGCGGGCTGATCCCCACCGGCAACGCCGCCGGGGACGAGAGCCGCGCCGTGCGCCTGACCCCCGACGAGCTGGCCGACGTGCTGCGCCCCGCCATGGCCTTTGCCGCCGAAAACGGCATGGAGATCAACTTTACCAGCCCCGGCTGGCTGAGCGAGGACATGCTGGCCGCGCTGGGCTTTACGCAGATCCCCAGCTGCGGGGCGTGCCTGTCCAACATGGCCATTGCCCCCGACGGCACCGTACTGCCCTGCCAGAGCTGGCTTTCGGGCGGCGGGCTGGGCAACATTCTGCACGAGCCGTGGAAACAGATCTGGGACGGTGCCGCCTGCCGCGCCGTGCGGGAGGAAAGCGCCCGCATGAAACGCCTGTGCCAGCTGGGCAACACCCCCTTGCAGGAGGGCTGCTGATGAAAACAACATTTGTACGCAAGTTTTTTGCTTTTTTGCTGGTCGGCGCGCTGGCGTGCCTGCTTTGCCTTGCCGCCTTTGCCGACAGTTTAGCCCCCTATGCCGAGGACGGCGACATGGACTATATCCCCCTCTACCGCGTCACCGTCGACCCGCGGGAGGACGGCTCGGCCGATATCACCTACGAGATCGACTGGCAGGTCATTGACGGCGGGCGCGACGACTACCTGTCCTGGGTAAAAATCGGTCTGGCCAACGCCTACGTCGATGAGCTGACCGCCCTGACCGATACCATCTCCGACATTGAGTACAGCGGCGACGGCGGCAGCTACGCAAAAATCACCTTTGCCGAGCCTTACTATGCTCCCGACATCGCCGCCGAGATCGGCGCCGAAAGCCGTGTGCACTTTGCGTTTTCGGTACACCAGAGCCACCTGTTCCGCTTAAACCCCGACGGCACCGCCGACTTTGCCTTTACCCCCGGCTGGTTTGACGAATTGTGCGTGGAAACCATGGAGGTGCGCTGGCGCATGACCGACGGCTGCACCGCCGACAACATGGCGACCGACGGGGACTATCTCTTGTGGGAGTACGGCCCGCTGGAGCACGGCCAGGGCGGGGAGGTGCACGTCACCATGCCGGTGACCGAGAGCTTTGACCCCGACGCCGCCTACAGCCCCGACGATGCCCCGACATGGGAGGAAAGCGAGCAGGGCACCTCTGTGGATGAGGTGATCGGCGTTACGTTTCTTATTGTATTTTTTACCATTCTTGTCATTGCGCTGAGCGTGACCCCCCACTGGGGCGGCGGCTTTGGCGATGACATCGACCCCGACGACTGGTACTGGTACACCAACGGCGTCCACACCGTGCGCTGCCTGCGCACAGCCCCGCCCCCCACCGGCTACCGCCGCACCGACCCGCCCAAGGGCTTTCGGGCCGGCGGCGGGCACAGCCGCGGCGGCGGCACGGGACGCCACAGCGGGGGCGGCTGTGCCTCCTCCTGCGCGTGTGCCTGTGCGTCCAGCTGTGCGTGTGCCTGCGCCTGTGCGGGCGGCGGCCGCGCCGGATGCTCGGTCAAAGATTTTTACACCGTCAAACTTCCCCGCAAAGAAAGTGAGGCATAAGCCATGGGTCTGGAAGATCAATACGACGCCTGGGTGCGCGGCCTGATGGGCGGCAGCAAGTACGCCGCCACCCCCGAGCAGGCCGCCCAGGCGGGGGACGCCGTGCAGCAGATGCAGGCGCAGCTGGAAGCGCTGCAGCAGGCAAACCGCCGCCAAAAAACCGCCGCGGGCGCCGCGGGCGCCGTGGACGCCGTGCAAAAAGCAGGGGCAGCCACCGCCGACAGTGTGCGCAAGATGAGCAGCGATCTGGCCCGCAGCCTGAAACAGGACGGCCTGCTGGGCGGCAAGACCGCCGCCCCCACGCCCGCGCCCGCTGTGCCCGAACATGCGGATTTCAGCGGCGTGGCGGAAAAAGTCCGCGCGCAGGTGCTGGGGCAGGACGCCTTTGTGTCCGCCGTGGTCAAGGCGTTCCGCCGCCCGTTTGTGCTGGGCACCGCCGCCGACACCGCCAAGGCGCGCAACATCATGGTGCTGTGCGGCCCCGCGGGCACGGGGCGGCACTATGCGCTGGACTGCACCGTGCGCGAGCTGGCAGGGCGCGGCATTTTGCACAGCGAACTGGTGGAAACGCTGGACCTTGCACTGTATCCCGGCCCCGCGCAGGAAAAGCTGTTTTTGCAGGACCTGTACGCGGCCCTGCAATCCGAGGCCGAGGTGCTGGCCTTTGAAAATTACGAGGGCTGCGCCCCCGGCTACCTGAACATGCTGGCGACCCTGGCCATGGACGGTACGCTGGCGCTTTCCAGCCGATACGTTTTGCAGCGCGGCATTCTGGTGGACGTGGGCACGGCGCTGGCCCCCGGTGCCATCGGTGAATTGAAGGCCGGCGGCAAGTACTTTGTGTTTTTCTCCCACAAGGGCGAGGCGGCGCTGGCAGAGACCTTCGGCGCCCGCTTTGTGGACGCCGTCTGCGGGGATATCTGCCGCACCGAGGCCTTTACCCCCGAAGCACTGGCCGCCGTGGCCGCGCGCGAGCTGAACGAACTGGCGCAGCGGGTGCGCCGTCAGTGCGGGCTGGCCCTTGGCATGGACGCCGCCGTGCGCGACTTAGTCGCCGCACAGTACGGAAAAACCAGCGGTATGCAGGCCATGCGCGACTACTGCGAGACCGTCTACCGCGCCATTGCCGAGTATGTGCTGGACGCCGACACCGCCCCCGCTGCAGGCACCCCCGCCGCGCTGCGCGTGGAGAACGGCCGCCTGACGATGGCCGTGGGCGACGCCGCGCCGCTGGACCTGCTGGCGCTTTTGCCGCAGCAGTACCGCGGGGATATCGATGCCGTCGAGGCCGAGCTGGACGAGATCGTCGGGCTTACCGAAATCAAGGATTATGTGCGTGACATCGCCAAAAACGTGCAGGCGCAGCAGCGCCGCAAGGCACAGGGGCTGAAAGTGGCCGACATCAACATGCACATGATCTTTACCGGCAACCCCGGCACAGGCAAAACGACGATCGCCCGCATTTTGTCCAAGTACCTCAAAGCCATCGGCGCTTTGCGTGGCGGCCAGCTGGTGGAGGTGACCCGCGCCGACTTGGTGGGGCGCTATGTGGGTCACACCGCGCCGCTGACCAACACGGTCATACAAAGCGCCCTGGGCGGCGTGCTGTTTATTGACGAAGCGTACAGCCTGTACCGCGGCGGTGAGGACAGCTTCGGCCTGGAGGCCATCGACACGCTGGTCAAGGGCATTGAGGATCACCGCAACGATCTGGTAGTGATTTTGGCGGGCTACACCAAGGAGATGCAGCTGTTTTTGAGCGCGAACTCCGGCCTTGCCAGCCGTTTCCCGAACCAGATCGAATTCCCCGATTACACGGGTGCCGAGCTGTACAAAATTTTGCTTTCCATCGCCAAAAGCAAGGGCTACCGCCTGGACGAAAGCTGCGAACAGCCGCTGACCGCATGGTTTGACCGCCGCCAGGCCGAGGACGCCGCCACCAACGGCAACGGCCGCATGGCGCGCAACGCTTTGGAAAAGGCGATTCTGAACCAATCCCGCCGCCTTGTTGCCGACCCCGACGCCTGCCTGGAGCTGCTGCTGCCCGGTGATTTTGAGTTGGAGTAAGGGCGCGCATCAGCTTGTAAAAAAAGTCTGTTTCCGGGAAATTTGTAGGGATGGGTCTTGACCCATCCGCACATCTGGCCGCGCGCAGCGCATAAAATCGCGCCGAATGGCGCGCGGTTTTCTCGTCATGTCGTGCTTTTGGCAAGGCAGCACGGAACGGTCAAGACCGTTCCCTACAAACTGACCGATAGGTCGCAAATGCCGCATAAAGTCAAATAAGGTTTTTCGACAGCCTGATGTGCCCGCACAGGCGGGCACATTTTTTCGGCAACTTCCATCTTTTTATTGACATTGCCGCGTTTTGGTGCTATCATACGCATATACCCACAAAACACATAGGTTTAATCTGTTAAAGAAATGAGGATATTATCATGAGTGACCGCAAATTGCATTTTGAGACCTTGCAGCTTCATGTCGGCCAGGAGCAGGCCGACCCCGCCACCGACTCCCGCGCCGTTCCCATTTACCAGACCACGTCCTATGTATTCCCCGACTCCCAGAACGCCGCCGACCGCTTTGCCTTAAAGGCAGGCGGCAACATCTACGGCCGCCTGACCAACTCCACCGAGGACGTTTTTGAAAAGCGCATCGCCGCACTGGAAGGCGGCGTGGCCGCTTTGGCCGTTGCCTCCGGCGCAGCGGCCATCGCCTACACCATTCAGGCGCTGGCACAAAACGGCGGGCACATCGTGGCACAAAAGACCATCTACGGCGGCACCTCCAACCTGCTGGCACACACGCTGCCCGCCTTTGACGTGCAGACCACCTTTGTGGACGCCCACAACCTGGCCGAGGTCGAGGCCGCCGTGCAGGACAACACCCGCGCCATCTACATTGAGACGCTGGGCAACCCCAACGCCGACATTCCCGATATTGATGCCATCGCCGCCATCGCCCACAAGCACGGTATCCCGCTGGTCATCGACAACACCTTCGGCACGCCGTACCTCATCCGCCCCATCGAGCACGGCGCCGACATCGTCGTGCACTCCGCCACCAAGTTCATCGGCGGCCACGGCACCTCGCTGGGCGGCGTCATCGTCGATTCCGGCAAGTTTGACTGGAAGGCCAGCGGCAAGTTCCCCGCCCTGGCCGAGCCGAATCCCAGCTACCACGGCGTCTGCTTTGCCGAGGCTGCCGGCCCCGCCGCCTTTGTGACCTACGTCCGCGCGGTCATTCTGCGCGATCTGGGCGGCTGCATCAGCCCGTTCAACGCCTGGGTGCTGCTGCAGGGCACCGAAACGCTGTCCCTGCGCCTGGACCGCCACAACGAGAACACCAAAAAGGTCGTTGAATATCTGGCACACCACCCCAAGGTCGAAAAAGTCAACCACCCCAGCCTGCCCGACCACCCCGACCACGCCCTGTACGAGAAGTATTTCCCCCACGGCGGCGCGTCGATCTTCACCTTTAACATCAAGGGCGGCCAAAAGGAAGCGTTTGCCTTTATCGACCACTTGAAGATTTTCTCCCTGCTGGCGAACGTAGCCGACGTCAAGAGTCTGGTCATCCACCCCGCCACCACCACCCACGGCCAGCTTTCCGACGCGGAGCTTGCCGACGTGGGCATCGGCCGCAACACCATTCGCCTGTCCATCGGCTGCGAGCATATCGATGATATCATTGCCGACCTCGAACAGGCATTCAACGCCGTGGAGTAAGATTTTTCCTTTCTGTGTGCCCGCTTGCGCGGGCACATTTTTTATTGCGGCACAAAACAGCACCCCCTGCCGCCCGTAACGGGCGGCAGGGGGTGCTGCTGTTATTGCGTCAAATCAGACGATCTCCACTTTTTCCATGACAACGGGGGTGCGGGGCTTGTCGTTCCAGTCGGTGGCGACGGCGGCGATCTCATCCACGACCTCCATGCCGGACACAACATGGCCGAACGCGGCATAGCCGCCGTCCAGATGCGGGGCGTCCTGGTGCATGATAAAGAACTGGCTGCCCGCAGAGTTAGGGTCCATGGCGCGGGCCATGCTGATAACGCCGCGGGTGTGCTTGATGGGGTTGGCTACGCCGTTCTGGGCGAACTCACCCTTGATGTTCCAGCCGGGGCCGCCGGTGCCGTTGCCCTTGGGGCAGCCGCCCTGGATCATAAAGCCGCGGATCACGCGGTGGAAGGTCAGGCCGTTGTAAAAGCCCTGCTTGACCAGCTTTTCAAAGTTTTCGCAGGTGATGGGGGCGGCGGCGTGATCCAGCTCAATGTCGATGGTCTTGCCGTTCTGCATGGTGATACGAATCATGATTCATTCTCCTTTGGGGTTGTATTTTCGGGGTCGCTTGCCGGGGTGGCAATGCCCGCCGTATAGCTCATACTGCCGATATGCTGCCGAAATTCGTCCGCACTCAGGCGGTCGCCCCAGAACAGCAGGGCGGCACTCATGTACTGCTCGCACCGCTGCTGGGCGCGGGGCAGCAGACCGCGCACACCGCCGTCATACACCGCGCCGGTGAAGGGGTCCTTCCAGCGGTCGGGCAGGTCCTCGGACAATTCGCAGGGCGAAACGTGCACCATAATCATGCCTTTTTTGCCGAAAAGCGGCTCGACCGCCTTAAAAAATCCGCGTACCAGCGGGCTTTCGGTGGCAAAAAGCCCCCGCAGCTTGTAGATGTGGTAGAACGCATCGGCAATGTATTCGGGGCTGATCTCTTCGCCGTACACCTCGCGCAGGCTTTCGCGCAGCAGCGTGATAATGTCCGAAAGCTCCTCGCCCACGGGCAGGGGGCTGACGTCCTCTACGTTGACGGCGCCGCTGCCGGTGTCCTGCCGATGCAGCGCCGAGTCCAGCCCGATCTCCAAAAAGCCGTGGCCGCCGGGCTTGGCGTAGGGCTTGCCCTCCTCACACATGGCGTACACAAAGGGATGCACCACGGTGTCGGCGGCATAGTGGCACAAAAAGCCCAGCACATACTCCATCTGCGGGCGTGTGCGGACGCGTTTGCACATGCTGTACAAAAACTCGCCTGTTTTTTCCTCGTGCATACGGTTGCCGAGACCGATCAGGTCATAGCGGCGCTTGGCGCGCTTTTTCCACACTTCAAAGCAGAAAAAGCTGTCCGGCCCATTGGCACCGGCGGCAAAGGCAGCCGGGTACCGTATTTTGCAGCGGATCGCCGCAGCCGCCAGCCGTGCCGTGCGCACATGGGTATAGCCTTCGGGCATGGTATTGTCACTTCCTACATTTACAGTATCGCCCTACTATTGTAGACGCTTGCGGGCAAATTGTCAAACCCTAAGATAACACTGTCAGACTGTCGATAAACCTAACGGAATGATTGCGGCCTTTCGGCTGCTTTGTAGGGAACGGTCTTGACCGTTCCGTGCCGCCTTGCCCAAAGTACGACGCAACGTGAAAACCGCGCGCCATTCGGCGCGATTGAATGCGCTGCGCGCGGCCAGCTGTGCGGATGGGTCGAGACCCATCCCTACAAATCTTCCGTTAACAGGCTTTTTCTACAAGCTGAACACTGTATCATTCTGCGTACCGACAAGCCGCAGTCCTGTCGTTCGATTTACCGAAGCATATCCCCTAATTGAAACAGGCCGCTGCAAATGCTTTCCCCTGCCCCGTTGATTGCCTGTGCGATAATGATCGCGGCAACTATAATCGACGCTGCCACAATGATTTTTCCGATCAGCTGCTGGTACTCTTTCATTTTGATTTCCTCTTTTTTTTCGTACTCTGCCGCGTCAGATTTTGCGGCTGTCGCCCTGCAGGGTCTTGGGCAGCACAAAGAAATACAGCGCCGCGCCCGCCAAGATAATCAAAATCACCGACAAAATGCCGTAGGGACCGGCGGCGCGGTTGATGGCATCCACCTGCTCGGCGGTGGCGGTGGCGGCGGTCAGCCCCTGTGCCGCCAGCATCCGGGAGGACGCCAGCGCGCTTACGCCGCCCACCAGCGTGGGACCCAGAATGGAGGAAAACTTGCCGAAGATGTCAAAAAAGCCGAAGAACTCGCCGCTGCGGTCTTTGTCGGGGATGAGCTTGCCGAACATCGAGCGGCTGAGCGCCTGGATGCCGCCCTGACTGGTGGCGCACAGCACCGCCAGCACCCAGAACTGCCACAGACTGTTCATAAAAAACGCAAAAATGCAGATGAAGGAGTACACGCCGATGCCCACGCCCACCATAACGCGGGCGCCGAATTTTGCCGCCAGCTTCATGTACAGCAGGCAGAAGGGCAGCCCCAGCACCTGCACCAGCAGCAGCGCCAGCAGCATACCGGCGGAATCCAGCCCCAGGTTGGTGCCGTAGCTTGTGGACATACTGATGATGGTATGCACACCGTCAATGTAGAAAAAGTACGCTACAATGTACACAAGCATCGGCTTGTCGGCGGCAATTTCCTTCATGGTCGTAAAGACGTTTTTGATGCTGCGCCCCACATCGCCCTTTTCGTAGGGCTTGCCGGTGGTCTGTTGGCAGTTTTTCAGCAGCGGCAGGCTGAACACCAGCCACCACACGGCGGTAAAGCCAAAGATAAAGGCCAGGCAGGTCAGCATCGGCACACCCACGGCGTTCATGATCAAAAAAATCAGCAGCGGGATCGTCGAGCCGCCGATATAACCCAGCCCGTAGCCCAGCGTGGAAACCGAGTCCATGCGGTCCTCGGTGGTGACGTCGGTCAGAAAAGCGTCGTAGTAAATGCAGCTGGCGTCAAAGCCGATGGTGCTTAAAATGTACAGCACCAGCACCAGCATTGTGACCTTGGACGCCGCCGCGGGCGAGGAGGTAAAGTCCATCAGCGGGGTGAACGCCAGCCCGGCCACCGACACAATGCCCAGCAGCAAAAACGCCGCGAATAACTTTTTGCGCATACCGCGAATGTCCCCGAACACGCCCAAAAACGGCGCGGACAGGGCAACAATGGCCATGGCAATGCTGGTGGCGTAGCCCCAGATGGTCATGCTGGAGACACTGTCGGCCGTGCACTCGGCCACAGAGTTGAAGAAGATTGGCAAAATGGTGACGACAATGACCGAGTGCGCACTGTTCGCCCAGTCGTACATCATCCAGCTAAGCTCCTGCTTGGTGAATTTTTTTAACAAGCCCATACGTTGAGCCTCCCTCTTGTATTTTGCGATTAGACGGATACAAAGATATTGTACCATTTTAGCCGTGCAAAAACAACATGCCCCGCCTGCCTTTCGGTAAGCGGGGCGTAAAAGTTTTGTCATATTTTTGCAGCAAAATGACAGGGGCAACAGGCGCTTATTCCTGCGCAGTCGTTCCCCTGCGCTTTTTTGACGGCAGCTGGCTGGCAACGATGGCGGCAAACATCAACGCGCAGCCGGTCAGCTCGGTGGGGGTCAGCGTCTGGTGCAAAATCAGCCAGCCGGCCAGCGCGCTGAACACGCTTTCCAGGCACATGGCAAGGCTTGCAATGGTGGGGTCAAGGTCCTTCTGCCCTTCGATCTGCAGGGTGTAGGCCACGCCGCTGGACATGATGCCGCAATATAAAATCGACACGGCGGCATCGCGGAACTGCTGCGCGGTGGGCTGCTCAAACAAGAACATCCCCACGGTGGACAACACCGACACCACAAAAAACTGCGCAAAACTCAACTGTATGCCGTCCAGTTTCGGGCTGAAATGATTCACCAGCAAAATCTGCCCCGTGAACAGCAGCGCACACAAAAGCAGCAGCCACTCGCTGCCCGAAAGGCTCAGGGTGCCGTGCCCGGCCAGGCACAGCAGGTACAGCCCCGCCACGCTGGCCGTCACACAGCAGCACAGCTTGGCATCGGGCCGCCTGCCCGCAAAAATGCCGCACACCGGCACCAGCACAACATACAGCGCCGTTAAAAAGCCCGCCTTGGCCGTGGTCGTGCCGGGGATACCCATCTGCTGCGCCACCGACGCCGCAAACAGCGCCGTGCCGCAGCACAGCCCGCCGACCGCCAGCGTTTTGCGCTGCAAAAAGAAGGGTACGCGCACCCCCTTGCGGCGCTGGTTGGCACGGCGCGCGCCCATAAGCCCCAGCAAAAATACGCAGGCCAGCCAGCTGCGGCCCGCCAAAAAGGTGTAGGCACCCATGTACCCGCCGCCCACGCTTTGGGCCACAAATGCCGTGCCCCAGATAAACGAGCAGGCCATCAATAACAGGGTGTTGCGCAGTTGTTTTGTGTTCATAAGTATTTCCCCTCTAAAAACGCCCGCGCTTGTTCGGCGCGGGCGTCATTGCCTTTTTACTCGGATTCTTCCAGGCTTTCCAGCTCGGCACTGCCCAGGCCGGAAACCGTCAGCCCGCCGGTGACATACACCGAGGAGGCGTCGTAGCTTAACGTGACCTTGTACTGCTTGCCGGGCGTCAGGCCGGAGATCGTCACGCTGCGGCAGTCGCCGTCGGCACGGAAATAGGTCGTGGACTCCGGCACATAGGCGACCTTGGCGCGGTCATCGGTCAGCTGCCATACGGCCAGCTTGTAGTACATGTAGGTTTCCTTGGTGGCCTCGGTCGTGGCGTAGGAGGTCAGCGTAATGCTGTCGGACCCGGCCACAAAAAAGTCGGTATTGCCCATCTGTACACCGTTAAAGGAGACATACATCGTGCTGCCCTCGGCATAGCTGACAAAGCGCGCGGCCGAGGTATCCATCCCGGCGGGGAACACCACCTCGCCGCCGTCCTCGGCAAAGACGCGGGTATCGGTGTCGTCGTCGGCATCCTCGCTGACAAGGCCCAGCATGGTGCAGACCTTGATGATAATGGGCTTGAGCGTTTCTTTGGGGGAGCAGGCGGTCAGCGTAAGGCACAGGCAAAGTGCCGCGGCCGCCGCAACAAGAGGCTTGCGTTTCATTATAAAAACCCTCCACAGGTATAAAAGCCAAAAGCGTACAGTACATTATACCGCAACGCGGCGCAAAATGCAAACGGCAGAATTGTAAAAACTGCGTCCGATTCTGCCCCTTTACACCGTCACATCGCCCACCAGCATCTGCCCGGCGGGGTCAATGGCAAACACCGTGCATTTGCGGGGCGGCTCCTGCCTGGGGATGCACAGCCCGCCCTGCTGCGGCTCGGCAAAGTGGAAGGTGCGGTGCGCGGTGGAGGCATGCACGGTGCCGTCGGCCTCGGTCCAGGCCAGCAGCCCGCCGTGGGCGCAGAAATCGTCCCCCAGGGGGTGCTCCTCCCCGTTGACGTACAGGCGGTAGATGTCCGGGAACTCGGTCCCGACGGGACGTATCCACGCGCCTGTGCGGGTGCGCGGCGCGCGGTGCGCACCGTTCGGCTGCGGGCGCATCAGCAGGGCGACGTTGTCCCACGCCACCATAAAGCTGTCCAGCGGCATGGCGGTCTCGGTGTCAAAGTCGTTTTCGGCGGCGCAGGGGTCGCACAGCAGCACCTGCGGGGTGCTGTTTACGGCGGTAAAGCCGCGCACGGCGGCAAAGCGGCGCTCCGGCAGGCCGGCGGCTATCTCGGCGGGGGTGGATTGCAGCGCCACCACCGCGCCGAAACCGTGGCGGGCCTCGTCGCGCAGCAATGCCAGATTGCCGTAGCACACCCAGGTCGGGAACCCCCACGCTGCGGCGGCGGCAGCGGCAAAGCAGAGGTTTTGCGTATCGGTGTCATCGGTGCGCCAGTCCCGCACGATTTGCGCCAGTTCCTCCGGCAGAAGGTCGGCGCCCCAGCGGTTGGTCAGGGCGGTCAGGCTGCAGGCCATGTCCATCCACGGGCGCAGCGCAGGGGCGCGGCGGGCGGCGGCGTAGGGCAAAAGATGCATCCGCGTGTTGATGGGGCGGCCGCCGGCGGGGATGCCGTCCTGTGTGCGCACACTGGCGCAAAGCAGGCTGACGGCGGGGGTCAGGCGGTCGGATTTTGTGTACAGGTAGATGCGGATCTGCGCCTGTTGGCCGGTCTTGCTGTCCAGCAGCAGCACATCGGGGCGGCGCTGCAGGCAACCCTTGTCCTGCGGGGCGGGGGATTCGCGGCGCAGAAAACGGCTCCATTTGCCAAAGCTGACCCAGGTCGTCCAGTTGCCGTCCACCATCACGCGGGCCTGCACCTCGACTGCAGTCTGGTCGGGGGCGTCGGCGTTCCAGCTTACGCGCAGCGCGTCAAAGGCGGGCATCGGCAGGGGTGCGCTGGTGTAGCAGCCGTAGGGCACATAGCTGCCCTGCACCAGATCCAGCACGATGCGCCCGTCCGAGATCGTTACATTGTCCAGCTCACCGCGCATAAAAACGTCGGTGTCACGCAAAATTACAGTGTTTCTTTCCATGGTGCAGCCCCTTTACAGGTCGTGGTTCTCCGCTTCGCGGGCGGCCAGGCGCTCATTGATTTCGGCATCGCGGCGCTCTTTCAGCGTTTCTTCCAGGCGGAACACCTTGTCCAGGCCGGGGTAGATGACCATCAGCGCGGGGACGACGGGCAGCCAGAACCCAAAAGCGAGGATAACGATAATGCTGGCGGGCAGCGTCAGCAGCATGACCACCCAGTACACGGCGGTGATGGCCGCCGCAGCCAGTGTGCGCGGCAAAAAGCCGAAGAACATCAGCGCGGCATTTTTGATCAGTTCCGTCAGCGGCAGGTCCACCAGCGGGATCTGCGCAAACAGCCAGACAAAAAAGCCCACGCAGACAAACATGCCCACAACGGCCGCCGCCCACATCAGGGTGGACGGGCTGCCCTCGTTTACCATATGGAACAAAACAGCCGTCCAGCCGCCCAAAAACAGCCCCAGCAGGGCACCGGGCACAAGGCTTTGCCGCCAGTTCTGCCGCCAGGCGCGCTTGTAGGTGTGCCACCAGTAGCCCGGCTCGTCGCGCAGGGCGCGCAGGGTCGTGTCGGCCATGCCCACCAAAAACGGCCCGCCCAGTGCTCCGCCCAGCGCGCCGCCCAGGGCGCACAGCAGCGGGGCGTGCGCCATCAGGCCGAACAGCACGGCTGCAAGCCCCGGCACAAAGGCCGCGCAGCACAAAAAGCTGGAGCGATACAACGCCCACAAATCGCGCCCCAGCAGTTCAAAAAAACGGGCGATGCCGACTTTGCGGCCCGAGGATTCGTTCATAAAAAAGCTCCTTGTTTTTTACCGCATATTTTGACTTATATGCGGACACACAGTATAATAATAACACAGTATAATCATACCGTTCCGCTGCCCTGTTTGCAAGGTTTTGTTAAAATAAGTTTACAAATATTCCCGCAAAAATATGGTACAATAAGGCAACTGAGGTTAAAAGGAGATTTTGCCATGGCATGGGTCACAAAAGACAGCGTCGAAACCTACTCTGCGCCCGAACCGCCCAAGGAATACACCAAAAAAGAAAAGGCCGCCAACTGGTGGCACTACAACGGCAAACTGGTGGCCGTTGCGATCGTGGCCGTGGTTTTGATTGCAGTGTTTGTTAAGGATACCGTGCTGCAGACCCGCCCCGATATCAAGATCGGCTATGTCGGCACCGCCGAGCTGCCGCAGGACACCGTCACCGCTTTGCAGGACGCGCTGACCCCCTTTTGCAGCGACCTGAACGGCGACGGCAAGGTCGTGGTGCAGATCAGCCAGTACACGGTGGACTTTGCCGGGGAGGAAAGCAACACCGACGCCTACTACCAGATGGCGGGCGTCACCCAGCTGAGCGCCGAGGTCACCGATGGCGAAACCTTTATCTATATTTTGCAGGACCCGGCGGGCTTTGAAAAGAACACCGGCGTACTGCGGTATCGGGACGGCACCCAGCCCGACGACGCCGAGACCCTGCCCGACGATGCCTGGCAGCAGATGGTCTACCGCTGGGGCGACTGCCCCGTGCTGGCCGGGCTGGAGCTGGGGCAGTACGACGGCTACACCCTGATGGACGACCTGACAGGCGACAACCAGGACGTGCTGGCAAATTTGTACATCGGCGCGCGCGGCGTCTGGGGCGACAAGAACGCCGACAAGTTTGCCGCCGGGGAGGCCCTGTGGCAGCAGCTGACCGCCGGTGCCGCAGAGTGACCGCCATGAAGATGCCCGAATGGCTGCGGCGGGCACTGCGCCGCCGCCCGCGCCCCGCCGACCCCCACAGGGGGCTGCAGAACCCCTATCACCGCTGCTTTACGCAGGACCGCACCTTTGAGGAGCTGGCGCGCGAGGCGCGGGAAAAGCAAAAGAATCCCCCGAAGGAGCCGTGAGCTTATGCCGAAAATCATCGAAGTGACGGAGATTTCCGCCCCCGAACTGGACGTCTACGCCCGCCTGACCGAAAACGCCCTGCGCAGCCGCGCCGAGCCGGAAAAGGGCATTTTTATTGCCGAAAGCCCCAAGGTCATCGGCACGGCGCTGGACGCGGGCTGTGAGCCGCTTTCCTTTTTGATGGAGCGCCCGCACATTGCGGGGTCTGCCGCCGCCGTGCTGGCGCGCTGCCCCGATGTGCCGGTGTACACCGCCGACCGCGCGGTGCTGCAGCAGCTGACAGGCTACACGCTGACCCGCGGTGTGCTGTGCGCCATGCGCCGCCCCGCCCCGCGCACGGTGGCCGAGGTCTGCCAAAACGCCCGCCGCATCGCCGTGCTGGAAAACATTGTGGATTCCACCAACCTCGGTGCGATCTTCCGCAGCGCGGCGGCGCTGGGCATGGACGGCGTGCTGCTTTCGCCCGGCTGCTGCGACCCGCTGTACCGCCGCGCCGTGCGCGTCAGCATGGGCACGGTGTTTCAGATCCCCTGGGCGCGGCTGGATTGCTGGCCCGCCGGGGGCATCGACACACTGCACGCCCTGGGCTTTAAGACCGCCGCCATGGCGCTGGACGACCGCGCCATCAGTGTGCGCGCCCCCGCCCTGCAGCGCGAGGAAAAGCTGGCCGTTGTGCTGGGCACCGAGGGTGACGGTCTGGCCAAAACGACGATCGCCCAATGCGATTACACGGTCATGATCCCCATGCGCCACGGCGTGGACTCCCTCAACGTGGCCGCCGCGGGGGCTGTGGTGTTTTATCAGCTTTGCGAGTGAGCGCCCGACGCGGGAATTGCGCGGTGCCGCCGCCCTGTCAAACGCTTTCCCCTCTGGTTTGCAGCCAATACTCCCCCATGCTGGCGCCCGCGCGGCCGGTGCATTCGTCGCAAAGGTAGGCGGCCAGCCCCGCATCGGCGGGGTTCCACGCCAGCGCCTGGGCTTCGGTTTCAAATTCCACCTCGGCGTACCAAAAGCCGGTGGGCGCATCGGGGTCCACACAGTTGACCTCCAGGGTCAGCCCGCCGGGCAGGGCGTAGCCGCGGCGTTCCTTGCGGATCAGCGGCTTGCCGATGAGGTGTTCCAGCTTGGCAAACAGGTCGGCGTCGATCTCGGTCTCGATCTCCTCACGGCTCAGCGTGCCGCTGCCCTTAAAGCAGAGCACCAGTGCGGTCCTGCCGCCCTGCAGGGCTTCGCGCCGTATGCGCACGGTGGGGCGCACACTGATATAGCCCTGATCCATCTGATACAGCGAGGTCTGGGGCAGGTTTTCGGGCCAGCCTTTGACAAACCATTTGCGTTCGATTTCCATAGAATATCCTCCCGTTCCGCCCGCCCCGCAGAAGGGCGGAATTTTTTTAATAAGAAATACAGGCTGTCGAAAAACCGTCTTTGACTTTATGCAGCATTTGCAACCTATCGAATGGTTTGTAGGGAACGGTCTCGACCGTTCCGTGCCGCCTTGCCCAAAACACGACACAGTGAGAAAGCCGCGCGCCGTTCGGCGCGATTTTATGCGCTGCGCGCGGCCATATGTGCGGATGGGTCAAGACCCATCCCTACAAATATTCCGGTAACAGGCTTTTTCTACAAGCTGGGCGTTTCGCCCACGGCAAAACATTTTTGCTGTACTGCGCATCCCCTTTTCGGTTTGCGACCAGGGGGAGCAAACCCCACCTTATTTATTATCTATTATCTTTTATCTATTATCTTTTGTTTATATCAGTATACCACACTCCCCCATTTCTCCGCACCCTACATTTCCCCCAGTTTTTGGGTGAAAATCGGGCAATTTTTTAGCGTTTCGCCAGTTGCAATTTGCCTGCGTTGCCCGTATAATAGAGTCATAACAGCAAGGGCGCTGCGAATGTGTTTTCGCAGCGCCCTTTTTCACTAAGTCCCCCAATAGAGCAGTGAAGGAGTATGAAGTATGGCAGCAACTGTTATGGAACTCTACGGCAGCAAGGTTTTTAACGAGCACGAAATGCGCGAGCGTTTGCCCAGCTCGACCTACAAGAGCCTGAAGGCCACCATCGAAAAGGGCCAGCCCCTGGACCTGGAAGTCGCCAACGTCGTCGCCAGCGTTATGAAGCGCTGGGCGATTGAGCAGGGTGCCACCCACTATACCCACTGGTTCCAGCCCCTGACCGGCATCACCAGCGAAAAGCATGACGGCTTTGTCAGCCCCCAGCCGGACGGCACCGCCATCATGGAATTTTCCGGCAAAGAGCTGATCAAAGGCGAGCCGGACGCATCGTCCTTCCCGTCGGGCGGCCTGCGCGCCACCGCCGAGGCCCGCGGCTACACCGCCTGGGACCCCACCAGCTATGCCTTCGTCAAGGATGACACGCTGTGCATCCCCACGGCGTTCTGCTCCTACACCGGCGAAGCACTGGACAAAAAGACCCCGCTGCTGCGCTCGATGCAGGCCATTTCCGACCAGGCCTGCAAGGTGCTGCATCTGTTCGGCAAGGATGTCGAGCGCGTAGCGACCACCGTCGGCCCCGAGCAGGAATACTTCCTCATCAAAAAAGAGGACTACGACAAGCGCCTCGATCTGGTTCTGACCGGCCGCACGCTGTTCGGCTCTGCCCCGTCCAAGGGTCAGGAGCTGGAGGAGCACTACTTCGGCACCATCCGCCCCATCGTCTCCGACTTTATGAAGGAGCTGGACGAGGAGCTGTGGAAGCTGGGCATCCCCGCCAAGACCAAGCACAACGAGGTCGCCCCCTGCCAGCATGAGCTGGCCCCCATCTACGACACCACCAACGTTGCCATCGACCACAACCTGCTGACGATGGAAATGATGAAGAAGATCGCCGCCAAGCACGGTCTGGTCTGCCTGCTGCACGAAAAGCCCTTTGAGGGTGTCAACGGCAGCGGCAAGCACAACAACTGGTCGCTCGGCACTTCCAGCGAGAACCTGCTGGATCCCGGCGACACCCCCATGGAAAACCTGCAGTTTATGGTGTTCCTGACCGCCGTCATCAAGGCCGTGGACGAGTACGCCGACCTGCTGCGCACCAGCGTGGCCACCCCCGGCAACGACCACCGTCTGGGCGCCAACGAGGCACCCCCGGCCATTATCTCCATCTTTGTGGGCGAGGAGCTGGAAGCCGTCATCGACGCCATCTGCTCCGATTCCCCCTATGCCGGCCCCGTCAAGATGAAGATGGACCTCGGCGTGGACGTCCTGCCCAAGTTCAGCAAGGACACCACCGACCGCAACCGCACCTCTCCCTTCGCCTTCACCGGCAACAAGTTTGAGTTCCGTATGCCCGGCTCTGCCGAGAACCTGTCGGACTGCAACACCATCCTGAACGCCGCCGTTGCCAAGGCATTGAAGGACTTTGTGGCCGCCACCAGCGATGCCGCCGACTTTGAGTGCGCCGCCGCCGCGTGGGTCAAGAAAACGCTGACCGAGCACCGCCGCGTTATCTTCAACGGCAACGGCTACACCGAGGCCTGGGAGGCTGAGGCCGAGCGCCGCGGCCTGCCCAACCGCAAGAACACCCCCGACGCGATGATTGCCCTGAAAGAGGAAAAGAACATCGCCCTGATGGAGGAATTCGGTGTTCTGACCAAGACCGAGATGCTCAGCCGCCACGAGGTCGAGATGGAGCATTACGCCAAGATCATCAACATCGAGGCCCGCACCATGCTGAAGATCGCCAACAAGCAGCTGATCCCCGCCGCGACCGCCTATATGGGCGAGCTTGCCGGCAGCGCCGCCGCCAAGGCCGCCGCTGTGGAGGGCATTTCCACCAAGGCAGAAACCAAGGTGCTGACCGCCCTGAGCAAGTACACCGACGAAATGTCCGACGCCGCCGACGCCCTGAAGGCCGCCACCGACGCCGCCAGCGCCCTGACCGACGAGAGCGCCAAGGCCCACGCCTTCCACGATGAAGTTGTGCCCGCCATGGCCGCCCTGCGTGCCGCCGCCGACCTGGCCGAAGAACTGGTCGACGAGGAATACTGGCCGCTGCCCTGCTACAGCCGTATGCTGTTCTACACCGAGTAAGCGGGACAAAGTTTGACATTCTCTTTCTTCCTATTTTCTTACACCACCCAAAAGGCTCACCTGCAACGGTGAGCCTTTTGGGTATACGGGGGAAAGGTAGGGTGAACTTTATGGGTAACCTGTAGGGGCGGCATATATGCCGCCCGCCGCAACCATCCCGGCAATGCAGCCTAACGGGTAAACCGCGCGGGACGCATATATGCGTCCCCTACAAACCTGCCGGAAACAGGCGGTTTTGCCTATAACCGCTTACCCTCCGGTTATTTGTAGGGAACGGTCTCGACCGTTCCGTGCCGCCTTGCGGCAACGCCAACCTACCGGGTACCCTGCATTATGGCTTTTTCCCTACGGGCACACCAAATCTCAACTTTCAACTCTCCACTCTGTCATTTGACCACAGGAGGCTCCTATGAAACGTACCGCACAGGACATCCTCAATTTTGTCGAGGATAATGACGTCAAATTTGCCAAACTCACCTTCTGCGATATTTTCGGCAACCAAAAAACCGTATCCCTTTTTGCCCGCGAGCTGCCCCGCGCCTTTGAGCAGGGCATCAGCTTTGACGGCTCCTCCATTGCAGGGTTCCTGAACGTGGAGGAAAGCGATCTGGTACTGCACCCCGACCCCGACACCGCCACCGTGCTGCCGTGGCGCCCCGCCGAGGGCCGCGTTATCCGCATGTACTGCGACATTACCCTGCCCGACGGCCGCCCGTTTGAGGGCAACTGCCGCGGGTATCTGCAATCGGTGGTAAAGCGCGCCAAGGCCCGCGGGCTGATCTGCAACGTCGGCTGCGAGTGCGAATTTTACCTGTTCGAGACCGACGAGCACGGCAGCCCCACCCACACCCCGCTGGATCGCGGCGGCTACTTTGACATCCCGCCGCTGGACAAGGGCGAGAACCTGCGCCGCGAGATCTGCTTTGCCATTGAGGAGATGGGTCTGCACCCCGAACACAGCCACCACGAAAGCGGTCCGGGCCAGAACGAGGTCTGCTTTTTGTATGCGGACGCGCTGCGCTCGGCCGACAACCTGAACACCTTCAAGAGCACCGTCAAGGCCATTGCCGCCCGCAACGGCCTGTTTGCCAGCTTTATGCCCAAGCCCCTGGCCGACAAGCCCGGCAACGGCCTGCACGTCAACCTTTCGCTGCTGCGCGACGGCAAAAACCTGTTTGACGGCTTTACCCCCGACAGCGAGGCCGGGCATTTTGTGGCGGGCATTCTGGCCCACGCGCGGGAGCTGACGGCCTTCTGCAACCCCGTGCCCAACTCCTACGCACGGCTGGGCGCCAACGAGGCACCGCTCTACGTCAGCTGGAGCCGCCAGAACCGCAGCCAGCTGGTGCGTCTGCCCAGTGCCATAGGCGACCTGTGCCGCGTGGAGCTGCGCTGCCCCGACCCCGCAGGCAACCCGTATCTGGTCATCGGCCTGATCCTGGCCGCCGGGCTGGACGGCATTGACCGCAATCTGCCCCTGCCCGACGCGGTAAACCGCAACCTGTTCTGCCCCGGCGCGGCACAGGGGCTGGAAAGCCTGCCCCGCACCCTGCGCGAGGCCATCACGGTGGCCGCCCAGAGCGAGTTCATCAGCCAAGAGCTGCCCACAGCGCTGCAAAGCAAATATTTTGAGTACCAGACCCTGCTTTGCCATGACTTTGAGTCTGCCACCGACCCCGCCGCCTGGAACCGCCAACACGGATTTTTGATCCTGTGACCCGACAAAAGGGGGGATTTCCGTGGCAAACGCGCTGATCGTATCGGCGGGCAACAACGCCAACGAGTATCTGGCCCGCCATGTGGCCGAGCTTGGCTACACCCGCCCCGCCATAGTGGCCAGCGGCGGCGAGGCACGCCGCCGCATGGACGGCAAGGATTTTGAAGTTATCATCATCAACACGCCCCTGCCCGACGAGTTTGGCCACGAGCTGGGCATGGACGCGGTGCAAAAAAGCGATGCCGGTGTCATTTTGCTGGCCAAGACCGGCACGGCCGAGCAGATTTCCGACAAGCTGCAGGACTACGGCGTGCTGGTTCTGGGCAAGCCCTTTTCCGCCGTGCAGTTTCGGCAGACCGTGCAGATGGCGGCAAGTATCTGCCGGCGTCTTAATTTGGTGCGCGCCGAAAACGCCAAGCTGCAGGACAAGCTGGCGCAGCTGCGGCTGGTGGACCGCGCCAAGTGCTTTTTGATCGAAAAGCGCGGCATGACCGAGGCCGAGGCGCACCGCCTGATCGAAAAGACCGCCATGGATACCCGCAAGAGCCGCGGCGAGGTGGCGGAGGAAATTTTGGAGGCCGAGGAGTAGGGGGCGGTTTTTTCACGGGTACTCCGTAGGGGCGGGGCATGCCCCGCCCGCGACTTTGCGGCTATAACAACATAACGGGTAAATCGCACATATGGCTTCCCCCTTTGGGGGAAGCTGTCACCGCAGGTGACTGATGAGGGGATGCCTGCCGGACATTTCCCCCTCATCCGGCGCGTTCCGCGCCACCTTCCCCCAAAGGGGGAAGGCTCTTGCGCCCCTTGCAAAATTCGTGGGTTGTGCTATAATCCCTGTAGCACTTACAGGAAGGAATCAGCTCAACCATGAACGAAAAATGGCAGGAAATCATCAAGCAGGCGGCGGTCATTACGCTAAGCATCACCATTATGGCCATAGGTGTGTATTTTTTTAAGTTCCCCAACAACTTTGTTTTCGGCGGGGTAACAGGCACGGCGGCGCTGGTCGCCAAGCTGACGCCCATCTCGGCCAGTGCCTTTTCGTCGGCGGCCAACATTATTTTGCTCGTCGTCGGGCTTATCTTTTTGGGCAAGAGCTTTGCCATCACCACGGGGTACGCCTCGGTGCTGCTGTCGTTTGAGCTGATGCTGCTGGAAAAATTTGTGCCCATCGACGGTCCCCTGTCCGACCAGCCCATGCTCGATCTGGTGTTTGCCATTGCGCTGCCCGCCATCGCGTCGGCGCTGCTTTTTAACGTAGGTGCGTCCAGCGGCGGCACCGATGTCATCGCCCTGATCGTGGAAAAATACACCCATCTGCACAACATTGCGGCGGCGCTGTTTTTGACCGACCTGTTCATGGTCGTGGCGGCCTGCTTTGTGTTTGACCTGTACACAGCGCTGTATTCCTTTGTGGGTCTGGCGGTCAAGTCGCTGGTCATCGACGAGGTGCTGGAGCGCATCAAGATGTGCAAGTCGATTTTGATCGTCTGCGACGACAAGGACGCCGTCTGCGAGTTTATCATGCAGAACCTGCACCGCGGCGCCACCTACACCCCCTGCAACGGCGCCTACACCGACAAGCCGCATTTTATGATTTTTACCACGCTGACCCAGCGCGAGGCGGACTGCCTGCAAGAACACATCCACGACAAAAACCTGAACGCCTTTATGACGATGCTGAGCACGACCGAGGTGTTCGGCAAAGGGTTTAACCATTAAACAACGGCAGCCGCCCCTAACGGGGCGGCTGCCGTTATCTTAATCGTGCGTTTTATTTCGTTGTGTAGACCGCTTATTCTTCCTCCATCCCGTCCAGGTAGCCATACGGCACAACGTCGTAGGCCTCGGCCAGGTGGTCGCGCATCCACATCTCGGCGTCCAGGCGCACACTGTACCCCGCGCCGGGGTCGGTCATCCACTCCTCCGGCTTGCGGAAGGGCAGCGCGTGCTGGCTGAGCATGTTCATGATAACGCCGCCATGGGTCACGCAGGCGGCCTCCTCGGTGTGGGTGCGCAGCATGTACTCAAACATTTTCATCAGCATGGCCGACGTGCGGTTGAAAAACTGCTGACGATCCTCGGCCCCCTCGGGCACGGTGCGGCAGGTGGGGTCCATCCACTGTGCAAATTCGGGGTCCATCACCAGCTGCTGCAGGGGTTGGCCCTCAAACTTGCCGAACGCCATCTCGCGCAGGTCCTGCAGCTCGATCTGCCTTACCCCGGGGAATAAAATCTCCGCCGTTTCGGTGGCGCGCACCATCGGGCTGGTGAACACCAGCGGCACCTGCGGGTAGGCAAAATCCTTTTTCAGCGTCTTGAGCTGGGCGCGGCCCTCGGCACAAAGGGGCAGGTCGGTGCCGCTGCCGATGTACAGCCCTTCCAGGTTGCCCTGGGTCAGACCGTGGCGGATCAGATGCAATTTGTAATATTTCAAGGCGGTTACGCTCACTTTCTATCGGGTTTCCTTACAAGAATACCGTAAAACGGGCATCTGTTCAACCCAAAATGGTTACAATTTGGTTACAGTTTCGCTCTGTCGCAGCGTTTTGCCAAATTTTGCCCACAATATTTATAGCCCGCCGCGCATACGGCAACCAAATGTGGGAACAGCCCCCTTGCAGGGCGAATTTTTGCGCGAAATATGGGGTTTACAAAGCGTTTTTTTGCAAGTATAATATACATCATGTAGAAACGTTGAGCAGCCGGCATTGCGGCGCGGCTGCAGAAGAGGAACACTTATGGCCATTGAGTTCAACCGTATTCTTACCATGCTGCGCAAAGAACGCGGAATCACCCAGAAACAGGCGGCACAGGATCTGGGCATCAGCCAGGCGCAGCTTTCCCATTACGAAAAAGGCATCCGCGAGTGCAGCCTGGCCTTTGTGGTGCAGGTGGCGGACTATTATAATGTAAGCTGCGACTATCTGCTGGGCCGCAGTGCCGAGCGCAGCGGCCAGACCATCCAGGTCGAGGATCTGCCCGAGGCCAACACCCCCACCACAGGCAGCGTGTACCGCGGCAGCGTACTGCCCACGATGTACAAAAAGCTGATTGAAAACTCGCTGGATATTTTGTACGATAAACTGCAGGAAAGCAAGGACAAGCAGCTGATCACCTGCGTGAGCCGCTACCTGATGCTGGCCGTGTACAAGATGTTCCGCATGATGTACGATGCCTCCGGCCGCAATGTCGTGGGCATGTTCCGCATCAGCCCTGCGCGCTGGCAGGGCAGCGCCGATGCCGCCATGCACCTGACCGAGGGCGAGCTGAACGCCGTGCTGCTGGGCGAGGACGCCAACCACGACAGCATCGACCCCGCCACCATGAGCCTGAGCACCGAGCGCCTGACCGCCGATTACCCCCGCCACGCCACCAGCTTGCTGAACCTGGTGAAAAACGCCGAGGAAGCCATGCGCGGCTTAACGCGGGAGAGCAACTGACCTGCAACGCAAAACGACCGCCCATGGGCGGCCGTTTTTTGTATCGCGCAAAGTGCGGGGCTTACAGCTTTTCCAACTCGCGGCGGCAGGTCGGGCAGATACGCTTGCCGTGCAGCATCACCGTGCCGGGCTTGACTTCGTTGCAGAAAATGCAGGCGTCGGCGGGCTGGTATTTGCGCAGCAGGATCATCTCCCCCTCGGTCATGATTTCCAGCGGGGTTTCGGGGGTGATGCCGTAGCTGCTGCGCAGCTCCTTGGGCAGCACAATGCGGCCCAGATTATCGATGCTGCGAATAATTCCGGTAGAGATCATAGGTAAGTCCTTCCTTTTTCCTTCGTTTTTTGCAGGGGTGTGTTTCCTCTTCTCATTTCGTCATTATTATACAGGAATCCACCAGAATTGTCAATATATGGAAACGTCAAACTTTCGACATTTTTCGCGTTTTCGGTGTGTGTTTATCGTTCCTGCGTTTCTTTTTGAAGATGCGCCAAAAATTCGGCGCAAAATATGCGCAGGATTTTATTTCCAGTTGTAACATTTTGGGGTTTTCGCCCGTTTTATGGGTAAACAGGAAAATTCCGACACAGTTTCGACACATTGCTCCGTTATACTGCTTATATCTTACAAAAAGGAAGGAATCTGTATGCCTACGCCGCACACCCCTGCCCCGCCCCGCCGCCAAGTGTACCGCCGCAAAAAACGGCGGCGGCGCATCTGGCCGTGGTTTTTGCCTGTTCTGCCGCTGCTGGCGCTGGCCGCCGCCGTTTTGCTTCACGACACAGCCCCAGCGCCCCAACAAGCCGCCCCGGCAGCCAAGCCCGGCGACGCCGTGTCCGAGCCTGAGGACGACCGCATTGTGGTGGCCGTTGACCCCGGCCACGGCGGCATAAACCCCAACATCGGCAGCGAGGATTACGGTGCCGAGGGCTGCGGCCTGCGTGAGTGTGACGTGACTTTGCAGACGGCGCAGCTTTTGGCCGCCAAGCTGGAGGCTGACGGGCGGTTTCGCCCGCTGCTGACCGCCGACGGCACCGACTACCTGAAACCGTCACAGCGGGCCGCGCTGGCCAAGGAGGGCGGCGCACAGCTGCTGGTGTCCATCCATCTGAACTACGACACTTCCGCCGCGTCGGGGTTTGAGTGCTACGCCGCGCCGCCGCACCTGGCAACCAACGCCGAGAGTGTGCGCTTTGCCCAGCTGGCGGCAGCCAATTTCAGCGCGCTGGGGCTAAGTTTGCGCGGCAGCACCGACGGTGTGCGGTACATGTATTTTGACGAGGACGACAACCGCATTTTTGCCGATATCAGCGACGACACCGTACATAGCGGCTGGCCCACCTACACGGTGGTGGAGGCCGCGGGCTGCCCCGCCGTTTTGTGCGAGGAGGGGTTTATCAGCAGTGCCGCGGACATGGCGATTTTATCGGGTGAGCGCGGCTGTGCGGCCGCCGCCGACGCGTATTACGCAAGCATCGTGGAATATTTCTTTGGCGAAGGGTAAGGCGGCGGGCGCAGTGACTGTTCCGTGCCGCCTCGCCAAAAACACGAAGTAACGAGAAAACCGCGCGCCATTCGGCGCGATTTTATGCGCTGCGCGCGGCCAGATGTGCGGATGGGTCAAGACCCATCCCTACAATTATCCCGGAAATCTACTTATCTACGAACTGAAAAGGACGTTCCCCTTGCGGGGAACGTCCTTTGGTGTTTATTTTGCGTATTCGGTGGCGCGGCTTTCGCGGATGACACTGACCTTGATCTGGCCGGGGTAATCCAGCTCGTTCTCGATCTTCTTGGCGACGCTGCGGGCCAGCAGAATGACCTGATCGTCACCGACCTTGTCGGGCTGCACCAAAATGCGCACCTCGCGGCCGGCCTGCACGGCGTAGGAGCTTTCGACGCCCTCAAAGCCGTTGCACAGTGCCTCCAGCGTTTCCAGGCGCTTGATGTAGCTTTCCATGTTTTCGCGGCGGGCACCGGGGCGGGCGGCGGAGATCGCGTCGGCAGCCATGATGATGAACGCCAGCGTGGTTTTCGGTTCGACATCACCGTGGTGCGCCTCGATGGCGTGGATGACCTGCGGGTTCTCGCGGTACTTCTTGCAGATATCGACGCCGATCTGGACGTGGCTGCCCTCGATCTCGTGGTCGAGTGCCTTGCCGATATCATGCAGCAGACCGGCGCGGCGTGCCAGCTGCACGTTGACGCCCAGCTCGCCGGCCATCAGCCCGGCCAGCCACGCCACCTCGATGGAGTGGCTCAGCACGTTCTGGCCAAAGCTGGTGCGGTACTTCAGGCGGCCGATCAGCTTGACCAGATCGGGGTGCAGGCTGTGGACACCCAAGTCCATGACGGCCTTGTCGCCCTCGCGCTTCATCTGGATCTCCAGCTCGCGGCGGCATTTTTCCACCGTTTCCTCGATGCGGGCGGGGTGGATGCGGCCATCGGCGATCAGGCGTTCCAGCGCCATACGCGCCACCTCGCGGCGGGTCTGGTCAAAGCTGGACAGGGTGATGGCTTCGGGCGTGTCGTCAATGATCAGGTCGCAGCCCGTGGCGGTTTCCAGCGCACGGATATTGCGGCCCTCGCGGCCGATGATGCGGCCCTTCATCTCATCATTGGGCAGCGGCACCACGCTGACGGTCGCCTCGCCGGTGGCGTCGGCGGCGCAGCGGGCAATCGCCTGGCCCACCAGATCGCGGGCGATCTGGTCGCACTCGTCCTTCATGTTGGCCTGGTAGGCGCTGATCTTCATCGCCTTTTCGTGGGTCAGCTCGTCGTCCACCTGCTTGAGCAGCACGGCGCGGGCGTCCTCTTTAGACATGGCGGCGATGGTTTCCAGCTTTTCGGTCTGGCGCATCTTCAGCTGCTCCAGCTCGTCCAGGCGGGCCTCCACGGTCTCGGTGCGGCGCTTGAGGTCCTCCTCCTTGCGCTCCATGGCGGCGGTGCGCTTGTCCAGCGCCTCCTCCTTTTGATCCATGCGGCGCTCCTGGCGGGAGACTTCGGCGCGGCGGTCTTTGATTTCCTTGTCGGCCTCGGCTTTCAGGCGGAAAGCCTCGTCTTTGGCTTCGATGATGGTTTCCTTGCGCTTTTGCTCGGCGGATTTGATGGCATCGTTGACGATGCGCTTGGCTTCTTCTTCGGCAGAGCCGAGCTTAGCCTCCGCGGTGCGTTTACGGTTTTCGCCGCCGAGGTAAAAACAAATCGCCCCGGTGACAGCAGCGGCAACAAGGACCAGCACCACAACTAAAATCGGATGCATAGTCAGTTTCACTCCTTATCAAGTTCGGAGGGCACTGCGCAGCGGGACGCTTTTTGTTATGATATTTTGGCACAGCACAGCACGGGGCAAGGTACACTATGCCCCTTACCGTGCTAAAAAAGTACATAAACACGCATAAAAGCGTGAAACACTCATATCGTAAAAAGCGGCGTTCCCGTTGGGCGACACCCTTGTTAAGCCCCGCTGCACACAGGGTGCGGCGGGTTCTTATTTCCTAAAGTAATTGTAACTTTTTTTGGGGCATATGTCAAGGAGATAGTTTGTCGTATTCCACAAAAAATCAGCGCGTTCAGCGCGTCAACATGACAGCCAGGCACTCATACCGCTCGTCGCGGGCGTAGGCGTGGATGGATTCCGTCTTTTGCCCCGCCGGCAGTTCTGCCTGCACATTGTGGGGCGTGGCGGCGCACAGCGGCTGCAAAACGTCGCCGTCGGCCAGATAGAACTGCAGGTATTCCCCCTGGGCGCAGGCGCGCACGGGGCGGCCGTCCATGGCAAACACCGGCCCCGCGTTCAGGTGGGCGGGCAAAAAGGCTCGGTGGGTAAAGGCGAAGCCCTCGTCGGGCTGCAGCAGAAATTTTTGGGGGTCTGCCTCGTCCCGCGTCAGCTCATACAGATGCACACGGGTCTGTTCGGGGTGCTTTTCGTCCGGCTCGGAAAACAGGATGCCCGTGCTCTCGCGGCCGGGCACGGCCACGGGTGCCAGCAGCCCCGCCGGCAGGTCAAAGTGCGCCACAGGGTCCCATCGGGTGGGAAATTCCGGGCTCCAGAAAAGCTGCCAGCCGTTCTCGTCGGCGGCCAGCAAAAAGCAGTCTTGGTTCCAGTCAAACACCAGCGGGTAGGCGTAAGCGCCGCCCAAGGGCAGGTACTGCCACGGCCCGCGGACGCCGTTTTCCAGCGCGGCCAGGCAGGCGCGGCCCTGCTCGTCCCCCGCCAGCAGCCAGTGCGCATCGTCGCGGCAGATCAGCTGCGGCGCATACCAGGGGGCGTCCTGCCCCTGCGCGCAGACGGTAAAGGCGGGCAGACCCATGGCGGGCATGGGGTCGGTGCCCTCATACGCGGGGCGGGCGCGCAGCAGCAAAGCCGGCTGCGGCTCACGGCGGGCAGCCAGCTTTTGCCAAAGCAGTTGCAGGTTCGGCGTTTTCATCGGTCGGCACCGTCCGTGTCGTTCAGGCTTGCATCGCGGATGGCCTTGATTTTCTTTTCGAGGTCAAAGCTCTTTTCCAGCCCCGGATAGACAGCCTGCAGCGCGGCCTGCAGCGGCAGCCACAGGTTGAACAACAGCACCGCCGGGACCGACAGCGGGAAAAACAGCCCAATGGCCGCCGCGTACAGCAGCAGCCACAGCACGGCCAGCGCGGCGCGGGGCAGGTAACCCAAAAGCAGCAGCAGGGCGTTGCGCAAAATGCCCGCAAAGCTCATTTCCAGCAGGGCGATCTGGGTGAAGGTCAGCAGCGCCAGACCCAGCAGCAGAAACACCCCCACGAACATGACGGCGATCAGCACGGGGTTCTGCGCCCAGTCCGTGTGGAACAGCGAGAAGATTTCCGTCCCCAGCAGCAGACCGAACACCACACCCGGCAGCAGCGACGCCTTGGCGTTGCGTTTCCAGGCGCGGCAGTAAGTTGCCCACCAGTAGCCCGGCTCGTCGCGCAGGCTGCGCAGGATGGTATCGTTCAGCCCCACAAGCTGGGGCGCCATAACGGCACCGCCCACAACACCCGCCAGCAGCAGCGGCAGCACGGCGTGGGTCACCACGGCGAACCAGACGCCCGCGATGTAGGGCACAGCGCCCAGCAGCGCCAGCATACCGGCACGCCAGAACGCCGTGCCGTCGCGGGTGAACATCTCCCAAAAGCGGGGCAGACCTTTTTTGCGGGGGGCGTTTTCGGGCACGCCGGGGCCGGGTTTGTCAAAATTGAAGTTGAAAAAAGCCATGATGTATTACTCCTGTTGATGATTTGCCCCGTACCGCACGGCTCCGTTGCCGGTGAGCAGGTCGGGTTCTATGCGCAGGCCGGGCTTGCGCCCTTTTTGCGCTTCGGTCAAAAAAAGCCACGGCGCGTCCTGCGCCGTTTTGCGGGCAAAGGCCAGCCGTTTGGGTTCCAGCCCGACGGCGCGCAGCGCGCAAAATATGTCTGCCAGGCTGTCGGGACGCTGGCAAAGCACCAGCTTGCCGCCGTCACGCAGGGCACGCGCGGCACAGGCGGCCAGGTCGGCGGTGGTGCAGCTGTCGGTATGGCGGGCGGCGGCGCGCAGCGGGTCGGGGCTGCGCGGGCCTGCCGCAAAATACGGCGGGTTGCAGGCCGCAAAATCGTACCGACCACGCTCTGCCCCCTGCAAAAACAGGGTGCGCAGGTCGGCGCAAAGCGGCGTAATGTGCGCAGCATCGTTGTCCCGCACTGCCTCGGCGCACAGGGCGCTGGCTTCGGGCATGATCTCCACCGCCGTGCAGGGGCCGCGGTAGCCCTGGTCGTGCCATTCCAGCGCGACGATGCCACAGCCGCTGCAAAGTTCCAGCGCGCGGTCTTTATTTTTGGGTACGGCAAAGCGCGCCAGCAGCAGCGCATCGGTGCCGAACTGCGCGCCGGGCGCGGTGTATACCTTGGTACCGTTGGTTAAGATTTCCGTCGTCATTTACTTTTTATCGCGCAGCATCGCGTATTTCAGGATGCCGATCTGGGTCTTGCTGTCCTTGATGGTGCCGTCCATGACAAGGCGCAGGGCCTCGTCCAGCGGCATTTTGACAACGTCCAGAAACTCGTCCTCGTCCAAATGCTGGTTGACGTTGTGCAGCCCCGTGGCGGCCCAGAGATAGATTTTTTCGCTGTCGTAGCCGACGGTGGGGTAAACGACGCCCAAATCCACAAAGCGGTCGGCGGTCAGGCCGCATTCCTCGGCCAGTTCGCGCTTGGCGGCCTCAAAGGGGTCCTCGTCCTTTTCGAGCTTGCCGGCGGGCAGTTCCCACATTTCCTCGCCCAGGGCGTAGCGATATTGGCGCACCATCGTTATGTTTTCGTTTTCGTCCACGGGCAGGATGCAGGCGCCGCCGTGGTGATGCACGACCTCGCGGGTGCTGGTGTTGCCGTTTTCCAGCAGGACCTTGTCGTAGGTGACGCGGATGACGCGGCCGTTGAAGATCTCCTCGCTGGAGAGGGTGGTTTCGGTGTGAGGCATAGGGATCCTTCCTTTTTTAGATAATAGATAAAAGATAATAGATAATAAATTACAAATAATAAATAAGAAATAATAAATATGGAGTGTCCGCCGCGCGGACACATTTTTATACCGTACGATGTAGGGCGGGGTGACTCACCCCGCCGGGGAACCTGAAATTTATTGCAATTATCCCTTTCGTTGTAGGGGCGAGCATTGCTCGCCCGCGGCGGTTTACCCGTTAGGTTGATTTGTCGGTGTGGCTGCAACGGGCGGCATATATGCCGCCCCTACAAACCAAACCATAATGTTCACGTTGCCGTTTTGTCGCGGGCGGGGCATGCCCCGCCCCTACCGGGTGGTGAATTTTTCGGCGGAGCCGTAAGACGGGAGCGGGTGGGCGGGGCGTTAAAAAATGTGTCTTGACGATTTTTTAGACCCGCCCGTCCGCGACCCACCTATTTGGGGGTCCAGGGGGACTGGTTCCCCTGGCCGTGCCCCGCGCCTCGGAAGTAGCGGCAGTTTTCTCTGGTTCTCTCTTTTGCTGCCAAAAGAGAGAACATAGCCCCTTTCCCCTTCCATATTACAGCATTTGCAGGCAGGAATCAATAAAGTCCAAAGTATATTTTTTGCTGCGCAGGCGGCCGTCGGTTTGCAGCCAACGCAGGTACTCTGCCATGCTGCGGGTCAGCAGCGGCTGCTGTACCAGATATTCGCGGCGGCAGGGTTCGTTGGCCGCCCCTGCGGCCGTCTGGCAAAACACCACGCCGCCGCTTTCCAAAATCACCACATGGATACCCGACACCATCGGCTGCTGTTCGGGGTCAGCCAGGCAGACCATCGGTTCCTCTTTTTCGACGGCGGCGCGCAGACGCAGCAGCAGATTGCGGCGCAGCTGCGGTGCCAGCGGCAGGTACAAATCGTCCGGCAGGCCGCCGATGCGCCCGCTGTGTACAAAATCCAGCAAGCCCGCCTCGATGAAAATCACGTTCATGCGGCGGTTTTTCCATTTGCGGATATACTCCAGCACCATGCTGCGCACACCGTCGCTGTCCATTTCGGGGGTAAGCTGTATCTGCTCGCACATGGCGTCGTCCAAAAACAGGGCCAGCGGCGGCCGCCAGCGCACCAGTATGGCACCACTATCCCGCTGAAAGAACCCGTCGTACAGCTCGGCGGCCTCGGCAAAATAGCGGCCCCACTCGGTGGGCTGCAAAAACGGCACGGCATCGCGGTATTGTTTTTCGTATACCTCGCGGAAGCCCTCCACAACGGCAGGTTCTGTGACAAGGGCCGCGCTGTTTTCCGCGCAGAACAGCGCCGCATGCGGGAACAGCAGGTAAGCGTCTGTCAACGCGCCGGGCAGCTTTTCGACGGCGGGGCCTGCCATTGAGCGCGCCTCGTAGTTGACATTGTCGATGAACAAAAACGGTATGGCGCGGGTCACGGCGCGGATATTGCCCGCGTCCCCCGCCACCGATTCGCCCGGACTTGCCAGCCGCAAAAGCTGGCGCACGCTGTGGGGTTTTCCGCGCCACTGCGCCAGACTTTTCAGTGCGCCGTTCAGCAGCGGAGCCTTACATACGGGCGACACCAGTACAGGGCGCACGTCGTCCCCGCACAGATATTCCATCGTCAGCCGCCGCGCCATTCTTTCGGTCTCGACGGCGCCGTACACAAACCCGCACAACGGCAGCGGTTCCGTCGGTTCCGGGCGTTTCGGCATGGCGCGCAGCTTTTCCAGCTGATGCGGCATGGCAAACAGTGTGTTCATCAGCAGTTCGATCTCACTGCGCATGACCGGCTCGCTGCTGCCGCGCAGGGCGTTGCCGCGCAAGATCAGGTTGGCTGTGCGCTCCGGCGGCAGGTTCAGCGCGTGCACCAGCCGATACAGCTGCTCGCCGTTGGGCACACGCTCGCCCTTGGCAAACTTGTACAGCGTCGAGCGGTCGACCCCCGCCGCCCGCGCCAGCGTTGTCATTTGGCCTTGGTAGCCTCCGATAAGTTTTTCCAGTTCAGCGGTAATGTCCTGCATAGCATGGGCTTCCTTTTCTGAAAAGTATACAATAGTATGATACTTTATCATACACGGTTTTGCCGATTTTCGCAAGACTTTATGACAAAGCCGCCGCATTGTACATTGCGAAACAGCGCATTTTTTGCTATACTGAAAGCAAGAAAATTTGCAAGGAGGATTCCCCCCATGAAACCTCACCGCGCTGTTGCCGCTGCCGTTGCCGCCGCGGCTGCCGCCGCCGGGACCGCCCTGCTGGGCGCCGCCTACGGCATGTACCGCATCAGCTTTTACCACAAGCCCGACCCGAAGGTCCCCGCCCCCGCCGAGATGAAGTCCCGTCTGCCCTACCGCGATGCCATGGAGGCCGATGCCGCCATTCTGGACAACGCCCCCTATGAGGAGGTGCACATCACCGCCAAGGACGGCGTGGATCTGTTTGGCCGCTACTACCACCACAAGGACGGCGCGCCCGTGGTGCTGATCTTCCATGGCTACACCGGCTACGCCCAGCGCGACGGCCTGGGCGGGTACATTTTGTGCCGCAAGCTGGGCTACAACGTGCTGCTGCCCGACCAGCGCGCCCACGGCCGCAGCGGCGGGCATACCATTACCATGGGTGCCAAAGAGCAGTACGACGCGCAAAGCTGGGCCAACTGGGCCGCCGACCGCTTTGGCCAGGACACCCCGCTGTTTTTGATGGGCGTTTCGATGGGTGCCGCCACCGTGATGCTGGCAAGCGGGCTGCCGCTGCCAAGCTCGGTCAGGGGCATTGTGGCCGACTGCGGCTACACCAGCGCCGAGGAGATCACCCGCAAATGTCTGCCCGACTACCTGCCCCACGCGCCCGTTGGCGCAGCCTACGCGGTGGGACGCCTGGGTGCGCGGCTGTACGGCCGTTTTGAGCCGAACAACATTGACTGCACCGCCGCCGTAAGCAAGGCCACCGTGCCGATTTTGTTTGTCCACGGCGAGGAGGACGGCTTTGTGCCCTGCGAGATGAGCCGCAAAAATTTTGACGCCTGTGCCTCCCGCAAGCAACTGCTGACCATACCCGGTGCCGCCCACGCCGTGTGCTATTACCGCGACACCGAAAAATACACCGCCGTGACCACCAAATTTTTTGAGGAATGTCTGGAACAGTAACCGAAACAGAGCAGTGCCCCCGCGTTTTGCGGGGGCACTGCTCTGTTTAATTGGGCAAATTGTTCACTGCGGTGCATTTTGCAGAAAATAATACACCGCGCCCACCAGCCCTGCGTCGTTCTGCAGGGCGGCGGCCTTGATTTCCAACCCTTGGGCAAAAGCAGGCATTACGCTGCCGCGCACTTTTTCCGCCAGCGGGTCGATCAGCAGCGTTTGCTGCGCGCTGACGCCGCCGCCGATCAAAATCAGCTGCGGGTTAAAGATATGCACCAGCCCCGCCAAGCCCTGGGCGATTTCATCGATCCAACGCTCCAGCACGGCAGCGGCGCGGGCATCGCCTGCGGCGACAGCCTCAAAGATGGCGCGGCCGTCGGGCAGGTCCAGCCCCGCGCTTTTGGCCCCGCGCACCAGCGCCGTGGTGGCGGCGTAGCGCTCATAACAGCCGATGGCACCGCAGGTGCAGACCACACCGTCCAGCGCATGCAGGCGGAAATGTCCCAGCTCGCCGCCAAGACCGCGTGCACCCTCCAGCAGGCGGCCGCCTGTCAGGATGCCGCCGCCCACGCCCGTGCCCAGCGTAACGCCGATGACATCGGTATAGCCCTTGGCGGCACCTGCCCATACCTCGCCCAGCAGCATACAGTTGGCATCGTTGGCGACGGTGACAGGCAGGTCAAACTCGCGTTCCAGCGTTCCTTTTATATCCACACCGATCCAGCCGGGGAAGTTGCCGCAGGTCCCCGCGACCACGCCGCGGCGGCTGTCGATCTGCCCTGTGGCGGACACACCGATGCCCGCAAGCGCAGGGGCACCCTGCGCCAAAAACTCGCGGACGGCGGCCTGCACAGTGTCCAAAATCGGCGTTTTGTAGCCGTCAAAGCTGACGCTGCGCTCGGCACGGCGCAGCACGGTGCCGTTTTCATCGACGAGACCCAGCTTGACCGCCGTGCCGCCGATGTCCACGCCTAAATACATGTTGCTCATGGCAAACCCCTTATTTGTGGTTGTTGATAGCCGCCGTGAAGCGGGCGGTGATCTCCGCCGGGCGGGTGATGGCACCGCCCACGACCAGCGCAAACGCACCCGCGTACAGCGCCTGCACGGCCTGCTCCGGCGTGTGGATATGCCCCTCGGCAATGATTTTGGCGGGGCACTCGCGCGCCAGTTGGGCGATAAAGCCAAAGTCCACATCGTCGATGCCCTTGGTTTCGGGGGTGTAGCCGCGCATCGTCGTGCCGATGAAATCCGCACCCGCGGCAGCGCAGGCCATGGCGTTTTCAAGGTTATCGCAGTCGGCCATGACAAGCTGGTCGGGGTATTTTTCTTTGACAGAACGAATAAAATCGGCGCTGGTCTGCCCGTCGGGGCGCAGCGCACCCGTGCCCTGCACGGCCAGGATATCCACGCCGCAGGCAACCAGTTCATCGACTTCCTTCATCGTGACGGTGATGTACATCGGCGTGTTGGGGTAGTCCTTTTTGATGATGCCGATGACGGGCAGATCCACAACCGCCTTGATCTGGGTGATGTCGCGCACGGTGTTGGCGCGGATGCCCACCGCCCCGGACTGGGCGGCGGCCTTGGCCATCAGCGGCATGATGCCGCCCTCCTTGGTGTACAGCGGCTCATGCTCCAACGCCTGGCAGGAGACGATCAGTCCGCCCTGAATTTTATTGAAAATTTCTTCGTGCGTCATAAAAGACAACTCCTTTTTCATGCCAAAAGGCCTCCCCCGAAAAAAGGGGGAAGGCTTTTTACTTTATTTCATCAGAATTTTGACCACGGCCTTGCGCAGGTGGTCGCAGCCGGGGGTTTTGCAGCTGGGCTTGTGCAGTTCACCCGGGAAAAAGATGGCAAACCTACCCTGCCCCAGTTCCCCGCCTGCGTGTTCCGGGCCGGACTTAAAGCCGACATCGCCCTCGGCGTTGAAGGTCCCTTCGTCCCTGCCGTCGGACGCCCAGCCCCAGTGCTCGCTGCCGCAAAGGTCGATCTGCAAATCGGCGTAGCGGCGGTGGTACTCAAAGGTCGCGCCCTCGGCGTCGCGCAGGTCGGCGTCCATCACATTGACAAAGACCTTGTCCCCGTCGATGATGATGCGGCCGTTTTCCAGCGCGTCCAGCGTGTGGCTGTTCAGCCAGTCGATGGCCGTGTCCAGGTTGGGGTGCAGCCCCTTGTAGCGGGCGATATAATCAAACGAATCGACGATCATGCCGCACCTCTTTTACAGCTCCGCGACGGCGGCCTCGATCATGCGCTGCGCCTCGGCGACAACGGCCTCGTCCTCAGGGGCAAGGTTCGGCAGCGGGGCGCGCACGCCGCCCAGCTCCAGGCCGTACATGCGGCGCAGAATTTCCTTCTGCACGGCGTACAGGTTGCCCTTGGCCTCGCACATTTTGTAGATGATGCGGTCGGCCTTGTACTGGATGGCGCGGGCTGCGGGCAGGTCGCCCTTTTCGATCAGCTCGTTCATGCGGATAAACAGTTCGGGCATAACGGCGTAGGTGCCGCCGATGCCGCCGTCGGCACCCATGGCGCGGCCGGAGACGAACTGCTCGTCGGGGCCGTTAAAGACGGCAAAGCCATCTTCGCCGCGGGCGGCAATGCCGGCGTCCTTGAACAGCTGGATGTCCTGCGTGGGCATGGAGGAGTTCTTGACCGCGACAACGTTGGGGTTCTTGAGCATCTCCTGCAGCAGGGGCATGGTCAGCGCGGTGCCGGCCAGCTGCGGAATGTTGTAGATGATGAACTCGGTGTTGGGGGCGGCGGCGCTCATGGCGTTCCAGTAGTCGGCGATGGCGTGGTTGGGCAGGTGGAAGTAAATCGGCGGGATGGCGGCGATGGCGTCAACGCCGCATGCTTCGGCGTGGGCGGCCAACTCGACAGAGTCGGCGGTGTTGTTGCAGGCGACGTGGGCGATGACGGTGATTTTGCCCTTGGCCTCGCTCATGACAGCTTCCAGCACGGCCTTGCGCTCGTCGGGATGCTGGTAGATGCACTCGCCGGAGGAGCCGCCGACGTACACGCCCTTGACGCCCTTGGCGATCAGGTGGCGGGTCAGTGCCTTGACGCCCTCGATGGAGATGGAGCCGTCAGGGGCATAGCAGGCATAAAATGCGGGGATAATGCCGCGGTACTTGGTAATGTCTTTCATAAACAAAACACTTCCTGTTCATAAATAGCTGGTGTTACGTTGAATTTTGATGGTGAAGGGGTGGTGCGGGTATGGGGATACGCCGACACAGCGTGTCAAAAAATCACATTCCATAGACAGGGAATGTGTAGGGGCGACCATCGGTCGCCCGCCAACTTGGCGCAGCATCGCGTTTTCCGGGGCAGTTTTCTTACAAGGCAAGCGGGCACGGGCGAGCAATGTGTATAGAGTAGTAACATAGGTAACAGGTAGAGAAGAGACATAGGTAACAGTTTTTGC
>NZ_CAKTFU010000018.1 GCF_934561205.1 uncultured Gemmiger sp. | reverse complement strand
ATAACAAATACAATCAACAGAATGAGACTCACAATGTTGCATATCATAGGTACTTTCTGTTTCATTCTAAACACCTCAATAAATTCCGATTTGTCCATCTTACACCAGCCCAACCTCCCGCCGCGTTATACCAAAAACGGCTCAAAGCGGTGCAGGTCGTCAATTTTTACGGTGGCACGGTAAAAAACGCCGTCCTCGCGGTATTCCTCTGCCGCCACGCTGCCGCGGCTGCGCAGGATATCCGCCAGCGCCAGCTTGTCATAGGGCAGCAGCAGCTCCAGCGTGCGCACGCGGTGCGCCAGCACATCGTCCAGCTTTGCCAACAGCTCGGGCAGACCGCGCCCGGTTTTGGCGCTGGTCAGCAAAATATCGGGGTCAAAGGAAGAAAGATTCGCTGTATCGCACTTATTGTAGACGACCAGCTGCGGGATATCGCCGCAATCCAACCCGGAAAGCACCTCGTCGGTCACGGCAAGCTGCTCGGCGGCCTGCTCGTCCCCGGCGTCCGCCACCTTGATGATGACATCGGCAAAGGCGGCCTCCTCCAAGGTGCTGCGGAACGCCTCGACCAGATGGTGCGGCAATCGGCTGACAAAGCCGACGGTATCCACCAAGATGATTTGCAGCCCGCTGGGCAGGGTCAGCTTGCGGGCGGTCGGGTCCAACGTGGCAAACAGCATATCCGCCTCAAAAATCTGCTCGCCGCAAAGGGCGTTCAGCAAACTGGACTTGCCCACGTTGGTGTACCCCACCAAAGCTACCACAGGTACGTTGTTTTTTTGGCGGGCGCGGCGGGTTTCGCCCCGGCGCTTTTCCAGTTCCTTCAGCTTTTCTTCCAGATGCTCAATGCGGTGGTGCAGGTGGCGGCGATCCAGCTCCAGCTTGGTTTCACCGGCGCCGCGGCGCGCGCCGCCCCCGCCGCCACCGCCGCCGCCCTGACGGCTCATCGACTCGCCCAAGCCCTGCAGGCGCGGCAGCTGATAGCGCAGCGTGGCAAGCTCGGTCTGCAATTTGCCCTCGTTGGTGGTGGCGCGGGCGCGGAAAATCTCCAAAATCAGCAGCGTGCGGTCCAGCACCTCCACCTGCAAAGCGGCGCTTAAATTGCGGATCTGGCTGCCGGTCAGCTCGCCGTCAAAAATCGCGGCGGCGGCATGGACGTTCTGGCAGACAAGGCGCGCCTCGGCGACCTTGCCCTCGCCCAGCAGGGTGGCGGCCTCCGGCGTCTGGCGCTTTTGCACAACCTCCGCCACTGCCTGCATCCCGTTGGCGTCCGCCAAAGCGCGCAGCTCGTCCAGACTGCGGGGCATATCGTATTTGCCTTGGTCCAGCGCCAGCAGCACCACGGGCAGCTTTTCGGCGGCGGTGGCTTTTTGCGCGGTGGTGCCAAGGTCGAGTTGAATCACATTTTCTTCGCTCATACGTCCTCTTTCAATACCTTGCAGGCGCGGCAGGCTACCGCTGCGCCGTTAAAACGGTGGATGGTCACATCGTGGTCGTAGGTAAAACCGGCTTTTTGCAGCACGGCGCAGCTGGCGTCGTTGCCGTTGGCAAAGCAGGCGGTCAGCCACGGCGCGCCCACGGCGGTAAACCAAAAATCCCGCACCGCGCACAGCGCCTCGGTCATATAGCCGCGGTTGTGCCACTTGCGCCCCAGCGCAAAGCCGACCTCATACGGAAAGCCCAGCAGCTCCAAATTGGCGTGCCAGCCGGTGCGCATGTCGCTGCTGGTAAAAATGCTGATGCTGCCGATCAAAATGCCCATGCTTTTTTCGCAGATGCCCCACTGGTAGTAGTCCGGCTCGGCGTAGTGCTTTTCCCACTCGTTCAAAAGCTCGGCGGTGTACGCCCAGCTGGGGTGGGCGTCCCAGCGCAGATAGCGGGTGACTTCGGCGTCGCCTGCCCAGTTGTTGAACATCATTTCGCAGTCGTCCATGCGCAAAGGGCGCAGCAAAAGACGCGGGGTTTCCAGCGTTTGGGTGCCGCAGTGTTTCATAGTTGCCTCATTTCTTGGCGATGCTGCGCAAAATACCGCAGCCGATGCGCCACAGCTTTTTCAGCTGCGGCAGGTACATGGTGCAATAGATAAACAAAATCGCAGCGGTTAAAAGCAGCTTCAGCAGGAAGTTGCCGTAAAAAATCGTGCCGACGGCGGTCACGGCGAACGCCAGCAAAAAGCCGGAGATCGTGCGCGGAAAGCTGGGCACTGTGCGGTAATACGCCTGCCCGGTGATGCTGCGGTACAAAAACGCTGCGCCGTTGCCGCCCGCCAGCGCCAGTGCCGCGCCGCGCAGCCCGTAGACGGGTACCAGCAGGGCGCACAGCCCCAGGTTGGCAGCCGCGCCCACGGCGATGCCGATGGTATCGTGCCACGGTCTGCGGGCAATCGAGTTGCCGTAGACGGTACCCTCGCACAGAATGTTGAACACCACCGCCAGCATCAGCAGCGGGAAGATGGTCATACAGCCCTGCTTGTCGCGGAAGATGACGAAAACGATATCCTCCAGCATGACCAGCACGGTGAAAAACGCAAAAATCAAAAAGTTCAGCACGTCATGCACACTGCAGATGCGCTCCTGCTCGTCCTGATAGTGGGCGTACACATACGGACCCCAGTAGGTCGAAAACCCTGCCTGAATGGCGGTGACCAGCTGCGCCAGGCTGTACCCGAAGGCGAACAGCCCCTGCGCGGTGGCGTCGCAGTAGTTGCTGACAAAGGACAGGCAGATGCCGCTGGACAGGCTGAACAGAATCTGCGCAGGTGCCAGCGCCACGCCGTAAGGCACGGCGACCTTGGCGATGCCGCCCAGCGTGTCGGCGGGCAGGGGCGCCAGCGCGGCGCTGCGGTACTTGTACCCAAAGGCGATGGCGACCACGCCAAAGCTCAATATGGCTGCCAGCGCCAGCAGATATACATTGGCGGTAAAAAAGCCCGGCAGCAGGTAAAACAGGTTGAAGCAGCCCTGCATCCACAGGGTTTCGGCGGTGTAGGCGCGGATGTCGTTTTCCAGACGCAGCAATACGTTCAGATACCGCACCAGCATATACAGTGCGGCGTTGATGAACAGCAGCGGCACAATACCGGGACCGGCGCTGCCCAGACCCAGCGCGGCGGCCAAGGGGCGGGCAAAGAACACGCTGCCGCCGACGCCCAGCACCAGCATAAACGCGCCGGAAATGCGGGTGCAGGCGGCAAACAGCTGGCGCGGCTCGGCCCCGGCGGGCGGCTCGTGATAAAAGCGCAGCAGCGCCTGATCCAGACCCAGGATGCCAAGGTTCATCACGGTGGCGGTGTAGGTCATAAAGGTCACGGGTGCGCCCAACGCCTCGGCGGGCAAAAGTCCCTTGACGATCAGCGCCACACCGGTAATGACAAAGCCCAGATAGGTGGCGACGGAGTATTTCATGACGTTGCCGGCAAAGGATTCGCCGGACGTTTTTTTGGAATCAGCAGACATAGTGAGGTCCTTTGTTGAGAGTGGAGAGTTTAGAGTTTAGAGTTAAGAGTTGAGATAAGGTGTGTCCGCTATGCGGACACGGTTTTATTTTGTTGCAAGTGTCCCTTTGGTTGTAGGGGCGAGCATTGCTCGCCCGCGGGGGTTACCCGATAGGTTGGCGTTACCGCAAAGCAGCACGGGCGGTCAATGACCGCCCCTACAAATCGGCGGAAAGTGAGCGGTTATAAGGCAAAGTATCCGTTTCCGGCAGGTTTGTAGGGGACGCATAGTTGCGTCCCGCAGCTTGTGGAAAAAGTCTGTTACCGGAAGATTTGTAGGGATGGGTCTTGACCCATCCGCACATATGGCCGCGCGCAGCGCATAAAATCGCGCCGAATGGCGCGTGGTTTTCTCGCTGCGTCGTGCTTTTGGTGAAGCGGCACGGAACGGTCAAGACCGTTCCCTACAAACTAACCGAAAGGTCGCGAAGGATTCATAAGGTCAAATAAGGTTTATCGAACATGCAGCCGTTACTTCACAAACGGACGAATTCTCGCTTCCATGGCAGCAACCTGTTCGGGCGTGACGTGCGCCTTGTCCACATAGCCGTAGATGCGCTGGGCAAAATTGGCCAGCGGCGGGCAGAAGGCAAATACCCGCTTCGGCTCCCAGCCGCGCCGGTAGAGAAAATGCACACCCGCCAGGGCACAGAATTTCAGCAGATTAAAATGCGGATGAAACCCTTCGCCCATGGGGGTGTCGCGCGGCGGGTTGCGGTATACATCCTCCAACAGATCCGCCATCCGGCGGTAGGCAGGTTCGGCGCAGGGGTCAAAATACCCCTCGATCACCTCGCGCGCAATGGGGAAGGGCGGGTCGTTTTCTGCCATGGCAGCGTCGAATTCCTCGTAAGAGGTCACATACTGCGCGTCCTTGTAGATGACGGGGTCGTACTCGTGCTCAATGGGTACGGGGCGCAGGATATGGCAGCTTTTGCCCGCCATGTACACCTCAGCGATGGCGGTGCTCATCCAGATGGAAATCGAATCTGCCGCCACGATCCACTGCTTGACCGAATCGGCAAAAATCACATGGAAGTTCGGGCGCTTGCGGCTCAATTCCTCCAGCGCGGGGCTGTTCCACTCGCTGGGGTGGCGGCGGTAGACCAGCTCCACCTCAGGGTGCGCGCCCAGATATTCATCGAACCAGCGCAAGGTTTCCGCCATCGAAACGCGGTTGGTCTTGGCAAAGCCGGTAAAATCCGTGCCCGCCATCTTGGAAAGCTCAGCCACCTCGTCGTCGTTCATGCTGGCATAACCGAAACTGGAAATATACAGGTGCAGCTTTTTGGCGGGGTCCAAACCGAACTCTCGGCACAGGGCGGCCTTGTCCTTAAAATAGCCCGCAAATTCCGGGCGCAGAAAGTCCATCATCACCGCGCCGGTCACGGGGGTGTTTTTGGCGTCCATGCCGTGCGCCTGCAGGCGGGCGGCGGTGCGCTTGCCCCAGCAGGTTTGCACACACTTTTTGGCGTTGCCGTTCATGTTGAACCAGTCGCCCTCCTCCTGCGTGTCCGAAAGCATCTGCTCCCAGTGCAGGTTGACGATCTTGTTGCAGCGGCCGATGTTGTTGTACACATGGCTGTTGATGGCCTCGTTGTCGTACATGCAGCTGGCCACCAGTACCTCCGGCTTGTCCTTGCCGAACAGCCGCAGATGCTTGGGGTCCAGCAGCTGGCGGATCTCGGCGGTGTAGCCGCGGCGTTCCAGCTCCAGCTTTAACAGCAGGTCACTCTCATATTCGCGCACCGTGTGCTCGTACAAAATCAAAAAATCCAATGCCATAGTTTTTTCCTTTTACTTTTGCATATCCTCAAACAGCTGGCGTGTCCAATCGGGCAGGCCGTACAGCTCGTCCAAATGAAATCCGTCAAAAAACTGCGTGTCATCGTCTGTAATGCAGCTGCCCTGCCATTCGTAATCCAGCAGGGTAAAGCCGTAGGTATCGGCGGCGGTGTGCAGTGCGGGCAAGACCGTGTCCTGCATCGCCTGCGTGATGCCAAACTCGTCGCACACCTCGGTACGCACGTTCTGCGCCATCGGCGGCATGACCACCGTCAGCGCAATGCCGCGCTCACGGCAGGCATCGGCCACGCGGTACAGGTGTTCCAGCTGCGTTTCGTTCAGTGCCCACGCCTTACACTTGGGTGTGATGATGGCGGGGTAGTCGTATAATTTGCGGTGCAGCGGCAAAACCGTGCCGTCGTCCGCTTGGTAATCCGCCGCGACCCAGTCGCCGGATTCGATCGCGTCCGGCGTGCCGCGCAGGGTGTCCATGGCGGCGGTCAGGGCGTTGACGTTGTATTCCAGGTTGAAACAGTACGCCAGGGGGTTGTTCAGCGTGGTTTCCAGCGTCGCAAAACGGTCGGTGTTGTAGCCCTCGTTCAGCGTATAGAACGAGACCGCCAGCAGCAGGCGGTCGACCTCGTGGTCGCTTTGCAGGATGTAATCGGCCAGGTCCAGCGATTCTTTCAGCGATGCACCGCCAAAAGCAAGGTTCTGCCATTCCTGCCCCGAAACCTCCTGCACCAGCGCAAGGTCAAGGTGCGCCAAGCGGCTGTCGCCCAGGATCAGGTTGCGTCCGGGGTGCTGCTGGTACGCGCGCACCCGCGCCACGGGCTGAGAGGACGACGCCGACGATTTCAGCCCAAAATAGTTGTTCGGCTCAAAGGCCGCAAAAAATACAAACCACACCGCCAGGGGAATTGCCAGCAGCGCCAGTTTTTTGCAGATGGATTTCACGCGGGCAGACCGCCTTTCCTTATAATATAGAACACATCAGAAGTTGGCATACATGCCGAACCCTGCGTCGGCAAAGCCGCCGCTTTGCATAATGTAGCCCGCCAGCAGGCCCAGCACCAGCAGATAATACACGACCCAGCGGTGTTTTTCGGCGGCAAGGCAAACCTCGGACGGCTTGTTTTTATAGATAAAGGCGCGGCGATGATCCAGCACAAAGCAAAACGCCAGGCCAAACACCGTAAACGCATAGTAGAACGCCACCATAATGGGGTTGGCGTAAAAGGCCGTGTACACGGCGCTGTACAGCTCGGCCGCAAAGCGGGCGGGTGCCCAGCCGGCAAACCACCCCGCCAAAATGCCAAAGGCATCGGCGGTGGACATGTTGTACATACCTACGCAGAAAAACACCATGCTGAAGGTCCACAGCACAAACACGCCCGCGCGCTTGGCCCACAAGACCCGCGCGGGGGCCTTCTTTTTGGGCTTGCCGAGGCGGCGGTGCAAAAGCTCCTCGCCCAGGCGGTAGACGGCCTGCAAAAGCCCCCAAATGACAAACGGCAGCGTGTTGCCGTGCCAGAAGCCGGACACAAAAAACACCGTGAACACGCAAAATTCTGCGGGCAGGCGGCTCAGGCGGCCGCCGGTCACGCTGCTGACATCGGCCCACGCCAGCGGCATAAACAGGTAATCCTGCAGCCAGGACGAAAAGCTGATGTGCCAGCGGCTCCAAAAGCCGGAAAAGTTGGTGGCGTAAAAGGGCGTTTTGAAGTTTTCGGGCAGGTCAAGACCCAGCAAAAGACCCACGGCGCGGGCAACCTCCGAATAGCCCGAAAAGTTGAAATACAGCTGGAATGTATAAAAAACCGCCGCCAAAATCAGCATCGGCCCGCCGTAGCTTTGGTAGCGGCCGAACACCTCGCCCACAAAAACGCCCAGCACATCGCTTACGGCGACCATCTTAAACAGGCCCAGCGCCAGCAGCCGCAGGCCGCGCACGGTGCGGGCAGCGTCAAAGCGGTGCTCCTGCTTAAACTGGGGCAAAAGCTGCCCCGCACGGCAGATGGGGCCTTGCGTAACGGTGGCAAAAAATGCGGTATACAGTGCAAAATCGACAAAATTGGTTTCCGGCTCGCAGTCGCCGCGGGCGGTGTCGATCAGGTAACTGATGGCCGCAAAGGTGTAAAAGCTGATGCCCAGCGGCATGGCAATGCCCTGCCAGCCGTCGGGGGCGGCAAAGGCGCCGTTGTACTTAAAAAAGGCCAGGATCGCCAGCAGCCCCACAACGCCGATGCGCAGCACGGCAGTTTTGTGCGCCCCGCCGTGCAGGTTCAGCGCCCGCCCGCACAGGTAGGCAAACCCGCTTATGGCAATGCAAAGCGGCAGCATGGCGGGCATGTCCATGGCTTTTCCCGCTGCAGCGTAAAAAAACCAGCTGGCCGCCAGCAAAAACGGGCTTTGCAGCCGTTTGGGCAGCAGCAGGTAGATAAAGACCGTCACCGGTAAAAAACCAAAAAATGTAAAGCTCTGCAGGCTCACCGCAGCAGTCCTCCTTCAAAAAATGACACTAAATCATCTTATTATACATTATTTTATTATATAGCGCAAGGGGGGAGCGCAGAGTGGAGAGGTTAGATTTGATGTGTCCGCTTTGCGCGGATACGTTTTTATGCAGTGCGATGCAAGGCTGCAAGGAGGGGTCAAGACCCCTCCCTACGAATTGCCGGAGGGTGAGCAGTTATAGGCAAAACGCGTATTTCCGACAGGTTTGTAGGGGGACGCATATATACGTCCCGTGGGGGTTGCCCGGTAGGTTGATTTGTCGGGATGGCTGCGGCGGGCGGCATATATGCCGCCCCTACAAATAACCCGGTAAATAGTGGTTATCGTTATGTCGCGGGCGGGGAATGCCCCGCCCCTACCGCGCGATGACTGGTTCCCCGCGTAAGTCTCTGCTGTTTTGCACAAAAAACGGCGCGTGCGGCGCGCGCGTACACGCAAAACGCCAAAGTTTGTATTTATGCATTGACTTTGCATAGTTATACAGCTATACTATCCTCATAGCCAAGTGAGGGCTTGGCCGATATTTGATTTAAGAATAGAGGGAACATCCATGAAAAAACTGTCTGCTGTATTGATGGCCGGTGCCATGATGATGAGCCTGGCCGCCTGCGGTTCCGCCGCAAGTTCTGCCCCCGCTTCCTCCGAAGCCGCTTCTTCCGAAGCCGCTTCCTCTGAGGCCGCCTCCGCTGCCGAGCTGACCACCGTCACCCCCGGCAAGCTGACCATGTCCACCAACGCTGCATTTCCTCCGTATGAGTCCACCGACGACAACGGCAACTTTGTCGGCATCGACATCGACGTAGCCGCCGCCATCGCCGAAAAGCTCGGCCTGGAGCTGCAGGTCGATGATATGGACTTTGACGCCGCCCTGCTGGCCGCCCAGAACGGCAAGAGCGACTTGGTCATGGCCGGCGTCACCGTCACCGAGGATCGCCAGCTGGTCATGGACTTCAGCGATTCCTACGCCACCGGCATCCAGTCCATCATCGTAAAAGAGGATTCCGATATTGCCACCCCCGACGATCTGGCTGACAAGATGATCGGCACCCAGCGCGGCACCACCGGCTACATCTACTGCTCCGACGATTTCGGCGATGAGCACGTCACCCCGTATGACGACGGTCTGACTGCCGTTCAGGCGCTGGTCAACGGTCAGGTGGACGCTGTCGTTATCGACAATGCCCCCGCCAAGGAGTTCGTCGAGGCCAACCCCGGCCTGAAGATCCTGGACACCGCCTATGCCGAGGAGGACTACGCCATCGGCGTGGCCAAGGGCAACACCGCGATGCTCGACGCCATCAACGGTGCGCTGGAGGAGCTGAAGAACGACGGCACCCTGCAGGCGATTGTTGACAAGTACATCAAAGCAGAGTAAAATCTGTTGTAACGTCCGAAATAACGGGCACGCCGGTTGACCCGGCGTGCTCTTTTTATTCAAAAGGAAAGGTTGTGGTGAGATGCAGGCACAGTACGAGCTGCTTTCACAAATGGCCAAAAGCGGGCAGACGCTGAACGTTTTGCAGGACTTTTTTGTAAAGTTCTATCAGGCGTTTATCGTGGCGGACCGCTGGCAGCAGTATATCAAGGGCGTGGGCACCACGCTGATGGTCACGGCCATGGCGCTGGCACTGGGTGTCGTGCTTGGCTCTGTGGTGGCCATGATCCGTGTGGCGCACGACCAGCAAAAGCCCCATCACCGCAACCCGGTATTGGGCATTTTTAACGCTGTTGCGAAGGTTTATGCCACCATCATCCGCGGCACGCCCATGATGGTGCAGCTGCTGATCATGAGCATGGTCGTCTTTAAGAGCAGCCGCGAGTTCACCCTCATCGGTGCGCTGACGCTGGGCATCAACTCCGGCGCGTATGTGTCGGAGATCATCCGCGGCGGCCTGATGGCGGTTGACCCCGGCCAGATGGAGGCGGGGCGCAGCCTGGGTCTGAATTATATGACCACGATGCTGGAAATCATCATCCCGCAGGCGATCCGTTCGATTTTGCCGGCGCTCGGCAACGAATTTATCGTCCTGCTGAAGGATACCTCGCTGATCACGGTCATCGGCGGCAAGGAGCTGCTGTACGCGGCGCAGGGCATCATGAACCGTACCTACGAGGCGATGTTCCCGCTGCTGGGCATTGCGTGCATCTATCTGGTGCTGGTCATGCTGCTGAGCTGGCTGCTGAGCAAGGTGGAAAGGAAGTTGGCGCAAAGTGATAGACGTTAAAAATCTGAAAAAAGACTTCAACGGTCTGCAGGTTTTGCGGGGCGTAAACCTGACCATCAACAAGGGCGACTGCGTCGTGCTGGTGGGACCGTCGGGCTGCGGCAAATCGACCTTTTTGCGCTGCCTCAACCACCTGGAAGAGCCGGACGGCGGCGAGATCATCTTCAACGGAAAGCCTGTCACCGACCATGACATCGACCATGTGCGGCAGAAAATGGGCATGGTGTTCCAGCATTTCAACCTGTTCCCGCACCTGACCGTGAAAAAGAACATCACCTTAGCGCCTGTGCGTCTGGGCCTGATGAAACAGGACGAGGCGGACAAAAAGGCGATCGAGCTGCTGGAGCGCATCGGTCTGGCAGACAAGGCGGACACCTACCCCAATATGCTGTCCGGCGGGCAGAAACAGCGCATTGCCATTGTGCGCGCGCTGGCCATGAACCCCGACGTGCTGCTGTTTGACGAGCCGACCAGTGCGCTGGACCCCGAAATGGTCGGCGAGGTGCTGGAGCTGATGAAGGAGCTGGCGCGCGGCGGTATGACGATGGTATGCGTCACCCACGAGATGGGCTTTGCCCGCGAGGTCGCCAACCGCATCATCTTTATTGACGAGGGCGTTGTCAAGGTGGACAAGCCCCCGCAGGAATTTTTCACAAACCCCGAAAACGAGCGCCTGAAGGCATTTTTGTCCAAGGTGCTGTAAAAAAGCGCGTCCCCTGCCGAACTCGGCAGGGGACGCGTTTTTTGTGCGGTATGGTTTTAGGTTTCGTGTGCCCGCCCGGCGGGCGCATTTTGTTTGCGTGGGAAAGGACACTTGACCATCCACGGCAAAAAGCGGTTGACAGGCCAGACGATGCACACGCAGGTCAGCGCCGCACCGAACAGGCGGTACAAAATCGCGGCCCAGCCGACGGGCTGCAGCGGGGCAAACCCGGCGCTCTGCCACAGGTAGGGCGGAACGATTTCGGAAATTTCCTCGCAGCAGCAAAGAATTACCGTGCTGCGGCCCAGCCTGGCCAACAGCGATGCGTTTTGCAGGGCATGGGCGGCGGTGTACAGCAGGCAAATCAGCGAAAGCGTGGTCACAAACTGCTGCAGGTACTGCCCCGCCAGCGGCAGCGGGCGGCCCAACAGCCGCTGCGGCAGTTCGCCCGCATCACGGAGTGTCAGCGCCGCCCACGTGCAGCCCACCACCAAGGCGGCATACCGCGCCCGCTTGGACAGCGCCGCGCCGTGTTGCGCCAAAAAATCCCCCAGCGCATAGTAGATGAGATACCGCGCCGCCATGTCAAGGCCCCAGGGCAGAACAGGTGCCTCGTGCAGGATCTTTACCGCGCAGCTCAGGGCAAAACATAACGCCAGAACGCCGTATTTGTTTTTTACAGCCCGCGAAATGCCGTAATAGTACAGCGTCATCACAAACAGGCACGGCAGAAACCAAAAGGTGATGCTGCAGCAGTAGCTGCGGCTGCCGTATAAAAAGCTCTTGATAAAATCCGCAAGGTCGACCTCGGTCAGGCGGGAGCGCACCGCCAGCGTAAGCAGCGCAAAGGTGGTGTACGGCCAGAAGATCGCCACAAATTTATCCCGCGCAAACTGCCAAAAATTGCGGGCGTGGTGGCGGGACGCCACATACCCGGAGCAGAAAAAGAAGGCACCGTTGATGTAGGCAAACAGCGCCATATAGTGCGGCCCCGCACTGCTGTGGTTGCAGTACACCCCCAAAATGCAGAGCAGCTTCATGACGTCCAGCCAGTTCAGGCGGCGGTTTTGCACAGCGTTTTCCATATCAGAACGCCCACTCGCCGCCGTCGAAAATCAGCACCTCGCGGCCGTCCTTGGTCAGGCCGGTGATGCGGGTGTCGGGCGCGCCGATCATGACATCCTCGTGGATGGCAGAGTCGTTCAGGCCTTTTTCCAGCAGCTGGGCGCGGGTCTGGGCGCTGCCGTTCCTGATGTTGGTGGGGTAGCCCGCACCGAAGGCAATGTGGCAGGCGGCGTTTTCGTCAAACAGGGTGTTGAAGAACAGCACGCCGCTTTGGTTGATGGGGCTGGACGCGGGCACAAAGGCAATTTCGCCGATGCGGTCAGCGTTTTCGTCGGTGGAAAGCAGCTCCGCCAGCAGGGCGGCGTTTTCCTCGGCACCCTGCTCAACGACCTTGCCGTCCTTAAAGGTGACGTGCCAGCCTTTGATCAGCTGCCCGTTGTAGACGTAGGGCTTGGTGCCGTAGACCGTGCCGTTGACGCGGTCGCGGTGGGGCGCGCAGAAAACCTCCTCGGTGGGGACGTTGGCGATGAACTCAAAGCCGCGGTCGGTCTTGCTGGAGGCACCCTCCCACACGGCGTCGTCGGCCAGGCCGATGGTCAAATCGGTGCCGTTGGCGCTCTGCAGATGCACGCTGTCCAGCTGCCACTCGTTCAGGCGGTCGCGGCGGGCGGATGTCTTAGCGACGTGCTGCTGCCACTCGCCCACGGGGTCGCCGCCGGTGACGCGGCAGACAGTAAAGATGACCTGCCACAGCTTTTCCACGGCCTCGTCCTGCGGCAGGTCGGGGAACACCTTGGCAGCCCAGCCGGGGGCGGGCACGGCGGCCACGCACCACTGCACGCGGTCGTTCATCGTGTACTCCTGCCAGGGTTTCATAAAGGTGCGGCGCGCCAGATTGACGCGGTTGATCTTGCCGGCATCCAGCCCGGCCAGCGCCTCGGGGTCGGCGGCGTGGATGGCCAGCGTGCAGCAGCCGTCCGGGTCCTCGGCGTAGTCGAGGTAGCTGCGCAGTTCATAGGGTTTCATCTCGCAGAGGTCCTGCTCCTGCGCAAGCTCCATCTGCAGGCGGGTCAGCTGCTCGTCCTCCCAGCGGACAACGACATTTTTGGCGCCGGCCTCATAGGCAGAGCGCACGCAGGCGTGGGCAAAATCCGGCATGGTGACGGGGCAGCGCAGGATCATGGTCTGGCGCGGGCGGACGTGTACGCCCACCTTGACGATGAAATCGGCGTAAAGCTGCAAAAACTTCTGGTTCATGGTTGGTTCTCCTTTTGATAGGTAATACCGCATAATTCTAAGTGCCGCAGCCGCCGGAGCGGTGCTTAAGCCGTAAGGCGGGAATTGTGCGGTGTTGCCGATGGTTTTGTTACCAGTATACACGATTTTTGCGGTTTGGAACAGGGGTTTGCTTGCTTTTGTCAAGATTTTTTGCTATGATATAAAGTAGCGGATTCTACCAAAGAGGGTTTTACATGAACGAAGAACTGACCAAACGCGAAAAATTCTGGCTGCGGCTGGCGCTGGTTGCCGTGTTCACCGTGACCGCCGGGCTGATCATAGAGACCTTCCGCCTGCTGCTGCCGGGGCTGTGGACGGCGTTTTCCTCCGGCGATGAGGCGGCGCTCAGTGCCTATCTGGCCGGGCAGGGGCGGCTGCGCAGCTACCTGACGCTGTGGTTTTTGAGCTTTGTGCAGGTGGTCTCGCTGGTCATACCCGCCATGCCGGTGCAGCTGGCGGCGGGGCTTGCCTACGGCCCGTGGAAGGGCTTTGTGACCAGCTTTTCGGCGTCGGCGCTGGCGAATTTTGTCGTGTTTTTGCTGGCACGGCGGCTTTCCCGCGTGATTTTGCGGCTGGCGGCGGGGCACCCCAAGCTGGCGGCGCGGCTGAACAGCATCCGCAACAGCCGCGACCCGTGGTTTTACACGATCCTGGCGTTCATCACGCCGGGGCTGCCCAACGGGCTGATCCCCTACGCGGCGGCCAATGCGGGGATGCGCCCCGCGCATTTTGCGGCAGCCATCTGCCTGGCGCTGCCGGTGCCCACCCTGCTGACCTGCCTGGCGGGCAGCTTTTTGCTGACGGGTGACTGGCACATTACCGTGCTGATCGAGGCGGGGCTGTTTGCCTGCGTGGGGCTGCTGTTTTACAAGCGCAATGCGGTGATCGCCTGGGCCAGACGCACCTTAAAAAAGAACGGGTAGTTTTTGGGGCCTGCCCCCTGCATGATAAAGAAGAAGGAGAATTCTCAATGACTGCTGCAAAAACGAAGGACATGGGTTCCGGCAGTGTCGGCAAACTGCTGCTGCAGCTGGCGCTGCCCGCCGTGGTGGCGCAGGTGGTGAACCTGCTGTACAACATCGTGGACCGTATCTACATCGGCCACATGGCGGAGGTCGGTGCCTCGGCGCTGACCGGCGTGGGCCTGTTTACCCCCATTTTGATGCTGCTGACCGCCTTTGCCATGCTGTGCGGCGCGGGCGGTGCGCCCCGCGCTGCCATCGCCATGGGCCGCGGTGACAACGATGCCGCCGAACAGATCATGGCCAACTGCTTTACCCTGCTGCTGATTCTGGCCGCCGTGCTGACCGCCGTGTTTTATTTTGCCGCGCCGAGTCTGCTGGTGATGTTCGGTGCCAGCGCCAACACCCTGCCTTTTGCGCTGGACTATGCGCGCATCTACGTTTTGGGCAGCGTGTTTGTGCTGGTGGTGCTGGGCATGAACCCCTTTGTGACCACGCAGGGCTTTGCGGCGTTCAGTATGCTGACGACCGTCATCGGCGCGGTGTGCAACATTATTCTTGACCCCATCTTTATCTTTGTGCTGGATATGGGCGTGCGCGGCGCTGCCACGGCCACCGTGCTCAGCCAGGCCGTGGGTGCCGTGTGGGTGCTTGAATTTTTAACGGGAAAACGCACAAAATTAAAGCTGCGCGCCCAAAACATGCCGCTGCGCGCCAAGGTGCTGCTGCCCTGCCTTGCCTTGGGTGTTTCGACCTTTGTCATGATCTCGACCGAGAGCATTTTGTCCATCAGCTTCAACGCCAGCCTGGCGCGCTACGGCGGCGACCTGGCGGTGGGTGCCATGACCATTCTGACCAGCGTGACCCAGCTGCTGAATATGCCGCTGCAGGGCATCTGCCAGGGCGGCCAGCCGCTGATGAGCTTCAACTTCGGCGCGGGCAAAACCGACCGCGTCAAAAAGGCGTTCTACCTGCAATTTACCTGTTGCGTGGCGCTGGCCGCCGCGTTCTGGGGTGTCAGTATGCTGGCGCCGCAGGTCTTTGCGGGCATCTTTACCACCGACGCCGAGTTGGTCAACTACACCGCCTGGGCGATGCGCATTTACATGGCGGGCATTTTCTCCTGCGGGTTCCAGGGCTGCTGCCAGCAGAGCTTTGTGGCGCTGGGTCAGGCGAAGATCAGCCTGTTTATGGCGTGCCTGCGCAAGCTGATTTTGCTGATCCCGCTGATTTTCATCCTGCCGACCTTTATCCCCAACAAGGTGTTTGCGGTGTTCCTCGCCGAGCCGATCAGCGATATTCTGGCTGCGCTGGTCACCAGCATTGCATTCTTTACCCGCTTCAACAAAATTTTGGCCGGTGACGCCAAGCAGGCGTAACGGCAAGAACCAGACGCAAAAAACCGCCCCTCCGATTGGAAAATCGGAAGGGCGGTTTGCTGTTTTATGCCTTGAATCGTTTTACCACCGCGCACAGCCAGCTTATGGCCGCTGCCGCAAGCCCCGGATAGAGCACCAGGCAGAACAGCTGATACCAATCGGGCACCAGATAGCCCAGCCCTGAGGGCAGGGTGTCCTGCGCGTTAAAAACGATGCTGCCGGGGGTAAAGGTCAGCGTCACGGCGTGGCCTTCCACAGGGCTGCAGGGGTCGATGCGCAGCGCGTCCAGGCGGGTGCGGGGCAGTTCAAACAGGTAGCGTCCCTCGCCCAGATATTGGGCGTACACACGGCGGTCGGGGCTGTAATCCTCGCCGGGCTTGGTCGTGTAATACACGCAGACCTCCCGCGCCTGGTCGTCCATGCTTACCGTGTAGCTGATGGTGCGCACCGTGCCCTGTACGCCGTCCAGCAAAAGCTGGGGGTCCATGTCCTGCGTGCGCAGTGTCACGCTGTCGGGCTGTTCGTCCAGCAGCTCCAGCGCCACGGGCTGCCAGTCCGTCACCGACAGGGCGCGCTGCTCCAGCTTGCCGCTTGCTGCGGCTGCGGCGTCCTGCAGGGCAAACACCAGCGCCGATGCCACCCACAGCAGGGCGGCGGCCAGGTAGCAGGTCAGCGGCAGCGCCCCGCGGCGGGAAAACCAATGTTTCAGCTTGTTCATGCGCCGTTCACCTCCATCTGCATCGGGGTGTAGCCCGTCGGTGTCACGCGGTACAGCAGGGTACTGCCGTTTTGCGCGGCGGCCAGGCCGTCGGTAAACAGCTCCGCGTAGCTCTTGACAAAAATATCGTCGATATGCTGCAAATACAGCACCGTGCAGCCGTTGCGGGCAATGACGTCGGCCAGTTCCTCGGCGGTGTAGGCGTGGTAGTAGCGGCTTTCCAGCCCGCCGTCGGCGGGGTTCAGCTCGGCCAGACCCAGCGTGCCGCCGCCGCCGTTCATGCCGGCCGTATCGCCGGAGTAATCCACCAGGATCGGGTAAAAATCAAACACGGCGGCGAACCAATCCTGCCCGTCCTCGCCCTGATGCACAAAAAACACGCGGTCGTCGTCGGTCAGGTATTCGCTGACCAGCGCGGCCTCCTGACGGGCGTTGCGGCGGTCGGTAAATTCGCTGTCGGAAAATCCCAGCACACTCAGCTGCGGCAGGATCATCTGATTGCTGCGCAGCAGCATACCCGCCGCCAGCAGCAGCAAAACGCCCTGCCCGGCCAGTTCGTGCTTGGGTGCAGTGCGCGTGGAAAGAAAAACGGCGGTCGGGCCGTCCGGCTCGGAAACCTGCCGCACGGTAATTTGGGTGCGGAGTGCCGCCAGCAGGCAGCCCAGCGCCAGCAAAAACCAGCCGATGTAATAGCTGTAAATGTAGCGGTTGTAATCGACCAGCTGCGCGGCCTGGCTTGCCTTAAAGATAAACCCGTAGCTGAGCGCCAGCTCCAGATTGTACCCGCCGAAGCAGACCAGCGACAGCACCCCCATGGCACCGATGCGCGCCTGCAGCCGGCGCGAACCCGCCACGGCGATGGCCGCCGCAAAGACCAGCAGAATGAACACCACGACATTGCGGCCCTGGCCGATCATGCTCAGCCGGCCGGCGGGGGTCCAGAACTGCTCGCCCATCTGGGCCATGGCCGTGCGGAACTGCTCCTCCCGCGCGGCGTAGTAGGCGGGCACAGGCTTGCCCAGCAGGAGTTTCAGGCCGTTGATGACGACCGCGGCCAGCGGCTCGGAGGTTTCGCCCACGCCGCTTTCCAGCGATTTCTGCGCCACGACCCAGCTGATGTAGCGCACGTTCCAGATATAGTACACGGCCATGGGCGCGGCCAGGCAGCCCACGGCAAAGCCCGTGCGGCGCGCAAGGCCTTTTTTGAACGGCCCCTCGGCAAAAAGCCAGGCGTCCACAGCCACAAGACCCGCCGCCACCAGCGACAGCACAAAGTCGTTGGCCTTGATGTTGGCCGCCAGCGCCAGCACGGGGAACACCGGCCAGCGGGGGGCGTCCTGCCCGCGCAGGTTCAGCCACAGCGCCACCGCGCCGCCAAACACCATGCCCGCGGGGATATCCCCGTAGCAGGACATATACACCGTGCTCAGGTACAGGGTGTGGTTGTAGGTGGTAAAAAAGTAGGGCACAAACCACAGCACCGCCGCAGCGGGCACCGCCGTGCGCCAGCTTTTCCACGGCAGGGCGCCCAGCACCGCCGCATACACGGCAAAGTACAAAACGTTGTAGGCAAGGTAGATCTTCCAGTCGGCATAGTGGCCGAAAAACTGGAAGAAATAACTCAGCAGCGGCAGACCCGCGTTTTGGGTGGCTGCCCACGGGGTGCCCAGCTCGACCGTGGTGTGCAGCCGATGGCTGACGGTGGTGGTTTTTACCGCCGTGGCCCACAGGCTCAACTCGTCATAGCCGGTGCACAGCGGCTGCCGCACAAAAAAGTACACCGCAAAGCCCAGCACCGCCGCCCAGAACAGCACGGTGGCGGGGCAGAAAAGCTCTTTGGCGCGGTGGCGCAGCCCGTCGGCCCCGTTAGGCCAAAGTGCCCACACGCCGCCCGCCAGGCATAAAAGGTACAGCACCCACAGGGTCGGGTACAGCAGGTTGGCGATGCCCGCCAACGTCAGCACCGCAGCCAGACACCCCAAGGCCGTAAGCGGCGCGGCAGAGGCGGGGATATGCAGTTTCAGGGTAAGCACCGCGCAGAAGAAAAACAGCGCTGCAACGGCACAAAGCACAGCCAAAAGTTCCATAGGCAAGGCTCCTTATGCGTTTTCTTCACCGGGGTATCCCAGTGCCCTGGCGGCAAGCCCTGCCAGGGCGGCGGCCGCCGCAGGTGCCGTAAGCAGCAGCACCCACTGCCCGATATCGGGCAAAATACGGCGCAGGTAAGAGGTATTTTCGTTCAGGTAAATACCGTCCAGCCGGGTGGGCACACCGCCGCGGCTGTCGGGGTCGATGCGCAGCCCGGTGACATAGCGGCCGCCCACGTCAAAATACACGCCGCCGTCCACGACCTTGCCGAACACCTTTTGCTTTTCGGTGTAGTCGGTCTGGCCGGGGGTCAGGTAGTACAGCACCACGGCGTCCGGCGGCAGCTTGTAGTGTACCTTCAGCGTCACGTTGTCCAGGTAGCCCTGCCCCTGCCAGTAGATGCGCGGGTCAGAGTCGGTCGAAATGCACCAGTTGCCGCCCTCGTCGGGGGGCGTCCAGCCGTTTTCGGCGTAGAAGGCCACGCCCTCATAGCGCAGCTCCTGCGCGTCGGCCGCGCCGCGGGGCATCTGCCCCTGCAAATTCCAGCGCAGCAGCACAAAGCCGCCCCACAGCCAGCTTGCCACCCACAGGGCGGCGGCCAGGCCGTAGCAAACCGCCAAAAGCTGGCGCAGACGCAAGGGTTTGCGGTCGTTCATTGTGCCACCCCGCTTTCCTGTGCCGCCGGTACAAAGGGCACGGCGGCCTGTTCGCCCACAAAGCGATAGAGCGTTGCGGGCATGGATTCCTGCAAGCCGCCCGCAAAATAGGGGCTGAACGCCTGTGCCAGATACCCGTCCGAACGGTCCAGCAGCAGGTACTCGCAGCCGATCTCCTGCATATAGGCGATCAGCGCTTCGGGCGTGCAGACGGTGTTGTCGCAGGGGTACAGCGATGTGCTGTCCGCAGCGACAAGGTTCATAAAGTCGCCCTTTTCGCGCAGGGCGGTGTCCCCGGCTTCGGTGTAGCTGCCGGAAAATCCGTCTGCCACCGTGCCGGTCAGCTCATAACGGTAGTAGTACCAGCGGGTGGCGTCGTCGCCCTGGCTGATGACCAGAACCTTGTCGTCAACGGTCAAGGCAGGGTTCAGCGCTGCCGCCTTGGCCTGTACGTCCTGCCGGACGGTATAGCGGGTGGAGGCATCGCTCCAGAAACCGGCGGCGGGCACACCGCGCCAGGCAAAAATACCCAGCACCGCCGCACCGACGGCGCACAGCGCTCCCGCACCGCGTCGGCTGCGGGCATTTTGCCCCAAAAGCGCCAGCAGCGCCAGCATCCACGCCTGGTAGTAGGGCGTCAGGTAGCGGTCATAGCCCTTCAGGGCCAGGGCCTCGGACTCGGCAAAGTTGTAGTTGTACAAAATCAGGTGGAACAGATACAGCGCGGCAAAGCAGAACGCAAGCCCCAGATGCACGACGACCACACGGCGGCGGGCAGGGCCTTTTTCGGCGCTGAACCAGGCGGCCGCCGCAGTCAGCGTCAGGCAGGCGACCGCCGCCGCACCGCTGCCCAGCAGGCAGACCTTGCGGGTAAAGAACGCGCGGAACATCAGCGACAGGAGTGCGGCAAATTTTTCTTCCCGCCCGATGCCCAGCAGCTGGCGCACACCGCCCAGCAGCACGGCACCGTAGCTAAGCCCCTCGCTGCCCACGGCGGCGGCGGTATCCTGCAGCGGCGTGACAGCCGCCGTGTACCGCCCCCAGCTGACAAAGGCCAGCACCACGGCCACGGCAAGCGGCAGTGCCCGACCCAGCGCAGGCAAAAAGCCCTTGCGCGGGCCTTTGTCACCTGCCAGCCAGAGATCCAGCCCGATGATAAATACGGCGATCAGCCCGTAGGCAAAGCAGATATCCTTTGTAAGGGTCAGCAGCATCAGCGGCAGTGCCGTCAGCCAGTAGGCGCGGCCCTTGCCGCCCAGCGCAAAATACAGGCACAGGCAGCCGCCGAACAGCATAAACAGCGGCAGGTCGGCCATGGCGTTGGCGTACTGCCCCGCGTAGCTGCCCGCAGGGGTATCGGCAAAAAAGTAGGGCAGCACAAACCCGCAGGCAAACACCGCCACACCCGCCGTGCGGCGGTCCCCGGGCAGGGCCGATGCGGCGGCCAGGCAGGCCATGGCCAGGGTGTCCAGCGCAGCCATGCAGGCCCACTCGCTCCAGCGGGCAAACGGCTCAAACAGCACCGTCACCACACTGGTGGCGGGGTAGGTGAAGCTGGCCTTCAGGTTGCCGGGGCGGGCTGCATAAAAGCAGCCGTTTTGCACGACCATCTTGGGCGCAAGACCCCAGGCGGTAAATTCGTCCCACTGGAAAAACATCGGCTGCAAACAGAACAGCACGATCCACAGCAGCGCCGCGCCGCCCAAAAACAGCATAAGACCGCTGCTTTCCGTCAGTTGGCGCAGGGCCTCACGCCGCAGGCGCACAGCCCCCCAGACGGCCAACGCCGCCCAGGCGGCCACCGTCACAAAAACGCCCGCCCGCAAAAAGCCCGGCATGGCCAGAAGGTAGACCGACAGCGCCCCCGCACTGAGCAGCGGCAGCGGAAAAACAGCCGCCGGACGCCGGAATTCAGCGGCCAGCACGGCACTGTCCCAACCGAGCAGCGCCACAAGGCAAAGCCCCCATGCAAGCTGCAACACGGCAGACACCTCCCTTTTTCAGGAATAGATCACATACACCGGCCCCACAAAATAGTGCCGGAACAAAAGCACCGCCGATACCACGGCCAGCCCTGCGCACAGGCGCAGCGCCGTGCACTCGGCTGCGGCGATGCCGTTCTGCCGGCGCGCACCGCGCCGCAGCAGGGCCGAAAGCACCACGGCCAAAACCAGCCAGCAGGCCAGGAAATACCGCGTTTGCAGCCCCACGATGCGCACCATGCCCACGGGGGTATAGGTGATGTACATGGCGGTCATCGCACCGACCATGTACACGGCGGCAAAGATGCCCAGCCACGCCGTGCGGCGGCGGCCCAGCGCCTGTTCCTGCCCTGTGCAGAGCAGGGCGGCAGCCGTCAGGGCGGCCAAGGCCAGCAGGTTCACGACGGTGATGGGCATGTCCTTCCAGCCAAAAAGCCCCAGTTGCCCCACAAAGCCCTGGTTTTCATACAGTGTGCCCCACAAAACGGCCAGATACCGCAGCGGGTTGCGCAAAACAAAGGCAAGCTGCGCGGCACCGTTCACGGCCTCGCCGCCCTGGCGGGCGACCACGCCGTAATTGCGGCGCAGCAGGGTGCCGTATTGCTCCACAAAAACGGTCAGCCCCAGGCTGCCCGCCAGCATGGCACCGCACCATGCGCCGCGCCTGGCTTTGGCTTTCCACTCGCACCTGCGCACCGCCAAAGGCAGCAGCACCCACAGCAGGTTGATGTAGGGTTTGGTGCCGTTGGCAAACACACAGGCCAGCGTGTAGCACAGCGCCGTGCGGCCGTTCCATTCGGGCACGGTCAGCAGCGCCAGCATCAGGTAATAGCAGCCCAGCAGGGTGGCATCGTAGCTCAAGGACGCCCCCATAAACAGCGATACGGGCAAAAACATGACGCAGACAAACGCCGGGCGGCAGCGCCTGGCGGTGCGCAGTGCGGCAAAGCAGAGCAGCGTGTACGCCAGCAGATTGCACAGACGCCCGCCGTACAGGCAGCCCAGCGCACCGAAGCCCAGCAGCCGCGCCGCCACCATGCCGAGCGCGCCCGGCAAAAACGGCAGGATCAAAAAGCTGATGGGTTCCTTTGCCTTTGCGGCGGTGCCGTCGTGGGCAAGGTACTGGGCAAAGCTGTCGGCTATGCCTTGCACGGCGCCGTCCTTGCCGTACTGCTTTAAGGCGTACCCGGCGGTGTCGTAGGTCTTTTCGGCGCCTGTGTCGGGGTCGGTGCCGATGCCCACCGAGGTGTGCGCATTGACCCATGCCCCGGGAAATGCCGCCAGCAGATCGGAGACATCGTCGGGGTAGCCGCGCGCGGCGTCAAAGTCCAAACGACCCATGGAAATCGCGTAGGTGCGCAGATAATGGTCGCTTTCATCGGGGGTTTGCAGCGGCGGGTTGGCAAAGGCAAACACCACGCCGCACAAAAACAGGCAGACCGCGCTTTTGGCGGCAAAATCCCGGATATGCCGCACGGCCAGCCCCGCCGCAGCCACGGCAGCGCCAAACGCCGCGCAGCCCGCCGTGACCGCCAAGGCCGACACGCCGCGGGCGTCCAGCTCGTACAAAACGCGCCAGAAATAGCTGACGCCCACGCCGAGCACCGCGCCCGCAAGCAGCACAAAAGCCCACCGCGCGGCGGGGTGCCATTCGGTGGGTGAAAAAGCTCTTTTTTTCCAAGAATGTTCCATATTACAGGATATACTGCCCGACCTTGTACTGGTCCAGGTTGCCGCGCAGGAACTCGATGGTCTCGGCCAGGCCCTGTTCAAAGGTGTAGTTGGGTGCCCAGCCGGTCAGGCTGCGCAGCTTGGTGGCGTCGCCCAGCAGGCGGTTGACCTCGCTCTTTTCGGGGCGCAGGCGCTCGGCCTCGCAGACGATCCTGGCGTTGGGGTTGATCTGGGCAATCAGCTCGTTGGCCAGATCGCCGATGGAATGTTCCACGCCGGTGGCAATGTTCAGCTCCTGGCCGATGGCGGCATCGCAGTCGGCAATGGTCATAAAGCCGTTGGCGGTGTCCTTGACGTAGTTGAAATCGCGGGTGGGGGTCAGGCTGCCGAGCTTGATCTCGGTCTGCCCGGCCAGCAGCTGGGTGATGATGGTGGGGATGATGGCGCGGCCGCTCTGGCGCGGGCCGTAGGTGTTGAAGGGACGCACGATGGTGACGGGCAGGTCAAAGCTGCGGTAGAAGCTCTCTGCCAAACGGTCAGCGCCGATCTTGGTGGCAGAGTAGGGGCTTTGCCCCTGATAGGGGTGTTTTTCGTCGATGGGCACATACTGCGCGGTGCCGTAGACCTCGCTGGTGGAGGTGACCAGTACACGTTGGGTGTCCAGTTCGCGCGCGGCGTTCAGCACGTTCAGTGTGCCCTTGATGTTGGTGTCAACATAGCTGTCGGGGCTGTGGTAAGAAAACGGAATGGCGATCAGCGCGGCCAGATGGAACACGCGCTCCTGCCCGCGCATGGCGGTGCGCACACCGTTGGGGTCGCGCACGTCGCCCATGAAAACGTCGATCTCGCTGCGGATCTCCTTGGGCAGGGTGTCGATCCAGCCCAGGGAGCCAAACGAATTGTACAGGCAGAAGGCGCGAACCTTCTCGCCGCGTTTTACCAATTCCTCGGTCAGGTGGCTGCCGATAAAACCGTCTGCGCCGGTTACCATTACGGTGTGTGCCATAGCTATACTCCTTTTATAAACAGGTATATTTTTGCAATGTACAATACTTGTAAAACAGTATACCTTATTTTTATGAAAAATTCAAGGCAATACAGCATAATTCTAAGTGCCGATACGGCATTGGGACTTGACCTTTGCGGACGGGGACGAGCCGCGCGATTCCTCCGCCGCGGCGATCGCCGCCTGCGGTATGCTGGCGATGGCGCCCTATCTGAAAAAGGCAGACGACCCCAGCCCCTTCCCCGCGCTGACGCAGGTGGAGGTCTGGGGAACAAATTTGTGACAGAAGCAGCCTTGTGCCTGCACACCTGCACCCAAAACAAAAAGCCTGTTGTCGGTTATCACAACAGGCTTTTTTGTTTTGTGGTGCTGCCGCACAGCAGTGGTCAAATGGGTAGGTTACACTTGCTCCACCCGGACAAGGAATTGCAGGATGCAATCCTTTTTTAAGGTATACTTGAACTCCGGCATGATTCCCGGACCGCAGGCCCCGGTGCCGATGCCCTGCTGGAATGCCTGAATCGTCACATACGTTCCCGTGCGGGTCTCGTCCTCGCGGTGCTTCATGGTCAGCAGGGCGCGGTCGGTGTAGGGCTTGATGGCAAGTTCAAACGGCCTGTCCACAGCCTCAAACACCACGCGGGTCTTGCCGTCGGAAACCGAAGCCACGGTGCAGTCCATGCGGTTGCCGCTCTCCTGCGGGCGCAGGTTCGGCTCGGTCATATCGGCTACGGTGCAGTCCACCCTGCGGATGGGGAACTGGTCCTTCATGTCGCAGTAACTCTCGCCGCAGCGGCCCAGATACTGCACGGCGTCAAAGGCCTCGTCCAGGCGGAAGCATTTGCCAAAGCGCGGCAATTCCCGCACGCCGAAGTCACAGTGCAGAACGCTTGTCACCAGCACACCGCGGTCGGTGCCCTGATAGGTGTCGGTTACAGTGTATGTGCCGCGCTTGTTCTTCACCCTCGTCACGACCTGCCAGCCGTCAGCGGTCTGCGCTGCGGAAAGCATTTTCTCCGTCTGACAGGTGTACGGCTGCATCAGCTTGCGGAACATCAGGTCCGTGTCGTTGTCGGTGGGGGCACGGTACAAAAGTGTACCCTCGTCGGCCCCGACCACGACGACCGCGTTGTCCTTGCGGCAGACGAGCCGCCCGTTCTCGACACACGCTTCGGGCAAAAGCGGCTTGACATCGGGCGCGGCGGCGACATCCTGCGCCAGCACCAGCTGTTCCTCAGACACAACCCGCCCGGTGGTCAGGTCGGTGGTTTCCACTGTGACAGCCAGCAGACCGTCCACGGCGCTGCCGAGCGGCACAGGAACAGTCTGCTTGGAGAGAGGCGCAGTCTGCGGCGTCAGGCGCTTTTCGCTGCCGTCATTCCAACGGAATGCCAGCGAATAGCGCCCGACAGAGAAGGCCGTCGTGTTGAAAATCTCGAACTGCTCGCCGCCCAAATGAGCCACACGGATGGGCCGATAGATGAACCGCATGAGTTTGGCACCCGTGGACGGTGTGCGGTCGGGGTAGAACAGGCCGTCGACGCAGAAGTTGCGGTCGTGTTCCCACTCGCCGTGGTCACCGCCGTAGGTGTAGCTGCCGTCGTCGTGCAGCACGGCGTGGTCGACCATCTCCCACACGCAGCCGCCCATCAGGCTGTCATAGCGGTAAATTTCCTGCCAGTACGCCTCGGTGTTGCCGGGGCCGACGCCCATCGCGTGGGCGTACTCGCACATGAAATAGGGGCGATCGTTCAGCCGCGTCTGCTTGCGGCGCTTTTCGCCCACATCGTGTACCATCTGCACGCTCGGGTACATCTCGCTGCCTACATCGTAGGCTTGGCGCTTGCAGTGGACAGCGCTCTCGTAGTGTACGGGCAGGGGAGAGTGCTGCTTGAGGTAGGTGTACATCGCGTCGGTGTTGTGATAGCCGCCCGCCTCGTTGCCAAGGCTCCACATGATAACGGACGTGTTGCCGTGAATCTTGTCGCGCTGATAGAGCCGCGTGATGCGGTCCATGTAGTGGCTTTCCCACTTGGGGTCGTTGCTGATGGAATTGTACGTCATCGACAGCTGCATCGCAAACGTGCCGTGCGTTTCGAGGTCGTTCTCATCCACAAGGTAGATGCCCAGTTCATCCGCCAGCTCGAGCAGCAGCGGGTCGGGCGGGTAGTGCGACGTGCGCACCGTGTCCATGTTGAACTGCTTGCAGAGCAGCATGTCGCGCTCAATGTCGTCGGGGGACATGGTGTAGCCGTTCTTGGCGTCGGTGTCGTGGTGGTTCACGCCTTTGAACTTGATTTTGCGCCCGTTCAAAAGGAAAACATCCCCCTTGATTTCCACGGTGCGGAAGCCGATGTGCTCCTTGACGCAGGAGGTCGCCGTCTCGTAGTACATATCGTACAGCGTCGGGGTCTCGGCGTTCCACTCGGTCACGCCGGGGCAGTTGAACACAGCCTGCGCCTTGCCGTTCTCGGCGCGCACGGTCTGCGTCAGCTCCAAGCCGTGGCCGCGCACGGTGAACGTCACATCGGTGTCGGAGAGCATTTCCGCGGTCATCGTCAGCACATAGCCGTCTGCGGTTTTCTCGGTTTTGGCATCAATGTCCCACAAATCAGTGGACTCTTCGGTGCGCAACAGTACATCGCGGAAAATGCCGTTGTTGCGGAACATATCCTGGTCTTCCAAATAGGTGCCGTTGCACCAGCGGTGTACGACGACGACCAACTCGTTCCGGCCCGCTTTCAGCTTGCCCGTCAGGTCAAACTCGGCCGTGTTGTGTGCGCCCTCGGAATAGCCGACGAAGAAGCCGTTGACATACAGATCCATGCAGCTGGCCACGCCCAAAAAAGAGATGACGCGGCGCTTGTCGGCATCGGCAATGTCCACAAAGCGGCGGTAGATGCCCACGAAGTTGTATTCATCGCCGGGGTCCTTCCACCGTGGACGGATGCCCGTATCACACCCCAGCCACGAGAATACGCGCCCGACTTTGCCCGTGGTGGGGATGACGGGCGGCTTGTAGGGGAACTGATAGCGGATGTTGACATAGAACGGGCGGTCATACCCGCGAAACTGCCAGCAGGACGGCACATCGAGCTTGTCAAACTGCACGGCGTCGGTATCAAAGGCGGTGGGCAGTTCGGCGGGGCGGGGGTAAAATTTAAAATCCCATTCGCCGTTCAGGCATTGTACCTTCGGCGACGCGTAGCGCTTTTGCTTCGGCGCCACGACGTCCGCGGCGGCGCGGCCGGGGTAGGGGATAAAGTAGCTGCGTGCGGGCAGCTTGTTGACCGCGAACGTGGAAAAATCGCAGTAGTTCGTTGTGTTCAGCTGGTACTTCATTGTGTGTCACCTTTTTCCGTTTGGCAATGGCGGCCCGCTCGGCGGTCATGGCAGAGCAGGACAAATTCGTTGTATATAGTATACCATGAGGCGCGGGGCTGTGCGCATTTTTTTCCTCGAATGTATGGTTTTATTTCGTAAGTGATGCGGAATTTACAAAAGAATGGTAAAGCCGCAGATAAGAATCGGCAATCTGTACCAATGTCCGGCGGCGCGTTTGTGCAGCCTGCGCATAGCACGACGCTCCAGGATATCGCACACAAAAATCCGAAAACAGCAGATTGAAATACGGCGAGGCACTGTGCTATACTGATAGCAGCAAACTGACGGGAGGTTCTGTATGGTACGCATCAAAATACTGGAAGATGACCCGACGGACCGCGACATGCTCATCGACTGCCTGCGCCGCTGCGAGCGGGAGCAGGGGCAGAACTTTTCCATCACGGTCTACGAGAATCCGTCCGATTTTATAGACAATTACCATATGGACACCGACCTGATTTTTATGGATATTGAGTTGCCCGGTATGAACGGCATTGAGACCGCCCGCCAGCTGCGTGCCGCAGACCCCGTGGTTGTGCTGGTGTTCATCACGAATATGGAGCAGTACGCCATCAACGGTTACGAGGTCGACGCGCTCGACTTTGTCATTAAGCCCATCAACTATTTCCGCTTCTCGTCCATGATGCTGCGCGCACTGCGCAATCTGCCTGTGCGCGAGGAGAAAGAAGTGATTTTGCAGGCTGCAGGTACGATTCACCGCCTGCGCATCTCGCAGATTTATTATGTTGAGATTCAGGACCATCTGCTGCTGTACCATACAGACCAGGGCAGCATCAAGGCGTGGGGCAAGCTGTCCGATGTCGAGGCCGAACTGGGCACCTGCAATTTTGCGCGGTGCAGCAGCGCACACCTTGTCAATATGCAGCACATCACGTCTGTGACAAAGACCGAAGTCATCGTCGGCAGCACAAAGCTGCCCATCAGCCAGCGCAGGCGCAAGGCATTCAGCGACCGCGTTATCGCCTACCTGAACAAAACCTCCCGAAAGGACGGGTGATGTGCTGTGATGCCGCTTTCGCTTATCCGCCGCTTTCTTTTTCATGTGAAGTTCTGGGACATCTTTATGGCGTTCCTGCTGGCGACAGTGCCGTTTATCTTCCGCTGCGGCCGCCGCCCGCATTTTGTGCGGCGGGCCGTTGTCTGTCTTGTGCCGGTACGCCTGCTGTGCCTGCTGTTCGCCTACACCTACGGCGGCAGCATCGCTGTGGAGGCAGTTTACTCCGGTATCCTTCTCGTTATAATGATCTGCGGGCTTCTGTACTGCTTTGAGGAAAGGCTCTCCAATGTGCTGTTCTATTTCAGTGCGGGCTTTGCGACGTGGTATATCTCCGACCGTTTGTTTTTGGTCGTCGCGTCCGTCTGCCGCCTGAACAGCAGCCTTGTGCCCTATTTTGTCGAGCGCACACCCTCGCACATCTTGGTGTATATCAGCTGTTTCTGCGTCGTGTATCTGTTTATCTATTTTACCGTCGGCAAAAAAATGCACGCGCTGGGCGACAGCGAGATCCCGATGCAGAACGCGCTGCTGTTCCTGCTGCTGGACAGTATGCTGACGCCGATTTTCTATTTTGAGAGCGGCGCAATTTCCCGATACAACTTGTTCTTTTACAACCTGTTGAATGTCGGAGAAATAATTTTCTATGTGTTTATGCTGCTTTTGCAGGTGCAAATGCTGGCCGCAGCCAAGGACCGCTTGGAAATCGGTACGATGAAAAAACTCTGGGCCGAGGAACAGAAACAGTATCAACTCGTCAAGGAGAACATCGATGCCATCAACATCAAGTGCCACGATTTGAAGCACCAGATACGCAATCTGCGAACGACGGGGCAGGTCGACCCCGCGTATCTGGACGACCTGGAAAAGTCGGTGTCCCTCTATAACAGCGCCGTGCGCACCGGCAATGAGACGCTGGACATTGTGCTGACCGATAAGCGCCTGCACTGCGCGACGCATGAGATTCAGTTCACCTGCATGGCTGACGGCAGCGGCGTGGCGTTTATGGAGACGATAGATATTTTCTCGTTGTTCGGCAATATTCTGGACAACGCCATAGAGTGCGAAACGAATCTGCCGCCCGATACGCGGTTCATCCACCTCGCGGTGCGCACGGTCAACCGTATGCTGACCATCCACGCCGAGAACCACTTTGAGGATTCGCTGCAATTCAGGGACGGGTTGCCCATCACGACCAAAGCGGATAAGGATTCCCATGGTTACGGCATGATGAGTGTGCGCCATATCGTTGAAAAATATAACGGCAGCTTCTCGATTTCGACGCAGGATAAGCTGTTCCAAATCGACATTGTGATGCCGATACCGGAAATTCAGAAAAAATAAAAACGGAAATGCTTTCCTTGCAACTTCCCGGCGAATATGCTACAGTTACTATAAAAAGGGGGTGTGCCGGATATGATTCGTTTGGCCCTTGTCGAGGATGACGAGCTCTACCGCAGCCAGCTGCGCGAATATATTGACAAATACAGTGCGGCGTCGGGCGAAAAATTTACCGTGACCGAATTTTCCGACGGCGACGAGATCGCACTTGGCTATAAGGCGGTCTATGACATCATCCTGATGGACATCGAGATGAAGTTTATGGACGGCATGATGGCTGCCGAGGAGATCCGCAAGGTCGACACCGAGGTTATCATTATCTTTATCACAAATTCGCCGCAGTATGCTATCAAGGGCTATGCCGTCGATGCACTGGACTATGTGCTGAAGCCGGTCAATTACTATGCGTTTTCGCAGAGACTCGGCCGCGCCGTGGAGCGCGTGGCACGCCGCGCACGGCACTTTTTGCAGATCAACGCCCACGGCACGGCCCATAAGCTGGACACCTCGGCCATTTATTGGATCGAGAACTGCGGGCATGACTTGATCTTTCACACGGCGGAAGGGGAATTGACCGCCCCGGGCTCCATGACGGAGACGGAGGAAAAATTGGCGCAGGACAGTTATTTCCGTGTAAACAAGGGCTGCCTTGTGAATCTGGAACACGTTGATCGAATGGACGGTGAGGATGCCATCGTCCACGGCGACCGTGTGCCGTTGGCGCGCGCGCGGCGCAAGGCATTTCTGGATGCGCTGAACGATTATATCAACGGGGCGGGGTGACGATATGCCGCTGAAAATCCCTTATTACGAGATGGATATTCCGCGCCTTGTCACGGCGCTGGCAGACTGGCTGGCCTGCCTTTTGTACCTGCGGTTTCTGCCGCCGCGCTACGGCGGGGTCAAGCGCGCGGCGCTGTACGGGGGTGCCTTGGCGGCCTTGGCGGTCTATCTTGTGGCCACCGACGGCTTTAGCGGCTGGCGGTTCAATGTGCTGTACGCGGTTTCTGTCGCACTTATGCTGCTTTTTATGGCGGCGGCCACCCGTGCCGACCGCTGGCAGGTGGGGTATTTCTGCACGCGGGCGTTTATTCTGGCGGGTTTTGCCGGGGCGCTGACGTGGCAGATGTATGTATATTTTGCGCGTGACATCGCGGTATTGCAAAGCCTGCCTGCGCTGGTGCTCTTTATTGCGGCGGGGTTCGGCATCATCTTCGGTCTGATGTGGCTTCTGGAGGATGGCGGCAGCACGGGCAGTGTTCAGTTTGACATTCGACCCCGCACGACCTGCATTGCGGCGATCATGGCGACGGCCATCTACATTTTGTCCAGCATCAGCTATACGCAGCTGAACACGCCGTTTTCGGCCCGCGGCACGATGGAAATTTACACAATGCGCACAGTCGTCTACTTCGGCGGCGTGGCGCTGCTGTTTGCGTATCAATCGCAGCTGCGCGATTTATTGACACAGCGCGAGGCGGATGCCCTGCGAAATATGCTGCACATCCAGTATGAAACCTACAAAATCCGGCAAGAGAGCATTGACCTCATCAACCAGAAATATCACGACTTAAAGCACCAGATCGCGGTGCTGCGCGCCGAGAGCGGCGAAAAACGCAATGCCGTGCTGGACAATATGGAGCAGGAAATCAAAGCCTACGAGGCGCAGAACGACACCGGCAATAAGGTGCTGGACACAGTGCTGACAGGCAAAAGTCTGACCTGCCGCACCAAAAACATTCAACTGACCTGTGTGGCTGACGGCACAGCGCTGGACTTTATGGACGTGATGGACATCAGCAACCTGTTCGGCAATGCGCTGGACAACGCGATCGAGAGCGTCGACAAAATCACAGACCCGGAGCGCAGGCTCATCCACCTGAGCGTGGCGAGGCAAAAAGGCTTTGCGGCCATCCGCATTGAAAACTGCTTTGACGGTGAGCTGAAATTTGAGAAGGGGCTGCCCGTCACAACGAAAAAGGATGTCTTGTACCATGGCTTCGGTGTAAAAAGCATACAAAACGCCGCCGCAAAATACGGCGGTACCGCGACAATTACGACCCGCAAGGGCTGGTTTGAGCTGCGCGTGCTGATTCCGCTGGGGCAGCCGCAGCAAGAATAAATAAATGAAGAATTGCGCCCCCTGCATCGGCAAACGCCGTGCAGGGGGCGTTGTTTGTGCGGTATTGCCCTATGTTTGGATGCCGCGTTGAGCAGTGTGCACAAAAAATAAACGAAGACCCTTGTGAAATCCGACGAAGCCCAAAACCGTTTGTGCGAAAAAAGGCGCATTTCGTGCAAATTATGTGCCGCCGTACGATTTTTGTGATAAGGTAGGCTTACAGAAAAAGAGAAACAATCTCCGGATGGGCTGCCCGTCCGACGAAGGAGGAGAGCCTATGTTTGAAATCACACGCCTGACGGTGGAGCATCTGACCGCCGGCTGCGTGACCGACAGCCCGGCCCCGCGCATTGCCTTTGCCGTCAAGAGCGACCGCAGCGGCGCACAGTTGGCCGATGCCGAGTTGACCGTCGGCGATTGGTCCGCCCATGTGACCAGTGGTCAGAGCACTGCCTATGTCGGTCCTGCGCTGCTGCCTTTCACCACCTACAGCGTGCGCCTAAACGCCACGGACGACGCAGGCGAGACCGCCACCGCCGCCACCACCTTTGAGACAGGCCGCATGGAAACGCCTTGGAAGGGGCAGTGGATCACCGACGGCGACTATCACTTCACCGAGGCCAAGGTCAGCCCCGTGCCGATGGTTTTCCGCAAGGAAATCACAACGAACAAACCCGTTGCCCGCGCGCGGCTCTACGCCACGGCTATGGGCATCTACGAGGCAGAGCTGAACGGTCAAAAGCTGGGCGAGCAATACTTCGCCCCCGGCTTTACGAGCTACAAGTCCCACTTGCAGTATCAGACCTACGATGTAACGCCGTTTTTGACGGGAAACGACACGCTGACCTTCACGGTCGCAGGCGGCTGGGCTGTGGGCAGCTTTGTGTTTACCCGCAAAAACCGCGTGACCGCTGACCGTCAGGCGCTGCTGGCAGAGCTGCGCATCGAGTACACGGACGGCACAGTGGAGACCATTGGCACCGACGCCACATGGCAGGTCAGTGAGAACGGTCCCGTGCGCATGGCGGATCTGTACGATGGTGAGACCTACGATGCTACGCAGGAAATCAGCGATTGGCACAACGCCGCGCCCGAAACGCTGAAAGTCACCCCCGCCATCACGGCGGACTACGGTGCCCCGGTCAAGGCCCATGAGGTTATGAAACCCGTGGCCGTAACTGCCACGAAGGACGGCGAGACGATTTACGACTTCGGCCAGAACTTCGCAGGCGTCGTCCGCATGAAGATTCACGGCAGGGCGGGTCAGGTCGTGACCGTGCGCCACGCCGAGATCCTGAACCCCGACGGCACGCTGAATGTCACCTTCCTGCGCACGGCCAAGGCGACCGCCACCTACACCTGCCGCGACGGCGAGCAGACCTACAGCCCGCGGTTCAGCTACATGGGCTTCCGCTATGCGGGGGTCAAGGGCATCGATGCGAAGGATCTGGAAATCGAGGCCGTGGCGCTCTACTCCGACGGGGAACACAGCGGTTCCTTCCGCTGCTCCGATGAGATGCTGAACAAATTGCAGTCCAACATTACATGGAGCGCCAAGTCAAATTTCGTTGATATACCGACGGACTGCCCCCAACGCGATGAGCGCATGGGCTGGACCGGAGACATTGCCGTGTTCTCGCCCACGGCGCTGTACAACTTTGAACTGAGCCGCTTTTTGGAGAAGTGGCTGCGCGACGTCAAGGCGGAGCAGCTGCCCACCGGCGGCATCCCCAACACCGTGCCCGTGCAGGGCTACGGTTTCCCCGCCACAATGCCCGAGATGGCCGTGGACTGGTGGGGCGATGCCTGCGTGCTGGTGCCGTGGGCTTTGTACGAGGCCACGGGCAGCCTGGACGTGCTGCGTATGATGTACCCCACGATGCAGAAGTACGTCAAGGCGTGCTGCTTCTGGGCCGGGTTCGGCATCGGCAAGCACCGTTACATCTGGCACACGCCGTCGGTGCTGCATTTCGGCGACTGGGTCGCCCCCGATGTGCCGAAGATGAGCCAATGGCAGGCGCGCAGCAAGTACACCGCCACGGCGTCCCTGTGCAACACCAGCGGTACGCTGGCGAAAATTGCACGCATCCTTGGCAAGACCGAGGACGCCGCCAAGTACAAGGAGCTGAGCCGCAAGGTGGCCGATGCCTATTGCAGCGTGCTGACCGACGGCAGCGGCAAGACGAAGGAAGAGTTCCAGACCGCCTATGTGCTGCCGCTGTACCTGAATATGTTCCCCGAGAACGTCAAGGCGAAAGCTGCCGAGAATCTGGTCAAGCTGGTCGAGAAGAACGACTACAAGATCGGCACAGGCTTCCCGGGTACGCCGTACATCCTGTTTGCATTGACCGACAACGGTCACGCCGACACTGCCTACAAGATGCTGCTGAACACACAGTGCCCCAGCTGGCTGTATGAGGTCCGCGTGGGCGCAACCACGGTTTGGGAGCGTTGGGACGGTCTGGACGAGAACGGCGAGTGCCCCATCGGCGACGACGGCACCGACAAGATGATCTCGTACAACCACTACGCCAGCGGCGCGGTGGGCGCCTTCCTTTACCGCCGTGTGCTGGGCGTGGAACCCACCGAGGCCGGGTACCGCAAGTTCAGGTTTGCGCCGGTGGTCGGCGGCGGCATCACCGAGGCCGAAGGCACGGTGGGTACGCCCTACGGCGTGATCAAGGCGGCATGGAAGGTCGCGGACGGCGAGATGACGATGACCGTGGCGGTACCCGTCGGCACCGAATGTACCGTCGTGCTGCCGAGCGGGGAAGAAAAGGTGCTTGGCAGCGGGGAATATACCGTTGCGGCAAAGGCGTAAAAGCATACGGTAAACAAATTGCATCTATACACAAAGAAGGAGTGACTCTCTATTATGTCAACCTCGAAATCCAATTTCTGGTCGTCGCCGCTGACGAAGTCCCGTATCACCGGCGACGACGTCAAGATGCCGGAAATGCTGCTGGGCTACTTTATCGGTCCCTTCGGCGCACTGCTTTCCTCGGGCATCTTCACCAGCATCCTGCAGAACTACTTCACCGATGTCCTCAAGCTGGATCTTGGCTTTTTGACGACCCTGCAGCTGATCTCCACGGTACTCATCGTGGCGTCCAACCTCATCGTCGGCCAACTGATCGAGCGCACCAAGGCTCTGGCCGGCAAGGCGCGCCCCTGGATCTTGCTCTCTGCACTGACCCTTTCCGTCGCCAGTGTGCTGATGTTTATCGTGCCGTTTGAAGGCATGGCTAAGATGGTCTGGATCGCCATCGCGTATAACCTCTATTACGCCGTGGCCTACCCCATCTACAACACCGCCAACTCCACCATGATCCCCGTTTCCACCCGCGACAGCAAACAGCGCGGTGCGCTGGCCTCCTTCACCAACGTGGCGGGTCTGGGCGTTATGGGCTGCGGCTCGATGGTATTCCCGATGCTCGTTTCCTTCGCGCTGAAGGAGAACCAACACCTGTGGTTCCTGACCATGCTGGCCGTCGCCATCTTCAGCGCACTGACCATCTACCTGCAGTTCCTCTTCACCCGTGAGCGCGTCACCGAGGAAGGGCGCACCGACACCGAGACCCCTGCCAAGTCCGCCACGCTGGGCGAGCAGCTCAAGGCCGTTACCGGCGACCGCATGTGGTGGATCGTCATGGCGTTCTATATGCTGTTCCAGTGGAGCGGCGCGATGAAGAACGGCTCCATGAGCTACTTCTGCAAATGGGTCCTGGACAACACTTTCTTTGGCACGGCGGACGCATGGGGCGCCTCCCAGGGCCTGCTGAGCATCATGGGTGCTATCCCGATGGCTGTGGCTGCGGTCTTTGTGGTGCCTCTCGCCAACAAGTTCGGTAAGCGTCTGGTCTGCGGCGGCTTCATGCTGCTGGGTGCCGTGGGCGGCATCATCGCAGGTCTGGGCGGCGGCAGCATCGTGCCGGTCGCCATCGGCGTGGCGCTCAAGTGTCTGGGTTCCTCCCCGGCCTGCTATCTGATTTTGGCTATGATCGCCGACGTTATCGACCACATTGAGTATCGCACCGGCATCCGCACCGACGGTCTGACCATGAGCATCTACAGCTCCCTTATGGTCGCCGCCACGCCGATCTGCAACTCCATTTTCAGCGCCATGCTGAACGGCAGCGGCTATAACCAGGCCGCCGACGTTGCGCTGGGCACCGCCGCCCAGACTGCCGGTGTGCAGGCCGCGATCTCCGTCAGCTATATCTGGGTCGAGACCGTCTGCTATATCATCGGCGCCGTCATCCTGATCCTGTTCTGGACGGTCGAGAAAAACCTGCCCGAGGAGCAGAAGGCTATCAAGGAACGCAGCAAGAAGTAATGCGCCCTACACGCGTTTACGATATACACAAGGATACACAAGGAGGAAAACCATGAGTAAGAAAAATTCCGGCCGCCGCGTCTGGCGCGGCGTGACCACAGCCACGGCGTCGCTGCTGGCACTCAGTGTCTGCGCCTCGACCGTCGTGGATGGCTTCCGCACCGATATCGATAAGTTCCTGGGCACCAAGAGCACCAAGCTCGTGACCGAGAACTCCGACGGCACGGACCTGTATACCTTCAAATCCGACTACACCTCCACTACCGAGCTGCTGCACGGCATTCAGGACGTGGGCGAGCGGATGAGCGAAGAGGGCAGCGTCCTGCTGAAGAACAACGGTGCCCTGCCGCTGACGAAGGATGAGACCCAGAAAATCACACTGCTTGGCTTCTCGAGCTACTATCCCGTTCAAGGCGGCGACATGGGCTCCAGCTATGTTGCAAACACCGGCACGGATGCCGATACAGTCGATATGGTCGGTGCCTTTAAGGCCAAGGGCTTTGGTCTGAACCAGACTGTGGCCGATATGTACGAGGCCCTCAAGCCAATCTACAAATCCGAGGTCCAGAGCTGGGGCGGCACTGTGGAGTACAACCACATCACCGCACCTTCCACCACCGGCGTTTTCTCCAGCAAGGAGCCGAGCCAGGCTGCCATGGACGGTCAGGATGCCGGCTGGAAGGACAGCATGAATGACAACAATGTCATGATCGTCACGATTGCCCGCTCTGCCTCCGAAAACGGCAGCTACAACCCCGGCACCGCCGGTGTTGACCCGACCCAGAACCTGAACCAGACCGACCCGCTGGGTCTGTCCGATGACGAGCGCGACCTGATTCAGGCTGCCGTCGACGCCAAGGCGACCAACGGCGGCAAGGTCGTTGTGCTGCTGAACAACGCCAGCGCCATGGAGGTGCAGGAGATCGAGGACAATGACGGTGTTGACGCCATCCTGCAGGTCGGCCTGCCCGGCGGTTACGGCTTCTACGGTGTAGCTGACATTCTCTCCGGTGCGGTCAGCCCCTCCGGCCATCTGACCGATACCTATGCCGTCAAGAACGCCAACGCCCCCAGCGCCCAGAACTACGGCGACCTGCAGTGGGCCAACGCCAACCCTGACATCAGCATGAACGATGCCATTGTCGAGGCGGAGAACATCTACATCGGCTACAAATACTACGAGACCCGCTATTTTGACACCGTCATGGGGCAGGGCAATGCCGCCTCCACCGTCGGTTCCTCCACCGGCAGCGCATGGAACTATGACAATGAGGTCACCTATCCGTTCGGCTATGGTCTGAGCTACACTACCTTTGAGCAGACCCTCGATTCGTTGAACGTTGACCTCGGCAGCGAGACCGTCACCGCCAAGGTCACCGTCACCAACACCGGCAGCGTAGCCGGCAAGGATGTTGTGCAGCTCTATGTCAGCCTGCCCTACACCGACTATGACAAGGAACACGGTGTTGAGAAGGCTGCCATCCAGCTGCTGGACTACGGCAAGACCGCCGAGCTTGCGCCCGGTGCCTCCGAGACTGTGACCATCACCGCAGATATGCAGAATATGGCCAGCTGGGATTCCACCGCTGACAACGCGGCCGGTACCAAGGGCTGCTACATTCTCGATGCCGGTGACTACTGGTTCACCATCGGCAACGGCGCACACGAGGCCGTGAACAACGTTCTGGCCGCCGAGGGTCAGAGTGTGGACGGCAGCGCCGACAAGGCTAAGAGCTGGACGCTCGATTCCTTTGACGGCACGACCTTTGCCACCACCAAGAACGGCACCGCCGTTGAGAACCAGCTGGCCGACATGGACATCAACAGCTGGCTGCCCGGCACTGCTACCTACATGACCCGCTCTGACTGGGAGGGTACCTTCCCCAAGACCTATAAGAATCTGACCGCCTCCGATGAGATGATCGACATTCTGGACAATGACATCTATGAGATCAACGCCAACGGCGATCCGTCCACCGTCACCTTCGGTGCCGACAACGGTCTGACGCTGGCTGACCTGAAGGGCGTCACGGACCTGGATGATGAGCGCTGGAGTATGCTGATGGATCAGCTCACCCTGGAGGAGGGCATGATCCGTCTGGGTCTGGGCGGCACCTCCACCAAGGCCATCGAGTCTATCATGAGCCCCGAAACCATCCAGAACGATGGCCCCAACGGCATCTACAGCTATCCTCTCGGTCAGTACGCCAACACCGACAAAGCCGGCACCGACCCCTGCGCCGTCGATGCCAACGACCCCAACCTCGCATACAAGTTCGGCACAATGGTCAACGAAACCGTCATTGCCCAGACCTTCAACAAAGACCTCGCCAACGAGTACGGCAAGATCTGCGGCAACTACAGCCTGTGGAGCAACCTGACCATCTTCTGGGGCTGCGGCACCAACCTGCACCGCTCCCCCTATAACTCCCGCAACCATGAGTATTATTCCGAGGATGCCGTCCTTACCGCCGGTCAGGCCGTTGCCTTTATCAGCGGCGGCAAGGAGTACGGCGTTATCATCGCCCCCAAGCATCTTGCCTTCAACGATACCGAGATCAACCGTACCGGCGTTTCCGTCTTTATGACCGAGCAGCAGGCTCGTGAAAACGAGCTGCGCGGCACCCAGGCTGCCATCGAGGATGCCGGCGCTCTGGGCGTCATGACCGCCTTCAACCGCGTCGGCATCACCGCCGCCAACGCCCACACCGGTCTGCTCAAGAACATTCTGCGCGGCGAGTGGGGCTTCAAGGGGCTGGAGAGCCAGGACTTCATCATGAACCCCAACTACGCCGTGCTGAAGGAGTATGCCCTCAACGGCGGCACGATGACCACCTTCACCGGTGAGAACACGATGGCCGCTGTCAGCGAAAAGTTTGCCTACTGGACCACCGAGAACGTTGGTCAGGACACCGAGCTGATGAGCGCCATCAAGCAGGCTATGACGTGGCAGGCCTACGCGCTGGCAAACTCCAACGCGCTGGACGGCATGGCTTCCAACACCAAGCTCGTCAGCGTGCGCACCTGGTATGACAACGCCCTCGTTGCCGTGCAGGTCGTCTTTGCCGCCCTGACCGTGCTGGCTGCCGCCATGTATGTGCTGAATGACCGCAAATCCAAGAAGCAGTAAAGGAGTGCAAACCATGAGTTCTACGAATAAAAAGGGCGCAGGTCTGATCCTGTCGCTTTTGACCGCCGTTGCCGGTGTGGTGGGTCTTGTGTTCACCCTGATCAACGCCGGGACGGATTCCTTCCGCAAGATCGGCACCAGCCCGGTTGTCATCGGCTGCGCCGTCATCGCCATCCTTGCACTGGTGCTGCGCGTCGTGCTGGACAAGAAACTGACCATCGCCGCCGATGCGATGAGCGTCGTTGCCGGTATCACGCTGGTCGTGGCTGCCGTGCAGTTCATCAGCCCCCGCGTCAACACCATCGCCTCGATCATGACCTTTACGAACAACGCCCAGACGATGGCTGACCTGTCCAGCGCCATCTACGGCACGGCCGCGCTGCTGATTGCCGTGGTGCTGAACATCATCGCCGCCTTCACCAACGTGACGAAGGAGTAATCCCCCAGACATTCCCGCGTCACTTCATCGTGACAGCCTTTTCCTCATCCGACCCCGGGGACTTGCTCTCCGGGGTATTTTCTGTAGAATCGTATGTAGTTACGAAAGGATGTGACTTTTCTTTGCGCCGCTTGTTTTCTCTGCTGTTGACCGCTGTGCTGCTGACGTCCTGTGCGCCTGCCGCTGCCAAGCCCGCGGCGCAATGCCGCATCGTTTTGGAATCTTCGCCTGCGTTTACAGCGCAGACCCAGACCGCAGCCGTTACCCCGGGGCAGAGTGTGACCTTCACCCTGACCCCGACCGACGGCTATACCCTGACAGGGACAGACTACGCCGGTGCATCGCTTACCCACACCGGCGCGGCGTACACCTTGACACTGCCCGATGTCCGCTACTCCGTTGCCGTGGCAGTGACCGCGGAAAAGAGCGATACTGCGCTGTATTATAAGGACAACTGCGGCGGCGGCTGGGTCACGGTACCCGTCACCCCCAGCCATCTGCGGCTGAACACCGCCATCGACGGTGCGCTGTTTACCCGCCCCGGCTACACGCTGACGGGCTGGAACACCGCCCCGGACGGCAGCGGTCAAGCCGTCGGACTTGGCAGCCGCACCGAACCCGGCGCGCGGCTTTACGCGCAGTGGGCCGCCCAAAACGACGCCGCAGAGTTTACCTACACGGTCGAAAACGGCGCCGCAACCATAACGGGCTGGCAGGGCGGGGGAGAAGCGCTTGTCATCCCCGATACGCTGGGCGGCGCACCTGTCGTGGAAATTGCGGCGGGGGCCTTTGCCGATGCGCCCTGTAAAACGGTCATCTTCCCGGATACTTTGCGCCGCGTGCAGTCCGGGGCCTTCAGCGGCTGCGCCGCAGAGAGTGTGACCCTGTTTGACAACCTGCAGCAGATCAGCGATTACACATTTGAAGATTGCACAAACCTGCAAACATTGCACATCAACGCTGCGACTGCGCCCGTCTACAGCGGCAGCTACTACGCGACGTTCGCCGATAAGTACGACCGCTTGCTCTCGTTGACCGATACGCAGAAGCTTGTGCTGTTCTCCGGCTCCTCGGCGCGGTTCGGGTATGACAGCGCTGCGCTGGACACGGCCCTGCCCCATTATGAGGTCGTGAATATGGGGGTGTTCGCCTACACGAACGCCCTGCCACAGCTCGAGTTGATTCGCGCACAGATGCGAAGCGGCGATTTGCTGCTGCTCTCGCCCGAATTCGACGCCGCCAAGCGCCAGTTCTGCACGACGAATGCCTTTGACGATAAATTTTTCTGCATGGTCGAAGCCAACTATGACCTTGCCGCTCAGCTGGATTTACGGCAGTACAGCGGTGTATTTTCGGCGTTCGACACCTATTTGCAGACCCGCGCAGGCATGGCACCGCGCAGCTATGCCGTCTCGCCGTCCGATTTGGACGAGGACGGAAATGCCGTCGACACGCCAAGCTACAACGAGTACGGTGACTATATCCTGTACCGCCCCGATGCCGCCGATGACACACCGATTTACGGTCTGCCTGTGGACTACACGACAGCGTCTTTCCCGTATGACACATATATAGCCCCTGCCAACGCCGAGTTTGACCGCTTTGCAGCGGACGGTGTGCGGGTGTACCTGACCTACAGCCCGCGCAACAGCCGCGCCGTTTCGGCGGATTCCACGCCGGAGGCTGTGGCCGCGCTGGATGCGTATTTTCGAGAAAATCTGGATGTTGCGTTCTTGACGCCGCTGCAGGATTCCCTGATGCCCGGGCGGTATTTCTACGGCACCGACAATCATCTGTCTACAAACGGGGTGGCCCTGCGCACGGCACAGGTCATCGATGCGCTGACAAACCAACTGCAAAACGAGGGGGTCATACCATGACGGCTGTCTATATTCTGGCCGCACTGACCACAGTGCTGGCACTGGCGTCCCATCGCTGGGCATGGGCTGCAGCACTTGGCATGGCTTCGGGTGCTGCCGTGGTTTTGGCAGCGCTGGTACTGGATGTGCCCACCCGCACAATGCTGCTCTGCCTGCTGGTTCCCTGCGCCGCGGCCCTGTGGCCGAAAGGGGGGCGCTTATGAATTTCACCGCTCCCGCTTTTGTGCTTGCGTTTCCGTTTGTGCTGGCACTGCATTGGGTGCTGCCGCCGCAAGCACGTTGGGTGTTGCTGCTGGCCGCAAGCCTGGGCTTTTACGCCGTGGGCAGCCCGCAGGCACTGCCGCTGCTGGCGGGCATTACCTTGGGAACCTACGCTGCGGCACTGGGCATTGCCAAAAGTGAACACGCACTCGTCAAAAAGTGCTGGCTGGTCTGTGCGGTGCTTTTGTGCCTTGGCTGCCTCGGCGTGTTTAAATACGCAGGGCTTTTCGGCGCAGGAACGTCCCTTTTGCTGCCCGCGGGCATCTCATTTTACACATTCCAGACGCTTGGCTACGTCATCGACGTCTACCGCAGGCGGCTGAAACCGGAGCGCCATTTGGGATACTACGCCCTCTTTGTCAGCTTTTTCCCACAGCTTGTGGCGGGCCCGATTGAGCGCAGCACCATTCTTTTGCCGCAGCTGCATGACCCGGAGCGCCGCATGGATACAGGCGGCTGGCTTTGGATGGTGCGCGGCTTTGCCAAAAAGCTGCTGCTGGCCGACACCGCCGCCGTCTTTGTGGATGCCGTCTACGCCGACCCGTCGCAGGCCATCGGCCCCGCTGTCGTGCTGGTGACCGTGCTGTTTGCATGGCAGATCTACTGGGACTTTTCCGGCTATTCCGACATTGCCGTCGGGGCTGCTGCCTTGCTGGGCGTGCGGCTCAGCCGCAACTTTGACCACCCCTACTGTGCGGATTCGCTGCGGGATTTCTGGCACCGCTGGCACGTCAGCCTGACGCGGTGGTTTACGGACTACGTCTATATCCCGCTGGGCGGCTCCCGCTGCAGTGTGCTGCGGTGGGCTGCGAATACGATGGTCGTCTTTCTCCTCAGCGGCCTGTGGCATGGTGCAGCCCTGCACTATGCAGTGTGGGGTGCGGTGCATGGGGGGCTGCTGATCATGGAAAAGATGTTGGCGTCTAAAGGCGGGCGACCCAATCGCCTCCGCACATTTGCACTTGTCTGTGCAGCATGGGTGTTCTTCCGCGCGGCGTCTGTTTCCGACGCGTTGACGCTGTTTTCCCGCCTTCTGTTTGGCTGGACACTTGCCGATCTGCGCACCACCGTCCTGTCTTTGGGTATGGAACCCGCGCTGCAGCTGGCTCTTGGCGCACTCTGCCTGCGGCTGCTGCCGGAGATACCGTCCGAAACGCCGACCCCGCGCGGGGTACTGGCGTTCTGCCTGCTGACGCTGGCCGCCGCAGCCGCGTGGTTCGCCGCGCTGCACACGGGGACTGCCAACGCCTTTATCTACTTCCAATTCTGACGAAACCATGAAGAAACTTATTGCAGTTATGCTTGGTGTTTTCCTCGCCATACCGCTGATTTTGGCGGTGTGGGGCTTTGCCCTGCCCGCGCAGTACGGCAACACGTTTGTGGGGGAACTGCCCGCCAAGCGTGCCCTGCTGGCCGCGGAAAGTGATAAACCGCGTCTTATTCTTGTGGGCGGCAGCGCGGTTGCGTTCGGCGTTGACAGCGCCCTGCTGAGCCGGGAACTGCCTGACTATCAGCCCGTTAATTTTGGCCTGTACGCAGCACTCGGCACGCGGGTCATGCTCGATTTGTCCATAGATGAACTGCGACCGGGAGACCTTGTTGTCGTCATGCCGGAGCAGCAGCGCCAGGCGCTTTCCGATACCATCGGCGTTGAGTCTCTCTGGCAGGCTGTCGACGGCGATTTCTCGGCGCTGGGCTGCCTGCACGCACGGGATTTCGGCCCCATGCTGGGGGCGTTTCCGCAGTTTGCGGGGACGAAGTTTCGTTATTTTTTGACGGGTGCGCCGGAACCCGACGGCGTGTACCGCTGCAGTTCTTTCAACACGGCGGGCGATGTGGTAAACCCGCTATGCAGCGCCAATACGATGCCCGATGGCTACGACCCGACGATGCCGATACGCTTTGACAATGCGATGCCGGACGCCGATTTCTGCGCCGCATTGAACGACTACACGGCGAAAGCTGAAAAAATCGGCGCGACGGTCTACTACCACTTCCCGCCGATGAACGCCGCCGCAGTGGAAAACGCCGACAATATAGACGCCTACGCGGACTTTTTGCAGACGCAGATCACCGCTCTGTTGGCGGGTGATCCGCACACCTGTGTGATGGATGCCGGGTGGTTTTACGATACAAATTTCCATCTGAACGCCGACGGTAAGACTGTGTTCACGCGGCAGTTTATCCGCGACCTGAAAGCAATGCTGGGGGATACCTCGGTAACGGAAATCGCGCTGCCCGCCATGCCCGCGCATCGGATGCAGACCGACACAAAAGCCGCAGATAACAGCGATGCTGCGTATTTTACATGGGAAAGCAGCCGTCTTGTCGTCAATGCGGCGGGACGTAGTCGCCGCACCTTGACGGTTCCGGGAGAGGTGGACGGCCGACCTGTGACGGCGCTGACCCCAGATACGTTTGCGGGATGCGGTATGCTGGAAAAACTGACGATACAGCAAAATGTCACGGCGCTCTCGGATGGACTTTTCGCCCAATGCTCTGCGCTGCAGGAAATCACGCTGACCCAGCCGGACCCCGCGCGGCTTTCCGTGGGGCAGGCCCTGCTCGACGGCGCGCCCGTGTTCTGCCGTATCCGCGTGCCCGCCGCAAGTTACACCGCCTACTGCCTGAACTACGCATGGTCGCCCTACGCGGAGGCCATCGCTCCCTAAAAAATGCGCTGCTGTACAGGGAAAATCCCATGCACAGTAGTGGTCAAATGGTGGTCAGGCATGGAGGGGCATAAAAGCAGAAACATAGAATACGATCCTTGCCACTTGACGCAACGGATGATTTTGTATACAATATTAACAAACAACAAATATGGAGGCGCTTGATGAAAAGTGTTTCTCTTGTTTCCTTAAAGGACCAAGCTGCCGCGGCGCTGCGGCGGGAAATATACGCGGGTGAACTGCCGGATGGTGCCGAGCTGCGGCAGGAGGATATTGCCGCGCAGCTGGGTATCAGCCGGTTGCCGGTGCGCGAGGCGATGCAGCAGCTGCAAAACGAGGGGCTGCTGGAGCGCCTGCCCAACCGCCATGTGCGGGTGGTGGGGGTGACCGCCGCGCGTCTGCGGCAGAGCTTTGCCGTGCTGGCGGCTATGGAGTGCGAGTTGTTCGCGCTGGCAGACACCGCCCTGCGGGAAAAGGGGCTGCCCGACCCGGCATGTGATGCGGAGTTCCATTTGGCAGCCGCCGAGGTACTGAACAATCCGACGCTGTATCAACGCTTTTTTACCCAACGGCAAGGGCTGTTGGACGCCGCGCAGGCGCTGGGGGCGGCTGAACCCGCCGCACTGACCGAGCGCAACCGCGCCATTGCCGAGGCATTCACGGCGGGGCAGGATACCGCGCCGCACATCCGCCGTTACTATGATGATCTGACCGAACAGACCGCAAAGGAGCTTGTCGTATGAGCCTTGCGCCATTGAATCCCATCCAGATGCTGCCCGCCCGCGACCGTGTGGCGGCGGCACTGCGGGAAGCTATTTTAAGTCACCAGTTTGCCGAGGGCGAAGAACTGACCCTGAAGGGCACCGCCGCCCAGCTGGGCGTGTCGTCTACGCCGATCCGCGAGGCATTCCAGATGCTGGCGCGGGAGGGACTGATCGAGCTGCGCCCCAACCGCGGCGCCATCGTGCTGGGCATGAACGAGAAGCGCCTGCGCGACCACTACGAGACCCGCGCTGCGCTGGAACGCGCCGCCGTGGTATTGGTATGCCGCAAAAAGGCAGACATTGACCCCATCAAGCTGGCCTACATACAGGCAGCGTCCGCGCTGGCGCAGAATGACAGCGCGGGCTACAGCGCGCAGAACCAGGCGTTCCACATGGCGATCTGGACTGCAGCCGACAACGACGCCATGAAAGAACTGCTGTCGAGTCTGTGGAACGGTCTGTCCATGGGTCACAAGGTCACGCAGGAGCACTACGCTGAAATCAGTATGAACGAGCATTACAAGATTCTGGACGCGCTGAAAGCCCGCGATGAGGTGCTGGCGGGCAATTTGATGGAATCCCACATCCTGCGCAGCTTGGAGAATGTGCTGACGCATTTGAAGGCGGAGTGATTGACGGCGTAAGGAAAACCGGATGTTCGCCCTTACTAGTCTGTTAAAATTAAAGCTTCACCTTTTTCGGCAGGTTTGTAGGGGACGCATATATGCGTCCCGCAGCTTGTAGAAAAAGTCCGTTTCCGGGACATTTGTAGGGATGGGTCTTGACCCATCCGCGCATCTGGCCGCGCGCAGCGCATAAAATCGCGCCGAAGGGCGCGCGGTTTTCTCGCTGTGTCGTGCTTTTGGCAAGGCAGCACGGAACGGTCGAGACCGTTCCCTACAAACCAACCGAAAGGTTGCAAAGGGTGCATAAGGTCAAATAAGGTTTTTCGACAGCCTGGGGGACGCATATATGCGTCCCGTGCGGTTTACGCGTTATATCGCATTGTCGGGACGGCTGCGGCGGGCGGCATAGTAGCCGTGCCTACAAGCCAACCCATTCTATTCATTATAGTATATGGTCGCGGGCGGGGCGTGCCCCGCCCCTACCAGCCCATTAAAACGAAAAGTAAAGCTTTAGAATTACCACGCTACTACAAGGGTGTAAAGTGCGCTTGCATTGTTCACTCTGCACAAATCAGCTGCCACAAAATTTGCAGTTTCTACAAACTTCAAAACACCCTATTGACATTTTCGGTCATTGGGTGTATTCTCTGGTTGTCGATTGGATACAATATCATAAATCAATTATCACTCTCGGCGTTTCACAGATAGGTTTGCGGCAGACCTCCTCTCCTTGCTGCCGCAAACCGCGTATCCATCGGGGCAGCCGGAACGACCGCCCCGTGAAAACCCGGACATGGGCCTATCCGGGTGATAGATTTCCCCACGAATTGGATACAATATTAAATATCAAAACAAAAAGGAGGCAACATCCAGTGAGTCCCACAGTTATCACCCTCTGCTTTCTGGCATTCGCAGTCATTATGTTCGTGCTGGAAAAGATTCCTCTGGGCCTGACAGCCACGATCGTTTCCGTGGGTCTGTGCGTGACCGGCGTCCTTGAACCCAAACAGGCGTTCGCCGGGTACGTCGATTCCAATGTCATCCTCTGCGTGGCCATGTTTGTGGTTGGGCAGGCGCTGTTTGAAACCGGTATGGCCAACAAAATCGGCGGTCTGGTCACCAAGTTCGCCAAATCGGAGCGTCAGCTCATCATCGCCATCATGGTCATCACCGGTCTTATGTCCGGGTTCCTGTCCAACACGGGCAGCGCGGCCGTACTCATTCCTGTGGTAGTCGGCATTGCAGCCGAGAGCGGTTACAGCCGCAGCCACCTGCTGATGCCGCTGGTTTTTGCGGCGGCACTGGGCGGCAACATCTCCATCATCGGTGCGCCGGGCAACCTGATGGGCGTCAGCGCCCTGAACGAGCTGGGCATCGAAACGAGCTTTTTTGAGTACCTGATCGTCGGCGGTCCTATGCTCCTGGCGGGCATCCTCTACTTCGCCCTGTTCGGCTACAAGCTGCTGCCCAAAAACAGCGGCGCGGCATCGCTGGAGGACGACCAGTTCGCTGTCAAAGATTACTCCGACGTTCCCAAGTGGAAGCAGTATATGTCGCTGGCTGTGCTGGTCATCGCCATTCTTGCGATGGTGTTTGAAAAGCAGATCGGCATCAAGCTGCAGGTTTCCGCATCGGTTGGCGCCATCATTCTGATCCTGACCGGTGTCATCAGCGAAAAAGAGGCACTGAAGTCCATCGACCTCAAGACCGTGTTCCTTTTTGGCGGTTCGCTGGCACTGGCAACGGCGCTGGAACATACCGGCGCGGGCAGCCTGATTGCGGATACGCTGATCGGCGCTATGGGCAACGAAGTCCACCCGCTGATCCTGCTGGTCGTCATCTTTGTCATCACCTGCACAATGACCAACTTTATGTCCAACACCGCCACCACGGCGCTGATGGTTCCCATCGCGGTGTCGCTGGCGCAGGGCCTGGGCGCAGACCCCCGCGCGGTGGTCATTGCCACGGTCATTGCAGGCAGCTGTGCCTACGCAACGCCGATCGGTATGCCCGCCAACACGATGGTCGTCGGTATTGGCGGCTACAAATTTACCGACTACGTCAAGGCAGGTCTGCCGCTGATCCTCGTCAGCTTTATCATCTGCATGGTGATCCTGCCGGTAGCGTATCCGTTCTTCCCCGCATGATTCCACAAACAAACATTTGAAATTTACATAGGAGGCATCCAATCATGACCAAAGAGCAAAGTGTTGAACTCATGACCGACAAGATGGCGAAATTCGTCGCCTATGTCGGCAAGAAGCTGCCCGACGATGTCGAGGCTAAGCTGCAGGAGCTGCGCCGGCAGGAAACCACCCCGCTGGCAACCGCCATCTATGACACGATGGCGCGCAACCAGAAGCTGGCGGTTGACCTGAACCGCCCCTGCTGCCAGGACACCGGTGTGCTGCAGTTCTGGGTAAAGTGCGGCGTCAACTTCCCGCTGATGGGTGAGCTGGAGGCTCTGCTGAAGGAGGCCGTCGTCCGCGCTACCTTCGCCGCGCCCCTGCGCCACAACAGCGTGGAAACCTTCGACGAAGTGAACACCAAGCGCAACGTCGGCAAGGGCACGCCCACCGTTTTCTGGGACATCGTGCCCGATGACGACCACTGCGAGATCTACACCTACATGGCAGGCGGCGGCTGCACGCTGCCGGGCAAGGCGATGGTGCTGATGCCGGGCATGGGCTACGAGGGCGTGACCAAGTTCGTTCTGGACCAGATGACCAGCTACGGTCTGAACGCCTGCCCCCCGCTGCTCGTCGGTGTCGGCGTGGCTACCAGCGTGGAAACCGCCGCGCTGCTCTCCAAGAAGGCGCTGATGCGCCCCTTGGGCAGCCACAACCCCAACCCGCGCGCTGCCGAGATGGAGAAGCTGCTGGAGGACGGCATCAACTCCATCGGTCTGGGACCTCAGGGCATGAGCGGTAAGAACTCCGTCATGGGTGTGCATATCGAGAACACCGCCCGCCATCCGTCCACCATCGGCGTTGCCGTCAACGTTGGCTGCTGGAGCCACCGCCGCGGTCACGTTGTATTTGACAAAGACTTGAACGCAACTGTAACGACTCATTCGGGGGTGCAACTGTAATGGTAGAAATCAGAGACGGTAAAAAGGTTTTGGTCACGCCTGTCAGCGCCGAAGATCTGGCTGACATCAAAATTGGTGACATCGTGTATCTCGACGGCGATCTTATGACCTGCCGTGACGTGGCGCACCGCCGCCTGGTCGAGGGCGGTCGTGAGCTGCCCTACGACATCCGCAACAAGGCCATCTTCCACGCAGGTCCCATTGTCCGCCCCATTCAGGGCCAGGACGATGCCTACGAGATGGTTTCTGTCGGTCCCACCACCTCGATGCGCATGGAGAAGTTCGAGTATGAGTTCACCCAGCACACCGGTGTCCGCGTCATCGTGGGCAAGGGCGGCATGGGCCCCAACACCGAGCGCGCCTGCAAGGAGTTCGGCGCCATCCACTGCGTGTTCCCCGCCGGCTGCGCCGTTGTCGCCGCCACCGAGGTACAGCGCATTGCCGAGCATCACTGGGACGAGCTGGGTATGCCCGAAACGCTCTGGTGCTGCAAGGTCAAGGAGTTTGGTCCGCTGATCGTTTCCATCGACGCCAACGGCGACAACCTGTTCGAGAAGAACAAGGTCGACTTCAACAAGAAGAAAGACGCTGCCATCGAGGAGATCTGCAAGCACGTCAGCTTCATCAAATAAGCCATTCACCATTTCTCTATACAGCCATAAACAACGCACAAAGGGGCGCTTCGCATTCGTGCGGGGCGTCCCTTTGTCTTTCCGGGAGGAATTCTATGACCCCATTGGAGATCACTCTGCTCATTCTGCTGGCAACGATCCTTGCGTTTGTCAGCGGCAAAATCCCGTTTGCCGTCATCTCGTCCGGCATCATTCTGGCGCTGATTTTAACGGGCGTAATGACCCCTGCCGAGGCGTTCGGCGGGTTTATCAACACGAACGTCGTTATGTTTGTGGCGATGTTTGTCATTGGTGCAGGGCTGACGAAAACCGTCCTCATTGACAAGGCGCAGAGCCTTGTTGTGCGCTGCAAGGACAACCAGCGGATGCTGATTTTTCTGTCCTGCGCAGCGGCGGCGTTTTTGGGTGCCATCACCAGCGCCACGGCAACGGCAGCCATTATGATCCCGCTGCTGGTGGGCATTGCCAACGACATCGGCACCAGCCGCAGCAAGCTGCTGTACCCGGCGATGGCGTGCGCCAACATTGCCACCCAGATGACCTTTATGGGGCAGGGCGCCAGCAATATGGCGTGGAACGACGTTATGATGAAAGCCGGTGCGCCCAACCCGCTGCACGTCTGGGATTTTACCGTGGCGCGCATCCCGATGCTGGCAACAGCGATTTTGTACATGACCTTTGTCGGCCACAAGCTCATGCCCGATATTCCGAACGGGAAATTCTCGGATGGTGCATCGGGGCAGACCGGCAGCGAAAAAATCAGCCCCGCCAAGCAAAAGCTGGCTATGATCATCGTTCTGGCAACGATTGCCCTGATGCTGCTGGAAAATGTCATCGGCATCAAAATGTACCTGACCGCCTGCCTTGGCGCAGTGCTGCTCGTGCTGACGGGCGTGCTGAGCGAGAAGGAGGCGCTGGCGTCCATCCACCAGCCGACGATCTTCCTGTTTGCGGGTGTGCTGGCGCTGTCCGATGCCATCCAGAAAACAGGCGCCGGCGACGTTGTGGCGGACTGGATGATCAAAATCCTGGGCGGTACGACGAATACCTACTTGATCATGGCGGTATTCTTCCTTGTGCCGTTCGTGCTGACGCAGGTCATGTCGAACCTTGCCACGCTGACGATTTTTATTCCTCTCGTCACATCTGCCTGCCTTAAGATGGGGCTTGACCCGCGCGCTGCCGTGGTGGGGGTTATCACCGCCAGCTGCATTTCCATTATGACCCCGATGGCCGCGCCCTGCCAGATCATGATCATCGAGCCGGGCGGATATAAGCTGAAGGACTACTTAAAATGCGGCACACCCTTGGCGGCGCTGCTCTGTGTTATGTCCATCCTTGTGCTGCCGATGATGTTCCCGCTGTATACCTAAATGACAAAGCACCCCCACACGGCTTTTGCAGACCGTGCGGGGGTGTTGCCTTAAAACGAGTTAGCTTGCGCCACACCAATGCCAGCTTGCTGATTGCACAGGGTGTGGACGTGCGCACGGTGGCTAGTCTATTGGGTCATGCACAGGCAAGTACAACGCTGGATATTTACGCCCACGCGTTTGATAAGAACAAGCGCAAGGCACAGGAGAAATTGGGAAAGGCGATTGGACTATGAGAAAAATCAAGCTGAACCGTGCAAACAAATGAGGAAGAACACATGGAAACGAGTGCTTAAGAACAATCAGAGCTATCTCTCTGACCCGGAAAAGCAGAAAGTTCTCCGTTTTGCCATGCAGCGACCGGCCCTCTATCTGAATGAACCGGAAGCCTGCATGGAACAGATTCTCACAGAAACCCTTGAAGAAACTGAAAAGACCGCATAACGGCAGGCACTTGTAAGCCGTCAATCAATCCCCGAACAGCAAGTGCAGGGCGGAAAGCATCCGCGCCCTTGCGCCTGATATGAAATTGGAACTTTGATTTTCTCGCCCGACTTTGCCACGGTGGGACGATCAAAGGAGCGTGCGTTTGAACAAAAAGAAAAAGTCCACAAACACTTCCCCTTACCCCGATGAAGTCATCGACCGTCTGGTACGGGCATTCTACCCGGCCATCCTTGCCTGCTGGAACAGCGAGGAAGGCCAGAGAGAATTTGCTGCATGGCAGGCAGAGCAGGCTCATCACACCCCCAGCAAAGAGAAACAGAGCGTTCCCGACGGGGGAACGCTCTGTTGTACATATCGCTCTTGTCTGTGGATTTTCAGGGTGCGTCCATTCAGGGCGCACCCTGTTTTTGTTTTGAGAAAAAACTTGAGAAATAAATCTTAGGCCTTTGTTAGGATCAGGCACTCATACGGACGCAGGGCATCGTTTCTGTCAGGATAGTTTCCCAGCAGCTTATCTGCGTCTGCCCAGCCCTCTGGCAGGGTGTAAGGTGCGTCATGCTCAGTCAGGTTGCACAGCACCAGCAGTTCTTCCCCATCTTCGGCACCATAGCGGCGGTAAGCCAACAAATCGGCATTGTCCGGGTAAAGAAACTCGATCTTGCCCTCGCTGATGACCTTGTGGGTCTTGCGCAGATGCACCAGCGTTTTGTAAAAGCTGCGCACAGAATCTGGGTCATCCACCTCAGCAGCGGCGTTGATGGCCTTGTAGTTGTCGGCAATGCCGATCCACGGCGTACCGGTGGTAAACCCGGCGTTCTCGCTCGCGTCCCACTGCATCGGGGTGCGGCAATCATCCCGGCTGCGCTGTGCAATGATGTCCAGCGTTTCTTCCTCGGACTTGTCCTGCTGGCGCAGAATTTTATAGTAGTTGCGGCTTTCCACATCACGGTACTGGTCAATGGATGTGAAGTGCGGGTTCGTCATGCCCAGTTCTTCGCCCTGATAAATGTAGGGGGTGCCGCGCATAAAATGGATCGCTGCCGCCAGCATCTCGGCGCTTTCCTTCCAGTAGGTCGTGTCGCTGCCAAAGCGGCTGACCGCACGGGGCTGGTCGTGGTTGCACCAGAACAGCGCATTCCAGCCGCCGTGGGCCTGCATCCCCTCCTGCCAGGTCTGGAACAGTTTTTTCATGGCAAGGTAGTCAGGCGGCATCAGCTCCCACTTCTGGCCGTCCTTGTAGTCGACCTTCAGGTGGTGGAAATTGAAGCACATCGTCAGCTCGTGGTTGCCCTCAGCGGTGTAGCCGATGCAGTTTTCCAGCGTGGTGGAGGACATCTCCCCCACCGTGATCATGCCGTCGATGCCGCCCGCGGCGACCAGCTCCTTCAGGTACTTGTGGACGTTGCGGCCATCGGTGTAGAAGCGGCGGCCGTCGCCCTCGTAGTCATTCTCGTAAAATTCCGGCTTGGAGATGACGTTGATGACGTCGAAACGGAAACCCTTGATGCCTTTCGCCTTCCAGAAGCGCAGGATGTCGGCCATTTCCTCCCGCACGGCGGGGTTCTCCCAGTTCAGGTCGGCTTGCATGACATCGTACAGGTGCAGATACCACTTGCCGAGCCATGGTACATATTCCCACGCAGGGCCGCCGAATTTCGACACCCAGTTCGTCGGGTAACGGTCAGGCGTGCCGTCCTTGAAGATGTAATAGTCCTGGTACTTTTTGTCGCCCGCCAGTGCTTTTTTGAACCACTCATGCTCGGTGGAGGTGTGGTTGAACACCATGTCCAGCATCAGGCCGATGCCGCGCCTGTCCGCCTCGCGGATAAGCTCCTCCAGATCCTCCATCGTGCCGTAGCGCGGGTCGACGGCACGGTAGTCGGCCACATCATAGCCGTTGTCGCGCTGGGGCGAGGGGAAGAACGGCGTCAGCCAGAGATAGTCAACGCCCAGGTCGGCGAGATAATCCAGCTTGGCAGTGACGCCTTTCAAATCACCGAAACCGTCACCGTTCGAGTCCATGAAGGATTTCGGGTAAATTTGGTAGACAACTTTATCTTTAAAATCGTTCATGGTACACACCTCACAAAATCAGGAAATGCCTTTCTTTTTGCCGACGCTGACGGTCAGCACAAAGGGCACAACGATGGCAATGACCATGCACAGCGCAAAGCTGAGCATATAGGCAGGCTGGATGGACAGAATGCCGGGGATGCCGCCGACGCCGATGGCGTTGGCCGTGGTGGAAGTAGCCACGCAGACAGCTGCCGCGACGGCCGAGCCGATCATGCCGCAGATGAACGGGAAGTGGAATTTGAGGTTGACGCCGAACATAGCGGGCTCGGTAACGCCAAGGTAGCAGGAGATGCAGGAGGGTACGTTGACCTCCTGGGCGTCAGCATTTTTGCGCTGTAAGTAAATCATGCCAAGGACGGCAGAACCCTGCGCAATGTTGGACAGAGCAATCATCGGCCACAGCATCGTGCCGCCGAAGTCGGCGATCAGCTGCATATCGATGGCGTTGGACATGTGATGCAGGCCGGTGATGACCAGCGGAGCATAAACAAAACCGAAGATTGCGCCAAAGACCACGCGGAAGGAGCCGGAAATGCCAGCGTAGACAACATCAGAGATGACGGAGCCGATCTTCCAGCCGATGGGTCCAAGGATGGTATGAGCGATGATGACGGACAAGACCAGCGAGCAGAACGGTACAACGATCATCGAGATGACCGGCGGGCAGATCTTGCGGAAGAATTTTTCCAGATACACCAGCGTGAACGCGGCCAGCATGGCAGGGATAACCTGTGCCTGGTAGCCGATCATGTTGATGGTGAAGAAGCCGAAATCCCACTTGGGGATATCAGCCGCTGCTGTGGATGCGACGGCGTAGGCGTTCAGCAGCTGGCCGGAAACAAGCGTCAGGCCGAGGACGATGCCCAGGCTCTGGGTCGTGCCCATCTTTTTGGTGACGGACCAGCAGATGCAGACCGGCAGCATGTGGAAAACGGCCTCGCCGATCAGCCAGAGGAAGCTGTCCACGCCCGACCAGAACTGGCTGATATCGCACAAGGTCTGAGTGCCGTTATTGAAGAGATAGAGGCTGTCGATGCAGTTGCGGAAGCCCAAAATCAGACCGCCCGTAATGATGGCAGGGATCAGCGGGGCGAAGATCTCGGCCAGCACGGTCATAACTTTTTGCAGGGCGTTCTGGTTCTGCTTGGCCGCGCTCTTGACAGCCTCCTTGGAGACACCGTCGATGCCGGAGACCGCAATGAAATCATTGTAGAAATCGTTGACCGTGTTGCCGATGATGACCTGGAACTGGCCCGCCTGGGTGAAAGTGCCCTTGGCGGATTTCAGTGCTTCGATCTTGGCAACGTCCGCCTTGGCGGGATCGTTGAGGACAAATCGCATACGCGATACGCAGTGAGATACCGCTGCAATGTTCTCTTTGCCGCCGACGTACTCAAGCAGCAGCCGCGCGTCCTGTTCGTATTTACCCATATTGTTTTCCTCCTTTTGCCCGGTAGAGCGGGCATCTTCGAACTTGTTCATACAAGCTCTCCTTACAGCCACAGAATACCAGACTTGTTCATACAAGTCAATATGCTTTTGCAAAAAAGCAGTGCAATACGCCTATTTTCGGCACTGCTCACAAGTTACCCACTTGAAATTTAGCCGAAAAGACGGTATACTAAAGTAAATGTTTGAACAAGTTGCGAGGTACACACTATGCCAAAGGCAAAATATGAGGGCATTTATCACAGCATCAAAAAACGCATCGAGGCGCAGGACTACCCCTATCAATCGCTGCTGCCCAGCGAGAATACCTTAATAGAGGAATACGCCTGCTCCCGCAACACAGTTCGACGCGCATTGGCGGAGCTGGCAGCCGACGGCTATGTGCAGACCATGCAGGGGCGCGGCGTGCGGGTCATCTACCAGCCGGTGGGCAAAACGACGTTTACCATCGGTGCAATAGAGACCTTTCAGGAGACCGCCCGCCGCAACCGTCTGCGCGCTGTGACGAAGGTAACGAAGTTTGAGACCCTCATCGCCGATGAGCGTTTTGCCGCCAAAAGCGGTTTTTCCGTCGGGGATGAGCTGTGGAGCATCGAGCGCGTGCGGTATCTCGACGGCAAGGCGCTGATTCTGGACGTCAACTACTTTTTAAAGGAGTTCGTGCCCGGCCTGACACCGCAGATTGCCGCCAACTCTATTTACGATTATATTGAGAATACGCTGGGGATGCAAATTATTACGAGCAAGCGCCGCATCACGGTCGAGCATGCCACCGCCCGCGATGAAAAGCTGCTGGATATGGACAGCTACGACTGCGTTGCCGTTGTTGTAAACCAGACGTTCAACGCATCGGGCCTGCTGTTTGAGTACACCCAGTCCCGGCATCAGCCGGACTATTTTTGCTTTCAGGACATCGCCACCCGAAAGAAAAACTAAAGGCGATGTGCTTCGCTATAAAGCACATCGCCCAAACTCAACTCATGCAATTTTCATCTCTACCGTCTGCCGCAAAGAGCAGATGATATTTTTCTAATCCTCCAGCCCATGGCTCCCAGCCACATTCTTCAAATATTCCTTCGGATCGCCATTCAGAATCAAATCGGCATAGCCCAGCGGATCGTTGTAGATGAGGTAGTCCGGTTCCGTCCTCTGCGCCATGGTCACGTCCAATTCATCCTCGACCCCAGTGCAGTCAATGGAGATCATTCTCCCATCCTGGAGCAGCAGCTCCACGCAGCCGGTGTCCATGTTGAATTTGCAGGCTCTTGCATCATACTTCATGTTTGAGTCCTTTCCGCCTTACGGCACCTTTACAGTTGTGACTTTCGTTACACGGTTTTTCTTCTGATAAGGTTTTGGACACACAGCGGTTGGAAAAGCACCTTCGTTCTGCTTCCCGAAGAAAACAAAAAATCCGAACCCTTCTCCTATCGAGAAAAGGTTCGGATTTTCATTGTTTGGTGCGACCGAAGGAATTCGCCGAGCCGCGCCCTGGAAACGCCCCACCGGGGCGTTTCTGCCCCACGGGACGCAAAGCGCGGGGCACGGGCTGTTCGAATCCCTTCTTTTACTGCCCCATAAAATCCGTGCAAAACAAAAAGAGCAACACCCCATAAGGTGCTGCTCTTAGCTTGTAGAAAAAGCCTGTTACCGGAAGATTTGTAGGGATGGGTCTTGACCCATCCGCACATCTGGCCGCGCGCAGCGCATAAAATCGCGCCGAATGGCGCGCGGTTTTCTCGTTACGTCGTGCTTTTGGCAAGGCAGCACGGAACGGTCAAGACCGTTCCCTACAAAACAACCGAAAAGTCGCAAAGGGTGCATAAGGTCAAATAAGGTCTTTCGACAGCCTGAGAGCAGCACCCCATAAGGTGCTGCTCTTGGTGCGACCGGGAGGATTCGAACCTCTGGCCTTCCGGGTCGGAGAACTACGACAATGCGGTGCAGACAGACGATAAAACGTAAATTTTGTTAGCTCTGCACAGTGGAGCCCAAAACAGGAAAAATCCTATTGTTGGTTGTCACAACAGGCTTTTCCGGCGTTTTATAGTGCTACTGCACAGTAGTGGTCAAATGGTGGTCAAAATGCAGATGATCTGCTTTTCTCAAAAAGGTTTACAAACGGGGCGCTAGACAATACCATCCTGTCGGAACAAACGTTGTACAGCAGGTAAACGCTTCACAATTTTGACTTTTACGGAAAGTTTGTCTGCAAAATCCTGAAAAAGACCAACTGCCGCAGGTCTGGATAAATAAAGTGTTTGAGGTCTTCCGTATTGTTGGATCAATTCCGCCCATGCGGTAAAAGCGGCATCCACAATATCATCCGGATGACAGGAATAGTAGGTCAGTTGCTTGCCCGATACACGGTCGGCAAACAGCACATACATTCTGTAGTAGGGTGTTTTATCTTCTTCGTCAGCAACAGGCTCTGCATCCCATCCGAAATCAAACTCGACACGGGCAATCTTTGCGCTCATCGGGCATTTGCGCAAGGCAGCCAGCTTTGGTGAATCATCCCGCATGGTGATAGAACCCGGTGCTTTAGGCGCAAAATCTATTTTGGATGCGAAATTATACCACAAATCCGCCTTAGCGTCATAAACGCGTATCAATGCCTGCCCGGCAGCAAAATCTACCTTCAGCCCCTGTTCCAGAACGCTGCGATATTGCATGAAAAGATTCCCCAGAATATCTGACAAAATCGGGTAATCGGCGGGCGACAAATCGGCTCCGGGATGGCCATAGGTCTTGTGGCTGAACCACGGATACAGCATGGTTTTTGCAGGGGTTACGCCGATAGATGTCAGTAATTTCTGCGCTGAGGCAGGCAGCTCTGACCACGCATCAAAAAACAGTGTGTATTCTTCTGATTCGATATAATCCCGCTCAGAATGCTCATGTACGGTAAGGAAGCAAGCAACCGAAAACAAGAGATAGACCGCCAGCACTACACTATTCCGAACCAA
>NZ_CAKTFU010000017.1 GCF_934561205.1 uncultured Gemmiger sp. | reverse complement strand
GTCGACAAATCAAAATTGCTGTATAGGAAGCCCCCCTAAGAATTACTATTTTTCGCTATTGAATCCATTTCGGGTAAGGAGGCATATTATGAATCCCCAAATCAGAGACAAATTTTATGATGAATTTTTGAAAGAACCAACAAAAGACAATTTCCGAAATTTTCTGTCAAAAAACTGTGGAGAATTAGACGAAGTAGACTATAAAGCGACTTGGATCGATAAGGGGCATTTGGCAAAAACCATGCTCGCAATGGCAAATTCCAACGGCGGTGCTATTATTGTTGGTGTTAAGGAGGAAGACGATGGGACGCTTACACCAACAGGGTTAGAAAATTTCAAAGACAAAGCAATCATAAATGACGATATTCACAAATTGGTTCCAGCAGAGTTGGATTATCAAGTTTTGGATTTTTCATACGATTCTTCTGAGTATGAAAAAATGCAGAACAAAAAATTTCAAATGATGATTGTTTCCGATACCCCGGATAGATTGCCTTTTGTTTCTCAAAGCGAAACAACCGGATTAGAAAAAGATGCTATATATGTTAGACGCGGCACAAAATGCGAAAAGGCCACTGCCTCAGATATTGAGAAAATCATATATAACAGAATGGAAACAACTTTTAAAGAAGTCTCTGATATGACACTGCCAGAACATTTAGAACAGTTAAAAATCCTGTACGCAGAACTTCCAAAACAAATTAAAGTTCTAATAAAAAAAGGGGCTCCGACCAAATTGGCTCTTGCCCTTTCTAGTTTTGGCAAATTACTTACTGAAACAGAGGATATATATGAAGAACGCGATAATCCAAATTATCCAGAAGAAAGCTATGAAGCATTTGTTCTAAAAATGATCACAAAGAAGAAACTCAAAATTGAGAAAGTTCTTGACTTAAAATGATTCACTTTATCTATTGAGGGAAGGTCACGATTATGAATAATTTTGACTCCTTTACTTCTACCCCACAATTTGAGAGCTTTGCCTCTGTCGCTGTCTCCGCCGAGCGTATCTTACATATCGACCCGTCCGCCTGCGTCCTCAACTGCCGCAGAGCGATGGAGTTTGCTGTAAAATGGATGTACTCGGTCGATAAGGCGTTGGCCATGCCCTATCAGGACACGCTGGTCAGCCTGATGAACGCCGAGGATTTCCGGGATATTGTCGGCACGGACATCTGGCGGCGCATGGATTTTATCCGCCGCATGGGGAATAATGCGGCCCACAGCGGCAAAAAAATCACCGAAGAACAAGCTGAACTATGCCTTGAAAACTTGTACATTTTTCTCGACTTTGTGGCATATTGCTATGGGGAAAACTATACTGCCGGACACTTTGATCGCGCTCTGCTGGAGCAGCCCGCCGAAGCCCCTGCAGCACAGCCTGACGAAGAAAAGGACATTGACCTTGCCGCCCTTATGGCAGAAAACGCCGCACTGAAAGAAGAACTCACCGCCCGCCGCGCGGAACAGCAGCAGACCTATGTGCCCAAACCGCTTGATCTGTCCGAGTACAAGACCCGCAAGCTGTACATTGATACCATGCTTACCGATGCGGGCTGGACCGAGGGCAAAGACTGGCTGAACGAAGTGGAACTGCCCGGTATGCCCAATAAATCCGAGGTAGGCTATGCCGATTATGTGCTTTACGGTGATGATGGCCGCCCCTTGGCTGTGGTAGAAGCCAAGCGCACCTGTGTGGATGTAGCAAAAGGACGCCAGCAGGCAAAATTGTATGCTGATCTGCTGGAAAAGAAGTATCACCGCCGCCCGGTCATCTTTTTGACCAACGGCTTTGAAACACGCATTACCGACAATATTTACCCGGAGCGCAGGTGCGCCGCCATTTATTCCAAACGCGATTTGGAAAAACTGTTCAACCTGCAATCCATGCGCACCAGCCTGCGGAATGTGATGGTAGACCGCAATATTGCCGGGCGTTACTATCAGGAGGGGGCTATCAAGGCAACTTGCGATGCTTTCACTCGTAATCGTCGCAAGGCGCTTCTGGTTATGGCCACCGGCTCCGGCAAAACGCGCACAGTGATTGCCTTGTGTGATGTTCTGCTGCAACACGGCTGGGTGAAGAACATCCTGTTTCTGGCGGACCGCAACAGCCTTGTCACGCAGGCAAAGCGCAGCTTTGTGAATCTGCTGCCGGATTTGTCGGTTACAAACCTCTGCGAAGAGAAGGACAACTACACGGCGCATTGTGTGTTTTCCACGTATCAAACCATGTACAATGTCATTGACAGTGTGCAGGACGAGAACGGCAAGCTGTTCACTTGCGGGCACTTTGACTTGGTAATTTGCGACGAAGCGCACCGCTCGGTTTACAACAAGTATAAAGACATTTTCAACTACTTTGATGCGCCACTGGTCGGCTTGACTGCAACGCCCAAGGACGAAATCGACAAGAACACCTATGAGATTTTTGAACTGGAAAACGGTGTGCCTACCTACGGTTACGAGCTGGCGCAAGCCGTTAAAGATGGGTATCTTGTGGATTTTTTGTCCGTTGAAACGAAGTTGAAGTTTATTGAGGAAGGCATTGTTTACGATGCACTTTCGGATGAAGAAAAACAGATTTACGAGAGCACATTTGAGGACGAAAACGGAGAGTTGCCTGAAAGAATCGATTCGTCGAAACTGAACGAATGGGTCTTTAACGAGGATACAATTTCCAAGGTTCTGAATACCCTGATGACAAAAGGTATCAAAATCGATTACGGCAACAAGCTGGGCAAGACAATCATCTTTGCAAAGAACCATGACCACGCGGAAAAAATATTGGAGGTATTCAATAAAGAATACCCCCATTTGCCCGGCTTTGCCAAGGTCATCGACAACTATATGACCTATGCCCAAAGCGCGATTGATGAATTCTCTGACCCGAAAAAGTTGCCCCAGATTGCAATTTCCGTAGATATGCTGGACACCGGTATCGATGTGCCAGAAGTGCTGAACCTTGTGTTTTTCAAAAAAGTTATGAGCAAGGCAAAGTTCTGGCAGATGATTGGCCGCGGTACACGCCTTTGCCCTGCTCTGTTGGACGGCAAGGATAAAGACAAATTTTATATCTTTGACTTCTGCGGGAACTTTGAGTTTTTCCGCATGAGCAAGGGAAAACCCACTGCTAACATGATTGCGCTGCAAGGGGCAATTTTCCACTTGAAAGCGCAGATTGCTTTTAAGTTGCAAGATTTGGCATATCAGACCACTGATTTGATTGCGTTCCGCAAGGCACTTGTGGATGATATGGTGCGCAAAGTACAGGAGTTGAATAAAGACAACTTTGCTGTGCGCCAACACTTGAAATATGTGGAATTGTATGCCAACGCGGACAACTACACCGCTCTGACCTATGAGGACACCTTGCTGATGGGGCAGGAGTTAGCGCCGCTGATTACCCCCGAAGAAGATGACCCCAAGGCAATGCGCTTTGATGCCCTGATGTACGGTATAGAGCTTGCCTACCTTGTAGGAAAAAAGTATGGCAAGGCACGCAGCGATTTGATGAAAAAGGTTGCTGCCGTTGCGTCTGTTGCAAACATCCCAGAAATCATGGCACAATCCGATCTTCTCAATAAGATTTTGCACACGGATTATTTGGAAACAGCCGGGATCAACGAATTTGAGCATATTCGCGAAAACCTACGCGACCTTATCAAGTATATTCCCATCGTAAAAGTTCGCTATGATACCAATTTCGATGATGCAATTCTGTCCGAAGATTGGAACGAGTCCGAGTTGGAAAACGATGACTTGAAAAATTACAAGGCCAAGGCAGAATTTTATGTGCGGCAGCATACGGATAACGCCGTTATTGCCAAACTGAAAGGCAACATTCCGCTGAATAGCGATGATGTAAAGGCGCTGGAAGAAATTCTGTGGAACGAAGTCGGCACAAAGCAGGACTATGAAGCCGAGTACGGTCAAAAGCCTTTGGGCGAGTTTGTGAGGGAGATTGTCGGCCTTGACATGAACGCCGCCAAAGAGGCCTTTGCGCAATACCTGAACGATGCCAGCCTTGACAGTCGACAAATTTATTTTGTGAACCAGATTGTAGAGTACATTGTCCACAATGGCATGATGAAAGATTTGTCCGTATTGCAGGAAGCCCCCTTTACCGACCGCGGCAGCATCGTGGAAGTGTTCACCGATTTGTCTGTATGGGCAGGAATTCGTAAGGCAATAGAGCGCGTGAATGCAAATGCAGTGGCTGCGTGATTACGCTGCTCTACGCTAAAAGTGAGGATTAGAATGGAACACATTGGATATAAAGTATTTTATAAGGCGGCGTTTGATTTACAAGCCTGTAAAGATTCTCGCGGCGATATTCTATGGGATATGATTGAAGAAATTCGCTATTGGATCACCGTTAAATACCGCAAAAGAGGAGACCCCCTCCCAGAAAAAACACAGGTGTGGTCTGATTGGAAAAGAGGAAAAACCATCAGATCTAAAAGCGGTCAGGTTGTTTTGTATTCTTGCTTTTGTTTAGATGAGCAAAAATGCTATTGGGCATGTCAAATTAAGGAACCTCCCGCAGGTGAAGTCGGTTTTGCCCCTAGAGAATGGATGACTGAAATTGGTTTTTGTCAAACAGAACCGGGTGTAGCCACAATCACGCTCATTACAGCTTACTTAGACCGTCCTGGATTCATTGGTCCTTGTCAAGATGATCCCGAATTTAATACACCGGGTATCATTCACCGGCTTCGTCACAGCAAACGATTGAGCTGTTCCATAAATGGATATGTACCTACTGATAAACCTCTTCATTTTGTACCGGGGCAGTACTATGATTTTTGGGAACTTGTTTCCAATCCACTGCGTGAAATTCCAGTAGTATATATAAGTCCTCGTACAATGGATGATAAAACAGAACGTACGCTCCTTGACCCAGCGTATGTGGCCAGAATCCTTGACATGAACGCGATTGTTTGTTACGCAGATAGCGTGGATTTTAGTCGGGAAATGACTCAGCTTTGCCCCCAAGAATACGCTTGTTATTCTGGTAGCATCAGAATTTATGCTGGGCATCCCAGAGTAAAAGAAAAAGATGATAGCCGCCGACATCGCTTGATTACTGCAAATCAACTGCTCAAAATGCAGGATCAAAGCGACTCCGTGATTTACGACATTCTACGTCGGGCGCTAGTTCAAGACGTACACTTTTATGATGATCTTTTTACAGTTGAAAACTGTCGCAGAAAAAAGGATACGCTTACCGCACAAAAGCGTATCAGCGAGTTGAAAGAACGGGAAGCGAACTCTACTAGTACGGCAGAAGAAATGCTGAATGCCGCCGCTGACAGTGAACAGGAAAAGAGGTATATAGAAGAAACCCTGTTGGAAACCCAAATTCGCAATGAAACATTGCAGCAAGAACTCGACGATGCAAAGAAGGAAATCAGAAATGCAAATGTTACTGCCGGAATTTATCGTGAACAAGCAGCAAATTATAATGAAGTCTTATCTTCGTTAGAGAGAATGCGTAAGTTCCACAGTTATCCTTCCGATGCGAAAAGTGTTGTGGAATACATTTCTTTGCATTATTCGGATCGAATTTTTTTCACGGAGCGAGCGCTGAAAAGCCTGAACGATTGCAACACGAAAGCAGAGGTTCTTTGGAATGCACTTTGTGAGATAGGAGATACTCTATATAGCCTGTGGGTAGATGGTTCTTACACCGATTTGGAAGCGGCATTCAATTCCAGAAGCAGTAATTTCAAGTATAAACGAGGACAAGGCAGTATGACGCGCGCAGACAAGAATTTGATGCGACAATATGAAGACATTTACTGTAACAGGAAAATAAATGTAGAAGCCCATATCGCCTGCGGAAATGATGACATGGATCAACGCTCTGTTCGGATTTATCTTTGTCTTGATCCTGAAACATCCAAAATTGTCATATCACATATAGGCAAACATCTCGATAACTATTCAACCAGAAAACTGTAAGTGCTTCTGTGTGTATGCATCTAAAACTACAATGAGACGATCTATTTATGGCAGTAGCTATTAAGCGCAAATCTTTCCCGATTGCTTTGGTAAACGGCTAATGTTCTATTTTCAGATGTTTTTACTTTCTGACACTTATCCTGTACCGTTTCACAATCCATTTCGATATTTGCACAAGTAGCAATATCTCGCCGCAATTCTCTAATACGGGCTGTGAGCGTCTGTATTTGGCTTAAGCGGTCAGTATTGGCAACTTTGTCCTTACTACGATAGAGCGCTTTGCGCTGCGCTATAAGGGCGTTATATTCGGCTTGCAGGTTTTCCTTACAAGGCAAAAGCTCGTCAAGTGTTGTAATCCGCTGTTCCCATAAAAAGTCGCATTGCCGCCGATAGCGATTGTACCGCAGGAAATCATCACGCAGCAAGTAATAGCAACGCTTGCTAACCTTACCTTTATATGCTTTTCTCAGCAATGCGCAGTAGCGATAATAGCAAGCCATAAATCCGGTGATTTTTCGGCAGTTATGGCTCAGCTTGCCGCGATACCGTGCGCGGCGGCGAACAGGCATAGGCAGCTCTTTCGGCTGCCAGCGTGGTGGATGAGGTACTGTTTGCTGCTTGTATTCTTGCTGCATTGCGAGTGGAAGTTTACGCAACTCTTGGAAGTAACTCCGCAAGGCGTCCTCGCTGAAGCGTGGACTAATCTTATCCAATCGAATATTTCTCTGTGCATCTTTGTGGCGCACAGCCATATGTGTAACCTTCGGTCCGTATTTCACCTTATAACCCATTTGCTGCAACTCTGCAATAAATCCGGCAAAGCTGTCTGCGGAAGCCATCGCCATTTCAACATCGGCTTTTACCATACCGCGTAGCGTAGGTGTGCCCTCTTTTTCATGTTTCCACTCGCCGTAAGATTTCCCGTGTCCGTCTGTTTCTACAACCGACAAGCGGTTTTCGCGGCACAGTTCGTCGGAAATAGCTCGAATACCCTTGTAGTAAGTAGTAAAATCATTACGAAACATTCGACCATCCATAAACGAAACCGAGTTTACAACAATATGGTTATGCAAGTGGCCTTTGTCTAAATGGGTGCTGACGGTACATTCAAACCGATCTGCTAAGAATCGCCGTGCGAATTCGCAGCCAATTTCATGCACTTGATCCGGCGTTGCTTCTCCGGGCTTAAAACTTTGAATAATGTGATAGCCCACATTGCCACCGTTCAAAGGCTTGCCCCATCGTTGTTTCGTTGCCTGCATAATGCAATAAGCATTTTGCGGCATACAATTAAAGCCCGAAACATAAAGCTGGTGTTCGGTTTTATCCTTGTTCTGTGTGTAGTCGATTAACCGCTGCATATCTGCCGTACTGAAATATTCTGTCTTTTGCGGATTGGCAGCATAGTCTAAGCAGCCTTTTAGTTGCCCACGAACGGGCAAAATCTTTGTAATAGCCATTAACTTTTCTCCTGCATAAACTGCCAGATGCGCTGCATGATGCGGCTCGCCTCGGCAAGTTGAGCATTTTCAATCTTGCCTGTACTGTTGGCCAGCCGGGTAAGCTGGTTCAAATTGTTGCCGACTGCGGCTACCTGTGCTGCCAAGGCTTTATAGCTATCCGGCGGGCGTTCGCGTATTGTACAGCCACTAACCAACGCTCGGAGAAATGGCTCCATCTTCATACCGGCTGCATCGCATTTATTTTTCAGTTGATGGTATTCTTCTTCGGTAAAACGTACCGTTACTTGTTTTTGACGTTTTAACATTTGCTTTCTCCTATCGGGGTCTTAGGGGCTTGCCCCTAACAAACGGTCGTTATGCTGGCATGACAGCATAATGACGTGCTTGCCGCACTGTCCGGGAACGCTATCACTTTCCCGGTAAAGAGAGTGAATCGTTCGTGTTTTCCTCTGCGTAAATCAGTTCAGCACACACAATTTCTTCGGCCTGTGCTTGCAAGCCTTGCATAGCTGCTGCCCATTCCAGCGGGTTACAACGTTTCATTTCTTCATTGATTTTGGCTTCCGCTGCCAATACTTTGGTAAGACTTTCAACTTGACGATGTGCCTCGCAGTCAATGTTCGTGAGGTGCTGTGCCAGCGTTCCATCCAACAACATCTGGTCGCGCTCCATTGGTCGATGCTCATCAAGGTATCGCGCTCGCATCATGCCGTATTTTCCAATGGTGTTGTCTGTGATTGGACCATTTTCCAACTTTGGAATCAGATAGCCGTTTACATTCACATATTCCATTTTCATTGTGTAACCCTTTCATTCTGCAAGCCTTCTGAAAAAGAGAGACTGTTGTGCGGCAAATTTTCTGCACTGTCCTTTTTCTTTTTCAGATGGCTTATTTATAGTATTTGATATAGTAATTACTAAGAGTATTTAATTATAGTAATTATAATACCGCCTACATTACCGCCACTGCGCTTACCACAGGTGTGGTTACCACTGGTGCGGTTTTGTGGGTAGTGGTCATACCAGTAGGTACATTTTGTAGGGTGTGGTTGGCTTTCGTCAGATTGGTATTGCTGATGTTTCCCTGTGCATCGTAATAGATTAAATACACACCGTTCCAACCGTTATTGGAATCGCGCAGTTCATACTCATAGCAGAATCGTCCACGATTTGCCGGACGAACGTGCGCAACCAAATAGCCATTATTTTTCAACATATCCCATGCACGGTTAAAGGCGCGTTCGCCCTCGGTGCAGTGGTTCATCAGCCATTGCTTTGTCAGCGGTACTGCGGTATAATCAATACGGGCAGCAATCAAGGCATACAACCCTTTAGCGCTCATGGATAAGCTATCGTTGAACAGTGCCTCGTTCTGCACAACAGAGTATCCGCGCGTTTTACGGACAAAAGCACCACTTTCAGCAGCAGAATTTGCGTTTTTCACGGTAAAATCTCCATACAAAGAAAAAAGATTTGGACTGAAATATAGCCAAATCTTCAAATTCTGTACAAATTTTCAATTTTCCCTGTGTTGTGCCAAAAAGTGTTGCCCGAAAAACGATTGTTGCCTAAATGTTGCCCAAACGGCCACGGGCAACATATAAAACGAAATAAGTCAAAATATCAAAAACAAGCGTAAGAACAGAAAACAGACGGTTCAACGCAAAGCAGAATAAAGAGATATAAGACGAATACCTTGATGTACTTGACTCGAAATCAGTTGAACTCGAAAGAGTTCCGTGGGTTCGAATCCCACCGCCTGCGCCAAGTATCACTACTCAATTTCACATTGGGTAGTGATTTTTTATTGCCGCTTTGCAAAATTCCGTTGCTTTTCTTATAACCATCTCCCCTTTATTTTCAAGTAGTGATTTTCGGGTTCGGTACAAATCATACCAGCAATCGCGGCAAATAGCTATTCACAGAACTACACAAGATTTTTCCTGCCGCTTGGGTACAAATTGACAGCAAAAAAGGCGGCACCCGATTTCTCAGGTGCCGCCCTCTGTTCATGTTACCACTTCTTTATGGGCTGCGCTTCCGGCAGTGTCAGCGTGTTTGCCATCGTCCGGGCGCTCAGGTTCTTGGACTGCGAATCCAAGTGCGCGTAGATATTCGCCGTGGTGGAAATATCGCTGTGGCCCAACCACTCTTGAATCTGCTTCATCGGTACGCCCTCTTTCAGCAATAGGCTGGCACAGGAGTGGCGCAAATCGTGAAAGCGAATCCGCCGCAGATGATAATTCCGCAGGATGATCTGGAACGAATCGGAGAGATAATCCGGCTTGAGCAGATTGCCCATTGCGTCTACGCAGATGTAGTCTGCGTATTTTTTGTTGTAGCACCTACCGCACAGCTTGCGGTTTTCTTTCTGTTCTTCCTGCAAGGCAAGCAGCCGTTCCCGGAAAACCGGTACAAGCGGCAAAGTGCGCTTGCTGGATTTGGTTTTTGTGCTATTGGATTCTACAAGAACTTCTTTTCCATCCAGCCGAACCGTTGTGACCGTGTGGCAGATTTCAATCGTGTTCTGCTCAAAGTCCACAGCAGCCCATTTCAGCCCTACAACCTCGCTGCGGCGCAGACCATAAAAGGCGGTCAACATAACTGCCACCTCAATTTTACTGCCGCGCACAGCGTCGAACAGCGCGTTCATTTCGTCCTTGCTGTAAAAGTTCCCGGTAAATTCGTTTTTCTTTGGGCGGTCTACCTTGTCGGCAGGGTTCACATCGATCAGGTCTGTTTTCACTGCGTATTTCAAGGCGCGGTGGATAACCGCATGATAGTGAATGACCGTATTGGGCTTCACACGCTCCAACTGTTCCTGATAAAAAGCTTGGATATGAACCGCTTTCAGGTCGCCCAGCGTAACGCCGAGATTTCTAAAGTAAGGAATGATCCTGCTGTTCGACAGTTCTTTGTAGCTGGCGTAGGTTGTCAGCTTGACGGTTTACTTTGCGATTTCCAGCCATTGCACCAGATAGTCCGCAAACAGCATGGCTTTGCCGGGCGGACCGTTGGGGTCAACGGGTGGCTCAAAGTCGTCTTGCAGCTCACGCATCATCGCCTCGGCGCGCCGCTTGTACCCCGTTTTGGTGCTGATTCGCAGGGCATCGCGCATCTGTTCGATGTTCATCACATCGGGATACTTGCGCAGCATCACACGGTAGGCATCGCGCTGGTTGAATCCTTTGCTGCTTATACAAAACACCTCTTTTTTGAAAATTTGCGGATTTAATTCCACAAGCATGGCGGTCACTTGTTGAAAACTTGTGGCCGCCATAATCTGGAATCAAATGTATATATTTTAATGTATTGACGCCCCCCGAAAGCGCGTTATAGTAATAGCAGAAACCGGCATAACTTTTGTCAGAACGCCGCCGCCCTAAAAAAGGCGGGAAGCCCGTGACCTTAGCCGCGGGAGGATTCACTGGAAATCCGCATAAGTGCTCTTGAAAATCTTTTTGACATTGTTTGTCGCACTTGGTAGAATGATGACAGAAAAGAAAGAATGCAAATCCCATGGGGAGGTTTCGGGTATGCTGCAGATTGCTATTATCGAAGACGAAGCAGATTTGGCCCAGCAAACAAAAGATAATGTCGTTCGCTATCTTAATGAGCATGGACTCGAAGGCAATATTACGGTGTTTAACGATGGTATGGATATTGCTGAGAACTACAAACCAATATGGGATATTCTGCTGTTGGATATTGAGATGCCGCTACTGGACGGTATGAGTGCTGCTCAGAAAATCAGAGAACAGGATGCGTTTGTCGTTATGATTTTCATTACCAGAATGGCAAAGTATGCCATTAAGGGGTATGAAGTCGATGCACTGGATTTTATACTAAAGCCCATCACCTACGCGCAGCTTTCTATGAAACTGCCTCGCGCCATTGAACGAGCCTCTCAAAGGCAAAAGCATCATCTTTTTGTTACGGTTAATGGAGAAAAGCAGCGAATTGAGAGTTCGGCAATCTACTACATTGAGGTGCGGGGGCATTGGCTATATCTGCATCTGCATAATCAAACGCTGGAAGTCTCCGGCAGTTTGCAGGAAATTGAAGACCGCCTTAAAGACCAGCAGTTTTCGAGATGCAGCAACAGCTACTTGGTAAATCTTCGACATGTGGATGCCGTAAAAAAAGACTCCATTGTTGTCGGCGCGAACGCACTTCCCCTTAGTCGCGGTCGAAGGAATACATTTCTCAGCGATCTGGCAAATTCTGTGACGGGAGGGAATATGAAGTGAATTTGCTGCAAGGTATCTTCAGAATTTTACATCAACCGGTTCAGCTGCTGATTGCAGCACTCATGTTTGCTTACAAAGAACCAAAAAGAAAGTTTTGGCTGATTCGTGCTGTACTGGCAGCAATTTTTGGATTTGTGGTTTTGGAGCTTTGCATTACCGCATCACCTGAAATCCTTTTGAATAGCTATTTGGCTTCTTTGGTGTGGAGCATAGGCAGTTTTCTTATCCTGCTTGCTATAGAATACTCGGTGTTTGATGTAGAACTCAAAATGGCTGCTTATTTCACTACATTGGCCTACCTCACGCAGCATGTCGCTTTTTGTGCGTGGGATGCGATTCAGCCCGGAGCAGGCTATAACGAACCTCATTATAGCTCCCTCAAAGACATAGTAGTAGATGTCTTCGTTCCCTTTGTTGTATTTGCATTCGTCTATGTCGTGATATATCTCTTGATTGCGCGCCCTATGGTTAAACATGGGTATACCTCGGTGAGTGTCGGGTATTCTTTTACGACAATGATAGCGGTCTTACTGATATCTATTGTGTTTAGTGCGATTGTTCAGACCAGCTTTCAGCACCAGAATTACCTGTATCGGTGTTGCAGGATATATTCGATGATATGCTGTGTTCTGATACTGTGGCAGCAGGTGAGTTTTCAAAACAAATTGGCGCAGCAGGAGGAGCTATCGCTTCAAAAGCAGTTGTGGATGCGTCATCAGGCGCAATATGAACGCGCATCGGATAGTGTGAAGCTTATCAACCACAAATGCCATGCACTGAAATGCCAGCTGTCTGAGTTGAAGAAGCTTGTGGCGCAAACAGGTAATGCACCGGAAAAGGCAGTTCTTCAAGAAATCGAAAACTCCGTATCGGTATATGACTCTATCATCGAGACAGGAAATGAAATTCTGGACACGATACTGACCGAAAAGAGCCTGCTGTGTGCTGCGAATGATATCACCTTTACCTGTGTTGCCGATGGAAAGGCAGTCGGTTTTTTGGAGGCGGTTGACTTGTTTTCCATGCTGGGGAACGCTCTGGACAACGCAGAGGAGGCCGTTCATAAGCTTGAGGACCACGACAAGCGTGCGATTTCCGTAAGCATCTTCTCGAACCATGGCATTGCCATCCTTCAAGTGGAGAACTTCTACGAGGGAAACTTGCGTTTTGTTGACGGATTGCCCGTTACGACAAAAGGAGACCCGAACTATCATGGGTTTGGGTTAAAGAGCATCCGGAGTACAGCGGAGAAATACGGCGGCACGGTTTCCGTCCAAGCAGAGGACGGGTTGTTCCTGCTTCGTGTGGCGCTGCCGGTTGAAACTGAATAAGCAACACTGAATTGCCGGGAATACCCCCGGCAATTTTATTTTTTGTGCAAAGCAGGAGCAAAAAACGACCACTTAGGAAGTAAAGCCTCCTTTTTTTAGAGTTTCAGGTATAATGCAGACAAATGACCGAGTCCGGTCAATCAGAAGGAGGAATTCAAATGTCAAACACTGCCCCTGCAAAACAAGTACGCAAGCCTAAGAAACTGCCATTTGTCATAATGTGCATTCTGAGCGCTATTGTTGCGGTACTGAATGTACTGCTTTGTGTGCTTGTCCCGAAATACTACACCACCATCAACAGTTATCTGTACAAGGGACCGGATGCGGATAAGGTGGCTGCTTTCCGTCAGGCTTCTGCGGATATGACGCAGAAAGTCGAAAGCGAAGGCATTGTCATGCTGGAAAATAAGAACCAGACTCTGCCCCTCGCTTCCGGAAGCAAAATCAATCTCTTTGGTTATGGCTCTCGCGACACTGTCTACGGCGGCTCCGGTTCCGGTTCCGGTGACAGCAGCAAAAACATCACCTTGGAGCAGGGCTTGACCAACGCCGGATTCTCGGTCAATCCTGAGCTGGTTTCTTTCTACAACGACCATTTTGTCGAGCGTACCGGCGTCGGTTTCACCGGCAACAACTTTGATATCAACGAGCCTGCCGTCAGCGAATACTCTGATGAGATGATTGCAAACGCCAAGGCTTATTCGGATGTGGCCGTGTTTGTTGTGTCTCGTCTCGGCGGTGAAGGTGCAGACCTTCCCATGGATATGGACCCGAATGCAACAACACAGATTGTTTCTTCCGGCAAGGACGTTGAGCAGGTTGTAAAAGGCGGCGACGCCGGTAAACATTATCTGGAACTGCAGAGTGTTGAGCAGCAGGTCCTTGATATGCTGAAGGAAAACTTCGGCACAGTAGTTGTTCTGGTCAACTCCACAAATGCCATGGAACTCGGATTCCTCGAGGACGATGGCGTGGATGCAGCACTCTGGATTGGGTGCCTGGGTTCTACCGGTGCAAATGCAGTCGGTGAAGTTTTAAGCGGCGCAGTGAATCCTTCCGGCCGCACTACCGATACATTCGCCTATGAGGTCGAGAGTGCTCCCAGCTATTACAGTATTGGCGCTTATAACTATACAAACTGTGAGTGGGTAAACACCAGCCCCATCGGCGGCGGTGCTGCTCCGGACGCTTACCATTATGTCGATTATATCGAGGGTATCTATGTAGGCTATCGTTACTATGAGACAGCCGCTGAGGATGGCTTCATTGACTACGATGCCACGGTTCAGTATCCTTTCGGCTATGGTCTTTCTTACACGGACTTTGAAGAAAGCATCTCTGATTTCTCGTTTGACGGCAACAATGTGACCATGACGGTCAATGTGAAGAATAACGGCTCTGTTGCCGGTAAAGATGTAGTTGAGGTCTACTACTCTGCACCGTATACTGAGGGCGGTATCGAGAAGAGTTCTGTCGTTCTCGGAGCCTTTGGCAAGACCGGAATGATTGAACCCGGTCAGAGCGAATCTGTGACCTTGACTTTCACTGCTGAGGATATGGCATCCTACGACTATACCGGTGTGAAGGCTAAGGGCGGTGCCTATGTTCTCGAAGCGGGCGAATATACGATCAGCCTGCGCAGCGACAGCCACACGGTCATTGATTCTCGGACTCTCACCATCGACAAGGATAGAATCTACAACGACTCTAACGATGGTGCCCGTTCTACCGACGATGTTGCAGCAACCAATCAGTTTGACTATGCTTCTTTTGGCGAATGCACAAGCTATGTGAGCCGTGCCGATTGGGAGGGTACTTTCCCCAAAGAGCGAGCTGCTGCGAGCCGTGAAGCCGGTGCTGCCGCTCTGGAGGCAATCAACAATACATCCAACGGTCTGGTTGACACAGCCGAAGACATCGCCGTTGTTGATCACGGTCTGAAGATTGAAGACATGAAGGGTCTTGCCTATGATGACCCGAAATGGAATGATTTCCTGGAGCAGATTCCGGTCAGTGAGATGGTCAATCTGGTTTCCAATGGCGGCTGGGCAACACAGGAGGTCCCGTCTGTAGGCAAACTGGGTTACACTGAGGTAGATGGTCCCAACGGTATCAACAACATTATGGCAGGCTCTACCGGCAATCAGTTCTGCGCACAGTCCGTGCTGGCGTGCAGCTGGAATACCGAACTGGCATACGATATGGGCGAAACCTTCGCACAAGAAGCGATAGCTATGAAAATCGCTGCTCTGTATGCCCCGGCTATGAACATTCATCGCAGCCCGTTCAGCGGACGTAACTACGAGTATTATTCTGAGGACGGTCTGCACTCCGGTAAAATGGCTGCTGCTGAAACGCAGGGTATCCAGTCTCAGGGCGTTACGACCTACTGCAAGCACTTTGCCGTCAATGACCAGGAGAGCAACCGCGATTCCGGTGGTCTGCTGACTTGGGTGAACGAGCAGGCAATGCGTGAAATCTATATCAAGCCCTTTGAGATTGCCGTTAAGGAAGGCGGTACACGCGGAATCATGTCCTCCTTCAACCGTATCGGTGAAATCTGTGCTGCTGAAAATGCTGATTTGCTCACTACTGTCCTGCGCAACGAATGGGGCTTCCGTGGCACTGTCATTACCGACTGCATCCTTCAGCTGTCCTATATCAACATCGACCGTGCAATCGCAGCGGGCAATGACTTGATTCTGTCTTTGATGAATATTCAGGCTCCGAGTGAGGCCGTCACCAATTCTCCTGCCGGTCATCAGGTCCTTCGCACTGCTACGCATAATATCCTTTATGCCTCTGCTAATAGCATTGGTCAGGAAGTCAGCGCTATCCCGGTTCCGTACTGGCTGTATATCACGGTTGCGGTTGTCGATGCCGGTCTCATTGCTCTGTGCGTGTTCTACTTTGTCCGCCGCCGCAAGAATGTTAAGCGCTGGAAAGAGCAGAATTCTGTGCAGGCTTAATAGGGAAGAGCAGAAGGGAGTTCTGGAATCGCTTTGCAGCCAAACACCCTGAAACAGCATAATGGGTACGAGAAGGCGGACTGTTTGTCATCGTATCGAATCTCATTACCGTTTTCAAGTATCTGCTCTTGCAGTTCTTGCCGAAAGCATTTGCAAGTTTGCCGGTTATGGATTTCGGCTGGCCTGTCACCTTGCAGACTTGCGCAACGGTCAGTACATCCGGGTAATTGCGCGTACCATTCCTTGGCCGGCAGCCGTTCCTCGCCCTTATAGTTCGGCTTGCACTCCAACGATGCGGCAGGTTTCTTGTGCTTAGGGTATGAGCGCGCTGTGCTGTACGGCGAAATGCCGGAAATTTTCGATTACAGCCCGGAGGTGGACACCTACTTAAAGGTCACTTGCTTCCCCACGTTTGCCGGACACTGCGGGTGCATTTTGTTCAATGTGCAGGATTTTTCTGCCGCGCACACGCTGGCGGACAGCGAAAAAGCAATGATGATGTATCTTGGTATTTCTTTGGGACGAAACAACTAAAATATCTGCAAAACCGTCTGTACGTGTTTAACGACAGGCGGTTATTTTTTTATATAAGTAGTACATTACAAAATATAACAATGTCTATTCGTCCCAAAAGCTTGCGTTGCAGCGCTGAAAATGCTATTATTTAATGAAAGAACTTTATCACTGAAAAAACGAACACGGAAAGGATTATTGTATGAACAAAAATGAGAAAAACAAGGCGGCCCCCAAGCCGATCTATATCGTTATCGCCGTGGCAGCGGCGGTGTTTGTGGTTGCCGTGGCGGTGCTGCTGGGCTTACGGCAGCGCCCCACGCAGGCAGAAAGCAGCTTTACGCCCGATTTGCAAGAGGGCACAAGCGCGTGGAGCGGCGACACCCTGCCGGACAAGACCCCCGAAAGCAGCGGCGAGGCGGTGGGCATCAAGATTCCGGGCTACCCGTCCATCAGCCTGCCCGCCAACCAACAGGACGTGGAAGTCGCGCTGCTGAACCCCGAAGGCAACCCCTGCTACTTCACCTTTGAACTGGTGCTGACCGACACCGACGAGGTGCTTTACACCTCCAAGCAGGTCGAGCCGGGGCAGATGATTACCAACATCACGCTGAACCGCGCCCTGCCGGCCGGGCAGTACAATGCAGAGCTGCGCATCACAACCGCCTCGCTGCAGGACGGCAGCGCCATGAACGGGGCCAATGTTGTGACCGTGCTGGACGTACAGTAACACACAGCGGTACAAGCTGTATAAAAAAATAACATAGAATAGGAGTAACCCCCATGAAAAAATTTGCATCTTTTGTTTTGGCTTTGGCTATGGCTGCTGTGTGCGCCGCACCGGCAATGGCGGAGGGAGCCGATAGCTCTGCATCTTCCGCCAGCTCCGGCGCAACAACTAAACTGGACGCCAATTCCGATACCGGCAACACCATGGTTCAATTTTACATTGCCCCCGCGTATACGGTAACGATTCCGACTAACGTTACGCTGGATAAAACGGGTGAGGGAGCCGCCGTCACCTACGAAAAAGACCTGGAGCTGACGGCAAGCAATGTGCGCCTTGAGAAGGGCAAGGAACTGCATATCACAATTTCCAACGCTAATGATTACAAGCTGACAGCAGGCAACGCAGAACTGGCCTACACGATTGATGACAAGACCCCCGGCACAACAGATGTTGTTGCCACTTTTGAAACCAAAACTGCCGACCAAACCGCAACCCTGCACATCAAAGCAGGCAACCCCACTTATGCCGGTAACTATTCCGGCACACTGCAATTTACCATTGCCGTTGTTTAACCCACCACCTAAAACATAGCGGAGGAATCCCCCATGAAAAACCTCACTTCCTTTGCCCTTGCTTTCGCGCTTTGCGCCGCCTGTGCGGTTTCCGCCTTCGCAGCGGACGCCGCCTCCGGCGTTGCAAACGCCACTTCCGGCACCACCACCATTACAACCAACATCCAACCCAGCTACACGGTAAAAATTCCGGCTGCAACAAAAATCGACTTCAACGATACTGTCACCAACCTGTGCGGCACCCTGCACCTTGAAACAGCCCAGCTGGAACCCAACCATACTGTTACGATTTCCGCAAAGCCAACCGCGCTGAAAAACGACAAGGACAACAGCGAGATTCCCTTTACCCTGTATAAAGGCAACACCCCCTTCACCGCTGCTTACCTTACCGACACGACCGAAAAAGTCCAACTCAGCGTACATATTACCAAAGACGCTTGGAGCAAAGCCTCCGCCGGTAATTACACAGGCTCTGTAACCTTCACCATCACCTACGCAAGTAAAGGGGGCTGATGTCTGTGAAAAATTTAGCAGGTCTGCTATGCGCGCTTGCACTGCTTTGCAGCTTTTGCCTGCCCGTTTTTGCAGATAACAACGATAACACGGTAGAAATTACCACCACAGTGCCAACCACGCACACCATAACCGTAGACCGGGTGGACGGTGCCGCCGTATTTTTCAACGGTCAGTCCGGCACGACCTTTACGGTCGATCGCTTCGACCAACTGCAGCTGCTTATCTGCCCGGATTCCGGCAGGGTGCTTACCCGTGTGCTGGTCAACGGGGAGGACGTCACCGCCCTTGTGCAGGGCGGCTATTACACGCTGCCCGCCGCGTGTGAGGATCTGACCCTGCAAGTCGAAACCACCGCAGCGCCGCAGGCAGCATCCCCCGCAAGCACCCCAGCCCCGGCGCAATCGGCAGCGCGGCCCGCAAAGACCCCTGCCCCCGCAAAGCCGGAGGCGACCCCCACCGAGGCACCGCAGCCGACCACCCCCACCGAAACCCCTGCCCCGGAAGCAGCCCCCACCGAAACACCGCAGCCCACCGCCCCCGACGTGACCCCCGCGCCGCAAACCGCGCCTGTCACGCCGTTGGTATGGCTGATTCCGGTGGTGTTGTTCACCATTGTGCTGCTTGTGCTGTTACGGCGCAAAAAAGGCAAAAAATAACAGCGTTGCCTTTACCATAAGGAGGACCCCATGAAAGCAAAACGGATACTTGCGTCTGTGCTAAGCGTGGCTTTGCTGTTGCAGCTAAGCCCCCTTAACATCTGGGCGCTGGACGAGGACCTGCAGCAAACGCCGCAGGTCAGCACCGTGCAAGAAAATATCGAACCCACGCCTGTGGAAAGCCCCACTCCCGTGGAAAGCCCCGCGCCCGTGGAAAGCCCCACTCCCGTGGAAAGCCCCGCGCCCGTGGAAAGCCTCGCGCCCGTGGAAAGCCCCGCACCTGTGGAAAGCCCCGCACCCGTGGAAAGCCCCGCGCCCGTGGAAAGCCCCGCGCCCGTGGAAAGCCCCGCGCCCGTGGAAAGTCCCGCGCCCGTGGAAAGTCCCGCGCCCGTGGAAAGTCCCGCACCTGCGGAGGAACCCCAGGAACCCACGGCGGCACAAGCCGTGCAGGCGCTGATCGACGCCCTGCCGGACGAAGTGACGGAGGACAACGCCGAGGCAGTGGAACAGGCGCTGACCGACATTGACGATGCCAAAGAAAGCCTTACCGATGAAGAATTGGCAGAGCTGGATTTGACGCGCTATGACGCCGCCGCCAACGCGCTGCTGGCGCTGTGGGGCGAAGCCCCCGCCGATGCGGTGGAAACGCTGGATGCCTACCCCACGCCCCAAAAAGGCAACGATGATTACTACCAAATCACCACCGAAAATGACCTGCGCTGGTTTGCCGAAGCCGTAAACAACGGTCAAACCAACATCAACGCCCGTCTGACGGCTGACATCCCCGTAAGCAGCACGCCTTGGACGCCCATCGGCACATACGAGAAACGGTTTACAGGCAAGTTTGACGGCAACGGCAAAACCATCCGCGGTCTGAACTGCAACACGCCCGACGGCGAATATGTCGGTCTGTTCGGCTATATCGACCGCGGCGGCGAGGTCACCCATCTGGGTGTGGTGGATTCCACCTTTGCGGGCGTGCAGTATGTGGGTGGTGTGTGCGGCTATAACAACGGCACCATCAGCGGGTGCTACAGCACGGCAACGGTGAACAGCAGCATGGTTTCCGGCGGCGTTCTGTTTGGCTACTCTATGCGCAAAGTCACGAACAGCTTTGCCTACGGTACCGCACAGGGCAGCGCAAAGTCCTTCGGCGGCTTGAAACAAGGAACTGTGACAAACTGCTTCTACCCGAGCGAAACACAAGGCACCTCCAGTAGCGCAACAGCGGCAAAGGCAGACGAGTTCAAAAGCGGCAAGGTTGCCTATGAATTGGGCTCGCAGGACCCTATCTGGAAACAGAATTTACCGAGCGACCCCTACCCCAACTTTACGGCGCAGAGCGTTGGCTATGCCAGCGGTGCCTACCACAACCACACTGACGCAAGCACCTGTATATACTGTATCAGAGCCAATAACAAGCCTGAGCAGCTGACTGATGGTACATATAAAATCACCAACGAAGCACAGCTGAGATGGTTTGCCAATGAGGTGAACAACTTTACCCCCAACAGCTGCGCCCTTCTGATGAACGACATCATCGTGGACAGCACCACGCCTTGGACGCCCATTGGCAAAAAAGCAAATCCGTTTATAGGCAAGTTTGACGGCAAAGGCAACACCATCACCGGGCTGAGGTGTACGGACAGAAATGCAGAGTACGTCGGTCTGTTCGGCTATGCAAGCGGCGCTACCATACAAAACGTTACCGTGAAGGACTCTTCCTTTATCGGTAACGAACGTATTGGCGGCGTGTGCGGTTATATCACAGGCGGCACCATTACCAACTGCCACACGGTCAACACTGCCATTGGTGGCACCGGAGGTTATACGGAGGGCAAATACTACGGCGGTATTGTTGGCTACATAACAGGCAATACAAATGTCACCGGCTGTACCAACAGCGACAGCACCGTGAACGGCGGTTACTACCTCGGCGGCATTGCCGGACAGGCAAAAGAAGCAACGGTGCAGCGCTGTTTCAACACAGGCACGGTGACCGGCAGCAAATCCGTAATCGGCGGCATTGTCGGATATGCATACAATGCAACGGTGCAGGATTGCGGCAATACCGGCGCTGTAACAAGAACCGGCCCTGACGTAAAATACGGCGGCATTGTCGGAAGCGCCATCCAGCGAAGCGTTATTGAAAACTGCTACAATGCGTACAGTTCCATTGAATACCCTATTGGCGGCATTTATATCAGTTCTGTCGATGCCACATTTTCCAACTGTTATTACCTCGGCAGCTCCGTCATTAACTACACAGGCACCACCGCCAAAACGCAAGCACAGTTTGCCAGCGGCGAGGTGGCTTACCTGCTGCAAAAACCGCGGGACGATGCAGCAACAGCAGACAAACCTGCCGAGCAGGTTTGGGGTCAGACCCTGACCGATCCAGGCAAGCAAACCTACCCCGTGTTGGGCGGCTTAAAGGTATACCAGGGTACCCCCTGCCAAGGCAGGTACAGCAATGCGAAGGATGAAGAACTTGACCACAACTATGTAGACGGCAAATGCACCTACTGCGGTCAGCCGGAAATTGCCTACACCGTGACCATCCCCGCCTCGGTGGAGCTGGGCAACACAGCAACCATCGCAGCCACGGGCGTGACCCTGCCGAATGGTAAGCAGTTGAATGTCAAAGTGGCAGATGGCAGCGAGTTCAAGGTCACGCTGGGCGATGATACACGCGATTACAAGGTCTACAATGGCGAAACCGAAGTAAAACCCGGCAATACCGTATTGACTGCCGATAACGACACCCCGAATAATTCCGTTACATTGCAGTTTAACGTCCCAACCACAGCCACAACCTATTCCGGCACATACACCGGCACCGTATCCTTTACCGTCAGTGTTGATGACAAATCTTAATAATCATAAGGAGGAACCCCATTATGAAAAAGCTTGTAACCCTGCTGCTCACCGCAGCGCTCGCCATCACCGCCGCCGCGACTACCGCGTTTGCGGATAATACGGAGACTACTGTCTACCCGACCACCACCTCACACCCGCCTCTACACGTTACTTACAAGGTAGACCCCAGCTATACCGTAACCATCCCTACATCTGTAACGCTGAATGCCACTCAACCAAGCACGGCAAAGGTAAAAGCCACAAATGTGACTATACCCTATGGATATAGAGTAGAGGTTGCACTAAGTAGTGCTACTGGTTTCAAAGTGAAAGCCGGCGACTATAATGGCGCTCCAACGCTGAGCTACCAAGTTACGGTACCCAACAGCGCAACGCCTGTTCAGAATGGTAATCCTGTTCTGACAGTCCAGTCTGGTGCAGAGAACAAAGAGGGTGAAACAACCCTTACGTTTAAGCTTACCGGTGACGATATTAAGTATTCCGGCGATTACACAGACACCGTAACCTTTACCGTCAGCATTAAAGCCCCGCAAACCACCAACCCGTAAACCCACGCAAACAGGCTCCGCCCGATATTGGGCGGAGCCTGTTGTTTATCGAAGCGATGCGGTGATTGCGGTTGGGGCTGCGCTGTGTATGCAATACTCAGCCCAGCGTCACGGTGATGGTGCCGATTGTGGTGCCGGCGGCGGTGGCGCTGTCCAAGGCACCGGAAAGAGTCAGTGCAGCCGAGTCGCTGGGAGCGTTCGACACTTCTGTGCCGACGGCGGTTGCCAGATCGAGCGATGTCTTATCGAAGCTGCCGATGATGCTATCATAGCCGGAGGCTGGCGTATAGTTGATCGTTGCCGTGACGGCCGTGTTGGAGTGGTTGGTCACGGTGATCTTGTTGCCGTCGGTATTGTTGACCGTCCAGGTGCCGCCGTCAGCGCCGGTGGTGGTGTGGGTGGCAGGGTCCCATCTACCGGCCGCCGCCGTATAGGTGAACTCCATATCGCCCCAGTCGATGTCCACGCTGTACACCGTGCCGCCCGTGCCGCCTGCGCCGCCGGACGTATCGGTCGTATAGGTTGCCTTTACATCGCAGCTGGCTGCGCCGCTGACTGTGCTGATCGTTTCCGCGTAGGCAGACAGGGGTGCCAGAGAGAACACCATGGCCAGGGTAAGTACCAGAGCTGATTTTTTCTTCGTCATTGATTTTTCATCCTTCCTGAAAAATTGTACGGGCATTGCCCTATGTCGTCCGTGCGGGGGTCAGCCCGTTACGGTGACGGTTACGGGAATTTCGGCGTCCAGCATAGCCTTGGCGCCGGTTTGCGGGTGGTAGAACGATACCTTCAGCGTGCCGCTGCGGCTGCCCGCCGTCAGGTCTTTTTTGGCGCCCTCCAAAAGCGGCAGCTGGGTGACCTGCTGGCCGGGGGTCAGCAGGTCGGAACATGCCGCCTCACTCTCCCCGACAACCAGGCGAACCGATGCGTCCCAGCCGGACTTTTCGGGGTTGGCAAACAGCAGCGTGACCTGCCCGGCGGTCAAGTCGATATCTGCCGCATCGGAATAGGTCAGCGACACCGTTCCGCCGCCTGCGGACGTCGATACCGAGGATTCCGGCGCGGGGGTGGTGTCCGCCGTCTGCGGCTTTTTGCGGCAGAACAGCACACCAAGCAGCAACAGAAGCAGCAACAGCAACAGCAGCAGGAGCAGCAGCCACCGTTTTTTGCCTTTTTTGTCTGTGTTTTCCATCAGGTTCACCTTTCCAGTCGGACTGTTACCGACCCGATTTTTGCGTTGTTCAGTGCCCTGTCAGGGCGGCCTGTCAGGCACAGCCGCACGGTTTGCGTACGGCTTACCGGCAGGTCGATCGGAATGTAGATGTAGTCTCCGTCGCTGTTGGCAAAGCTGCCGCCGATGGCCGTGTCGGTTTGTGTGTATCGGAACCGCACGCGCACTTGGTTTGCGCCGTCATTGCGCACGGTAACGGCATCGCCGTTTGCATGGTTCGGTGCCCAGCCGCCGCCGATGTCATAGGCGTGTGTGGCGGGGTTCCACGCCCCGTCGGTGTAGGTGTAGGCCAGCTCGCCCCATGTGATGGTGACGGTGTTGGTGCGTGTTTCTACCTTGCCGCAGACCTCGCAGCTGCGCCTTCCGGCGCTCCATGCGCCGAATCTGTGGCTGCAGATCACCTGGACATACGCCGTGGTTTCGGCGGTTGTTTCGTAGTTGTTTGTGTCGTATGGCTGAAAAACAACGGCATATCGTCCGCCGCCGAGGGGCGGCTTGAAATTGGCGTTCTTCCACACAAAGCGACCCGCCACCTCGTTGGGTCCGGAGCTGATGTTGTAGTTTTTGGCAACGCCGCCGGTCAGGGCGCTGGCAGCCAAGGTGTTGCCCTTGGCCAGGTCCAGCGTGGCAGCCGTTGGCGTTGTGCTGATTTTCGGCGTGGCCTTTGACACTGTTACATGGGCCACATTGCTTTTTGTGCTGGCTTTCTGGCCGTTGTCTTTGCGTGTGGCCGTGACCACCGCGTAATAGTAATGCACCCCTGCGGTGGGGGTTTGGGGGTAGGTGGGGTCTCCGTTTTCATCGGTGAGCAGCTTTCCGTTGTTGCCGTTTTTATCACAGGCATACCAGGTTATTTCCGTGGTGTGCTGTTCGGTGGAACCGTAACTCAAACGGTAAAAACTGCTCTTGCCATAGACGCCGGTCTCGTCCATCTCCAATTCGACATCGTAAGGGGCCAGGGCCGGGGTCAAATGCCAATGGGCGTACAGGGTATGGTTGGCGGCGGTGGTAACGGTGGTGTCACTGGTTACCTTGGTGCCGCCGCTTTTTTGGGTATACCAGCCGTCAAAGGTGTAACCCCCCGTGCGTGTGGGGTCGGGCAGGGCAGGGTATTTGCTGCCATAGGTTGCCGTTTTGCTTGCCGTGCTGACCGTACCGCCATTGGCGTTAAAGGATACCGTATAGGTTTTGCCTTTCCAGCGGGCATACAGTGTGGCGGGCGGGTCTGTGCCCACGGCGGTGTTTTTGTCCACCTTGGTGCCGCCGGTTTCCCGCGTATACCAGCCGTCAAATTCGTAGCCTGTGCGGGTGGGCGTGGGCAGTGTGCCGTAGGTGCTGCCGCAGGTCACCACCTTGCTTGCCGGGCTGACCGTGCCGCCGTTGGCGTCAAGCCGCACGGTTTTGGTCGTTGTGCAGCTTTTTTTCGAGAGGGTAAAGGTGGTTTCCAGCTGGTGGTGGTAGGATTCCAGCAACGAATTGGACTTACTGTTGCCCACAAAAATGGCGTACTCGCGGGTCATGCTTTTTTGTGCAGAGCCGTTCAGGTTGTCAAAGGTAAGCTCCACCGTGCCGCTGCGGGTGCAGGCACTTTTTGCGCTGCTGTGAAGGCGGCAGATTCCGCCGCTTGCATCGGCATTATTGGCGGAATAGGTTCGTTTGTAGGCGGCACCGTCGGTGTTGTCGGTCCATTCCATCACATACCAGCTTTCGCCGTTGGAGTTGCGCTGCAGCTTGATATCGTAAGAGAGCGTAACCTTATAGCAGGTGTACGCCGGAACCTTTACGGTCATCGTAAAGGGCAGCAGAAGGTAGTAGGCGTTTTTGAAGTTTTTCCGCTCTTTCAAGTGTATGGTCGAGGAAGTGCCGTTGTTGGTGACCTCGACCGTGCCGCCTTCATAGCTGCCCCGATCGTTGTCCGCTTTCTGGGGGTCAAAGGTCTTGATGTTTTTATCGCCGCCGTAGGAACGGCAGTTTGCGGCAGAGGCGAGCTTCAGCGAAAAGCTGAAACTCTCGCTTGCCGCCGAAGCGCCCACCGCCGCAATGCCGCACAGTACGCACAGGCACAGCATAACACACAAAATCCGCATCCACCGCGTCAAGGCACTGAACCTCCACTTCCTTGCGCCGCGCAGGGTCTTGACAACGGCGCTGTATCTCGTATAATGACAGTATAACCCGTTCACCCATGAACGAAGCAAGCACTTTTTTAAGGAGATTTGCGCCATGCCGGATAATCAGAAAAAGCTGTTTCAAATTACCGAGGCCGCCCGCGCCTGCAGCCTGTCCCGCAGCACGCTGCTGCGCTTAGAGGAAAAGGGGCTGCTGACGCCCGCCTACATCGCGCCGGACAGCGGACGCCGCTATTACGACAACCACAACGTGGCCCGCATTTTGCAGATCGAAAAGCTGAAGGCCATGGGTCTTGGCACCGAGGAAATAACCGCCTACTTTGCCAGCGGCGGCGAGACGGCTGTTTTGCTGGCCGCGCTGGAGGAACACCTGCGCGAGGTGGCGCGCGGCGTTGAGGAACTGCGCCTGCGCGCGGGCACGGATACGGGCATATCGGTGCAGACGATTGCGCTGCCCGCCGTGACCTGCTGCCGCCGCCTGTGCGAGGGGCACACCGTTGCCGATAAGTACAATGCTATGTATGATTTTTACGGCGAGTGTGTGCGGCGGGGGTATCGCCTGTCTGACGAGCCGATTTTTACCATCTCGCAGCGGCAGGATTTTTTGAACGGCCATATCACGGACGAGCCGTATCCGTTTTGGGTGTGCGTGCCCATGCGCCCCGAAAAAGCCCCCAAGGAGGCGGTGGTCCTGCCGGCCTGCCGCGCTTTGTCGGTGTTGTATTACGGCAGCTACGCGGGCGCGGACGAGGCGCTTTTGCGCCTGGGCCGCGAGGTGAAGGAGCGCGGCCTGACACCCGCCGGGGATCCGCGTGTGCTGGGCATTGTTGCGCCCTACACCGGCCGCGAAATCGAAACCAAGCGGTATTGCTCCCGCCTGGTGCTGCCGGTGGAAGGGGAGCCGGAGTTGTATTTTCCCGTGGAATAAAAAATGTGCCGCCCCAAAGGGGCGGCACAACGGGTTGCAGATAAACCTAACGGGATGATTGCGGCCTTTCGGCTGCTTTGTAGGGAACGGTCTTGACCGTTCCGTGCCGCCTTGCCGATAGCACGATATATCGGGAAACCGCGCGCCATTCGGCGCGATTTTATGCGCTGCGCGCGGCCAGATGTGCGGATGGGTCGAGACCCATCCCTACAATTATCCCGGAAACGGACTTCTTTGACAAACAAAATGTGCCGCCCCAAAGGGGCGGCACACCTTATCTAAACTCTAAACTCTAAACCCTGAAATTATATCGGCATAACATAGCTTTGCAAAGCCCAGATGCCCAGCACCACAATGCCCAAGGCAATGCGGTACCAGCCGAACGCCGTGAAGGTGTGCTTCTTGACGTAATCCATCAGGAAACGGATCGCCAGCAGGGACACCACAAACGCCACCACGCAGCCGACCAGCAGCGCGGCAACTTCAGGCGCGGCAAAGGTACCGCCCTTGGCAACGAACTTGACCAGCTTCAGCCCGGACGCACCCGCCATAACGGGGATCGCCAAAAAGAAGGTGAACTGCGACGCGGCGCCGCGGCTCAGCCCGCACAGCAAGCCGCCCAAAATGGTGGCGCCGCTGCGGGAGGTGCCGGGGATCAGCGCCAGCACCTGCCATATGCCGATGATGAGCGCCTGTTGGTAGGTGATGCGGCTGAGCTTGGTCGTGGTGGGCACGCGGGGGCGGCGCTCCACCAAAATGAACGCAATGCCGTAGACGATCAGCATCACGGCGACGACCACGCTGTTGTAAAAATGCGCGTCCATCCAGTCGTCCAGCAAAAGGCCCAGCACGGCGGCGGGCAGGCAGGCCACAATAATTTTGCACCACAGCTTGATAACGGGCCAGCGGAAATGCCTGGCAAAGCCGGAATCGCGGCCGTTGTCGCCGCAGAAGGGCCACAGCTTTTTGAAGTACAGTACGACAACCGCCAAAATGGCACCCAGCTGGATGACCACGCGGAACATCTCCATAAAGGCATCGCTGAAGCTGAATTTCAGCACCTGCTCGGCCAGAATCATATGTCCCGTGCTGGAAATGGGCAGCCATTCGGTAATGCCCTCGATGATGCCGTACACCACCGAGCGCAAAATATCAAACAAAACGCTCATAGAAAATAAGCCTCCTTTATACAAATACTATCATACCATAAAACCGCAAAAGGGGAATACCTTTTTTTAATTTTACAACTTTTTTCGTAAATGACGGTCAAAACATACAAAAGCCGCTTGCTGTTTTCGTTCAATACCACTATAATAAAGGTACGATAAGGGGGAAGATTACTATGTTTACCACCGTTTTATTTGACCTGGACGGCACACTGCTGAACACGCTGGACGACCTGGCGGATTCTGCCAACCGCGTCTGCGCCGCCCACGGCTGGCCGCTGCACACCAGGGACGAATACCGCTACTTTGTGGGCAACGGTATCCCCAAATTGGTCGAGCGTTTCAGCCCCGAAACCGACCGCGACCCCGACACCCTGGCCGCCACGCTGGCGGAATTCGGCGCGGTGTACGGCGCACACATGCACGACAAGACCGCCCCGTACCCCGGTATGCCCGAACTTTTGCACAAGCTGCAGCAAAGCGGTGTAAAAATGGCGGTATTTTCCAACAAGGCGGACGAATTTGCGGGCGCCGTGGTGGAACGCTATTTCGGCAAGGGCTTGTTTGAGATCGTGCGCGGCGCGCTGCCGAATGTGCCCACCAAGCCCGCACCCGAAGGGACCCGCGCGCTGATGCACACCCTGGGCGTGGACCCCGCCGCCGACAAAATTTTGTATGTGGGCGACAGCAACGTCGACGTGCAGACCGCCCACAACGCAGGCTTGCCCTGCTGCGGCGTTTTGTGGGGCTTCCGCACCCGCGACGAGCTGGAAAAAGAGGGCGCAGAGTACCTGGCGGCAGATTGCAAGGCGCTGGAAGAAATTATACTTGCCAAATAAGAAATAATAAATAAGAAATAATAAAATCGGTGCGCCTGACGGCGCGTTTTTATGCGCTGTGCGCAGCCAGCGGAACATCGACACTTGGTAAAATGTGCCGCCAAGGGCGGCACTCCGCATTTATTATCTATTATCTTTTATCTATTATCTATAAAGAGGGTATTCTTTATGATCGCACAACACTACAAGGATATGCTTTCCGCCAAGTCGGTAATCCGTCAAATTTCCGAGTGGAGTACCGCGCGGGGCAGGGAAATCGGCTATGAGAATGTCTTTGACTACTCGCTGGGCAACCCGTCGGTGCCCTGCCCGCCGCAGTTTACCGATACCTGCCAACGCCTGCTGGCCGAAACCGACCCCGTGACGCTGCACGGCTATACCCCCACCCTGACACTGCCTGACGTGCGCGCCGCCGTGGCCGAAAGCCTGAACCGCCGTTTCGGCATGGATTACACTGCCGCCCACATCTTTATGACCGCCGGTGCGGCGGGGGCGCTGGCGCATGCGCTGCGCTGCGTGGGTGTGCCGGGGCAAAATGTTGTGACCTTTGCGCCGTTTTTTCCCGAATACAAGCCCTATGTCGAGGGGGCGGGCCTGACGCTGCGCGTGGCCCCGCCGCGCTGCGCGGATTTCCAAATCAACTTTGACGCGCTGGACACCCTGCTGGACGAAAACACCGCCGCCGTGCTCATCAATTCGCCCAACAATCCCAGCGGCACGGCGTACAGCGCCGAAACGCTGACCCGCCTGGCCGACGTTTTGCGCGCGGCATCGCAGAAATTCGGCCACCATATCTTCCTGATCTCCGATGAGCCGTACCGCGAGATCGCCTTTGGCGGCGCGGCGGTGCCCTATCCCGCCAAATTCTACGATGACACGCTGACCTGCTACTCCTTCTCCAAGAGCCTGAGCATCCCCGGCGAGCGCATGGGCTATGTCGCCGCCAACCCCCGCTGCGAGGACGCCGACAGTATCGTGCCGATGTGCGGGCAGATTTCCCGCGGAATCGGCCACAACTGCCCCGCGTCGCTCATTCAGATGGCGGTCAAGGACTGCCTGGAGGTCACGGGCGACCTGCGCGTGTACGAGACCAACATGCAGCTGATCTATGACGAGCTGCAGGCCCTCGGTTTTACGGTCGTCAAGCCGGACGGCACGTTTTACATCTTCCCCAAAGCGCCCGAGGCGGACGCCAAGGCTTTCTGCCGCAAGGCGCAAAAGTACGATCTGGCGTTGGTTCCCGGCGACAGCTTCGGCTGCCCCGGCTATTTCCGCATGGCGTATTGCATCCCCACCGAAAAAGTCCGCCGCAGCTTTGCCGCCCTGGAAGCCCTGATGGCGCAGGAGTACGGCGTTACCAAACAGTAAGGAGAATTTATGCGTATCATTGCCCGTTTGCTGCCCCTGGCCCTGGCACTGACCGTGCTGACCGCCTGCCACCGCGAGCCGAGCGCCATGAAGCCCGGCGACCTGCCGATCAGCGGCGCGGTCGCTGCCGAGCCGACCCCGACGCCGGAGCCTTCGGCCGAACCTACGCCCACGCCGACACCCGAACCCACCGTTGCCCCCGCCATGGCCGCCGCGACGGCCAACGCCACCAAGGACGCGCCGCAAATCACCGACCCCGCCACCTGGAACGAGGCCGGCCGCACCACCATGGAGGCGCTGGCCGCACAGTACGCAAGCGCCGGCATGACGCTGGATAAGCAGGAAGGGTTCCCCTACTTTTTGACGGTAAACCGCAATGCCGGCACCGTCACCGTCTACACTCTGGACGAAAACGACCAGTACACCGTGCCTTTTATGGCCATGGTTTGCAGCGGCGGCACCGACACCCCGACAGGCTACTGGGGCACGCCCGTCAGTTACCCGTGGCGCCTGTTGGCGGGGCCTTGCTACGGGCAGTACGCCACCCGCATCTGGAGCAGCTACCTGTTCCACAGCGTGCCGTATTACAGCCAGCACAAGGACGACCTGGAGTACGATGAGTTCAACAAGCTGGGCACGCTGGCCAGCCTTGGCTGCATCCGGCTGGCGGTCGTGGACGTAAAGTGGATCTACGACAACTGCCCCATCGGCACGCCCGTTTGCATCTATGACGATGCCGAAAACCCCGGCCCCATGGGCAAGCCCGGCACCATGTACACCGACCCCGCCGACGAGAGCAAGCGCGGCTGGGACCCCACCGACCCCGACCCCGCAAACCCCTGGGACGATGCCTACCTGACAGGCACGGCGATTCGCAGCGACGCGGCCTGGCAGCAGTATGAGGACAACCGCGAAGCGTGGCTGGCCAGCCTGAACCCCACCGACCTGCAGGGCTGGAGCACCGACAGCAAGACCGAGGGAACCAGAGGATAAGTTTGCGCCTGACGAAAAAGCCTTTCCCTTGGGGGGAAGGTGGCGCGGAACGCGCCGGATGAGGGGAAGGTGTCCGGCAGGCTGCCCCTCATCAGTCACCTGCGGTGACAGCTTCCCCCACAGGGGGAAGCCTTCGATGCGGTTTACCCGTTAGCTTGTGTTGCCGTTATGTCGCGGGCGGGGCATACCCCGCCCCTACCGCGCAATGATTTGTTTGCGCCCTTCGGGCGCAAACTCCACCTTATTTCTTATTTATTATTTCTTATCTATTATTTACAAAAAAATGCCCCCAACCTTGCGGTTGGGGGCAAATTTATGCCGTGATGGAACGGCTATACAAAATTACTTGTACAGCTCGACCAGCTTGCTCAGGTGAGTGAAGCGGGCGTCGGCAGCAGCCTGGTTCTTCTCGAACAGTTCCTTGGCGCGATCGGGGAAGGCGCGGGACAGGCGGCTGTAACGGGTCTCGTTGGCCAGGAAGTCCTGATACTTGTCCATATCGCCGGCCTTGGAGGTCAGGGTGAAGGGGTTCTTGCCCTCGGCCTTGTTGGCGGGGTTGAAGCTGAACAGGTTCCAGTAACCGGCCTCAACAGCCTTCTTCATCTCGTTCTGGCAGTTGGTCATGCCGCCCTTAACACCGTGCAGCTCGCAGGGAGCGTAGCCGATGATCAGAGAAGGACCGGGGTAAGCCTCGGCCTCGGCGATGACCTTGACAGCCTGAGCCATGTTGGCGCCCAGAGCGATCTGAGCAACGTAGATGTAGCCGTAGGTCATGCAGATCTCGGCCAGGCTCTTCTTGCTGATTTCCTTACCGGCAGCAGCAAACTGGCAGACCTCACCGATGTTGGAGGCCTTGGAAGCTTGTCCGCCGGTGTTGGAGTACATCTCGGTGTCGAAGACCATAACGTTGACATCGTGGCCGGAAGCCAGGACGTGGTCCAGACCGCCGTAACCGATATCGTAAGCCCAGCCGTCGCCGCCGAAGATCCAGAAGCTCTTCTTGGCGAGGTACTGCTTGTCCTTCAGGATCTCCTGAGCCTCGGCGCAGCCGCAGGCCTCCAGAGCAGCGATCAAAGCCTTGGCGGGAGCGTCGTTGGCCTTGGTGTTGTTCTTGGTAGCCAGGAAGTTGTCGATGACAGCATCCAGCTCAGCGTTCTTGCCCTTCAGGGCCTCAACCTTGGTGATCAGGTTGGCGCGGACGGTCTCGTAACCGATCTGCATGCCCAGGCCGTGCTCGGCGTTGTCCTCGAACAGGGAGTTGATCCAAGCGGGGCCGTGGCCGGATTCCTTGTTGGTGGTGTACGGGCTGATGGAAGCGGTACCACCCCAGATGGAGGAGCAGCCGGTGGCGTTGGAGATGAACATCTTCTCGCCAAACAGCTGGGTGATCAGGCGGGCATAGGAAGTCTCGGCGCAGCCTGCGCAGGAGCCGGAGAACTCAAGCAGCGGCTGGTTGAACTGAGAACCCTTGACGGAAACCTCGGACACAACGCCGGGGATGTTGTCCTTCTTGCGGATGTTCTCGACACAGTAGTCGAAAGCAGCCTGCTGCTCGGACTGGCTCTCCTGCGGCTTCATCTCGATGGCCTTGGTGGGGCAGACGGTGACGCACTCGCCGCAGCCCATGCAGTCCAGAGGAGAAACAGCCATGGTGTACTTGTACTCGCTTGCCTTGGGCTTGGTGTCGGCCAGCTTGGTGGAAGCGGGGGCGGCAGCAGCCTCATCGGCAGTCAGGCAGAAGGGACGAATGGTGGCGTGAGAGCACACGAAGGCACACTGGTTGCACTGGATGCACTTCTCGGCGTTCCACTCGGGAACCATAACGGCGGTGCCGCGCTTCTCGTAAGCGGAAGCACCCTGCTCCCACTCGCCGTTGGCGTTGGCGGTAAAGGCGGAAACAGGCAGGCTGTCGCCGTCCATACGGGAGATAGGCTCCATAACGTTGCGGATCTGCTTGACCAGAGCCTCGGGTCCCTTCAGTGCCTTGGGGGCAGCGTCGGGGGCGGGGTTGTGCCAGCTTTCGGGCACCTCGACCTTGTGGACAGCGTCCAGACCGGCGTCGATGGCCTTCCAGTTCATCTCAACAACGGCGTCGCCCTTCTTGCCGTAGCTCTTCTTGGCGGCGGCCTTCATGAACTCAACGGCATCGTCGATGGGCATAACGTCAGCCAGCTTGAAGAAAGCAGACTGCAGGATGGTGTTGGTGCGCTTGCCCATACCGATCTCGATGGCCTTGTCGATGGCGTTGATGGTGTACAGCTGGATGTTGTTGTCGGCAATGTACTTCTTGTCGGCAGCATTCAGATGCTCGTCCAGCTCAGCGTCGCTCCACTGGCAGTTGATCATAAAGACGCCGCCGGGCTTAACGTCCTGCACCATCTTCATGCCCATGTGGATGTAGGCGGGGTTGTGGCAGGCAACGAAGTCAGCCTGGTTGATGTAGTAGGGGCTGCGGATGGGCTTGTCGCCGAAACGCAGGTGGCTGATGGTCACACCGCCGGTCTTTTTGGAGTCATACTGGAAGTACGCCTGGATGTACTTGTCGGTATGGTCGCCGATGATCTTGGTGGAGTTCTTGTTGGCGCCGACGGTACCGTCACCGCCCAGACCCCAGAACTTGCACTCCTTGGTGCCGGGGGCGGAGGTGATGGGGGCGGGCTTGACCTCAGGCAGGCTGAGGTTGGTCACGTCGTCGGTGATGCCCAGGGTGAAGCGGGGCTTCGGGGCATCCTTGGCCAGCTCGGTGTAAACCGCGAAAACGCTGGACGGCGGGGTGTCCTTGCTGCCCAGGCCGTAACGGCCGCCGGTCAGCACGATGTCGTTCAGACCAGCTTCGCGCAGGGTGGTGGCAACGTCCAGGTACAGGGGCTCGCCCAGAGAGCCGGGCTCCTTGGTGCGGTCCAGAACGGCAACCTTCTTGGCGGTCTTGGGCAGGACCTTCAGCAGAGCGGAGGAAACCCAAGGACGATACAGACGAACCAGGATCAGGCCGACCTTCTCGCCCTTGGCGGTCAGGTAGTCAACAACTTCCTCGGCAACGTCGCAGATGGAGCCCATGGCGATGATGACGCGGTCAGCATCGGGAGCGCCGTAGTAGTTGAACAGGTCGTAGTTGGTGCCCAGCTTCTCGTTGATCTTGGCCATGTACTTCTCGACTACGGCGGGCAGAGCCTCGTAGGCGGAGTTGCAGGCTTCACGATGCTGGAAGAAAACGTCGCCGTTCTCGTGGGAGCCGCGCATCTTGGGATGCTCGGGGTTCAGTGCCTCGGCACGGAACTTCTCAACGGCTTCCATGTTGCACATTTCCTTCAGATCCTCGTAGTCCCACTTCTCGATCTTCTGGATCTCATGGGAGGTACGGAAACCGTCAAAGAAGTTGACGAAGGGAACGCGGCCCTCGATGGCAGACAGATGCGCCACGGGGGACAGGTCCATAACTTCCTGGGGGTTGGTCTCGCACAGCATGGCGAAACCGGTCTGACGGGTGGCGTAAACGTCGCTGTGGTCACCGAAGATGTTCAGGGACTGGGTGGCAACGGTACGGGCAGACACGTCAAAGACGCAGGGCAGCTGCTCGGCTGCGATCTTGTACATATTGGGGATCATCAGCAGCAGACCCTGGGAAGCGGTGAAGGTGGTGGTGATGGCACCGGTTCCGAGAGAACCGTGTACAGCACCGGCAGCACCGGCTTCGGACTCCATCTCAACAACCTTGACCTGGTTGCCGAAGATGTTCTTCAGACCTGCGGCACTCCACTGGTCAACAGTGTCGGCCATAGGGCTGGAGGGGGTGATAGGATAGATAGCAGCTACATCGGTAAACGCATAAGCTACATGCGCAGCCGCGGTATTGCCATCCATAGACTGTTTTGCTCTGGGCATTTTTCTTCCTCCGTTTTCATTAGAGTGATTTGCAATCCGTGCGGGGGACCCGCACAGGCCCACGCCTTTTTGCGCATACGTCCAAATTTTGCTCCGGGCGCACTTGCAGAAAAGCGCTTTTGCATAGCTTTATTGTACCAAAAAGTGACCCCATTCGTAAAGGGGTTTTTCTTAGAATGTTGCACATATTTTTTGGCGTGAAGTGTGCATTTTGACCAGATTGAACAAAACAGGGCGAAAATGGGGTGGAAGGGGTACGATAAAGGGGATTTTGGATACAAGCCGGGGGATGGGCGGGATTAAATAATAGATAATAAATATGGAGTGCCCGCCGTGCGGGCACATTTCAATGACGTGCTGCACCCCATCCTACGGGGCAAAAAACACTGCGCGGTAGGGGCGGGGCACGCCCCGCCCGCGACCTTGCGGCAACGCGAACATTACGGACAACCCGCCCGAAAGGCTTCCCCCCATAAAAAACGTGCCGCCCGGCGGGCGGCACACCTTATCTTAACTCTAAACTCTCCACGATCACCGTATCGTCAACCACCCGGAACGAAATCTCCGCCCCGCCGAAACTCAATTTGTACACGCGGTCGGGGTCGTGCTGGTATGCCGGGCGCGGGTCGGAACGCAAAACGCCCAATAACCCCGCGCGCTTTTCGGCGGGCAGCTTTTCCAAAAGCGAGGGGGCGCACTGCACCTGCAGGGCGTAATCCGCCGTTATGTCCGAAAAACTCCCCCGCGCCTGCGGGTGGGCATCCACATACGGCAGGTACGGCTTGATGTCAAAAATCGGCGTACCATCAAGCAAATCTGCCCCGCGCACCAAAATGTCGCAGCCGTCCACACCCACCAATTCCACGCAGCTCAGCCCCAGCGCGTTGGGACGGTAGGGGCTGCGGGTCGCAAACACGCCGCGCCGCACATTGCCGCCCAAGCGCGGCGGACGCACGGTGGGGCGCCATTTGCGCCCGGCGGCGTACTCCTGCGCCACGGTGGAAAACTGCCAGATCAGCCACAGATGGCTGTACTCGGTCAGCCCGGTCAGCGCGTTGGGGTCGCGGTATTCCGGCTCCAGCACGATGCGGGCGGTCAGCTCTTTGACAAGCCCGCTCTGGCGCGGAATGCCGAATTTATCGGGGAAATCCGTGTGAATGGTGGCAATGGGACGGATGACGTATTCCATAGAAGCTCCTTTATATAAGGTAGAAAAAGAAACCCGGCTTGTCAAAAAAGCCCTTTTTCGGGTAGTAATGTAGGGCGCGTGTCTATCTCCGCGCCAAGAGCCGCCGCTGTGCGGCGGTTGCGCTCCGAAACGCGCCTGCGGGCGCAGTGACCTTGCCGCACCGCTGGCCGCGCGCAGCGCATAAAATCGCGCCGAATGGCGCGCCATTTCCCGACATATCGTGCTATCGGCTAGGCGGCACGGAACGGTCGAGACCGTTCCCTACAAACCAACCGAAAGTTAGCAATCGACCCAGTAAGTTTGTTGACAGTGTGAGCTTTCCTGCACTTCGATTTTACCAACTTTACAATTCTTTTGCAAGGGCGGGTTTTCTTTTGCAAAAGCTTTACGGCGATTGTACACGCGCATGGTCGCAGCGGCGCCGAAACCGCGCTACAATAAAGCTGTTCCGACCGGAACAGAAAGTGAGAAACCAGAACTATGAAACATAACGTAATTACCGCTTCCGTGCTGTCCGCCGCCATGCTGGCAAGTCTGGCTGCCTGCGGCTCTGCCCCCGCCTCCTCCGAGGCTTCTTCCACTGAGGTTTCTTCCGCCGAAGCTTCCTCCGCTGCCGCCCCTGCCGCCGACGCCTTTGACACCGCGCAGGACATCGCCGTGTTCACCCGTGAGGACGGCTCCGGCACCCGCGGCGCTTTCATTGAGCTGACCGGCGTCGAGCAGAAGGACGCCGACGGCAAAAAGGTCGATATGACGACCGAAGCCGCCGCCGTGCAGAGCAGCACCAACGGCGTTATGACCGCCGTCGCCAACGATGCCACCGCCATCGGCTACATCAGCCTTGGCTCCCTGAATGACACCGTCAAGGCCGTTACCGTGGACGGCGTCAAGGCGGGCGCCGACACCGTCAAGGACGGCAGCTACACCCTTGCGCGTCCCTTCAACATCGTCACCAACGGCGACGCCACTGACCCCGTTGCCGTGGACTTCATCGCCTACTGCCTGAGCGCCGACGGTCAGGCACTTGCCACCGACAAGGGCTACATCGGCAGCGAGGGCGAAGCCTTCACCAGCGCACAGCCCGCCGGCAAGATCGTTGTGGGCGGCTCCTCCAGCGTGGCACCCCTGATGGAAAAGCTCGTCGAAGCGTATAAAACCGTCAACCCCAACGCCGAGATCGAGCATCTGACCACCGACTCCACCACCGGCGTTTCCGGCGCGCTGGACGGCAGCTACACCATCGGTCTTGCCAGCCGTGACCTGAAGGACAGCGAAACCGAAGCCGGCGCCAAGGCAACCGTGCTGGCCATGGACGGCATTGCGGTTGTCGTCAACCCCGAGAACCCCATCGAGAACCTGACCGTTGACCAGATCAAGAGCATCTATGTCGGCGAGGTCACCACCTGGGACGAAGTTGAATAAATAAGAAAGAATAAATAATAAATAATAAAAAAGGAGTTCCGCCCTTGGCGGAACATTGAAAAACCAAGTGCCCCCTTATAAGGTCGTGCAAGGGCGGAGAAAACGCCCCCGGACTGCCCGCAAAAAGGGGCGCACTTTGTTGTAAAAACGTGCCGCCGCGGGCGGCACACCACATTTCTTATTTATTATTTCTTATTTATTATTTGAAAATCATCCGCTTATAAAATTCACCGAAGGTCTGATAAATATAAAATTCACCGAAGGTCTGAGAAATATGAAATTCACCGAAACCCTGATGAAATTCGTTTTCACCCTCTGCGCCTGCCTGTCCATTGCGGCGGTGGTGCTGATCTGCGTGTTCCTGTTCGCAAACGGCATACCTACGCTGTTTGAGATCGGTCCGCTCAAGTTCCTGCTGGGCAAAACGTGGAAACCCGGCAGCGACATTTACGGCATCCTGCCGATGATCCTCGGCTCGGTGTACGTCACGGCGGGGGCCATTCTCGTCGGTGTGCCGCTGGGCGTGCTGACCGCCGTGTATATGTCGCGCTTTGCATCACGCGGCGTTAACCGCTTTATGCTGCCCGCCGTGCAGCTTCTGGCAGGCATTCCGTCGGTCGTGTACGGCTTTTTCGGTATGATCGTGCTGGTGCCCGCCGTGCAGGCGATGGTCAAAACGCCGTTCTTTACCCAAGTCTTGCAAATCAAGGGCGGTAAGGGCATGAGCCTGTTCACCGCCAGCGTGCTGCTGGGCATTATGATCCTGCCCACCGTCATCACGGTCAGCAAAACCAGCCTGGACGCCGTACCCCAAAGCTACTACGAGGGCAGCCTTGCCTTGGGTGCCACGCATGAGCGCAGCGTCTTTTCGGCGGTGCTGCCTGCGGCAAAAAGCGGCGTGCTGTCGGCAATTATTTTGGGCATCGGGCGCGCCGTCGGTGAAACGATGGCCGTCGTTATGGTGGCGGGCAACCAGACCTGGATGCCGCAGGGGCTGTTCAAGGGCTTGCGCACGATGACCTCCAACATCGTTATGGAGATGGGCTACGCCACCGACCTGCACCGCGAAAGCCTGATCGCCACCGGCGTGGTGCTGTTCGTCTTTATTTTGCTCATCAACCTTTGCTTCAGCCTTGTGAAAGGGGGCAGCGACCATGCCTGATGTTACCGCCAATGCCCGCACCGCCGCCGCCCCGGCGCGTGTGCAGACCGTGCTGCCCGCCGGCAAAAACCGTACCGCCGCCCGCGTGCAGGCGGCTGTGCTGCGGGGTCTTGTGGGGCTGGCAGCGCTGCTGACCGCCGCCGTGCTGGTGTTTTTGATCGGGTATATTCTGGTTATGGGCATCCCCAACCTCAAGCCGGAGCTTTTCGCGTGGGAGTACACCTCCGACAACGTTTCGCTGGTGCCTGCGCTGATTAACACCTTGTTTATGACCGCCTTCTCGCTGGTCATTGCCACGCCGCTGGGCGTTTTTGCGGCAATCTGGCTGGTGGAGTACGCCCCGCGCGGCAGCAAGCTGGTGCGCTTGGTGCGCATCACCACCGAAACGCTGCAGGGCATTCCGTCCATTGTGTACGGCTTGTTCGGTATGCTGTTCTTTGTCAATGCGCTGCACTGGGGCTACAGCCTGATGGCGGGCGCCTTTACGCTGGCCATTATGGTGCTGCCCGTCATTATGCGCACCACCGAGGAAGCCCTGCTGGCGGTGCCGGATTCCTACCGCGAGGGCAGCTTCGGCTTGGGTGCCGGTAAGCTGCGCACGGTGTTCCGCGTGGTGCTGCCCAGCGCCATGCCCGGCGTTCTGTCCGGCGTGATTCTGGCAACGGGGCGCATCGTGGGCGAAACCGCCGCGCTGATCTACACCGCCAGCACATTGCCCAAGGTGGCAAACTCGGTGTTCAGCTCCACCCGCACCTTGGCGGTGCATATGTACCTGCTTTCCAGCGAGGGGCTGTACATCAACCAGACCTACGGCACCGCCGTGGTGCTGCTGGTGCTGGTGCTGGTCATCAATACCTTCAGCGGCGTGGTGGCACGGAAATTGAGCGCGAATAAACAGTGATGTAAATAAGAAAGAAGAAATAATAAATAATAAAAAAGGAGTTCCGCCCTTGGCGGAACATTTAAAAACCAAGTGCCCCCTTATAAGGTCGTGCAAGGGCGGAGGAAACGCCCCCGGACTGCCCGCAAAAAGGGCGCACGTTGTTGTAAAAATGTGCCGCCGCGGGCGGCACACCATATTTATTATTTATTATCTATTATCTATTATTTATAATCGGAGGACTATTTTGAATAAATTCGAGATCCGCGACATGGATCTGTACTACGGCAGCTTCCATGCCTTAAAAGACATCAACATGGCCATCCCCGAAAAGCAGATCACCGCCTTTATCGGTCCGTCCGGCTGCGGTAAATCCACCTTTTTGAAAAGCCTCAACCGTATGAACGACCTTGTCGAGAGCTGCCGCATTTCCGGCGATATCCTGCTGGACGGCATTGACATCTACAAGGATAAAATGGACGTCAACGTCCTGCGCCGGCGCGTGGGTATGGTGTTCCAGAAGCCCAACCCCTTCCCGATGTCCATCTACGACAACATCGCCTACGGTCCGCGCACCCACGGCGTCCGCAGCAAGGCGCGGCTGGATGAAATCGTCGAGCGGTCGCTGCGCAGCGCCGCCATCTGGAACGAGGTCAAGGACCGCCTGAACAAGAGCGCGCTCGGGCTTTCGGGCGGGCAGCAGCAGCGCCTGTGCATCGCCCGCGCCTTGGCGGTCGAGCCGGAAGTCCTGCTGATGGACGAGCCGACCAGCGCGCTGGACCCCATCTCCACCGGCAAGGTCGAGGATCTGGCGATGGAGCTGAAAGAAAAATACACCATCGTTATGGTCACGCACAATATGCAGCAGGCGGCGCGAATCAGCGATAAGACGGCATTTTTCCTGCTGGGCGAGCTGGTAGAAATGGGCGACACCGAGCGCCTGTTCTCCACCCCGGCAGACAAGCGCACCGAGGATTACATCTCCGGGCGTTTTGGTTAAGGAGGGGGACAATATGTACAGCAGACGCAAAGCCTACGATGCCGAGCTTTTGGAGCTGGATACCCTGCTGGCGCGGATGGGTCACGCGGCGGGCGCAGCGGTCGAAAGCGCCATGACCGCCCTGCGCAACCACGATACCGAGCTGGCGCGCAGCGTCATTGCCCAAGACAATGAGATCGACTCCGCCGAGCATGAGATCGAGCATCGCTGCCTGACGCTGATCTTGCGCCAGCAGCCCGTTGCCACCGACCTGCGCAAGGTGTCCACGGCGCTGAAGATGGTCACCGACATTGAGCGTATGGCGGACCACGCCAGCGACATTGCCGAGATCACCCTGCATATGGAGCCGGAAAACGCCGCCGCCGTCGGCGTGATGGACGATCTGGACAAGATGGGCGCCGCCGCCTTGGAGATGACCAAGCGTGCCATCGGCGCGTATGTGCAGGTGGATCTGTCCGAGGCGGCGCAGGTCGTTGCCGCCGACGATGAATGTGACGCGATGTTTGCCAAAATCGGCAAGGAAATTGCACAGTATATCGCTAAAAATCCAAACGATGCCGCCACCGCGCTGGATCTGTTTATGGTCAGCAAATATCTGGAGCGCCTTGGCGACCACGCGGTCAACGTTGCCGAATGGGTCGAGTTCCTGAAAACCGGCGTGCATAAGTCGAGGAAGATCGTGTGATTTCCCGAAAAAAACAGGTTTGACAAACAGAAACAGGGGAGTGCGCGAAGCGCACTCCCCTTGTGTTGTTTCTTATTGATACACCGTCAAACTTTCCCGTAAATTCCCTTCACACTGACCTCGCCGGTAAACACCTTCACGTCGCCGGTGTCGTCGTGTACGACCAAACGCCCGTCCTCGTCCACGTCGCGGGCGATGCCCTGCCCGCCGTCGTAGGTCACGGCGCGCTGCAAATTGACGCAGGCGGCTTTGTAGGCGTCGCGGCAGGGGGCAAACCCATGCGCGGCGTAGTCCGCCATCGCGGTGCCGAAGCCCACCTCGGTCAGGTACGCCGCCAGCCACGCGGGGTCGGTGTCGGGGTCAACCGCCACGCCCTGCAGGGTCAGGCTGGTGCCGTGGGGCAGGTTTTGCGCGGTAAAATAGCTTTGCGGCTGCGCTAAATTGAAGCCGATGCCGCAGACAATGCTGTGTCCGTCGGGCGCGATCTCGCACAAAATGCCCACGATCTTTTTGCCGTTCAGCAACAGGTCGTTGGGCCATTTGATTTGGCAATCCACGCTGTAGCGCTGTTTTAAGGCGTCCGCCACCGCAAGGCTGGCGTAGAGCGGCAGCGTGCCGGGCTGCGCCAGCGGCGTTTTAATGACCACCGAATAATACAGCCCCTGCCCGGGGGCGTCCGTCCAAGTGCGCCCCAAGCGCCCGCGCCCGGCGGTCTGGTGGGTCGAGTACACCGCGCCCACATCGGCAAAACGGTCTAAGTTTTCTTTTGCCCAGGCGTTGGTGCTGCCGACCTCGGGCAGGTAAATCAGGTTGCTGTTCAAAATTCCGGCACCCTCTTCCAGCCAAATTGACATTCGCCGTCGGTCACGGTGATAACGCCGTAGCTGCCGCCGTCGCGCAGACTGCCCGGGTTGAACACGGTGGCAGCCGTGCCGATGCCCCGCACCAGCGCGCGGCGATGGGTATGCCCGAACAGCGCCACATCGGCGCCGCGCTCCCCGGCGGATTCCGCCAAGCGGTCGGTACCCATTTTTACGCCGTAGTGGTGTCCGTGGGTGTAAAAAAACAGCACGCCCGCAAAGGGTGCCAGCCCCTCGGTGGGGTCGGGGTAGCCGGCGTCGCAGTTGCCCGCCACGCGGTAGATGGGGTACGGCACCGGCTCCTTGCGCAGGGTCAGCGCGGCGTTCAGGTCATACAACCCGTCGCCGAGATAGAACATAGCATCGGCGGTTTCGTTTTGCAAAAGCCAGCGCAGATCCCGCAGCCGACCGTGTACATCGGACACGACCAGAATTTTGGTGGTTTCGGACATAGTAACTCCTTAAAGTTGGCAATAAACAGGAAGGGAATCCGTATTTCAAATAATAAATAAGAAATAATAAATAAGAAAATCGGAGTTTCGCCCTTGGCGAAACATAGAAAAGAATCGGCAGCTTTTTTGCAATGTGCCGCCGCAGGCGGCACACATTCTTTCTTATTTATTCTTTATTATTTCTTATTTATTTTACCCCTCACTGACCATTTTTTTATAAATCTCGCCCTTGCTGAACCCCGTCCCGGCGGCGGCCTGTTTGGCGGCGGCGGCGGGGGGCATACCGCCCGCCTGCAAGGCGCGGGCGGCGGCAACGACCTCCTCCAACGTGGGGGCGGCGTCCGGCTCGGCGTCGGCAGGGTCAGCGCCCGCCAGCACCAACACATACTCGCCGCGCGGGTCGTTTTGCTGGTAGTAGGCAACGGCTTCTGCCAAGGTGGTTTTCACGATCTCCTCGTGCAGCTTGGTCAGCTCGCGGCACAAGCTGACCGAGCGCCCGCCGCCAAAGGTGGCAGCCAGATCGTCCAGCGTGGTGCGCAGTTTGTGCGGTGCTTCGTAAAAAATCAGCGTGCGGGTTTCGTTTTGCAAAAAGGCGAGCCGGGCGCGGCGCTCCTTTTTCGGCACGGGCAAAAAGCCCTCAAACACAAAGTGGGCGGTGGGCTGCCCGCTGGCTGCCAGCGCCGTCACGCAGGCGGACGCCCCCGGCACCGGCACGACCCGGATGCCCCGCTCGTGGGCTTCGCGCACGATCTGCTCGCCGGGGTCGCTGATGCAGGGCATCCCGGCATCGCTGCACAGCGCGCAGTTTTCGCCCGCCTCAATGCGCTGCAAGATCGCCTCGCCGTGGTGCAGGGCGTGTTCGTAATAGCTGACCATCGGCTTTTTCAAGCCCAGATGGTTCAAAAGCCGCAGCGTGACGCGGGTATCCTCGGCGGCGATAAAATCCGCCGCGCCGAAGGTCGCCGCCACGCGGGGCGGCATATCGTCCAGATTGCCGATGGGTGTTGCCACCAGATACAAAGTCCCGCTCAAAACGTGACCCCCTAAAAAAGTTGATATACTATTATTATAGACGGAATTCGCCGTACCCGCAAGTATCCGCGCAAAAAAAGGGGGGAAGGCTTTTGCGCGGTAGGGGCGGGGCAAGCCCCGCCCGCGACCGTATAGTATAATGAACATAACGGGTTGATTTGTAGGGGCGGCATATATGCCGCCCGTTGCAGCCATCCCGACAAATCGACCTAATGGGAAAACCGCACAGGCGAGCAATGCTCGCCCCTACAACTTGACAGGAAAATTTGCGGCAACCGCAAAACACCCCGCCCTACATCGCAGCAAAATAAAAATGTGTCCGCCTGCGCGGACACATCCAAAAAACACGTTTACTCGCCGCTTTTTACGTCAAAGCCGTATTCGCGGTCCAATATCGGCAAATCGGTGGTTTCGGTGCGGTCGATTTGCGCCCAGCGGTTGCTCTGCTCAATCAGCGGCACCAGCGCGTCCAAATCGGCGGGGCGTCCCTGGGCTTCCAGCGTCACGCTGCCGTCCCAGTTGTTGGCCACCCAGCCGGTCAGCCCCAGATGCAGCGCGGCGGCGCGGGCGTAGTAGCGGAACCCCACCCCCTGTACGCTGCCGTAAAACCGCCAGCGGCGGCGGGCGGTCATGCGTCGATCCCCGTCACCGTGTAGTCCTTGGCCTGTACGGCGGCGGTCAGCGCGGCGTCGGGCACGTCGGCGGTCAGCGTCACAACGGCGGTGCCCGCCTCGTGGCTGACCTCGGCGCTCTGCACATTATCCAGCGCTTCCAACGCCTTTTTCACGGTCGCTTCGCAGTGGGAACACATCATTCCGTCAATATGCAGGGTCTTTTTCATGGCAGTTTCCTCCGTAGGTAGGTTACATTTTTCGGTGCAGGGTGCGGGCTGCGGCGCAGCGGGCTTGCGGCGGGGCGGCGCATCGTGCGCGGCGCTGCGCGGGTCAAAGGCGTTCAGCCGCAGCGCGTTGGTCACAACACACACGCTCGACAGGCTCATCGCCGCCGAGGCGATCATCGGGTTCAGCAAAATGCCCAGCGGCGAAAGCACACCCGCCGCCAGCGGGATGCAGACGGCGTTGTAGAAGAACGCCCAGAACAGGTTCTGGTGGATGTTGCGCACCACGGCGCGGCTCAGGCGCACGGCGGCGGGCACGTCCGCCAAGTCGCTGCGCACCAGCACCACGTCGGCGGCGTCCAGCGCCACGTCCGCCCCGGCGCCGATGGCAATGCCGGTGTCGGCGCGGGTCAGCGCGGGGGCGTCGTTGATGCCGTCGCCCACCATCGCCACGCGCCCGCCTGCCTGCTGGCGGCGCACTTCGCTCTCTTTCCCGGCGGGCAGCACGCCCGCCACAATCTGGCTTTCGTCCAGGCCGACCATCGCGCCGATGTGCGCAGCGGTCTGCGGGTTGTCGCCGGTCAGCAGCACAACATTCAAGCCCAGCGCCTTCATCTGGTCAATGGCGGCGGGGGAGGTCTTTTTGACCACGTCCGACACGCCGATGACACCGGCCGGGCTGCCTGCCAGCGAGAAAAACAACGGGGTAACGCCGCGTTTGCTCATGTGGTCGGCGGCGTCGGTCAAATCGCGGGGCAGCGGGCAAAATTCCGAGATAAACTCCGCGTTGCCGCCCGCCAGCACCTTGCCCGCCACCTTGCCCTGCAAGCCCTTGCCGGGGGTGGCCTCAAACTGGGTGACGGTCGCATAGCTGATTTTGTCCGCTTCGGCGCGCTGCAAAATGGCGCGGGCCAGCGGGTGTTCGCTGCGCAGCTCCAGCCCCGCCGCCATGCTCAGCAAAAACTTTTCCGGCACCTTGCGGGTCCCCACGATCTCCACCACGGTCGGCTCACCTGTGGTGATGGTTCCGGTCTTGTCCAGCAGCACGGTGTCGGTGTAGCCGGTGGTTTCCAGGCTGGCGGCGGTTTTGAACAGCAGCCCGTTTTTGGCGCCTACGCCGCTGCCCACCATAATGGCGACGGGCGTGGCCAGCCCCAGCGCGCAGGGGCAGCTGATGACCAGCACGCTGATGCCGCGCGCCAGCGCAAAGGTAAAGGTCTGCCCCAGCAGCAGCCAAATGATAAAGGTTGCCGCGGCAATGCCCATGACTACGGGCACAAAAATGCCGCTGACGGTATCGGCTGTCTTGGCAAGCGGCGCCTTGGTGGCGGCGGCGTCGCGCACCAGCCGAATGACCTGCGAAAGCGTGGTGTCCTGCCCCACGCGGTCGGCGCGGCAGGTCAGCGCGCCGTTCTGGTTGATGGTCGCGGCGCTCACGCTGCTGCCGGGGAACTTGTCCACCGGCATACTTTCGCCCGTCAGCGCAGCCTCGTTCACGCTGGAAACACCCTCGGTCACCGTGCCGTCCACGGGAATGGACTCACCCGGGCGCACCAGAAACAGGTCGCCGACGGCCACCTCCGCCACCGGCAGCGTCACCTGCTTGCCGTCGCGCAGCACACAGGCGGTCTGCGGGGCAAGGTTCATCAGCCCCTTCAGCGCGTCGGTGGTCTTGCCCTTGCTGTACGCTTCCAGCGTTTTGCCCACGGTGATCAAGGTCAGAATCATGGCGGCGGACTCAAAATACAAGTCGTGGCGGTACTGCATAACAAGCGCCATATCGTCATTTTTAAGCCCGACAGAAATCATAACGATGGCAAACACGCCGTAAGCCAGCGATGCCCCCGCACCCATGGCGACCAGTGCGTCCATGCCGGGGGCGCGGGCTGCCAGCCCCTTAAAGCCGGAAACAAAAAAGTCCCGATTGATGACGCAGACGGGCAGGGTCAGCGCCAGCTGCACCAGCGCAAACACCAGTGCGCCGCTGCCGTGACCCTGCATAAAGGGCGGCAGGGGCAGCCCGACCATATGCCCCATGGAAACATACATCAGCGGCACCAAAAAGCACAGGCTCTGCACCAGACGGCGCTTTAAGCGGGGCGTTTCGGTGTCGGTCAAATCGAGCGGCTCGCCCGCGGCGGCGGGGGCAGCACCGTACCCGGCGGCATCGACCGCGCGGCAGATGTCTTTTTGCAGGGCGGCGGCATCCGCGTCATCGGACGCCGTGACCTGCAGGGAGTTTGTCAAAAGGCTGACCGCCGCCGTCTGCACACCGGGAACGCCGGACGCCGCCTTTTCGACATGGGCGGCGCACGCCGCGCAGCTCATGCCGGTAATATCGTAACGCTGGGTCATGGAAAGCACCTCGTAATCAAAAAAGATAAGAGATAATTCAAGATAAAAGATAAGAGATAAAAGATAATAAATAAGGTGGGGTTTGCGCCGTGGGCGCAAACCAAAATAGACGAAACGGCGGTGTCATAATTTTTTCGCCGCGCAGCGGCGTACCTTATTTATTATCTATTATCTTTTATCTATTCATTTAAAACAGCCCTTCCGGCAGCAGGATATCCTGCTTCGGCACCTTATCCCAAGAAAATCCCGGTACCAGCTCCTGCGGTGAAACCGGGGCGGGGGTGTCCTGCAAACCGCATACATACGCCAGTTTCCCGATAACCTCCTGCGGGGTATACCGGGCGCGCAGGTTTTCAAGGCTCTGGTCGCCGTCGCGCTTGCTCAGGCGGCGTCCGTCGGGGGCAAGCAGCAGCGGCAGGTGGTAAAACTGCGGCGCGGTCAGCCCCAATTCACGGTACAGCCACAGCTGGCGGGGGGTGCTGCTCAGCAAATCGCTGCCGCGCACCACCTCGGTCACGCCCATCAGGGCATCGTCCACCACGACCGCCAGCTGGTAGGCAAACACGCCATCGGCGCGGCGCAGGTAAAAATCGCCGCAGTCGCGGGCTAAATTTTCGGCATAGCGCCCCAAATGCCCGTCGGTAAAGGCGATTTCCTCGTCCGGCACCCGCACACGAAATGCGGGGGCGCGCGTTAAGCTGCGTCGGGCAACTTCCTCGGCCGAAAGCCCGCGGCAGGTCCCCGCATACACCACCTGCCCGTCACTGCGGTGGGGGGCACTGGCGGCATGCAGCTGGCTGCGGCTGCAAAAGCAGGGGTAGACAAGCCCCTTTTTCAACAAAATATCGTAATATTGTTGATAAATCTCACTGCGCTCGCTCTGGTAGACGGTCGGGGTCGGGCCGTCGGCGGCAAGCCCCAGCCACGCCAGATCGTCCATAATGGCATCGGCGTACACGCGCGGGCAGCGCACGGCGTCCAGATCCTCAATGCGCAAAAGCACCTGCCCGCCCTTGCTTTTGGCGCTCAGCCATGCCAGCAGGCAGCACATCAGGTTGCCCAGGTGCATCCGCCCGCTGGGGCTGGGGGCATAGCGTCCGGCGGTCATTCTAAGGTATAGGTGCCGTCTGCCAAGGCGCGCAGATGCACCCGGTAATAGGCGGACACGGCGTTGACCATCGCCTCGGCGTCGGACACGGCGGCGGTTTCCACGGCGCTGTGCATCGCCAGCTGGGCGCAGCCGATATCCGCCATCGGGATGGGCAGCGTCTGGCTTTGCAGGTTGCCCAGCGTGCTGCCGCCCGGCTCGTCGGCGCGGTTGGTGAACACCTGCACCGGCACGTTCGCCTTTTCGCAGACGGCGCGGAACACCGCCCCGCTGATGGCGTTGGTGGTGTATTTCTGGCTGGCGTTGTATTTCAGCACCACACCGCCGCCCAAGCGCACGGGGGCGCAGGGGTCGGACTTGGCGGCAAAGTTGGGGTGGGTGGCGTGGGCGTTGTCGGCGCTCAGCAAAAAGCTGTTGGCCATGGCGCGGTGCATGGCCTGGGCGCTGTGCGGCACGGCGTCCAGAATGCGGTCCAGCACGTCGCGCATAAAGCGGCTGGCGGCACCCTGCCGCGTGCCGGAGCCGACTTCCTCGTTGTCCAGCAGCGCCCAGACGGGGGCGCAGCTGCTGTCGCAGTCGGGCGCGGCGTCCAGAAATGCCAGCAGGGTGGCGGCGGCGCACTCTAAATCGTCAATGCGCGGCGCCATAAAATACTCGCGGTCAGGCCCCACAAAGCAGGGGGCTTGGCGGGTGACAAGCTGCAGGTCGGTGTCGAGAATATCCTGCGCAGATACGCCTAATTCCTCGGCAATCAGGTCGGTCAGGGTGCGGCTGCCCGCAGGGCCCCACAGCGGCTGCATGTCCACCTGCGGGTTGTAGGCGTGGCCCTTGTTGATGTCGCGCTGCATGTGGATGGCCAGCGAGGGGATGACCAGCAGGTCGCGGTCCAGGTGGACAAGGCGGGTCTGCAGGCCGTCGGCTGTGCGCAGCATCACGCGGCCCGCCACGGTCAGCGGGCGGTCCAGCCAGGTCGACATGATCATGCCGCCGTAGCCCTCGACGCTCAGGCGGCGGGAGCCGTCGTTTTCCACGGTGTCGGTTTTGATCTTCCACGACGGCGAGTCGCTGTGGCTGGCGGTGATGCGCCACCCGCCGATGGCATGGGCGGGTACGCGCCAGGCGATCACGGCGGAATTGTTGCGGGTGATATAGTAGCCCCTGCCGGGTTCCAGGTTCCAGAAATCGGCTTCCTCCAGGCGGGTGTACCCGGCGGCGTCCAGCCACGCGGCGGCGGTGGCGGCGGCGTGGTAGGGCGAGGGGGAATTTTGCAGATACTCAAAAATTTTGTCGATCATACGTCTGTTTCCTTTTGTATTGATATTTGCGCACAGCGCAGCGGTTGGCATAGTTCTATTGTACCGCAAACCGCGCCGCGGAACAAGTTGAAAAACAGGAAATTTTGGTTTATATTTAGTATAAACCTATGGTCGATTTTGACAAGTACGCACTTTTTGGAAAGTACCCCAAAGGAGGAAAACGCAATGCATCCCAACGCAAGCTGCAACTGCCGCTATGCCGATGTCGGCTGCGACAAAATGGAAGAGGTCATGGATAAAATCAGCGGCAAATGGAAAATGCGCATTTTGTTTATGGTGGGCGCGCACGGTACGCTGCGCTACGGCGAGCTGCGCCGACTTTTGGACGGCATAACGCACAAAATGCTGACAAACCAGCTCAAGGAGCTGGCGGCGGACGGGCTGGTGCAGCGCATTGATTACGCCGAGGTTCCCCCGCGGGTCGAGTATCGCCTTACGGCGGACGGGCAGGCCCTGATGCCGATTTTTGACGATATACAGGCGTATATCAAAAACGGTGCCTGCCGCAGCTGCTGCGCCCCGCAGCCGCCCCGCCGAGATTGCTGCACGGACGAGCCGACAGGCTGACGTGTGGCTTCCCCCCAAGGGGAAGGCTTTTCCGCCCCCACAATTCGATATTTTACAACTTTCTGTCTGGTAATTTGCGCTGCGGTATGGTATACTTACCCTATATCGTACAATGAGGGAAAGGGGGCGCAAACTTGGCACCCATCATCCATACCGAGAAATTGCGCAAGGTCTATGCGGTGGGCAAGGAACGAGTCGTCGCGCTGAACAACATCGACCTGAACATAGAAAAGGGCGAGTTCTGCTGCATCGTCGGCCAATCCGGCAGCGGCAAATCCACGCTGCTGAACCAGCTTGCCGGGCTGGAAAAGCCCACCAAGGGCAAGGTGTTCATCGGTCGGCACGAGATCAGCGCCATGACCGAAACCGAGCTGGCGCGCTTCCGGCAGGAGCATCTGGGCTTTATCTTCCAAAGCTACAATTTGCTGCCCACGATGACCGCCGCCGAAAACGTCGCATTGCCGCTGATGTTCAAGGGCGTTTCCAAAAAAGAGCGTCTGCGCCGCGCCCGCGCCGAGCTGAAAAGCATGGGGCTGTTGGGCCGCGCCAACCACCTGCCCACCGAAATGTCCGGCGGTCAGCAGCAGCGCGTGGGCATTGCCCGCGCCTTCGTCAGCAACCCCAAGGTCATTTTTGCCGACGAACCCACAGGCAACCTCGACTCCCGCACCAGCAAGCAGGTGCTGTACCGTATGCTGGAGCTTTCCAAAAATCAGGGCGTGACCTTTGTCATGGTCACCCACGAGCCGGAGCTGGCGAACTGCGCCGACCGCATCGTGACGATCCTGGACGGCAAGGTGCAGTCCAGCATCGTGCAGGACGCCGCCACCAAGCAGCGCAACCGCGACGCCCTGTTTGCCGATCTACAAGGGGATCTTGCCATCGGCGGTGACGCCGCCAAGGAAAAGTAAACATAAACGGAGGAACCTACTTTGAAACGTATTCTGACTGTACTTTTGGCTGTATGCCTGGTTTTTGCCCTGGCTGTGCCCGCCTTTGCCGAGGGGGAACCCGCAGCGACCCCCGCGCCGTCTCCGTCCGCTGCCCCCACCCGCAGTGACGTGGCCGTTGTTTCCTACGCGGTCACCAATGTGGCCGGCGGCGAGGTGACCACCGTCAACAAGGGCGACCACATCAACGTTGTGCTGCAAATTGCCGATTACAGCGCCTTCGGCGCCAAGGACGTGGACGGCAACGACATCACGGCCTCTACCATCACCGCCCGTTTCAACACCACCGATTTCACCTACACCGGCGTCGGTGAGGTGGGCCGCTTTGTGGCCGAGAGCGACTATCTCAGCTACACGCTGCTGTTCCGCGACGTTGTGTACAACGGCACCTCCCAGACGCTGCCCATCAACCTGAGCTACAACCGCACCACCCTGCCGTTCCAGACCATCAGCCTGACGCTGGGTCAGTGCATCCTGGCCGATAAAGAGAACGCCAAGACCCCCTCCCTGATGGTGCGCACCTCCGGCTACGGCGAGGTCGTCACCGCAGGTGAGGAGTTCACCCTCTCCCTCGGCATTTACGCCACCGACGGCAACGAGAACCTCAACGACGTCATCGTCACCCTGAACCTGCCCGAAAATGTTTCTTTAAGCGGCGGCAGCCTGACCCAGTACGTCGGTACGCTGGCCCCCAAGACCACCAAAACCCTCAATTTCAATGTGCTGCCCAGCGCCGGTTTTGCCGGTACCGTGGCCGATATCAGCGTCACGCTGACCGGCACGGGCGCCGATTCCGGCACGGCTGCCACCTCCACCCCGTTTACCGTTTCCGTCCCCGTCACCCAGCCCAACCGCTTTGAGGTCGGTAAGCTGGAAATGCAGGACACCGTCAACGTCGGTGACACCGCCAGCGTCACGCTGTCCTACGTCAACAAGGGCAAGCGTGAGCTGGGCAACCTCGAAGCCCGCCTGACCGGCACCAACATTGGCAACGAAAGCTACCAGTACCTCGGCAACCTGAACGCAGGCAGCGAGGGCAGCGTGGATTTTGACATCACCCCCGATGCCGCCGGTACCATCTCCGGCACCATCACCCTGTCTTACGAGGACGCCAACGGCAAGATCCAGACCGTCAGCAAGGACTTTACCGCCACCGCCGAGGAATACTCCGACCCGTGGGGCGGCATGGACCCCGGCATGGAAGAACCCATGCCCGACGAATCCCAGCAGACCGGCCTGCCCGTATGGGGCTGGGCGCTGATCGTTCTGGGCGGCGTGGCCGTGGTCGTGGTGATCGTGGTCGTGGTGCGCAAACGCAAGAAGGCCAAGGCACTGGCAAATCTGGAAGCCGAGGACAACGATGAAGATATCTGACGAAATTGCCCTGTCGGCCCGCAATCTGGCGCGCCGCAAGGGACGTACCGCGCTGACGCTCATCGGCGTGGTCATCGGCACCTGCATGGTGGTGCTTATGATCTCGCTGGGCATCGCGCAGACGCAGGCCAACGACGAAATGCTGCAAAGCTGGGGCGACCTGACGCAGGTGCAGGTCTACGGCTACGGCACATTGGTGGATGCCAACGGCAAGACCATCCATCTGGATGACGCCGCCATCGAGAGCTTCAAAAAAATCGACCATGTGGTGGCCGCCACCGCCTACGCCGAGGCGTACAACTTAAACGGCACCATCGCCGCCGGCAAAAACGGCCGCTACCAGACCCAGCTGTACAATGTGGTGGGCATCGACCCGGCGGCGCTGGAGCCGATGGGCTTTGCCCTGCAAAGCGGCAAGTGGCTGCCCGAGGGCGGCGGCAACAGCAAGGCCACCAAAATTCCCATCTTGGTGGGTGCCAATGCGGGCTACGGCTTTGAGGATACCCGCAAAAGCCAAAACAGCTCCAAACGGTACCGCTGGCAGGGTATGACCGACGCCAAGGGCAACCCGCTGCCCCCGTTTGTGGACATCGACAAGGACAAGATGACGCTGACCCTCTCCTACGGCGAGGGGTCGAGCCAAAAGAGCCAGACGTGGGAGTTGGAGATCGTCGGCGTTCTGCAGCAGGACTACGCCAAGGGCTACTTTACCGACAGCGGCTTTGTCATGCGCGTGGCGGATTTGAAAATGCTGGAAGGTATCTATAACAAGATGGCGCGCATCACCACGAACGAGCAGAACTACCAGCAGGTCTACGTCAAGGTGGACGATTTGAAAAACGTGCCCGAGGTCGAGGAAGCTATCCACGAATTGGGCTACAGCAACACCTACTCCATGAGCCAGCAGCGCGAGGAAATGAACAAGCAGACGATGCGCAGCCAGATGATTTTTGGCGGTGTAGCGGCGGTTTCTTTGCTGGTGGCGGCCATCAACATCATCAATACCATGACGATGGCCATCTACGAGCGCACGCGCGAGATCGGCGTCATGAAGGTGCTGGGGTGCGAGCTGAAAAATATCCGCACGATGTTTTTGCTGGAAAGCTCCTGCATCGGCTTTTTGGGCGGTGTGCTGGGCGTGGCGTTCAGCCTGCTGGCCAGCCTGGTGCTGAACAACATATCCACCATCTTGGGTGTGCTGGGTCAGGACGGCAACATTGATATTTCCGGCATTATGGGCGGCGGTATGTATTACGGCGCCAGCAGCACAACGATTTCGGTCATTCCTCCGTGGCTGGTGTTGGGTGCGCTGGTGTTTGCCACCGTCGTGGGCTTTGTGGCGGGCATCGTGCCTGCCAACAAGGCGGTCAAGATCAGCGCCTTGGAAGCCATCCGGCACGATTAAAGAAAATGAAGAAACGCGCAGGGGCGGAATTTCCGCCCCTGCGCGTTTTTTTGTCGAAAAAGCCTGTTACCGGAAAATTTGTAGGGATGGGTCTTGACCCATCCGCACATCTGGCTGCGCGCAGCGCATAAAATCGCGCCGAACGGCGCGCGGTTTTCTCGCAGAGTCGTGCTTTTGGCGAGGCAGCACGGAACGGTCAAGACCGTTCCCTACAAACTGTCGAAAAACTCTTGTAGGGGCGAGCATTGCTCGCCCGTGCCCGTTTGCCTTGTAAAAAAAACTGCCTCGGAAAACGCGATGCTGCGTCAAGTTGGCGGGCGACCCATGGTCGCCCCTACACATTCCATAAACAAGGAATACGGTTTTTTGGCACGCCGGTATCGGGGCGTTTTGCCGCGCAGCACGCTTACAGCAGCTTGCTGCCCAGCGCCTGGCTGGTGCGGGAAAGCGACAAATTCGCCAGCTCCTGGTTGTCCAGCGTGTAGCGCAGCACCAGCACATTGGCCACAAACAGCATGGCCAGCTTGGCGGGTATGCTGCCGGAATCCAGCGGGTTTTCCTTGGCGCCGCACAGCAGCACTACGTCCGCCAGCACGGCACCGGGGGCGTCGGCGTAATGGGTGACCAAAATCACCTTGGCACCGTTTTCCTTGGCAAGGTGCAGTGTGTCCATCATGTCGCGGGTGCAGCCGGAGTAGGAGATAAACAAGATCACGTCCTCCGGCCCCATCAGGCTGGCGGTGATGGCCTGCATGTGGCTGTCGCCCGCCGTGCGGAATTTTGTCGAAAGCATCGAGAACCGCGCCCAGATATCCCCGGCCAGCACCTGGCTGCCGCCCTGGCCAAAGAAATACACCTGCCGTGCGCGCTGCAGCAGCGTGGCGGCGCGGTCAATGGCCTCGGCGTCCAGCATACTGCGGGTGCCGTTCAGTGCCTCCACGGCTGTGTTGTAGGCGTGGGTGATCAGAAGCTGGGTGTCCGCGCCGGGTTCCAGCTTGGCGGCGGTCGGCGTGGCCGTGGCGGTGGCCTTGGCCAGTGCGATCTTCATCTCGTTATAGCCCTGAAACCCCAGCGAACGGCAAAAGCGGAAAATCGTTGCCTCCGCCACGCCGCACTCGTTGGCCAGCGAGGAGATGGATAGATACTGCGCGTCCTCGGCGTGCTGCATCAGGTAATCGGCCACGATGGCACCGGATTTCGTCAAACTGTCGCGCTTGGTTCGCAGCATCTCCCAAAAGGTCTGTTCTACCATGATGGGGGGTCCTTTCTACTGAATTATATAGGGCTTACACCGTGGCGGTCAGTTCTTTGTACAGGCCGTGCGCCAGAGCCATGTGGGACTCGGCGGTCATGTGCATACCGTCCACGGGCGAGCAGCCTGCGCCCGGCAGGGTGTTGGCATCCAGAAAGCGCACACCGGGGATATCCCGCAGCATCGGTTCCAGCTGGGCGGCAATGTCGGCGCAGCGCTCGTGGCAGCCGGTGCCCATGGCGTCGCGGAACATCAGCTTGTCGTACTCCGCTGTGATGCACGGCGGCATGATGACCAGCACATCGGGGCGGGTGTTGTCGCGCCAGCATTCGGTCGTCAGCGCCTTTTTGACCAAGCGCACAATGCCCTGGGCAATCAGGTAGGAATTGCAGCCGAAACGCTCCTTGCTGTCGTTGGTGCCCAGCATAATGGTCACGGTGTCCAGCGGGGCATGGCTCATCAAAATGGGGGTGATGACGCGCAGACCGTTCATCCCCTCGGTGATGGGGTCATCAAACACGGCGGTGCGGCCGGGCAGACCTTCCTCCACAACGCGCCAGTCGTCGCCCAGCAGGCTTTGCAGCACGGTGGGGTAGCGCTCCTCCAGGCCGTAGCGGCCGTCGCGGGCAGGATCGTAACCGTAGGTGTTGGAGTCACCGAAGCAGAGGACGCGGCGCTCCTTAATATTTTCATAGTTCATGATGCGGGTTCCTTTCTTTTCTCAGGAAATGAAAAGATATTTCTTTCCTTCTATTATAACGGTTCCCCAAAAGGCTGGCAATAGGCAGAAATGCCATTTCCAAGCCTGTTTTTTTGTACAACTTTGCTTTGTCTGGCGCACAAAATGCCCGTTGTACGCGGTCATTGCACATTTTTTCCCAAAATGAAAAATCTGTTTCACTGCACTAAAGCGGCAGCGCGGCAACATCCCGCACAGGCAGCCGCTTTGCGCCGCACCGCAAGGCGGATAGGCAGCATAAAAACGATACAGCGCACGAATTTATGCCATGCGGCAGAAAGATCCCGGCCTGTGCGGGCGCGGCTGCGGCGCTCGCAAGGGTGTGTCATCGGGGCGGCACCGCGCGGCAGCGGTGCCCGTAACCACTCTGCTTGGAAATTGTTTTCTTTTTGTAACCATTGGCACAGCCCCGCCTGCGGGGCTGTTTTGCCGCCGAAAGCGGACATTTCTTGCACTTACCACCCAAATTTCCCCCGAAACGCATGGAATTTGTGCAACCTGTACACAAAACAGGAATTTTCTTGTGTATTTCACATCTGGACAAAATGAAATAAATTTTCTAAAATAGAGACATCACGAGGGGCGCAGACGCAAGCGACCCCTCATAAAAGCCGAAAGGCAAAAGAAGGAGAACCACTATGAAGAAGCAAGTATCCGCTCTGCTGGCCGCCGGTATGGCCGCCAGCCTGCTGGTTGGTTGCGGCGGCGCCGCCTCCTCCAGCGCAGCAGCCTCCACCCCCGCGGAAAGCACCCCCGCATCCTCTGCCGCTGCCGAGGCTGCCACCGGTGAGTCCGCCGACATCACCCTGTGGACCTACCCCATCGGCAAATGGGGCGACTCCGAGTCCGTCGACGCTCTGCTGGCCGACTTCAACGCCAAGTACCCCGACATCCATGTGACCGTCGAGTATCTGGACTACACCAACGGCGACGACCAGGTCAACACCGCCATCGAGGGCGGCTCTGCCCCTGACCTCGTTATGGAAGGTCCCGAGCGCCTGGTTGCCAACTGGGGTGCCAAGGGTCTGATGGTCGACCTGAGCGACCTGTGGACCGACGACCAGAAGGCCGACATCAGCGCCAGCGTCGAGAGCGCCTGCAAGGACTCCAGCGGTGCTTACTACGAATTCCCCCTGTGCATGACCGCCCACTGCATGGCCATCAACAAGACCGTGTTTGAGGCTGCCGGCGCGATGCAGTACGTCGACGCCGAGAACCACACCTGGACCACCGAAAACTTCCTGAAGGCTGTTCAGGCCGTCTACGACTCCGGCAAGACCGACGTGGGCGCCATCTACTGCAGCGGCCAGGGCGGCGACCAGGGCACCCGCGCTCTCGTCAACAACCTCTACGGCGGCACCTTCACCGATGATGCCCACACCAAGTACACCGCCGACTCCGCCGAGAACATCAAGGCGCTGGAAACCCTGAAGGCGCAGGACGGCATCAACTTCGACGCTTCCATCAACGGCGGCGAGGAGATCACCCTGTTCCGCAACGGCACCCTGCAGATGGCTTTCTGCTGGAACATTGCCCAGCAGAAGAACTCTGACAACGGCCCTGCCGGCACCACCAACAGCGGCGACGAGATCCTGTTCATGGGCTTCCCCTCCGAGAGCGGCGAGCCTGCTCTGCAGGGCGGCATCTGGGGCTTCGGCATCTTCAACAACGGCGACGAGAACAAGATCGCCGCTGCCAAGAACTTCATCAACTTCATGGCCAACTCTGAGGAAACTGCCAAGGCCGTTACCACCTCCAGCTACTTCTCCGTCAAGAAGTCTCTGTCCGACGTCTACGCCGATGACGAGATCATGAACGAGTACCAGAAGCTGATGCCTTATCTGGGCGACTACTACCAGGTTACCCCCGGCTGGGCCGAGGCGCGTACCGCTTGGTGGAACATGCTGCAGCAGGTCGGCGCTGACGAGGATATCACCACCGCCGTCACCGATTTCTGCACCACTGCCAACGCAGCCGCCAGTGCTTCCTAAACCCTAAGATTTGCAGCCAACCTACGGCGTCCGACCTCTGACAGAAACGCAGCGGTGGGACGCCGCTTTTCATGAAAATCGGAAAGGAGCGATCCTCTTGGCAATTTCTGCAGCTGCCAAAAAGAGCGAGCCCAAGATGAGCCGTGCGCTTGTCCGGCAGGAGACCATCGCCGGTTACCTGTTCCTGCTGCCCAGCCTGATCTTCTTCGTCGGCTTCGTTATTTACCCCATGTTCATGTGCGTGTTCACCAGCTTTTTTGACTCGACCATGAACCGCGCCGATGTCTTTGTCGGCCTTGCCAACTATGTAGAGCTGTTCCAGGATACAGTCTTTCTGGGCGCTTTGCGCAACACGCTGATCATTGTTGTCGTGTCGGTGCCTATCACCTGCATCTTCTCGCTGTGGGTGGCGTCCGCCATCGTCAACATGCCCCCGTGGGCCACGTCGCTGTTCCGTGTCATCTTCTACCTGCCCGTCGTCACCGGCTCTGTGGCCGTTACCGTCGTGTGGAAGTGGATGTTCAACAACTACTACGGCATCTTCAACTATCTGGGCAAGTCGATGGGTATCCTGGACCAGAACATCAACTGGCTGGGTGACCAACGCTATGCGCTGGCGTGCATTATCCTGATCTTGCTCACCACATCGGTCGGCCAGCCCATCGTGCTGTATGTTTCGGCTTTGGGCAACGTGGACCAGTCCCTGGTCGAGGCCGCCGAGGTGGACGGTGCCACCAAGCTGCAGGCCTTCTGGAAGATCAAGTGGCCGCAGATCATGCCCACCACGCTGTACATTCTGGTCATCACCACCATCAACTCCTTCCAGTGCTTCGCACTGATCCAGCTGTTGACGTCCGGCGGTCCCAAGCACTCCACCGACACCATCATGTACTACATCTACTACACCGCCTTCAAGCTGTACCGCTACGGCTACGGCAACGCGATGGGCGTTATCCT
>NZ_CAKTFU010000016.1 GCF_934561205.1 uncultured Gemmiger sp. | reverse complement strand
CTGATCCTCCGCGTAGTATTCAAATTCGCGGTCATTCCAGTAATACTCAAAGGTAGCGGCGATCTTGTCAATGGTTTCGGGCAGGTCACGTTTCGTTACCTTAGTGTTCCATTCGAGGCCGCTGGTCAGTGCCGCATTGGACAGGTTGGACGAGCCAACATAGGCCGTTGTGAAGCCGGTTTCGCGGTAAAAAATATATGCCTTGGCGTGGAGCCGGGTCGTCTTGGTGTTGTAGCTGACCTTGATGTGCGTATTGGGCAGCTTTCGAAGCTCCTCGATGGCTTTCACATCGGTAGCGCCCATGTAGGAGGTGGTGATAATGCGGAGCTCGCCGCCGCTGTGCGTAAACTCCCGCAGTTCGTCCATGATGAGCCGCAGACCGCTCCATTTGATGAAGGACACCAGCATATCGATCCGATCAGCCGAGACGATTTCCTTTTTGAGCTCTGTAAACATCTGCGGTTCATGCACAGCCCCGGTGAAAAGCGAGCTTCGTGCGATGGAGGTTTCCGGGCGCTCTATGTCCGCCGCTGTTTTTCCCACTGCCAGCCGCGGGTCGGTCTCCCGCAAAAGCGCAAGAAGCTGCTCTGCCCGCCGGTCAACGCCCAGCGCAGCAAAGTCAGCTTCTTTCGTTGTATTTTGAATGAGAGTAACGATCTGATTGGTCAGCCCGATCTGGGCAGAAATATCCCCGCCGTTGTCCAGTACATTATCCAGGCCCTTTTGAACCACATCTGCCAGATACTGCGCCAGAACCTTGGAGGCTTCCGCCTTGTCAATGGGCGCAACAGACTTGCGGGCCTCCGGAATTTCCGCAAGCTCGCTGGTCAAAGTATTGTTGATGACTTGTTCGTATAGACCGGGGTGTAACATATAAATTCCTCACTAAAACTTGGCTATATATCCCAGCTCATAACGGCCAATACAGATATATTAGAAAACAAGGATACCCATCAACCAATCATAGATGCTTTTCACATAGCTATACTCGTCTACAGGAACACTATAGCTCTCTTTTGAAAGCTTATTCGAAATCGAATTGACTCGAAGAATCCAGTCTGTCTTCGGGTCCTTTCCTCCGACTAGATTGGCTTCCTCCGGGCGGACAAAAGTATCCTCGAAGAAGAGCGACCAGTTCTTGCCGTTCAAGATAATCTGTTTGCATTCCGGAAGTGTAACATAATCCCAGATAGGAATGTCGATTTCTTCTCCTGTACTAGACACATGCACATACATTGCCTCATCGGCTTCACCTTTTGCTCTGGTATAAATATTCTTCGGTAGTCCTTTAATTAGCCAACTATCGCCAAAATATTCTCCGAGGCGCTCAGAAATCAACAACTTAACCTTGGATTCTATTTCTCGTAGCATGGATTTCGTCTCTTCGTTATAGATCTTAGTTTCGTTTTGCCAGAACTCTTCCAATCCATCAGGCACAAAATCCGGCCTCATATCAGCAATTGCCTTCTGATATGCGCGCCAAAACCGGGTATCAGCACCTCCACCAAAGTAACCGCGCAAATCCTTGCGCTGCTCAGCATTTAGGCTATTTATGTAGTCAGTCAAAGGCTTGAGATAGTATTGTATCAAGCCAAACATATCGTCAAGAGCCTGCGTTTTAGGCTGAATCATCCCTTTCTCCACAAGCATATTGACAACATCATCAATGACGCGAATAACCGCCTGAATGCCACGGTTCATGGTGAGCATTCCGCTATCCTGATCTCCCTTGTCCCATTCATCCAGACAAGTCTCTCTGATATACAGCAAACACTTCTCTATAAACGGATAGAACAAATCGCAAGTCTCTTGATTATCTTTGCAGTCGAAAGTACCTTCTTTTTGAAGAACATTCTTTTTGCCATAGCTGTCGAAGAATCTACACTTTTTCAGTGCAGACTGAATTGCTTCAACAGTGATGCATCGCGTGGGTGTGGACTCGTTTTCACCTATCACAATTCTCGAGTTAAGAGGCGATGTCGATTCTTCTCCCAGCATCTGCGCGATTTTAGATCGGAGAGCCTGCCGCTGCTCACTGAAATCAGGAGATTCCCAGAGCATGTCTGCATTCAGGGTCACTCTCAACGATTTCGGAACCGCTTTCTGGTTTTCATTAATATCCATGAACAGTTTAATCTGCTCACTTCTTTCCAGATCAACGAAAGCAACTACCGGAATGGTGTTTGTCTCGGCATACCGGGAATCCGAGTAGCCGTACAGACGATGTTGGCCGTCGATAATATACGCAGACCTATAGCGCTTGGGGATATGTAAAATACCGATCTTCGAAATTGTACTATCAACCTTAGAGGCGGACTGATCGAAAACCAATCCCTTTCCATTGGTATCTATACTGATGATAATCGAGTTTGGGAAATATCCACCATCATTAATGAACGACCGGACCTCTTGCAAACGCTTCTTTTTGATTAAACGCTGGTAGGTCGGCATCATATTCTTATTGGCTTCCGACCGATGCAACACATAGCCAATTTTCAAAAGTTTTTCAGGTTCAATTGAAAATGAATAGTAGGTGTATCCACCCATTTTACCTTGGATCGCAGGCACCTTATCATCCATATTTTTAATTTCTTGGTTTGCAAAAAGGCTACCCAAAAGCTGATATCTAGAACAAGAACCCAAGTGTTTTGCCAAGTCTGTATAGTACTCGACAGTCGTGTCACTAAAATAGGCCATTCCGGCTTTGTCCAGCAACGCGAGATCTCGTCTATTCATGATGAAATTATGAGACGCCCAAATAAACTTCAGTTTCCGACCCGGGAATTGTTTAAGAACCTCTTTTCTAATCCCAGATATTTTGTCACTAAAAGCTGTTATTTCAGCGGCAAAACTTTTTTCGACGATAGCTTCTGATGCGTGGCAAAGCCCAACCAACGCAGTTTCATCATCAACCGCCAGAACGCCAATTCTTTCTTTTAGGTCATCATTGCTGAAATCATAAGAAATCAGAATTCCATTTTCCGCATTTAGACCATAAAAACCCATCCCAGCAAACATCAACCAAATTCGGTCTTCAAATTGCTCATCTACTGGTTTCTCCTTAGCAATCCCCACATATTTAGGACTCTTATAGTCTTTGCACTTTTCCCAACCAGCATCAATATACTCAGGGAGTTCCGAAGCTAAGATCTTTTGTGTCACGAACAGTTTTTTGTGGACACTTTTTGCCGTTGCCAACTGTTTGTCGTATACAACTTGGCTCCAATCCGTTCTAGCCATTACTTCGTACTCCTTTCTGGTATGTTCGTAAAAATATACTCCGGAACTTTTCCTCGATACGCTTTTTTGCCGCCAATCAAACTATTCCTCTCAAGTGTAACCATGCGCCCCTTGTCTTTAAATATCTCCAAAATGGTTTCGTGGGCGGCATTTGTCATAATGTAGTAGGCTCCTGCTTTTTTTATTTGGTCAATTAGCTTTGCCAGTCGGTGCTGATCATCAAGGGAAAACCAAGTTGAATTATAGCCTACGAAGCCCGTATCTTCCTTAGAAACGGTGTAGGGTGGGTCCAAAAAGATCAAGTCTCTGGCAACTATCTTGGTACTAATATCCGAAAAATCATGACAAACAATTTCCATTCCTTCCAATTTTTTTCCTGCTTCAAGCAGCCGCGTATAATTCACAGTAGCATTTTTATGACCATAGGGAACATTGTATTTTCCGTTCCGATTCACACGGTACAGTCCATTAAAAGAATTTGCATTCAAATACAAAAATCTCGCAGCCCGTTGATATTTCTCTTTTGGTTCCGTCGCGCGAATTGCATAGTAGCTTTCTTCGTCTGTTTTATATTCCTTAAGATACTGAATAACTCTTTCCGGATTATCCCTGACAGCACAAAAGGCGTTTATCAAATCGTCGTTAATATCCGACAAGCATCCCTTATTGGGCAAATTCAAAGAAAAGAAGATCGATGCTCCGCCCATGAAAGGTTCATAATAGTTGTTATAGTCAAGTCCTTCTGTTAGTTGTGCTAGATATGGGACAAGCCATGATTTTCCGCCTGCCCATCGAATAAAAGATGTTATGGGTGCCATCAGTAATTCCTCACCAACTCAATCAAGTAGTATTTTGCGCGCGTGTACGCTATGTAGTTCATATTCTCGGTTGTGTCAATACCATGGATATAAATGGCCATGTTCGCTTCCAACCCTTTAAATTCATCTATAGAATACACGCTGATTTCATTCTCATTGCTAGGTGTACCATGAACAAATTTCCACTTTGCAATCCCGTCAGGAAATTCAGCCAACAGCTTTTCCTTGCTTTCGGTGAGAATTACTAAGGAATCATTTTTTAGATATTCTTCCTCAAGGTATCGCTTAAAAAGTGTTTCAAAAAGTAAAACCAATTGTCCATGCTCGTTAACAATTTCTGTCGTAGGTGTCGGACCTTCAACAGGGTTTGCAACCATATCTGTACCCAGATTGGTCTTCTCTGCAGCCCAATTATAGATATTTGCGGTATTCCTAATATTCTCCCGCAGCAAATACGGCAGTTCATCAATGCCAAACCCGTTTCCGAAGCTCTCTTCTCTCAAAACCTGAACGTCATCGAAGAAAACTCCCAGGCGAGAGCCTTCCGGATCATCCAAAAGCAATTTAATAATGCTTGCCCATTCCTCTGTAAAATCCTGTGCTTCATCAACAAAGATCGCGTTGTACTTTTCATAGTCACCAATGAGGCCATGGCTTATTCCTTCGAACAGCGGCTCTTGATAACTGGTAATATCCTCAACAAGCATTTCAAAGAGTGAGCGAATATCTTTAACATCAACCGCATCCCCAATATGACTGTTTACCATACTGGCAAGTGGTTTTGATGCACAAACAAAAAGTACCTTGTGCCCATTTGATTCCGCTTCATCCTTGGCCATTTTCATTGCAATCCAAGTTTTCCCGGTTCCTGCTCCTCCGCGCATGTAGAACTGTTTTACATTTTTCAGTAGATATATGTAATTGTCTTGCACACGGTTGATCACACTCAGCTGCTGATCTTTGAACCGAATCAGCGCGCCAGCTGCTGCAGAAATCGCAATTCTATCTCTTATGAGTTCAAGGAAAGCGCGATGTTGGCTTGCCGGATAATAGCGCCGACCGTAAGAACTACCTGCCCATAGGCGGAACATCTTTTTAATGCGATCATAGATATTGTTCAGGTCATTGCTGTCAATAGTACACGTTCTATGACGATTACTTAACTCAAGTTCTTCTCCTATGGGATAGAAGGGAAAAATCACACCGGCACCATATATTCCCGAATACTTGGTGTTGTATTTCGAAGAAAAAACTTTGGAGAAGTAGTACATATTCTTTTCCGCTTGATCATACGGAGAAGAGTTCAGTTTACGCTCACCATGTACCACATCCGAAAGATACCAGTTATTATCTTCAATACGGATTCCGTTCCCGCCTTTTACTTCCAGACATAAAAAACCATAGTCAGGACTGGCAACAATAAAATCTGCTTCAGATTTCACGAGACGCCCCGCATAATAACTTGTCCAACTAACAGAATAAAAGACATCGAACGTATCAGGAAGCTGGTTTTTTAATTCCTGATAAACAATTCTTTCAGAATCCGTTGGCAAATACTCTGATATGTTTTTCGGATGCATATTAGCCATAATTACATCTCCCAAAAACCAACAGTCGGGTTATCCACTCCGTCAATCGAATACAAATACTTTCTGCCAAGCTCGGCGTTGAAGTGATTACAAGAAATCTCCGGAATTATGAGACATGCACTGCAAGCCGTATCATCTCGCTCCGTGCAGATTGGATCAAACACGCAATTTTTCGTCTCGTCAAAAGCCTTCTTCAAGAAATACGCATAGTTAGATTCAGCCATTCCAGACAGAGCGCCGAGGGGGATTCCCTGACTAGTTTGCGCATAGATAAAGATGCTCGCAGTCTCTACAAGGATAATCTCTGTCAAAGAATTACCGGACAGGCCACTTAGTTCTCCTGCCGAATTCATAAAGGCATGGGACATAGAGTGGAGCAGCGCAAAAACATTCTTAGTGATTTTTTCACTGTCATCGATTTCACCGAACATCGAAATCACATCGCTATGAACATATTGTGCAAACCACTTTTTCACAGAAATGTCGTCGTCAAGATCCGGCAACTGTTCCTCACTGATGATGTTGTTCTCATACAACCACTCAGCGATTTTTTGCTGGCTAATCTCAAACAGGATGCCTTCCGTATCCAGTTTGGCTCCATAAACAAGATTTGCCGTTCCGTCTCTAGTTCTATCGTAGGCATTGAGCTTCAAGCGGCAATTCTTATTTGTAGAGTTCTTCGGATCAGCAACTCTTCTGGAATATCCATATGTACAGTTGATAATCTGAATATCGCAAGAAACCTGCATATTGGCGATACCCATCTTTTTGTTCAATGCTGTAACTTCCTCCGGAGAATCAATGAACTCCATATTGAGTTGACGCCGAATTGCTTCTTCGAGTGTAATGATTCGTTTGGCATATTTCAGCGTATCATACTGCATCAGCTTGAACGAGAAATGGCTCAGCCATTCTGCGTAGCCCACCGGATTTTCCGTTTTCTTTCTTGAAAACAGATCATCACACATTGCTACATACCGCTCAACACTTTTTGTGTTCGGCGCATTCTGAAGCATGTTATTTACAGCGCTTTCAAACATCTCAGGAGGAAGCATGCCCGCATCAATTAGGGCACGAACCTGCTGTTTTACATTTCGTCTCTGCGCATCGCTTTTAAATGCGTCACTAAATGCTAATTCAATGTTATTCAGGATCTCCTCGTAGTCAGCGGTAGACAATTTGTCAAACCATCTACAAACGATCGTCTTTTGCGCATCTATGCCCTTCTTATAGAATTGACCATTCCGCTGATCAACCAGATTAATTACCTTCAGCGTGAAAGGCTTATAATTTCGGCCAGAATTTGCGTTGTCAGGCACCAATCTCGAATTGCAGTTCGGACAAATCTGAACAAACTCTGCAGGTTTTTCCGAGTTGCCGCTCCTATAAAACATTTTATATTGCGTTTCATTGGGGCGGAACTTGAAATTTTTTACCCCCTGCACATACGGAATCTTTATGGGCTGAGCATATCCGCATTCGCAGGTATAGATCATTTGGAGTTGCTTGACTGCCCACTTTCCACAATCAGGATTTTTGCATTTCCAAGTATACTTATCAACCGCATCAGGATTACGAAGGTCGCTCACTGTACCACAGGAACTACAGTAAAACACCAACGGGGATATTTCACCGATGATATCAGGGATTCCTTCGTTGCACGCGGTTTCAACAATTGCAAACGAATGCGTATCTGGTGAAAGATCAAACGCGCTGATGTCACCACCTCGATCACCAAACAGTTTTATTTGGCGCTTAATTTCACCTTCGATAAAATCCTCATATATATCGGACATCTTGATATAATTCCAATTTTTTATCTTAGCCGAAACAGCTCTCTCAGAATCACCTTTTTCGGATATCCACATTTCCGGCAAGAACCTATATACAGCTTGAGTTTTGCTTCTCTTCATAATCTCTTACCTCAAATCTTAATCTCGATCTGCTCTTCTGTATCACGTAAGCTCGTCATTGGCGTTTTCTTGCCGTGCGAGAACTTTCCTATTGCGTCCGAAAGGGAAAGTTCCTTTGTGAAATTTCCATTTTTAATTCCAGAAAGAATGTTGACCGCTTCTTCGGTGATGATTTCCTTATATGCCAGAGACATTTTTTCCTGTTCATTGCATCCGTAAGCTGCAATAAGTTTAGAAACTGCATCATCAACGTCGATTTCTCCGGAACGAAGCAACTTCTGTACTTTAATTGCATTATGCAGACTATCCGAATTGGTTTTAATTGTGTAATACTGCCTAATCAAGCCTGCAAGCAATCCGGGCAAGGTGCTATAGATCGCATTTTTTGCCCATCTGTTGATTGGGACAGACTCAACAAGATCGTCCCTGTTCTGATGGAAAATAACAAAATTTTTCAGGTAGGATCTATCGCGCACCCTCATTAGTCGAATGATATCCACGACAATGCCCGTAAACTTACGACCAGTACGCGAATATGCTTGGATGTATTCGGCATTGTTGTTTGGCATTCCAAAGAAGTACATCACGTTAAAGGAATCCTCATCCACACCATGAGAAATGGTACTTGTTGCGAGCAGGAGGTTGGTACTCTCGAAGTTCTTTCTGTTCGCCTGAATATCAAATAACGTTTTTCTTACGGTTTGGAAGTCCACATCACTGGTCATCTGTTCAATAACATACTTAGGAACACCCTTTGCCTCCAAATAGTTGTTAGCCTGGTTCTGGAATGCGTTCTCAAGTTCCATTGCGTCTTGCTTGCGATTATTGTAGACCAATTCAATCCAATAGTCGTACAGCATATCCCGATACTCATCAATGCTCCCAGAAAAACCGACAGCGCAGAGTTTTTCGTAGCTTTCTTCCAAGAATTGAATCATTCTATACACGACAAGGCGCATGATATAAACCGATTCCCACATGCCGTCAGTAATCGACCGTCCATAGGGGGCATATCCGATCAAAATGCGTGTAATGTCATTATTATCGGTGTAGGAATAGAAATCTTCACCTACTTCTGCTGAAGGATACTCACACGGAAATCTCCGTCCATCCATGTGATACAAATGCCAAATATTGCTCTCATACATGGAGATAGTTGCTGTTGCACCAACAAATCGGATTAGCTTGCGCTGCGCCTCTGGAACCAGTTCCTTTGCATAATAGCTCAAGAACGACTCGTAGTGCGCATCAAATGTACCCAAACTTTCCTTTACAAGATGCATCTCATCTTGAACAAAAAGAGTCGGAATGGGATCTTTTAGCAATCCTACGTTTTGAAGCTCATGTCCGCCGCATGATGCGCAAGAGCATTTTGTATTTCCCGTAAATCCATGTACCGGGCATTTTTTCTTCACTTGACCAAACAGCATCTTAAAGTCATTGCTTGTGCCAAGCATAGCCATCTTATCAATCGTGCTGACCACAACGGAAGGCAGATAGCGATAAATTTCGTTATCTACAATCATGAGTGGCAAAACCATGATGGGGCACTCCGGATTATCACAAACATGCTCCAATCTCCAAGTGTCACGATTAAATCTTAGATTTACGTGTTTTTTACCACAATAGGGGCACGTATCAATGAAACGATAATACTCATTTAGCGTTTCAGGATCACTTTCAAGAATAAGGTCTTTTGCCTTATTCTTATCTCCGCGCTCACTTAAACGTTCAAAGGAGTCTATCTTATTCGGTGTATTTCCTTTGCCCACAAAGAAACCGACTTGGAACGGTGTTTTGTGAGCCAACTCCCCGCTGGACTCTCTTACAACATTCGCTTTCATGACGATCATAAGCACACGATCAAGCTGTTGCACTGCAAGCAGTCTCAGCGGATACTTAAGAAATGCAGTAATGCCGTCGTTTTTTCCGCGCAGGCGGTCAAAGAACATGTTGAACACGCATGCGCCAAGAAACGCTTCTGTTTTACCACCGCCTGTCGGGAAGTAAAGCAAGTTCGCGGTTTCAATGTCCGCTTCCGCAATATTGGGATCATTTTTATACTCGCTGCGAATCATCTCGCAGATAAGCGAAACGATAAAAACGATCTGGAACAAACGCCAACCGCTAATCTGTCTGTGTTCACCAGCGAGTTTCGTCATAAAGGTTTTGTTCATATAAACAAACGCCTTTTTAACAAAATCCCTGTACTCAATCTGATCAATGCCCTTCCTAAAACGGCCAATTTCATGCTGATAGTTCTCTAATGCATCTCTAAACCGTTCTTTTGCATTGACCGTTTGGAACCTTGTATGATTGAACTCGTAGACACACTTCTCATAATCCGATTTCATTTCTTCGTAAATAACAGTCAGATTGCCAACCGGATCCTGAATAAGTTTTTCAAATGTAATATACTGTGTTAACGCATCTTTGGTCTTCAGGCGCATTTGATAATATCTCGGAATATTACCGGTCCGAATGGAGTTGTCCTCTTCATGATAGGCTGCAGAAGTGTTTTCTGCAACGACATGCACCATGGGACGCTTTCTGTAGCTGTTTTTAAAATAATCCAGTTTGATATTCTGAAACTCGACACTATCATCTCCAACCACATCAATACCAGCATTGAAAACTTTAGGCAAATATCCGATGTTGCTCTTGCCATTCACGGGAGTCTTATTAACCATTTGCATCAAGAATCGATAGGATTCCCCTTCATCGGTAACGGTGCAATAAATGTCAATATCCCATCGAGGGTTTACACGTTCTTCGCTTCCACCTGTCACAAGGTAGAAACGTTCCTTATCGACCAGATCAAAAAATGTAACACGGTCACTCTTAATAACTTTTATTTCGCTGATGATACTATCCGACAAAGCCCTTAAGCGTTCGTTGATTTTCTGCTCCAAATGAAACTTTTTATCACTAATAGAGTCAAGCCGAATTGATATACCATCACCCATCTCATCTTCAACCCGCACCTTTTTGTAGGTCAACGGAAGACTAAACCGCAGGTCAGGATAGCATTCACAGAGCTGCTGGATTTCGGTATATTGAACGTTATCCTTTTCAGAGTATTTCTGAAGCAAGTAATCAATCGTCTTGTCATAATCTGGCTCGACCGTATAAAACAACAGTCCCTTGGGAATCACACGAATAACACCTGAAGGATTCTTCTTGACGATAAACGAAATACTTATGGACGGTACACTTTCAAAGCGGGTACTATTATTCTCGATATACCCACCATCAAACTTCTCTTCCATGCGGTTCTCAGCAAGCATGCCTACCATAACGCGATCTGCCGGAGATTCATCCACAAAGGTCTCTTCAATATCATCACCAGCGATCCTTTCGATATATCTAGAGACTATGTAATCAGCAAGTATGTTGTAATCGTTTGCCATACTATTTCTCCTCCCGGCACATGCAAATGCCATATAGGGTAATTACTTGTTTGACTTTGTCCACCACGCAGGCTTGTAAGACGACGCTTTTCCCGCGCCATATCCGCCAGCCACTCCAAACAGTCGCTCTGCTTCCGTCACGTACGGTGCTAATTCTTTTCGCTCTCCCAAGATCCACAAACAACCATTATTTGACCTGCAATCTACAGCTTTGAATCCCTTGCTCACGAAGAAATCCTTCAAGCCTTTGGGCTGAGTTTTACCTGCTTGTACAGCAGATCCTTGTTTTGCAGGAGAGCTTGCCACATCTTTGGGGATAAGCGTATCATTGGCAATAATTTTCGTAATCTTATATGTCAAAGAAACTCCTGCAAGTTTAAAGGTTTCACCGACCGTTTTCCCTATAATTCCTTTTTGCTTAGGGTACTTTGCAAGATCAACCATCACGGTTGTGTCCTTTTTTGTTTCCTGAATTACTGCCTTAATGGTTACATGATCGACTACTTCATTAAGCAATCTTTCTTTGATGGTGGCTGAAGCTGTACGTTTGGTTACAGTATTCCGTTAGTTTCCCGTACGAACACCAGTTGATGGTGTACCGCTCTGCGTGGAAGACTGCGGTAAAGGTGTTCTATCTGGCACTTGCTTAATAATTTCTTCCATTGGTGTACCAGGCTTCAGATCGCTAATTACATACAAAACATCTCGGGCTCTTGAACAGGCGGTATATACTGCTCGCATCTGGCTCTGTACCGCAGTTTGCTGCTCTTCCGGCATATTTTTGATAGCGCTCCATGTCTTTATTTCACTACCCACTCGTCCGTTGTGATTGACATAGTTATACGGGAACAAACCAGCCAAAATAACAGCCTTAAAATCCAATCCCAACGAGGACTCAATCGTAGAGATAACTACACCCGTAATGTCTCCGGGTTTTTTCTTCACAAAGAAACCATCTTTCTCGTTAATGATCATCGAATAAGAAATGCCTTCCTCGTCAAGCCCTTGCTGAAGCCAATAGAGGAAATGGTAGTTCAAATAGGGTACTTTTCTAAACGGGAATAACACAGCTATGTCTGAGTAACTAATCCTATACGTTGTTGCAATTTCTTTAATTGCTGCAATCACACTCGTTTTGATACTTGTCCGTTGAACCCCGGTCCTAACTTTAAGCGCAATTGTTGGATTTGTGCCGACTTTGAACGAGTTATATTCATACTCCAAAGAGTTAATTAGATCCAGCATTGACAAGCGCGTATTCATGTGCTGCAACATATGCGAAATATACTCGCCTATCTCTTGACTATTGCGGTAATTTTTTTCGATGTAGCGAACACGTCCCGTGAAGTCAAGCTGGATTCCATTCATCCGTTTCCACGGGGCATCACCTTTTCGGCTCAGCGCACGAACTGCTTGATTCAAATCGCCTGCCATTAAAAACACACGATCATCGTCATCTTCCAAAAGGTGATAACACAGCTCGAGATAAAGAGGATCAAAAATCTGCACCTCGTCAATAAAAATCGCCTTAAATCGAAACTTCACCTTTCCTTGTTTCACCATGTCTATGCATTTTTGAATTTCTTCTTCTGTTGCAATGTTTGATGCGCAATGAGAGTGCAAGCATTCCTCATAAATCTTTTTTACCAACTTATGGAATGTCATGATAAACAGTTTGCTATCTTTGCCAAAATTAGCACAACTGCGCTTGAAATTATAAGAATCGGCTAAGTTGCTGTTATAGCATGTGAGGAGTACGTTGGATCCTTTGTACAGACTTGCATACTTAAACGCTTTAGAAAGAAGCAGAACGCTTTTTCCCGCGCCGGGGTTTGCCAGAATGACTCGATGGCCTTTACCCATGTCGTTAACAACGCCTACCTGGTACTCATCGAGGAAGAATGTTTTATATTCCAGTTCCTTTCCGGTAATGCGCAGATCAGCTTCGGTTACCAATGTTTTCTTTTCGGCAACGCAAACATTTATGGTCTCATTCATCACGACAGTGTATTCGGGAGCCAAACGTTCGAAGATCGCTCGACATTCTAGTTCTGACAGAGACTTAAACGTCTTATCGTATGCCTTGCGAATACCCGCAAATATTTTCAAATCTTCAATTCTTTTTTCTTTGCCGTCAGATGTGATTGGTCTAAACGAATCAAATGTTGCATAATTTCGTAGTTGCTGAAGGTCATCCTTCGACACGGTAGTCTTTCCTACCACCTCATCCGGAAACATAACAATATGTTTGTATGGGAATTTAAGTGCTTTCTTTTCTCCGTTACGAACAATCAAAAGCTTGGAATCCAAAAGTCGTTCATAGATTTTACTTTCAACCATTTGGACATAAGCGATATACGAAAACACCGGCATTGCATTAATCATTCCGGAGTAAATCGAGAACGTGACAAGTCCTTCATTGGGAGAAATATACATTCCCAGCTTCACTTTTTCGCCGCTTAAGCCTACAGGGTCTATACCAACCACCATATGGCCATTTTGAAAATTGCGCGCAGCATATCTAAGGATCCCTTTTTCCGCTTTTGTAATATGATCCTTTCGTTCATAATCCTGCGGCCACAAGCGAATTGCCATTTCTCCCACCTCTTGGTTTCACGAATAAGATTTACTTGCAGTTATGGATATTGCTCAATCTCCACTCACAAACTCCATAATGTCCCCGATATCTACTTCGAGGGTTTTACAAATCTTATGTAGTACCGCCAGTGTAACTTCCTCATCCCGCCGCAGCCGGGTCATGGTGTTTGGCGCGATGCCTGCCGCTTTGCGCAGATCGGCCTTGCTCATCTTTTTATCAACGAGCAGTTTCCAGAGCTTATTATACGAAATAGCCATTTCTGTTCGATATCCGTCTACAAATATTGTTCTTATTATACATCTTTCTCGATCATAAGGCAAGAGAGCTTCGCATCGTGTTGCGAAGCTCTCTAATTCCAAAAACAGTTTACGTACAAGACTCTCACGCTCAAATCGTTTGTACGCTTTGGCAGCACTTTTGCTTCTCAATTTCCTCTCAAAATCAACATCATAAGGGCTTGGGATTATCCCAAAATCGCAACGTGTACGGACAGCGGCTGTGCTTGCTAATCCTCCAAATCTCAATATTCGCAAATCGCAATGTCCCCACTTTTTCGAAAGCAGGGACATTTTTCCTCTCTGATACTAAAAAACGGCAGAGAAATGTCCGTTGTAAAGCAGAGAAACTTCTGCGCAACCAACATCGGCCCCACCCCCTGCCGCAGTATACGCGGCGGGACAGCAGCTTATACCAAAAAAGCCGAAACGCCCGCGTGGGACGTTTCGGCTTTTGGTTTACTTAAAGAAAGCGTTTTGCACCGCGTTCAGCACGGCAGCGCGTCCGGCGGTAAAGTTGACGCCGCCCTGCAGGTAGCAGGTGTAGGGCGCGCGCAGCGGGCCGTCGCAGCTGATCTCAATGGTGCTGCCCTCGGTAAAGCTGCCGGACGCCATGACCACCTGATCGGTGTAGCCCGGCTCCACGGCAGGTTCGGGGCTGGCAAAGCTGTCAACCGGGCTGTTGTGCTGGATGCCCGCACAGAAGCCCGTCAGCGCCTCGGCACTGCCCGAATCAAAGCAGGTCACAATGTCGTTGTGGTCGGCCGTGTAGCGCGGCACGGGGTGTACGCCCACCAGCTCCAACAGGCACTGGGCGTAGACAGCGGTTTTCAGGGCCTCGCACACCACGCCGGGGGCGTAGTAGAACCCCAGGAAGGTGTCGCGCAGGCTGTCCTGTGTGCAGCCCAAATCGCCGCCGATACCGGGTGCGGTAAAGCGGTGGCTGCATTTTTCCACCAGGTCACGGCGGCCCGCAATGTAGCCGCCCGTGGGGGTGATGCCGCCGCCGGGGTTCTTGATAAAGCTGCCGGCCATCAGGTCAGCGCCCACAGCCAACGGCTCGCGGATCTGGGTGAATTCGCCGTAGCAGTTGTCCACGAAGATGACCGCCTTGTCGTTGACGCCGCGCACCGTCTGCACAATTTTTTCAATCGTAGCCAAATCAAACGCATTGCGCTGGGTGTAGCCGCGGCTGCGCTGGATATGCACCACCGTGGCGGTTTTTGCCTTTTCGGCAATGTCGGCGTAGTCGGGGGTAAAGTCCGGCAGCAGCGGGCACTCGTCGTAGTGTACACCATACTCCCGCAGGGTGCCGCAGCCCTTGCCCGCCTCGCCGATGCCGATCACGCCCTCCAGCGTGTCGTAGGGGCGGCCTGTGGCGGCCAGCAGGGTGTCGCCCGTGCGCAGCAGGCCGAACAGTGCCACCGTCAGCGTGTGGGTGCCGCTCATAAACTGCGGGCGCACCAGCGCCGCCTCGGCTCCCATGCAGCGGGCAAAGACCTCCTCCAGCTTATTGCGGCTGTCGTCCCAGACGCCGTAGCCGCTGCTGCCCCAGAAATGGCGGGCCTCGACGCCGCAATCGGTGAAGGCGCGCAGCATTTTAAGCTGGTTGAAATCCCGGATCTCCTCGATATGGGCAAACTGCTCGCGGCAAAGGGTCAGCGCCTGCTTGTCCAGCGCCAGAACTTCGGGTTTCAGGTCGTAGAATTGTTCGATCATAAGGTATTCCAATCTGTAATATATTGTTGAATTATGCCGTTTTGTGTAAAACTAAGCCGACGGTAAAAGCCGTTCAGCGTTTCCTCACAGGCAAACGCCGCGTCGCGCTGCTGTGCCAGCCCGTTGGCCATGCGCACGATCAGCCAGCCGGCCAGTCCCCTACCCCGCCAGGCGGGCGCCGTGATGCCCGCCGACATGTAGCTTTCGGTCTCGCTTTGGCTGAAGCAGCCCACCGTGCAGACGGGCGCGCCGTCCTGCAGCAGCGCGTGGCAGCAGCCGATGCCGTGGGCCATGGCCGTGCAGGCGGCCGAGTAAAAAGCGTCGGCCTCTGCTTCGTCCGCAAAGGACAATCGGCTGACCGGCAGCATGGCGGGCTGTTCGGTCAGCGTCAGTGCAGCGGGCGGGTTCGGCGGCAAGGGCAGTGTACAGCCCCTGGGCAGCTTCCACAGCGTCAGCGGCGGGGCTTCGGTGCCGAAGGGCAGCACCGTTTCCGACACAATGCGGTCTGCCCGCACAAATTGCAGAAAGCTCTGCAATTCCTCGGCGGTGTCGGCGTCAGGCTGTGCCCCGCACAGCGTGGCCGTGCCGCCGCGCAGCGCCAGCGCCCCGCCGGGCAGCAGATAAAACGACCAGCCGCTGCCGGGTTTTTGCCCGAACAGCGTCAGCGCCGTACCCATAACGGCGGCAAAATAGGGCTTGCCGGCAATGCGGCGGGCAAACTCCGCCTGCTGCGCGGGGGTGGTGGCAGATGTTATCATAGCTTTCTCGCCGCGCGGTTTCAGGTCAGGCTGTTGACGATGGCCTTGTAGTCACGGCCGCGCACCTCAAAGTTGGGGTACAGGTCAAAGGAGGCCGACGCCGGGGACAGGCTGACGATATCCCCCGGCTTGGCGGCAGCGCGGGCCAGCTCTACGGCGTGGCGCATATTGTCGGCATGCAGAATTTCCAGCGATGCCGCGTCAAAATCGGGATGCTCGCGCACAGCCTTCTCGATGCGGGGGCCGGTCGCGCCCATCAGCACCAGCACCTTGACGTGGGCGATGATCTCAGGGGCCAGCGGCTCGTAGGGGATTTTTTTGTCGTAGCCGCCCGCAATCAGAATGATCTTGCGGTCAAAGCTGCGCAGCCCCGCGATGGTGCGGGTGGGGCTGGACGCAATGGAGTCGTTGTAGTAGGTCACGCCGTCCAGCACGCGCACCGGCTCGATGCGATGCTCCACGCCCGTAAAGGTCGAGCCGACCTGACGCATAGCCTCCACCGGCACGCGCCCCCAGACAGCGGCGATGGCTGCCAGCAGGTTTTCGACGTTGTGCAGCCCGCGCAGCTTGATGTCGGCACGGGGCATAACGGGCGTTACGACGCCGTTTTCGGCATAGCAAAGGGTGTCGTCCTCCACGCGCAGAAACGCGCCGTTGTCGGTTTCGTGCAGGCGGGTGAACCAAACCTGCTCGCCCTTGCAGTCGCTCTGCATTGCGCGGGTGATGTCGTTCTCAAAGCCCAGCACGGCGCGGCAGGGCGGCACCTGCCACAGCAAAATATTGCGCTTGGCATCGACATATTCCTGCATATCCTTGTGATGATCCAGGTGGTTGGGCGTGACGTTGGTCACCACCGCCACCTTGGGGCTGGTGCGCATACTGATCAGCTGGAAGCTGGACAATTCGACCACCGCCACAGCGTCCGGCGTAACGTCCGCCAGCTGGGGCAGCAGCGCCGCACCGATGTTGCCGCCCAAGAACACCCTGCGCCCGGCAGCCTCAAACATTTTGGAGATCAGCGTGGTCGTGGTGGTCTTGCCGTCAGAGCCGGTCACCGCGACGATCTCGCAGGGGCAAAGCTCAAAAAACAGCTCTACCTCGCTGGTCACGGTGGTGCCTGCCTGCAGCGCCGCCTGCAGTTCGGGCTTAAAATACTCGTAGCCCGGCGTGCGCATGATGATATCCTGCCCGGCAAAGCCGTCGGTATAGTGCTCGCCCAGGCTCAGGTTGACGTTCAGGCGGCGCAGTGTCTCGGCGTAGTCTCCGAATTCCTCTATGGATTTTTTCTGGTCGCACAGCGTGACCTGCGCGCCCATCTCGACAAACTGTTCCAGGCAGCGCTTGTGACTGACGCCCGCGCCGATAAAGGCAACCTTTTTACCCTGAATTTTCTGCTGTAACTTTTCAATAGGCAGCATGACAAATACCCCCTTCTATATAGCTAATCCCATTATACTCGCCCTGTGCGGATTCTGCAACAAAAATCGGCCCGCCGAAGCGAGCCGAGGAAAGTTTCTGCGCAGGGAAATTACTGCTCGCCGCCCATGGGGATGCCGTGGGAATCCAGCAGGGTGCGGATCTTGGTCATGGGGTCGATGATGCTGGAAACGCTCTTGTCGTGGTTGATGGCAGCGATGAAGTAGGCGGTGTACTTGGACACGTCAACATCGTAGTACCACTCGCGCTGCAGCAGTTCGGGCTTGCGGTAGGTCAGGTTGGTGCCCAGAACTGCCTTGATGATGCCGTCGTTGTACGCCTTGTCGAACTTCTCCAGACCGGCGGTGAACAGCGGGAAGGTGCAGCAGGTAAAGATGTTGCGGGCGCCGCGCATCTTCAGCTCGTAGCCGATGTCCAGCATGGACTCGCCGGAGGCGATGATGTCATCCGCGATAAAGACGTCCTTGTCCTTGACGCTCTCGCCCAGATACTCGTGCGCGACAATGGGGTTGCGGCCGTTGACAACGCGGCTGTAATCGCGGCGCTTGTAGAACATGCCCAGGTTGCAGCCCAGCACGCTGGAATAATACATATTGCGGTTCATGGCGCCCTCATCGGGGGAAACGATCATGAAATGATCCTTATCGAAGTTGACGTTGGGCACATGGTGCAGCAGGCATTTCAGCACCTGATAGGTGGGCATAACGTTGTCGAAACTCATGGTGGGCACGGCGTTCATGACGCGGGGGTCATGGGCATCGAAGGTGATGATGTTCTTGACGCCGACGGCCTTGAGCTGCTGCAGGGAGAAGGCGCAGTCCAGACTTTCGCGGCTGACGCGGCGATGCTGGCGGCCGCCATACAGGCTGGGCATAATGACGCTGATGCGGTGGGCGCGGCCGGAAACGGCCTGGATCAGGCGCATCAGGTTCTGGAAGTGGTCGTCCGGGGAGAGGTGGTTCTCATAGCCGAACAGCTGGTAGGTAACGCTGTAATTGCCCGGATCGACAAAGATGTAGATATCATCGCCGCGGGTAGAGGCTTTGACCAAGCCCTTTGCATCGCCGGATTGGAAACGCGGGCAGTCCGAGGGGATGATAAAAGTATCCACGTCCATGCCGATTTCGCGTGCCCAGCGGACCAGATGTCCGTCAACCATCTTGCACAGTTCCTCTGCGCCGGGGCAAGCAATCAAGCCAAGGTCTGCAATTGCGTTTTCTTTGGCAAAGAAATCGCGCGGGCCAAGATTCTGTTCAGCCATACGAAGTTACTCCTTACTTGCATCTGTTACAATTTTCGGGCGGCGCGCATATCGCCGCTATTATCCCTATTGTAACACAGCAGCGCCGCAAAATCAGCCCAAAATCGTATATTTTTTGTCGCATTTTGCAGATTCTGCAATTTTCACATTCTATGGCGGCGGTAAGCCGAAAATAACTGTAACTTCCTACAAAGGGTGCGCCGCTCTGCCCGCCGCGCTTACGCCTGCTGCTTGTGGACCACGACCTGCGGGAAGGGAATTTCAATGCCGTTGGCGTCGAACAGCTCCTTCAGCTCGCCGTTCAGCACACGCTGGGCACGGAAAATGTCCTTCTCCGCCACCTTGACCGAGAAGTGCAGCAAAATGCCGCTGTCCTGAAATTCCTGTATGCCGTTAAAGTTGGGCAAGTCCTCAAAGACCTCGCTGTTGCGCTCAAAAATTTCCTGCCGGTGGGCGTCGAACACCTCGCGCAGACGGGACATCTTGGTGTCATAGCTTACCGACACCTTGCTGACGGCGTAGCTGTCCTTGCGGGAACGGTTCTGCACGTTGCGGATGTCGGAGTTATTGACGATCTTGCGGTTGCCGCCCGCATCCTCGATGGTCGTGGTGCGCACGCCGATGTCAATGACCTGCCCGCGGAAATCCCCCAGCACAAGGAAATCACCGATCTTGTACTGCCCCTCAAACAGGATAAAGATGCCGGTGATGACATCCTCGATCAGACTTTGCGCGGCAAAGCCGATGATCAGCGAGGCAATGCCGGCAGCTGCCAGCAGCGTCGAGGTGTCCACCCCGGCGGCGTTCAGCAAAAACAAAATGCTGGCGATCACCGCACCGTACTTGACCACGCTGGACAGCATCGCCGACGCGGTTCTGGCGTGGCTGTGCAGTTTTTCCAGCAGCAGCTGCACGGCGGCGTACAAAAACCAGACCGCCGCCAGCCCGGTTACCAGCGGCGACAGCTTGTTGCCGCGCAGAAAATACCCAAACACGGCAAACAGCACAACGCACGCCGCCAAAATGACCATATACCCGGCGCTGCCGGATTTTTTCGGCTGCCGTTCGGGGGCAGCGGGGCTTTGCATTTCCTTGCTCATAAGTACGACCTCTTTTCTGTTTGTCAGGGTAGGTATTCGGCAATGGCCTGCTCATAGGCGGCGCGGTCTGCGTCCGGTGCATTGCCCGTCATCAAAAGATTCATCGTCTGCCAGTCGGTCTGCGGCAGCTCGGACAGGACATAGGTATAGGTCACGGTGCTGTATTTGCCATAGTCGGGGTACTCAATGGCGAGGGTCAGCTCCTCGTCCTTCAGCTCCTGCAGCTTTTTGTCGCTGAGGTTGAAGCAGACCGCATAGTAGGCGTGGCGAATGACGTCCTCCGACATAGGCGGCTGACCGTCCGCCGTGCTCTTTACGGCGCCGATGTCCGCGCAGCAGATGGAGGGGATGTCGCTGCCCGCGCCCTCAGCGGTTGGGTAGAGGTACGCCAGCGCCATATGGTTGTAGAGGAAACGGCACTCGTCATAGGCGGGGTTGTCCGGCTCGGCGGCGGCAGCCCGGCGGGTTTCGCGCTGGGTGTACTCGCTCCAGGAAGCAATGGGTGCGCGCAGAAGCTCGGCTGCGCCCAAGTCCGCCGTGTAGACATAGCCGCCGCTGCGCCACGGATTTTCGGTGGTGCCGTCCTGCTGCTGGCAAATCTCCACGGGGAAAAGCACGCACAGTTGGTTGGCGTAGCCGTACTCCGACTGCCCCGTCACCACAAATGCGCCCTGCACCTGCGGCGGCTCGATGTATAGATCGGCATCCTCGGGCGGCGGCATCGGCTCTGCCGGGGTCGGCACCGGGGTCGGCTGCTGTGTAGGCGCTGCCGTTGGCTGCTGTGTAGGTGCTGCCGTCGGCTGCTGGGCGGGCGCAGCGGTGGGGGTTGGCGCCTGGGTGGGGGCTGGGGTCGGCTGCACAAGGTCGGTGCCGATGGGCAGCCGGGGCAGTGTCAGTTCTATCTGCGGGATCGCCGCCGCAGACAGCAGCATCAGCACCGCCAGACTCAGCAGGCTGCTGCGCAGCAGACGCAGCTTTTTTAGGTACAGCCTGCGCTTGCGCGTTTTCTCCGGCGCGGCAGGGCGGTACAGCGGCTGTGCAGGCTGCATTTCACACCCCGGGTCGGCGTATTCGCACCCGGGATCGGCGTATTCCTGCAGTGTGTCGGTCGAAAATTCGTAGTCCCGCATGGGCGGCTCCCCTCCCCTCTTATATAAAGTATAGACACATTTTTCAACGTTTGTCAATATATTTTGTGCATTTGCGCTATTTTGCAATTTCCCCGTTAGGTTGCATTGCCGGGATGGCGGCGGGCGGTCCATGACCGCCCCTACGGACTGACCCGTGATAATGCCTTTACCGCAAAGCCGCGGGCGGGGCTTGCCCCGCCCCTGCAACGCGGCTGCGCAGCGATTCGCGCACAACAAAAAACTCCGCCCGCTATACAGCAGACGGAGTTCTTTTATCTATTCAATCTGTTAATCAGACCAACTCGATAATGGCCATCTCGGCAGCGTCACCGCGGCGAGGGCCGGTCTTGTAGATGCGGGTGTAGCCACCGGTGCGGTCGGCATACTTGGGACCGATCTCATCAATAACCTTCTTGGCAACATCTTCCTTGGTGATGTAGGAGAAGACCTGACGCTTTGCGTGCAGATCGTCCTGCTTACCCAGGGTGACCATCTTCTCAGCCATGGAACGAACTTCCTTGGCGCGGGTAACGGTGGTCTCGATTTTGCCGTTCTCGAACAGGTAGGTCACCATAGCGCGCAGCATAGCGTTGCGGCTGTCGGTGGTGCGACCGAGTTTACGGGTACCGGGCATTTCGATTCACTCCTTATCAATAGAATCCGCGTATAGCGGGGGGTTAGTTTTCGTCGTCCTTGGTCAAAGAGAAACCAAGGCTGTCGAGCTTGGCCATAACCTCTTCCAGGCTCTTGCGGCCGAGGTTACGGACCTTCATCATCTCGTCCTCACTCTTGTTGATGAGGTCGCCGACGGTGTTGATACCGGCGCGCTTCAGGCAGTTGAAGGAACGGACGCTCAGATCCAGTTCTTCAATCGTCATTTCCAGCGCCTTTTCGCGGCCCTGATCCTCGTTATCCACCATGATCTCGGTCTCGCCGGTCTCATCGCAGAGATTTACGAACAGATTCAGGTGCTCGGTCAGCACGCGTGCCGCCAGGCTGAGAGCCTCCTGCGAGTTGATGGTGCCGTCGGTCCAGACTTCCATAATGAGCTTGTCATAGTCGGTGATCTGGCCCACGCGGGTACGGTCAACAATGTAGTTGGCTTTCAGAACGGGGGTGTAGATGCTGTCCACAGGCAGGGTGCTGATATCGTTTTTCTCGATCAGTGCCTGCTTGTTGCGTTCAGCGGGAACGTAGCCGCGGCCCTTATCAAAGGTCAGCTCCATTACCAGCTTTGCGCCCTCGCCCAGGGTGGCAATGTGCCACTCGGGGTTCAGGATCTCCAAGTCATCACCGGATTTGATGGTGCCGGCGGTAACTTCGCAGGGGCCGACGGCCTCTACGCGAACAGTCTTGGGGGCCTCGCCGTAGATCTTGGCGGCGATACCCTTCAGGTTCAGGACGATTTCGGTAACATCCTCACGGACGCCCTCGATGGTGGAAAACTCATGAACCACGCCGTCGATCTTGACGCTGGTCACGGCCACACCGGGCAGAGAGGACAAAAGCACGCGACGCAAGCTGTTGCCCAAGGTCGTGCCGAAGCCGCGCTCCAGCGGCTCGACGACGAACTTACCGTAACGGCCGTCCGGAGACAGGCTGACCGTTTCGATCTTGGGGCGTTCGATCTCCATCATAAAAACCCTCCTTATTCAGCCGACGCAAAGAAAATTGCATCGGTTCGGTTGGAAAAAACGGTAATACTTCAGAGGATTACTTGGAGTACAACTCGACGATGAGGTGCTCAGCGATAGGCACATCGATGTCCTCACGAGCGGGCAGCTTGGTAACGGTGCCCTTCAGAGCGTTCTTGTCGCGCTCCAGCCAGGAAGGCAGCAGCACAACGGGAGCGTCCTCGCCCAGCAGACCGCTGAACTTAACGCTGGAACGGCTGGACTCGATAACCTCGATCACATCGCCCGCCTTAACCTGGTAAGAGGGGATGTTGACGCGTTTGCCATTGACAGTAAAGTGATTGTGGGAAACCAGCTGACGAGCGTCGCGGCGGGTCTTGGCAAAGCCCAGACGGAACACGACGTTGTCCAGACGGCGCTCCACCAGAACCAGCAGGTTGACACCGGTCTGGCCGGGCATGCGGGAGGCCTTCTCATAGTAGGTATGGAACTGGGTCTCCAGGATACCGTAGATGAACTTGACCTTCTGCTTTTCGTTCAGCTGGGTGGCGTACTCGCTCTTCTTCTTTCTCATCTGGCCGCCGGGGTTACGGTTGGTGGTCTTTTTGCCATAACCCATAACAGCAGGAGAAATGCCGAGAGCACGGCAGCGCTTAGCGATAGGTTGGGTATTCTTAGCCATATCTCATGTTCTCCTTTCAATCAAACGCGGCGGCGTTTGGGCGGGCGGCAGCCATTGTGAGGAATGGGGGTCACATCACGGATCATGGTGACTTCCAAACCGGTTGCCTGCAGGGCGCGGATGGCGCTTTCACGGCCGGAACCGGGGCCCTTAACGTAGACCTCAACGGTCTTCATGCCATGCTCGATAGCAGCCTTGGCAGCAACCTCAGCGGCGCTCTGCGCAGCATAAGGAGTGCTCTTGCGGGAACCACGGAAGTTCAACGAACCAGTGCTGCACCAAGAAACGGTGTTGCCCTGAGTATCGGTGATGGTCACGATGGTGTTGTTAAAGGTGCTCTGGATGTGAGCAGCACCAGCGCTGATATTCTTGCGCTCTTTTTTCTTAGTGCGGGTTTTTGCCGCAGTAGCTTTGTTAGCAGCCATTTCTCAGTTCCTCCTTACTTCTTTTTGTTAGCGACAGTGCGCTTGGGACCTTTGCAGGTACGGGCATTGGTCTTAGTGCGCTGGCCGCGGCAGGGAAGACCCTTGCGATGGCGCACACCACGGAAGCACTGAATCTCAGTCAGACGCTTGATGTCCAGCGCAACGTTACGGCGCAGGTCACCTTCTACCATGATGTTGTTTTTGTCGATGTAGTCACGGATCTTGGCTTCTTCATCAGCAGTCAGATCCTTGACGCGGGTATCAGGGTTAATTCCGGTACCGGCGAGAATCTCGTCGGCAGTGGACTGACCGATACCGTAAACATAAGTCAGACCAACTTGGATCCGCTTCTCGCGAGGCAGATCAACACCAGCAATACGTGCCATAAAGCACCTCCATAATAACATCCCATGTCCTGGTCGGGGCCTGCGCCGGGAATCTACGCACTTGGCCCCCAAGCGTTTTGGGTACGGTTTCCGCGGTCAAAACCGCGGACCTTTAGCCCTGACGCTGCTTATGCTTCGGATTGGCGCAGATGATCATTACGCGGCCTTTGCGCTTAATGACCTTGCACTTCTCGCAAATGGGTTTCACGGAAGGTTTTACCTTCATGATGTTAACCTCCTTTATAACACAAGGCGCTTACTTGGAACGCCAGGTGATCCGGGCTTTGGTCAGGTCGTAGGGGCTCATTTCCATGGTGACCTTATCGCCGGGCAGGATGCGGATGAAATTCGTCCGCAGCTTGCCGGAGATATGGGCCATAACAAGGTGTCCGTTGGGTTTGCCCTCTTTGTTGAGAAGCTCGACCTTGAACACGGTGTTGGGCATAGCCTCGCGTACGATACCTTCTACTTCGATGACATCTTCTTTAGACAAGCTGAATGCCTCCTTGAAGGGTTCCGTCAGTTCCGCGCTGCGTCATAGGCGCAGATCGCATCCCTGAGTTGTTGATCGCTTTTCAGAAGCTCGTTTTCGAGAACGGTGGTCGTGGGGGCAACGTGCTGCATTTTCTTGCGTTTGGGGTTTTCCACTTTGCGCAGATTCCCGTCCGCCAGAAGCAGCATCTGCCCTTCCACCGCCAGAACAGCAAGGGTGCGTGTTTTGTCGCGTCCGGCTTTGGAGCGAACCAGCTGACCTTTTACAAAGTCCATTCCGGATCCTCCCAGCCGCGCGTCAGAACTTCGGCACCGGCCGTGGTGATAGCCATAGTATGCTCAAAATGAGCAGCCAAACCGCCGTCACACGTTTTCACCGTCCAGCCGTCCTTCAGCGTCTTTACCGCGTACTTGTACTGGCAGACCATCGGTTCCACCGCAATGCACATGCCGGGCACCAGGCGCGGGCCGCGCCCTGCGTTGCCGAAGTTCGGAACTTCCGGGTCCTCGTGCAGCTCCTTGCCGACGCCATGGCCGACAAAGGTGCGCACGACCGAGAAGCCGTTTTCCTCAACGTAGGACTGGACCGCATGGCTGATATCCCCCACCCGGTTGCCGCCCCGCGCCATTTCAATGCCGCGGTGCAGGCTCTCTTTGGTAACATCCAGCAGCCGCTGGGCTTCCAGGTCGAGCTTGCCGCATCCGTAGGTGCAGGCATTGTCGCCGTTGAAGCCGTCGATCTTGCAGCCGGTATCGATCGAAACGATGTCGCCGGGGCGGATCTGCTGCTGTCTGTTGGGGATACCGTGAATAACGGTGTCATTCACACTGATGCACGCCGTGGCCGGAAAGCCGTACAGGTGCAGGAAGTTGGGTCTTGCACCGTGGCGCACGATAAAGTCGTAGATGATTTTGTCGATCTCAGCGGTAGTGATACCGGGTTCGATCGCTTCGCCGCCTGCCTTGAGGGCCGCCGCGCTGATGGCGCAGGCCTTCCTCATTTTTTCAAGCTCGGCAGCATTTTTAATTTGGATCATGGATTTCAAGCCTCCAAAAGCTTGAGAAGATATGCGGTAGTCGCTTCGATGGAGCCCTGATCGGGCACTTCCACCAGCTTGCCGCGCTCACGGTAGAACGCTACCAGCGGCTCGGTCTGCTGATGATAGGCTTTCAGGCGGTCCAGGACGGTGGCGGGCTCGTCATCCTTGCGGATGGCCAGCTCACCGCCGCAGCGGTCGCATACGCCTTCTTTGGCGCTGGGTTTATTGACGATGTGGTAGCTTGCACCGCACTGGGCGCAGACGCGGCGGCCGGACATGCGCTTGGTAATGGCCTCGTCGGCAACGATCAAGTTGACGACCTTGTCGATCTCCACGCCCATCTGCTCCAGGGCCTCGCCCTGTGCGATAGTGCGCGGCATACCGTCCAGAATGAAGCCGTTCGCGCAGTCGGGTTCGGCCAGGCGCTCTTTGACGATGCCGACGATGACGTCGTCGGGCACCAGAGCACCTGCGTCCATAAAGCTCTTAGCCTTTTTGCCCATCGGGGTGCCTTCCTTGACGGCGGCACGCAGAATATTGCCGGTGGAGATGGTGGGGATGCCCAGCTTGTCGCAGAGGATCTCTGCCTGGGTACCCTTACCTGCGCCGGGGGCGCCCAAAAGGATCAGTTTCATCGCTCATTCCCTTTCTTATTCCAAGAACCCTTTGTGATAACGGGCGGTCATATAGCCTTCCAAAGAACGACCGGTTTCCAAAGCCACACCCACAACGATCAGCAGGCTGGTACCACCCAACTGGATGGAGGTGCCGGTGATGTTGCCCAGGATGATGGGCAGGCCCGCGACGATAGCCAGGAAGATGGCGCCGATCAGGGTGATCTTGCTCAGGGTCTTGGTGATAAAGTCGCTGGTGGGCTTGCCGGGGCGGATACCGGGGATCGTGCCGTTGTTTTTACGCAACTGGTTGGCGATATCCACGGGATTGTACTGGATCGCAACGTAGAAATAGTTGAACGCAACGATCAGCAATACATATACGATAAGGTACAGAACACTGTTGTAGTTGAATGCGCGGAAGAACGCATACAGGGCGGGGTGATCTGCGGCGCTTACATTGAAGAAGCGGAAGATCAGACCGGGCAGGCTGCACAGCGTCGAAGCAAAGATGATGGGCATAACGCCGGTCATGTTCACCTTGATGGGGATGTAGCTTGCCTGACCGCCGTACATCTTGCGGCCCATAACGCGCTTGGCGTACTGCACGGGGATGCGGCGCTCTGCATTGGTCAGGATGACCACGAAGATCACGGCAGCCACGGCCAGGACGACCAGCAGGGGCAGCAGAATGTAGAACATGGGTTCGCCGTTCTGGGCACGGGCCAGAATGTTGTTCACAGCACTGGACAGGCTGGACCAACGGGCCACGATGCCGGCGAAGATCATCAGCGAGATACCGTTGCCGATACCCTTATCGTCGATCTGGTTGCCCAGCCAGGTGCAGAGCTGAGAGCCTGCGGTGAACGCCAGAATAATGACGACGGCACTGAAGATGCCTGCGAAGCCCTCGGTATAGCGGAGGGCGCCCATGTTGCGGATGATGAAGTAGTAGCCGATGGAAAGCATCAGGCCGATGCCCGCGCCAACATAGTTGGTGATGCGGCGCATCTTGCGCTGGCCTTCCTCCCCTTCCTTGGAGAGGTTCTCCAGGTACGGGATGGCGACCGCCAGCAGCTGCATGATGATGGAGGCATTGATGGCGGGCTGCACACCCAGAGCGAAAATGGTGCATTCGCTCAGAGCGCCGCCGCTCATCATATTCAGGTACTCCAGCATATCACCGGTGCCGCCGGCAAACATCGTGGTCAGTGCGCCGGCGCTGATGTAGGGCACCGGGATCGCACAGCCCAGACGGAACAGAACGAGGATCAGAAGGGTGAAAAGAAGCCGTTTGCGAAGATCTTCGATCTTCCATGCATTACGGAAGGTTTCAAACACCTTACATCACCTCAGCCTTCCCGCCCGCTTTCTCGATTTTTTCCTTGGCGGAGGCCGTATAGGCGGCTACCTGCACGTTGAGAGCCTTGGTCAGCTCGCCGTTGCCCAGCACCTTGACGCCGTCCAGCGTCTTGGAGATGATGCCGGCCTTCAGCAGGGCGGCAGTATCAACGGTGGAACCGGCCTCGAACTTCTCGAGGTCAGATACCTTGATGGTAACATACTTGGTTGCGAAAACGTTGTTGAAGCCGCGCTTCGGCAGACGGCGCTGCAAAGGCATCTGACCGCCTTCGAAGCCGGCCTTCTTGACGCCGGAACGAGCTTTCTGACCCTTGTGGCCGTAGCCAGCGGTCTTGCCGTTGCCGGAACCGGCACCGCGGCCCTTGCGGGTCACGGCCTTACGGGCACCGGCGGAAGCTTTCAGTTCATGAAGTTTCATTGCTTGCACCTCCTTGCGTTACGCCTTGGTCACGACAACCAGGTGGGCGATCTTGGCGATCTTGCCCTGGGTGGCTGCGTTATCGGGCTGCTCGGTAACCTCACCGGGACGGTTCAGACCGAGAGAGTGTGCAACAGCGATCTGCTCCTTGCCGCGGCCGATCAGGCTCTTGGCAAGACGAATGGTAACTTTTTCCATTGTGGCACCCTCCTTAACCCAAGATCTCGGCAACAGTCTTGCCGCGCTTTGCTGCGACGCTCTCAGCATCGGTCAGGTTGCACAGACCGGTGAAGGTGGCAGCAGTAACGTTGATGGGGTTGCTGGAACGCAGGCTCTTGGCGCGGATGTCCTTGATGCCGGCGCACTCGAGCACGGCACGGACAGGACCGCCGGCCAGAACGCCGGTACCGACAGCGGCGGGACGCATCAGAACGCGGCCGGCGCCGAACTCGCCCACGATCTCGTGGGGAATGGTGCTGCCCTTCAGGCAGACCTTGTGCATGTTCTTCTTGGCGGCTTCTTCGCCCTTGCGGATAGCCTCGGGAACTTCGCCGGACTTGCCGACGCCGTAGCCGACGCTGCCCTTGCCGTCGCCAACAACGATCAGGGCAGCGAACTTCATAACGCGGCCGCCCTTAACGGTCTTGGAAACGCGGTTGATGGAGACGACCTTGGTGATCATGCCGTCATCTTGTTCTCTTCTCTGCATGGCCATTGTATCTTCTCCCTCCTTACAGCTTCAGGCCGGCTTCACGGGCACCCTCAGCGAGTGCCTGCACACGACCCTGGTAGACGAAACCGCCGCGGTCGTAGACCACTTCGGTAATGCCCTTTTCGAGGCACTTCTTAGCGACTGCCTCGCCGACTTTCTTAGCGGCCTCGATGTTGCCGCCGTAAGCGTTGAAATCTTTGTCCATGCTGGAAGCGCTGGCCAGGGTAACGCCCTTATCATCATCGATGACCTGAGCGTAAATGTGCTTGGCAGAGCGGAAAACATCCAGACGGGGACGCTCGGCGGTGCCGCTGATCTTGCCGCGAACACGGCGGTGACGGCGCAGACGAGCAACGTTCTTATCAGCCTTATTGACCATAATGTTTCTCCTCTCCTATTATTTACCCTTGCCGGCTTTGCCTTCCTTGCGGATGACATACTCGCCAACATAGCGGATGCCCTTGCCCTTGTAAGGCTCGGGGGGACGGACGCCGCGGACTTCGGCAGCGAACTGGCCGACTTCCTGCTTGTCGATACCGACGATGCTGAAATGCAGAGCATCCTTCAGCTCGATCTTGATGGTATCGGTGTCCTCAAACTCAACAGGATGAGAGAAGCCAAGGGTCAGGGTCAGCTTGTTGCCCTGCTTGGCAGCACGGTAGCCAACGCCCTGGATCTCCAGGTCCTTGCGGAAGCCCTCGGTAACACCGACAACCATGTTGTGGATGAGGGTGCGGGTCAGGCCGTGCAGGCTGCGAGCCTCTTTTTCGTCATTGGGGCGGGTAACCAAAATCTCATTGCCTTCGACAGCAACAGTCATCAAAGGATGATATTTGGAATGCAGGCTACCCTTGGGGCCCTTGACGGTGATGGCGTGCTCGGCCGCATCGACCTTAACTTCCACACCGGCGGGAATGACGATGGGTTTTCTTCCAATTCTCGACATTGTCTATACCCCTTTCTTACCACACAAAGGCGAGGACTTCGCCGCCGACATGAGCTGCGCGGGCGGCCTTGTCGGTCATAACGCCTTTAGAGGTGGAGATGATTGCGGTGCCCAGGCCCTTCATGACCTTGGGCATATCTTCGCAGTTGGTGTAAATACGCAGGCCGGGCTTAGAAACGCGCTTCAGGCCGGCGATGACCGGAGTACCGTTTTCCATGTACTTCAGGGTCAGGGTGATGGTCCCCTGCTTGTTGTCCTCGGTCACTTTCATACCCTTGACGTAACCCTCGTCAACCAGGATCTGGCAGATGGCCTTCTTCAGGTTGGAAGCGGGGATATCCACGGAAGGGTGTTTGGCAGTGCTAGCGTTGCGGATGCGAGTCAGCAGGTCCGCGATAGGATCAGTAATTTGCATGCCACTAACCTCCTTAGGTTGTGTTAAAAGGTTTTGTTATTCGTTCAGACAGAAGCAATCAAGGGCTTACCAGGAAGCCTTCTTGACGCCGGGGATCTCGCCCTTGTAAGCCAGCTCACGGAAGCAGATACGGCAGACACCGTACTTGCGCAGGTAAGCGTGGGGACGGCCGCAGATCTTGCAGCGGTTGTAGGCGCGGGTCGAGAACTTGGCGGGTGCCTGCTGCTTGAGCTTCATAGAAGTTTTAGCCATTGTGGTTCCCTCCCTTAGTTAGCGAACGGAGCGCCCAGAGCCTTCAGCAGCTCTTTGGCCTCCTCGTCGGTCTTGGCGGTGGTGACGAAGCAGATATCCATGCCGCGGATCGCATCGACCTTATCGAAGTCGATTTCGGGGAAGATGATCTGCTCCTTCAGGCCGAAGGCGTAGTTGCCGCGGCCGTCGAAGCTGTTGCCGTTGATGCCGCGGAAGTCGCGAACACGGGGCAGAGCCACGTTGAACAGGCGGTCGACAAACTCGTACATACGCTCACCGCGCAGGGTGACCTTAGCGCCGATGGGCATGCCCTGGCGCAGCTTGAAGTTTGCAACGCTGTGCTTAGCCTTGCAAACGACGGCCTTCTGGCCGGTGATCAAGCCCAGGTCAGCGACGATGGCGTCGATGACCTTGGCGTTTTCCTTAGCCTCGCCGGCGGCAACATTGATGATGACCTTATCCAGCTTGGGGATCTGCATAACGCTCTTGTAGCCGAACTTCTTGTTCAGGGCCGGAGCGATCTCGTTGACATACTGTTCTTTCAAACGTGCCATTGTGTAACTCCTCCCTTACAGTTCAGCGCCGCACTTGCGGCAGACGCGGACGGTCTTGCCGTCCTTGACAGAATGGCCCACGCGGGTAGCCTTGCCGCACTTGGGGCAGACAGGCTGCACCTTGCAGGCATAGATAGCGCCCTCGGCCTTAACGATGCCGCCCTGCTCGCCCTGACGACGAGGCTTGACGTGCTTCGTGACCATGTTCAGGCCCTCGACAATGACCTTGCCCTCTTTGGGGGAGGTCTGCAGGACCTTGCCGGTCTTGCCCTTGTCCTTACCGGAGATGATCATAACGTTGTCGCCGGTTTTAACATGAAGAGTATTCATTCTTATTAAAACCTCCTTACAGCGATTCCGGAGCCAAGCTCAGGATCTTGGTGAAGCCTGCGTCACGCAATTCACGAGCGACAGGTCCAAAGATACGGGTGCCCTTGGGGCTCTTGTCGGCCATGACGATAACGGCGGCGTTCTCATCAAAGCGGATGTAGGAGCCGTCGTCACGGCGCAGGCCGTGCTTGCTGCGGACGATAACGGCCTTGACCACATCGCCCTTCTTAACGGTGCCACCGGGGGCAGCCTTCTTGACGCTGCACACAACGATGTCGCCGATGTTTGCGTATCTCTTGCGGGTACCGCCCAGTACACGGAAGCACATTAACTCCTTAGCACCGGTATTGTCGGCCACTTTGAGATAAGTTTGCATCTGAACCATCTTTCAGGTCCTCCTTTCAAAGTACCAGGCTGATTATTTTGCTTTCTCGATGATCTTGACCAGACGCCAGTTGACGTCCTTAGAAATCTTGCGGGTCTCCATGATCTCAACGCGGTCGCCGATGCCGGCTTCGTTGTTTTCGTCATGGGCCTTGAACTTCTTGGTGCGCTTCAGGATCTTCTTGTACAGAGGGTGCTGGACGCTGTCCTTAACTGCAACAACGATGGTCTTGTCCATCTTGTCGGAGACGACGACGCCCACGCGGGTCTTTCTCAGATTACGTTCCATGTCTTACCCTCCCTCTTAAGCGTTTTTGGCATTCTTCTCAGCCAGGACGGTCATCACGCGGGCGATGTCCTTCTTAACGGCTTCGATACGAATGGGGTTGTCCAACTGGTTGATGGCGTGCTGAAAGCGCAGGTTGAAGAGTTCGGCCTTCAGGTCCTTGAGCTGCTTGTTCAGCTCGACAGCGGTCATTTCGCGCAGTTCAGTGGCTTTCATTCAGCGTCACCCTCCTTTACAGTGTCAAGCTCTTCGCGCTTGACGAATTTGCAGCGAACCGGCAGCTTGTGGCTGGCCAGACGCAGAGCCTCGCGGGCAACATCCTCGCTGACATCAGCCAGCTCGAAGAGCACGCGGCCCGGCTTGACAACGGCTACCCAGTACTCGGGGCTGCCTTTACCGGAACCCATACGAGTGCCGGCGGGCTTTTCGGTAACGGGCTTGTCGGGGAAGATCTTGATCCAGACCTTGCCGCCACGCTTGATATAACGGGTCATGGCAATACGGGCCGCCTCGATCTGGTTGGAGGTGATCCAGGCCGGCTCCAGTGCAACCAGACCGTAATCGCCCTGGTTGACCTTGTTGCCGCGCATGGCCTTGCCGGTCATGCGGCCGCGCTGAACGCGGCGGTACTTAACACGCTTAGGCAGTAACATTACTGTTTGCCTCCTTCCTTCTTGGCGGGGGCTTTGGCACCCTTCAGGATCTCGCCTTTGTAGATCCAAACCTTAACGCCGACCTTACCATAGGTGGTGTTGGCCTCGGCAAAGCCGTAGTCGATATCGGCACGCAGAGTCTGCAGGGGGATGGTGCCCTCGTGGTAGCTCTCGGTACGGGCGATATCAGCGCCGGCCAGACGGCCGGAGCAGGTGACCTTGATACCCTTTGCGGGGGTAACGCTGCGGTCACGGGGCTGCATGGCGTTGCGGATGCACTGCTTCATGGCGCGGCGGAACGCGATACGGCGCTCCAGCTGGGAAGCAACATCCTCAGCAGCCAGCTGAGCATTGGTGGAGGTGCCCTTGACCTCGATGATGTTCAGGTTCACAGCCTTGCCGGTCATTGCGGCGAGCTGCTTCTCGATCTTAGCGCTCTCAGCGCCGCCCTTACCGATAACGATACCGGGCTTAGCGCAGAAGACGTTGACCTTAACGCGGGGGGCGCCGGTCTGGCTGTCCACAGTACGCTCGATCTCGATCTTAGGAACGCCGGCAGCATACAGCTGCTTCTTCAGGGTGGTGCGGATCTTGTGATCCTCTACCAGGGTGTCGCCGAATGCCTGCTTAGAGGTAAACCAGCGGCTGTCCCAATCTTTGATTACGCCCACGCGCATGCCGTGGGGATTGACTTTCTGGCCCATTTGTTTACCTCCTTATGCTTTCTCTTTCAGCACAACAGTCATGTGGCTGGTGCGCTTGAGGATGCGGTATGCGCGGCCCTGAGCGCGAGGCATGATGCGCTTCAGCGTGGGGCCGGGGCAGACGTAGCATTCAGCAACATACAGGTTGCTGCGATCCATGTTGAAGTTGTTTTCCGCGTTAGCGGCAGCAGAGTTCACCAGCTTGAGAAGGGGCTCGCAGGCGGCCTTCGGGGTGTACTGCAGGATAGCCAGCGCTTCGTCCAGGGGTTTGTTACGGATGAGGTCCATCACGATCGAAACCTTGCGGGGACTAATGCGGGCGTAACGGAGAATAGCCCGTGCTTCCATTCGATGTTCCTCCTCTCTTATTTACCGACGGTCTTGCCGCCAGCGTGGCCGGTGAACTTGCGGGTAGGTGCAAACTCGCCCAGCTTGTGGCCGACCATATCCTCGGTGACGTATACGGGCACATGCTTGCGGCCGTCATGAACGGCGAAGGTGTGACCAACGAACTCGGGGAAGATGGTGGAGGAACGGCTCCAGGTCTTAACGACGGTCTTCTTGCCGGCCTCGTTCATAGCCTCGACCTTTTTCATCAGGGAAGGCAGAACGTAAGGGCCCTTCTTGGTGCTTCTAGACATTGTTCAAAAACCTCCCTTAGCCATTGGCGCGCTTGACAATGAACTTGTCGCTGCGTGCCTTGTGTTTGCGGGTCTTCAGGCCCAGAGCGGGCTTGCCCCACGGAGTACGAGGGCTGGAGTGACCAACCGGGGCGCGGCCTTCGCCACCGCCGTGAGGGTGATCACAGGGGTTCATGACAGAACCGCGGCTGCCGGGACGGACGCCCATGTGGCGCTTACGGCCGGCCTTGCCCAGGTTGACGTTCTCGTGGTCGAGGTTGGAAACAACGCCGATGGTGGCGATGCAGTTCAGACGAACGTTGCGCATCTCACCGGAGGGCAGACGAACCAGAGCGTAACCATTCTCCTTAGCCATCAGCTGAGCCATAACACCGGCGGAGCGAACCAGCTGGCCGCCCTTGCCGGGGTACAGCTCGATGTTGTGGATCATGGTACCGACGGGGATGTTCTCGAAGGGCAGAGCGTTGCCGGGCTTGATGTCGGCGTTGGGGCCGGCCATAACGGTATCGCCGACCTTCAGGCCGTCGGGAGCCAGGATGTAGCTCTTGACGCCGTCTTCATACTCGATCAGAGCGATGAAGGCGGAACGGTTCGGGTCATATTCCAGCGTCTTGACGGTGGCAGGAACATCAAACTTGTTGCGCTTGAAGTCGATGACACGGTACTTGACGCGGTTGCCGCCGCCCTGATGGCGAACGGTGATCTTGCCGGTGTTGTTGCGGCCGGCATGCTTTTTCTTGGATTCCAGCAGGCTGCGCTCGGGCGCCACTTTGGACAGAACACTGTAATCAGTGACGGTCATATCGCGGCGGCCGGGGGTAGTCGGCTTGTACTTCTTGATAGCCATTGTAGATCTCCTTGTTGTTATCTTATGAATTTTTATCGGGGTCATATCCCCATAAGCGAACCCCTCGGCGGGGTTCTGCCAACAGCCGGGTCAAGTCCCGGCCGGTAGGCTCTTAGACCATGGAGTTGAAGAATTCAATCTCCTTGGAATCCGGGGTCAGGGTGACGATGGCCTTCTTGCTCTTGGCAGTGTAGCCGGCGTGCATGCCCTGACGGCGGTAACGGCCGCGCACGGAGATGGTGTTGACCTTGGCGACCTTGACGCCGAACAGCTCTTCAACAGCCTTGGCGATGTCGATCTTGGTGGCGTCGGTAGCAACCTTGAAGGTGTACTTCTTGTCGGCAATGCCGGCCATAGAGTTCTCGGTGATGACGGGGGCGAGAACGATATCCTGTGCGAATTTCATCACGCGTATACCTCCTCAAGTTTCTTAGCGGCGTCGACGCTGAGGATCAGCTTGTCGGCGTTGACAACATCGTAGGTGTTGACGCTCAGAGCGGCGGTCTTGACACCGGGGATGTTGGCGGCGCTCTTGACGAACTTGGCATCCAGAGCATCGTTGACGATCAGGTTCTTCTTGCCTGCGCCGACAGCGGCCAGGAAAGCAACCACGGTCTTGGTCTTGTACTCGTCAGCGGCGATCTTGTCAACCAGGATCATGTTGCCGTTGGCAGCCTTGTCAGACAGGGCGCTGAGCAGGGCCAGACGCTTGACCTTCTTGTTGATGGTGTAGTAGTAGCTGCGGGGCTTGGGGCCCAGAGCGATACCGCCGTGAGTCCACTGGGGAGCACGGATGGAGCCCTGACGAGCGTGGCCGGTGCCCTTCTGGCGCCAAGGCTTCTTGCCGCCGCCGCGGACTTCCTTACGGATCTTGGTGTTCTGGGTGCCCTGGCGCTGGTTGGCCAGGAAGTTTACGACTGCCTCGTGGACAGCCTTTTCGTTCGGGGTGATACCGAACACGGCGTCGGAAAGCTCAACGGTGGAAACTTTCTTGCCGTTCATATCGACGACATCAAACTTTGCCATTGTGTTTTCCTCCTTTACGCTTTCACGCTGTCGTGGATGGTGACGACCGAGCCCTTGGGACCGGGGATAGCACCCTTGATGGCGATCAGATTGTTTTCAGCGTCAACCTTGACGACGCTGAGGTTCTGTACAGTCACGCGCACAGCGCCCATGTGGCCGGGCAGCTTCTTGCCCTTGAACACGCGGGACGGGGTGGAAGTGGAACCGTTGGAACCGGCATGACGTGCAACGGGGCCGGTGCCGTGGGTCTCGCGCAGGCGATGCTGGCCGAAGCGCTTGATAACGCCCTGGTAGCCCTTGCCCTTGCTGGTGCCGACAACGTCGACCTTGTCGCCCTCGGCGAAGACATCAGCCTTGAGGATGTCGCCGACGTTGACGCTGGCGATGTCCTCAAAACGGAACTCACGCAGGGTGCGCTTGGGAGCGACGTCGGCCTTGTCGAAGTGACCCTTGGCGGCCTTGTTGACCTTCTTGGCGCTCACTTCGCCGTAGCCCATCTGAACAGCCTGGTAGCCGTCAGACTCAACGGTCTTCTTCTGGACGACGGTGCAGGGGCCGGCCTCGATGATGGTGACCGGAACGACCTTGCCGTTGGCGTCGAACAACTGGGTCATGCCCAGCTTCTTGCCGATGATACCTTTTTGCATTGTGTTTTTCCTCCTGTAAAGGTTATTGGTTGGTGGGGTTTCACCAACATGACCTCTCCGCTGTTGGCTTTGCAGCGAGATCGGTTCTGTTTTCGGGGTGGCTTGTCATCAAACCGCCGGCCGTACGCGGATCACGGCCGCGCGTACCGGCCTTGTTTGGTGGTGGTAAGTTTCCGATTACAGCTTGATCTCGATGTCAACGCCGGCGGGGAGCTGCAGGCTCATGAGAGCCTCGACCGTCTTGTTGGACGGCTTCAGAATGTCGATCAGACGCTTGTGGGTGCGGGTCTCGAACTGCTCACGGCTGTCCTTGTACTTGTGGACAGCGCGCAGGATCGTGACGATCTCCTTGTCGGTGGGCAGAGGGATCGGGCCGGACACGCGGGCGCCGGTGCGCTTTGCGGTCTCCACGATCTTCTGTGCCGCTGCATCGATCAGGGATGCATCGTAGCTCTTAAGACGGATTCTGATTTTTTCTTTGACTGCCATTACATTCGCCTCCTATAAAATTTTGTGCCTTAGGCGAGCCGATAAATAACACACGTTTCCGGGTGTTCAACCTTTACCCATGACAAAATCCGGTGAACCGTGTTTGCACAGTTCTCCCGGAAAGAAACATCACAAAGTAAAAGCGAACATTGGTCCGCGCCGCAGAATGCAGCAGCGTACATATCCCTTTGTTTCCGTAATTCTTTCGCCCGGTTCTAAGATCGGACATACTCCGCGGAAAAACCCTTCGCCAAGCGGCGCAGGCAACCTCCCGCATCAACGCATATCGCGGCTTGCGCAGGACGCTTGTAACTATCTGCACAAGCCTTTCGCAGCCAAGAAAGATTATAGCACGGCATCGTACAAATTGCAAGTGTTTTTTGGCATTTTTGCAAATTTTTTTTGAGGATTTTCTACGTTCTGCCGAAACCTGCCGGTTATGCACCAACTGCCCTGTTTTTGTGGAAAACAGGGCAGAATTCCGTGCAAAACGACTGGTTTTAGTGTGCAAGGGGGGGATTTGCGGGCAAACCAGAGTACCCGCAATATTGCCATTGCCACAAAACCGTGGGCGGGGCATGCCCCGCCCCTACTGCGCGGTCGTTTTTTATTGCTCCACCCTGCCGGAGCCGCCTGCCTTATATAATATATAATAAGGTAGGCAGCTGTCATTCCGGCATTACACGCCACCGGGTGTTTAACGTTTTTCGTACTTCATCGCCTTGGCGACCTTGACCGCCACGAGAAGCCCCGCCGCCGCCAGAACCAGAAAAACCCGGTAGGTCACATTTGACGCCCGGCTCTGTGTGGCAGCAAACGTAGCGATCCCCTGCCCTGCCGCCGCGACGGCGCACAGCACCGCCGCCAGCGTACAGCGCCCCGGCAGCTTTTCGGCCGTCTGCTCATGCAGGTAGGCGCGCAGCGGTTCGCCGCCCGCCGTCATACGCAGCAGCGTGTACAGCGCATAGACCGCCGCCAGCAGCGCCGCCACATAAGACAACGACACATACGCCGGCATATGGGCGGTAGCACCCGGCACAAAGCCCGCCCCCGCCGTAAGCGCGGCAGCACCGCCGCAGAGCAGCCACAGCCGCAGCAGCACCGTCTTGCGCGGCGTCTTGCCCACATAGTGGCAGTGCGCACCGCAGTACTGGTAGTTGCCGTTGAGGTCGCGCTGAAAATCATCCAGATAGGCGCGCTTGTTCTTGCGGTCCGCCATTATTCGATCCCCGTCAGATCGTAGTTGTCCAGCCACTGCTTGGCGGTCTCGCAGACGCCGCGCAGGCAGCTTTCCTCAAACGGGGAGGTCAGCCCGGCATTTTTCAGCAGCTCGGTAAAGACGCGGCTGCCGCCCTGCAGGGTGTAGGCCATGTAGTGGCTCCACGCCTCGGCGCGATCCTTTTGCAGCATCGCCCAGAATTGCAGGCTGACGGTCTGCGCCAGGCAGTAGTCGATGTAGTAGAACGGGCTTTGGTAGATGTGCATCTGACGCTGCCAGCCCTCACCCTCGCCGTAGAAGGGGATCTCGTCGCCCAGCTGCATCCACGGCATATAGACGCCCAGCAGCTCCTTCCAGACGCCGTGGCGCTCTTTGGGGGTCATATCGGGCTTTTCGTAGACAACGTGCTGGAAGTGATCCACCATCGTGCCGTAAGGGATAAAAGTCAGCGCGCCCGCCAGATGGCTGTAGCGGAACTTGCGGGCATCCTTGCCGAAGAAGCCCTCCGCCCAAGGCCATGCGAAGAATTCCATCGACATCGAGTGGACCTCGCAGCCCTCCATGCTGGGCCAGACGGTGGCATACGGGATGCGGTCGCGGTTCATATAGGCGGCAAAGGCGTGTCCTGCCTCGTGGGTGACGACCTCGACGTCATGCTGGGTGCCGTTGAAGTTGGCAAAAATGAACGGTACAGCGTAATCGCCCAGGCCGGTGCAGTAGCCGCCGCCCGCCTTGCCGGGGGTGGACAGCAGGTCCATCAGCTGGTCGTCCAGCATCTTGTTGAAGAACTCCGACGTTTCGGGCGAAAGTTCATCGTAGAATTTCTTGCCCTGCGCCACAATGGCATCGGCGTCGCCGCAGGGGGTGGGGTTGCCGCTGCGGAACATCAGCGCGTTGTCGGCAAAGTTCATCGGGTACTGCTTGCCCAGACGCTTGGCCTGCTCGCGGTAGATGCTGTCTGCCAGCGGCACAAGGTACTTGACCACGGCGGCGCGGAATTTCTCAACGTCCGCCTTGGTGTAGCAGTTGCGCCCCATACGGTAGTAGCCCAGGGTGGTGTAGCCCTCGTAGCCGAGCTTTTTGCCCATAGTGTCGCGCAGGTGGACGAGCTTGTCGTAGATGCCGTCAAACTCTGCCTGATGCTCCTTATACCACTTGCCCTCGGCCTGCCATGCCGCCAGACGGCGCGCATCGTCGGGGTCGTTCTTGAAGGGGGACAGCTGGCTCAGCGTGTAGACGCCGCCCTCAAAGGGGATCTGGGCGCTGGCGATCAGCTTGCCGTACTCGGTGGTCAGCTTGTTTTCCTCTGCCATTTCGGGCAGGATTTCGGGCGAGAACGCCTTGTCAGCGATCTCGGCATTGACGAACATCAGATCGCCGTACTCGGCGGCAAAGTCCTTGCGGAAGGGGCTGGCGAGCATCGCCTTGCTCCATGCGTTTTCGCACTCCTGCAGCTGGGGCAGTGCCTCGTTCCAGAAGTTCATCTCCTCGTCATAGAACTTGTCGCGGGTGTCGATGGTGTTGCGCACGCTGGCAAGGTTGGCCAAGGTGTCGATGTGCTTGCTCAGGGTCTGCTCGCGCAGAAAAACCTCGCGGGCGGCGGCGTAATCGGGGGCAGCCTGCAGCTGCGCCAGCAGATCGGCAAACTGCTGCTTGACGGCGGCAAGGTCGGGGCGCTCATAAGGCATTTCGGAAAATTTCATAGCGTTTACTCCTTATTAAATAGGTGTCTGCTTTTCTAAAATTATAACACACCGGGGCAGGAAATCAAGAGGGCATCCCCTGCCGTGCGCCGTGCAAAAAAGGCACCCGCCTTTTTGCGGGTGCCTTTGAGTATTCGGTTAAAATCAGCCGGGCTGCTTGCCGATGTAAGCGAGGATGCCGCCGTCAACGTAGAGGATCAGGCCGTTGACAAAGTCGGAAGCCTCAGAAGCGAGGAACACGGCGGGGCCGCCCAGGTCCTCGGCCTCGCCCCAGCGCTCGGCAGGGGTCTTGGCGACGATGAACTGGTCGAACGGATGACGGGAACCATCGGGCTGGATCTCGCGCAGGGGTGCGGTCTGCGGGGTGGCGATGTAGCCGGGTCCGATGCCGTTGCACTGGATGTTGTACTTGCCGTACTCGGAGGCAATGTTCTTGGTCAGCATCTTCAGACCGCCCTTGGCAGCGGCGTAGGCGGAGACAGTCTCGCGGCCCAGCTCGCTCATCATGGAGCAGATGTTGATGATCTTGCCGCCGCCCTGCTCGATCATATCGGGAATGACCGCCTTGGCGACGATGAAGGGGGCGTTCAGGTCCACATCAATGACCTGGCGGAACTGGGCAGCGGTCATCTCGATCATCGGGATGCGCTTGATGATGCCGGCGTTGTTGACCAGCACGTTGATGTGGCCGACTTCGGCGGTGATCTTCTTGACCATCTCATTGACGGCATCCTCGTTGGTGACGTCGCAGACATAGCCGTGGGCGTTGATGCCGGCTTCCTTGTAGGCAGCCAGACCCTTGTCCACCAGCTCCTGCTTGATGTCGTTGAAAACGATGGTGGCGCCGCAGTTCGCCATGGCGGTGGCAATGGCAAAGCCGATGCCGTAGGATGCGCCGGTGATCAGCGCGACCTTGCCGGTCAGGTCAAAGGATTTGGGTGTGCAGACAGACATAATGATACCTCCAAATAATTTTTGCACTTTAAAAGCGCAATATATGTTCGATTTCTGTTTTTAGCGCAAATCTGTGGTGGCGATGTTGTCCATGTCGTCGAACTCCATATTCTCGCCGCCCATAGCCCAGATAAAGGTGTAATTGGACGTGCCGACGCCACTGTGGATGCTCCAGGAGGGGCTGATGACGGCGTCGTAGTTATGCATGACGATATGGCGGGTCTCGGTGGGTTCACCGCACATGTGGAAAACCACCTGACCCTCGGGAACTTCAAAGTAGGTGTAGATCTCCATGCGGCGCTCGTGGGTGTGGCTGGGCATGGTGTTCCAGTTGCTGCCGGGTTCCAGGGCGGTCATGCCCATGGAAAGCTGGCAGGTTTTCAGCACACTGGGGTGGATAAATTGGTTGATGGTACGCTTATTGCAAGTCTCAACACTGCCCAGGGGGCGCTTGGCAGCCTGTTCGATGGTGATGAGCTTGTTTTCGTAGCTGCAATGCGCCGGGGCGGACACCATGTAGAACTTGGCGGGGTGGGCGGCATCGTCGCTTTTGAAGGTGACCTTCTCGTTGCCCTTGGTGATGTACAGGCAGTCCTTATAATTCAGGTGGTACTCATGGCCATCGGCGGTCACGGTGCCGGCGCCGTCGCCAATGTTGAAGATGCCGATCTCGCGGCGTTCCAGGAAATAATGGGTGCCAAAGTTTGCCCATACATCGATGCCTTTGTCGATGGGGACCTCCTCATGCACGGGCATGCAGCCCAGGGTGACCATGCGGTCGACATGGCTGTAGACCGCAACGACCTCGTCCGCCTTGTACAGGCCGGTGATCAGCATTTCGCTGCGGGTTTCCTCGGTGGTGTAGCGCTTGAAATCCCGCTGATTGCAGGAGTAGCGTATATCCATAGTTACTGTTCCTTTCTCCGCCGAAAAGCGGACATATTTTGCTCACCATTTAGGTATATTATACCGCATCTTTCCATTTCCACCTAGTGGTATTAGTGCACAAAGATTTGCATCGTAATTTGTGCATGTTGCTGTTTCTGTATTGGTGAATAATATTCACTTTACAAAATACATAATTTCAACTATAATCAAAAACATCCCACCGCTGCAAGGATGCAGCCACCAGCCCGGTTTCACGCTATGTGTCGCCGGGCTGTACGCACGCCAAAGAGAGGATGCCTGCCCATGTTGACACTGGATAAAGTTTACCACGCAAGATTTATGCTAAAGCCCATTGCCCGCAAGACCGATCTGATCGCCGCGCCGCGGCTGTGCCCGGGCACCGATTTGTACCTGAAAACCGAAAATTTACAGGTGACCGGCAGCTTTAAGCTGCGCGGCGCCTACTATAAAATAAGCCAGCTGACCGAGGAGGAGCGTGCCAAGGGCGTAATTGCCTGTTCAGCGGGCAACCACGCACAGGGCGTGGCGCTGGCCGCCACCCGCATGGGCATACCCAGCGTGGTGTGCATGCCGGATTCCGCCCCTATTATGAAGGTAGAGAGCACCAAGCGCCTGGGTGCCAGGGTCGAGCTGGTCAAGGGCACCTACGACGACGCCCACGACCGCGCGGTGGAGCTGCAAAAGGAAACCGGTATGACCTTTATCCACCCCTACGATGACGAGCTGGTCATTGCGGGGCAAGGCACCATCGGGCTGGAGATTCTGGACCAGCTGCCCGATGTGGACGCCGTGGTGGTACCCATCGGCGGCGGCGGGCTGATTTCCGGCGTGGCGTTTGCCATCAAGAGCCTGCGCCCCGACGTAAAGGTGTACGGCGTACAGGCCGCCGGTGCGCCCAGCATGGAGCGCGCTTTCCACGACCACACCTACGAGACGCTGGATCGCGTGGACACCTTTGCCGACGGCATTGCGGTCAAGACGCCCGGCGAAACTACCTTTAAGATGGTAGAGCAGTATGTTGACGACATCGTGACCGTGAGCGAGGACGAGATCGCCGCCGCGATCCTTTCGCTGATGGAAAACCAGAAGCTGGTTGCCGAGGGCGCAGGTGCCACGCCGGTGGCGGCGGCCCTGTTCGGCAAGCTGCCGCTGGCGGGCAAAAAGACCGTCTGCCTGATTTCCGGCGGCAACATTGACGTAAACATTCTCTCCCGCGTCATCACGCGCGGGCTGGTGATGAGCGGCCGCAAGGCAAACCTGATGATTGCCCTGGAGGACAAGCCCGGCCAGCTGAGCATGGTCAGCGACATTGTTTCGGGCTGCGGCGCAAATGTTGTCAGCGTACACCACGACCGCAGCGACGCCAACATGGCGATCACCAGCTGCTTCCTGAAGCTGGGGCTGGAGACCCGCGACGCCGCACAGATCGAGCAAATCAAGGAAAAGCTGACCGAGGCGGGGTTCAAGCTGGTGACCGAGAGAGCGTAAAGCGCGCCTATAAAAAATGCGGTGCCATAGGCACCGCACCGTATCTGAACTCTACACTCTCAACTCTTAACTCTACTGTCAAGCATTCACGCCCGCCGCCAGCAGCTCGACAAACTGCTTGGCCACACGCGGACTGCGTCCCCCTGCACGCAGGGCAAACGCTGCGCCCTTGATAAACAGCTGGTCGCTGGGCATCTGCACCCCGTACTGCTTGGCCAATTCCAGCAGGATATGGTCGTAACGGTCCTTATCCGGCTGCTGGAAGGTCACCGTCAGGCCGAAACGCGCGGCCAGACTCATCATCTCCTGGCGGGTGTCGGCGGCGTGCAGGTCGTCCCCTGCCCTGTCGGACATGCTCTCCTTGACGAGATGGCGGCGGTTGCTGGTGGCGTACACCGCCACATTGTGACTGCGCCCGCCGACGCTGCCCTCCAAAATCGCCTTGAGGGCGGCAAAATTATGATCGTTGGCGGCAAAGCTCAGATCGTCGATGAACAGGATGAACTTCAGCGGGTTTTTCGCCAATTCATCCATCAGCGCCGGGATCTGATACAGCTGGGTCTTTTTGACCTCGATCAGCCGCAGCCCCTCGGGCGCAAATTCATTGGCGATCGCCTTGACCGCGCTGGACTTACCGGTGCCCGCATCACCGTACAAAAGCACGTTGTTGGCGGGCTTGCCGTCCAGCAGGGCTTTGGTGTTGGCGATGATCTTCTCCCGCTCGCGCTCGTAGCCCGGCAGCTCGCTCAGGCGCTGCGGATCGGGGCATTGCACCGGCACAAGGTGTCCGTCCTCCAAGGTAAAGACGTGATACCGGGCAAAGATGCCGTACCCCTTCTTGCCCGCCTGTTCCCGCCGGGTGCGGTAGGCGGCGGCGAAATCCGCATCGGGACTCGTCTGCCAGTAAGGCATAAACTCCGGCATCGTGCCGAACAGCTCCTGCGGCGTCGCGGTGCCCAGCGCCTGCAAAAACGCCAGCTCGCTGTCCAGCGCACCCTCCAGCACGGGGCCGGCATCGCCCCCTGCCGCCACTTTCAGGCAGAGGTTCTCGTGCTCCAGCACCAGTTCCAGCAAGACCTTAGTCCAATCGGTACCGCGCACAAACATGGCCGCCTCAAAGGCAGCCACGGCGGCGGTATCCCCGACATCCGCCTTCAGCGCCGCCGAGAGCGCGCGCAGCAGCTCGGTATCCAACAGCCCCCGAAATACCACAAGCCCGTCCAGGCGGGCCGACCAATCTTTACGAAGCATAAGCAAAAACATCCTTTCCCAAGAAAATCCGCTTTTAGTATAAACTGCCTTGCCGAAAGTTTCAAGATGTATTGACAAATTTAGAAAACATCCTTGACAAAACTCGAAAAATAAGGTATAGTTTATTCCATCAACCAAATGCGCAGATGGGAAACCAGTAACGCCCCCACCCCTTCCAGAGAACTGCCGGACGGTGCAAGGCAGCAAGGCGGTGCCGCGTGAAGTCATTCCCGTAGCAGACCCCCTGAAAGGCCCCGCGCCGCGTAGGAGGGTACGGCCGCACCCGTTACCGTGCAGGACTTTGTTGGAAGTCCGCTGAGTGGGGGCATCGCCCCAATAAGAGTGGTACCGCAGAGCAGGTGATTTTTCACAGGCTTTGTCTCTTGGGAACAGGAGGCAAAGCCTGTTTTTTATAAGAAAGTAGGAGCGACGACCATGAAACTTACCGGTTCACAGATCTTTGTTGAGGTTCTGGTGGAGCAGGGCGTGGATACCCTGTTCGGCTATCCCGGCGGTGCCATCCTGAACTTATATGACGAACTGTACAAAAATTCCGACCGTATACGCCATGTATTGACCGCGCACGAGCAGGGTGCCTCCCACGCGGCGGACGGCTACGCCCGCGCCACAGGGCGCACCGGCGTGGTGCTGGCCACCAGCGGTCCCGGCGCCACCAACCTGGTCACGGGCATCGCCACCGCCTACATGGACAGCGTACCGATGGTTGCCTTTACCGGCAACGTGGCCACCGGCCTTTTGGGCAAGGATTCCTTTCAGGAGGCTTATATCGAGGGCATCACGATGCCCATCACCAAGCACAACTACACCGTGCGCCGCATTGAGGATCTGGCCGACACGATGCGCGCGGCGTTCCGCATTGCACAGTCGGGGCGCAAGGGTCCCGTGCTGGTGGATATTCCCAAGGATATCACCGCCGCGACCTGCGAGTTCACCCCCAAGGCACCGGAGCTGATCCGCACCGTCACCTGCTACAATGAGGACGACGTCCTCCGCGCGGCCGAGCTGATCAATGCCGCCGAGCGCCCGCTGGTCTACTTCGGCGGCGGCGTGCGCAGTGCGGCGGGCTGCCAGCCCCTGCGCGATTTGCTGGAAAAGGCCGACATCCCCGCCACCTACACCCTGATGGCCGCCGGTGTGTTAAGCTACGGCGAGCCGCGCAACCTCGGTATGCTGGGTATGCACGGCTGCTACGCCGCCAACAAGGCCATCGACGAGGCCGACCTGGTCATTGCCGTGGGCACACGGTTCAGCGACCGTGTGGCGCTGAAGCCCGAAACCTTTGCCCGCCGGGCAAAGATCATTCAAATCGACATCGACCCCAGCGAACTGGGCAAGAACGTGGCCGTCGATTTAAGCCTGACCGGCGACGCCAGCTACATTTTGCAGGCGGTGCTGCCGCACATCCGCCCCACCGAACACACGGCGTGGCGCACACAGATCGCCGCGTGGCAGAAAAACGACTACAAGCCCACCGACAGCGACACCGAGCTGAAACCCCACCAGATCATCCGCGAGATCTGCCGCCAGGCAGGCCCCGATGCGGTCTACGTTACCGACGTCGGGCAGCACCAGATGTGGGCGGCGCAGTACCTGCAGCACACCAAGAGCCGCGGCTTTTTGACCAGCGGCGGCCTGGGCACCATGGGCTTCGGCTACGGCGCGGCCATCGGCGCACAGATGGCGCTGGGGCCCGATGCCCGCGTTGTCATGCTGACGGGCGACGGGTCGTTCCACATGAACCTGAACGAGGGCTGCACCGCCGTAAGTTACGGGCTGCCCATCATCACGGTCATTTTCAACAATCAGGTGCTGGGCATGGTTCGCCAGTGGCAGACGACCTTTTACGGCAAGCGCTACTCGGACACCGACCCGCACCGACAGACGGATTTCGTAAAACTGGCCGAGGGCTTTGGTGCCAAGGGCTACCGCGCCGCCACCCCCGCCGAGTTTGAGGCCGCCTTTGCTGACGCCATGCAGCAGCACGGCCCGAGCTGGATCGACTGCCGCATCGGCAAGGACGAAAAGGTGCTGCCGATGATCCCCGGCGGCGGCGACGTGAACGACATCATCATGAAATGAGGTGACCCGATATGACCAAGACCCCCAACGAACCCACCCGCCGGGTCATCAGCCTGCTGGTGGCCAACGAAAACGGCGTTCTGGCGCGTGTGGCCAGCCTGTTCTGCCGACGCGGCTTCAACATTGACAGCCTGACGGTTTCGGCCACCAACGACCCCTCCGTCAGCCGCATTACCGTGACGCTGAACGGCGACGAACAAGCCCTGAGCCAGCTGATTTTGCAGACCGACCGCCTGGAGGTGACCCGCCAGGTCTTTGAGCTGGAGCCTGCCAAATGCCTGCAGCGCGAGCTGCTGTTGCTGAAAGTTGCCTGCACCGGCCGCAACCGTGCCGAGCTGCGGGAGATTTCCAGCATTTACAAGGCAAAAATCATCGACCTGTCCCCCGACAGCATGGTGTTTGAGCTGACCGGCAAGCCGGAGAAGATCGACGCTTTTCTGACCATGTTTGACGGCTACGACATTTTGGAGCTTTGCCGCACCGGCGTGACCGCCATGGAGCGCGGCGGCAAGCACCCGCACATGCAAAAGCCAAAGCAGGAAGTGCGGGAGGTGCAGCTGCCACGGCAAGATAAAAGATAAAAAATAAAAGATAAAAATTATGGATGTGCGCTCCGCGCACAAATTATAAGCGCCGCCAAGGCGGCGCGGTCCACCTTATTTATTATCTATTATCTCTTATCTATTCATTTTTCTTTTCGTTTCCCCATCCGTTTTACAGATACAACATCATACACAGTAAAGGAGCTTTTCTTATGTCTATCAACAAATACTACGATTCCGACTGCAACCTGGGTATGCTCGACGGCAAGACCGTTGCCGTCATCGGCTTCGGCTCGCAGGGTCACGCCCACTCCGAAAACCTGGCCGAAAGCGGCGTCAACGTCGTGGTCGGTCTGCGCAAGGGTTCTGCCCACTGGGAGAAGGCCAGCGAGTTCGCCGCCACCCATGAGAACTTCAAGGTCATGGAAGTTGAGGAGGCCGCCAAGGCCGGCGACGTCGTGATGATGCTGGTGCCCGACGAGTTGTGCGCCGACATCTACAACACGCAGGTCGCCCCCTACATGACCGAGGGCAAGGCGCTGGCCTTCGCCCACGGCTTCAACATCCACTTCAAGACCATCACCCCGCCGAAAAACGTCGACGTCATCATGATCGCCCCCAAGGGCCCCGGCCACATCGTCCGCCGCCTGTACACCGAGGGCGAGGGCTGCCCCTCCCTGATCTGCGTTGAGCAGGACTACACCGGCAAGGCCAAGGACATTGCGCTGGCTTACGCCTCCGGCATCGGCGCGGGCCGCGCAGGCATCCTGGAGACCACCTTCAAGGAGGAGACCGAGACCGACCTGTTCGGTGAGCAGGCTGTGCTCTGCGGCGGCGTCTGCGAGCTGATCCAGGCAGGCTTTGACACCCTGGTTGAGGCCGGCTACGCCCCCGAAATGGCCTACTTTGAGACCTGCCACGAGATGAAACTGATCGTTGACCTGATCAACGAGGGCGGCTTCTCCAAGATGCGCTACTCCATCTCCAACACTGCCGAGTACGGCGACTACCGCACCGGCAAGCGCCTGATCACCGAGGACACCCGCAAGGAGATGAAGCAGGTGCTGAAGGAAATTCAGGACGGCACCTTTGCCAGCGAGTTCCTGACCGAGATGAGCCCCAAGGGCGGCCGCAAGACCCACTTCCTGGCACAGCGCCGCATCGCCGCCGAGCATCCCATCGAGAAGGTGGGCGCCGAGCTGCGCAAGATGATGAGCTGGCTGAAAAAGTAATACGGAGTTGAATACAATGAACAGCGATAACGTCAAAAAAGGCCCCGAACGGGCACCGAACCGCAGCCTGTTTTACGCCCTTGGCTACACCCCCGAGGAGCTGGACCGCCCGCTGATCGGCGTGGTTTCGGCGTACAGCGAGATCGTGCCCGGCCACATGGGGCTGGACAAGCTGGCCGAGGCCGTCAAGGCCGGTGTGCGCATGGCGGGCGGCACCCCCATCCTGATTCCCGCCATCGGCGTATGCGACGGCATCGCTATGGGTCATGTGGGCATGAAATACTCCCTGGCCAGCCGCGAGCTGATCTGCGACAGTGTCGAGACCATGTACATGGCCCACCAGCTGGACGGCCTGGTCCTGGTGCCCAACTGTGACAAGATCGTGCCCGGCATGGTCATGGCCGCCGTGCGCATGGATATCCCCGCCGTGGTTTGCAGCGGCGGCCCCATGCTGGCAGGCCGCTACGACGGCGAGGAAGTCAGCCTTTCCAAAATGTTTGAGGCCGTGGGTGCCTACAAGGCGGGGCTTATCACCGACGACCAGCTCGAGGACTGCACCTGCAACTGCTGCCCCGGCTGCGGCTCCTGCAGCGGCATGTACACCGCCAACAGCATGAACTGCCTGTGTGAGGCCATCGGCATTGCGCTGCCCGGCAACGGCACCATTCCCGCCGTGTATGCCAAGCGTCTGCAACTGGGCAAGCACGCCGGTATGGCCATTATGGATCTGGTCAACCGCGGCGTGACCGCGCGCCAGATCATCAACGAGCGCTCCATCCGCAACGCCCTGACCTGCGACATGGCGCTGGGCTGCTCCACCAACACGGTGCTGCACCTGCTGGCCATTGCGCAGGAGGCAGGCTGCCCCATTGACCTGGCCCTGTTTAATGAAATCAGCGCCAAGACGCCGAACCTTTGCCACCTGGCCCCCGCAGGCCCCACCCATATGCCCGACCTGTTCGAGGCGGGCGGCATCCCCGCCGTGCAGGCCGAGCTTGCCAAGGCCGGGCTGCTGGATCTGGACGTGCCTACCGTGACCGGCAAGACGCTGGGCGAGAACATCGCCGGGGCGAAAAACCGCAACCCCAACGCCATCCGCCCCATCGAGAGCCCGTACAGCACCACGGGCGGCCTGCAGATTCTGTGGGGCAACATTGCCCCCGACGGCTGCGTGGTCAAGCGCAGCGCCGTTGCACCCGAAATGCAGTGCCACAGCGGCCCTGCCCGTGTTTTTGACAGCGAGGACACCGCCATTGCCGCCATCTATGCGGGTGAAATTCACCCCGGCGACGTGGTGGTCATCCGCTACGAAGGCCCCAAGGGCGGCCCCGGTATGCGCGAGATGCTGAACCCCACCAGCGCACTGGCGGGCATGAAGCTGGACACCACGGTAGCCCTGATCACCGACGGACGTTTCTCCGGCGCATCGCGCGGCGCGGCCATCGGCCACGTCAGCCCCGAGGCAGCCTCCGACGGGCCGATCGGCCTTGTGCATGAGGGCGACACGATCGAGATCGACATCCCGAATGCGCGCATCCATCTGGCCGTCAGCGATGAGGAACTGGCCGCCCGCAAGGCCGCCTATGTCCGCCCCGAGCCCAACATCAAGTCCGGCTGGCTGGCCCGCTATGCCCGCCTTGTGACCAGCGCCAACCTGGGTGCGGTGCTGAAATAACGTTTTTTGCTTTTGATTTTTCCTTAAAAAAGGCAGGTGCCGCAAAATGCGGCACCTGCCTTTTGGTTGTGTATATGGGCGGGGGAAGCCGCCATGTATGCGGTTTTCCCGTCAGGTCGTTACCGCCGCTTCACGCCTTTTTGCTGTAATCCCGTGCGCCGTAAATGGCGGTGCCAATGCGCACAAGGGTCGCACCCTCGGCAATGGCGGCGGTGTAGTCCCCGCTCATGCCCATGGACAGCGTGTCCATCTGTGCGCGGTCGTAGTGCTGCGCGTTGGCCTTGGCCAGCAGCTCGCGCATCTGGGCAAAGAAACGGCGGGCGGCGGTTTCGTCGGCATCGGCGGGCGGGATCGCCATCAGCCCGCGCAGCCGGATATGCTCCTTGGCGGCGGCAGCTTCCAGCAGCGGGAACAGCCCGTCCGCGTCCACGCCGCTTTTGCTGGCTTCCTCCCCGATGTTGATCTCCACCAGAATATCCTGCACCAAATTCAATCTTGCCGCTGCCGCGTCGATTTTATCCAGCAGACGGGTGCTGTCCACACTTTGTATCAGCGCGGCGCGTCCCACCACCTTGTTGACCTTGTTGGTCTGCAAATGCCCGATAAAATGCCCCGGCTTGCCGTTGTAGGCGGCAGCTTCGGTTTTTTCCACCAGCTCCTGCACATGGTTTTCGCCAAACAGGTCAATGGGCAAATCCGCGCTGTACCGCACTTCTTCCACCGTGCGGGTCTTGCAGGCGGCGCACAGTAGCACGTCCTTGGGGTCGCGCCCGGCAGCCCTTGCGGCATCTGCCATCCTGGCGCGGATTTCGGCCACGGCATCGGTCATCTGCCGTTTTTGGGTTTCGGAAATCATCGCACTTCCTCCTCACTGTAAACGGCCCGCGCACCGCCGATAAACGGCGGGCGGGTGCGGGCGCAGAGCAGGATCGCCTGCCCGATGTGGTCCAGGCTCAGCCGCACAGGCACGGCGACCCGCCGCAGGTGCATACCGATAAGCGTGCCGCCGATATCCATCCCTGCCGCTGCCTGAACGCTCTCCACCAGCACCGGCTCGCGGAAGGTGCGCCAGCAGTTGGTTGCCCAGCTGCCGCCCGCATGGGGCTGCGGCACGGCTGCCACAATGGGCAGGTTGTACCGCCGGGCAGCCTCGCGCTCGATGACGATGGCGCGGTTCAGGTGCTCGCAGCACTGCGCCGCCAGGTAAACGTCCCGTTCCTGCAGCGGCGGCAGCACGCCCGCCAGCACGGCAGCGGCGGCGTCCATGCTGGAATCGCGGCCGATGTGCCCGCCCACGATCTCACTGCTGGAGCAGCCGACCACAAAGATATCCCCTGTTTCCAAATGCGCGGCAGCCAGCAGTTCCTCGGTGGCGGTGCGCGCCTGGGCGGTAATTTGCGTAAGTTCCATAGTTCTGCATCTCCTTACTTGGCAGCAGGCTTGCAGCAAAGGTTCGTAAAGGACACATCGCTGCACAGTTTCAGCGGCAGAGTCGGCTCCTGCGCTGTGATGGTAACATCGCGGAACAGCACGTCCTGCACCTCGTGGCCGGGCTGGGCAAAGCCCGCCAGCTCGATGGGTGCAACGTCCTGCCAGCTGTGGTCATGGTCGAGTGCGCGCCCTGTCAGGGTCAGGCGCTCAAAGGTCAGGTGCTTCAGCACGGGGGCGTCGGGTCCAGGCTCGCCGTCGTTGTTGTAGGGCACCGAGTGCACCATAACACGCGGGCTGATGCAGTCGCGCACGGTCACGCCGCGCACATAGCCGCCGCGCTTGGATGTGGCCTTGATCTCAATGCCCGAGAGGGCGTTCTCCAAATCGCAGTCCCAGATCTGCACGTCCTCCACGCCGCCGCTCATCTCACTGCCGATGCAGATGCCGTGGCCGAAGGCGCTGCGGCAGTCAAACACCTTAATGCCGCGGCAGGGGCGGCCGATCTGGTTGCCCTCGGGGTTTTTGCCGCTTTTGATGGCCACCGCGTCATCGCCGGTGAAGAACTGCCCCGCGAACAGCGTGCAATCCTCGCTGGAATCGGGGTCCCAGCCATCGCCGTTCCAGACACCCTCGGAAATAAAGGTGCAGTGGTCGGTCACAATGTTCTTGCAATAGATCATGTGCAGGTTCCACGATGCGCCGTTTTTCAGCGTAATACCGTGGATCCAGACGTTTTCGCAGTTGCTTAAATTGATCAGGCGCGGGCGCACACGGCCGCCCAGCGTGTTGTCGTTTTCGCACGCGGCAGACTGCGCGGCGTAGTCCGGCATGGTGGCCCGCAGACGCTCGCGCTCGTGCTCGATGATGTTCATGGCCAGCTCCTGCCCGCCGCTGACAATGCTGCCCTCGCCCCGAATGGTGATGTTGCGGCAGTTGGGGCCTTGGGTATGGTCCAGCGTGCCCGCGTTGAGCAGGCTGGAATAGCACTGCATTTCCAGCCCCTCAAAGCGGCTGGGGATGCGCGGCTCGTAGTTGCGGGGGTTGGCGTTGCCGATGAGGTTGGCACCCTTGGCGAGGTAAATTTCCATATCGCTGTGCAGGCGCAGCGCCCCCGTCATAAAATCGCCCGCCGGGATATACAGGATATCCTCCGGCCCGCAGGCGTCAATGGCGCGCTGCAACGCGGCGGTGTTCATGACGTTGCCGTCGCCCTTGGCCCAGTAAGGGGCGGTGGTCACGTCGATGCGGTGCTTTTCCCTGTCGGTATGCACCACGCCCCCGCCGATCCAATGCCCGCCCATCTGCACCTGCACGGTGTAGTCGGTGTCGGGCACAAGGTTTTGGATAGTGCAGTGCGTTTTTTTCGTATCTGCGAGTTTTTTGTCATTGATAAAAACAGTATATACAGCGTCGGCGGCAGCCAGCGACGGCTTGTCCCAATACAGGACCGCCATGTCCGACGCACAGCGCGCGTAAAGATAAGATTCGGGCATATGCTTGTGGTACCTCCTTTTTTGGTTCCTTCTATTTTAGCACATTCCCGCCGTGGGGAAAAGTCCCCCGCCGCAAATGCCGAAAAATAATTGCGCCGCCCCCGCCGTTATGGTAAACTAAAGGGAAAGAAAGGCGGGATACCGTGGACAAGGCAGCGTTCCAAAACCAATACATGCAGCCGCTGAACGACCAGCAGCGCGCGGCGGTCACAGCCGACCGGGGCGCTGTGCTGCTGTTGGCAGTGCCGGGCAGCGGCAAGACCACCGTGCTGATCACGCGGCTGGGGTATCTGTTTTTGTGCACAGGTGCCGCGCCCGAGCAGACCCTGACCATGACCTACACCGTGTCCGCCGCCAACGAGATGCGCACCCGCTTTGCCGCCCGCTTCGGTCCCGATTTGGCGGGGCGCACGCAGTTTCGCACGCTGAACGGAATTTCGGCGGTGATTTTGCAGCATTACAGCCGCCGCTACCGCCGCACCCAGCCGGAGCTGATCACCAACGAGGGGGAGATCACCCAGCTTTTGACCTCGCTGTGGCAGCAGGTCAACCACGAATACCCCGCCGAAAGTTCGGTCAAGGAGCTGCGCACCGCCATCACCTTTATCAAAAATATGTCGCTGACCGACGAGGAACTGGACGCACTGGAAAGCGACATTGACAACCTGCCCGAACTGTACCGCCGCTACCAGGCCGCCCTGCGCGCGCAGCACCGCATGGATTACGACGACCAGATGGTGTTTGCCTTGCAGATCTTGCGGGCAGCGCCCGGCATTTTGGCGGATTTTCAGGCGCAGTACCGCCATTTTTGCGTGGACGAGGCGCAGGATACCTCCAAGCTGCAGCACGAGCTTTTGCATCTGCTGGCGGGAAACTGCGAAAGCCTGTTCATGGTCGGGGACGAGGATCAGAGCATTTACGGCTTTCGCGCCGCCTACCCGCAGGCCTTGCTGGAATTTGACAAGCAGTACCCCCACGCGCAGGTGCTGCTGCTGGAGCACAACTACCGTTCCGCCGATGCCATTTTGGACGCCGCCAACCATTTTGTGGCGCGCAGCCGCTACCGCCGCCCCAAAACGATACGCCCCACGCGCGGCGGCGGTGCGCCTGTGCAGATCGTGCGCGTATCTCGGCGCGAGGATCAGACCCGCTATCTGTTTGAGATGGCCAAAACCTGCCACAGCGAAACGGCGGTGCTGTTCCGCAACCACGAAAGCGCCCTGCCGCTGATCGACCTGTGCGAGCGCGCGGGCATCCCCTACGGCTACCGCGGCGGCGAGGGGACGTTTTTCGGCAGCAAGATCGTGCGGGACATCACCGACATGATCACCTTAGCCTATGATGCCCGCGACACCGAGGTTTTTATGCGGGTGTATTACAAGTTCGGCGTGCCGATTTCCCGCGTACAGGCGCAGTATGCCTGCGAGGAAAGCCGCCGTGCGGGCTGTACCGTCTGGCAGGCATTGTGCGCGGCGGACGGCATACGCCATCGGCTGCGCCTGCAGGCGGAGGAAATTGCCCACGGGCTGGCACGTCTGCCGCGGATGAACGCCGGTGACGCCGTGCGCTTTTTGACCGACGAGCTTGGCTACCGCAAGTTTTTGGAGCAGAAGTCGATGGACACCGGCAAGCTGGAAATTCTGGCGCAGCTGGGCGAAAACCTGCCCGTACCCAGCCTGCTGCCGGGGCGGCTGCAAAGCCTGCAAGCGATGCTGAAGCAGCACACAAACAACGGTGCGCCGTTGATTTTGTCCACGATACATTCCGCCAAGGGGTTGGAATACGACCGCGTATTTTTGCTGGACGCCATCGACGGCGTGCTGCCCGCCCGCCCCGAAATTGCCTGCCAGACCCCCGACGAAATTCGCCAGTATGAGGAGGACCGCCGCCTGTTTTATGTCGGCATGACCCGTGCGCGCGACGAGCTGACGCTGTTTTTCTGCGCGGGCGAGGGGTGCAGCTTTGTGCAGGAGGTCATTTACAACCTGCCCGAAAACCGCGCCCGCCGCGAAGCAGAGCAGCAGGCACAAGCCCGCGCCGCCCAAACTGCCGCGCGCAGCACCCGCCCCGCGGTGCCCTTAGCCGACGTGACCGCGCCCGGCACGGTGGTGGAGCATTTGGTGTTCAGCCGCGGCGTGGTTTTAGAGTACGACGGCAAGTACCTGACCCTGCAATTTGCCGATGGGCGCAAGCGCAAATTGGACGCCGCGTTGGTAACGGAAAAAGGCATGGTGCGCCGAGTGGAGAGTTGAGATAGGGTATGCCCGCGGCGCGGGCATATTTTTATTTTATTGCGCCGTAGGGAAAGCCCAACTTGTAGAAAAAGCCCTTTTCTGGGTAGTAATGTAGGGATGGGTCTTGACCCATCCGCACCGCTGGCTGCGCGCAGCGCATAAAATCGCGCCGAATGGCGCGTTCTTACGGATATATCGTACTATCGGCAAGGCGGCAAGGAGGGGTCAAGACCCCTCCCTACAAACAACCGGAAGACAGGCGGTCATAGGGGAAAATGCCAGTTTCCGGCAGGTTTGTAGGGGACGCATATATGCGTCCCGTGGGGTTTACCCGTTAGGTTGCATTGACGGGGTGGCTGCAATGGGCGGCATATATGCCGCCCCTACGGACTAACCCGGTATATTCATTATAATATACGGTCGCGGGCGGGGCATGCCCCGCCCCTACCGCGCGATGTATTTTCATTTTCCCGCAAAAGCAACAGCGCCGTACCCTTGCGGGTACGGCGCTGTTTCCTTATTCAAATCAGCAGCTTACGCCATCAGTTCCTTGACGGTGGCAGCCAGCTTTTCGTCCTTGCAGTCGGCAAAGAAATGCTCGGCAAAATGTTCGCCTGCGAAGGCACCCTTGACCAGATCACGGTCGAGGTCCTTGAGGATATCGCTCAAATCGCGGAACGCTACGGCGCGCACACCGTCCAGGATCTTCTTGTTGCGCTGCTCCGGCACCACGCGCTCCTTGGGGTAGCCCTGACCGTGGCCGAAACCGAACAGCTTTTCAAAGATGTACTCCAGGTTCAGCTCACCACCCCAGCCAAAGCCCTTGGCAAAAGGCAGGGACACAGCGTTGCCGTCGTTGACGTGGGCAAAGGTGTAGGCGTCCACGGGGTCCTCCACATGGCCGCAGATGACACCGGGGAAGCTGTTCAGTGCCAGCATGGCGCCCTCGCCGGTGCCGCAGCCGGTGATAACGTAGTCGGCAGCGCCGCTGTTCAGCAGCACAGCGGCCAAAATGCCGTTCTGGACGTAGGTCAGCTGGGCGGCATCGTCGGCGGCATACATGCCGTAGTTGACGACCTCGTGGCCCATCGGCTCCACGACCTTGCGCAGGGTGGATTCGATCAGGGCGTTTTTGGCGGCCTGGCTGTTTTCATTGATCAGTGCGATTTTCATAGGTAAGCACACTCCTTATTTTGGTCAAATCCAGTATAGCACCTTTTGGCGCAAATTGCCAGTCTTTAGGCAGCTCCTTACATAACCAGCGCGCGGAAATACTCGGTATTGACGCTGTGGTCGCTCTCGGCCACCGTAGCAATGCAGGCATCCAGCGTATGGGCGATGTCGTCCAGGCTGCGCCATGCGGCGGCCTGCGGCTTGACGTGCTGCTCCAGCAGGGGGGCAATGTCGGTGTGGGAGCAAGCGCCCTCAATCAGATACGCGCCGGGGCGGGCCAACTGGGTCTGCGGCTCGTAGTTCTCGGCGCTGCCCAGCATCGTCAGGCAGAACTGCCCCTTGCGGTTGCGCCCGCCCACCAGCAGCCGCACACCTACGGGCTGTGCGGTCACGGTCAGCGCTTTTTCGCGCAGGATCTTGACAATTTTTTCCAGCGTCAGGTACTGCGTGTCGTAGGCGTCCAGCGCGTTGATGACCTGCACCGCTGCCAGCGTGTCGCCCGCAAAGCCCACCGCCACGTTGCGGTTGACCTTGCGCACCTTGGGCAGATCGTCCTTGAGGATATGGGGCTTGTTGTCAACGATAGGCTCTTCCACAAAGCGGCCGTCGCTGACCATCGCGCAGAAGGAATCGCCGCATACGGCTAAAATTGCACTCATAACGTGCCTCCTTATTTTGTTAGCTGTTCCTTGTGGTATTGCAGGGTGTACAGCTGGTAATAGCGGCCGTGCTTTGCCAAAAGCTGCTGGTGGTTGCCCTGCTCCAGAATTTTGCCGTGGCTCAGCACGATGATGTTGTCGGCGTGCTGCACGGTCGACAGGCGGTGCGCCACGATCAGCATCGTGCCGACGGTGCGCATTTTTTCCAGCGAGTCCTGGATCAGCAACTCGGTCTCGGTATCGATATTTGCCGTTGCTTCGTCCAGAATCATAACGCTGGGCTTGTGGATGATGACCCGCGCAAAGCTCAATAGCTGCCGCTGCCCGGCAGAGAAGTTGTTGCCGCGCTCGCGCACTTCCTCGTCAAGACCGCCGTCCAACTTTTCAATGAACTTGTCCGCGTTGACATAGCGGCAGACGCGCAGAATTTCCTCGTCGGGGATGCCCTCCTCCCGCAGGACAATGTTGCTGCGGATCGTGCCCGAAAACAGGAACACGTCCTGCAGCATCTGCCCGAAATGACGCCGCAGCGAGGAAATTTTGATTTTACGGATGTCGATGCCGTCAATCAAGATCTCGCCCTTCTGGAACTCGTAATTGCGGCAAATCAGCGACAAGATCGTGCTTTTGCCCGACCCGGTCGAGCCGACAAACGCCACGGTCTGGCGCGGGTCCACATGGAAGGACACGCCCTGCAGCACCCATTCGCCGGGCACATAGCTGAACCAGACGTCTCGGAACTCGATCTCACCGCGCACCTCGTCCAGCTCGATGGCATCGGGTGCGTCCACCATCTTGGGCTGAATGTCCATGATGGAAAAGACCTTTTCCGACGAGGCCAGCGCCGATTGCAGCCAGTTGAACTGCTCTGCCAGGTTCTGGATGGGGGTAAAAAACTTGGAGATGTACATATAAAAGGTCACGATGGTGCCGCCGGTGATGGTCTGCCCAAAAAAGCTCACGCCGTCCAAACAGCCCGTGCCGCCCAGATAAAACAGGCACAGGATACAGCAGATGTACAGCATGTACACCAGCGGGCGGAACACGCCGAACACAAAAATCTGCTCCTGCGAGGCTTTGGCAAGGCGGCGGCTTTTTTCGCGGAACTCCGCCATTTTTTCGTCCTCACGGCCGAAAATCTGCGTCACCTTGATGCCGGACAGATTCTCGGACAGGTAGGTGTTGATGTCGGTGGTCGCGTCCTTGACCTTGCGGTAGGCGCGGCGGGAAAACTTGCGGAAAATCACCGTGAAAATCACGATAAACGGCACAAAGCAGAGCACCATCAGCGTCAGGGCATAGTTCAGACAGAGCATGGCTGCCAGAATACCCAAAATGACAAAGGCATTTTTGCACAGGTTGACCAACAGGTTGGTGAACATCATCGAGATGGCGTTGGTGTCGTTGGTGACGCGGGTCACCAGCTTGCCCACGGGAATCTCGTTGAGCTGCTCGTGGGAGAGCGATTCAATGTGGGTGAACAAGTCCTCGCGCAGGTCGGAAACAATGCGCTGCCCGACGCGCTGCAAAATAACGGCCTGCAAATAGGTGCTGCCCATCGAGAACACCAGCACCCCCGCATAAACGGCCACCCCCGCAAACAGGCGGGACAGCACAAATTCGCCGGCGACCAGTTCCTCCAGTGCACCGACGATCAGCGGGGCGATGATGTCGTACGCGATGGAGAACAGCATCAAAAACAGAACCACCACAAATTTTGCGCGGTACGGCTTGGCGTAGGCGAACAGGCGGCGCAGAATTTCGCCGTCCGGCATGTGGCGTTCAAAGCCCATGGCGGCCTTTTTGTCCTGCACACAGGCATAGGCGGCAAGCAGCAGCGCCGTCACGGTGCCGATCACGGCGCCGACCAGCAAAAGCGGGTTGATATCAGCCATTGTCGTCACCTCCCACTTCGTCCTCCAGCCGCTGCAGGTCTACCATGCGGCGGTACTCGGCACAGGTCGCGTACAGCTCGTCGTGCGCGCCCACGGCCTCGACCTTGCCGTCCTCCAAAAAGACGATCTTATCCATGCGCTCCACCGTGGAAATGCGGTGGGCGATCAGCAGCGTGGTCTTGCCCGCGCGGCTTTGTTTCAGGTTATCCAGAATGATCTGCTCGGTGCGGGTATCCACCGCCGAGACAGAGTCGTCCAAAATCAAAATCGGGGCGTCCTTCAACAGGGCGCGGGCGATGGAAATGCGCTGCTTCTGCCCGCCGGAGACGGTCACGCCGCGCTCGCCCAGAACGGTCTCGTAGCCGTCCTTGAAATCCACAATGTTGTCGCGCACGTCGGCCAGTTCTGCCGCGCGCTCGATACGTTCGGGCGTGGCATCGTCCACGCCGAAGCCGATGTTGTGGGCGATCGTGTCCGAGAACAGGAAGTTGTCCTGCGGCACATAGGCGCAGGCCGCGCGCACCGAGCGAATGGACAGCGTGTTGACGTCCAGCCCGTCCACAAACAGGGTGCCGTCCGCCACATTGTAGGTGCGCAGCAAAAGGTCCACCAGTGCGGTCTTGCCCGCGCCGGTCTTGCCCACAATGCCCACACTCTCGCCGGGGTGCACGGTAAAGGAAATATCGCGCAGCACGTCGTACTCACCGTCCGGGTAGCGGAAGGTCAAGTGGCGGAACTCAATGCCGCCCTTGGGGTTTTGCAGCGCATGTACGTCGTTTTTGTCAACCACGTCGATGGGTGCATCCAGCAGCTCGGTAATACGCTTGAGCGACGCCCGCCCGCGGGAGGTCTTTTCGATCAGCATCGAGATGGCCATGATGGGCCAGACGATGGCCTCAAAATAGCCGATGTACTCCACCAGCTGGCCCGCGTTGAACTGCCCGCGGTAGACCAGCCAGCCGCCGTAGCCCAAAATGACGCAGATCACCGACTCGACAAACAGCATGACCAGCACTTCCAGCAGGGTGGCGATCTTGGTGTAGACGACGTTGATCTCCTCGTTTTGGCGGTTCAGCTTGCGGAACGCCACAAGCTCCTTGTACTCTTTGACGAACGCCTTGATGACCGCAATGCCGGAGAAGTTTTCCTGCGCAAAGTCCGACATGTCCGAGAATGCCTGCTGGCGTTCCTCCCACCGTTTGGTCATGGTTTTGCCCATAACCGTGCCGATGACAAACATGATGGTCGCCGGAATCAGCGCCAGCAGGGTCAGCCGATAGTCCATGCACCACATCTTAAACAGCGCCAGCAGACCCAGCACCAATGCGTCGAAAAACATCAGGATACCGTCACCGAAACATTCCTGAATCGTGTCCAGGTCGTTGGTGTACAGGCTCATCAGGTTGCCGACCTTGTTGACCTGGTAATACTGCTGCGACAGGCGGCGGCTGTGGTCAAACATGCGCTCGCGCAGGTCGGCGGTAACCGTGACCGCCGAGCCGAAAAAGCAGACACGCCACAAAAAGCGCCCCACCACCATGAGCAGGACGATCCAAATCATCGGCAGGCAGATGTGCTGCATCAGCACGGCCTTGTCAAAGGGCACGGTTTGGCCGTTTACGACCACCTGCCCCAGGTTTACGCCGTTGATAACCAGCCGATACAGGCCGGGAATCATAAGCTGGATGTAGTCCACCATAAGCAATGCCGCCAGACCCAACAGCAGGGCGGGGGCATTTTTCAGGTAATATCGGTTGATATACTTGCCAAATATCACGGCGGGGATTCCCTCTTTTCTTTGGTAGTGCGCCAAAACGACAAGCTTTGGCAGAATATACCCTTAGTATAGTATATACATACCGTTTCGTCAACTGACAAAAAAATCGCCCGACCGAGGTCGGGCGGGGGTGCGCGGTTAAACTGTGTGCTGCGGGTCGGTTTTGCCGCTGCTACGTCGGGTCAGGAGCCGGAGGCGGTGTAACCCATGTTAGCAAGAGTCCATTCCTTCTGAAGGAATATATTCAGGCTGCCGTCGGGTTCTGTCTTTTTTATGTACTGTACAGTGTTCATTACACCATCATACATTGCCAGATTCTTAAGTTCCTGTTCTTTATAGGCTATATATTCGTTCGTTTCGCCAAAGTAAATGCCGACATAGCCCTTTCCGTCCTTATAGATAATCAGCTGAACCTTTCCGTCCTGTGTAAAATATCCCATAAAACTGCATTTGCTTTCCGATACCTCGGCAAGTTTCACGATTTGGTCGTAACGTGCCTTCTTTTCCTTGCCGTCCTCGGTAGCGGTGCTTGCATTTTTGTCCGCAAGGTAATACTTGTCTTTCAATGCCTCAGAATCTTGTCCCAGATATTCGCCGTATTTTGCCCACTTGTCCGTGCCGTAATATTCCGATACCGTTGTCTGCACAGCCGTATGCACCATTCTGGTTTCGGCAAGCACCTTGGTCTTATGCGTCTTTTCAATATACCCCGTCAGCGACGGCACCAGCAGGGCAGCCAGTATGCTAAGGATAACCAGCACCACGATCAATTCAACAAGGGTAAAGCCCTTTTGTTTTTGCTTTTTTACCACAAGACTTCCTCCTTCAAGGGGGTTTTATGCAGTACATTATAACACAGCCGCCGCAATTTGTCCACGGCTGCGGCACACCGTTTTTGCCGTCTTTTCGGCAAAAATTCTGCCTGACGGCTTTCCCCTTTTTGGGGGGTCGGCGCACCCCTGCAAACCAACCAAAAAAGCGCCGCCGCGCTCCTTGCGGAGTGCGGCGGCGCCCGTTAGCTTAGCGTTAAGCCGAAAACAGATTACAGCTCAGCGAAGTACTTAATGGTGCGGACCATCTGAGAGGTGTAGCTGTTCTCGTTGTCGTACCAAGAAACGACCTGAACCTGATAGGTGTCGTCGTCGATCTTAGCGACCATGGTCTGGGTAGCGTCGAACAGAGAGCCGTAGCGCATACCGATAACGTCAGAAGAAACGATCGGATCCTCGTTGTAGCCGAAGCTCTCGGAGGCAGCAGCCTTCATGGCAGCGTTGATGGCTTCCTTGGTGACGTCCTTGCCCTTGACAACGGCAACCAGGATGGTGGTGGAGCCGGTAGGAACGGGAACGCGCTGAGCAGAGCCGATCAGCTTGCCGTTCAGCTCGGGGATGACCAGGCCGATGGCCTTAGCAGCACCGGTGGAGTTGGGAACGATGTTCTGAGCACCGGCACGGGCACGGCGCAGGTCGCCCTTGCGCTGGGGGCCGTCCAGGATCATCTGGTCGCCGGTGTAAGCATGAACGGTGGTCATGATGCCGGAGACGATGGGGAAGGCCTTGTTCAGGGTGTCAGCCATGGGGGCCAGGCAGTTGGTGGTGCAGGAAGCAGCGGAGATGACCTGATCCTCAGCGGTCAGGGTCTTCTCGTTGACGGAGTAGACGATGGTCTTCAGGTCGTTGCCGGCAGGAGCGGAGATAACGACCTTGCGGGCGCCGGCCTGGATGTGAGCCTCAGCCTTGGCCTTGCTGGTGTAGAAACCGGTGCACTCCAGAACAACGTCGATGCCCAGCTCGCCCCAGGGGCAATCCTTGGCGTCCTTAATGGCGTAGATGGTGATCTTCTTGCCGTCGACAACGATGTAATCCTCGCCGGCCTCGACGGTGTGCTTGTTCTCACCGATCTTGCCCAGGAAAGAGCCCTGAGCGGTGTCGTACTTCAGCAGGTGAGCCAGCATAGCGGGGCTGGTCAGGTCGTTGATGGCGACAACTTCGTAGCCGTCAGCCTCAAACATCTGACGGAAAGCCAGACGGCCAATGCGGCCAAAACCATTGATTGCAACTTTAACAGCCATAATAAAATCCTCCATAGATTTATTGTAACCCGGTCAGCGGCCAACCCGCTTTGCGGTATGATACTATTGTACTCCATTTTGACGAACTCTGCAAGTACCTGTTATTCTTTTAACACGAAATTTTCAAGTTTTTTTCAAAGTTTTTCGCATTTACAGCTTTTGGCACCTTTTTTTGGGGCACTTTTGCATAGACTAGCCACAAAATCACCGTTCTGACAGGAGGGTTTGCCATGTACCCCGATGACCCCACCCGCGCCCTTTTGGCGGAGGACGCCGCCCGTCGGCGTTTGTGCCGCCGCGCCGTGCGCCCCGGCCCGAAGCTGGCCGCCCGCCTTTTGGCCGAGGCAGCCTGTGCCCCGCCCCCGCCCCGCGCCTTGGACCTGACCGCCGAGGCCGATGCCCTGTGCACTGCCCTGCAGCAGGCCGTGCGGCGGCGCGGCTGGCTGTATTTTGTCCCGTCGGACGCGCCGCTGCCGGTGGCCGTGCCGCGCCTTTTGCTGCAATGCGGCTTGCTTTGCTTTGTGCAGGGGGCGCTGCAGGCGCAGGGCCGCGCGGTGATTCGGGTACAGACCGCCCCCGATGCGGCCGTGCTGGTGGTGCAGGGCGGGCAGTGTGCCACCCTGCCCCGCAATGCCCGCGCCCTGCTGCTGCGGTTGGCGGCGGTAAGCGGCGGGGCGGTGGTGCAAAGCGGCGGCGCAGGGCCGTTTGCGGCAGCGGTGCGGCTGCCCAAAAGCACGCTGCCGCTGCGCACCCCCTGCCAGGCGCAGGAGTATCTGTACGACCGTTTCAGCCCGATGTACACCCTGCTGGGGCGGCAGTGCGCAGGCTACGGCGAGGAGCTGGGGCTGCGCAGTTAAGGCAACACCGCACAATTCCCGCCTGACGGCTTAAGCACCGCTCCGGCGGCTGCGGCACGGCATCTGCGTTGCCAAAATGCTCGCCAATACACAAAGTATTGCCTGCGCTTTTGGCTTAGCAGCTGCCGCACCTCGCTCGCCGTATCGGCACTTAGAATTATGCGGTATTGCCTTGAGTTTTGCCATTTTGTTGTTGCAATGGCGGGCGGGGTGCAGTATACTAAGGGCAAAGGAAGTCCTGTACCCCACCCCGCAAGAAAGGAGCGCTGCCCTGTGTTGTTTCGCCTGACCCCTGCCGAGTCCGCCTGCGTGGACGAAATTCTGCGCGGCTACGCGGATAACCCCCACGCCCAGCATATGAAGGATTTTATCCAGCACGGCACCGTTACCACCTACGAGCACTGTATGCGCGTGGTGCGCATTGCGTTTTGGCTCAACCGTCGGCTGGGGCTTGCCGCCGACGAAGTCAGCCTGGTGCGCGGCGCGTTTCTGCACGACTTTTACTTATATGACTGGCACCACTGCAAGGACATTACCCACTGGCACGGCTTTAAGCACCCGCAGGCGGCGCTGTACAACGCCGAGACTGTGTTTGATTTGAACGACACCGAAAAGGACTGCATCCGCTGCCACATGTGGCCACTGACCGTGACCGCCGTCCCCCACACCCGCGAGGCGGTGCTGGTGGGCACGGCGGACAAGATATCCTCCGGCTGGGAAACCGTGATGGAACGCCGCGCCGTGCGCAAACAGCGCTTAGAAAACCTAAAAAAGCAATAAAAATACGCTGCACCGTTTTTGCGATGCAGCGTTATTTTTATTCTGTTTCTTCGCCGCAGGCCGCGACGGCGCAGACCAGCCCGCAGACCCCCAGCGCCGAGAGCGCCAGATTGCCAAAAACCTCGGCGGCGGTCAGGCTGCCGAGCCGAAGCAGCGTCTGCACAGTCCCCGCGCAGCTGCACAGCAAAAAGCAGCCCGTCCCTGCGCCGAACAGCGTGTGCCCGCAGGATTGCCCCGGCGTCAAAAACACCTTGAGCAGCGCCGCCGCAAACAGCAGCGCCGCCACACTGCCCAGCACGGTCAGCGTATACTGCACGCGCGGCAGGGCGGCCGGGTCGATCTGGAACTGCCAGAACAGCCGCCACAAAAAGTACAGCGGCATCACCAGCCCCACCGTCGCGCTGCCGGGCTTGCCGCGCGCAATGCCGTAGCCCGTGCAGGCGCGCACAGCGTAGACCGTCAGCCACAGCGCCGAGAAAATCGGCGTTGCAGCGTCCAGCACGAGCGCAAATGCCGGTTTGTCCGCACCAAACGCATAGCCGTAGCGCACCACGGCCAGCGCGGGCTGTAAATTCATAAATCCACTTGCCAACAGCAGCACAGCGCAGGCAGCCATCGCCGCGCCCAGCGGCTTGCATTGGTCTGCCAAGGCAGCGGGCTGCGCGGCACAGCGCCGCCCCGCAAGATACGGCACCCCCAGCGCCGCCAGCCACGCGGCGCACAAGCCCCACATAAGCGGCGCAGACACAAAGCCCGCCGCACGGCCTGCCGGCCACCCCGTGACCGCCAGCAGCACCCCCGCTGCCACAATGACCGCGCCATGCGGCCGATGTTGAACGCTCATACCCTACCCCCGATTCATACGCAGCCGCCCCGCCGCATAGGCTGGGACAGGCTGCCGCTTGCACATATATAAAGTATTGTACCGCCGCAGCCGAGTTTTTTCAAGTACAAGGAGCGTTTGCCGTGAAAAAGAGTTTCGGCGTCGTGCCCCTCACCCTGCTGTTGGCGTTTTTTCTGCCCTTTTCGGTTCTGCTGCTGCCCCGCCCCGCTGCCGTCGTCCCCGCGCCCGAGCCTTTGCCCGAACCGACCCTGCCGCCGCTGCCCACAGCCACCCCGTCAGCGACACCTGCCGACGGCACCGTGACCGTTTGGGATGCCGCCGTGCAGCAGGAGCGCACACTGCCGCTGCAGGAATTTCTGGTGGGGCTGGCCGCCTGCGAGATGCCGCCGGAATGGCCCGCCGCCGCCCTGTGTGCCCAGATGGTCGCCGGGTACAGCTACGCGATGGCGCTGGGGGACGCTCCCTTGCAGGTCAACAGCGCGCAGTGTCTGGGCTGGACGGACGCCGACGTGTTAAAAGCGCGCTGGGGCGACGATTATGAGCGATTCCACGCCCTGCTAGTGCAGGCGGCGCAAACGGTCGGCAGCAGCGTTTTGACCTACGATGGCAGCCCTGCGGCGGCCTGTTACCACAGCATCAGCGCCGGGCACACCGAGGCCAGCCAGAACGTCTGGGAGACCGCGCTGCCCTATCTGCAGGGGGTGCCCTCCCCCGCCGACCTTGCCGCCGACGGTTACGAGACCACCGTGGAATACAGCCCTGAGCAGGTCAGCGCGGTGCTGACCTCGCTGGAATTGGAGCCGGGCAGCGACCCCGCCGCATGGTTTGGTGACGCCGTGCGGGATGACGCAGGCTATATCACGGCGCAGACGGTGTGCGATACGGCGGTTTCGGGCACAAAAATGCGCCGCGCATTTCATCTGCGCAGCGCAAGTTTTGCCGTAGAATATAACGGCACATCGTTTTGTTTTACAACGCACGGCTACGGCCACGGCGTGGGGCTGAGCCAGTACGGCGCCAAGGCGCTTGCCGAGCAGGGGCGCACCTGGCAGGAAATTTTGCTGTACTACTTCCCCGGCTGCGAAATTCATCCTTCCTGAGGGGCGTCCTTTTTGGTGATACCCAGAATCACCGCCGTCAGCAGTGCGCCCGCCGCGTTGGCCAAAATGAACCCCAGGGGGTTGCCCATGACCGCCAGCAAAAACACGCCGCCGTGGGGCGCGGGGCAGGCACAGTGGGTCATGACCGCCAGACACCCCGCCAGCGCGCTGCCCGCCATGCAGGCAGGCACGACCCGCAGCGGGTCTTTTAAGGCGAAGGGCAGCGCACCCTCGGTAACGAAGGAAGCGCCCATCACAAGGTTTTGCGGCACGGTGCGGCGCTCGGTTCGGGTGAACTTTTCGGGGAACAGCAGGCAGGAAAGCGCAACGCCCAACGGCGGCACCATGCCCCCCGCCATGACCGCCGCCATGACGTCCTGCTGGCCGCTTACCAGCGCCAATGTGCCTGTGACGTAAGCGGCCTTGTTGATCGGCCCGCCGTAATCGGTGGCCATCAGCCCGCCCAGCACGCAGCCCAGCAGCAGCCGGCTGCCGCCGCGCATACCGTTCAGCGTTGTGTCCAGCCAATCGTTGACCTGCCCCAATACAGGGTTGACGGCATATACCATCAGCGCGCCGATCCCCAGCAGACTGAGCAGCGGGATCAGCATACTGCTGCGGATATGATCCAGATCCTTGCCCAGCCTGGGCAGCCTTGCGGTCAGGAATCGGACAAGCATACCCGCGGCAAAGCCCGCTACCAACGCCCCGCCAAAGCCGCTGGAGATCCAGCCGCTTTCGCTGTAAACGGTGGTGCCCAGCTGCGCAAGATACCCGCCCATAAGCCCCGGCATAAAGGCGGCGGTATCCCCGATGCTGCGGGCGATAAACGCCGCCAGCACAGGGTAGATCATCGTTATGGCCGTTTGCCCGACGGTGTTCAGCATAACAGCCAGTTCCTCCGGACCGTGCAGGTGCACAACCAGCATAGCCAGCGCCATGCTGATGCCGCCCGCCACGACAAAGGGTATAAAGTGCGATACACCGTACATCAGATGGCGGTAAAACTCGTTGGCCAGCTCCGCACGGTTGCGGTTGCGCATAGCCTCGCCCCCGCGGTAGACCTCCGCCTTGCCCGAAAGCACCTTTTCCAGCAGCTTTTCCGGCTCACGAATGGCTTCGTCCGCCGAGGTGTTGACCACCTTTTTGCCCACAAACCGCGCCGTTGGCACCGCGCGGTTGACCGCGATGATGATGCCGTCGGCCTCGGCGATCTCAGCGGGGGTCAGCTCGTTTTCCACGCCGCCCGCGCCGTTGGTCTCGATTTTTATGGCAATGCCGTATTTGTCGGCGCTTTTTTTCAGCGCCTCGGCGGCCATATAGGTGTGCGCCAGCCCGTTGGGGCAGGCGGTGACAGCCAGCAGCCGGATATGCCGCCCCTTTTGGGGCTGCGGCTGCGGCAGCTCTGCGTTTTCTTTTTCGGCAATGCAGGTGCGGAATTGCTCCGGCGTCTGCGCCGCTGCCAGTGTGCGGCAGAAGTCCTTGTCCACCAGCAGCCCCGCCAGCGCGGCCAGCACACGAATGTGCAGGTCGTTTTCGCCCTCAGGTGCGGCGATCAAAAACAGCAGGTCAACCGGCTCACCGTCCGGCGTGGGGCAGTGGATCGGCTGCTCCAACGTGATGGCGGCCAGCACCGCCTTGCGCACCGCCGCCGTTTTGGCGTGCGGCACAGCCAGACCGTTGCCCATACATATGCAGCCTTGCGCCAACCGCGCCAGAACGTCCTGTTCCAGCAGGGCAGCGTCCTGCACGGCATCGTCCTGCGCCAGCAAGCCGCACAGGGTGTGCACGGCGGCGGGCAGGTCCGCTGCGGCGCTGTGCAGCCGGATATGCTCCGGCTGCAAAAGGTCGGTGATCTGCATGGGGGTCGGCCTCCTTTGTCGAATGGAATAGACGCTGTACTGCAAAAAAAGGCGGTTCCGCTTTACACGGAACCGCCGATATTGCTTAGTTTACAGCAATCAGTTGAGCAGGGTCAGCTCGGACTCGGGATCGAACAGGTGGATCTTGTTGGTGTCCAGAGCAACGGTGATCTTGTCGCCGCGGCGGCTCTTGGAGGTGGGGGCAACACGAGCCATCAGGTTCTGGCCCTGATAGGTCAGGTACAGGTAGATCTCGGCGCCCATCAGCTCGGAAACCTCGACCTCGGTGCTGATATGGCTGTTGGGATGCTTGGCCAGGAATTCCTCGTCGTCCTTGATGTCCTCGGGACGGATACCGACCTTCAGGCTCTTGCCAACGTAGGCGTCCAGCTTGCCGTCGGCGGTCTTTTCGGTGGGCAGGGGGATGTCAGTGCCGGCCAGGTCAACAACAAACTGGTCGCCGTTCTTCTTCAGGGTGCCGTCCAGGAAGTTCATCTGGGGGCTGCCGATAAAGCCGGCAACGAAGATGTTGCAGGGGTAGTCGTACAGGTTCTGCGGGGTGTCGACCTGCTGGATCAGGCCGTCCTTCATGACGACGATGCGGTCGCCCATGGTCATGGCCTCGGTCTGGTCATGGGT
>NZ_CAKTFU010000015.1 GCF_934561205.1 uncultured Gemmiger sp. | reverse complement strand
TTTCCGATTTTGTGGGCGGTTTCATAATCCACTTCCCCCGGCTCAAAGGACTGTATCAGATGAAAGGCTAAATTGTTCCCCTTTTGGAGAGCTTGCGACAAGGTATATTCAAATTCAATGTCTGCCGTTTCATAGCTGCACCCAAAGGAGGACACAAGCATTTTCCCGTCTGTCTTATCGGGATTTTGGATATAGTCAAGGGCTTTGCTCAACGTGCTTTTAACAGGCTTAATCTTTGTAACCGCCATATCTCATTAAGCACCCCCTTTATTTCCTCTATGTCCTCTTGGTAGACGCTGCTCGTCGCATTGGCACGCTTTGCAATCTGATTGACATTGACACCGATTTTCTGTATCTCCGCTGTCATGGCTTTTATGTCGGTGTGGTCTACTTGGATAATGTACCCGTCGATTGCCATTTTTCGCAAATAGGCTTCCATGTTCCGGGTAGGGACGAGCTTCATTTTTTCAAGAATTAAATCTCGTTCCGCTTCTGTTACTCTGAATTTGATTTGTACCGTTCTTTTGCGTCCGTCCATGCTTTCGCTCCTTTCCGTTCCGAGGGTTTGGGACACTTCCCAACAAGCCATTTTCAATCGACGCGCCGCAGCGCAGGAGGGCGAAAATACGGAAGTGGGTACCCGCTTCCTATGCTTGCTACGAAAGTTTTTCCTTACTCCCTACTACAACGAAAAGCCCCGTTTTGCCAACTTTAAGCAAAAGAAAAACGCTGCAATCTCAAAAAGATTACAACGCTTCTTAAAACCTATTCAATTTTCGTTTTCGACTTCTGCAATTTCTTTTGCCGTTGCGGTAACAATCCGTATGCCCTTATCGCTCATGCTGTCAAGCAGCGTGTCGAGCTGCCGCCTTTGCGTCGATTTTTCCGCTGTCTTATCCGGGAAAAAGAATTGGTCTACGGATATGTCATAACGGGTAACAAGTTCATAAAAGATTTGCAGGCTTGGCTGTTGCCCTTTGTTTTCAATATTCGCAAGGTAGCGAGGGGAAATATTCATTTCGTCGCTTACTTTCTTGCGGCTTTCATTCCTGCCTGTTCGCGCTGCTTTTATGGCTTGCCCGAAAGCTGCAAAGTCATATAAAGGTACTGGTCTTTTTGCCATAATAATTCACCCAATTACATTTTACTGTTCCTTTCTTTGTTTAGATATGTCTACACAATTCTTATCATTAGCCAAAATAATTCATATTCTGCACTTGTTATTATTCGGCTATCCGTATATAATTATACTGATAGAGTTTGAAGAAAGGACGGGCGAATTATGGAATATATGTCTTGCCCAGAAGCAGCAAAAAAATGGGGCATTTCAGAAAGACGGGTACAGAAACTTTGTGAGGACAATCGAATACCGGGCATTTCAAAAATTGGTTATATGTGGCTGATACCAAAGGACGCAGAGAAGCCTTTTGACGGGCGACGAAAAAGACGAAACATCAAGTAGAATTGCAATTCTACCTATAAAAAACAGCAATTCTACCCTTGGTTGGTTTCATTCTACTTACAAAAACGCTATGATTTACTTGAAAGGAGATACAATATGGATCAAAACAAAATTGGAGAATTTATTGCAAAATGCAGAAAAGAATACAATATGACACAAATGCAGTTTGCTGAAAAGCTCGGAGTAACAAATAAGGCTGTTTCAAAATGGGAAACCGGAAAATGTCTACCAGACGCAGCGCTGTTTGGTGATATTTGTATGTTACTTAATATCACGCTGAATGAGCTTTTTGCCGGAGAACGGATTGCCCCTGAAAACATTGAAAAGAAGTCTGAAGAAAATCTTATCGAGATAGCTACTGAACTTCAGAAAAAAGACCACAAGATTGTTCTTCTAAAATACTTCACAGCAATCATTGCACTTGTAGCTTCGGCAACAAGTATAAGTGTCGGAGGCATATCTTTTGAGGGCACACCCGTCTTTTCAAACTTATTACTAACTATCTTAGTAATTTGCACATGGGGAGCACTTATGTATTTCACTCAAAAAGATAGATGTACTCAAAGAGTCGCTCTCATAATCAATATGGTATTAGGAGGTGTATCGCTAATTGCGTTTGTTTTGAGCTTCTGGGATGTCAATTCACAAGTCGTTTTATGGATTGGTTTTCCATGTGAAATTCTTTTCTATGGGTTCAAGCTCTTTTGGGACTGGATATGTATATATGCCGTAGTTACTGTCTTAGCGATAGTCGGCATTGAGTATTCCAAAAGAAACCTTTCTGAACAAAGTACAAAGTAAAAAGGAGAAAACAGCTATGTATATTACATTATTTATTATCGTGTTAACAGTCGGACTTCTGATGGTGTTCCTGCCATCTAAGGCTATTAAGAACTTGGTAAATCAGAATGGAGTTTTGGTCGTTTTACGCCTGCTTGGTATCATCATGTGTGTTGCAAGTAGCGTAACAATTTATGCTTTAGTTGCAGGCAAAATTGTATTACCGCTAATTAAATAATCAATCTGCCAGACGACGGCAAAAGAAAAAAAGCCGTCGTACAGCAGACATATTTTCACGCGCTTTTTAATCGGCGGCTTTGATTTTCAGAGCCGCCGTTTCTTTTTGCGCGACGACCCATAGCCATATAAAACGGCGGCTTTAGGAGGTAGCCGCCATGAGCGATAAACCATATCGACAATATTCTACTTTCTTTGACTTATCAAAAAAAGCCCGACCACCGCCGGGGACACTTCTACCCTTAGATATGAACTGTCAAATCATCTGAATACCGCTTTCAATTCCCTTGCGCTTGTCTGCGTCTTGCAGACAGGCGCATTTTGCATTTTCGGGAGGTTTTTTCAAAAAAGTTTCGCTTTCATTCGGCGTTTGAAAAAATCGCCTGTATTATCCCGCGAAAAGGGGAGGTACTACCTACCTTTCGACACGAAAGGAGGTGAGAACATGGAACCTAATCGCGTGGAATTTCAGAAGCAATGTATCTTTCAAAGTTTCTGTAAACGGGTGCTGCACAACGAAGCCTGCAACGCCCATGAGGAAATCCGGCGTCGCAGAGCAAAGGAAGTGTCGTTTTCCGACCTTGCCTTGCATGAGGAACGGCAGCTTTATACGCTTGATAAGTATTTTCAAGACGAAGAAGCCGAGCCGAGCTATCAGCAGGCAGGAAAGAAAATCACGCCGAAGCTGCTGCTTGAAGCAATTCGCACTTTGCCGGAAGAAAAAAGGAAAGCTATCATGCTGTACTATTTCGAGGGCATGACCGACGTGGAGATTGGAACGTTATTCAATACGTCGCGTAGCACGATACAGTACAGACGGACAAGCTCTTTTGAAATCTTAAAGAGATATTTGGAGGAACACGCTGATGAATGGGACGAATGGTAAAAAATCCGACTTCCCGGACGTTGCCCTTGTTCCCTATCCTGTCATTGTGGCAGCGACAAAGGGCGACCCGGACGCTATGAAAATTGTCTTGCAGCATTTTAGCGGTTACATAGCGAGCCTTTCTATGAGAAAGCTCTGCGACGAGCGCGGAAACGTCTATTTTGGCGTTGACGAGGATATTCGCCAACGGCTGCAAGCAAGGCTAATGAGGGCAATCCTCACATTTAGGGCTGAATAACTGCACCGATACCGAAACGTCTTAGCCCCTTTTCCGTTTCGTATCAATCCGCAGCAGCCCCGTATGTTCCTTGACAAAGAAAGCGACGCAAGATAACGGCGACGCAGTATAGGGCAAACCGGGTACGTCCTTTTTGCGCCGAGCCATACAGAGGGTGCGCCATGACGCTATTTCCCTATTGGGAAAAGCCGAGCGAGAAACACCGCGACGGGAAGCAAGTTAGCAGCTTGTGGGCGACGACACGCATTGAGGGAAGATAAGCCTTTACAGCCACAGTCCGAGCGTTCAGAGCGTCGCAGGCAATGGGTAAAGCTGCCTTAAATGAGCAGGGGTGCAATTCCCGCGAGGTTGTGCTAACAGCCGCACGGTTAAAGCCCACTTTTTGTAACTTGACTTTTTAGCCATTTATGAAAGGGGGTATTTTCCTATGGCAAAAAAGGAAACAGCAAGCCCCGCTATCCCCATATTCCCTATGTTAAAGACTGTTGAGCAAATGAGCAAGATTAGCGGTATCGGGGAAAATAAGCTGCGTGAGCTTATGGATAGCGGCGAGCTTGAATATATACAGAATGGAAACCGCCGTTTGATAGCTGACGCTGCAATCTGGGACTGGTATCATAGGGCAAAGACGACAGCGAAGCCCCCGGCACGACAGGGAGGTTAAGCTATGGCTATATCAACAAGGCAGGTTAAGAATAAGCGCGACAGCAACGGCGTACTGACCGGGCGGCCGGGTACAGTTTACGACGTGAATATAAAGTACACCGCCCCGAATGGGGAAAAGAAAACCTATTCAAAAAAGGGCTTTCCAACAAAAAAGGAAGCGACACAGCATGAAGCAGAGATGAAAGCAAAGCTCCATAATCCGGGACAGATTGCGTCTATCGCTTCACAGCGGAAACAGACCGTTGCAAGCTATCTGAATGAATGGGTAGAAAGCTATGCAAGAGTGAACTTGCGCCCCTCTACTTACGACGGGTACAAAAAGACGATTGCAAACTATATCAATCCCTATATCGGCGGCGTTGCCCTTAATCAGCTTACCCCCGCTATGGTAGACAAAATGTTTCAGCAGATTATTGACAAAGGCTTGAAACCGTCCACCGCAGCCGGGGCAAAGCGTGTTTTGAGCGTGGCGTTGAGCCATGCCCGGAAATACCGCTATATCGAAACAAACGCAGCAAAGGACACGCTTACGAAGTTTGGAAAGAGCGACAAGACCCCCGACCCTTATACGCCGGAACAGGTAAAATCCCTTATGCAGCGCGTCGTGGGTACCGTTTGGGAAATGCCCGTTATCTTAGGCGGGCTTTACGGTATGCGCCGTTCTGAAATCCTGGGCTTGCGCTGGCGTAATGTGGATTTGGAAAACAACACCTTTGACGTTTCCGAGCAGCTACCCTTTAAGGTGCCGCCGAAAACAAAAGTCATTGAGGAAATGGCACCGCCGAAATCCAACGGGCGAAAGCTGCCTATCACAGAGCTTGCCCGCCCGTTCTTCCTCAAACAGTTTGCTATGCAGGAAGCGCAGCGCGAACAGGCAGAAAAAGACGGAAAGCCATACTATGACAATGACCTTGTTGTAGCGAAGCCGGACGGTTCCCCTATCTCCGCGTCGTGGGTATCTTCCCAGTTTGGAAAACTGCTTGAAGATTTGGATATGCCGCATATCCGCTTTCACGATTTACGCCATACGGCGGCTACGAATATGCACCAACTGACAGGCGACTTCTACACCGTAGGCGAAGTGTTAGGACATACGCTTGCGGGTATCGGCGTATCGCTTGGACTGTCTATGAACTTTGAAGCTGTTACCGCCCGTTATGTGGACGTGCGGCTTGAACGCAAGAAAGAAGTCTTAGACGCTTATCATGGGGCGGTCAAACAGGCTGACCCGGCAAAGGCAGAGAAAGCCGAGCCGAAGAAAGCAAAGAGCGCGGCAAAGAAAAAGAGCAGCGATTTAGAGCTTTAACCGCTGTATCTCTTTACCGCTTCTTATATCGTTTTATAGCCCCGCGTGGGATTTGGGCACCATTTGGGCACCATTTACCGAAAAAGCACCACTAATACAGGCGATAAAAGAAACGCCGAGAACCCGCAAAAACATAGAGTTTATGCGGGTTTCCGGCGTTTTCTAATCCCTCAACCGACCTAAAATCATCTTGCGGCAGAGAGAAAAATTCTACTATTTTTTAATTCTGCAGTTGCCCCACTGGCAACGACGCCGCCGTCCATGATGATATCTGCGCCGGTCAAAAAGCCAAGGCGCTCATCCAGCAGCAGGGTGAACAGGGCGGCAATTTCCTCAGGACGTCCGTTGCGCTTGAGGGCAGAATGTTTCTTAAACACGTCCGCCTGTTCGCTTTCCAGTGCGCCCATCGGCGTGTCAAAGTTGCCGGGGGTCACGCTCAGGCAGCGGACATTTTTTGTGCCGAATCGTGCGGCATCGGTCTTGGCAAACCAGATGACAAAGTGCTTGCTGATGGCATAGGCAAGACCGGGGCGGGCTTCCTTGGGGGCAATGCTTGCCCGTGCCAGCAGCTTTTTTATAAATTTTTCGCGGTCGGTGCGCGCCAGCTTGTACGCACCCTGGGGCATGATAAACTGCGGAGCAAGGTAAGCGCTCATGCTGGAGGTATCGATCACGCAGCCGCCCGGTGCCATGACCTCGTAAAAGGCATCGTTGATGTTGACCGTGCCCAGCGCGTTGCCGCGCAGAATTTTCTCGGCATCACCCATGTGGGGGCTAAGCCCCGCAACGTGCAAAAGGGCTTTTACCTCGCCGCATTCGGCGGCGTGCTTAGCCAGCGCAAAGCAGCTTTCACGGTCAGAAACATCGCAGCTGAACGCCTCTGCCTCGCCGCCCGCCGCGCGCAGGTCAGTGACCGCTTTGTCTAATTTGGATGCCGTGCGTCCGACCAAAATGGTGTAGTAGCCGGCTTCACATACGAGTTTTGCCGCGGCAAGTCCCATTCCGCTGCCGCCGCCTGTAATTACACAGACTTTTTTCATGCAATTTTCCCTTTCAATGTAAAGATTCCAAGGCGTGGAGATAGCACTCCCACCGACAGTCATCCATCTCCAACAAATGGTACAGATACAGGCACAGCTTTTTCATGCGATTTTACCCTCCTGCTTCAACCAGACTGCCAGATCGTGCAGCGTTTCCTGGTAGGGGCGCGGGGCAAAGCCCAACTCATTTTTTGCCTTGGAGCAGTCAAAGTGGTTGTTGCGCTCCAGATTGTATACCGCAAACTCGGTCAGCACGGCGGGTTTGCCGGTCTTGGCGGCGCGGGATTCCATCAGCTTGGCGGCAACATGGGCGAGCGACAGCGGCAGGTAAAACAGGCAGCCGTGGCAGCCGGTTTCAGCCTTCAGCATTTCGCAGAGTCCATTCAGGGAAACCTCATCGTTGGAGAGAATGTAGCACTCGCCCTTGCGCCCGCGGTCGGCGGCGGCAATCGTACCGGCGGCTAAGTCGCGCACATCAACGAGGTTGAACGAACCCTGCATACCGATGGGCATTTCACCGTTCAAAATCTGAATCAGCGTGCGGGTCGTCTGCCCGATGGCAGGGTCGTTGGGACCCAGAATGCCGCTGGGATGTACCACGCAGGCGTTCAGCCCGCCGGCAGCAGCGTCCAGAACCTCTTGGGTAGCCATCGCCTTGCTGCGGCTGTACCAGCCGACCACGCGGTTGTCATCGTAGGGGACAAAGCAGGGTACCTCGCGGATGCTCTCGCCCTTGGGCAGCTCGGGGATAGCGCCTGTGCTGGAAACATAGACGAACTTCTTACATTCGGGGTGATTTTTGGCGGCTTTCAGCATGTTTTTGGTGCCACCGACATTGACGGCGATGAGCTTTTCGCTGTAATCCGGGTTGATGGTCACCATGCTGGCGCAGTGGATGCAGACGGTCTGGGTGTCAGGCTCCACAGTAAAGAATTTCTCGCAGTCTGCAGCATTGCAGAGGTCGCCCTCAAAAATTTCAACCGCCTCGGGTACAAATTTTACGGCAGGGTCGCCCTTCAGCACAAAGGCGCGCACGGAATCACCGCGTTCCAAAAGCTGTGCGCAGACATTGGTACCCATAAATCCGGCAGCGCCGGTGACAAGATAAATCGTTTTCATATGTGTGTCCTCCGTTTTCCAAAGTTTCTTGATGCTTTTAGGATACACCCCCAAAATAAATCTTTGATAAACGGAGCCGTTTATCTTTCGTTTATCTTTGTGCTGTATTATAATAAGGTAAAAGGAGGAGTGCGAGGAATGTTTCGTATTTTGATTGCCGAGGATGACCCCAGCACGGCGCGGCTGCTGACAGCTATATTGAAGCGCGAGGGCTTTGAGCCGCTGACGGCCGCCGACGGTGTGCAGGCGCTGGAAATGCTGGATCATAACCATATAGATCTGCTGCTGTGCGATGTGATGATGCCCCGTATGGACGGCTTTGCCTTGACCAAAGCCATACGGGACAGCGGCAGTATGCTGCCCATTTTAATGCTGACGGCTAAGGATATGCCGCAGGATAAGCACACGGGATTTATCGTAGGTACGGATGATTATATGACAAAGCCGCCGGACAGGCAGGAGCTTGTGTTGCGCATACGCGCACTTTTGCGCCGCGCCCGCATTGTGGACGAGCATAAAATTACCATCGGTGAGGTCGAGCTGGACTACGACACCTACACGGTGCGGCGCGGTCACGAGGCGCAGGTGCTGCCGCCGAAGGAATTTAATCTGCTGTACAAGCTGCTGGCGTACCCGGAAAAGACCTTTACCCGGCTGGAACTGCTGGATGAAATTTGGGGTATGGACAGCGAAAGTGACGATAAGACGGTAAATGTTCACATCAACCGTCTGCGCAACCGGTTTTATGACTGGTCAGAGTTTGAAATACAGACCATTCGCGGCATCGGTTACCGCGCGGTAAGGAAGGCATAATATGGCGCAATGGGTAAACAAGCTGCGCAGCTGCACACGCACGGCAAATCTGACGATGCTGCTGGTGCTGAACCTGTTTTTTGTGGTCACGCTGAACCTGACCGCTGCCACGGTGCTGGTTGTGCTGGGGGAAGATAACGGCTTTTTCTTTCGCAACGGCGAAGTCAGCATAGGGGGCGCACTGGTGATTTTGTATGCCAGCTGTATTTTGATGGCCATCAGCCTTGTGGTGGCGATTCGCCTTGTGCTGATCAAGCCTATGATAAACAGTATGCAGGCGATGGACCGACTGGCAGCAGGGGATTTTTCCGTGCGTCTGGCGCCTGCCAAGCGCGGCTACGAGCCGGAGGAAATCAAGGCGTTCAAGGCGGCCTTCAACAAAGCGGCACAGGAGCTTTCCGGCACGGAGCTGCTGCGCAAGGATTTTGTGAACAACTTTTCGCATGAGTTCAAGACCCCCATTGTCAGCATCAGCGGCTTTGCCGACCTGTTGCTGGAGGAGGATGTCACCCCCGAGGAACAGCGCGAATATCTGCAGATCATCCGCGATGAAAGCCGGCGGCTGGCGCAGCTGTCGTCCAGTGTGCTGCTGTTGAACCGCGTGGAGTCGCAGACGATTTTGAACGACAGAACGGACTTTTTGCTGGACGAGCAGCTGCGGCAAAGCGTTCTGGTCACACAGCAAAAGTGGCGGGATAAGCCCTTGACCTTTGACGCAGATATTGCCCCGTGCCAATATAACGGCAGCGAGGCGCTGCTCAAGGAAATCTGGCTGAATTTGCTGGATAACGCCGCGAAGTTCAGCCCGGACGGCGGCATCATCGGTGTGACGCTGCGCAAGGAACAGGGCGGTGTGGTCGTATCGGTCACTGACCAAGGCTGCGGAATGGACGAAGAAACGCGCCGCCATATCTTTGAGCAGTTTTATCAGGGGGACACCAGCCATAAGATCCAAGGCAACGGCTTGGGTCTTGCCATGGCACAGAAAATTGCCGCCCTGCATGGTGGAAACATTACCGTAGACAGCTGCCCCGGTGCGGGCAGCTGCTTTACCGTGCGGCTTGCCCCCTAAGCGGGGGTATCCATTGTAACAGGGAACAGCAAAAAGCGCCGTCCCCCGGACGGCGCTTCAGACTGTCGATAAGCTTAACGGGAATATTGCGAACTTTCGGTAGGTTTGTAGGGAACGGTCTTGACCGTTCCGTGCCGCCTTGCCAAAAGCACGACACAGCGAGAAAACCACGCGCCATTCGGCGCGATTGAATGCGCTGCGCGCGGCCAGATGTGCGGATGGGTCAAGACCCATCCCTACAAATCTTCCGGTAACAGGCTTTTGCTGTGCTTGGCAAAGAAATTTCCTTCCGACAAAGCCGATGGAAAATATAAGGGAGTTTTACAGCTTTTCCGTTCTGGCGTTTGCTTTTGTGCCGACTTGATGGTACAATACTGTTGCAGTGCAATACACTGCTTAGGGAAAAATTCCGCAGGCGGGATAGGTTGTCCCCGCAGCAGGGGAGAACCCTTCTTGCCGCATCTACGTCAAAAAGGAGAATTTATGTCAAAGCAAGCGATACAGCTGTCCGACCATTTTACCGTATCGCGGTTACTTCGGTTTGTGGTGCCGTGCATCGGCACGATGCTGTTTACTTCCATCTACGGCATTGTGGATGGTTTGTGTGTATCCAATTTTGTGGGCAAAACTGCCTTTGCTGCAGTAAACCTTATTATGCCGCTGCCGATGCTCATCGGCACGGTTGGCTTTATGCTGGGAACCGGCGGCTCTGCCATTGTGGCCATCACCTTGGGCGAGGGGGACAAAAAAAGGGCAGACAGCTATTTCAGCCTGTTTCTGACCGTTGCCTTGGCAGTCGGCGCGGCATTGGCGGTCTTGGGGCTGGTGATCCTGCGCCCTGTGGCGGTGCTGCTGGGGGCGAAGGGCGAAATGCTGGAATATGCCCTGCGATATGGGCGGATTCTGCTGGTAAGCGTGCCTACCTTCATTTTGCAGAATATGTTCCAGAGCTTTTTTGTAACGGCAGAAAAGCCCAACTTAGGATTTGCAGTCACCGTGGGCGCGGGCGTTACCAATATGGTGCTGGATGTGGTGCTGGTGGGGCTTCTGGGCTGGAGCGTGGAGGGCGCAGCCATTGCCACCTTTATCAGCCAGATCGTCGGGGGTGTGCTGCCGGTATTCTATTTTCTGAACCGAAACAACACCAGCCGCCTGCACCTGAGACGTCCCCTCTACAACGGCAGGGTCTTGTGGAAAGCGTGCGTCAACGGTTCCTCGGAATTGATGACGAATCTTTCGATGTCCTTGGTCAACATTCTTTATAACTACCAGCTTCTCCGCTTTGCGGGGGAGGACGGCGTGGCAGCCTACGGGGTCATTATGTATGCGGCGTTCCTCTTTGTGGCGGTGTTTGTGGGATATTCCGTGGGCAGCGCCCCCATCGTCAGCTACCAATACGGCGCCCGGAACCGCAGCGAGGTTCACAACCTGTATGGTATGAGCCTGCGCCTGATCGGCGAGATGGCGGTGGTGCTGACCATCGGGGCCATGTTCCTCATCCCGCAGGTGGCAAGGTTCTTTGTGGGCTACGACCCGGAGCTGCTGGCGCTTACGACGCGGGCGTTCCGGCTCTACGGCCTGAGCTTTCTCATTATGGGATATAACATCTATGCATCGTCGTTTTTTACCGCATTGGGGGACGGCATCACAAGCGCTTTGATTTCTTTCCTGCGCACGCTGCTGTTTCAGGTGGCAGCGGTTCTGGTGCTGCCGGAGCTTTTGGGCATCGACGGCGTCTGGCTGGCTGTCACGGCAGCCGAGCTGGCATCCTTGGCGGTGAGTTTTGCGATGTTCCGCCAAAAGGACCGCATCTTCCATTATCGAAGCGAGTAACAGCGGAAAACAGAATAGTAAAAAATTCTCAACCTTTGTCCGGAATGACATAGGTTGAGAATTTTGCTTTTTGGCGTAATATCGCTAGAGAGAAAAAATGCCGAGGAACGGGAAGTTGTCAATTACAGTGTTTTTCATTTGCGTGAGCATAGTAAATTGTTTTAGGAGCATAACGCATAATAAGTTCCCAATCATGCTTCAGCTTGTCATTTTGTTCATAAGCGGCAAGATATTCGATAGGTTCTAAATCCCCAACAAAACATTCGCCATCATCCAGAATCAGTGCGATGCTGTCCGCACTATGGTTTGTTGTGCTTACAATTTCTCCATCAATGCCCAGGCTTTTAAGAAATGCCCGACTTTCTTCTGTGCTGATGATGGCTGCATGTTCCGTAGAAATGGGTTCATAAGCCAAGCTCTTATCCCTGCCAAAAATGGTATCTGCAAAATGGATATAGGGACATTGTGTATCTACTACAAGAAGTTTGACGCCGTGATGCATCAATTCACTTACCAGACCAATATGGTCAGGGTGATAATGCGTTGCTAAAACGTAAGTAATATCGCTGATTTTAATTTCCTGCTCTTTGATAGCCTTATAAAACGCAGGCAATGTCCCCGCATAGTCTGTGTCAACCAGTAGATTTCCACGCATTCCACGAATAAAGAAGGTATTCGTATTCCCGTATTTCAATTTGATTTGCATAGACATCACCCTGCCTGTTTCCAATTTGCTGAACTTTATCCTAAGACGGGGCGGCGTCACGCCGACAACTGCTTTGCAAATCCGGCGGTCTGAAAGATAGCAGCATCAACCGGAAAAGTGGTAAGCTTAGTCCAGCACAAGACTCTTTTTCTTGCCGTTTTTCTTTCGCGGATACTGCCGGATGCGGGTGACAAAATCCAGATTGACGACTTCCAACTCGCCGGACGTGTTTTCAATGATCATAGCGCTGTCATTTACTTCTTTAATAACGCCATGCAGGCTGCCGTCAAAGGAATTGATTGGGTAGATAATGCAATCTTCCCCGATAAAACGTTTTGCTAACTCTTTCATAACGTGATTCTCCTTGTTCTGCATTTTTTTGCTTAAAATCGTTCTGATTATGGTTATTGCGATCCTTCGCTGTCTGATTGCCGGAAGGATCACGAGAAGGAGCAGAAAAATAAGATAAGAGCCTTTCATGTAAGCACCCCTTCCGGTTTATGCTCAGGAAATTTTGTTTCCGGCTTTGGAGCAGCGCAGCGCCTCGCAGGAGTACACCGACAGATTGACCATCCAAATTAGGCACACGATCAGCGAGGGCAGGAACCCGATGTTAAAGGTAAGCGCACAGACGGCAAGCACAACGGCACAAACCGCACAGACGATATTGGTGGCGGAGTACGCCTTGAACGCACACTTGCCGATGATGATTTTCTCGGCTTCGTCGCAGTCTGCCATCCATTTCTTTTGAAAGTGCATATCGTACACGGACGCCTTTTTTTCGGGGTTCAACCGCTTGGTGGTGTCCACGCATTTCTGCTGAAAAATCGTTGTCTCCACCATGATGGCGAAAAAGGCTGCAATGCTGATAAAGAAGAAAACGAAGCCGTTGGCGTTGTCAATGCCTTCCAAACCCACGGAATAGGTCGCTGTAATCAGAAAAACGGCAAGGATAAAGGCGGCACCTGCAAGCCAAACTACCACCGACAGCTTTTGGTCGATCGTGTTGTAGAGATCCTCGTCCTCGTCGTCCCAGACGGCAGCCAGCTTTTTGGCGCTGTGATACAGCGGAAGGCAGACGACCGGCACAAGGATCGCCAGCGCCAGCATCAGCCACGGGGCAATGCGGATGCTGAAAAGCGCCCCGGCGTTCTTTGTCATAGCGACCAAGGACGCCGGTTCGGTGTCTGCGGAAAAGTAGCCGATCACGCCGCCGACCAGCGTACATACAACGGCAAAGAACAGGAACTTGGGCAGGGCTTTTCGGTTTGCCTGCTTGATTTCATCATTTTTCATCTTCCGTTTCCTCCTGCAAATAGAAAACTTCCTCTACTGTAACGCCGCAAACCTTTGCAATGGTCAAGGCCAGGGTGACGGACGGTGAATAATCACCGCGCTCGATCAGGCTGATGGTCTGCCGCGATACGCCGCATAACCGCCCCATTTCCTGCTGATTGACATTTAGGGCAGCCCTGCGTTCCTTCAGGCGATTTCGCAGTATCATACTGTACCTCCGACTGACAAGCATCCTTGTCTGAATGACAACTAATGTTGTCATAATGCAGTATACTCTTGTCAGAGCAATCTGTCAATAGCCTTTGCAAAAAATCACAAGCCCGCCCGGAAAAAACGCACAAAACAAAAAAGAGCGGGGCGGGCATTTTGCCCGCCCCGCCAGAATGGGGGAGAAGATTCCTAAAGAAAGTAGGAGATTTTAGTGGAAATTACGCAGCAGCGTTCAGAGCAGCCTCGGTAGCCCAGCCATCCACGAATGCGGTGACAACAGCGTCCCAAGTGCCGGTACCGGCAGCGTAAGCGGTCAGGGCAGAACCCACACCGTTCTTCCAGTTCTCGGAAGGCATGGTGGAGAAGTTCCAGGCCACAGGGGTCTTGCCGGCGGCGGTCATAGCGTTGTCAACCTTGACGAACAGGTTGGGGGACTCGACAGCCTTCTTGAAGGGGATAACAAAGCCCATGTCGTTTGCCATGGCAGTGGTGCCTTCCTCAGAGGTGACGCACCAGTACATGAAGTCCAGCGTAGCCTGAATGTCGTCGGCGCTGGCTTCCTTGTTGACGCACCAGTAGTTCTCGGTGCCGGTGCACAGGCCCTGGTTGGCTTCGTCGCCGACGCCAATGTAGATGGGCAGCATGGTCAGGTCGTCATCGGTGAAGGGCTTGTCCTCGCCGACGAGGTTGTTGTACTCCCAAGAACCGTTCTGGAAGAAGACGGCCTCTTTGTTCAGGAACTCGTTGCGGCTGTCATCGCCGGTCTTGCCTGCCAACTCGGCGGGATCGCAGGTGGAGTTGTTGATGTACAGATCAAAGATGTTCTTGTAGTTGTCGAGGTAGGTGCCCTTGATGGCATCGGTAGAGGTGATACCGTCTGCCTGATACTCAAAGTAGATGGGCAGGTTGGCGAGGTGGGTCTTGAAGCGCCAGTCAGAAGAACCGTCCATACCGGCGGAGGTGAAGGCGGCGAAGCCCAGCTCGTCCTTGCGGGCGGTGATGTCCTCGGCAACCTTCTTCAGGTCGTCAAAGCTCTTGATGTCCTCAGCCTTGTAGCCGGCCTGCTCGAGCAGGGTCTTGTTGGTGATCAGGCCGTAGCTCTCGATAACGTAGCCGATGCCCAAGGTGGCGTCGCCGTCCTTCAGGGAGTAGGTGTCGCTGGTCAGCTCGCCGGCAAAGGGAGTGCCGGACAGGTCGTAGCAGTAGTCCTTCCAGCTGGCAAGACCGACAGGGCCGTTGACCTGGAACAAGGTGGGAGCGTCGCTCTTGGCCATCTCGCTCATCAGGGTGGTTTCGTACTGGCCGGAGGCGGCGGTAACGACGGTTACGGGAACGCCGGTCTCCTCGGTGTAGGTGGCGGCCAGCTTCTGCCAGGCTTCATCCTGTTCGGGCTTGAAGTTCAGGTAGTAGACCTTGCCGGCGGCTGCGGGGGCAGCGGGGGCAGCGGTGCTGGAAGCAGGGGCGTCACTGGAAGCAGCGGGGGTGCTGGAGCTGGCAGCGCCACCGCCGCAGCCGACCAGCAGACCTGCGGTCATAGCGGCCGCGAGGGTCAGGGACAAAGTTTTCTTGGTTTTCATGGTTTTTCCTCCTTCTAAAGAAAAACATTGCATAACAAGGATGGGACTCCTTTGATTTTGATGCGGAAACGTTTCCGCATCGGGTTGACATTATAATACACCGTTTTGCTATAAAAATCAATCACTAATCTATACATTATACACAAGATTGGTGTAATGCACAAATCCTGGTAGGCGTTTTATGTCAGAATGCCTTAAAAAATCCCGCATTTCCCCCGAAAACGATTCCAAAGCTGCGCAACAGCTCTTTCTGTTACGCAGCCTTGGCGGGAACAGATGCGCATTTCCGCTGCCATAGGCCGGTTTCTTGTCAAACAAAAAGCGCACACCCTCGGTGTGCGCTTGAATATGATAGACCGGCTTTCACGTCTGCGTCGATTGCCGCAGGCTTATCTGGTAACCCAACTCCATTCGGGTTTCAACAGGCTGCCCCTGCAAGGCACACAGCAGCAGCTGCGTTGCTTGTAAGCCAAGGATATCCGCATTAAACTGCACGGCGGTGATGGGCGGCACGGTATTGACCAGATTTTCATTGTCATACAGCGACGCCAGCCGGATATCCTGCGGCACGCGCAGATTCAGCTGCTTGAGCATATTCAGCGTCAGCTGTGCCAGCCGTTCGTCCATGCACAGGATGCAATCCGCCCCGCGTTCCACTGCCTGCTGCACAGCCTCCATGCGCAAATCGTCGCTTTCCAACTCCAAAAACAGCAGGCTTTCGTCAATTTTTTGCCCCATTTTGACATAAGCCTGCCGGAAGCCCTCCAAGCGGGACTGGTTGACGGTGTACAGCATACTGCCGCCCAGCAGGGCAATATGCTTCATGCCTTTCATCAGCAGCAGGCTGGTCATCTCACGGCAGCCGCCCACCTGGTCGTGGTCAACGGAAAGCACCTGATCGTCCTCCGGCTGACCAATGGCGACAAACGGAATTTTGCGCGCCTTCAGCAGCGGGATCAAGGGGTCGCGCTCCAATGTGCGGGTCAAAATCAGCCCGTCAATTTTGCGGTAATCCAGCAGCCGCTCCACAGGGCGGGTTTCGTTTTCGTCCACCAGCGTCAGCAGGACATCGTAATCGGAATCTCCGGCAACCTGATAGACAGAGCGCATCACCTTGCGCAGATAGGGCAGCTCAAAGTCGGAGAATTGCTTGGAGACCACCAGCGAAATATTGTAGGAGCAGCGCTTCACCAGCCCGCGCGCCATCATACTGGGGGTATAGTTATGCGCTTTTACATAGTCCAGCACACGTTGGCGGGTTGCTGCGCTGATGCGCCCGTTGCCGGATATGGCACGGGACACGGTGGTTTTGGATACGCCCAGCGCCTGCGCGATCTGCGTGATATCGACCGGCTTGTCGTTCTGCGGCAAAGGTGACATGGTTTCTCATCTCCGATATGTATTTACCATTATCATAATCGCTTTTTGCCGAATCGTCAATCATTTCTTGCGCAAAGCTTCCCGTTGCACAGCCCTTAAACCGTTCCTTTGCGCAGTTTTTTGCGCAATTTGCGGCAGATGGTGCGTACCTCCTGCGCAGTTTCGGCGGTGCATGGATCGGGCGCAAACTGTGCCGCCTGTACGGCATCCAGCAGGTACTGCACGGTTTCGTGGTTCGTCTGCGGGCAATGCGTTTGCAGAAATTCCGCAAATGCCGCCTCATCAGAGGATACCTCCGCCCCCAGCCCGCAGCACCGCATCTTGCGATGGAGCGCGCAAAATTCTGCCTGCACGGTCTGCAAAGGCGTGCGTCTTGCACGGCGCACAAGCGCCAAGGTCAGGACGAGCAGCAGCAAAACCGTAGGCAGCACCCACAAAAGCGGGACGCGCTGCGGCGTTTCGGCAGGGGAGGCGGCCTCCTGCCGGGCGGGCAGGGGCGTGTCGCTGTCTGCGGTATCTTGCGCTGCCTGTGCGGCATCGGCGGCAAGCTCGCCCTCGGTCAATTCCGCTGCCATACCGGGGGTGACCTCCAGCGGCGTCCAGCCCTGCCCGGCAAGGTAAATCTCTGCCCAAGCGTGGGCGTTATCGTCCTGCAAAACCGCACGGCAGCTGCCGTCGCCCGCAGCGGTGAACAGACTTTGCGGTGCGGCGTAGCCCACCACATACCGGGCGGGCAGCCCCACCATGCGGCAGAGCAGCACCGCCGCCGAGGCAAACTGCGTACTGCTGCCCGCATGGCTCTCGTTCAAAAAACACAACACAGGGTCGGTTCCGGCAGATACGGCGGCATCGGTGCTGTATCGGCAACGCTCATTCAGCCAGCTGCGCACCAGTGCACGGCGTCCGTCAAGGTCATCGTCCTTCAGCTTGCGCTCTTTTAGCAGCGCTTGCAGTTCCGCGCGAATCGCATCGTACCCTTCGCCCGCAGGAACCTCCAAGTAGCGTGCCTGAACATACGCGGCGTAGGCGCTCTCCAAGCGGTCCAGCACGCCGGCGTCACCGTCAGCGCGGGCAGCCAGCAATTCGGCTGCCTGTTTGCGCGGGAAATAGTAGAAGATATCATCCTGCACGGTCTGACCTGCCGCTGCGCCGTCTCCGTCCAAGAGGTAGTAATCATTAAAATATGCGTTGTACGGTGAAAAAGTGTAGGCGTCGTTTGCATGGATGCGCTGCACGGTCATCTGCTGCGGCTCTGCGCTGCCCAAGGCCGCGCGCAAAAAGGGCAGGTTTGCGATATCCAACCGCGCGCTGCCATCGGTTTTCCAGTTCGCCGCGGCGCTGTCAAAGGCGGCGGCGTCGCCCGGCTGCCAGCTTGTGCCGTCATAGTCCGCGCCGATGAACCCGCGCAGGTAAATGGTTTCTGTCGGTGCGGTATCGGTCGTCACCAGCAGATCCTCCAGCCCGGTCAGCGCGAGACCTTCCCCTTGCACTAGGCTGCCGTCCTCCACGCCGCCTGCAGCGGCACTTACATGGAAATTCAACGCACCGCCGCTTATTTTCGGCAGCCACGCAATGGCGACCCGCAGCACAGCCGCGTTGGCTTTGTCGGTCACGGGCTGCAGCGCGTTCAGCGGCAGCGTCAGCACAGGGCGCAGCGCCAAGGCGGGCAAAAACAGCACCGCGCAAATCGCAGCCATACCGGCGGCAGTCAGCGTTTGGTTTGTGCGGTGGGTTTGCAGGTTGGCGGCATAAGCGGCGGAAGCCTTACTGCCCCACAGCCGTTTGCGCGGCACCGACCGCGCCGCCGCACAGGCACCCAGCCAGCCCGGCAAAAGCAGCAGCCAGCCCAAAACGGCGCTGCCTGTCCCGGTAAGCAGGGTAAACACCACGATCGGCAGCAGCGCCAGCCCCAGCAGCAGCGCATCGGTGTGGCACACCGTCAGCAGGGTCAAAAGCGCGGTGACCGGCACTGCCGCCAACAGCACAAATAAGCCCCTGTGCGCCGCAATCGGTGAGGATGCCACCGCAAAATCTGCGTTGAATCGTGTATTCAGGCATAGCCTTACGGCATCCGCGCACTGCGCTGCGCCGGACAAAAACGGACGCTGCACAAAAAACAGCAGCACCAGATACACAATGCCAAGCGCCAGTGTTACGCCATAGCGGGCGGCACTTGGCAGCGGGGCGTGGTGCAGTGCCAGCCATGCCGCACACAGTGCCGCCGTACCAAGCCACACCCAAAACGGCAGCGCCAAGGCAAAAGCGCCGTTCAGTGCGGTCAAAAGACCCAAAGCCAGCAATTCCAAAATCAGTAAATCGGCGGCGGCTTCCCGCGCGGGATGCGCCGCAGCCTTTGTGCGGGGCAGCAGCACCCGGTCAAGGAACACAAGCCCCGTGTCGGGGTCGGCGGTCTGGCGGCGGGTCAATCTGCGCAAACGTTTTACGGCAGCCTGCGCCAAGTGCAGCACCGGCGGCGCTGCTTGCTCTGCCAAGACGGTTCCGGCAGGGTCGGCGCGGTAGGTTGCCCCCAACGGCTCGCGCACGGTCAATTCGCCCACGCGGGCGGTCAATTTCCAGTGGATTTGCTTCAGGGAATCTCCCATGCGGTAGGGGCGCAGATCATACACACCGTCAGCCATATCGTGACCGGCAGTGGTTTGTGCTTCTGTTTTGTTTTGCGGGTTGCTGCCCGCGCCGTTGTCCTCGCCCTCGGCGGGCGGCAGTACACACAGCGCTTGACTTTGGGGCGGCACGGCGCAGGACGCGGCAAACAACCCAAGCGGGTCGCGCACGGCAGCCTTTTGCACACAGAACCGCCACAAACCGCTTTGGGCAGCGCGCAGGGTCACGCGCAAATCGGCGCGCTGATGCGGGGCCAGCATCGCTCCGCACGGCAGCTCTATGACTGTTCCGCTCTCGGCATCCGCAGCCTGCAAAACCACCCGCAGCTCCGGCACAGGCCGCCGCCCCGCGTTGTGCAGCTGTACAAGCACGGAAAATTCCTCGCCGGGCTGCACGGGATGGGTGGGCAGCTGCAGCGTTACCGCCACATCCCGGCGCAGTGTGCGGACATACCACGCCAGAAATCCCACCAGAAACACCGCAAATGCCAGCAGAAACACCGCAAACGGCGCACGACTGACCGCAGCCGCAGCAAACAGCACCGCCAGCAGCAGCCCGCAGCCGACCTTACCTGCCATGGCGGGGGTTCTCCGGGCGGGGGCGCGGCACGGTGTGCAGAACCTCGGCAAGGATAGCTTCCGCGGTTTCGCCGCCGGTTCGGGCCTGTTCGGTCAGGCGCAGACGATGGTGGGCGGCATCGGCAAAAACGGCGGTCACGTCCTGCGGAACCACATAATTGCGCCCGCCCAGAAAGGCGGCAGCGCGCGCCATACCTGCCACAGCCAGCGAAGCACGGGGCGACAGCCCCAGCGCCAGGCGGCTGTCCTGCCGGGTTGCACGGGATAGCTCCACGATATACCGCCGGATTTCGTCGCTCATATACACTTCGTCCACCTGCTGCTGCATAGCCAGCAGGTCGCTTTTGTCAATGACGGGCTGCACACGGTCCAGCAGGTCGCGGCGCGGCTGGCGGGACAGAATCTCCATTTCCGCCTCGGCGTCCGGGTAGCCCATGACCACGCAGACCATAAAACGGTCCAGCTGCGATTCCGGCAGCATCTGCGTACCCACCGAGCCGACGGGGTTTTCGGTTGCCAAAACGGTAAACGGCTGGGGCAGGGGACGTGTCACGCCGTCCACCGTGGCGGCACCTTCCTCCATGACTTCCAGCAAGGCAGACTGGGTGCGGGCGCTGGTACGGTTGATTTCATCGGCCAAAAACAGGTTGCACGCCACCGCGCCGGGGTGGTACACAAACTTTCCGGTTTCCTTTTGGTACAGCGAAAACCCCACAATGTCGGACGGCAAAACGTCGGGGGTAAACTGTACGCGGTTTTGGGTCAGGTTCATGGCGCGGGCAAAGGCCTGTGCCAACGTGGTTTTGCCCACGCCGGGGATGTCCTCGATCAGCACATGACCGTGCGCCAGTATCGCCATCATAATTTTCAGCACGACCTCCGGCTTGCCCAGCACCGCTTTGCTTACCTCCGCGGTGACCGCCAGCGCTTTTTCGTTGGTATTCTGCATGGGGTTCAATCCTTTCTCTGCCTGCGCGCGATCAGCATACAGCCGACCACGGCGGCAATCAGCAAAAATCCTGCCCACAGGGCGTTGTTTTCCAGCCAAATCATCCGGTTGGAGAACGTGCCGCCCGCGTCCTCTCCGCTGCCTTCGTGGGGCAGGGGAGTGATGCTTTCGGGCGCGACTTCCTCCAGTGCGGTCGTACCGTCGGCTTCCACCGTTACTTGGCGCGGCGCGGCGTCCCAGGTTTCGTCACACTCGGCCAGGTCTGCCGCATGGGTGGCGGCCTCTGCATCGGGGTCACGCTCGGCAATGACCAGATACCGCTGTGTATTTTGGGTGTAGGGGTGGCAGGTCGTCAGGGTAAGCAGGTCGCGGCCGGGCTGTATCAGCACGGCGTTTATGTCGTCCGGCTGTATAATTTTCAGCTCGCACACGCGGTAAACCAGTGTCTCCCACGGCGTTGTCAGGGTGATTTTGTCGTCAATTTGTATCTGCTGCACGTTGCGCAGCATTTCCGCGCCGTAGTAGCCGCGGTGGGCGGCAATTACGGTGTTTGTGTTTTCGCCGCCCAGCGGCATGGAGGTCTGCCCCAGCAGTGCGCCGCCGCGCGCCATATTGGCGGTGCTTGCCCCAAGGTAGACGGGCAGTTCCAAGTCCAAACGCGGTATCCACAGCGCGGCAATTACATCATCGGGCAGGCCGTAGCCCGTCAGGTCAAAGGCGGGGGTCTCGTAGGCAAAGGGGTCTTTCAGGCCGCTTTGCCCCTCGGCAAAAATCTGGGCATTGTAGGCCTGCAGCGCATCGTACAGCGCGGGGTAGGCGCGGGCGGGTTCGGCAGTGTCGGGGGTTTCGGGTTCGGCGGGGGCGGCAGCCGCGGCGGCCTGCACAAATTTTTGTACGGTTTTGGTGCTTTGCCGCGCCGCCAGATATTGGCTGACCGTGGGCTGCAGCATAAGCCCGACGCCCAGCAGGATGGCAAGCCACGCAAAAATCTGCAGAAACAGGCGTTTCATCAGTCGTCCTCCTCGCGTTTTTTGCAGCGGTGCAACAGCAGCAACAGCAGCAGCGCCTCGCCGCCGATCACAAGGCTGCCCGTCACGCTGATCCACGGCCAGGCGTCCACTATGCGCTTTACCACGTTGCCGGTATTCAGCTGCTGGTACTGCACGGTCTGCGGGGCGGTGGGCTGCTCGTCCTCTCCGGTATACGGCACACGGGCGCCGCGCACAAGCATACGGTGGGTGTTAATGGCATAGGGCGTGCAGGTGACCAGCGTACAGTAGTCTGCGCCGGGGATGATTTCCAGATCCTCGGTGTGTTCCGGCTCCACGACCTTGACCTGATCCACCTGATACGCCAGCACCTCGTCCATAATGTGCAGGTAAAAACGGTCGCCCTCGCCCAGCTTGTCCAGGTCGGTAAAAAGCACGGCCTCTGCCAGCCCGCGATGTCCCGTCAGCACGCTGTGCGTACCCGCGCCGCCCAGCGGATAGCTGGAGCCTTCCAGATGCCCAACGCCCTTTACCAGCACGTCGTCGCTTGTGCCCTCATAAATGGGCAGGTTGACGTCAATTTTGGGTATGGTAATGTAGCCCAGGCTCTCGCCCACGTCCAGCATGTCCACATAGCTTGTGCCGATGTCGTCCGCTTCGCCCGCCGCGTCGCGGTCAAGGGCGTTGTTCAGCTGTTGGTTGTAGCGGCGGGCAGCCTGCTTGGCGGCGTCGATTTTCTCTGCGTCCATCGACTGCACGGTGTCGGTGTAGCTTTCAATGACAGAACTTGCGTGGCGCTGTGCCACCGCGTTGCTGACAACGGGGTACATGGCCACGCCGATGCCCGAAACGATCATCAATGCCGCAAAGCCAAGTTTTAATTTGACGGTGGTTTCCATAGGAAAGAGCCTTTCTGTACAGGATGGGCGGTACAGCCACAACGGGGCATAGGGGAAGAACCGTTTCCGACCCTTCCCCTATGGATTACCCGTTTATTTTGCTGTGAAAGTTGGTATGGTGCGCATTACGCACGGTTGGTTTTCTTTTTCAGGCTGAACAGCACACTGACGCCCACCAGAACCAGCAGCAAGCCGATACCGCTGAACAGCAGCGTACCGAAGCCGCCGGTGACAGGCAGCGTAAAGCCCTTTCGGTTGATGACTTCGATGTCAGTATAGCGATAAGGCTCTCCATTATGTGTGTAGGTGGTAGAGGTGACGCTGTGCGTTTTCTTGCCGGTTGCATCATAGGTTGTGTCGGTGCCTCGAACTGTTGTGTATTCGATGTTCAGGTCTGCATCCACAGGCTTGCTCAGCAGGTTGTAGCCCTCTTTTGTTTTGGTTTCTACAAATTTGTACTCGCCTTTGGGCAGACCGTTGGCAACGACTTTGCCGTCAGTACCCGTTGTCAGGTCTTTCTCGACCAGATACCAATTAACACTGGAGCCGGTTGCGGCATTTAAGCCAAGGCGGGTTGCTTCAGCATCAGCAAGGAATGGAACGGTTCGACCTTTATATTTGACGCCGGTGGCGCCGTCCGCTTCATCCGTATTGGCATCGAACTTTTTGTACAGGTCAAACTTTACGTCTTTAAGAGGGTCGGTACCGTCCGTTTTATGGATGCCAGCCTTAAAGGTGTAAACCGCGGCTTCCTCGTGGATGGTGTACGGCTTTTCGGGTTCCGTATCTCCGGTGACTGTGGTTTTGTTGGAGTAATTCAATTCGGCGCTGTTTTTATTGACCGTGTCGGTGATGCCGTCAACGACAGCAGCACCTTCTTGCAGGGTTGCCGTGTAGGTAATGGTAATGGTTCCGCCAGCGTAAGTATTTAATGTGGAGGAGGTTAAACTAGCGTCTTTAAAATCAATCGTAAAGCCGTCTTTATCAGGATTGTAGTTGATAGTATAGTCGGCTGCTGTCAGCGGGGTTGCGTCCGTTTCACCTTTTTTAGTACCCGTAACAACCGCATCCTGCGTGTGAAGCAACTGTTTTTTGTCCGTCTTATCCGTGACGGCAAAGGTCTTTAACTTATCAATGTTTTCGGGAACCGTAATCGTCAAAACAAAGGGAACCTTATCGCCAATGGCATAGTCGGCAGTATGCTTATCAGAAGTATTGCCTTTACGGTCTTTTACCGTCTTGTTGAGGTCGGGCTTGTAGTTGATGACTTCCAAGTTGTTGATGGTGCTGCCTGGTGCCGCAGATTTTACACAATCATAATTCAGTGTCTTGGTTTCCGCGCCAAAGTTGGTTTCTGTAACATCCAAGGCGGTCGCTTTCAGCATAGCGCCCTCAGCGTCAAGTTTGAACACATAGGCAGTTCCGGCATCCAGAATGTACCCCTGCGTACGGGGCACCTCGGTTTCCGCAAAGGCATATACGCCCTGCGTCAAATCGGCAACCGAAATCGTGCCGCTGCCGTCAGTCGTCAGAATGCCGTCAGTGCGTCCCGTTACAAGGGGGTCGCCCATATTGTCCTGACCGTTTTTGGGCTTTTTGGTAATCTGAACCCATGCAGTGCCATTCCACTTGTACAGCTTAAAGGTATAGCCATTCATTGTAGTAGAATCCGCCCTGCTGCCCGTATAGCCGACCTTTTTCAGTGTGGCAGCGCCGTACTTCGTGACGTTTTTGGGGTTCACCGTAACATCATACAGCCAGCTCTTGGTATCAACAGAAGTCATAGGAATCGAAACCAAGAACGGATCGGCAGCTTGCTTGACCGCGTCCGGCTTTTTGGTTTCAACAACCAGATATAAGCCCAATTCAAGCCCGCTTGCAACGGCAGTGCCGTCAGCCCAGCCTTTAGTTGAATCGCCTGTTGTTACCGTGGCTGCGGGGGTCGATGGTACACCTGATTTCAGAGTACCATCATCATCGATATAATCGCTCACCGTAGGCATTGCCGTAGGAGTGCCGATACCCTGATAGTACGATTTCAGCCAATCAACACCTTCCACCTTATAAAGCGTAAAGGTAACGCCGTTCAAGGGCGTGGTGCCACTGGGTACTGTAGAGGTTTCACCGTTATCCGTCGGGTCAGTTGCAGTTGGAGCGGAATTCGTTTCATATTTATGAATCGTCAGCGAGCCTGTCTGGTTCCAGTCAATGGCAGTTAGTGTTTTACTTGACGGTGTCGTCGTCCCCGTCGTCGCCGCGCCGTCAACTGCCATTGCGGGCATGGCGCAGAGGCTCAGGGCCAGGGCGGCGCTGAGGGCTGCGGTAAATAAACGTTTCAGTTTCATCTTGTTGCATACCTCTTTCTCTCTATGTTGTTTTGTGTAGAGGGCTTGTTTTAGGGGGCTCAGGAACGCTTGCCCCCTTTCTTATTGTATCGGAACACCAACACCAGCAGCACAGCCACCAGTGCGGGCAAACCTATCAGCAGCCACAGGCTGGGTGCGTCCGCGCCCGTGTGCGGCAGGGTAAAGCCCTTGCGGTTGTAAATGGTCAGGGCAATGTTGTACACGCCGTCGGCATCGGTGGTTCTCGCGCCAAAGTTCTCGTCGCCGCGTTTGCAATACCCGTCCGCTGTCAGCGTAAATTCGATGGGCTTGGCCAGCAGGGTGTAGCCCTCGGCGGTTTTTGTCTCGGTCAGGCGGTAGCTGCCGGGGGACAGGGACGTAAAGCTGCATTTGCCTGTTCCCGTGCCGTCGCTGCCCGTCGTGCGCGTTTCGGTTGTATCAGCCGTGCCGTCATCTTTCAGCTTTTCCAGCTTGAACTCTACACCGCCCAGCGGGGTTTCGGTTGCACCGTCTATGCCCATTTTGGTAAGGTTCAGGGCAAATTTCGGGTCGGTGCGCTGGTTGGTCAGGGTAATCTTGCCATCGGTAAGGGTTGTCTGCGATGGGGTGTAGGTGTATCTGCCAATCGTAACCGTACCGTTTGCCTTATAATCGCCGGTTTGGCTTGCGCACTCCACCACGCGGTACTCATAGTCGGGGTTGCCGGTGCTGCTGACATCCGTCTTGTCCAGACGTTCAAACTTGTGCGTCCACTTCCCGGTCATATAGTTGCATTCCAGCTCGACCGCGTCCATAGACGGTACGCCTTGCCACGTTTCGTCTATGCCAACGTGGCGGCGCTGCAGCTTGACCCAGATGGCATCCGGCAGGTTGTCGGTCAGCGGGGTGCCTTTTGTATCCTGCCACTGCTTTTCCACCTCAATATCCATCAATTGGTGCGCCGTGTTGGTAAAGGTGGCGGTGACTGGTTGCGTTTCGCTGGTAACCGTGCCGCGCACGCCGTTGTCCACATCGTACTTTGCGTCAGCGGCGTTGCAGGTTACGCTTTTCAGGCTGCCAACGGCGGGCGTTTCTTCAACTACCCGGAAGCGTGTGCCAATGGGGATGCCGGTAATTGTCCAGCTATCGCCAACGGCAAGGTCATCTTTTGTCATTGTTACGCCCGTCGCGCCGCCCAAGCCGATACCGCCAACGTTGCTGAAGGTGACGGTAAATTTGTATTTTTTGCCTGTCAGCGCCTTTTCGCCGTCCGCCTCTTTCTTTTCAATTACCAGCTTGCCGACCTTGACGGTGTTAATAAACCTGACCTTCAATTTGGGGAATTCTTCTTCCGGCGCGGCGTAACTGCGGAACACCAGCGTATTCGCGCCTGCGGGCTTGTTGCCATCGTAGTTGCTGCCTGTTGACGGGTTGTCCTTTGCTTCGGTTCGGTTATCCTTCGGCTTTGTGCCGTTGTCTTTCAGCGGGAGGGGGGATGCGGCGCCTACAGACGAACTTGTCCCCGCTGTGTCGACCAACGTCCCGTTCTCGTACACCTCCCAGCGGGTGTCGTACAAGGCGGGGTTTTCCGCCTCTTGCAGCGAGATATAACTGCCACGGCGGAACTGGTCCGTAAAGGTCACGGTTTCGTCGTTTTGCAAATCAAACGTGCCATCGGTGTCCACCGCCTGTGTGCCGTTGATCGCCACGCTGGACGTAAAGATCGCGCCGCCGGCGGGCATCAAGGTTTTGCTATCCACCGAGCCATAGTCCGGGATTTCCGCTTGCTCTACCGAGAAGCCCACCGTGGTATTTACCACGGGCTTGGCGGTAAAAACAAAATTGCGGAAGTAAACCGTGCGCTCGTAGTCATCGCCAATGCGGATTTCCTTGATGTTGGTCAGGTCAAAGTCATCGTCTTTTAGCATTTTGTCCAGCTGCAGCTTGACCGTGACCCACTTGTCGTTTTCCATCACAACGCTGCCGCTGAGCATGGTGTTCAGATAGGACTGTTTGCCTTTGGCATCGCAGCCCATCTTCTTGCCGCTGCCGTCCACCAAGGTCAGATACAGGTAGTTGGTGGACAGAACGCCGTCACCCTTATTACCCACGGCGTAAACGTCAAAGGACAGATAGTCGCGGTTTTCGATGTTGAGCGTGGGATCCAGCAACATAGTACCGTGGCGCAGGTCGCGGTATTGACTGCCTTTATCATACCCTTGGGCGTACCATTTTACGGTTTTAGCTTTATCTTCTTCGCTGTCGCCGTCGGACGGAGATACATTTTTTTCCATGGTTGTGCGGTTAGTGGCGCTGCTGCTGACGGTGAAATTGCTGTCGACTTTCTTGGGGGCGGGGGTGTCGTTGGTGATTTTTTTCGAGCTGTAATGCGTAGCCAAGTTTTGCAGGGTAAAGGTAAAGAGATTTTGACCTTTGAATAAATCCCAGAACGCGGGGTCTACGTTGCTGAGATCGACATGCTTTTCAACCTGCAATTCGTTATTGTCGGGGAAGTTGAACGCCACCGCCATGTTGGACTCCCACATACCGCGCTCCATATAGAACATGGTCAGGGTGTGGGTGGTGCGTTTTGCATCCAGTTGGATGGCTTTGTCTATCGTCTTTTTGAACGTGACACGGGTACCGTTGAAGTAGACGGTTTTGTCGGCGGGTTTCGTGTAAGCCATGGAGTTGTCGTTCTCGGTGTTCTTGTTGGAGCTGACGTAGGGGGTTACGGTGCTGTTCGCGCCAAATTCCAGCAGACCGGACGCTGCGCCGTGCGCACCGCCGACATCCAGAACCAAATCGCCGTCAATGTAGACCCACACGTCATCGTCACCGGAGAAGAAAAACTTGATGGGAACTTTGATGTTCTTGCCGTCTTTGTCTTTTCCTACAACAACATTGCCGTCACTTGTAAGCGTAAAGTCAAATTGCAGCTTGGCGCCAAAGCCGTAGTTGTATTGGGCGGCATTGGCATTGCTGGGAACCGTTTCGTTAAACGGGAAGAAGCCGTAGGTGGATTTAGAACCTGATCCCGAATCCATGTTTTTCGTGGTGGGTTTGCCGTCAGTACCTTTGGAGGATTCCAGATAATACTTGCCGTTGTCCTGATCCTGCTTCAGATACAGCGAGGCTTTGTTACTGTCATAGTACCAATATTTGGCTTCTTTCTCCTTGGCGTTTTCAGCGTCGTTTTGCACGGCTTCATTGTAAAAAACAGCGTCCTTTGTGAACGGGAAGGAAACATCCTTATACACCTTGCCCAGCACGGTGTTAAAGCTGTTGTTGCCTAGCAAGAAATCTTCGTTAAAGTGCGGGTCAACCAGCGCGGTTTTTGTTGTATCTTTGGGACTTGCGGCTCTTAACAGCGGCAGACCGTTTGCCGAACCGTCAGAAGTCTTGCTTTCTACAAGACCTTGGAAGGTGCGGTCATAGACGAAGGCGCTGCCATCAGTTAGCCGTTCACCCTTATCGTTATAGGCGGAGTTGTTTACCGCCATAAAGATTTTGTATTTGTCGCTATCCACACGGTCCCAACCATACAGCTTCATACCACCGGCAACAGTCGCGAAAAGCGCATTCCCTCCGAGGGCTGACGGTTGAAAATGCCCGGTGTAAAGCGGGTATTTGACATTGTCGTTGTTCTCGTAAGCCTTGCTGAGGGCGCGGTCAAACTGCTCAAAAGTGACATACCAGCGTTGGGTATCGTTTGTAGCACCCGGGGCGCTGTCGCGGTTCAAGCCGTTCAGCTCGTAGTCGGTGTAGTAATCGTACAGGGTGCTGGTGATATACTTTGTACCCTTCTGTTGGGTGAACTTGCCGCTGTTATCAATGTCCACAACGGTCGAGCCTTTGCCGCTTTCGGCATCGTGGCGGGAGTCTTTCTCGCCCCAGTAGCCGTCACGGAAAACGGGGGTGTCTTGCGAGTAAGCCGTAGGGTCGCCATCGTCGGCAAAAAAGCAGGGGTTCGTCAGCGTCGGGGAAATATCCGCCGTGCTGTACGGCTTGGTCTTGTTGTCTTTTGCGATGGCGTTTGTGTCATTCACTGCGGAGAATTGCACTTCGGTGTAAGTTTTTTCGTCAATGGGAATCTGGCAAGACCACAGCTGGCGGTCGGGGGCATCGGGGTCGGGGACTTTGTTCATCGTTACGGTTTCGACAGTGCTGCTGTCTGAACCCGTCAGGAAGCAGTACATTTTGTCGTCGTCGTCGCTGCCCGGCATGGGCTGTTGCTGTAAATACTCGCCCTCGTAACTGTAAGAGGACAGCGTGGCATCAAAGTAAATGGTTTTGCCCCCGGCAAGCAAATCACTGCTCGCACTTTGCCAAGAGGATGTGGGACCATCGTAGACAAAGCAATTGGCTTTTGTTAAGTCGAACTTTGTTGTGCTGCCGTAGTCCTCTGTGCTGAAATTATACAGGTCGCTTGCGCCGCCGTTGTCCCAAGTGAACTTTACAAACTGCGAATCATTGTCCGGGATCAGGATTTTCTGCGCGTAAAACTCGCCCGCTTTCACCGTGCCGATTGGCAGGCGCTTGGTTTCTGCCGTGCCGCTGGTTTCATCTTGTTTATAAAATACTGCGGTTACGTTGGTAAGGTCGGCACCGCTTTCATTTTTGAAGTAAAGCGGCGTGTCCTTGTAATAGTACTCCACGCGCGTCCATTGGGTGGGGTTGTAGGACGAATAAGGATTGTAATGATTGCTACCGTTGTTTTTTGGTTCTTTGCCTGTTCTGACAAACTTTTTGCCGGCAAGCTGGTCAATCGGTGTCCAGCGATCCTTAGTGGTTTCAGCATTCATACCGCCAAAAGCGTAGATTTCTTCTTTCCAAGTACCGCCTTCATAATACTGGAAGGCAAGCCGATAAAATCCGCCCGCCGGATAGTCCGCGGAATTCAGCGTGACGCTGAAAACCTTGTGACCGTTGGTTTCCGTTTCGGTAAGCGTCATGTCCTTGTTCACGTGGGCATTATTGCTGCCAGAGCATATATTCTGCGCGAGGAAACGTATGGTGCAATTTCCGTTATATGTGGAATCGTATCTGCCGTCATCCTCAAAATAAATGGTTGCCGTTGAGGGGATAAAGCCCGTCGATTCGCTCGTGTTCGCTATCGTATCAGGCGTGTTCGCGTCATCGCTGTCAGGCAAATCACCCGCAAGCATAGTATCTTCTTCGTCGGGGTCATCCCCGTCATCGAAAAGGTTATCCTGCTCTGTGTTGGTTTTGGCCGCCGCGGTTTTCTCCGCGTCGGCGGCGGTGTCCTTGTCGGCCGCGGTGGCGTTGTCGGCCGTGGCGTCCTTGTCGGCTGTGGTGGGGTTGTCGGCAGGGGCGGACGAGGTTTCGGCAGGGGCGGACGAGGTTTCGGCAGGGGCGGTGTCCTTATCGGCGGCGGGGGTCGGATTTTCTTCCGGTTCCTGGGTTTTGCCGTCATTGTTCGGAACCGCTTCTGTATTGTTTACGGTGTTTCCCGTTTCTGTTTCCGACACGTTCGCAGTGGGAGGGGTGCCTTCTTCACCCGGAACCGTTTCCAAGTCCGATACAATAGTCTCTTGCGCAGGTTCTACACCCTCGCTTGCCGTGTTTGCGGCAGGAATAGTCGGAATCGTTTCCGAACCTGCGTCAAAAAATAAAGCCCCGTCCTCAGCTGCATAAACCGGCAGAGCCATACCGACCAGCAGGCACAGGGCGACAAGCAGTGCCGCCGCACGGTGCAGGATAGAAAATGCTTTCGTCATCTGCTTTGCCTCCTTTTATAGGAAATCCAAACATCCTGAAAAGAGCTGTATTTACAGCCTTTTTTCAGAACAAAATCCGCTGCGCAAACATTTGCGCTTACGTCGGGAAAAGTAAGACACAGTATGTTTTTGTGTGTACCTTTTTATAAAAAATAGTATAATACTTTGGAATGAAGATTTCAATAGATACCATTAAAGCGAATGATTTTCGGCAGCTTGTTTAATTTTGATTTATAAAATTGTATACTATGACAAGCAATTTTGGCGGCTTTTGTACACCCTGCTAAGTGTTTGTTAAGACTTTACTGATGTTTTTGCGCAATAGTTGCGCGAAAATCGCCGCAAACAAAAGCGCACACACAACATAAATTCAACGGGAATTTCCGTGAATATGGTCGTGTGTGCGCTTGCGTTTTTTCGTTTATCCGGGGCTGATCCCTTACTTTTTCACCATCTTTTTTATGCCCTGCAGGGGGTGACCGTTGGCCAAGGCAAGCATCCCCTCCGCCAGATTGGCAGGGAACATACCGCAGCTGGACAGCACCGCCGCGCGCAGCGGGGCGTCCGCGCCGGACATAACCATCATTTTAAACGTGGGGTCGCTGTAATCCTTTTTGCCGCCGAAGCTCTTGGCAATGGTGGACTCGGTACCCTTGAACATCAGCATCATAGCGCCGGAAATATCCTTGAGTTCCATGGTGGAATGCTCCATCGTGAACGCGCCCTTTTTGGGTTCGGGGTCGCTTTGCAGGGCGCTGCCGCAGAGCGCTGCAAACTCGGCATCGGTGGGCAGACCCTGCAGTGTTTCGTACCAGCTGCCTTTCTGCCAATCGGGTGCGGCAAGGCTTACGCCGTCCACGTTCAGCGCGGCGTGCAGACGAATGTCCGCCACGGACGCGCCTATGCAAATTTCATAGCTGCCGGCGGGAACCTGCCAGCCGTCACACCAGACGGCAAAGCTGCGGTCGTTCAGTTCAAAGTGTACCGTTTGGCTCTCGCCGGGCTGCAGGCTGACCTTAGCAAAGCCCTTTAATTCCTTGGCGGGGCGATACGGACCATTTTTAGGCGGTGCAACGTACAGCTGTACGACCTCGGCACCGGCGGTGCTGCCGGTGTTGGTCACCGTGGCGGAAACGGTTCGCCCCTCGATTTTCAAATCCGAATAGGCAAACTGCGTGTAGCTTAACCCGTAGCCGAAGGGGAACCGCACTGCCTTGCCCGCGGTGTCGTAGTAGTGGTAGCCCGCATACAAGCCCTCTTTGTAGTGGGTAGTCTTTTTGCCAAAGGTGTCGCGGCTGGGTACGTCATCGTAGCAAAGCGGCCAGGTTTCGGTCAGCTTGCCGCTGGGATTTGCCTTGCCCGTAAGCAGGTTGGCGGCTGCCGCGCCGCCCGCCTGACCGGGCAGACCCATGTACAGAACCGCCTTGACCTTATCGAGCCACGGCATTTCCACGGCACAGCCGCAGAGCAGCACCACCACGGTGTTGGGGTTGGCGGCGGCGACGGTTTCGATCAGGCGGACATGACCCTCGGGCATGGACATGGTTTCGCGGTCAAAGCCCTCGGATTCGTAGATGTCCGGCAGACCCGCGCAGACCACGGCGATTTTTGCCTTGCGGGCGGTTTCGGCGGCTTCACGCAGGGATTCTTCGGTCACGGCACCCTTGACATCGCAGCCGGCGGCAAACGGCACACCGGGCAAAGCGTCGCACAGGGTGGTCAATTGGGTGGGGTTGATGTGGCTGGAGCCTGCGCCCTGGTAGCGCATGGTGCGCGCCATCTCGCCGATGAGGGCGATATCGCCTGCGTCCAGCGGCAGGATGCCGCCCTCGTTTTTCAGCAGCACAGCGCCGTTTTCGGCGATTTTCTGCGCCAATGCGTTGTGGGCGTCCTTGTCAAAGGCGTGTCCCTTGGGGCGGCTTTCGCCCTTGAGGGCAAGGGCAATAACCCTTGCGGCGCAGGCGTCTACGTCGCTTTCGGGCAGGGTGCCGTCCCTGACAGCGGCGGCGACCCAGTCCTCCATATAGGTGCTGCCGCCCGGCATACTCAGGTCGCATCCGGCGTGCATAGCCTTGACGCGGTCACACATCGCGCCCCAGTCGGTCACGACAAGACCGGCAAAGCCCCAATCCTTGCGCAGGACATCGGTCAGCAGCCAGTGGTTGTCGCTGGCGTGGACGTTGTTGATGCGCGGGTAGCTGCACATAACGGTTTCGGGCTGAGCGGTCTTGATTACGGTTTCAAACGCGGGCAGGTACAGCTCGCGCAGGGTGCGCTCGTCCACTTGGCTGTTGCCGTTGAACCGCTTGTACTCCTGATTGTTGGCGGCAAAATGCTTGAGGCTGGTGCCGGCGCCGGTGCTTTGTGCGCCCTGCACCCATGCCGCGCCCATCGCGCCCGCAATGTAGGGGTCCTCGGAGAAATATTCAAAGTTGCGCCCGCACAGCGGGTTGCGCTTGATGTTGACGCCGGGTCCCAACACCACGTCCACACTGCAGGAAAGTCCTTCCTCGCCGATGGCCTGCCCCTCGGCTTTGAGCAGCGCGGCGTCCCACGTTGCGCCGCTGGTCACGGCGGTGGGGAAGCAGGTGGCAGGCTCGGACTCGTTGACGCCCAGCATATCGGCGCCGTTTTTCTGGCAGCGCACGCCGTGGGGGCCATCGCTCATCGTGACGGCGGGGATGCTGTACTGCGCCATCGCCTTGCTGTGCCAGAAATCCGCACCGTTGCAAAGGCTGATTTTATCCTCCAACGTCATTTTGGACAAAATGTCCTGTACTTTTTTGTTCATTATGTTCACTCCTTATCTGCCTGATGCATCGCAGCCGGCGCCCGTGCAAACAACGGCTTGCCGGAATCGCCGCGGTTGTCCCATACCGTGGACGTTCATTCGTAGTCGGTGGGCGGAATTACGGGCGGCACTGCTTTTAATTATAGCCTTATTGTACTGCATAAAAGACGGTGGTTATATCATATTTCTGACTTTCGTTTCCAAAATATGATAACTTCGGCGGAGGTTGCCGTTTTTTACATCGGCAGCCGGCCATTACTTTGTGTCGATATATTGACTGTAATGGCAAAATTGTGATACAGTTAGAGAGAAAGGGGGATTGTTTTCTGGATATTTTTCAATGCTGCGAACAACTGCACGCACTCTGCCCGGTGCCGTTGACCATTGTTGATGCAGACGGCAAGCCGCTTTTTATACTGCCGACCGGCTACGGCGATCTTGTGCCGGACACCGCCGTGTCCTGGGTGCTGGCGGACTTTCGGCTGCAAAAGCGCGATGCACTGCACCCGCTGATCACCTATGTGGAACCCGGCTACTTTGTCGGCGTGGCGGCGCTGCCCGATGATCGGTATTGCATTGTGGGGCTGGTCAGCCCGTTTCAGCACCCGCGCGCCGATATTTTAGCTATGACAGCGCAGGTCATTGCACCGCAGAAAATCCAGCAATTTTGCGATATTATGGCGCAAACGCCCTTGGTGAACCTGTATCAGCTCAAGTCACTGATGTGCCTGCTGGTAAAGCTGACACACGGGGTCGGCATCACGCCGGAAAATATTTTGTTTGTGGACAACACCGTGCTGCGCACCGAACGACCCGACCGCGCGCTTTTCAGCCAGCGGGAGGAAGCGGCGTTTCATATCCCGGTGGATTTTGAGTCGGGTGTATGCAGTGCCGTGGAAAACGGCGATACCGAAATGCTGCAGCGCCGCCTGCTGCAGCCCTCGCAGGGAAAAATCGGCAGAATGAGCTCCAGCCCTTTGCAGCAACAGAAATATTCTTTTATATCCTTTGCCACGCTGCTGTCCCGCGCGGCGATTCGCGGCGGGCTGGACAGCGAAACGGCGTTCAACCTAAGCGATGTGTACTGCCAGCGCGCCGATGCGCAGACGGAAATCGAACCCGTACAAAAGCTGTCCTTTACGATGGCGGTGGATTTCTGCAACCGTGTGGCGGAAACCAAAAAAGGCAGCGCACAGAGCGCCGTCGTCAAAAAATGCCTGCAATATATTTCCACCCATCTGCACGAGGATCTGCGTTTAGAGGAGCTGGCGCACGAGTGTGGGCTGTGCAGCCGCAGCCTGTCGCTGAAGTTCAAGGCGGAGGTCGGCTGCGGCATACCGGAGTACATCCACCGCGAAAAGCTGCGCGAAGCGCGCTATCTTTTGACCAACACCGACTACAGCCTGTCCGACATTGCGGGATTTCTGAACTACCCGACCCAAAGCTACTTTACCCAAATCTTTAAGCGGTACGAGGGGCGCACGCCGCAGCAGTACCGCGATAACCCGCACGGCGCATAATGCATCGGAAGGAGGGGGACACCATGGTTTCCGACGGGGATTTTTACCGCCAATATCTGAACGGCGACGATGCAGGGCTGGAGGCTCTGATGGAAAAATACGGCGACCCGCTGACTGTGTACCTTGACGGCTACCTGCACGACATACACGAAGCAGAGGAACTGATGCTGGATGTGTTCGCCTATCTGTTCACGAAAAAGCCCCGCATCCGGGACGGCGGCTTCAAGGCGTATTTATATAAGGCGGCGCGGCATATGGCGCTGCGCCATAAAAGCAAACGAAAGCGGATGTTCAGCCTGGACGCGCTGACCGACGAGCCGGACGGGCAGCAGCTGGCCGAGGAGGTCATCGGCACAGCGGAACGCAACCGCATCCTGCATGGCTGTATGGGCGAAATGAACCCGGACTATCGGGAGGTTTTGTATCTGACCTATTTTGAGGGTATGAGCTACGCGCAGGCAGCGGAGGTCACAGGCAAAAGCGTGAAGCAGATCACCAATCTGGTGTATCGCGGAAAAGAGAGCCTGCGCAAATTATTGGAACGGGAGGGAATCACCAATGCGGAGCCATGAAGAACGTGTTGCGGAGACAAAGCGGCGCATCGCCGCAAGACAGCGCAGGGAACAGCGGCGGCGCAGTATGGTCACCACGTTTTCTGCGGCAGCGGCGTGCCTTGTGCTGATCGTGGGCGTATCCTTTGCCATGCCCGGCATGGTTGCGGGGATCCGACCCAGCGACTACGCGGGCTATGAAACCGTGGCCAGTATGTATGGCGGCGGTGCGGCGCTGGGGTATATTGTCATCGGGCTTTTGTCCTTTCTTTTGGGCGTGTGCGTGACCGTTCTGTGCTTCCGGTTACGGCAGATGAACCGGGAGGACAGTCAGGACAGGGAAGGCGAGGGGCGGCATGGAACTGATTGAAAACCTGCTGCAGCTGCTGACTACCTGCATCGGCGCGGTGCTATCGGGCATTGCATGGCAAAAAAGCCGCAGACAGGCGTACTTTTTGCTGCTTTGCTTCTACGGCTGCTTTGCCCTGGGGTCGCTGTATTGGACGCTGTACCTGCTGCTGTTCAACACCACGCCGCGGGTCTTTTATGTGTCGGAGTTCGGCTGGGTCGCCAGCGTGATCTTCCTGCGAATTTTGCAGGTCACGCTGACCGATTCGGGGGAACACAGTTTCCGCTGCCGAAAAGCGTGGCTTGCCCCCTTGGTCGGTGTGCCGCTGCTGGTGTTCTACTGTACCTATGGGGATATCCTCTCCAACCTGATTTGGTGCGGCCTGATGATCTGGCTGTCCTTCTGCGCTGTACGGGGGCTGTTTTATGCAAACACCCTGACAGGAAAAGCGCGGAATCGGCGGTATTTCCACATCGGCGTGCTGTGCTATGTCGCATCGGAATATCTGCTCTGGACGGTGGGCTGCTTCTGGTCGGCTGACTCTTTCGCAAGCCCTGCTTTCTGGTGCGACTTGCTCCTGACCCTTGCCCTGCTGGGGCTGCTGCCCGCGGTAAGAAAGGTGGTGGAAGAATGACCTACATTGAAAACATCTTCCTCTGTATGGTGTCCCCGCTGCTGGTGGCTGCCTTGTGCATGGGCAGACGACAACTCCGCTTTTTTGTGCTCTGTATCGCAGGAATGGGCGTGTGTCTGCTTTCCGCCTACATCAACACCTTTTTTGCGGCGGTCTATCAGGCAGACGCCCTTGCTGCCACGGCGGAGATTGCGCCGGTGGTGGAGGAAATCATGAAACTGCTGCCGCTGGCATTCTACCTGCTGGTATTTGAGCCGGAGGGCAAAAAAATCAAGTCCGCCGCCGTCACGGTCGCGCTCGCCTTCGCCACCTTTGAAAACATGTGCTACCTCATCCAGAATGGCGCCGACCGATTCTCGTTCATCTTTTTCCGGGGTTTCGGCACGGGTGCCATGCACGTTTTGTGCGGTATCATCGTGGGTGCCGGGCTTGCCTACACATGGCAGCGCACATGGCTGAAAATCGCCGGAACCTGCGGGCTGCTGGGCGCAGCGATTACCCTGCACGCTACCTACAACCTGCTGATTGCCTACGGCGGCGCAGCGCAGTACATCGCCTACGCCCTGCCGGTGCTGCTGGTGGCGGCGGGAAAGCTGTCTGCATTTCGCATAGCACGCAAAGAATAGCTGAATATCTGCTTCTTGGGGGCCGCTTTTGCGCGGCTCCTAATTTTTTTGTAAATTTTTGCATTTTGGGTGAGAGTTTTCCCGAATTTTTGTACCTATATAGGTGAAAGGACTTTTCACCCTAAGTTTCAGCAAAACCGGAAAGGAGGCTTCCCCGATATGTATGATACCGCGAGACGGGTCGAGCTTGTCAAAAGGCAGATACGCAAAAACACCCGACGAAGGCAGAAGTGCGGCATCCGCAGGCTGAGCGCTGTATGTATGCTGTTGTTTGCGGCGCTGATGCAGACAGCGTACAGGGTCGTCGGGCAGGGACAGACCGCTGCCTGGGGCGGCTTCGGTGCGATGCTGCTGCGGGAGGACGCAGGCGGCTATGTGCTGGTGGGCGTTGCGGCGTTCGCGGCAGCCGTTGTGCTGACGGTCGTTTGTATGCGGCTGCATGAACGGGAAAAGCAAAAACAAAAACACGAGGAGGACGCAACATGAAAAAATTTCTATCCCTGCTTTTGAGCCTTTGCCTGCTGCTTGGCACACTGCCCATGCAGGCGTTGGCTTTTGCGGGGGACATTTTTCCGTCCGAAGGAACGGTGAAAACCGTCACACTGGACGACGGCTCGCTTTCCCTGCAAAACGAGTACATCCACATGACGTTTCGCAAATTGTGGGGAACCTATGCCTACCTCACGGTTGTGCCCGCTGCAAAGCCCGAGGAGGAAGGTATACTGATCGGGCAGACGCCGCGCTGCACCTTCATCACCTATGACCAAGGCAGGGAAAAGACAGAGGGCGTGGTGACTGAGCCGATAAAAGCAGAATTTGTGACCAAAACGCCCAACGGCAGCGCGAATGCCATCAAGGTGGAGTATTCTCTGCTGACCGCCCTTAGCCTGATCAAGGCAAAGGCAACCGTCTACTATGAGCTTGTCCAACTCAAGGAGAACGGTGCATCGTCCGACACATGGGGTGTGCTGGCGTCCGTTGGTACGATTTACATCGACAAAGACAGTATGTCCCAAGACTGGAATCGTGACTTCAATTTCAAATGGGGCTATTCGTTCAACTGCTTTACCGCCACGGGGCATATCTCCACGCTGGAAAAGCCGGGCGGTCCTGCCATTAAAATGAGCCGTACCACCGTGCCGGAGGGGGAGAACCCGCAAATCACCACCGAAAGCTCGGCATTCACCGCATCCGTGGAGGATCTGAACACAAAAACCGTTCCCAAGGGGTATTCCCAGTGGGGCGATAAGGACGGCATTTACATCACCGAAGTCTACACGGACGGCTACCCTTGGGCAAATCCCTTTGTGGGACTGTCGGATTACTATGAAAAAGATATCACCTCCGGCAGCGGCAAGCCGATTCGTGTCGCCTTGGCGCAGACCGTCAGCGTAGTACCGGGCGATAAGCCGCTGAATACCTGGGTGCAATGTGACAGCTATGTCGACCGCACGCTTGGGGAAGCCGACGGCTCGGAGCATTACTCCCACTTCCTTTGGGGCTTCCATGATCTGATCAAGGCGGGCGCGGAGAATGTCCCCTCCCAGCCGGATGCGGTGAATACTGCCATCAACGCCAAGCGGCTTGCCGCGTTCGCCGTAAACGGCGGCGTGACGGTGGAGTATGTGGCGGATGATGCCGCGCTGCAAGCGCTGAAAAAGCAGTACGGAGAACCCGTTGCGCTGATCAGCGGCGACTATGAGAGCAAGAACGGCACGGAGTTTACCTTTACCGGCGGCGCGGCGATGCTCTCGCCCTCTGTCACGGCGACATGGAATAAGACCGGCGGCAAGCTGGTCATCAAAAAGGACGGCACGATCGAACACAGCGGCGTGAGCCTGAACGCGCCGAGCTTTAAGTTCTACCAGCCGAAAAGCGGCGCGGAAAAGGACTTGCAAATCTCGCTCACAAAGGACGGCTTTGCGTTCCAAATCAATCCCGACAAGAACGACGCCATCGTCTTTGTGGACATTCCCTATGCCACGGTAAAGCTGGAAAACGCGAAAGCCGACGCGGCAGGGAACCTTGTGTTCAGCGGCGACATCGGTTTCCGAACCATCTTCAACGGCGCCGAGTTTTCGATGGAAAAGCTGGGCTACGGCTTGAATACCAAGAACGAGTTCAAGGTCAACGGCGTAAAGGCCACGGGCCGCTTTGAGACCGCAAAGCTGATGGCGCTGGAGCTTGCCAAAATCCAAGGCGAGGTCAACACCTTCAAGGGTGAGGAACGCTATGCCTTTGAGCTGGAGCTGAACGCCTTCGACCTGTTTGAAACGGAAGCGTCTTTGGCGCTGGAACGCAGCAAAAAGGACGGCTCGCTCATTCCCGACGAGCTGTGGTTCTTTGTTAAGGCCAGCCCCGGCATCCCCCTTGTTCCGCCCGTTCCCGTCGGGCAGCTTAACGGCGGCGGCGCGGGCTTCAAGGATCTGGCAAAAACCGTGAACGGCGACTACTTCGCCATCCCGCCCATCAAGCTGCGGGGCGCGCTGGCGGGTACCTATATGCATCTGATTGAAGGTACAGGCAACGTCGTTCTGGGCCCCAGTGAAATTTCCCTCAAGGCGACGGATGTCGGCATCGTCGGGCTGGGGAAGAATGCGCAGTTCATCGACAGCTTCGGCTATTCTCTCCAACTCAACGGGCAGGAGCGTACTTATAAAGGAGATACCTACAAGGGCGTCTACTTCGGCGGCTCGCAGGAGCTTGCCATCAATCTGCCAAGCAAGACGCTGGACATCTTTTACATAAACACCGCAATCAAGCTGGGCGCGTTCGGCGGCGCAAATCAAAACAAGGACACCGTGTATCTCGGCATCGGCGCCAACGGTATTGTCAAGGGCAGACTGCAGATTCCGAGCAGCCTTGGCATCCCGTTCCTCAGTGGCCTTAGCCTTCCCAGCACGAACATCAACCTCATCGTGGGCGGGCAGACGACCTTCCCCGTCAGAAACGCAAACGTCAGCGAGGGCATGAAGCAGGCGTTTAAGAATGTGGACGTCTACCTCGGCGCGATGACAGGTGTGAATGCAGGAGTCGTCGACGCGCGCGTGTGGGTGCTTGTACCGCAAATTGTGCAGACGAATTTCCGCAAAGGCGGCGGCTGGGACATCGAAATCAAGTGGCTCGGCAAGCTGCCCGAATGGGACTGGTCAACAAAGGGCGTTGATCCGCTGGTGCAGGCCGTGGTTGCAGAAGACAGCGGCGAGGCAGTTCCCATGCTGCTCGCGGCAGAACCATATGCTGCGGAAAACGGTGGCACAAACACGCAAATCATTGAGGTGAACGCCAACCCGGACGAGACGCCGTATATCTTGCTGGTATTTGAGAACACCGTTACCGAGCAGCAGATCAAGGATGCTTTAACAATTAAAAAGAATAACCAAGATATTGCAATCAATTGGGTGGACGATGGCGGCCAAAGGAATCCAGACTATGCCATCAACGCCGACACCGAAATCCTCAAGAACAAGAATGAGAATGACAAACAATACCGTGTGGCGATGCTGCGGCTGTCGGAGGGCGGCACCTACGAGGTCAATACAAGCTCGCTTACGCTTGTGACGGACAAATCCTGTGGCGTTGCCATCACCCCGTTCGAAAGTCTTGTCTTGAATTTGAATGATTATCAGCTGTCGGGCGAAATCAAATACGCCGAGACAGGCACAGAGTATGTACTGCGCACTTATCTTGCCAATACCGAGGGCGGCGCGGACTATCTGGTCGATGAGCAGGTGGTGGCAAATCCCGGAAGTGTTGCTGTCAACATTCCTGGAAGCGGTACACTGGCGCCTACGGGCGAATATTATGTGACCTCCTTCCTGATGACGGAAAAGGAGGCAGATCTTGATGGTGACGGCGAGAAAGAAAAAGCGCTTGCCGCCATCGATAGCAACCAATTCAACAGCAAAATCTTGTATACGAACACCAATCAGCCGGAATCTCCTGCGACCGTTAATTTGGAGGCCACCGGCAATGAGGTCATGCACGCCGCATGGGATTCTGTGGAAAACGCCGACGGCTACCGCGTGACGATTTATCAGCAGCAACAGAACGGCAACTGGGTCGATACCGGCTTTGGCTATGACTTGGACAATGAAACCATTACCATTGATGACTTGGACAAGGAAACCGCTGCCATTGATATGGCACTGACCGTGGGCGGCGCGGAAACGGAGAAATCCAAAAACCTGTCTGCGAACGAAACCTACAAGGTTGGTGTAAGCGCCTACACGCAGACAGAGGACGGCGCAAAGTATTACAGCGCGGAAGCCGAATCCTCCGGCGTTCCCCTGCCGGAATACACGCCGCTGAACCTTGCCCTTTCCGTAAACGGCACTGACTGTGAGCCGGACGAAAACGGCGTATACCATGCCTATGTGGGCGGCGGCAGCAATTCCCTTACTGTGACCTGCGCGGATGCCACAAGCATTGCGGTCACACGTATGGATACCGATGCACCCCTCACACCGGACGGGTCGAACACCTTTGACATCCCCGATTTTACCGGCACGCTGATGCTCCGCGTAGACGGCATGAAGGATAAGGACGTGACCAGCGTGTTCCTGCTGGTAAGCAGGGACACTACCGCCCCTGTGCTGACCCTTTCCGCCCCGGTTTTCTACGCGGACAGGGCTGCGGGAACCTATCAAATTACCGGCACGGCGGATGCCGGCAGCGAAATCCTTTACGGAAAAAACAACGAAAGTGTTTATGCCGCAGGTGACGGCAGCTTTACGGTGCAGGGAACTCTGGAAGAAAGCCAAACCAGCTATGCCCTGTATTTCCGCGCGCAGGACAGCGCCGGGAACCTCTCTGCGCAGCAGCTTGCCTTGGTAGCGCGGCAGGCGGAAACGTATGCCGTCACCGTAACAACGGACGGCAACGGCACCGCTTCTGCAGACCTCGAAGCCGCTGCGGCAGGTACGAACATCGCCTTGAGCGCCACACCGAATGCGGGCTATCACTTCAAAGAGTGGCAGGTCGTCAGCGGCGGTGTGACCATCGAGAACGACAAGTTCACCATGCCGGACGGCGATGTGGAGATCAAGGCAATTTTTGAAAAGGACGCAGCGCCTGCGACCCCCGCACCCACTGCCACCGCAAAACCGGACAGCAGCGCAACCCCCGCACCTGCTGCACCCACAACGCCAAACAGCGGCACGGCCCCCGCACCTGCCGCACCCACAAAGCCAAACAGCAGCGCAACCCGCGTACCTGCTGCTACCGCGAAACCAAACAGCAGCCCAACCCCCACACCCACCGCTACCGCGAAACCGGACAGCAGCCCAACCCCCGCACCTGCTGCTACCGCAAAACCGGACAGCGGCACGACCCCCGAACCAACCGCCCCCGCAGCAAAGCCCCCTGTATGGTGGGTTGCGCTGCCGATTGCCGGCGGTGTGGCGCTGGCTGGAGGTTTCGTGATTTTCAAAAGGAAGCGCCGCAGATAAACAGCGCTTGACCGCATAAACGGAATAGGACACTGCCAATTCCCGGAACAGCCGTCACGGTTTTACCAGCCGTGGCGGCTGTTGCTGTTATACGGGTATATCAGATTGGATACCCGGATTCTATCACGTCAGATTGGATTGCTTTTTTGTATAAAACAAGGATGCGTAAATTGGAGGTATTCACAAACTTGCGCGATTTGTGGCAAAACACATTGACAAGGGGATAAGGCAGTGTTATTATGTTGTCATAACAAGTAGATGAGGAAAAAACTGAATAGGCTAAGAGGGAAAGGTACAAACGATTATGAAAGCTGCACCAAGATATTCTCAAATCATTAGCTATTATCGGTCACTCATTGAGTCAGGAAAGTTGGCAGAGGGCGACAAAATGCCCACGGAGGGGACCATAGGCGAAATTTTCGGCGTCAGCCGTATTACGGTAAGACAAGCGTTAGACGGCTTGGCACAGAGTGGTTACATCTACAAAATACAAGGTAAGGGAAGTTTTGTAGCAGCAAAAAAAGCCGGTATGCAATTGAACCACCTGATTGGTTTCAGCGATGAAATGCGCAGCATTGGTATGGAACCCTCCACATCGCTGATTTCACAGAGTCTGGAATTTCCGAGTGAACCGGTCGCCAACGCCTTAGAATTGGATGGTACCCAAAAGGTATACATCATTTCTCGCTTGCGCTGTGCAGACGCAGTGCCTATGGCGGTTGAAACGGTTTATCTGCCGTTTGCCAGATTTGCAGGGATCGAAACGTATGATATGAGCAAGTCGCTTTATACACTGCTCAGACAGCGTTACGGCTGTGAGCCTGCAAAAGCGATCCAGAGCATTCAATCCGGCTTGGCAAAGGCAAAGGAAGCAAAGCAACTTCAGATCAAAGCCGGTGCGCCGGTCTTACGCATCACGCGAACTGCGTATGACGGGGCGGGAGTTCCGTTTGAATATACGGAATCCGTATATCGCGGAGATAAGTATGTTTTTAATGTCACATTGGAAAAATAAACCAATTTATTGCGTCCGTTCCACAGGACGCAATAAAAAATCGATACAGTCGTTATAACAACATAACAACATGTATTTATTGACAGGATTTGAAAGGAGCACAGGACACAGATGAATCCGACAGTAAAGGAACCGAAAAAACGGTTTATGACGCTGAAACGACGTGAAGCCTGTTTGGGATGGCTGTTTGTTTCACCGGCCCTGATTGGGTTTAGCATTTTCACCTTTGGCTCAATCTTGTATTCCTTCTATCTGTCGCTGACAGACTATGATCTGCTCAGCGCTCCCAAATGGGTGGGCTTTGACAATTATATCCGAGCCTTCACGAAGGATCAGTATTTTTATAAGTACTTTGGCAATACGCTTTACTTTGTCGTCACGCTGGTTCCCATCGTTCTGGCGCTTTCCCTCTTACTGGCTATACTGATCAACAAAAAGACCAGTTGGGTGAACAATATTTATCGCGTGGCACTGTTCCTGCCCAGCATCACCTCAACGGTTGCGGTCAGTATGGTTTGGTTGTGGATATTCAACCCGGATATGGGTTTGATCAACAACTTCCTGATGGCAATCGGTCTGAACGACGTACCCATGTGGCTGGGTGATACAGCGTGGAGCAAGCCGGCGCTTGTCATCATGCGTGTATGGCAGATGGGCGGCTACTATATGATTATGTTCCTTGCCGGTCTACAGACGATCCCCGAAACCCTGTACGAAGCAGCGGAGCTGGACGGCGCCAGCGGGATCCAGAAATTCTTCCGCATCACATTGCCACTTTTGTCGAACACAACGTTTGTTGTCATGATTCTTCTGGTGATCGAAGCGTTCAATATGTTTGAGTCCATCTTTATTATGACAGCCGGCGGTCCTTTGGGTTCGACCAGTACCATGATGTATTACATCTACGAACAGGCGTTCAGCAGCTACAACATGGGCTATGCATCCGCACTGGCATGGATATTCTTTGCACTGATTATGGTCGTGTCGTTAATTCAGTATAAATTCCGCAACGAACAGGGAGGAGAATAAAATGAAACAGAAATCCCTGGGCGTCAAGGCCCGTAAGCGCATTGGGTCAGTGGTTTATCACTGCTTTATGGTGCTTTTGTCACTGACGATGATTTATCCGTTCGTATGGTCGGTGCTGTCGTCCTTTAAGACATCGGAACAGCTCTATGGCGGTTCTCCGCTGGATCTGCTGCCGAAGCCGGCAACGCTTTACAATTATGAGCGCCTGTTTCAGGTGCTGCCGTTCGGCAAGTTTGTCGTAAACTCGTTCTTCCTTGCTGTGGCAATGCCCATATGCATGATTGCCGTAGCATCCCTGACAGCCTACGCGCTGACTCGGTTGGAGTTTAAGGGAAGGAACATCCTGTTCTTGGCATTTGTGGCAACCATGATGGTGCCCAGCCATGTAACGCTTATCCCGAACTACAAAATCGTTGTGGATGCGCATTTGGCTAACACCTATACCGCATTGTTCCTTACCAGTATGTTTACCGGAACAAATGCATTCAACATCTTTTTCTTCCGGCAGTATTTCCTGAGCATCCCCAAGGATCTTGAAAATGCAGCGATCGTGGATGGCTGCTCCCGACTGGGCGTGTTCTTCAAGATTGTTCTTCCCAATGCAAAGCCTGCTATTGCTACAACAGCAATTCTGTCGTTCCGCAGCGTTTGGAACGCATTCCTCTGGCCGATGATCGTAATCAACGATTATGACAAGCTGACCCTGACGGTAGGTCTTAAATACCTCAAGGAATGGGACCCCAACTGGGCGGTTCTTCTGGCCGGTGCAACCATCAGCATCGTGCCCATCGTTATCGTATTCCTGCTGTTCCAGAAATACTTTATGGCATCTGCCATGAACTCCGGTTTCGGCGGAAAATAATCAAGGACTCGCGACCTGTGACGGTCGTACAATATTCATACAAAACGGAGGACTAGAAATGAAAAAGATCGTTCGCAATGTCTTTGCACTGCTTTTGGCGCTGACATTCATCCTATCCCTTGCTGCCTGCGGCTGCAACGGCGCAAGCTCCGGTGCAGCACCTGCTGCTTCCGGCAGCGAAGAAACACCCACGGTTGCCACGACCCCTGAAACGAAAGACCCTGTTACCCTTACTGTGTATACTTGGTGGGACATCACCAAATTTGAGCATCTGCAGAAGATGAAGTCGGATTTTGAAGCAGAAAATCCGGATATCAAGCTGGAGTTCGTTACCATCCCCAGCAAGTATGCCGATACCATGATTACCAAGCTGGCAGCAGGTGAGATTCCTGACGTTATGATGCTTGCCATGGACCAGGTGCCCCGTTATGCGCTGAACGGTATGTTGATGCCGCTGGACGATCTGGCCAGCCAGGAATACAAGGATTCCCTCTATCCCGTCGTTACCGAGGCTCTGACCGTGAACGGCACGATGTATGCGGCTGCCCGTGACATCACCCCCAAGGTCATGTACATCAACACCAAGATGTTCAAGGACGCCGGTGTGGAAATTCCTTCCGAAGATTGGACGATGGATGACTTTGTCGAAGTGGCAAAGCAGCTGACCAAGGGTTCCGGTGCCGATGCACAGTGGGGCTATTACTGGAAGAACTATACCGACCAGACCTTTGCTATGATCGCAGCCTTCGGCGGCAAGCTGTACAGCGAAGACGGCAAGGCAAGCGTTCTGTCTACCGACCCCAAGACCAAGGAAGCCGTCCAGTTCATGTATGACCTGTGCAACACCTACAAGGTATGCCCCACTGCAACGCAGGCTGCTCAGTTCGGCGACAACGAATTTGCTCCCTTTATGGCAAACAAGGTCGCCATGCAGATCGGCGCCCTGTCCACAGCTTCTAACATGGATGCAAACGGCACGGAGTACACCGTTCTGCCCATGCCTTCCATTGATGGCGTTAGCAAGACTTCTTCTTTCGTAAACACTTGGGTCATCCCCAAAACCGCAAAGAACCCTGATCTGTCTTGGCGTGTTGTGGAGTTCCTGTCCGGTAAGGAAGGTCAGCAGATCGCTCTGGATATGAACTTCGGTCTGCCCGCATCTAAGCTGGTCGATACCACTGCGTTTGAAGCAAAGGCTCCCTATAACAAGTACTTCGTGGAAGCTCTGGAAACTGCTGTTCCTTATCCCACGAACCTCAATGGTTCTGCTTTCCAGACCATGTTCCAGAAGGAATGTGAATCCCTGTGGGCCGGTGCGATCACGCCGGAAGAATTTGAGACCCGCGTGGACGAGCAGGCTGCGGAGATCCTCAACAAATAATTGGCTCACCGGTACGACCCGGAAGGAAGGGCGGCAATATGCCGCCCTTTTTCAGAAAGGAGGGCCTTATGACAGAAAAACTCCTGCCTGACGGAAGCTATCTGTCCAAAATCTATGAGATGCTGAATCGCATCGAGCAGCAGGAACAGGAACCGATGGATGCAGCTGCGGAGGCAGCCTACCGATCCATCCAAAATGGCGGTTTGCTGCATGTCTTTTCAACAGGTCATTCCCACATGATCGTCGAGGAGATGTTCTATCGAAGCGGCGGACTGGTTCCCATTAACCCCATCTTATCAGATGAGTTGATGCTCCACACCGGCGCGATAACCAGCACACAGATGGAGCGCAAATCCGGCAAGGCTGCGGAGGTCTTGGGCAAGGCATCCCTGCAAAAGGGCGACACGATCATCATCTCTTCCAACACAGGCATCAACACCGTGCCGGTTGAAGCTGCGCTGTACGCAAAGCAAAAGGGGCTGACGGTTGTATGCGTTACGTCCAAGACGATATCGGAGCAGCTGAAACCGCGCAGTGCCATCGGAAAGCATCTGTGTGATGTGTCGGATATCGTGATCGATAACCATGCGCCCTTTGGAGATGGCGTCTTTACCGTTCCCGGAACCAATCAGGTGACGGGAGGTGCCTCTACCTTCGGCAGCCTGTTTATCGCACAGAGAATTGTTCTGAAAATCGAAAACCTGTACTTGAAAAACGGCGAAATTCCCCCGATATTGCGCAGTGCCAATATTCCCGGTGGTGATGAGTTTAACGCCAAAGCTGTTGCACTGTACCGCGCAAGAATCCCGGCGCTTTCCTGATGGATGGAGGTAATGACCATGTATTTGGTGTGTGACGGCGGGGGAACCAAAACAGAATATATGCTCTTTGATCAGTCCGGACATATACATGGCTTCAGCAAGACCCAGGGAACCAATGCCATCTTTATAAACCCGGATGCCGCTGCAGATGCTGTATGCGGCGGCATCTCGGATTGCCTGCAACAGGCAGGTATCCGGGATACAGATCTGAATGAAATCTGTCTGTTCATTCCCGGCTTCAAAAATTCCGCCAATGCGGTGCGTGATCGTTTCCCGAAAACAAGGCTGATGGTATTAGGCGATGAGTATAACGCGTATTACGGAGCCTTGGGGGAACCGGGTGGCATTGCCGTTTTGTCCGGAACGGGTTCCTTTGCCGTATGCAGAGATAAAAAGGGAAGTTGGATATCCGTCGGCGGATGGGGACCACTCTTTGGCGACAAAGGCAGCGGTTACCATATGGGGCTGATGTGTCTGGACAGGATCACACAGCAATGGGATCGCGGCAGTACCAACACCTTGCTGCAAACGCTGGCACTGAAGCAGCTGCATATGGAGAGTATCCCGTCGTTAAGGCAGGGCGCATATAAACCGGACTTTACACGGGAAAAAATAGCAAAGCTGTCTTATACGGTGGCAGAAGCTGCCAAGGCAGGGGACATAGATGCGCTGAAAATTCTGGATGAGGCATCTGTATGTCTGGCAGACTTGGCGGCTGCCGTGGCAAGGCGTGTAGGAAACGATGAACTGCCGGTATCCTTACTTGGCGGAACCAGCCATATGGGCGACATTTTTACGAAACGCTTTGAGGCTGCCTTAAAAGAGAAACTGCCGCAATGCAGTTACAGGAAACCTATGTTTGAACCCATTGTCGGCGCGGCACTTTTTGTGATGTACGAGATTGTCGGCCGCATGGATTCGCGTGAAGACTTTTTGAAAAATATACAAGCTGAATGGGGGACAACCTATGTTAATGGATGAGTATTTTTCTGCCATGAAAAACGTGCTGACCAAGGCAGAAAACACCCAGCGGGAAACGATTCTTGCAGCTGCCGATGAAATTGCGAATCGCCTGGAAAAAGGCGGCGCATGGCATATTATGGACACCGGGCATATGTTGATGTTTGAGGCCGTCGGTCGAACCGGCGGTATGATGGCAATAAAGCCCATCAAGATCACCTGCGAAATCCAGAACCCGGTGCGGTATCGCCCTTCTCCGGCGCGCGGTATCATCGGATATGACAGCATTCCCGGATTTGCGGATTATGTGCTGGGCAGAGCCAATGTTCTGCCGGAAGATGTCATTATGATCGGTTCTGTATCGGGATACAACTACTTCCCGGTAGACCTTGCCATTAAGGCGAACGAGATGGGCTGTGCCACAATCGCTTTGACGTCTGTCGAATACTCCAGCCACCTGACAAGCAAGCACCCCAGCGGAAAGCGCCTATTTGAGGCTTGTACCTACTGTATTGATAACTGCACGAACTATGGTGATACGCTGGTCGATGTGCCTGCGTTGGGACAGAGTATCTGCCCGGCAAGCGGTATCAGCGCCAGCTATCTGATGTGGGCGCTGCAAAGCACAGTGGTGGAAAAGCTGCTGGCAAAGGGGCTGAAACCCAGTGTCTATATCTCCAACCATATGCCGAATGCTCCCAAAATCAACGGTGAGGCGCTGGAACGCTATAACGAATTTGGTTATTGATAAGGTATACTGCTATGGAATTGAGAACCGATAAAATCAGGGCTTGTTTCGACCGTAAGATCGGAAATTTCACGGAACTGTGGAATCTTTCTACCAATACCAACTATGTCCGCTGCGCGCCGCGCGACCCGCTGATCGAACTCTATGGCTTGAAGAACGGCGAACGGGTCAAACTGTCGGGGCATATTTCTGACGTGGCAGAAGCCCCTGACGTGCTGATCCTGAGCTATGATTCCTTCGGAGAATATGACGTTTCCGCAAAGGTGACCTGCCGTTGCGAGCAGGATCGTCTGGTGTTTTCTGCAGAAATCTGCAATTACAGCACAATCGATGTGACCGAGATTCTGATGCCGCACTTGGGCGGCATCTATCTGGGCAACGGGCAGAAAGATTATCTCATTTACCCGCACCACGCAGGTGACAAAACAGAAGATCCGGTATATAATTACGCTGAGAACCGTATGACTTTCTGGCGTGGCTGCAGCGTACCCTTTGAGGATATCTATCGCCGTGAGATCAATTACTGCGGCTTAGCCTCCATGAGCTGGATGTACTATTACAATAGTTGCGGTGGATTCTATATTGGCAGCCATGACCCCCGATTCCCGGTGACCGGCGTTATAGCAGAAACCAGCGGCGACAGAGAAAATCCTTGGATGGCATTTGCCTTCCGTAAATATTTCCGCATCAAGCAAGGGGAAACCTATCAGACCGGGGATTATGTTGTATGCCTTTCCGACAAGGATTGGCATTACGGCTCCAAGGTGTATCGGGAATACATCGCTCCCTATCTGGATTTTGACCATAACCCCGAGTATTTACAAAATGAATATGCCCTGAACCAGTGCTACAACTTTAAGCGTACCGGCAAGGTGGAGCATACCTTCAAAGACATCCCGGCTATGTTTGAGGCAGGCAAGGCATGGGGCGCAAGGCATATGTTTATTGCAAGCTGGAACCGCACGGGCTTTGACTCCTTTTATCCGGAGTATTATCCCGATATGGAACTCGGCAGCGCCATGGAATTCCGACGCGGGCTGGAATATGTCCGCAATCATGGCGGTATGTCCACGCTGTATATCAACGCGCGCATATTTGATTTGAAATCGGACTTCCATAAGCTGGTTGGCGAGAAGATGGCCATGCGGGACGAGAAGGGTGAGATGTACCGGGAAACCTATGGCCCGGAACATTTCACCGTAAACTGCCCCTCGGACGCCCTGTGGAGAGAGTATCTGCTGGACACGGCAGAATTCTGCGTAAAAGCGTATGGCTGCGACGGTATTTATCTGGATCAGCTTGCGTCGGCGGAGCCTTTCCCGTGCTATTGCAGCGAGCACACGCATGACAACATCGGGGAGTTCAACAACGGCTATGTATACGTGCTGAAAAACCTGCTGGAACGCCTGCGGGCCTATAATCCGAACGCCTACATCATGACCGAGAACTGCGGCGATATTTACGGCAGTTATACTTGGGGAAATCTGACTTGGAATGGCGCTGAGTACGATGAACACTATAATGTGTTCAAGTATACCTTCCCGGAGTTTACGCAGGTCAATATGGTAAATCCCAGAAGCTGGGCGGAAGAAAAAGACCGCCCCGAATGGTTCCGCAAGGACCTGCACAGAGCCATTACGCTGGGCAGCATTTTGTGGCTTGGCATCACCAGCCGCCTTCGCCCCGAGGACAGTGCATATCATGACTACGGAATGATGGCAACTGCCTTCCGAGGAAATCTTCAGCCCCTGCTGAAGCACGCCCAATATCTGGATGATTTGTGGCTGGAGAACGTTCCCAACCAGTGCTTTGCATCCTGCTGGGCGCTTGAAAACGGCGAGAAACTCGTGATTCTTGCCAATGACAGCGCAGCGGACGTGTCTTTCCGGATAAAGGACTTGCACGGCAGTATCGTTAAGGATACGAAATCTATGGATACGGCTATCCAGGATAGCTCAATTATCGGCACCGATCCGATTACCATCACTGTACCGCAGGGACAGCTGAGTTATTTCTTGTTGCAGTGAAATTTGCTGCCCCGATTGCGAAGAACAATCGGGGCAGCTTGTCTTTTTGGAGGAACCTGTATGAAACTGACGGTATTCGGTAACAATGCAACCTGCCCGGAGGCAGATGGTGCCTGTTCGTGCTATCTGCTGGAAACAAAGGGCAAACGAATCCTGCTGGATATGGGAAACGGCTCGGCAGCAAAGCTGCAAAAGCATCTGCCGCTTGCGCAGTTGGACGCGATCGTAATAAGTCATCTGCATTTTGATCATTTTGGAGATCTGTTCTGTGCCAAGTATGCGTTAGAAACAAAACGTGCCTACGGCGAAAATTTGCAGCCTATCCCGCTGTTTGTACCTGCCTTGCCGCAATGGGCAAGCGAGGAACTGTGCACGAACGATGTGTTCCAAATCCACACGATCAAGGATGGCGCAGCGTATGACTTCGATGAAGTGCATTTTGCGTTCTTTGAAGTAAAGCACCTGATCGAATCCTACGGGGTCAGGATCTCAGCGGAAGGAAAAACCTTTGCCTACAGCGGGGATACCGGTGTGTGCGATGGATTATACAAGGTTGCGTCCGGGGCGGATGCATTCCTGTGTGAATCCACCTTCTGCGCAGGGAAAACGGCAGAGGAAAGCCATCACCTGAGCGCGCATACAGCGGCGCAGACCGCCAAGGATGCGGGCGTCAAACAGTTGTTTATGACACATTATCATTCCGAGCAAGCTCAAGCGCTGCTGCGGGAGGCACGGCGGGTTTTCCCGGATGCCGTCCTTACGCAGATAGAAAGCACATACGCCGTAGGCGGGAAATGAGAACACAGCATATGAATTCATTACTTCATCAACATACGGAATCTATCGTTTCTGCGGCAATTCACGCGGTTTTGCCGGATGTCGCCGTAGTGCGTGCGCTGCAAGGATATCACTTCGGAACCGGAAAAATCGTTCTGGTTGCCGCGGGCAAAGCAGCGTGGCAGATGGCAAACGCGGCATCTGACTTCCTGGGGGATCGTATTGCGGATGGTGTTGTTGTCACAAAGTATGGGCATATAAAAGGACCGATTGCCCATATCCGCTGCTTTGAGGGTGGACACCCTGTCCCGGATGACGGCTCTTGCCGGGGTACGCAGGCGGCGCTTGACCTTGTGCAGGGGCTGACGCCGCAGGATACGGTGGTGTTTCTTCTGTCCGGCGGGGGAAGCGCCCTGCTGGAAAAGCCTATGATTGCTCTGGAGGAATTGCAGGATATCACACAGCAGTTACTGGGATGCGGCGCCGACATCGTGGAGATCAACACCATCCGCAAGCGGCTGTCCACCGTAAAGGGCGGGCGTTTTGCCATGGCGTGCGCCCCGGCACAGGTGCTGTGCGTTGTCCTGAGCGATGTCTTGGGCGACCCGCTGGATATGATTGCAAGTGGTCCGGCTTGTGCCGATTCGTCTACCTGCAAAGATGCGGAAAATGTGGTCAAAAAGTACGGCTTGCATCTGTCCGCCGATGCGCTGACTTGCCTTCGCAAAGAAACGCCCAAACAAATAGATAACGTAACAACGCGCATTACAGGAAGTGTTCGGGAGCTTTGCGCGGCGGCTGCCGATGCGGCGCATGCACTTGGTTATACGCCGATCCTTTTGACCGATCAGCTGGCTTGTCAGGCGCGGGAGGCAGGGCTGTTCCTTGCGGAAATCGCCCGAACACATCAGCACCCCGATAAACCCATGGCGTTTATAGCCGGCGGAGAAACGGTGGTCAAAATCATCGGAAACGGTAAGGGCGGGCGCAATCAGGAATTGGCGCTGGCGGCGGCACCCGGCATTTCGGGCTGCAATGCGGCGGTTTTTAGTGTGGGGTCAGACGGCACCGATGGACCGACAGATGCAGCAGGCGGCTATGTGGACGGCGACACGCTGGCAGCCTTGCGGGCGGCGCAAATCGACCCGGTGGAATCTCTCAACCAAAATGATTCCTACACAGCGCTGCAAGCGGTGGGCGGGCTGCTGTTTACCGGTCCGACAGGAACCAATGTAAATGATGTTGCGGTAGTGCTGGTTCGGTGAAAATCGGCAGCCGAAGCAGCCAAAACGGGTGATGAATCATGAAGTAGGGAGGGGTCTTAACCCCTCCTTGCCGCTGGTAGGGGCGGGGTACGCCCCGCCCGCGACCATAATTATAATGAATATAACGGGTAAACCGCACGGGACGCATATATGTGTCCCCTACAAACCCACCGAAGGTTCACAGTTGTCCCATTAGGTTTTTGACAAAACAACAGGCTCCGCCCGACACCGGGCGGAGCCTGTTTGTGTGGTTTGTGTGGTTTACGGGGTGGGGGTTACAACGCTGACTTCGAAGGTTACCGTGCTGGTGTAGCTGCCCGCGTAGGGGGCGTCATCCGGCTTGACAAAGGTCAGGGTAGAAGTCTTTGTAATATCGCCGTTTTGGGCGGTCAAGACCGTGCTGCCGTCAGTCAACGCAGTATCGCCGCTTTTGATTTTGTAGCCTACCGTTACATTGTTATCGCCGATCAGCGCGGCGGTAAAGGGACCGTTGACAGTCACCTTCAGCGTTTTGCCGGTGGGCAGGGTGACGTTTTCGGCAGAAATGGTTGCCGTGGCGTTTGCAGCGGCTCCTCGTCCAGCGCCCAGATGTTAAGGGGGCTTAACTGCAACAGCAACGCCACGCTTAGCACAGACGCAAGCGTTTGGGACGAATAGACATTGTTATATTTTGTAATGCGCTGCATATATAAAAAAGACCGCCTGTCGTTAAACGCAAACAGGCGGTTTTGCAGATAATTTAGCCACTTCGTCCCAAAGAAATTCCAAGATACATCATCATTGCTTTTTCGCTGTCCGCCAGCGTGTGCGCGGCAGAAAAATCCTGCACATTGAACAAAATACACCCGCAATGTCCGGCAAATGTGGGGAAGCAAGTGACCTTTAAGTAGGTGTCCACCTCCGGGCTGTAATCGAAAATTTCCAGCATTTCACCGTACAGAACAGCGCGCTCATAGCTGCGCAGCCACTTGGCGTCCATATTGGCGAACAGGCTGCCGAACGAATGGTCGATCAGACATTCCAGCGGCAATTTTTCCAGCTTTGCCAGCGCAGGGTTGGCGTAGCGGAAAATCCAGTCCACGGCGCGGCGCTCCTCGTCAAAGATCATTTCAATGTCGGTAAAGGCAAAGGGCATGGCGTCAAAGCTCTTGTAATATTCGTGGTATTCCTCGGCGTTGGCGGGCGCGGTGTCGTCCTGCAGGGTCATGATCAGCCGTTTCTGCTGGGTTTGCAGCTGCTCCAATATCCGCTTTTTCTGCCGCACCACATATTCCAGCTTCTCGCCGCTGTTTAGAACAACGGTATCCTCTACACTGTGGATGGCGCGCACTGCGACCAGGCAGCTGCGATGTACCTTAATAAAGTCATCACCCAAGTGCTGCTCCAGCTCCTCCATGGTGATGCGAGAGGTAAAGACCACGCCGTTCGTCAGATGCACTTCGGCGTAGTTGCGCTTCATTTGGATATAGCGGATCGTGTCAGCGTTGATGGTCAGCGGGTTATCGCGGTCTTTGCACCGCGGCGCAAAGGTAATGGTTTTTGCAGACATAAGCAAGCCTTCTTTCTGCGGGTTTGCTTTAAGTATACCACAGCAGGGAAACCACGGCAAGGAATATTGCGGATTTATGAGGGGGCGATATCAGAGCAGCAAAGCCAATGTCAGGGAGCATAAAAACATTTTTGAGAAAGGCGAGTCAGAGCAAAGCATAACCTGTCGGAAATCCCGACAAGTTTGCGAATAATTATCCCTGTTCCGTAATTTTTGGGTTCGCATCCTCGCGCGGTTTCTTTATAATATAGGTATTATGATATAAAGGAGTCCCTTGACGATGCGAGCAATACAATGTAAAACCAACCATCTGACCGAACCTGTCGGCATTGACGCAGGAGCGCTGTTTTTGTCGTGGCAGTGCGCGGACGGTGTGCGCCAGACTGCCTATGAAATTGAACTGACCGCGAACGGCGAAACGGTTTGGCACAGCGGCAAGGTGCAAAGCGCTGCCATGCACGCCGATGCCCCGGCTGTGGGCGGCTCCCGCGTGCGCGGGTGCTGGCGCGTGCGCCTGTGGGACGAAAACGACATCCCCGGCGTGTGGAGTGCGGCGCACTTTGAAACGGGCCTGGCGCAAAGCGACTGGCAGGGGGAATGGGTAGACCCCGAAACGGAGGAAATCGACATCCCCGGAGATGATGCCATCAACGCCTTTGCCCGCCCCAACTGGGAGAGCAAGCAGGCGGAGAAAGAAGCCGCAGGCAAGGGCGCAGCCGAGCCGTACAAGCCCCACCGCCCGGCATCGTACCTGCGCAAAACCTTTACGGCAGCCAAGGGCGCGGCACGGCTGTACATTACCGCCAAGGGGCTGTATGTGGCATGGCTGAACGGTGTGCGTGTCGGGGATATGGTTTTAGCCCCCGGCAGCTTTACCGGCAACAAGCACCTTGCGGCGCAAACCTACGATGTGACGCAGTATTTACGCGAAGGCGAAAATGAACTGCTGGTTGCCCTTGGTGACGGCTGGCACCGCAGCACGGGCGGCGTGGACGGTGACCGCGACTTGTTCGGTGATACGCTGGGCGTGCTGTTCCAGCTGGAGGTGGACGGCAAGCCGGTTTGCGTTTCTGACGGCACGATGCAGGCAACGCAGTGCGGGGCGATCCGCCAAAACGATATGCAGCAGGGCGAGGTCTACGATGCACGGCGCGAGGGCGAATTGACCGGCTGGCACGGCGTGCGCGCCTACCGCGACGATTTGCCCGTTCTTGGCATGAACACCGTGCCGATCTTGGAACACGAAGCCTTCCCCGGCAAGATGCTGCAAACGCCCAACGGCGAAACCGTGCTGGACTTTGGGCAGAACCTTGCCGGTTATGTGGAGATGACGCTGACCGCCCGCGCCGGGCAAAAGGTCAAGCTGACCTGCGGCGAAGCGCTGGACGAAAATGGCAACTTTACCCAAGAGAACTTCCAGGACCGCAACCGCCACAAGGAGGGCGGCACCGCCCAGATGCTGGAGCTTGTCTGCAAAGAGGGCGAGAACCACTTCAAGCCCCACTTTACGATCATGGGCTTCCGCTACGCCAAGGTCGAAACCGACGCCGACCTGACCGACGCCGTGTTTACCGCCCACGCCGTCTACTCTGACATGGCGGTGACGGGCACGTTTACCTGCGGAAATGACGCGGTGAACCGGCTTGTCAAGAACAGCATCTGGAGCCAGAAGGGCAACTTCTGCGATATCCCCACCGACTGCCCGACCCGCGAACGCGCCGGTTGGACAGGGGATATGGGTGTGTTTATCGAAACCGGCTTGACCCTGATGGACTGCTACCCCGTGGCGGAAAAATGGCTGGCGGAGTGCCGCCTGAACCAATACCCCGACGGACGTATGGCGAACATTGCCCCGCCGAACGCCCGCCCCGGCTATATGACCCCGATGCTGTGTATGTCGGCAGGGTGGGGCGATGCGGCGATTCTGGTGCCGTATGCGATGTACAAACGCACGGGTGACCGCAAAATTCTGGCGGACAACTACGAGATGATGCAGCGCTGGTACGGCTTTTTGCTGGGGCGTGCGCAGCAGACGACCGATGAGCAGCAGGGCGGCGATTACGCCAAGTTCACCGTGCTGAACGGTATGGATTACGGCGAATGGTGCGAGCCGGGCATCACCCCCATGCAGGCGATGATGAACCCGCGCAAGAGCGTCGGTACGGCGTATCTGGCATACTCCGGGCGCTTGCTGGCAGAAGTGGCTGAGGCACTGGGCAAGGCGGACGATGCCGCCAACTACCGCGGCACCGCTGCCAACGCGGTGAAAGCGTACCGCGCGGCGTTTACCGAGAACGGCGTGATCACGTCCGACCGCCAGTGCGAGTATGTCCGCGCTATTGCCTTTGCCCTGCTGGGTGAGAACGAAAGCAAAGCCGCCGCCGAAACGCTGAACCAAATGGTCATCGAGAACGGTTATCATTTGAACACGGGCTTTTTGTCCACGCCGTTTTTGTGCGATGTGCTGGCAAAATACGGCTATGCGGACACCGCGTACAAGCTGCTTTTGCAGCCAGATGCCCCCGGCTGGCTGTATGAGGTCGGCAAAGGTGCCACGACCGTTTGGGAAACCTGGACGGGCATTGACGAAAACGGCAAGCCCCATGAATCGCTGAACCATTACAGTTACGGCGCGATTTGCGGCTGGCTGTTCGGCGGCGTGTGCGGCATTCGGTACGCGGACGGCACACTGACGATTGCCCCTACGCCTGATAAATCGCTGGGCCGGGCAAAGGCTGCCTACGATTCCCCGGCCGGGCGCATCGTAAGCGGCTGGCAGTATGACGGCGATGCAGTGACTTATGAGTTTGAGATCCCCGCCAATTTGACCGCCGACGTCACCCTGCCCGACGGGCGCAAGCTGACCCTTGTCCCCGGAAAGCACACAATATAAGAAGAAAGCGCCTGACCCGCCGTAAACTCTACGGCAGGTCAGGCGCTGTTTTTGATAGACGGGAATTTCTTGGCTTTTTACTTCCAATGCTTTAGCGTAGGAACGAAAGACTCCATATATGCTCTGACCTGCTCGGCAGACCAATTCTCATTTGCCATGTGTTCTACACAAAAATCTATAAGCTGTTCTTTGCTCTCGTATGTGAATTTACCATCACTGTAACACCATTTACAGTAATCTTCATTAAATTCGCCATCGGGTTCTTTGCTAAGTGTTCCATCGTCAAGAGGCATTCCGCAACATTGGCAAATAAGCTGTCTTGGAGTTCCTAACAATGTATTGATGGATACGTCGAACAATTTTGAAAGCTGTTTTAAGGTTTCTGTATTTGGGATTGTCTCACCCGTTTCCCAACGAGAAACTGCCTGACGAGTTACAAATACCTTTTCAGCCAGTTCTTCCTGAGAAAGATTGTTTTTGTTTCTCAGACTGAGTATCACATCTTTTGTTTCCATTTATATCACCACCTTGACTTAATTATAATGATTCGTGGCGGAAAACACAAGCAACCGGCTGTTGCCTTAAATCCGCGAAAATTATACTTTGGTTTCAAAATTGCGGTATGGCGACGACGTGGTAACCTATGAGTTTGAGATCTCCGCCAACCTGACGGCAGACATCACCCTGCCCGACGGGCGCAAGCTGACCCTTGCCCCCGGAAAGCACACAGTATAAGAAAAAAGCGCCTGACCCGCCGTAAAGTTTACGGCAGGGCAGGCGCTGTTTTTGATAAACTGGAAATTGTCAAATTCTTTGTAATAGGGTAATCCTAATCTATAAATTACCATTTAGTCATTGCATTTTTTATAAAGAAAAACAGCTACGATCCATGCAAAAATAATAGTAAATATACCTGTTTCACTCACAAAAAACATTTTGTTATTAGCAACGGTTACTGTTCCAAAAATCAACTGGTCAAAAGTATTATGAGCTGCATGCAAAAAGATAGCAGGCCAAATACTTTTTGTTTTTATCGTTATTATTCCGTAAATCATTCCAACAGGTATAATCATAAAAAGAAAAGCCGGAACAGAATACCATGCGGGAGTTCCCGGCATATACAGACCTGATATAAGAATAGGCAAGTGCCATACACCCCAAAATATAGAAGTATATATTAGTGCCTTTTTTATTCCTACTCTTTCTAAGGTAGCTGGAACTAAATAACCTCTCCACCCAATTTCCTCACCGATAGCTGTAATCAAGCCTATGAAAATCCCAACAACAGACATAAGAACCAACTGAATGACGGATGCTTTACTCATATCTAAACTATTGGGAAAAGCAATCCAAAAAAGCACATATGGTATTCCTATGTAAACTGCCGGAATTAAACAAGATAATAGTATCCATTTAATTGATGTCTTCTGAAATCCAATACTCTGAAGTAATTTTTTGAATGATATTTTTCCGTTACTTTCTTTCTGCGATATACATCCTGCAATTATTGCCGCTATTGTGGGAACCCACATTAAAAAAACAGCTAACCCCATAGCTCTTAGTGCAATAACTATCGTTTCGAATATTGCACTAACTGAAATGACTATTACTAAAAAAAGTGTAACTGATTTATTCGTAAACATTTTTTTCTGTTCATCCATTACTTTTTCCTTCTTTCATAATTCCGATTTTCTGCCCTAAGTATATCACACAAAAAACCAATTTTCAACGCAGGAAAAACAAATCCCCTGTCCTTGCGGGCAGGGGATTGCAGACTGTCGAAAAACCTTCTTTGCCTTTATGCAGCATTTGCAACCTAACGGTTGGTTTGTAGGGAACGGTCTTGACCGTTCCGTACCGCCTTGCCAAAAGCACGGCGTAACGAGAAAACCGCGCGCCATTCGGCGCGATTTTATGCGCTGCGCGCGGCCAGATGTGCGGATGGGTCAAGACCCATCCCTACAAATCTTCCGTTAACAGGCTTTTCCTACAAGCTGAACCACTCGCCTAGTGAGTGGTTTTCGGGATACAATAAGCCCCGCCGTAAATTCTACGGCAGGGCAGGCGCTGTTTTATGATAGACGGGAATTGATTTACTTCTTCTTGTCATTGAAGTAGATGATAAATGCACCCATCACTGCAATAGCAATGAGCAGTCCAAACTCAACCCAATTTCCTAAAAATTCAAGTCCTACGACCATACCTAAGTAACCAACAATCAATGTAACGATTGCTGCAAAAATCGCCTTACCCATAGAAACACACTCCCTTATCAAATTCCAATTTTCTGCCCTAAGTATATCATACATAAAACCAAATTTCAACGCAGGAAAAATAAATCCCCTGTCCTTGCGGGCAGGGGATTGAAGTTTAGCAATGCTGTTTGAGATATTCGGCGCTGACCTGCAAACTCTTTAGGGGAGAGTTATCCACCCAGTTGCGGTGGCTTTCCAGAATCACGGCATCCACGCCGACGGAAAGCGCCTGTGCCATCAGGCTGTCGAGGTCCATATTGCCGGTGCCCAGCTCCATGCTGTCGGTTTTCAAAATCGGCGTCACGGCGCTGCCCGTAAGGCGGGTGCCGCGGTCGTTGATGTGCCACAGCTTCATGCGGGTGCCCAGACGCTGCATCCACGCAAGGGCGTTCGCGCCGCCCTCGGTAAACCAGTAGCTGTCAAACTCAAAGTTGACGTACTGCGGGTCGGTTTCCTCCAGCAAAATGTCGTAGGAACGCTTTTCGGCGTTCACATGGCGCAGCTCGCAGTTGTGGTTGTGGTAGAGCAGCTCCACGCCCTCAGCCTTCAGCGCCGCGCCCGCCTTGTTCAGCCGTGCGGCAAGGTCGTGCATGGTGGCTTCATCGCCGTAATCAAAGCGGTACATTCCGGTAATAACGACATACTTGGTGCCAAAGCTTTTGGCTTCGTCCGCCACCGCCTTGGCATCGCGCTCTAAGCTGCCCAAATCGGTGTGCAGGCTGACGACCTGCAGGTCGGCGTCCTTGACCAGCTTGTGCCAGTCAAGGTTGCCGCCCTTGCCCACGGGCATCCCCGCCGCCTTGGTCAGCAGCCGCACCATAAAGCCAATGGGGTGGATCATAAACCCGCACAGCTCAATGCCGTCATAGCCGGCGGCTTTCATGGCGGCCAGCGTCCGGCGTGCCTCGTTTTCGTTGCTTAAAACGGTTCCCAGCATAAACTGCTGGACTGCTTTTGTGGGCATGGTTCAGCCCTCCATCTTGATGATTTTTCCCGTTGTGATGCCGTTTTCGTTGAAGCTGTCCACACAGACGTAATATTCCTGCCCGGTCATCAGGGTGGACAGCGTCACTTCGTCGGCATCGTAGACGAGCCAGCTCTGGTAGAGCTTATCCGGGGCAATGCCGTAACGCACGTTGCAGCCCTGCGCGTTTTCAATATGCTGCCAGCTGATTTTGCCGTCCAGCGCATCCACGCGCACGGCTTTGGCGTCGGCTTGGGCGGGGCGGTCGCCCTCGCCGTTGCCGAACACACGCAGCCCGCTGATGCGCAGGGTCTGACCGTAGGGCAGCTCGCCGCCCGTCACGCGGATATACCGCGCGCGGATGCCGTCGGCATATTCATAATAGCCGTTGGAGCATTCGCGGGCGACATCCTCGCGCAGAGTCCACGACTTGCCGTCCAAGCTGGTTTCGACGGTGTAATGCGAAATCTGCGGGCGAGTTTCGATGTGGCGGGTCTTGCGGTCATCGCCGTAGCTGTCCGCAGGGAAGTCCACCACCAGCGCTTCGTCCGCCAGATTGACCTGAACCGCGCGCACATCGCAGTCCCTGCCCAAATCCACGCAGAGCCACTCGCCGGGGGCGCTGTTGCCGGCACTCCACCAGCGGCGGCAGTCCTCGTCCACGGCGTTGGCCGGGGCGCTGCCCTCGGCGGTGGAGGATGCGGTGACAGCCTTGCGGTAGCTCAACAGCATCCACTCGGGGGCTTGCGCGGCGGCATCGAATTTGCCAGCCGGAATCTCGTGCGGGTAGTCGGCAAAATTCTGGTTGCAGTACAGCACGCCGTCCGCATCAAACCCCGCGGGGAACAGCCCCACGCGGCGCTCAAAGTCGTAGTTGACCGAAATGCGCATCGTGGATGCGTGCCAGTAGTTGCCGTACTTGTCGGCAATGGTGCTGCCGTGTCCCGCACCGGTCATAAACCCGCCCGGCTTGGAGGAAAACGGGTTGGAGTTTTGCAGGGTGAACGGTCCCAGCGGGGACTTGGACGTGTAAACGCCGTCGGCGTAGGTGTTGTACTGGGTGCCGGGGCAGGCATACTGCAAATAGTACGTTCCGTCGTGCTTTGTCATAAACGCGCCCTCAATGTAGGGCTTGCCGACGGCGTGGAACATAGCGGTCAGAGCCTCGGCGTTCAGCCCCGGTATCTGCGCCATCTGGGGCGGCAGCTCCAGCTTGCCGGTTGCCTCGTTATAGAACGGCTTCATGGATTTGTAAAGCACGCTGGACTCTTTATCCACAATGCCGTTGTTGCCGGGGCGCTCATAGCCCAGTTCGTTTTCACGACCGAAAATCAGTTCTTTCTTTTCCCCGATGGGCGTCATGGTTTCGGGGTCAAGCTCCACGCCCCAGATGGGCGAGGTGTTGGAGCAGCCCCAGTAAAAATACACACGCCCGTCATCGTCACAGAACATATCCGGGTCCCAAAAGGCGAACGGCGCGCTGACCTCGGTAAACGGCTCGGTCAGCGGGTCAGCCGTGCGCAAAATCGGGCAGTTGCGCCCCTTGCGGCTGGCAGAAAAATACAGGGAGTCGCCGACTTGGCGCACATCGGGCGCGTAGTCGTAAATCAGCAGATCGGGGTCGGCGTGGAAATCCCAGTGCAGCAGATCGTCCGAATACCAGAACCCCGCCGACATTGAAATGAACAGATAGTATTTGTTTTTGAAATACACCAGTGTCGGGTCGGCGCCCTCGCGGAAACCTGCGATGCGCTCACCCTCCTTCATATGCTGGTAGCGGTAGCTTAAATCCAAGGGGTTGCAGTAGGTTTTCATCGTGTTACACATCCTTTTTGATGCCCTGCAAAACGCGGTTCAGCTGTTTGATGCTTTCGGCGTCCGCGCCCGCCTGCTTGAGCATACCCTCCACGGTCATACGCTGCATGGCGCGCTCCATCATGGCAACCAGCGCGGGGTTGTCCTTGACGGCGGCGGCGACATCACCGCGGGCGGCTGCCGCCTTGTCGGTGATGGCCTTCAGAACAGGTCCCACCTTGGCGTCCGCCATGGCAGCTGCCATATTGTCTTTGACGCTCCAGCAGGTTTCGTCCAATTCACCGTCAAACCAGTTGTTTACGACCTGACGGTTGGACATGGCGTAGGCGGGGTTCGGCTCGGCAACCTTGTTGACCAGAATCACGCTGGAATACGCCCCCGCGCGCGCCTCGATGCTGTGCTTGCCGGAGATGGGTACGTTAAAAACAAACACCTTATCGCCCTTTTTGCTTTCGACCAGATGCCCGTCCTTGTACAGCGCAACCTCCGGCTGGTTGGAGTAGACCTTGATTTCGGTCACGTCCTCGGTGCGGTCCACATAGCGGCTGCCGCAGGTATGCACAAAGGGCTGCTTACTCCAGTAGGCTTTGTACAGGTAGAAAGCGTCCTTCTTGATCTGGCGGTCAAAGGTGACAAGACCCTTCTGGTTCTCGCCGTTTTTGCCGCCCTCGTCGCGCCCGTCGGCGGCAAAGTCGAACATATTCCAGACGTGGGTCGCCCACAGCCACGGACGGTCGGCAATCATTTTCGCCATATGCTCGTGGTAGACGCACTGGTAGGTTTCGGTGTAGTCGCCCTTTTCGGGGTGGGCGCTCTGGTAGGCGGGGTTTGCGTCCGCGCCGTACTCCGAAAAACCGATGCAGCGGTCGGGGTATTTGGCGTGGTAGGTGTCAAAAAAGTCGTCGTTCTGGTCAAGCTCGCCCAAGTACCAGCCAAAGTACAGGTTGTAGCTGTTCACATCGGGGATTTCCAGAATCGGGCTGGTGATCTCCAGCATAAAGACGTTCGCCATCGTGGTCGGGCGGGTCGGGTCGAGCTTGTGCGCCAAATCGTTGAGGGCGCGGTGGTTTTCCAGCAGCTCCTCATTGACAGCCGACGCGGCGGTAATTTCGTTGGATAGCCCCCAAACGGCAATGCAGGGGTGGTTGTAGTTCTGCACGATGAGTTCTTCCATCTGGGACAGCGTGTTGGCGCGCCCGTTGTGCATATGCATTGTGATATAGGGAATTTCCGCCCAAATGACAAGACCCTTTTCGTCGCACAGGTCATAGAACGCCTGCACGTGCTGGTAGTGGGCCAGGCGAATGGTGTTGGCGCCCATTTCCAGAATCAGCGCCATATCTTCTTCCATCATCTCGCGGGTGATGGCAACGCCCGCGCCCTTGCGGTCCTGATGGCGGGAAACACCGCGCAGGGGATATTCGCGTCCGTTCAAAATAAAGCCCTTCTGCGGGTCGATTTCAAACTTGCGGCAGCCGAAACGCGCCGATGCCTGCTCGCCGTTGTCCAGCTGCGCGGTCACGGTGTACAGATACGGGTCGTCCACGCCGTCCCACAGGTGGGCGTGTTCCAGCGTGAACACCGCCTTGGCGGTGCCGTTATGCACGGTGGCGCAGGTTTCCTGCCCGTCCAGCGCAAAGCGCACGGTCTTTGCGCCCACGACAAACGCCTCCACGGTCACCTCACAGCGATGCGCGGCAAGGTCGGTCACAACGGGCGTGACCTTGACGGGTACCGCGCCGTTTTCGGCAAGGGCAAAGTGAACAGCGGGTAGAATATGCAGCGTAACATCGCGGTAAATGCCGCCGTAGAAGGTAAAGTCAGCCTTTTGCGGGTAGACGGTGTCGTTGTCGCTGTTGTCCACATTCACGCGCAGCAGGTTGCTGCCGTTGCGCAGCGCATCGGTAATGTCCACGCAAAATGCAGAATAGCCGCCCTTATGCTCGGTCAGTTTTTGCTCGTTCAGATAGACCTCGGCGGTCATGGCAACGGCGTCAAACTGCAAAACGGCGCGCCCGTTCTCCGGCAAGGTTATGTCAGGCAGCACGGTGGTGTAGCTGCAGGTGCCGCGGTAGTAGTCATTGCCGCCGTCCTGCCCGTCAATGGCGTTCCAGGTGTGGGGCAGGGTGACGGGTTCGTCGTGTCCTTCCTTGGAGAAAATCCAGTTCCGGTTCAAAAGAATGGTCTTGCTCATAAAATGACTCCTTATGTATGGTTTTAACTTCAAAGAGCCGAAAGGGCTGCAAACCCTTTCGGCTTTTGTGGGATGGGCTTACTGAAGCTGTTCTTTATAGAGTTCGGACTGCGCGGCAGCCTTTTTCTCGGCAATGCGCTTTTGGACGTTGACCATTTCCTCCTTGGTCAGCGGGCATTCGCGCATGGCAATCAGCGTGATGACCCAGCCGATGAGGGGCAGACCGAATTTCAGGGACATCGTCATCCAGAAAATCCCGCTCGTGCAGGGGTCGGTGGGCTGGGGCATCGTGGTGGTGTAGCCCAGCAGCGCCACGGCGCCGGTTGCGATGACAGCGGCAAAGGAGGTGATGAGCTTATCCACCAAGCTGTAGGTGCCGGAAACAACGGCGGGAATGTAACGTCCGCTGCGATCCAGCTCATAGTCGATGGCGTCCGCCATGTAAGAGGTGTTGGAGGTGGTGATGCACATATTGGAGCCGTTCTGCAGAAGGGACAGCACCACATAGAGGATCATGGACGGGCTGCCCATAACGCCGATCTGCGTGGGGTCGCCAAAAATAAAGAACAGAACCAGCGCGGCGGTGATGGTCATGCTGACATAGGTCCAGGTGACGATGCCGTTTTTGCTGCCGTGCTTGCCGACATACTTGGCACCGAACGCCGCAAAGAAGATGGAGGGAACCATGCTTATGACGGTCAGAATGGTGGCAAGACCCATATTGCCGATCAAAATACCATTGAACAGCGTGCCGATGATGGCCTGGCTGGCAACCTGCTGCGCCAGCTTATCAGAAGCGTTGGAGGCAATGTAGCACTGCAGGGGCTTGTTGTGCTTGAGAACCTCGACGATGTCGGACATTTTCAGCGGTTCGGACTTTTTGGTGCCGACAAAGGTTTCCGGCTTATCGTAGGCAGAAACGCCCAGGCAGACCAGAATGGTGCCGATACCCGCGGCGATCAGGGTCATATTGCAGGCAGCGGTCAGGAACGCCTGGTTGTAGGTGCCGCCGCATTTGGGCAGCAGCACGACGTTGAAGATCATCGACATGGCCATCGGCACCAGATAGTTGAAGGCGGTCGTCCAGACGCCGATGGTGGGGCGCTGGCGCGGGTCGTTGGTCATGATGGCGGGGATGGTCTGTGCGGTCATATTGGTGATGGTATAGCCGATGATGTAAACGATGTACAGCAGGGCGAACACCGGCAGACCCAGACCCTTGGACGAAAAGCCGGTGAACATTCCGTACAGGGCAAGTGCTTCGATCAGGTACCCGGCAACCAGCAGGACGCGCAGCTTGCCGAACTTGGTGTTGACGCGGTCATACACAAAGGCAAGCAGGGGGTCGGTGATGCCGTCCAGAATACGGGAGCAGGTCAGGATAATGCCGACGGCGGCGGTCGTGATGCCGTAGCCGATGCTGGCAGAGTAGCTTGCCATACCGATGAGGGAGTAGACACTCATACCGACAAGACCGTTGCAGGCGTAGCAGATGATCTGCCACAATTTGGCGCGGCGATATTGCACGCCGTCAACTTCAGAAGCAGTGGGTTTCTTTTTGAACATTTTGTTTTTCCTCCTCAGATTCCGCAAGGGGTATCTCTTACTGACACCACTATACCAGACCCGACCGCACAAAGCGGGGCAAAAATCCAAACAACAGGGCAAAAATTCACGCAAAATTTACAGCATCACAAAATATAATCCCAAAACACGAAATTTTGTACATACAGTCGGCGCGGTCTGTGCTATGATACAAACAGAAACAAACCCGCAAGCATTTAATAAAGGAGAAAGACCATGCAGAAATTTGAAAAAGGCTTTTTTGTGGGTGCTGCCACCGCCGCCCATCAGGTCGAGGGCAACAACATCCATTCCGACTACTGGGCGCAGGAGCAGCTGCCGCATACGAGCTTTGCCGAACCCAGCGGCATTGCCTGCGACCACTACAATCGGTATGAAGAAGATATCAAATTGCTGGCGGACGCCGGGTTGAACGCCTACCGCTTTTCCATCGAGTGGGCGCGCATCGAGCCAGAGAAGGGCAAGTTTGACCCCGCCGAAATCGAGCATTACCGCAAGGTCATTGCCTGCTGCAAGGCGCACGGGGTGGAACCCGTTGTGACGCTGCTGCACTTCACCAGCCCCAAATGGCTGATCGCCAAGGGCGGCTGGGAAGCGGAATCCACCGTGGACGACTTCAAGCGCTATGCTCGCTATGTTATGCAGCAGCTGGGCAGCGAGCTGCAATACGTCTGCACCATCAACGAGGCGAATATGGGCTTGCAGCTGGCGGCCATCTCCAAACGGTTCCGCTTAATGGCGGAGCAAGCCGCCAAGGCTGCCGCCAACGCGGGCAAATCCGCCGAGGGCAGCGTGCAGGTGGGTATGAACTTCCAGAAGATGATGGAAAACATGAAGTACGCCGCCGCCGAAAACGCCGCTGTGTTCGGCACGCCGCAGCCGAAAATCTTTGTCAGTGAGCGCACGCCCGAGGGTGACCTGCTGGTTCTGCGCGCCCACGCTGCCGCGCGGGAAGTCATCAAGGAGATCTGCCCGCAAGTCAAAGTCGGGCTGACGCTCTCCCTGCACGATTTGCAAGCCCAGCCGGGCGGCGAAGCCTTTGCCGACGCCGCGTGGGAGGAAGAATTCACCCATTACCTACCTTATATAAAGGAGGACGATTTCCTCGGCGTGCAGAACTACACCCGCACGCTGTACGGCGCGCAGGGTCAGCTGCCCGCCCCGCAGGGCGTGGAGCTGACCCAGATGGACTACGAATTTTACCCGCAGGCGCTGGAAAACGTCATCCGCAAGGTGGCGGCCGACTTTAAGGGCGACCTCATTGTCACCGAAAACGGCATTGCCACCGCCGATGATACCCGCCGCGTGGCGTTTATCGAAGCCGCGCTGTCTGGTGTGCAAAACTGCATCGCCGACGGCATCCCCGTGAAGGGCTACTTCCATTGGAGCCTGATGGATAACTTTGAGTGGCAGAAGGGCTATGCCATGAACTTTGGCTTGGTTGCTGTTGACCGCGAAACGATGCAGCGCACCGCCAAGCCCAGCCTTGCCGTGCTGGGCAGCTACGCCAACGCATAAATAAATATATACCAGGGGCTGTCTGTACGGCAGCCCCTTTTTGTGGTATGCTGTTAAAAAACGGAGGTGGCGAGATGGACGTTTTTCAAAATATGACGCTGTTTTCGGAGATGATCCGTTGCGGCGGTGATATTTATACATGGTGCTATGACGCGGACGGCAAGCTGCTGCAAAGCAACTGCCCGGACGCAGGGTTTCTTTCCGGCGCGTTTGATTTATTCGGCTGCCGGCAAAAAATGCTGGACTACGGCAGGCAGCACACAAAGCCCGTCACGCTGGGCACAGCCTTGGGCATGACGTGGGCGGCAGCCTTTGAAAAGGACGGCGGCACGTTAAAACGTGCGTGGGTCATCGGCCCTGTGTTTTATCAGGATGTATCCTTGCGCGGCATTGAAAAAGGGCTGCAATACTACAGCCGTCTGGAGGTCAGCGTCGCGTGGACGATGCAGCTGTACGAGGTGCTGAAAACCGTCCCCGTGCTGCAATGCACCATTTTGCATCGCTATACCCTGATGCTGCACTACTGCCTGTGCGGTGAGCATCTTACGCTGAGCGATATCAACAGCGACGTGCCGGCAAAGCCTGCCGATGCCCCGCAAAACCCCGCGCATGACCGCCACAAGGTCTGGATGGCAGAGCAGGGACTTTTGCAGATGGTGCGCACAGGGGACTTGAACTACAAGCAGGCGCTTTCCGCCAGTATGGGCATCAGTGCGGGCGTGCCTGTGCGCAGCGATGACGCCTTGCGCCAAAGCAAGACGAGCATTATCGTGTTTACCTCGCTGGTGTGCCGCGCCGCCATTGAGGGCGGGCTTTCGCCCGAGGAAGCCTACGCGTTGGGGGACAGCTATATACAATCCGCCGAGAATGCCAAGACGCTGGACGACTTGGAACCGCTGGGGCTGATGATGTACGATGATTTTGTGCGCCGCGTGCATAAATGCCGCACCAACCCCAACCTCAGCCAGCAGGTGCAAAAGTGTGTGGATTACATCGAAATGCACTTGGAAGAAAAAATCCGCGCCGCCGACCTGGCGGCACTGGTGGGCTATACCGAATACTACCTGACCCATAAATTTAAGGAAGAAACGGGGCTTTCGGTCAACGACTACGCCAAATTTGCCAAGATCGAGCGCGCCAAGGTTTTGTTAAAAAGTACCGACCGCCCCGTACAGGATATTGCCTTGGGGCTGGGCTTCGCCACGCGCAATTATTTCAGCCGCGTTTTTCAGGAAGTGACCGGGCAGACCCCCATGGAATACCGCGAGGGGTAACGCGGTTTTACGGTTGCAACAACATAACGGGTTAGTCCGTAGGGGCGGCATATATGCCGCCCGCAGGTTGTCGATAAACCTAACGGGATGATTGCGACCTTTCGGCTGGTTTGTAGGGAACGGTCTTGACCGTTCCGTGCTGCCTCGCCAAAAGCACGACGTAACGAGAAAACCGCGCGCCATTCGGCGCGATTTTATGCGCTGCGCGCGGCCATATGTGCGGATGGGTCAAGACCCATCCCTACAAATCTTCCGGCAAGTAACTTTTTCTACAAGCTGCGGGACGCATATATGCGTCCCCTACAAACCTGCCGAAAATACCATATTGTCACGGAATATTGCAACAACATAACGGGTTAATCCGTAGGGGCGAGCATTGTGTATAGAGTAGTAACATAGGTAACAGGTAGAGAAGAGACATAGGTAACAGTTTTTGCTAGAATAAAGACATCCG
>NZ_CAKTFU010000014.1 GCF_934561205.1 uncultured Gemmiger sp. | reverse complement strand
CGTAGCTCATCTGGTAGAGCGCCACCTTGCCAAGGTGGAGGTAGCGAGTTCGAGCCTCGTCGGCCGCTCCAAACAAAACAGCGCTGTTTCGTAAGAAACGGCACTGTTTTTCTTTGCCCGTGTTTTGGCAGCCAAACAAAAGCCGCAGGGTCACCCCTGCGGCTTTTGCGTTTGTCTGCGTTTATTTGCTCAGCTTGAACAGCTCGTCGCCGGGCTGTACGGTGCCGGCGGCAGCCAGCTCAACGGCCTTGAAGTCATCGGTGTTGGTGACAACGGTGATGACCACGGCGGGGTGGTTGGCGGCAGCGATCTTTTCCAGATCCATCTCCAGCAGCAGGTCGCCCTTCTTGACCTTGTCACCGACCTTGACCTTGGGGCTGAAGCCGTCGCCCTTCATCTCAACGGTATCCACGCCAACGTGGATCAGCACCTCGGCGCCGTTGTCGGCCATGATGCCCAGGGCGTGGCCGCTGTCGGGGGCCTGGGTGATCTCGCCGTCGGCGGGGGCAAAGACCTTGCCTTCGGTGGGGTCAATGCCGCAGCACTGGCCCAGGATGCCCTGTGCAAACACCTCGTCGGGGATCTGCTCCATGGGGACGATGGTGCCCTTGGCGTCGGCGTACAGCACCATGGCAGGGGTCTCCGGTTCGGGTTTCTTCTTCAGAAAATCAAAAAATCCCATTGTAAACTCTCCTTCTTTTGGACAAAAGCGTCCTTACAATATAAATGTATTATACCCCGCCGCGGGGCAAATTGCAATACGGCAGCGGGCTTTACAGCAGCCGTTTAACAGCGCGGATCGCCTTCCATGCGGTTTCTGCCATTTCGGGGGCGGGGGGCGCATAGCCCGCCTGCTGCCACTGCTGAATGGTGCCGAAACAGCCGTCCACAATAAAGGACAAAAGATAACGGTTGCGTTCGCTGGTGCCGTGGGGAAACTCGCCCATGCAGCGGCGCAGCACGACCTCCTTGGCGTTGTGCAAAAACGGGGATTCCCAGCTTTTGCCGTACAGCGCACGGCAAACCTCGGCGTTTTCTTCCATATAACGGAACAGCGCCACCAGCGCGTAGGGAACCTCCTCCTGCGAGGCGTTGGGTACAATGCCGTCCAGCAGGCTGCACAGCCCCTCCAGCTGGCTGGCCTCCAGCTGTTCCATCAGGGCGTAGATATCCGCATAGTGAAAGTAAAACGTGCCGCGGCTGATGCCCGCCAGCTCGGTCAGCTCGCGCACGGTGATTTCCCGCAGGTCCTTTTCCTGCAGCAGTTGGATCAGGGCATGATACAGCTTTTTCTTGGTAGAGCGAACGCTGCGGTTCGCATCCCCTTTGGCATTCATACACAGCACCGCCTTTTGCCATTCTTTACTACAAGCATACCGTTTCGGTGGCGCATTGTCAAGGATTTTTTAACTATTTGTATGAAAATGTTCGCCCTATTCAGAAAAATTTTAGAATGATTGCTGTTTTCAGCGCGTTGCGTCTGTGCTATAATACAAGCAGGGCCACGGCCGTGCGGGGCATAATTTTTTCTTGACAACGGCCCGTGGCGGCGGTATTTTATAGGTAGGAAAAATCAGATTTTGATACATCAGGGAGGCAAACAAAAATGGCTATTCGTGTAGGTATCTTAACTTCCGGCGGGGACTGCCCCGGCCTGAACGCAACGCTGCGCGGCGTTGCCAAGGCACTGTACCACCGCATGGGCGACAAGGTCGAGATCGTGGGTATTATGAACGGCTACGACGGCCTGATCAACGGCAACTACCGCGAGATGAGCCCCGACGAGTTCAGCGGCATTCTGACGGTGGGCGGCACCATTCTGGGCACCAAGCGCACCCCGTTCAAAAAGATGCGTATTGTCGAGGATGACCGCGTGGACAAGGTCGCCGCCATGAAGAAAAACTACCGCGCCGCCAAGCTGGACTGCCTGCTGTGCCTGGGCGGCAACGGCACCCACAAAACCGCCAACCTGCTCAGCCAGGAGGGGCTGAACATCATCGGCCTGCCCAAGACCATCGACAACGACATCTACGGCACCGATGTGACCTTCGGCTTCCACACCGCCGTGGATATTGCCACCGACGTCATTGACCGCATCCACACCACCGCCGGCAGCCACAGCCGCGTGATGTGCATTGAGATCATGGGCAACAAGGCCGGCTGGCTGACGCTGTACTCCGGCATTGCGGGCGGCGCGGATATCATTCTGATCCCCGAAATGCCCTACGACATTAAAAAGGTGGCCGCCGCCGTGGAAAATCGCGCCCGCAGCGGCAAGAACTTCTCGATTCTGGCCGTGGCCGAGGGCGCATTCTCCACCGAGGAAGCCAAGCTCAAGCGCAAGGAATGGACGGCCCAGCGCGCACAGGCGGGCTACACCACCGCCACCGCCCGCATCGCCAAGCAGATCGAGACGATGACCGGCGCCGAGACACGCATCTGCGTGCCCGGCCACATGCAGCGCGGCGGCAGCCCCAGCGCCTACGACCGCGTGCTGGCTACCCAGTTCGGCTCCTACGCGGCCGGGCTTGTGGCGGACGAGCACTTCGGCGTGACGGTCGCCATGGTGAACCGCCATGTCACCGCCAACCCGCTGGCCGACATTGCGGGCAAGACCCGCGGCGTGCCCGGTGACTGCGACATGCTGAACGTCGCCCGCGCCATGGGCATCAGCCTGGGCTGATCGTAAAAAAACACCGCATAATTTCTGCCTGACAAAAAAACACGCACCTGCTTAACGCAGGTGCGTGTTTTTTATGCTTGCGGGGTGTCTGCGGCGGCAGGCTCCGTATCGGCGGGTGGTGCCGCGGCGGGTTCGGGGGTGGATTCCGGCGTCGGCGTGGGGGCTGCCTCGGAATTGGCCGCAGGTGTGGGCGTGGGGGAGGGAGCTGCCTCCGGGGCGGGTGTCGGTGTGGGGGTGGCCTCCTGGTCAGGCGTGGGGGCAGGGGGTTCCGTCGGGGTCGGGGTAGGCGTCGGCGTTGCTGTGGGCGTGGCTGTCGGGGTAGGCGTCGGCTCGGTTTCCTCGCTCTCGGTGCTCTCCTCGCTGTCCGGTTCCTCGGTTTCGGCGGGCGTCGCGGCGGCGGGTTCCTCCAGCACGGGGGTCGAGTAGGTCACGGCGTCCTTGTCCTCCACATGGCGGGGCACGTCGGTCACGGTCGGGCGGGTGTCCTCGGTAATGTAGCTGTGGGTGCGGATGTAGCCGAACAGCGCCTCCATGGCGGCGCGGGTCAGGTGGATGCCGTCGCCGGACTCCACATAGCCGTCCTTGGCGTAGCCGGTGGCATCGTCCTTCAGGACCTCGGCACTGTTCAAAAATTTCCAGCCGTTGGCGTCGCACATTTCCACAATGGCCTTGTTGTACTCGTCGACCTGGCTTTGGGTCAGGTTGGCGTTGCTGTGGCTGCGGCCCAGCGGCGGAATGGCGTTGACGATGATGTCGGCGGTGGGGTAGGCGTCCGCAATGGCTTGCAGACCCGCACGGTAGTTTTCTATAAACGAGTCGGCCGAATAGTTGGGGGACAGGTCGTTGGTGCCAAAGGTCACAAGCACCCGGCGGGGCTGCATAAGCGCCACGGCCTGCGGCATGGTGACATAGCTGCCGTAGCCGCTGAACTTGACGCAGGCAAAATTTTGCAGGCTGCGCGCGCTCATGCCCACCGAGCCGATGGCGTTGTCGTAGCTGCAATAGTCAAACATGCGGTACATGCGGGCGGTGTTGCTGTCGCCCAAAAACAGCGTGGAGTCAATGTATTCCTGGCCGGCGTCCTCGGTTTCGGGCAGCACCGTGGCCGAAAACGCGCTTTGGTCAATCGCGTTTTTGGTGGAATCGTAGCCGCTTTCCTGCACAAGGCTGCCCAGGCTCTTGCCGCTTTTTGTGTCGGCGACGTCCAGGACGAGTAAAAAAGCCGCGATGGTGGTGGCCAGCAGCACAGCGGCGCACCCGGCCAGTACCATATAGGCCTTGGCCAGGGCGTCGTAACGGCGGGCGCTGCGCTGCGGCGGGCGGCGATGGGTCGTATTTGCCATAGTATCCCTCTTGCTTTTTGCGGTGATTTTTTGCATACCCACGCATTATACACCTTTTTGCGGCGGGTTTCTACCCGAATGCGGCAATTTTTACATTATGGAAACAATTTACACAGTTTGCACAAAAAATGCCGCCCACAGGGGGCGGCAGCTGTATAGGCGGGGGTTACTCCTTCGGCAGCAGATGTGCCTTTTCCAGCGCGGGACGCAGGGCCAGATACAAAAGCACGGCGCACACCGTGGACAGCAGCGAGTTGACCAGCGTGACGCCGCTGGCGATTTTGGTCACGACGGTGGCGATCTCGGCGGGCTGGCCGAAGATGAACCGGTTGCGGAAATAGCCGATCAGCGGGTCGGTAAATACGTTGACCAGCAGGCCGCTGAACGCAGCGCCCGTGACGGCGGCCAGATAGCTCAGCTTGTTTTCGGGGGTGCGGTCCTTCAGGTGCAGCACCTTGTGCGCCACGGCGCCGCAGACCACGCCGATGATAAACTTTAAGATAAAGGTCGTGATGGCGTAGCCGGGGTCGCCTGCGACGATATCCGCCAGCGCCAGGCCGATGGCACCTGCCAGACCGCCGGAGATGCCGTCCAGCAGCAGGGCGGTCAGCGCCGTGAAGGTGTTGCCCAGATGGAAGGACGAGCCTGTGCCCAGTACGTTGGGGATGCGGAAAAACTCATACGCCACAAAGCTCAGCGCCGCCATGATGCCGATGATGGCGATTTTCTGCGTAGTAAAGCGGGTTTTGGATACCCCTGCAATCAGCAGCACCACGGCTACGACCGCGAACAACAAGATCCACATCGTTGAAGTTTGCATTTTTATACTCTCCCTGTTGACAAATTGTCCCTTGCAAGGTATGCTCCTATTATAACGATTTCTGGCACTAATAAAATGGCCAGTTTTTAATTGTTTTATGGTACCAGATGGGAGGGCTTGCCGTGATAGAATTACAACCGAACGCCAAAACGCCGCTGTACGAGCAGCTCTACGCCGCCTTGGCGGACGAGATCCGTCAAGGTGTGCTGCCGCCGGGCAGCCCGCTGCCGGGGCGGCGCACCATGGCCGCGCAGCAGGGGGTGAGCGTGAACACCGTGGACGCCGCCTACCAGATGCTGGCCGCCGAGGGCCTGGCCGAGGCACGCCCCCGCAGCGGCTTTTATGTGCAGAAAACCTACGGTATGCTGCACCCGCGCCGTGCCGCGCCCGCCCCCGCCGCAGAGCCGCACCCTGCCGAAAATGCACCGCTGTACGATCTTTCCACAGGAAGTGTGGACACGGCGCTGTTTCCTGCGCGCAGCTGGGGGCGGCTGCAGCGCGAGCTTTTGTACCAGCGTCCCGAACTTTTGCAGCGGGGCGAAATGCAGGGCGACGCGGCCCTGCGCGCGCAGATCGCGTGGTATCTTTCGGGCTATCGCGGGGTCTGCTGCACGCCCGACCAAATCGTGGTGGGCGCGGGCATCGAGTACCTGCTGGGGTGTCTGGCGCACCTGTTCGCGGGCAGCCTTGCCGCCATCGAAAACCCCGGCTACGCCCGCACACAGGCGGTCTTGCGCAACAGCGGGCTGGCCTGCGTGCCGGTGGACATTGACCGTGACGGTCTGCCCGCCGCCGCGCTGGAGCAAAGCGGGGCAAGCCTGTGCTATTTGACGCCCAGCCATCATTTTCCCACCGGCATCACCATGCCCGCCACCCGCCGTGCCGAGCTGCTGGCCTGGGCGGCTGCCCGCCCGAACCGCTATATTTTGGAGGACGACTACGACTCGGAGTTTCGCTTTGACACCCGCCCGCTGCCCAGCCTGCAGGGCATGGCGGGGCCGGACGGCCCTGTGGTCTACCTGACGACCTTCTCCAAAAGTCTGGCACCGGGTATCCGCATTGCCTGCATGGTGCTGCCGCGCCCGCTGCTGGCACAGTACCGCCGCGATTTTGCCGCCTATGCCAACACGGTGGGGCGGTTTGAGCAGCAGACCCTCTGCGCATTTATTGCGGGCGGGTATTTTACCCGACATCTGGCGCGCATCCGCCTGGCGTACAAGCGCCGCATGGAGGCCTTTGCCGCCGCCCTGCGCGCCGCCCTGCCGGGGGTGCAGCTGGGCGCGGTGCACAGCGGGCTGCACTTTTTGCTGACGATGCCGGGCGCCCAAGGGGAGCGCGCCATGGTGGAAAGTGCCGCGCGCGAGGGGGTGCGTCTGCGCGGCCTGAGCGAGTATTATCTGGCCCGCGCGGAGCTTTGCACCCCCAACACGGTGGTGGCGGGGTATTCGGCCCTGCGGGACGCGGACATTGACGCCGTGGCCGCCGCATTGGCTAAGGCGTGGAACAAACCATCGGAAAGTAAGGGCTGAAACAAAAAACCTGCCGTTCATCGCAAACGGCAGGTTTTTTGTTCCTTACTTTTTCCCCAGCAATTCCCGGCGGATATACGCAAAGCACGCGTCCTCGCCCTCGTCGCGCAGAATCAGCAGGCAGGTTTCCAGCTGGCGGCGGGTGTCGGGGTGCAGGATATAATGGTCGCGGCTGTGGGCGTAGTACTCCCATGCGGCGGCATCGGTGTAGGCGTCGCCCTTGTAGTTTTTGCTGGCGGCGATGCGGTCGCACACCATCTCGGCCACATACTTTTCGGGCATACGCATACCCGCCATCTTGTGGTCACCGTTCGGCGCGTAGTCGATCCAGTATTCCAGGTGATGCTTGTTGCGCCCCTTGTGGTGCAGCCACGCGGCGCTGTATCCCTCGGCCTTGCGCTGGGCGTTGTTGGGGCTGCAGCTGCCCTGCCAGTATTTCGCCCCCGCCCAGAACTCCACGGGGCTGAGCTTACTCAAATCGTGCATAAGTCCCTGGCGGTACAGCCCGCAGCGGAAGCAGTTCTGCATGACCAGCATTTTATGGTGATGTATCGTTTTATAGTGCTTGATCGGATGCCACATGTATCAGTATTTCTCCCATTTGTCGCAAAGTGCGGCGATTTGGTCGGCAAATTTGCCAAGGTCCTTGTTGGCACAGCCGCGGCTGCGTTCTATCAGGGCCATCAGGCGGCGCCCTGTGGCAAGCAGCCGTTCAAAGGCGGCGCTGGTGCGCACAGAGACGATTTTTTGCGTGGGCAGGATTTTTTGCGTGTTGCCGGTCTCGGCGCAGGCCACGCGCCCCTGCCCGGCCACCCAGATGCCGCCGTTGTACGGCGCGTCCGCCTCATAGCCGATAGCCTGCAGGTGCTCGGCCCAGTGCTGCGCCACGGCGTCCTCGCCGTGGTTGACAAAGACGAACTTGGGCTTTTCGTCAAAGGCTTTCAGCCACGCTTCCAGCCCGATGTTGTCCGCATGGCCTGAAAGCCCGCTCAGCTGGCAGATCTTTGCCTTGACCTGCACAGGCTCACCGAACAGCTTGACCTCAGTCGCGCCGCCCAGCAGGGCGTTTCCCAGCGTGCCGGGGCTTTGGAACCCCACAAACAGCACCGTGCATTCCGGCCGCCACAGGTTGTACTTCAGGTGGTGGCGGATACGCCCCGCGTCGCACATGCCGGAGGCCGACAAAATGACCTTGGGCGTTGTGTCGCTGTTGATGGCTACCGAGTCCTCCTTGGTTTCGCTGATGTGCAGGCCGGGGAACTGCAGCGGGTTTTCACCCGCCTGCACCAGCGCCATGGCCTCGTCATCGTAACATTCCAGGTAATTTTCGCGGAAAATCGTTGTGGATTTGCTGGCCAGCGGGCTGTCCACATACACGGGGAAATTGTCGTGCCCGTGTATGCGCCCCTCGGCCTTGATCTGGCGGATAAAATACAGCAGCTCCTGTGTGCGCCCCACGGCAAAGCTGGGCACCACGACGTTGCCGCCGCGGTCAAAGGTCTGCTGCAAAATTTGCGTCAGCTCGCCCAGATAATCGGGCTTGGGGCCGTGGCTGCGGTCGCCGTAGGTCGATTCCATGACCAGATAGTCGGCGTGGGGCGGCACGGCGGGGTCTTTGATAAGGGGCTGGTGCAGGTTGCCGATATCGCCCGAAAACACCAGCGTCTCGGCGCTGCGGCCCGGCTCGGTAATGCGCAGCGAGATGGACGCGCTGCCCAAAAGGTGCCCCACGTCGGTGAACAGCATCTCGATTTTGCCCGTGTCACCGTCAAAAAGCGTCAGCCATTTGTCATAGGGGCAGGGCACAAATTGGCGCATGACCTTCTGCGCGTCCTCCACGGTGTAGTCCGGCTCGACCGCCGCCGCACCGCTGCGCTGCGCCTTGCGGTTTTTCCACTCGGCCTCCTGCTGCTGGATATGGGCCGAGTCCTCCAGCATGATGCCGCACAGGTCGGTGGTGGCATCGGTGGTGTAAATGGGGGAACGGAACCCGTTTTTGTACAGGTAGGGGATACGCCCCGAATGGTCGATGTGCGCATGGGTCAGCAGCAGCGCCTCGTAGCGGCCGGGCGCAAAGGGCAGGGAGGCGTTTTCGTAGACGTCGCGCCCCTGTTCCATGCCGCAATCCACCAAAAAGCAGTGGCCGGCGGCCTCCACCTGTGTGCAGCTGCCGGTAACCTCCCGCGCTGCGCCCAAAAACGTCAGTTTCATAGAAGCACCTCCCGAAATTATCGGCGTCCGACGCCCTTGCTGGGGGCTTCGGGCAGGGTAAAGGGGTCTTGGAAATTGCTTGTCAGGTCGTTGATATTCATACGCACAGCCCAGAACACATCGCCGTAATCCTGCAAAACGGTGTAGCTGGCGGCATCCAGGGCGGAAAGCGTCACGCTGTCGGTGACAAGATAAGTGTCGCCCTCCGGCGCAAACTCGGTCAGGCTGTTCAGGTAGGTGCGCTCGCCCAGGGCGGCCAGCGTCTTGGCGGTCTCGGCATCGGTTTTGATAAGCTGGATCCGTGCGCTCTGCGGCAGGGCGTCTATCAACGCGCCGCGGCTGATTTCGCCAAAGGCCGGCTCGGTCACGCCGCAGGCCAGCGCGGTGATCTCGGTGCCCTCGGGCAGCAGGCTGCCCACATGGGCGGCGGCAATGTCGCTGTACAGTGCGGCCACATAGTTGCCGAAGGTGATGGTCTTTTTGGCGTCGGTGTTTTCGGCAAAGGTGAACAGCGTCGTGTTCCAAATGCTTTGGTCGTCCAGATCCAGCCCTTGCATCAGCGCCTCGGCGTAGACGTAGGCGTCGGCGGCCTTTTGCGGGGCCTCATCGGCGCGCTCGGTGGGGGCGGTGGGGTCGTCCTCGCTGTCACGGGTGGTGGCAGATGCCGTCAGATTGGCGCGGGCGGCGTCCAGCTCGGCGGCGGTCAGGGCGGGCTGAACCGTCACGGTGCAGCCGCCGCCCTGGGTGAAGGTCAGGTCCAGCCGTGCCAGGCCGTCGGTGCCCAGCCCGGCTGCCAGCACACGGTCGTTGTCGGCGGTGGCTGCCGTTGTGATGATGGCGTCCACCCCCTGCTTGAGCAGCGTTTTTTGCCAGCCGTTGTCGGCGGGCGCGGTGGACGCGATGCACACGATGGCATCGACGCCCTGCTTTTGCAGCGCCTCGATCTGCCTGGCGGCGTTTTCGGCAAAGTCGGCGGGGGAGAATACCTCGCTGTTAAAGGTCGTAAACACGGGGCCGTTCGGCTCGTTCAGGCTGAAAAAGCCGATTTTGTACCCGGCGCGCTCGATCACGGCGGTCTGGCCGTCGGTGACCTTGTTGCGGTTCCAACTGGTGGAACGGTACAAAACGGGGGTGCCGTTGGCGTCCTGCAAATTGGAAGCCAGCGTCGGCCCGGCGGCCATGTTGGCGTCGCTCAGCAGGCGGCTGTTGCCGTAGGCCATGTCCCACAGGCTGACGGCCTGCAGGTCGTACCCGGCGGCGGAGAAGGCACTCATCATATCCATGCCGCCGGTCATGCTGGCCATGGGGGTGCCGTGCAGGCTGTTGCCGGCGTCCACCAAAATGGCATCGGGGGTGCCCGCCTTTTGGGCGGCGGCATCGGCAATGCGGTCGCGGCTGCCCTGCAGGCCGGCCGTGGCAAAAATGGGCACCGTGATGTCACCCACCCGCACGATGCAGGAAAAACTCTCGGTGCCGTCGGCCAGCGTGGCGGTCAGGGTGCACTCACCCGCATCGGTGCGGGCGCGCACGGTGCCGTTTTTGTCCACAGTAGCGACATTTTTGTTGCTGGTCGTCCAGAAAACGTTCTGCGTCTCGGCGTCATCACGGTTGGTGGTCAGGGTGGCGCGGTCGTCCTTGTTGGCCAGATGCAGCTCCCACTGGCGGGTGTCGTTCACGAGCTTGGCGTCGGTAAATTTGCTGATGCAATCCTTGATGCCGGTGGGCACAAAGGGACGCATGACAAGGTTCAGGTCGACGGTCTCGCTCTCGACGCCGTAGTCTGCGCCCACGGCCTTGCAGCTGCACTGCCACATATCGTAGGTGCCCGTGTAGCCCAGCTCGTCGGAGAAACGCGCGATCCACAGATTTTCGCGCCAGGGGTCAAAGGCGGGGTCGGAAAAACGGCTGCGCACCCAGTTCAGCGAGGCATACAGCCCCTGCTTGCCTGCGTAGCCGTGCTCGGTCAGGCGGTCAAAAAATGCCTGCACAATTTCGGCCATCTCGTCCGGCAGCACCTTGGTAATGTATTTGTCCTCCAGGTCGTAGTAGACGGGGTAACTGAGCCGGTAGGGCGCGGCGGTGTAGTCGCCCAGTTCGGGGAACGCCGGTGCCACCAGGCCCAGCAGGCGGGCAACGTGGTCGGCCTCGCTGCGGGCCTCCTCCACCGTGGTGGCGTAGGAGTAGAGGTACACGCCGAACGGAATGCCCAGGCGGGTACACTCGTCGGCGTTGCGGCGGAACTGCGGGTCGTCCTGGTCCCAGTTTTCCTCCTGCCCGTCCCACTCGCCGCCAAAGCCGCAGCGCAGAATGGCGTAGTCGATACCGGCGGCCTTGGCCTTTTCCCAGTCGACCTCGCCCTGGTAGCGCGACACGTCCATGCCCTTCAGCACGGCGGCGGGTATGGCGCTGCCGGCACTGTTAAAGTAGTAGCCCAGCTCGTTTTTCTGCCACGCGGGCGCAGCGGTGCCGAAGTCCGCCTTGGCGGGGGCTGCTTCCTCGATGCCGCAGCGCACAAGGGCAATGCCCGCGGCGACAGCCAGCAGCACGCAGACAAGGCAGAGCACCAGCACACGAACGGGGCGGCGTTTTGGCGGTGCCGGACGGCGGGGCGGCGGATTGGTTGCGGGTTTGCGCGCCGGCGGCGCGGAGCCTGCACGGCGGTATACATAGCGTTCTTCTGCCACGATGCTTGACCTTTCTTGATAAAAAAGTTGAAAACGTATTCTAGGAATATAGTAGCATTTTGTCGCAAAAAATACAATTCCCTACGGCAGGGGAAAATTGTAAAATTGATAGTGGGCGTCTACCCGGATGGTGTACTTTCTTTGGACGCCCAAAGAAAGTACCAAAGAAAGGCGCCGCTACTTCCGAGGCGCGGGGCACGGCCGGGGGACCCGTCCCCCTGGACCCCCAAATAGGTGGGTCGCGGACGGGCGGGGCTAAAAAATCGTCAAGACACATTTTTTGACGCCCCGCCCACCCGCTCCCGTCTTACGGCTCCGCCGATAATATTTGTGGGAACTGCGCTTTTTACCCGCTTGATTCTCTCTTATGGCTGGTTTGTAGGGAGGGGTCTTGACCCCTCCTTGCCGCTTTACGGTTACTGCCCATTTCGGCGGGGTGGGTCACCCCGCCATGCATCGCACTATATAAAAAGTGTCCGCATGGCGGACACACCAACTTTCTTATTTATTATTTCTTATTTATTATTTCTCCGCCGCCCTTATGCAAAACAAACCGCCCGTTCCCCCAAAACAAACGCCCCTGCCTGCCGAAAACCGGCAAACAGGGGCAAATCAAACTTACTTTACTTCGTCTTTCGGCAGCAAAATGTTCAGCAAAATCGCTACCATGGCGGCGGGCACAATGCCGGAACCGCCAAACACCAGCCGCACCGCTTCGGGGGTCTGCGCCAGAATGCCGGTGTTGGCACCCATGCCGTAGCCCACGCCCAGCGCGACCGACACAATGGACAGGTTGCGCGGGGTCAGCGGCTCCTTGGTGATCAGCTGGATACCGCTGATGACAATGGAGGAGAACATCATAACGGCGGCACCGCCCAGAACCGACTGCGGCATAATGGACACCAGCGCGCCCAGCTTGGGGCACAGGCCGCACAAAATCAGGAACACCGCACCCGTTGCCAGTGCAAAGCGGTTGACGACCTTGGTCATGGCAACCAGACCCACGTTCTGGCTGAAGGAAGTGTTGGGCAGCACGCCGAACAGCGCCGCAAAGCTGGAACCCAGACCATCGCACATAACGCCGCCGGCCAGCTCCTTGTCGGTGGCTTCGCGGCCGAGGCCGCCCTCCATCACGCCGGAAATATCGCCCACGGTCTCCACAGCCGTGACCACAAACATGATCATAACGGGGGCGATGGCGCGCATGTCAAACACCGGCTTGACGGGCAGCAGGGCAGGGATCTCAAACCAAGCGGCATTGGCAACCTTGTCCCAGTTCAGCACCCACGCCTTGGTGAACTCCACGCCGTCGGCGGTCACGCCGGTGGTGGGCAGCACCAAGCCCATAACAAAGGCCGCGGCATATCCGCACAAGATGCCCAGCAAAATGGCGCTGGAGCTGGCAAAGCCCTTGGTGCCGTGCTTGAACACCAAAATCATGACCAGCACAAACAGGGCCAGCAGCAAATTTTCCATCGAGCCGAAATCCTTGGCAGTGTTGCCGCCGCCAAAGGAATTGATGCCGACGGAAATCAGGCTCAGGCCGATGGACATGACCACCGTGCCCGTGACGACACTGGGGAAGAACTTGCGCAGCGGCTTTAAGAAAAAGCCCAGCACGGTTTCAAACAGGCCGCCGATGATGGACGCGCCCATAATGGCGCCGTAGGCCAGCACGCCGCCGCCCATGGTGGCAACCACGCTGTTGAACACCCCGATAAACCCGGAGGACGTGCCCATAATAATAGGTACCTTGCCGCCGATGGGTCCGATGGTGAACAGCTGCACCAGCGTTACGATGCCCGCCACCAGCATGGCGTTCTGCAAAAGCTGTAATTGCAGGTCGGCAAACTCACCGCCCGCCAACCCGCAGGTGCCGGTGATGATCAGCAGCGGGGTCAGGTTGCCCACAAACATCGCCAGAACATGCTGCAAGCCCAGCGGAATGGCTTGTTTCAGGGGCATTTTTCCGTCCAGCTGAAAGGCAGCCTCGGACAGTGCAGGGGAATTTTTCATACAATGACCTCTCTTTCCTTATTATGATTTCATTATAACACCGACAAAAGAGTGTGTAAATTGTAGAATAAAATGAATTTTCAGCCGCTGACGGTCAAATTTTGTAAAAAAGATTGACAATTCGGTGCGGTTTTATTTTAATGGAAGAAAGAAATCTTACGCAAGGAGAACCCCTATGAGCCGAACCGCCAGCTATCATCTGCCCGGATTGTTTGAATTTTACGAGCTGTACCGCGCTTTTTTGCCGCTGTACCGTGAACATCGGGACTGGTTTTACCCATGGTGCGACATCGGCTCGATCTACGGTGCCCCTGCGGACTGCCTGTGGGGCGGCGGCCGCGCCGGCTTTGGCGAAAGCTCTGCCCGCGAGGTGCTGGCGCTGCTGCGGGAGTACGGCATCTCGGCGCGGCTGACCTTCAGCAATTCGCTTTTGCGGCCCGAACACCTGCACGACGCAAAATGTAACCGCCTGTGCCGCCTGTTTGCCGAATCGCAGACGCCGCAAAATGGGGTCATTGTGTATTCCGATTTGCTGCTGGACTACCTGAAAACCAACTATCCATCGCTGTATTTTGTTTCGTCCACCACCAAGGTGCTGACCGATTATGCCGATTTTCTGCGCGAGGTGCAGCGCCCGGAATTTCGCTTTGTCGTGCCGGATTTCCGCCTGAACAAGGCGTTTGACCGTCTGCGGCTGCTGCCCGCCGCACAAAAGGATAAGGTGGAATTTTTGTGCAACGAGTGCTGCGATTTCGGCTGCACGGCGCGCAAAGCCTGCTATGAGGCGGTCAGCCGCAAAAACCTGGGGCTGCCCGGCGCCGAGCACCGCTGCCCCGCACCGGACGGCGGGCGGGGGTATCGGTTTTCCGCCGCGATGCAAAACCCCGGCTTTATCAGCGTGCAGGATATCCAAAACACCTACCTGCCGAAGGGCTTCTCTCAGTTCAAAATCGAGGGGCGCGGTCTGGGCAGTGCGCTGATTCTGGAGTTCCTTTTGTATTACATGACCAAGCCGGAATATCAGCTGCGTGTGCGGGAAGAAATTTACCTCGATGCCATGTTGGATCTGTTTTAAGACATCGCCCGCCGTCAAACGTTATGCGAAGGAGCACGCTTGCTGTTAAAACAAATAGTTTTGCACAAAAATAAAAGATTTTGTGCAATTTGACATTGCCTAGAAACTGTGTTATAATGCCTGCAAAAGAAAAGCATGTATGTGTTGCTCTACATTTACTACCAAACAGGGAGGAATCCACACTATGTTGCTTCAAGGAAAAAAGGCCATTGTAACCGGCGGCACCCGCGGCATCGGCTTTGCCGTGGTGCAGACTTTCCTCAAAAACGGTGCATCGGTCGCGCTGTTCGGCTCCCGTCAGGAAACCGTGGACAAGGCGTTGGCGGCGCTGAAGGCAGAAAACCCCGACTGGGAGGTCATCGGCATGGCACCCGACCTGACGGACTACGCCGCCGTCGATGCCGCCTTTGCCGAGGTCGAAAAAGCCTTTGGACGCATTGACATTCTGGTAAACAATGCGGGCATCTCGGCGCGGGAGCCGCTGTACGACTACACGCCCGAAGCATTTGAAAACATCATGCGGCTGAACGTTTCGGCAGTGTTCAACGGCTGCCGTGCGGCCGCCCCGCGCATGAAGGCACAGGGTGGCGGCAGCATCATCAATACCAGTTCTATGGTCAGCCTGTACGGCCAGCCGTCCGGCGTGGGCTACCCCACCAGCAAGTTTGCCGTCAACGGCATGACCCGCAGCCTGGCGCGCGAGCTGGGGCGCGACAACATCCGCGTCAATGCGGTGGCACCCGGCGTGACCCGCACCGATATGGTCGCCAACCTCCCGCAGGAAATCGTGCAGCGCGTCTGTGCACCCATTCCTCTCGGCCGCATGGGCGAGCCGGAGGAGGTCGCCAACGCGTTCCTGTTCCTTGCCAGCGATCTGGCCAGCTATATCACCGGCGAAATCTTGCAGGTGGACGGCGCGGCACAAACGTAATATTACAAATTGAATAAACAAAGCCCGGCAGTACAAATTGTACTGCCGGGCTTTGCTGTTGCAGGAAAAAATCCGTTCCGCCTTATTTGCCGGAGGTCAGGCGGTTCAGCAGCATGACTGCCAGAACCACAACGCCGATCACGAGAATCACGCCCACCATGCCAATGATCATCATCGGCAGCGTGGTCATCCAGGAAGAAAGATGCAGCATAGGTACCTCCTTACGCCATCAGGGTCAGAATCAGGCCGCCGGCAATGACCGACGCAATCTGGCCCGAAACATTTACGCTGATGGAATACATCAGCAGGAAATTCTGGTTGTCCTCCTCAAGGCCCATCTTGTTGACAACGCGCCCGCTCATCGGGAAAGCGGAAATGCCCGCCGCGCCGATCATGGGGTTCAGCTTTTTGCCCTCGGGCAGGAACAGGTTCAGCAGCTTGGCAAACAGCACGCCGCCCGCCGTGTCAAACACAAAGGCGACCAGGCCCAACGCCAGGATCAGCAGCGTGTCGGGGCGCACGAACTTGTCGGCGGTCATCTGCCCGGCCACCGTCAGGCCCAGCACAATGGTGATCAGGTTGGCCAGCACGTTCTGGGCGGTCTCGCTCAGGGCGTTCAGCACGCCGCACTCACGCAGCAGGTTGCCGAACATCAAAAAGCCGACCAGCGCCACGCTGGCGGGGGCGACCATACCGGCAATCACGGTGACGACCACGGGGAACAGAATTTTGGTCAGCTGGCTGACATTGCCCTTCTGGTACGGCATGCGGATGCGGCGCTCCTTCTGGGTGGTCAGCAGCCGAATGACGGGCGGCTGCACAATGGGCACCAGCGCCATGTAGCTGTATGCCGCCACCATAATGGCGCCCAGATACTGCGAATTCAGCGTATTGGCGACAAAAATGGCCGTGGGGCCGTCCGCTGCGCCGATCACGGCGATGGACGCGGCGTCCTTGATGTCAAAGAAAAAGCCCGCCAGAAACAGCGTGAAAAAGATGCCGAACTGCGCCGCCGCGCCGAACAGCATCAGCCACGGCTTTTCCAGCAGCGGGCCGAAGTCGATCATCGCGCCGATGCCGATGAACAGCAGCAGGGGAAACAGCTCGTTGGACATACCGGCGTCAAACAGCGCCGAGATGGGTCCCACCGTGTCGCCCTGGGTGATGGCACCCGACAGCGGCAGGTTGACGAGAATCGCGCCGAAGCCCATCGGCAGCAGCAGGCTCGGCTCCATTTTTTTGGCGATAGCCAGGTAGATCAGCAGGGCGCCGATGCCCCACATGACCACCATCTGCCAGGTCAGGTTTCCGAAATTGGAAAACAGCGCGGCGAATGTGTTCAAAAAATCCATAGGTTCTCTTGCCTCCTCCAAGATTTTGCGGCAAGAAAAAAAGACCCCTGCCGCAGCCAATATCTGCGACAAAAGTCTCAAGCGAACACATAGCACCGGGCGTTTTTTGCCGTGATGACGCTGCTATGCAGCAGCCCGCCGCAGCGGAACTGCCCTTTACTCCCTTTTATCTGCGCTTATTATAGCAGACCGCCGGGCGTTTGTAAAGAGAAATCGCCGGATTTACGGCGATTTTATGATTGTCCGGCGGGGTTGGGTCACCCCGCCCTACATCGTACTATATAAAAAATGTGCCCGCTTGCGCGGGCACACCTTATCTAAACTCTGAACTCTTAACTCTCAACTCTGAGAATATTATTCAGCTACCTTATTAAATACCTCTTTGTTCAGCTGGCCTTCGCTGTTGGCGACGGCGATGGAACAGGCGGCGTCACCGACGACGTTCAGCGAGGTGACCAGCATCTCAATGGGGCGGTTGATGGCCAGAATGATGGTGTAGGCCATCAGGGCCATGTCGTTGCCGTAGCCCATGCCGGACAGGATGGTGAACAGGATCACGGCACCGGCACCGGGGGCGGCGGGCGTACCGATGGAGGCCACCAGCGCCAGAATACCGATCATAAAGATGGAACCGAAGGTGACCTCATAGCCGCCGCAAGTGGCAATGAAGATGGCGGCGATGACCTGCATGATGGCGGTGCCGTCCATGTTGACGGTCATGCCCAGGGGCAGCACGAAGGAGGCAACTTCCTCGTCAACGCCCAGCTCCTCGACGGTGGTCTGGAGATTCAGCGGCAGGGTGGCGGCAGAACTGGAGGTGGAGAAACCGAACATGGCAACCTTGGCGATCTTTCTGACGAAGGTCAGGCCGCTCATGCCGGTGGTGATGCGTACAAACAGGCCGTAGCCCACAACCAGCACGGTCAGAAGCAGCACGATGGTGATGCAGACATAGGCCAGCGCGGGGGTCAGGTAGTTGATGCCGTAGGCGGCAAAGGTGCGGGTCAGCAGGCAGAAAATGGCAATGGGGCCAAACTTGTTGACAATGATGGTCAGCAGGCCGGTGATAATGGCGGAGGTCTCGTCGCACAGGCGGATCAGTACGTCAAATTCCTTGTCGGAATTGTTGATGACAACGCCCACGGTCACGGCCACCACCACGATGGCTAGCACACCGCCGTTGTTGGAGAAGGCGGCGGTCAGGTTGTTGGGCACGGCGTTCAGCACGATCATCAGCGGGTTGGAGCCGGTCGAACCGGTGGAGGCGGTGACGTCGCCCAGCACGGTGTGGGAGAACGCACCCAGCTTGTAGGCAGCAAAGCCCACGACACCGGCGATCAGCAGGGAAACGGCGGTGGTCAAAAAGAAGCAGCCCAGCGTCTTGGTGGACAGGCGGCCCAGCTTGCGGGAATCGGAAATGCGGACCATGGCCAGCACGATGGAACAGAACACCATCGGGACAATGATCAGCTGCAGGGAACGCACAAACAACTGCCCGACCAGATAGAACAGGCCCAGCGCGGTCTCGTTGCCGGCAACACTGATGTCAGCAAAGAAGATCGAATTGATGAACTGCCAGGTTTCCTGCCCGCCGTTGGCGTTCAGGGTCTCGCGCAGGGCAATCAAACCGACGCCGCACGCAAGGCCGAGCAACATGGCAACCATCATTTTAAAGGCCAATCTGTTAGAACTGTCTTTTTTCATGTTATACCACCCCGAAAATTATTCAATTTTACTGTTTTGTGTCACGGGTTGGCTCAACGGAGCCTTGACACACTGGGTGCCATTATACCACGGTTTTCGACAGTTGAAAAGGGGGAACTTCCAAAAACGGCAAATAGCGCAAAAAAGGTGCGTTGCGGCGCAAAAATGCAGTCATGTTTTACAACGGCAGTTCCGTGCCGTCCAGTACGGCGCGGGTCAGTGTGTCGCCGTCATAGTAGAGTTCTAAATGGAAAAACGGCGCGTTATCGTTCAACAGCTGAAAAAACAGCTTGTCCCCCTGCCAGATGGGCAGCTGCGTCACCTCGGCCTTGGGCACCCATTCCGGCGTGCCTTCGTCGCAGTCAATCGGCTCGCCGCAAAAATCCGTGCAGGTGAACAGGTGCATCCGCTCGGCGGGCCACGGCGGGGCGTAAAAATCCACAATGCCGCGGTAGGCGGGGTCTCGCATCGTAAAGCCGGTTTCCTCAAGCACCTCGCGCAGCACGCAGGCAAGGGCGTCCTCGCCCGGCTCAAATTTGCCGCCGACGCCCACCCACTTGTCGTGGTTGACGTCGTTCTTCTTTTTTACGCGGTGCAGCATCAGATAGCAGCCGTCTTTTTCCAAATAGCAGAGGGTGGTTTGCAGCATAGGGGAAAACTCCTTTCCGGTATAAAAAGGCGAGATTTACAAATACTACCAAAGGCAACACCGCACAATTCCCGCCTGACGGCTCAAGCACCGCTCCGGCGGCTGCGGCACGGCATCTGCGTTGCCAAAATGCTCGATAAGACATCCAGTATTATCTGCGCTTTTGGCTTAGCAGCTGCCGCACCTCGCTCGCCGTATCGGCACTTAGAATTATGCGGTATTGCCCATCAACAAAAGAGAAGGGGAATTGCTATGAAATCCACAGGAATTGTACGCCGCATCGATGAATTGGGGCGCATTGTCATCCCCAAGGAGATACGAAAGACACAGCATATCCGCGAGGGTGACGCGCTGGAAATTTTTGCCGCCGCTGACGGGGAGGTCGTATTCAAAAAATATTCGCCGCTGGGCGGGCTGGGGCAGCCGGCAAGGGACTATGCCGAGGTGCTGGCCAAGAGCCTGGGCTGCGCGGTCGTCATCTGTGACAGGGGCAGTATCCTTGCGGCGGCAGGGCTGCCCAAAGGCGAGGCGTCGGCGCTGGTGGGGTGTGCCGTTTCGCCGGAGGTTGAGCACCTGCTGGCGGCGCGTCGGCTGTACAAGGCGCGGCCCGGCGGGGCCGATTTGCGGCTGTGTGAGCGCGGGGACTGCCGCATTCTGTGCGCCGCGCCCATTGTGGTGCAGGGTGATGTGGAGGGCGGGGTGCTGCTGACGGGCGGCGAAAAAGCAAAGCCCGCGTCGCCGGAGGCGGCGGCAGCAGTCGGCACGGCAGCGGCCTTTTTGGCGAAATGTCTGGAATAGCCGCCTTGCCTGTCGAAAGCTCTTGTAGGGGCGAGCATTGCTCGCCCGTGCCCGTTTACCTTGTAAGAAAACTGCCCAGAAAAACGCGATGCTGCGCCAAACTGGCGGGCGACCGATGGTCGCCCCTACACATTATAATAGACCAAGAACGTGATTTTTGACACGCTGCCGCCGCACAGACAGACCGTCCCCTGCAAACCCGCCGAAAGTTCGCAACCTTTATGAACAAGCTACCTATATAAGTATACGACCCCTTTTCCCGCAAAGTCAACCGTGCCGGGAACGACCGTTTGTGACGAAACTGTTAAACTTGAAAAATCTTTCGCAAAACCTCTTGACTAATTGAAAAATGGGCATATAATAAACTTAGCACTCGGAGATATGGAGTGCTAAACAAACAGTGACACACAGCAAAAGGAGATGAGCAGGTTGGCAATGGATGCACGCAAGCAGCGTATTTTGGAAGCCATTGTTGCCCTGTATGCCAACGACGGCGAGCCGGTCGGTTCGGGTCTTTTGGCAAGCTACTTTGATATGGCACTGTCCAGCGCGACACTGCGCAACGAGATGGCGGCGCTGACCAAGCTGGGTCTGCTGGAGCAGCCCCACACCAGCGCCGGGCGGGTGCCCAGCACACAGGGGTATCGCTACTATCTGGATCACCTGATCGAGGCGCCCGACACCGCCCCCCTGGATGAGGCGGATCGCAGCCACATCGACGCGCTGTTTGCCGATATGGACGCCGAGCCGGAAAAGCTCGTTCCCGCCGCGGCCCGCAGCCTGGCCGATTTGACCGGCTGCGCCGCAGCCGCCACCACGCCGCAGGCCCCCGACCTTTGCATTGCCCACTTTGAGGTCGTGCAGGTGGGGCGCTACTCCGCCGCCGTGCTGGCCGTAACCAGTGCGGGCGGTGTGCGTACCCGCGTGGCGCGGGTGGACACGGGGCTTTCCCGCGATGACGCCGCCAGTCTGGCGCAGCTTTTGAACCGCGGTCTTACCTTTGTGGCACCGCAGGATCTAAGCCCGATGCTGACCGCCAGCATGGTGCTGGCAGCCGGGCAGCGGCTGGCCCCCGTGGTCATGGCCGCGCAGGCGCTGGTCACCACCGGCAGCCAAGCCTACTTAGAGGGCGCGCAGTATCTGGCAAAGATGCTGGAGGTTCGCCAAAATCTCGGCACGCTGCTGGAGATATTTTCCGACAACGAGGCCGCGTCCGAGCTGATCCGCCCCGAGGGCGGCAAGATCACCGCCACCCTGGGCAGCGACTTAGAGCCGCCCATGCCGGGGGCCTGTATCGTCAGCAAGCGTTATCTTGCGGGCGGCGGCCTGACAGGGTCGGTGGCGCTTATCGGTTCGACCCGCATGGAATATCAACGCCTGCTGCCGATCCTTGACTACTTTGCCGCCAAGCTGGGGCAGAGCATGGCAGGGCAGGGGCTATAACAGGTAAGGAGGACCCGCAATGAGTCACGAAGAAGAAAAAAAGAACGCCGCGCAGGAGCCGGAGACCGCAGAGGTCAAGACGGAAGCCAACACCGAGGCCAAGACCGAAGCAGAAGCCCCCGCCCCCGAAAAGGCGCCTAAGCACGAGAAGAAGCGTCACGAGACGGCTGCGCTGGAAGCCAAGCTGGACGCCGCCGAAAAAAAGGCCGACGACCTGAAAAGCCAGCTGTTGCGCACCGCCGCCGAGTATGACAACTACCGCAAGCGCAGCCAGCGCGAGGCTGACCAGAAATTCAACGACGGTGTTTCCCACGCCGTAACGCAGATTTTGGGCATCCTCGACACGCTGGATATGGCGGCCAACGCCGCCTGTGCCGACGAAAACTACAAAAAGGGCGTGATGATGACGCTGGACAAGGCCGGGCAGGCTTTGGAAAAGCTGAACATCACCGAGATCGAAGCGCAGGATAAGCCCTTTGACCCCAACCTGATGAACGCCGTGCAGCAGGTCCCGCCGCAGGACGGGCAGGAAAGCGGCACCGTGGTGCAGGTTTTCCAGAAGGGCTACAAGATCGGCGATAAGATCATTCGCCACGCCACCGTTGTGGTGGCCGAATAAAGCCTGACCGGGCCGCAAGACCCGTTCACATAAATTCAAAAAATATTCACCGTTTTCAAAGCAGATTTGAAGGGAGTTTTATAGTATGAGCAAAATCATTGGTATTGACCTTGGTACCACCAATAGCTGTGTCGCCGTTATGGAAGGCGGCGACCCCGTAGTTATCGCCAACGCCGAGGGTGCCCGCACCACCCCGTCCGTTGTCGGCTTCACCAAGACCGGCGAGCGCCTGGTTGGCCAGGTTGCAAAGCGTCAGGCCATCACCAACCCCGAAAACACCATCTCCTCCATCAAGCGTGAGATGGGCACCGCAACCAAAGTCCACGCCGGCGGCAAGGATTACACCCCTGAGGAAATCAGCGCTATGATCCTGTCCAAGCTGAAGGCTGACGCCGAGGCGTATCTGGGCGAGTCCGTCACCGAGGCTGTCATCACCGTGCCCGCTTACTTCAACGACAGCCAGCGTCAGGCCACCAAGAACGCAGGCACCATCGCCGGCCTGAACGTCAAGCGTATCATCAACGAGCCCACCGCCGCCGCTCTGGCCTACGGTGTGGATAAGGAAACCGACCAGAAGGTCATGGTCTACGACCTGGGCGGCGGTACCTTCGATGTCTCCATCATTGAGATGGGCGACGGCGTTACCGAGGTTCTGGCCACCAACGGCGATACCCGTCTGGGCGGCGATGACTTCGACCAGCGCATCATCGACTGGATGGCAGAGGACTTCAAGCGCGAGAACAACATCGACCTGCGTCAGGACAAGATGGCTGCCCAGCGTCTGAAGGAAGCTGCCGAGAAGGCTAAGATCGAGCTGTCCAGCGCCACCACCACCAACATCAACCTGCCCTTTATCACCGCCGACGCCACCGGCCCCAAGCATCTGGACATGACGCTGACCCGCGCCAAGTTCAACGAACTGACCGCCGATCTGGTCGAGCGCACCATGACCCCCGTCCGCAAGGCTCTGGCCGATGCCGGCCTGAAAGCCTCTGACCTGTCCAAGGTCCTGATGGTCGGTGGTTCCACCCGTATCCCCGCCGTCTATGACGCGGTCAAGAAGGAGCTGGGCTGCGAGCCGTTCAAGGGCATCAACCCCGACGAGTGCGTTGCTGTCGGCGCTGCCATTCAGGGCGGCGTTCTGAACGGCGACAAGACCGGTCTGCTGCTGCTGGACGTTACCCCCCTGAGCCTCGGCATTGAGACCCTGGGCGGCGTCTGCACCAAGATCATCGACCGCAACACCACCATCCCCACCAAGAAGAGCCAGGTGTTCTCCACCGCTGCGGACAACCAGCCCAGCGTTGAGGTCAATGTCCTGCAGGGCGAGCGTGAGTTTGCCAAGGACAACAAGAGCCTGGGAACCTTCCACCTCGATGGCATCGCCCCGGCACCCCGCGGTGTACCTCAGATCGAAGTTACCTTTGATATCGACGCCAACGGCATTGTCCATGTAAGCGCCAAGGATCTCGGCACCGGCAAGGAGCAGAGCATCACCATCACCGCTTCCACCAACATGAGCAAGGACGACATCGACAAGGCTGTCAAGGACGCCGAGCAGTATGCCGCCGAGGACAAGAAGCGCCGCGAGGAGATCGATGTGCGCAACGGTGCCGACCAGATGGTGTTCCAGACCGAGAAGGCTCTGGGCGAGTTCGGCGACAAGGTTTCCGCTGAGGAAAAGACCGAGGTCGAAACCAAGCTGTCTGCCCTGAAGGAAGCCCTGAAGTCCGGCAGCATCGACGACATCAAGGCAAAGCAGGACGAGCTGCAGAAGGCTTTCTACGCCATCAGCGAGAAGGTCTACCAGCAGGCTGCCCAGGCACAGCAGGGTGCTCAGCCCGGCGCACAGCCCGGTGCCCAGCCCAGCGATGACGGCGCCGTTGACGCCGACTTCCACGAAGTCTAATGTAACTGAATAAACCCGCTATGGCCGCCGCCGGACCCCAAACCCCGGCGGCGGCTCTTGGGGGTTTAAGCCCAAAACAGAGGGGATAGATTCTATGGCAGATAAACGTGATTATTACGAGGTGCTGGGCATCGGCAAAAACGCAACGGATGCCGAGATCAAAAGCGCCTACCGCAAGCTGGCCAAAAAGTACCACCCCGACCTGAATCCCGGCAACAAAGAAGCCGAGGAAAAGTTCAAAGAGGTCAACGAGGCAAACGACGTCTTGTCCAACCCGGACAAGCGCAAGCGCTATGACCAGTTCGGCTTTGCCGGGGTCGATCCCAATTACGGGGCCGGTCAGGGCGGCTATGGCGCCGGCGGTTTCGGCGGCTTTGGCGCAGGCGGTGTGGATCTGGGCGATATCTTCGGCGATTTGTTCGGCGGCGGTTTCGGTGGTTTCGGCGGTTCAAGCCGCGCCAACCCCAACGCCCCGCGCAAGGGCCATGATATCCAGGCCAACGTCATTTTGACCTTTGAGGAGGCCGCCCACGGCTGCACCAAAAAGGTTACGCTGAACCGTCAGCAAAGCTGCCCGGATTGCGGCGGCAACGGCTGTGCGCCCGGCAGCAGCCCCGAAACCTGCACCGAGTGCGGCGGCCGCGGCTATGTCGTGACCCAGCAGCGCACGCCTTTTGGCGTTATGCAAAGCCAGCAGCCCTGCCCGCACTGCGGCGGACGCGGCACCATCATCAAGAACCCCTGCAAGACCTGCCGCGGCACAGGCAAGACCGTTGCCCGCAAAACGCTGGAGGTCAAGATCCCTGCGGGTATCGACGATGACCAGAACGTGGCACTGCGCGGTCAGGGCGACGCCGGCACCAACGGCGGCCCCAACGGTGACGTGATCGTCCATGTGACCGTCAAGACCGACCCCGTGTTTGAGCGCGACGGCTACGATGTTTACGTCCGTGTGCCAATCACCTACTCGCAGGCAGTCCTCGGCGCAGAGATCGAGGTGCCCACGGTGGACGGCAAGGTTGCCCAGCGCATTCCGGAAGGCACGCAGAGCGGCACCAAGTTCCGTCTGTCGGGTCAGGGTATCCAGTATCTGAACGGACGCGGCCGCGGCAACCAGTACGTCATTGTGGAGGTCGAGATCCCCAAAAAGCTCAACCGCACCCAGCGTGACGCCCTGAAAGCCTTTGAGGACTCCCTCAGGGACGAAAACTACGAAAAGCGCAAGGGCTTTTTCAAAAACCTGAAAGATCGGTTTACATCGTAAATAGCGGCAAGGCAGCTGTCCTGAAAAGGGCGGCTGCCTTTTTTGGTGCGGGTTTGTTCTCTCTTTTGGCAGCAAAAGAGAGAACCAGAGAAAACTGCCGCTAGTTCCGAGGCGCGGGGCACGGCCAAGGGGCTACTCGCCCCTTGGAACCCCAAATAGGTGGGTCGCGGACGGGCGGGTCTAAAAAATCGTCAAGACACATTTTTTGACGCCCCGCCCACCCGCTCCCGTCTTACGGCTCCGCCGAAAAAATACGGAAGTTGGTTTTCTACCCGTTTGATTCTTTCTTATGGCTGGTTCGTAGGGAGGGGTCTTGACCCCTCCTTGCCGCCTTGCGGTTATTGCAATAACCAAAAAACCACCACCCCGTAGGGGCGGGGCATGCCCCGCCCGCGACAAAACGGCAACAACAATATTACGGGTACTCCGTAGGGGCGGCATATATGCCGCCCGCCGCAGCCATCCCGGCAAATCAACCTAACGGGCAAACCGCACAGGCGAGCAATGCTCGCCCCTACGATTCAAAAAGCATATCGAACCATCGGGAAAATTTCCACATCATAAAAATGTGCCCGCACGGCGGGCACACCAAATCGCAACTCTCAACTCTCCACTCTGCCCCTCAAAGCCCCAGATCCTCCAGCCTTGCCTGCAGCTCTGCCTCGTCGGCCAGCAAAATGCCCTGCTGCAAATTCAGATAATCGCTCTCCGGCAAAAGGCGGGTGTAAATTTCATCGTACTGCGCAAGGGGGCCTGCACCGTCGGCGGTGTATAACGCGGGGTGGCCGCCGTTGTCCCGCAGCATATACCGCGGTGCGGCGGGCTGCGGGCGGCGTGCCCACAAAACAAGCAGGGCCAGCAGCAGGGCAACCCCCGCCAACAACGGCAACATGACCGCACAACGCCGAAAATTCTCTCGCATAAAAAACACCCTCCTTTGGAGAATAGCAAACCTTTGGGGTTAGTATGGCATAAAAATGTGCAAAAACTCAAAAAGTTGTGAATTTTACATTCCGGGCTGTACTTTTACCGTCGGTTTGTGGTATAATTCATTCTATACCGGTTTGCAATCAGATGCTACTCGGCATCTTGTCTATAACTCTTAAAGGAGGCGGTTCCCATAGAACCCAATCAGAAACGCCAGCTTTCCACCAACGGTGCCAAAACGGCCCCCGCAGATGGTGCAGCCCCGGCCAAGAAAAAGAAAAAGCCCCGTCGCCGCCGCAGTATCCCCGGCATGATTTTCGGCTTCATCGGCTGTATGCTTTGCCTGTGCATCATGGCGGCCAGCGTCGGTTCGGTGCTGCTTGCCATGTATCTGGTGCAGGTCACCGCCAACGACAGCACCGTGCTGGACCTGGACAGCAGCCATCTGATGGAAGCCTCCATCGTCTACGCCGCCGACGGCAGCGAGTACGCCTACTTTACCCGCAGCGAAAACCGCATCAAGGTGCCGCTTTCCGAAATACCGGAAAACCTGCAGAACGCGGTCATCGCCGTTGAGGACAAAAACTTCCGCAACGAGCCGGGCATCAACCTCAAGCGTACCATCGCCGCTACCTTAAATATGATGACCGACAACGCTCTGCTCGGCTCACAGCAGGGTGCCTCCACGCTGGAACAGCAGCTCATCAAAAACCTGACCAAGGACGACGAGACCGACGCCCTGCGTAAGGTGCGCGAGATTTTCCGCGCGCTGGGTCTTGCCAAGCGTTACAGCAAGGACACCATTCTGGAAGCCTACCTCAACACCATCCCGCTGACCGGTATTATCCACGGTATGCAGGCGGGTGCCAACGCCTACTTTGACAAGGATGTCAGCGAGCTGAGCCTGGCCGAGTGCGCCGTGCTGGCCTCCATCAGTAAAAACCCCACGGGCTACAACCCCTTCACCAACCCCGAAAACCTGCTGCGCCGCCGCAACCACGTCCTGTACGAGATGTTCGACCAGGGCTACATCACCGAGAGTGAGTACAACGCCGCCCGCAACGAGCCGCTGACCGTTGTGGAAAGCAGCACCGCCAAGGCCAACGCGACCCGCAGCTCCAACAACTCCTGGTTTACCGACTCGCTGTACACCGAGCTGCGCAGCCAGCTTATCAACGATCTCGGCTACACCAAGGAGGAAGCGCAGGAGCTGATCTTCACCGGCGGCCTTCGCATTGAGTCCACCGTCGATACCCGCGTCCAGTCCGCTGTCGAGGAGGCTATGCTCGACGAGGAAGGCGTCATTCCCGCCATGTGGCACGAGGAACCCGTCTGCCTGCGCGACTACCCCGCCGAGACCAGCACCTGGGACATGGTACAGTACGACGAGGCTACCGGTCTGCCCATCACCAAGGACGGCTACGCCGTGTACGGCACCGACGATGTACCCGTTTACACCGACGAAACCAACGCCGAACTGAAGGTCGGCGAATCCACCGACCCCAACTATCCCAACGATGACACCGTCTACCTCTGCGTGTACGAAAAAGTGCGCTCTCAGGCCAGCATTGCCGTGCTGGATTACGACGGCAGTGTGCTGGGTATTGCGGGCGGTCTGGGCGAAAAGACTGTTGACATGGGCACCAACCGTGCCCTGCTGCCCCACCAGACAGGTTCTACCATGAAACCCATCGGCGCCTACTGCCTGGCGCTGGACAACAAGCAGATCACCTACTCCTCGCCCATTCAGGACCTGCCGCTTTACTCTGCCGCCGACCACAAGGTGCTGAAGGATTCCTACGTCGGCAAGATCAACCCGCTTTCCGCCCAGGCCCAGGCGCGTGACGATATCTGGCGCGCATGGCCTACCAACTACGGCAATGAAGGCGGCAACGGTGATATCGTGCTGGTGTACGACGCCCTGCGTCGATCCCTGAACACCGTCGCCGTCCAGCTGGGCAACATTGTCGGCGTGGATTACCTGTACGACTTTGTGCACGACACGCTGGAATGCAGCTACATCGACGCCGACAACGACATGGACCTGGCACCTCTGGTGCTGGGCGGCCAGACCAACGGCCTTACCGCCGTGCAGCTGGCAGGTGCGTACAGCATTTTCTATGACGGCACGTTTACCTCGCCGCATTTCTACACGATGGTCACCGACTCCAACGGCCGCGTTATCATCGATAATACCAAGTATATCAACACCACACAGGCCATCAGCAGCGACACGGCCTACATCATGAACCGCATGATGACCAACGTGCTGAAGTCCGGCGGCGGCACAGCCGCAGGCATGGCACCCAAGGGCGAAATGGACGCCGCCGCCAAGACCGGTACGACCTCCGACAACAAGGACTACACCTTTGCCGGCCTGACCCCCTACTATTGCACGGCAATCTGGTGGGGCTTTGACCGCCCGACCGATATGAGGCAGTACGGTGCCAAAACCGGTAAGGCTATCCAGCAGCTGTGGAAAAACCTGATGGAGGACTTGCAGGCCGACCTGCCCTACAAGGAGTTCCCTGTGGGCGAAAACGTCGTAGAGAAGTCCTTTAACGCAGCTACAGGCGTTGTCGGCTCCGGCGGGCAGAAGGGCTACTATACCGAGGATAACCTGCCCGATGCCACCTACATCGTGCAGCCTGCCGAACCTACCGAACCCGCCGCCTGACCCAAACCCTAACATGATACAGCCGCCTTTCGGTGTATGCCGAAAGGCGGCTGTTTTTGTGCAGTGTACAGTCAACCGCCGCACAAAAACACAGAGTTTTCAACCGACGTTCCTGTACAATGTGCTAAAAAGCGGTCAAATCAGCCAAAACCCCTTGCAACGACCACCTTGGTGTGGTAAGATTGGTACACGTTGATACTACATTTGTTTGCGAGGAGGCAACACAATGACCCAGCATAAATACCTGCTGGTACAGGCAGATGTCCTGCCGGAGGTTTTCGGCAAGGTGCTGCAGGCAAAGCAGCTTCTGGCATCGGGCGAGGTCGCCAACATTTCGGCGGCAGCCAAGCAGGCGGGTATTTCCCGCAGCGCGTTCTATAAATATAAGGATTGCGTCTTTGATGCAGAGACAGGCCGCGACACACTGACCGTCGTTGCCACCCTGCTGGACAAGACGGGGGCACTGCAAACGCTGCTGTCGGGCATTTCGGCGGCGGGCGGGTCCATTATGACCATCAACCAGTCCCGCCCCGAAAACGGTACCGCCCAGGTGGAGGTCACCGTGCGCACCGGCACCATGCAGATGTCGGTGGAGGAAATGCTGCTGCGGCTTTCGCACCAGCCCTGCGTGGTGGAGATCCACCGCGGCGTGTAAACAGGCAAAAGGGAATAGGGATAAGGGAGAGTATACCAATGGCTAAAATTGCGATTCTGGGCTTTGGCACCGTGGGCAGCGGTGTGCTGGAGGTTGTGCGCCGCAATGCGGCATCCATCGCCCGCCGCGTGGGCGAACCCGTGGAGGTCAAATACATCCTCGATGTGCGGGATTTTTCCGCCTCGCCCGATGCGGCGCTGTTTACCGACAGCATCGACACCATCTTAAACGACCCCGAAGTCAAGGTCGTGGTCGAAACCATCGGCGGCACACGCTTCGCCTTGCCTTATGTGCGTAAGTGCCTGGAAAGCGGCCGCAGCGTCTGCACCTCCAACAAGGAGATGGTCGCGGGCTACGGCGCCGAACTGCTGGCGCTGGCCAAGGCGCACAACGCCGCCTTTTTGTTTGAGGCCAGCGTGGGCGGCGGTACGCCCATCATCACCCCCATGCACCAGTGCCTGGCCGCCAACCACATCAGCCGCATCTGCGGCATCGTCAACGGTACCACCAACTTTATGCTGACCAAGATGAAGCGCGAAAACATGGGCTTTGACGAGGCCCTGCACATTGCCCAGCAGCTCGGCTATGCCGAGACCAAGGACCCCGGCGACGACGTGGACGGCCGCGATGCCTGCCGCAAGATCGCCATTCTGGCCAGCCTTGCCTGCGGGCATCACGTCTACCCCGACAACATCCCCGCGCGGGGCATCCGCGATATCACGGTGGCCGACATCAAGGCCGCCGAGCAGATGGACAGCGCCATCAAGCTGATCGCCTGGTACGACGAAAACGCCGGCGGCGCCATGGCTGCCGGGGTCGAGCCGATGATGGTCAGCAACGCCAACCAGCTGGCGGGCGTGGACGACGTCTTTAACGCCGTGCTGATGCGGGGCGATATGCTGGGCGACGTTGTGTTCTACGGCAAGGGCGCGGGCAAGCTGCCCACCGCCAGCGCCGTGGTGGCCGATGTCATCGACGCCTTAAAAGAGGGCGTAAAGATCCACGACAGCCTGTTCTGGGCCGAGGCAGAAAAGCCGGAGGGTCAGCTCAAAGATATCGGCGTGTACCCGTGGTACGTCCGCGCGGCGGGCGTTTCGGGCGCGGTGCTGCAAAGCGTGGCCGGGGACGCACAGCTCTTGTTTGAGGCCGACGGCGAGGCTGCCTGCCGCATCGACGCGGCGACCGAGGCGGATATCGACGCCCTGCGCCAGAAGCTGGCGGTACTGGGCGGCAGCGTAAAGCTGGCCATGAAACAACTGGCAGAATAAAGAGGGGCGGCATACTATGGTAACAGTAAGCGTACCGGCAACCAGCGCCAACGTGGGCGCGGGGTTTGACTCCTTAGGGTTGGCGGTTTCGATGCACAACGTCTTTACGTTTGAGGAAAGCGACCGCATCCAGATCAGCTCGGTGGACGGCACCCATGTCCCCGCCGGCTCCAACAATCTGGTGTTCCGCTCGGCGCGGGTCGTCTACGACCAGCTGGGGCTGCCCCTGCGGGGGCTGCGCATCACCCAGCGCAACGATATCCCCATGGCGCGCGGCCTGGGTTCCAGTTCGGCCTGCATTGTGGCGGGTATTCTGGGGGCCAACGCCCTGCTGGGCAACAAGCTGACCCGCCGCCAGATGCTGACACTGGCCACCTCCATCGAGGGGCATCCCGACAACGTTGCCCCCGCGATGCTGGGCGGGTTTGTGACCAGCGTCATTGACGAGGGCCAGGTGTACAGCGTCAAGAAAAACATCGACCCCGAGCTTGCCTTTGCGGCCTTTGTGCCGGATTTCCGCCTGCTGACCAGCAAGGCGCGCGCAGCGCTGCCCCAAATGGTCAGCCACAAGGACGCCGTGTACAACCTGTCCCGCGCGGCGCTGGCCACCGCCGCTTTCTGCGACGGCAACTACGCCCTGCTGGGTGTGGCCACCAAGGATGCCCTGCACCAGCAATACCGCCTGCCGCTGATAGAGGGCGGCGACGAGGTCTTTGAGCTTGCGCAGGACTTGGGTGCGCTGGCTGTCTACATCTCCGGCGCGGGGCCGACCATCATGGCGGTCGTGCGCAAGGACGATGACGAGTTCTTTGTTCGGGCCGAGGCCGCCTTGCAGCAGCCGGGGGCGCTGAACCACTTTACTGTGCATCGCCTGCTGGCCGACAACACCGGCGCAGTGGTACGGTGATATAGAGGAGGAAAGTATAGAAATGGGTTTGATCGTACAAAAATTCGGCGGCAGCTCGGTTCGTGATCGCGACCGCATCTTTAACGTCGCCCGCATCATCCGGAACACCCGCAACGCGGGCAACGATGTGGTGGTCGTGGTTTCGGCCCAGGGCGACACCACCGACGACCTCATCGCCAAGGCGGCGGAAATTACCTGCAATCCCTCCCACCGCGAGATGGATATGCTGCTGGCGGCAGGTGAGGAAATCTCCATCTCGCTGCTGGCCATGGCCTTGCAGGAGCTGGGCGTTTCCTCCGTCAGCCTGACGGGTTGGCAGGCGGGCTTCAGCACCGACCGCGCCTACTCCAAGGCGCGCATCAAGCGCCTGAACACCGAGCGTGTCGAGAGCGAGCTGGCCCGCAACCGTGTGGTGGTCGTGGCAGGCTTTCAGGGCCTGAACCGCAGCGATGACATTACCACGCTGGGACGCGGCGGCAGCGATACCTCCGCCGTGGCGCTGGCCGCTGCGCTGCATGCCGACCGCTGCCAGATCTTCACCGATGTCGAGGGTGTCTACACCGCCGACCCGCGCAAGATCCCCAAGGCGACCAAGCTCAAGGAGATCACCTTTGACGAAATGCTGGAGCTGGCGTCGCTGGGCGCACAGGTGCTGAACAACCGCAGCGTAGAGCTTGCCAAAAAGTACAATGTCGAGCTGGAGGTCATTTCCAGCATCAATCCGGTGCCCGGCACCGTTGTTAAGGAGGAAACCAAAGTGGAAGGTATGCTGATCAAGGGTGTCGCCAAGGACACCGACATTGCCGTTTTGACCGTCCGTGACGTGCCCGACGTGCCCGGCATGTCGTTTAAGATCTTCAGCCTGCTGGCGCAGAAGAACATCAACGTCGATATCATCCTGCAGACCACCGGCCGCGACGGCAAAAAGGACATGAGCTTTACCGTGCCGCTGGGCGACGCCGAAAGCGCCGTGGCCGCCTTGCAGAGCGCGACCTCCCGCTTTGGCGGCGGCGAGGTCACCGTAAACAAGAACTTTGCCAAGGTGTCCATCGTGGGCGCAGGTATGCAGAGCCATTCGGGCGTTGCCAGCACGATGTTTGAGGCGCTGTTCAACCAGAACATCAACATCCACATGATCTCCACCAGCGAGATCAAGATCAGCGTCGTCATTGACGAAAAGGACGCCGACAAAGCCGTGGCAGCCATCCACGACGCCTTTATCAACTAAGCGCAACCGTTTTTATAGAGGGGAAAGGGTAGACCCCGGCAGCCGAGAATGGTCTCGGCCGCCGGGGTCGTTTGGTTATAAGGGGGTTCGTCAAAAAATCTGCCGACCGTCCACAAATTTTGCCGTCAGGCTGCCCTTGCCCAGATAGGCGTAGCGCTCCAACCGCTCGGCGGGCGTGAAATCCCGCTGGTTGCGCAGGGCGCTGTCGTCCAGAACCAGCGCGTCCAGCGCGTAGCCCGGCTCAAACAGGCCCAGCTGCACACCGTAGTCGCGCCAGAAATCGCCGCCGCCTACGGTGGCAAGGTACAAGGCCTCCACCATCGTCAGCGGGGCTTCGGTCTGGTCCACATAGCGCCAGCGCAGCTTGCTGACCTGCATGGCGGACGCCATCACGGCAAACAGGTCCAGCGTGTGGCCGCCCGCCACATCGCTGCCCAGGCCGACGCGCCAGCCGCCCCGCAGATAATGCGCGGCGGGGGCAATGCCCGCAATGACGTTCTCGTTGCTGGTGGGGCAGTGGGCGATCATCACGCGGTTGCGCTTCATCAACGCCTGTTCCTCCTCGCCGCTGTAAATGCAGTGTGCCATCACGGTGGGAACCTCGCCGCCGAACAAGCCGTGGCGGCTGTAGCTTTCGCCGTAAAAGCGGGTGCCGGGGCAAAGCTCGGCTACCCACGCGATCTCGGACGGATTTTCCGAAAGATGGCTCTGCGCGGGGACTTTGTATTCGGCAGCCAGCTTGCCCAGCCCCGCCATATATTCGTCGCCCGTGCTGGGGGTAAAGCGCGGGGTCAGCATCGGGCGCACCGCACCGCTGTGCAGCATATCTTCGGCGCGGCAGGCGTCCAGCCAGCGGCGCGTCTCGGCAAGCCCGGCGGCGGCGCTCGGTTCACGGTAGCTGTCGGGGCTGTTGCGGTCCATCGCCAGCTTGCCCACAAAGGCACCCAGCCCGGCGTCCTTCAGCTGGTGCATCAGCTCCAGCGTGGCGTCGGTGTGCAGCGTGGCAAAGATGCAGGCGCGGGTCGTGGCGCTGGCTTTTAAGTCGCGCACAAAATAGCCGTAGCCCAGCTTGGCGTAGTCGGGGTCGGCGTAGCGGGATTCTTCGGGGTAGGTGTAGCGCTGCAGCCAGTCCAGCAGCTCTAAGTCCATCGCCGTGCCGCAGTAGCTGTACTGGGGCGCGTGCAGGTGCAGGTCCACAAGACCCGGTGTGATCAGCTGCCCGGCGTAGTCCCGCACCGGCACCCCGGCGGGGGCATCGGGCGAAAACGCGGCGCAGACGCCGTCCTCACACAAAAGATAGCCCGTGCGCACCCGCAGCGCATCGGGGGTGGGCGTGTCCACAAAGGTGCCGTGTAAAGCAAAGCGGTTCATAAGGGTGACCTCCGATAAATACTGTACCTTCTATTATACCGTACCCGCCGCGAAGCTGCAAGTTATGATTTACTTTTTCATAAAATGGGCGTATAATATAAAAGATTATTGTTAAGTGAGGATTTACGATTGGAACGCAAACAACTGGCACCCGGCGTGCATATCACAACGCTGGAAGCCGATAAATTCAACCGCTGCCGCATCGCCATCCATCTGCGATTCCCCGCGCGGCGCGACACCGCCACGCTGGACGCCGTGCTGACCCAGGTGCTGGAACGCGGCTATGCCGCCTGCCCCGATATGACCGCCCTGTCCCGCAAGCTGGCGGGGCTGTACGGCGCCGATCTGGGCGTGGAACTGAGCGGCGCGGGCATAGACCGCGTGCTGTCGGCGGACATCTGCGGCATCAAGGACGCCTACGCGCTGGCAGGGGAAAACCTGACCGACGCCTACGCCGATATTGTTTTCGGCACCGTGTTTGAGCCGTACCTTGTGGACGGTGTCTTTGACGCCGAGGCTGTGCGCATCGAGACCGAGACCCAGGCGCGGCGCTTGCAGGCAGAGTTCAACGCCAAGCGTCTGTACTGTGTGCGCCAGGCGCGCCGCAAATTTTACGGCGATTCCCCTGCGGGCATCGAACTGGGCGGCTACCCCGATGAGCTGGCCTCCGTCACGCCCGCAGCCCTGAAAGCCGAGTACGACCGCATCTTGACGCAGTCCCGCATCGACGTGATGGTGCAGGGCACCGACGCCGCGCGGGTGGCGGAAAAGCTGCTGCACCGTCTGGACGGTGTGCGGCGCGACCCGCAGGAGCTGGGCGCACTGGTGGCCATGCCCCGCACGCCGCTGCGCCGCTATACCGAAAAACTGCCCGGCCTGACGCAAGCCAAGCTGTGTATGCTGTTTACGACCGGCAGCGCTGACGATGTGCCCACCGTCAGCGCCCTGCGCGTGGCCATGAACCTGCTGGGCGGCGCGTCCACCAGCCGACTGTTTATGAACGTGCGCGAAAAGCAATCGCTGTGCTACTACTGCGGCGCGGCAGCGCACCGCGCCACGGGCGCCATGATGATTGACTCCGCCGTCGAACCCGGCAAGGTCGAACAGGCCGAGGCCGCCCTGCTGGCCGAGTGGGAGGGGCTGAAAAAAGGCCCCATCACGCAGGAGGAAATGGACGACTGCCGCCGCGGGCTGCTTTCGGGCATGGACGCGCTGGAGGACAGCCTCTCCGCCCTGGAGGGCTGGTACTACGGGCAGATCTTGCGCGGCGAGCCGCTGTATCCGCCCGCCTACGGCAAGGTGCTGACAAGCGCCGTTACCATCGACGAGGTGCGCCGCGTGCTGGAACGGTACAGCTACTCGGTGGGGTATGTGGTCACCGCCCGCCCCGGCACCGAGGGAAAGGGGGACCCCGATGAGGAATAATACACCCTCCGCCGCAAGCAGCGCCGTGGGCTGCCAAAGCGTCACGCTGCCCAGCGGTCTGCGCGTCATCTGCCGCACCATGCCGGGTTACAGCTCGGTGCACGGCTTTTACGCCACGGATTTCGGCTCGGTACATCGTCAATTTACGCTGGACGGGCGCACGGTCACCCTGCCCGCGGGCACGGCGCATTTTATGGAGCACAAAATGTGCGAAACCGCCGCGGGCGACACCTTTGCCCTGTACGCCAAAACGGGCGCGTCCGCCAACGCCTTTACAGGGTATGACCGCACCTGCTATGTCTTTTCCGCCACCGAAAAAATCGACGAAAATCTGGACATTCTGCTGGGTCAGGTGGGCAAGCCGTGGTTTACCAAGGCGAGCATCGCCAAGGAACAGGGCATCATCGCGCAGGAAATCAAAATGTACGACGACAGCCCCGACTGGCGGCTGCTGAACGCCTTGTTCCGCGGGCTGTACCGCGCCCACCCCCTGCGGGAGGACATCGCCGGTACCGTGCAGAGCATTGCCGAGATCACCCCGCCGCTGCTGTACGACTGCGCCAAGGCGTTTTACGCGCCGCAAAACATGGTGCTGTCGGTGGCGGGCAAAATCACACTGGGCCGGGTGGTCGAGGCCTGCAAGCGCAACGGCCTGTACCGCGCGCGCAAGCCCCACACCGTAAGCTGGGCTATCCCCGCGGAAACAGGGCCTGTCCCGCAAAAAGAGCAGCACTTTACCATGCCGATCAACCGCCCCTGCTTCGGCGTTGCCTACCGCGAGCCGCCGCTGGAAAAGGGCGACCTCAAGCGGGAGCTTCTGCTGGCGATGCTCAGCGATCTGATTTGCGGCGGCCTGACGGATTTTTACCGTGAATTGTACGATACATCGCTGGTAAACCCCGGCTTTTCCGGGGACTGCGTCACCGCGCCGGGCGCGTGCTGCGTTGCCTTTACCGGCGAGAGCGAGCAGCCCCGCCAAGTCGCCGCGCTGCTGCAGCAGGAGATCGAGCGCCTGCGCCGCGACGGGTTCGACCCGGAAATTTTCCGTCTTGTCAAAAACCAGATGTACGGCGAAACGCTGGGCAGCATGGAGCAGCCCGACGAAGCCGCCGAGGACGCTGCCGACGCCTGCCTGAAGGGCCGCACGCTGGCAGAGGAGATTGAGGCACTGGCGGCGCTGACCGTGCAGGACGCCGACGAATTGCTGCGCACCGCCCTGCGGGAGGAAACCCGCGCCTATGTGCAGATCGACCCCGCCGAGGACGGGGATTGAGGGAGGTAAGTATCCATGATCTATCATGTGCAATTCCCCGCCTTGGGGTGGGAGTTTACCATCAACCGCGTGGCGCTGTCCATCGGCGGGTTCAACATTTACTGGTACGGCGTCATCATCGCCACGGGTATGCTGCTGGCGCTGCTGTTTGCCTTCCGCACGGCGGCGGATTTCGGCATTGACTCCGACCGTCTGGTGGATGTTGTCGCCGTCGGCACCGTGATGTCCATCGTCTGTGCGCGTATTTATTACGTTGCTATGGCACCTTTTGAATACCAAAGCATCTGGGAAATGCTCGACATCCGCCAGGGCGGCATTGCCATCTACGGTGCGGTCATCGGCGCGTTTGTCTTTGGCGGGCTGGCTGCCAAGTGGCGCAAGGTGCCGCTGCTGCCGCTGTTTGACTTGGCGTCCATGGGCTTTTTGATCGGGCAGGGCATCGGCCGCTGGGGCAACTTTGTCAACCAGGAAGCCTTCGGCACCAACACCACCCTGCCGTGGGGCATGTACAGCGAAGGCACCGAGGCATACCTGAAATCCATGCAGGTCACCCTGAAGGCGGGGACCACCGTGGACCCCACACTGCCCGTGCACCCTACCTTTTTATATGAGAGCATCTGGTGCCTGGTCGGCTTCGCGATGCTGGCGGCGCTGATCAAGCACCGCAAATTCAACGGGCAGATCTTCCTGAGCTATGCCGCGTGGTATGGCCTGGGACGCTCGTGGATCGAGGGTCTGCGCACCGATTCGCTGCTCATCGGCGGCACGGGTCTGCGCGCCAGCCAGCTGTTTGCCATCGTCACGGTGCTGGTGTCGCTGGTGCTGCTGGGTATCGGCCTCTACCGTGCGCGCGGCAAGCAGCTGCGGGTCACGCTGGCTGTGGCAGACCTCAAAAAACAGGCACAGGCGGGGGAACGCTTTGCCCCCGACACTCTGCCCGCAAATGCCCCCCACGCGGAGTTCGTCAAAGCCACCAAGGCGATGAACGACCGCTTAGCCGAGTTGGATTTGACGGTTCCCGACGTGGAGGAGCTGGAAAACCCCGAAGAATAAGCGAGGAAAGAGGGAAAGTATTATGGCAATCATTGACGGAAAAGCACTGGCCGCCGCCACCAAGGCGGAGGCCGCCCAAAAGGTGCAGGCGCTGCGCGAAAAGGGCGTTGTGCCGTGCCTGGCTGTGGTGCTGGTGGGCGAAAACCCCGCCAGCCAGGTGTATGTGCGCGGCAAGGTGAACGACTGCGCCGAGTGCGGTATTGAGAGCCGCAGCATCCATATGGCCGAGACCGCCACGCAGGACGAGGTGCTGGCGCAGGTGCGTGCGCTGGCGGCGGATGCGTCGGTACACGGCATCCTTGTGCAGCTGCCGCTGCCCGCGCAGATCAACGAAAAAGCGGTCATCAACGCCATCCCGCCCGAAAAGGACGTGGACGGGTTTTCGCCCGTCAATGTGGGGCGTATGCAGATCGGCGAGCCTTGCTATCTGCCCTGCACCCCGGCGGGCTGCATCCGCATGATCGAGTCCACCGGCACCGACATCTGCGGCAAAAATGCCGTGGTCATCGGGCGCAGCAACATTGTGGGCAAGCCTGCCGCCATGCTGCTGCTGGAGAAAAACGCCACGGTCACCATCTGCCACTCCAAGACGAAAAACCTCAGGGAAATTTGCGCCGCCGCCGATATTCTGGTGGCAGCCGTGGGGCGTGCGGGCTTTGTGACCGGCGATATGGTTAAGCCGGGCGCCGTTGTCATTGATGTGGGCATCAACCGCGGTGCCGACGGCAAGCTGCACGGCGATGTGGACTTTGCCGCCGCTGCCGAAAAGGCCGCCTTTATCACCCCCGTGCCCGGCGGCGTCGGCCCCATGACCCGCGCCATGCTTATGCTCAACACCGTGCAGGCGGCCGCCCGCCAAAACGGGCTGGCATAAAGAAAAACTTTGCAGCCTGTCGAAAAAGCAAATTTTCAATCCATTTTCATCGGCGGACATGTGCCGACGATGAAAATACCGCTAGAGTCAAAAATCGCATTCGAGTCGCCGTCAGGCATGAGAACGTGATTTTTGGCGATAGGGTGAATCCAAAGGAGGGGTGCAGGAGCGTGGCGCAGCCACACTGCGACGAACCCCTTCTTTGAGCTTGTCGGGTGCCCCGACAAGCTCAAAACTTTGTCTTGCCGTGCAAAATGCGCTTGACAAAGCGCAATTTGTGTGGTAAGCTATATAAGCCGCTTGGTATGGGCCGTGGAAGTGTGCGGTTTTGCCGCAACGCCCTATTGTCCAGCGAGACTTTTTGAAAGAGGTTTTCCTATGTACGCAGTTATCAAAACCGGTGGCAAGCAGTACAGCGTTAAGGTCGGCGACGTCGTTTATGTCGAGAAGCTGAACGCTGAGGCTGATACCGAAGTCACCTTCGATCAGGTTCTGGTTGTTGGCGAGGAGGGCGCTGTCAAGGTTGGCGCTCCCGTCGTTGAGGGCGCTAGCGTTGTCGCCAAGGTCGTCAAGACCGGCAAGGGCAAGAAGCTCAACATCCTGACCTACCGTCCCAAGAAGGGCAGCATGGTCCGCAAGGGTCATCGTCAGCCCTACACCAAGGTGGAAATCACCGCGATCAACGGCTAAGGAGGTAAAACACAATGGCACATAAAAAAGGCGTAGGTTCTACCAAGAACGGCCGTGATTCCGAGTCCAAGCGTCTGGGCGTAAAGCGCGGCGACGGTCAGTTTGTTCTGGCCGGCAACATCCTGGTTCGTCAGCGCGGCACCCACATCCATCCGGGTGAGGGCGTGGGCATCGGCAGCGATGACACGCTGTTTGCTCTCGTCGATGGCCGCGTTCACTTCGAGCGCATGGGCCGCGACCGCAAGCGCTGCACGGTCAAGCAGTAAAAACCAAGACGGGCGGGTCGGCATGACCTGCCCGTTTCTTTTTGCAACGAGGTAATAAACTATGGCTACCAGCAATTTTATTGATACCGCTACCATCTGGGTGCGCGCCGGCAAGGGCGGCGACGGTGTTGTGACCTTCCACCGCGAAAAATTTGTCGCGGCGGGCGGCCCCGACGGCGGTGACGGCGGCCGCGGCGGCGATGTTGTCTTTGTGGCGGACGATAACCTTTCCACCCTGATGGACTTCCGCTACAAGCGCAAGTACGCCGCCCAGGACGGCGAAAACGGCCGTGCCAAGCGCCAGTCCGGTGCCGACGGTGACGATCTTGTCATCCGCGTGCCCCGCGGCACGGTGCTGAAAGAGGCTGACTCCGGGCTGGTGGTGGCAGACCTTTCCGGCAGCGAGCCGGTCGTCATTGCCAAGGGCGGCCGCGGCGGCTGGGGCAACAGCCACTTTGCCACCCCCACCCGCCAGATCCCCAAGTTCGCCAAGCCCGGCCTGCCCGGCGAGGAATTTCAGCTTAAAATGGAGCTGAAGGTCATCGCGGACGTGGGGCTGATCGGCTTCCCCAACGTGGGCAAATCTACGCTGATCAGCATGATCAGCGCCGCCAAGCCCAAAATCGCCAACTACCACTTCACCACCCTGACCCCCGTGCTGGGCGTGGTGCGCGTCGGCCCCGAACAGAGCTTTGTCTGCGCCGACATCCCCGGTCTGATCGAAGGCGCCGCCGAGGGCGTGGGTCTGGGTCATGCCTTCCTGCGCCACGTCGAGCGCTGCCGCCTGCTGCTTCACGTTGTGGATGTTTCCGGCTGCGAGGGGCGCGACCCCAAGCAGGACTTTGAGCAGATCAACCACGAGCTGGTCGGCTTCAGCGCCGAACTGGCCGAGCGCCCGCAGATCGTGCTGGGCAACAAGTGCGACATCGCCACTGAGGAGCAGATCGCAGACTTCAAAGCGTATGTCGAGGAAAAGGGCTACACCTTTATGCCCATCTCCGCCGCGACGCGGCAGGGCATCGACAAGCTGCCCGCCATCGTCTACAACCGTCTGAAGGAGCTGCCCCCCGTCAAGGTCTACGAGGCCGAGTACAAGCGCCCCGACAAATCCGCCGAGGGTCAGCGTCCCTTCACCGTCACCCGCATGGGCGACCACGACTTTGCCGTCGACGCCCCCTGGCTGGAACGCATCCTGGCCGGCACCAACGTCGAGGACTACGAGAGCCTGCAATACTTCCAGACCCAGCTGGGCGATTCCGGCATTCTGGACGAGCTGGTCGCGCAGGGCGTCGAGGAGGAAGATACCATCCACATCGGCGAGTACGAGTTCGACTACCTGTACTAAGCACAGGGGGCCGCTATGCTGTTTGAAACAAAACCTGAGGTGGATATCCACGAGATGTCGCCCGTGGCGCTGGCCTTTGTGGGTGATGCCGTGCTGGAACTGCTGGTGCGCGCCCGTCTGGTGGGCAGCACCCGCCTGCAGCCCAACCGCCTGCACACCGTCGCCACCCACTATGTAAGCGCCCATGCGCAGTGCCGCGAGCTGGAAATTCTCGAGCCGCTTTTGACCGAGGCCGAGGCCAACGTTTTGCGCCGCGGCAAAAATGCCAGCAAGGCCAGCGTCGCCAAGCACGCCACCGTGCAGGAATACCGCGCCTCCACCGGGCTGGAATGTCTGTTGGGCTGGCTGTACCTGCGGGGCGAAAACGACCGCATCCAGCAACTTTTTGACGCTGTATGGGCAGAATATGAGCCGGAACGGAAATAACCGCCCCGGCTGATATCATCACTTGCTGCTGTTTTTGCTGCCCGCCGAGTTGGTGGTGTTTGCCGTGCGGCGGGGTGCTTTCTGGGTGTTTTGGTTCTTTTTGGCATCGGTCGTGCTGTTGGAGGTGCGGCTGTTTTCGGTCTGGTTCTTCGCCATGGGTCAAAACTCCTTTCGCAAGTTTATACTGTGCGGCTGCTGTTTGCGGCCGCACAGTTAGTTTGCCCGTAAGGATTCTATTTATGCAAGGAGCCGTTATGCAGTTTCCACAGGATTTCACCGCGCGGGAACGTGCCCTGCTGGGGCCGCGCTTTGACGAAGTATACACCTACGCCACCGCCGCCCCCGCGCGCGGCGTCACGGTCAACGGGCTGCGCTGCACGCCGCAGCAGTTTGCGCAAAGCGTGGATTTTGACGCTGTGCCGTCGGTATTTTGCCCCACGGCGTTCACCGTTTCGGCAGAGCTTCGCCCCGGCCGCCACGCCTGGCACCATGCGGGTGTTTTCTATGCCCAGGAACCGAGTGCCGCCGCCCCCGCCGCGCTGCTGGACGTGCAGCCCGGTATGCGGGTGGCCGACCTCTGCGCCGCACCGGGGGGCAAAACCAGCCAGCTCGCCGCCGCCTTGCAGGGGCAGGGGGTGCTGCTGGCCAACGAATACGCCGCCCCCCGCGCCGAAATTCTGCGCCAGAATCTCGAGCGCATGGGCGTGGCCAACGCCGTCATCACCAACGAGGACACCGCCCGGCTGGCAGCCGCCATGCCGGGGCAGTTCGACCGCGTGCTGGTGGACGCGCCCTGTTCGGGGGAGGGGATGTTCCGCAAGGAGCCTGCCGCCGCCGGGCAGCACAACAACGCCCTGGTCGAGCACTGCGCGGCGCTGGGCGCGGAAATTCTGGAAAACGCAGCCGCGCTGCTGGCACCGGGCGGGGTGCTGGTGTTTTCAACCTGCACCTTCGCCCCGCAGGAGGACGAGGGGCAGATCGCAAATTTCTTAGTCCGCCACCCGGAATTTGCCCTGTGCGACCTCTCGGATTGCGGTTTTGGCCGCCCCGGTGAGGCCAACCGCGCCCCGGCAGGCTTTGCCGCCGGGCGCTGCCGCCGCATCTGGCCCGCCGACGGGGGCGAGGGACATTTTATGGCAAAGCTGCAAAAATCTGCCGATGCCCCGAGCGCCGATGCGCCGCGCGTAAAACCCGCCAAGTCGGCAAAGCCGAGCGCCGAATGGCTGGCGTTCGCCAAGGAATACTTTCCGTTTTTGGCGGATGCCCCGCTGACCGCGGCAGGGGACAGGCTGATCCTGCCCCCGGCAGACGCGGCGGCGCTCAACACCGCCAAGCTGCACCTGCTGCGATGCGGTGTGCCGCTGGGCAGCGTGCTGAAAAAGCGCTTTCAGCCCGAACACGCGCTGTTTATGGCCTACGGCAGCCGCTGCGCCAACACCGAGCGGCTCACCCTTGCCGACCCGCGCACCGCTGCTTGGCTGCGGGGCGAGGAAATCGACGCCGCCACCGCCCAAAACGGTTGGTGCGCCGTGCTGGTGGACGGCTACCCTGTGGGCTGCGGCAAGGTCAGCGGGGGCAGGGTCAAAAACCACTACCCCAAGGGGCTGCGCAACCTGCAATAAAGGGCTTGAAAACTACGCTGAAGTGTGGTATAATAGTTTACTGGAAATTGTCGGCCTGCCCACGGCGGGTCGGTGGAATACAAACTAGGGGGATTTTTCCAATGTCCGGACATAGCAAATGGAATAATATCAAGCGTAAAAAAGAAAAAACCGACGGCGCCCGCGCCAAGGTCTTTACCAAGATCGGCCGCGAGATCGCCGTTGCCGTTAAGGAGGGCGGTGCCAACCCCGCCGCCAACTCCAAGCTGGCAGCCCTGATCGCCAAGGCTAAGGCCAACAGTGTGCCGAACGACAACATTCAGCGCATCATCAAGCGCGCCGAGGGCGGCGACAAGACCGAGTACGAAGCCATTACCTACGAGGGTTACGGCCCCGGCGGCGTGGCCGTCATGGTCGAGACCCTGACCGACAACCGCAACCGTACTGCGGCCAATATGCGCCACTACTTTGACAAGTTCGGCGGCAACCTGGGCCAGATGGGCTGTGTCGGCTTTATGTTCACCCAGAAGGGCGTGATCGTCGTGGACCTTGAGGACAAGGACCCCGATGAGCTGATGATGGACGCGCTGGACGCCGGTGCCGATGACTTTGATGCCGGCGAGGATGCCGCTGAGGTCACCACCTCTCCCGACGCCTTCACCGATGTCTGCAACGCGCTGGAAGCCAAGGGCTACACCTTTATTTCTGCCGACGTTGCACAGGTTCCCAGCACTACCACCACCCTGACCGACCCCGATCAGCTGGTGCAGATGGGCAAGCTGCTGGACGCTCTGGACGACGACGACGACGTGCAGAACGCTTGGCATACCCTGGAGAACGAGGAAGACCTCGACCGCTGATTTTCACGCAGCTGCGTTATACATGCAAGAGAAGATAGAACAGAAAAGAGTACCCGTAGCATCTCTTTTGTGGAAATATCTTCTCTTTTTTGTTATCCTACAAGGCCAAAGGAGTGTTTCGCCATGCCCCAAAATCTCTGTCCCCACTGCCTGCGGGTGCTGCCGGGCGGCTTCCACGGAACCTGCCCCCACTGTGACCGTTCGCTGGAAAACAAAAACCCCGAGGGCGCGCTGCCGCTGGGTACGCAGCTGGTGGGCGGCAAATACACGGTGGGCAGCTATATCAGCGCCGACGGTGACGGCCTGACCTATCGCGCGGTGCTCAACGAGGAAAAGCGCTTTGTCCTGATCAAGGAATATTTCCCCGTGACCCTGTGCAACGGCCGCAGCCCCGAAGGCGCGCTGATGCCCAAGGAGGGCAGGGAAGTGCTGTTCAAGACCAGCCGCATGGACTTCAAGGACCTGTATGATGACCTGCACGAGCTGACCCCGGCCACGGGACTTTCCACCATTTTGGACGTCTGGGAGGAAAACAACACCGTCTACGCCGTGGAGGAAACCGAAAAAGGCATGACGCTGACCCACTACCTGACCCTGCGCAGCCGCACACTGACCCCCGCCGAGGCCCGCACCCTGCTGCAGCCGGTCATGGAGGGCGTGGCACTGCTGCACACATCGGGGCTGATCCACCGCGGCATCTGCCCGGACAACATCCTGCTGCCCATCGACGGTGCCGCCCGCCTGACGGGCTACGGTACGCTGGCGCTGCGCACGGGGGAGAGCGAGCTGAAAACACAGCTCTACCCCGGCTATGCCGCGCCGGAGCAGTATTCGGCGGCAGAGTTCAGCGGGCGGTACACCGATGTGTACGCGCTGGGCGCCGTCTGCTACAAGATGGTCACGGGGCAGACCCCTGTGGCTGCGCCCCAGCGCAAGGTGCGCGACAGTCTGGAATCCGCCCACAGCCTGGAGGCGGGCGTGCCGACCTGGTTTTCGCAGGTGCTGGGCTGTGCGCTGCGGCTGGACCCCGCCCGCCGTATGCAGACCGTGCCGGAGCTGATGAGCGCCCTGACCGACCCCAACGTGGCCAACGCCATGTTTGAGCGCGGCGAAAACCAGATCAGCACCCGCAAAATTATGGCGGTGTCGCTGGTGGTCATTGCGGTGCTGACGATTTTGCTGGTGTGGAGCTTTGCACGCCGCCGCGACGATGCCCCCACACCGGTGACCACCCCGCCGCCCGCAGTATCGCAGAACAGCGACGACAGCGGCGAGATTCAGACCGTGCCGAACCTTGTGGGCAAAAATTACGCCGACGAGGTCAAGGACAGCGACCTGTACACGGGCTATCGCATTGTCCTGACCGAGCAGAACTCCTCCGATGTGGCGGCGGGTGTTATCATCAGCCAGGACCCGCTGGCGGGCACGCTGAAAACCGAATCCAACCAGATTCTGCAAATCGTCGTCAGCAAAGGCCCCAACCTGGTGGAAATGCCGGACATCATCGGCTATACCCAGGCCAACGCCTGCAAAAAGCTGGACGCGCTGGACATTCAATACAAGATGACCATTGTGGAAAACGACGGCACTATGGCCGCGGGCTGCGTGGCCGACACCGACGTCAAGGTAGGTACACGGTTCAACGCGGGCAAGGTCGTGGTCATTGTCAGCATTGCGGGCGAACGCGATGATTCGCTGGTGGCCTCCGCCGCTGCCGCGCCGGAAAGCGAAAGCACCGAATCCACGCAGGAGACAGAGTCTGCGTCGGAATCGGCGTCGGAATAAAGCAGCTGCCGCGCCGAACAAATACAACAAAAAAGGAAGTTGTCCTTGCGGACAACTTCCTTTTTTTGAGCATTTTTTGATGCAACGTGCGAATTAGTCGCTGACGTAGGGCATCAGAGCCATATAACGGGCACGCTTGATGGCAACCGTCAGCTCACGCTGATGGAAAGCGCAGGTACCGGTCACACGGCGGGGAATGATCTTAGCGCGCTCGCTGACGTATTTACGCAGACGGGGCAGATCCTTGTAGTCGATATGCTCAACGCGATCAACGCAGAAGCTGCAAACCTTCTTGCGGCCGCGATGCATCGGACGGGAAGAACGATCCATAGCCATTGTGGTAACCTCCTTTTAGAGTTGTACGTTTGATTTTTTAAGTCAGAAGGGCAGGTCGCCTTCGTCCTCGATCAACGCAAAGTCGTCATTGCTGCCGGCAGAATAGCTGGCGGCGGACGGCTGCTGCATGGCGGGACGGGCAGCGGGCTCTGCCATGGGTGCGCCGTAACCGGCATCACCCATCGGTGCGGCGTTCATGGATTTGGGACCGACAAAATTGACGTTGTTGGCTACGATTTCAATCGCAGTGCGGTTATTTCCACTCTTGTCCTGGTAGGAACGGCTCTGCAGACGGCCGTCAACGGCGATCATGGAGCCTTTCTGGAAATACTTGCAGACAAATTCAGCGGTCTGATTCCACGCCACGACGTCGAACCAGTCGGCCACGCTCTGGCCGTTGGCATCACGACGTCCGCGGTCACAGGCGATGCGCATAGAAGCGACGCTCTTGCCGGTAGTGGTCTGACGCAGCTGGGGGTCCGCGCCAAGGCGGCCCACAATAGCAACAACATTCAGCATTTTGTTACTCCTTACTCCTCAACAGCAATGGTCATGCTGCGAAGAACGCCTTCAGTGATCTTGAAAACACGATCCAGCTCAGCCGGGAAATCGGGGTTGCTGGTAAAGCGGATCACCGTGTACACACCCTCGGTCTCATCGTTGATGGGATAAGCAAGACGCTTCTTGCCCCAATCATCAACAGAATCAATCGTACCGTTTGCTGCGATCAGGTTCTTGAACTTGTTCACGAGAGCAGTAGCAGCTTCCTCGTCGACAGCAGCGGTGGTAACCATCATGGTTTCGTACTTAGCCATATTCTGTGCACCTCCTTTTGGACGTATGGCCTTTCTGCAAGAGAAAGGCAAGGATAAACTGTGCCGTTCAGCACAGCAACTAATTATAGCAAATACCGGGGACTTTGTCAAGCGCAAAACCGCACATTCTCGCGGGATTTTTCCTTACCGCGCGTTATTTTTGTAAATGCGCACACACACGGCGTAGCTTGCCGCATACAGCGCCAGCACGGCGGCAAAAATCAGCACCACCCAAAGCCAGACCTGCTGCTCGCTGACGGCATTCAGCGCAGCGACGGTGTCGTGCATAAAGCCCGCGGGCAGGCATCGCATCAGCAGAAATGCCAGAACAAACAAAGCAAGAAACGCCGTACCCACAAAGCTGCGCGCCCGCGCCCCGCCGAATTTGTAGGAGATGGGCATGGTAAGGCTGCTGGCCAGCAGCGACACCGTGCCACTGCCCCAAATGCAGGAAAGCTGCTCCGGCAGGGGAACGGCAGCGGCATCCCATGCAAAATCGGCGCTCAGCGGCAGCAGCGCCGCCAGCAGCAGGGCGCACACCGCCGCCGCCAGCATAAACACAAGGTTCAGCAGGTACTTGGTCGCCACAATCTGCTCTGCCGAAACCGGCAGCGTGCGGGCGTAGCTGTCCCACTGTGCCTGCTCGTCAAAGCTGATGGTTGACGAAACGTACACCCCCGCCAGAAAAACCAGCGCGTAGGCGACAAAAATCTGCCGTGTAAGAAGAATGATGGCTGCGTACAGCAGCAGAATCGTCAGAATATTGCGGCTGTAGCTGTTGTGCAAAAGCTGAAAATCTTTATAAAGCAAGCCCCTCATTGGTCGTCCCTCCCACTGGTAAAGCGCATAATATCGTCAATTCCGGCGGGGTCGCAGACGGCGTCCGGCAGGGCGGCGTGTGCGGCGGCGCGGCTCTTGACCAGCGTTTCGCAGCCGTAAGCCCCCTGCTTTGTGTATACGGCGCAGCCTGCCGGCAGGCGCGCTAAGTCACCTTGGGCGCAGCGCAGCAGACCGTACTGCTGCAGCAACTCGTCCTTGTCCTCACAGAACAGCAGCCTGCCGCGGTGCAGGTAGGCGATGCGGTCGGCGATCTGCTCCAAATCCGTGGTGATGTGGCTGCTCAGCAGCACGGTGCGGCGCTCGTCCTGAATGTAATCCAGCAGCAGGTCCAGCAGCTGGCCGCGCACCACGGGGTCCAGCCCGGAGGTTGCCTCGTCCAGCACCAGCAGCTCGGGGTCGTGCGCCAGCGCCGCCGCAAGGCTCAGTTTCATCCGCATACCACGGCTGTATTCCTTGATGGGCTTGCTGCCGTCAAGGGAAAAATTGTGCAGGTAGGCGTTGAATTTTTCGTCGCTCCAGCGTGCGCCGAACACGCCGCGCAGACATTTGCCCACCTGCCCGGCGGTGAAGCAGTCGGGGAAAAAGGCGTCCTCAAACACGGCGCCGATGCGCGCCCGCGCCGCCGCGTCGGCGGGGGAAGTGTCCCACAGGGCGATTTGCCCGGCATCGGGGCGCAGCGCGCCGCACAGCATTTTCAGCAGGGTGGTCTTGCCCGCGCCGTTCTCGCCCACCAGCCCCACGATCATCCCGGCGGGCAGCTCCCAGTCCACGGGACCCAAAGTAAACGATGTATAGTGTTTTTCTATGCCCTGCAGCTTAGCAGTATCCGGCATAACTCAACCCTCCCACAAAAGGCGAAGCGTTTCGCACGCTTCCTCGCAGGAAATACCGCCCAGCCGCGCCGCGTCCACGGCGTTTTGCAGGCAGCTTTCCATTTTTTTCAGATGTTCCTCGCGCAGCAGGGCGGGGTTTTGGGCAGCCACAAAGCTGCCGCGCCCCGCCTGCGTCACAATGAACCCGTCAGCCTCCAGCTCCTCATAGGCGCGCTTGGTCGTGATGACGCTGATGCGCAGCTCCTTGGCAAGCAGCCGGATGCTGGGCAGCGGCTCCCCCGCGCGCAGCTGCCCGGACAAAATCTGCTGCTTGATTTGCCGGGTGATCTGCGCGTAGATCGGCTCCTGCCCTGCGTTGGACAGATAAATTTCCATAAAAATGACTCCTTAGGCTCGAACTGTACACATTCGATATATACAGTATATACACAGTATACACAGTTGTCAAGAGGGCAGCGCAAAAAAAGCGGCTGCCTTTGCGGCAGCCGCCTGTACAATCATAGATCAGAGATAAAGGGATGATAAATAGGCAGGGTCAGGCGTTAGCCAGTGCGGTGCCAAGGGCAGCGCAGGCGGCTTCGGCATCGCCATCGGGGGAGCCGTTCGCCATGACAGGCTCAACCACCAGACGCGCCCCGGCGCTCTCAGCGTCCTCTGCCCAAATGCGGATCCACTCGCCGTCGCCCCAGCCGTAGGAACCGAACAGCCCCAAGGGCTTGCCGCTCAGGGCGCTGCGCAGCTCCTGATACATCGGCTCGAACTCGGTTTCTTCCAGCTGCTCGGCACCCATGGCGGGGCAGCCCAGCGCAAAGCCGGTGTAATCGGCGGCAGAGGAAACATTAAACTCGGCAGCGGTGAATTTATCTGCCGCAGCCCCTGCGTCGGCGGCAGCGGCGGCAACCAGATCTGCCATGGCCTCGGTGTTGCCGGTGCCGCTCCAATAAATAACAGCGATTTTTTTCATAAGAAACTCCTTTGGTAGATGGTATAGTGTGTGTTGTCGGGCAAAGAAAAATGCGCCGATGGTTAGCATATGCTAACCTACGATTCCATAAAACCGCCCGGCACAGGAGGCACTCGTGCAGGGCGGCTTATGGAAAACGGAGGAAGTTGGATAGGTTAGTCATAACTAACAAAGATACTATAGCATAAGGGAAACCGCTTGTCAAGGGGAGAAAAGTTTTTTCACAAACTCAATGGGAATATTGCAAACTTTCGGTAGACTTGTAGGGAACGGTCTTGACCGTTCCGTGCTGCCTTGCCAAAAGCACGACGTAACGAGAAAACCGCGCGCCATTCGGCGCGATTTTATGCGCTGCGCGCGGCCAGATGTGCGGATGGGTCACTGCGCCCGCAGGCGCGTTTCGGAGCGCAACCGCCGCACAGCGGCGGCTCTTAGCGCGGAGATAGACCCATCCCTACAAATCTTCCGGAAACAGACTTTTTCTACAAGCTGGGGAATGTATATATGTGTTCCGTGCGGTTTTGCCCGTAAAAGGTTTTTTACAAACCAAAAGCGGCTGCCCTAAGGGCAGCCGCCTGTAAACGCAAAAAACACCGTTATTTTGTAAAATTGGGGTTCCACGTCGGCATGTCGGGGAAAACCTCCTTCGCGCTGAACAGCGTGCCGTCGCGGTACATCTCAAAGTGGCAGTGGCTGCCGAAGGAATACCCCGTGCTGCCCACATAGCCGATCAGCTGCCCCTGCTCGACGGTGTCGCCCTTTTGCACAACATAGTTGGTCATGTGCGCATACAGCGTCTTGTAGCCGTTGCCATGGTCAATGACCACATAGTTGCCCCAGCTCTGGGGGTGGTGGTGGTACTCGGCCGTAATGACGGTGCCCGCGTCGGAGGCATAAATTGGCGTGCCGGAGGGGGCGGCAATGTCCACGCCTTGGTGGTAGCCGCGGCTGCCGCGGTTCAGGTTGGCCCAGCGGCTGATATGGCGGTAGTTGGGCACGGGCCAGATAAAGGTGCCGGTGCCCAGCTTGCCGATCATGCCGTTTTCCAGGCGGGTGCCCTCGTGGATGATTTCCGTTATGGGGCTGCTGATGGGCGCAATGCCCACGATCTGCATGTCGGTGGTCTCGCCGTTGACGGTCGTCGTCTCGTAGGTGACGTACTGATAGCCGGGCTGCCCCTCCTGCACGACGACCTGCTGCCCAAAGGACAGGTTGTCATCGGGCACGGCCTGTGTCTCGTAGGCGATGGGCTGGGTGTAGGTGTCGCGGGTCACGACCTTGGTCTGCAGGGTGTCTGCGGCGGCCGAAAGCCCCGCCAGCACCTCCTTGTAGCCGGAAACCGAGGCGGTCAGGTAGATGCCGTCCACCAGCTGCAGGTTATGTACAAAGCCCACGGTGCCGCCGTCGGGCACACGCCAGGCGGACTTGATGTTGTCCAGATAACTGCGCAGATGGTCGCCCTCGGTGGTGACGTAAAGCAACTCGTCGTCCACATAGACGGCGGTGGCCTGGGTGATCTCGCCGCCGCCCGCGGTCAGAATGGCGTCGGTGATCTCCTTTTCGGTCATGACGCGGCTGCCTGGCGGGGCGATGGTCAGCGTAAAGCCCGGCTCAATGTCCCATTCGGGCGTGGGCTGACCCGCCGCCTGCAGCAGTGCGCGCGCCGCCTTGACACGGGCCAGCACGTCGCTGTGGGCGGCATCAAATTCCTGCTCGCTGGCTACAAGGCCGACCTCCTGCCCGCCGACGGTGACTTGCAGGACAAAAGGCAGTGTCAGCACTATGCGCACAAAAAAGGCAAACAGCAGGGTCAGGGCGGTCAGGATCACCAGCCGCAGCAGACGCAGGGGGGAGGTCAGGCTCAGGCGCAGACCGATCAGCCCCTGCACCAGCGGGCGCAGCACGACCAGCAAAAGGTTTTCCAGCGAGTCGGCGGTGTAGTGCAGCGCAGCGGTCAGGCTGCGGTGCAAACGGACGAGATGATACTCGACCTGAAAGCCGATATCATACAAAAGCTGCCCTAAGGTAAGCCGACGGGCAGCGCGGGATTTTTTGGCTGCAGTGGATGTCATAGAAAAGCCTCAATGCGGAATGTAGTTCAGTGAGTTGGCGCGGGCGTTGTTGATGCGGATCTCCAGGTGCAGGTGGTAGCCGCCGCCCGCACCCCAGACGCTGCCGGTGTTGCCCACATAGCCCAGCAGATCGCCCTTGGCCACGGGGGTGCCCGCCGAGACAACGTAGCTGCTCATGTGGGCGTACAGCGTTTCGTACAGGTTGCCGTCATCGGCGCGGCCATGGGTGACCATGACATAGTTGCCGTAGCTGGAATGGGCGCGCGCCACGCTGACGATGCCGTCCGCCGCCGCGTAGATGGGCGTGCCCCTGCCGGCGGCAAAGTCGGTGCCGTTGTGGGGCTTGCCCCACGGGTCGGGGCTGGAAAAGGTGTTGGTGATGGTGTAGTGTCCGGGCAGCGGATTGCCGAAATCCAGGCTGGTAAATTTCAGGTTGGCGCCGTACTTGTCGCCCTGGGCGCGGTTGTAGGCGTCCAGCTCGGCAATGGCCTTGTAGTAGGCGGCCTGGGCGGCCTTGGTGACCAGGTTCTGTGCCTCCTGCGCGGCCTGTTGGGCTGACAGGGCAGAGTTTGCCTGCTGCAGCGCACTTTCCAGCTGTGCCTCGGACGCATTGAGCTGCGCCTCCTGCTCGGCCAGGGCGGTTTCGGCGGCCTCGGCCTCGGCAGTGGCGGCCTCGGCGGCCTGACGTGCCAGCTCCAGCGCCTCGGCTTCGTCGTTCAGGCGGGTCAGCGTGGCGCTGTTCTGGGCGCTCATCTGGCGCAAAGTTTCGCTGAAGGTCAAAATCTCGTACAGGCTTTTGGCCTGTGCCATGTAGGCCAGTGCGCCGCCGTTGTCCAGCATCTGCATGGCGCCCATCTGGTTTTTGCACAAGGCCAGGCTGGCGTCGTACTCGGCCTGTTTTTGGTTCAGCGCATCCACGGCGGCGGCCTCGGCGTTGCGGCGCTCGGCCACAAGCTGCTGCGCCTCCTGCTTGGCGGCGGTCACGGCCTCGATCTGCGCGGTGATCTCCGCAATTTGGCCTTCCAGCTGCCCGATTTGCCCCTTGGTGGCGCTGGTCTGGCTTTGCAGGGCAGCCAGCTGCTTTTTGGCGTCCTCATATTCCTGCTGCGCCTGCTTTTTCTGCTCGGTCAGGGTAGTTTGCGTTGCGTCCGCCGATGCCGCTGCGGGGCAAAGCAGGCAGACGGCCAGCAGAAACGCCAGCATGACCGCGATGTATTTTTTCATGGTCGGCAACGTCCTTTGCAAAAATGACAAGATTATTACAATCGTATACCACAGTATACCACAGGAACCCGCCTGCCGTCAAACACAATGCCGCCGCCCGTGCCCTTAGGCAACACCGCACAATTCCCGCCTTACGGCTTAAGCACCGCTCCAGCGGCTGCGGCACGGCATCTGCGTTGCCAAAATGCTCGATAATACACAAAGTATTATCTGCGCTTTTGGCTTAGCATCTGCCGCACCTCGCTCGCCGTATCGGCACTTAGAATTATGCGATATTGCCCTTATACAAAAAATGTGCCCGCACAGGCGGACACAGAAATGTATCGGAATCGTCAAATAACGCGATGCTCTGTCCATTTCCCGCTCAGGAAACGCAGCCAGAAGCATGCGCTGCGGCAGATCCAGTCAATAAACATGCCAAACCAGACGCCGGTCAGGCCCATGTGGAATTTCAGCACAAAAATGTAGCTCAAAATCACGCGGAACAGCCACATGCTGACGATGCTGACCGTCATGGTGTACTTGGCGTCGCCGCCGCTGCGCAGGGCGTTGGGCAGCGTAAAGCTGCTGGCCCAGAAAAACACGCTGAACACGTTGAACCACCGCACCACCGTGACGCACATGGCGGCGGCCTCGGCCGACAGGCTGAACCAGCCCGTCAGGTAGGGGATGACCGCAAACATGACAACGTTCGTGATGGCCAGCCCCGTCATGGCCGTGCCGACCAGCAGCAGGGAATAGCGCTTGCCCTGCTTTTTCTCGCCCGCGCCCAGGCACTGCCCCACGACGGGGATCATGGCCAGGCTGATGGTGTTGCCGGGAATATTCGCCAGGGTGGAAACCGAGTTTGCCACCGCGTTGGCCGCAATGGCGCTGGTGCCCAGGGTGGAGGTCAGGCTGCTGACACAGAGCTTGCCGATCTGGAACATGCCGTTTTCCAGCCCGGTGGGGATGCCGATGCCCAAAATGCGCAGGATCGTTTCCTTATGCGGGCGCAGCTCCTGCCAGGAGTGCACGCGCAGCGGGTTGGAGATGCTCTGGTTTTGCAGCATCAGCCAGACAGCGGCGATAATGCGGCCCAACAGCGTGGCCAGCGCCGCACCCATGACGCCCATCTTAAAGCCGTAGATCAGGATGGCGTTGCCTGCAATGTTAAAGATGTTCATGACAAGGCTGGCCAGCATACTGATGCGGCTGTTGCCCTGCGCGCGGAACAACGCCGCGCCGCCGTTGTAAAAGCCGATGAACGGGTAGGACAGCGCCGTGATGATGAGGTACTGCTGGGCAAATGCCATGACGTCATCGTCAATGCTGCCGAACACCAGCCGCAGCAGCGGGCGGGACAGCGCTAAGCAGATGACCGTCAGCGTAACGGTGCTGATGCCCAGCACACAGTACAGCTGGGCGGCGCTGTGGCGGGCGTTTTCCTCATCGCGGCGGCCCATATACTGGCTGGCGATCACGGCACCGCCGCTGGCCAGCGCCGAAACGATTTGAATGATCAAAATATTCAGGCTGTCCACCAGCGACACGCTGGAAACGGCAGCCTCGCCCACGCCGGAAACCATCAGCGTGTCGGCCATGCCCATGGTGACACTTAAAATCTGTTCCAAAAACAGCGGCCAGATCAGCGTGGCCAGCTTGCGGCGGGTAAACAGGGGTGCTTGGGTCTGCATGACATACTCCTTTGTTATTTGCAATAACGAAACTGCACAATATCTGCGCAAAGTATCTTTATTATACCGCAGGGCCCAGCACTTTTCAAGGGTGCAAAAATTGCGGCCCTATGCCCATAAATGGCGATAGAACCGCAATTTTTATAAAAAACGATAAAAATCCGACCGCAAATATATTGCGCACTTTGCAAGGGCTATTCGGGCGCCTTCATGCTTTCGACCATCGAGATGGCTTTCAGCTTGCGCCCCATGACCAGGTTGACCGCCGTGCTGAAAACCAGCGTCAGCGCCACGGCGTACAGGTAGCTTTGGGGGGCAATATCGCGCCCGAACATGACCGAATCCACCTCCACGGTGGTAATGATAAAGGCGTGCAGCGCCTTGCCCAGCGCAAGCCCCAACGCCGTGCCGATGCAGGCCAGCGCCGTGCTTTCGCGGTTGACGTAGCTGTACACCTCGCGGTCATAGAAACCCAGCACCTTGATGGTGGCAATTTCCTTGACGCGCTCGGCAATGTTGATGTTGGACAGGTTGTACAGCACCACAAACGCCAGCATGGCGGCGCAGACGATGATCAGCACGACTACGGCGTCAATGGAGTTGAGCATGTTCAGCACCTGCTTGACGGCGTCCTGCGTAAAGGTCAGGCTGACCACCGTGTCTATATCCAGCAGTTTTTCCGAGATCGCGGCGCGGTTTTCGGCCGATTCGTCGGTGAGCGTGCTCAGAACCGCATTGTACGTCGGTGCCTTGCCGAAGGCGGCGGTGTACACGGCGGGCGTAATGTAGGCGTAGTTGCTTATGTAGTGCTCGCAGACGCCTGTCACGGTAAATTCGGCGGCGTCGCCGTCGGCGTTTTTCAGCGTTACCGTGTCCCCGGCGGCAGCGCCCAGCGTTTTGGCCAGCTTTTCGGTCAGCACAATGCCGTCGTCGGTCAGCGGGGTCGGCTCGCCGCCGATGCGCTCGTGCAGGTCCATCAGCTGCGCAAACCGCGCAAGATCCTGCGGCACCATCAGGTACAGCTCCATCTCGCCGTCGGCGCTGTCACAGTGGGTGGACTGCACCGCCGCCGCCATCGAAAGGGGAAAGGTCTTGCTGTCCTCAAACAGATAGTCGTAAACCGCCCCCTCGCGCACGGCCTGCTCCTTGGAGACAACGGTCATCAGGTCGTAGTGCGACACATTGTCAAACTGCTTGGTGATGATACCGTTCAGCGAGTCTGACAAGCCGAAACCCGCCACCAGCAGCGCCGTGCAGCCCGCCACGCCGATGACGGTCATCCAGAAGCGCTTTTTGTAGCGCAGCAGGTTGCGGCAGGTCACCTTCCAGGTGAAGGGCAGCCGCCGCCAAAGCGGGGTGATGCGCTCCAGCAAAATGCGCTTGCCGGCCTTGGGGGCGCGGGGCAGCATCAGGGCGGCGGGCATCTCCGCCAGGGAGGCGCGGCAGGCCAGGGCTGTGACACCCAAGGAAAGCCCAATCAGCGAGGCACCGGCAAAAACTGCCTGCTGCAGCCGCCACGGCGTGGCGATCTCGGGCATATAGTACATCATGGAATACCCCGACCAGATGATGGTGGGGAACACCCGGAACCCCACAGCCAGCCCCACGACCGCGCCCAGCGCCGATGCGCCGAAGGCGTACCACAGGTATTTCTGCATAATGGTGCCGCGGGCATAGCCCAGGGCTTTCAGCGTGCCGATCTGCAGGCGTTCCTCCTCGACCATGCGGGTCATCGTGGTCGAGACCACCAGCGCCGCCACCAGGAAGAAGAACACGGGGAACACCGTCGTGATGGCGGTCAGCTTGTCCACGTTGGCCTTAAAAGACCCAAAGCTCGTGTTTTTGCTGCGGTCCCAGACGTACCATTCGGGCTTTTCCAGGTCGTTCAGCTTGGCCTCGCCGTCCTCGATCTCGGCGCGGGCGTCGGCCAGTTTCTGCTCGGCCTCGGCCTTGGCTTTGGCGTATTCCGCCTCGGCGTCGGTCAGCTTTTTCTCGTTTTCATCAATTTCCCGCTGCCCGTTCAGGATATCCCGCCAGGCGGCGTCCAGTCGGCCTTGGGCGTCCAGCAGTTGCCCCTGTGCCACGCCCAGCTCGACCATTTTCTCCTGCAAAAGCGCGTAGGCATCGTCCAGTTGGGTGCGGGCGTCGGTCAGCTGCTGCAAACCGGCCTCGTACTGCTGCTGCGCCTGCTTGAACTTTACCATGCCCGCCAGGGCGGCAGCCAGCTCGTTCAGTTCCTCTTTTTGCAAAACGCTTAAAATCAAGGCGTTCAGGGCCTCGTACACCTCGTCGGGCAGCAGGTCGCGGTGGTCCTGCAGCCAGGTGTAAGCATTTTGCAGGGCGTCCCACATTTCGTCGGAGGTCTCGGCGTCGGCCAGTGCCTGCACCAGAACCTTGGCCTCCTCCAACAGGGGCTTTTGCTCGTCGGGCAGCAGGTCGGCAGGGATGTCGTCCAGCTTGGTGCGCAGCTCGGCGGCGGCATCGCGGATCTGCCCCAGCTGCTCGTCGGAAATTTTCGGCAGGGGCAGCCCCTCGCCGTAGGTCACAAGCAGCTCCAGCATACCCTGCGCCGTGTCGGGCGGGGCGATGCCCTGCGCGGTGCAGTAGGCGGCCAAATCGGCGGCAAACTTGTCCACCGTGGCGTAATCGGTGCCCAGGGCGTCGGCCAGCTGCTGCACACCGTCGCGGTAGGCAGGCTCGTTTTCGTCCAGCTGCGCCTTGCCGCTGTCCAATTCCTGCTTGCCCTGCTGCCACTCGGCGTCGGCCTTGTACCACTGCCCCAGCGCGTCGTTCAGCTGCGCCTGGCCGTCCAACATCTGGTTGGTGCCGTTTTCCAGTTGGGTCTTGCCGTCGGCGTATTGCCGCCGACCGTCGGCCAGCTTGTTTTTGCCGCTTTGCAGTTGATTTCTGCCGTCCTCCAGCTGTGCGGCGGCATCGGCCAGCTGGGCTTCGGCGTCGGCCTCGGCCTCATAGTATTTCTGCCAGGCGTCGTCCAGCTCGGCGCGGGCATCGGCCAGCAGCCCGTCGTAGCGGGCCTGACAGCGATCGTCCTGTATGGCGGCGATGTTGTCCATCACCGTTTGCACGGTCTGCCGGTAAGGCTCGGTCAGGCTGTCCTGCTCCTTCGCCCCGGCGGCGGTCAGGTAAATTTCGGTGTAGGCCTCATAGGCAAAGGCTTCGGGCTGCAGGTACATCACCACCTGCACCGCACCGCTGCCCACGCTGGCAGGCTCGCGCTCATAGCTGAAATAGTTGCTGTTGTGCACCAGCCCCACCACGGTAAACCGGGTGCGGTTCAGCTTGCTGTCCAGATCCTCGTTCTCGGCGGTCACGGTAAAGACCGTACCCACCGAGTAGGTGGGGTTCAGCCCGGTGGCGCCCACCTCCACCAGACATTCGTCGGGGCTTTGGGGCAGACGTCCCTCGGCCAGCACCAGTTGGTTGATGGCCTCGTCCCCGTCGGGCGGCAGGCTGTGGGCGCGCGCCACGGCGCTGTCGTCCCCGGTCTGCACCAGCAGATCGGCCGAGTAGGCGGGCTGCACGGTCTGCACGCCGGGCACCTGCCGCAGGGCCTGCACATCGTCATCGGTAAGACCCAGTGTGGAAAGCACCCGCACATCGTAAAAATTGCCGTCGTCCATGTAGCGCTCCATGGATTCCTTCATGTCCACGGGGGTCGCGCTCAAACCGGCCAGAAAGCCCACGCCCAGGGCGACAATGGAGAATATGGCAAAAAACCGGCTGCGCGTGCTGCGGAAGGTGCGTATTACATTTTTGTTGTAGGTGCGCGGCATTTACCATTCTATCCTTTCTACGGGGGTGGGGTCGGGGTTCACGGTCTCGTCCAGCACGCGGCCGCTGTTGATGCGTATCACGCGGTCGGCCATGGCGGCCAGGGCGCTGTTGTGGGTGATGACGATGACCGTGCGGCCTTTTTCGCGGCAGGTGGCCTGCAAAAGTGCCAGCACCTGCTTGCCGGTTTTGTAGTCCAGCGCACCCGTCGGCTCGTCGCAAAGCAGAATTTTGGGGTTTTTGGCCAGGGCGCGGGCGATGGATACGCGCTGCTGCTCGCCGCCCGAAAGCTGCGCGGGGAAATTGCCCTTTCTTTCGGAAAGGCCGACCTCCTCCAGCACGGTGTCGGCGTCCAGCGGGTCGCGGCAGATCTCGGCGGCCAGCTCCACGTTTTCGCGGGCGGTCAGGTTTTGCACAAGGTTGTAAAACTGAAAGACAAACCCCACGTCGTAGCGGCGGTAGGTGGTCAGCCGCTTTTGGTCAAAATCGCTCACGCGCTCGCCGTCCAGCAGAATGGTGCCCTCGTCGCAGGTGTCCATGCCGCCCAGCATATTCAGCACGGTGGTCTTGCCTGCGCCGGAGGGGCCTAAAATGACGCAGAACTCGCCCTTTTCAATGGAAAAGCTGACGTGATCCGACGCGGCAATGCGGGTGTCACCCATCTGGTAATATTTACACACGTTGTCAAATAATACATACGGCTGCGGCATGGCATCCTCCGAGGCATAGATAATTTATTATAGTATACCATACTTCGCACCAAAATGTATGTTTTTTCGGTGAATTTTCAACGGGTCAATCCTCCGTGTCGCAGTCCTCCTCGGTGTACAGGGTCACGGTGCTGCCCCGGCGGGCACTGACGCCGTCGGCGGGGTACTGACGCAGAACCGTGCCGCCGCTGCCCTGCACGGCAGCAGCAAAGCCCGACTCGCTCAAGGCGGTTTTGGCGTAGCCGAGGCCCCGCCCTGCCAGATCCGGCACGGCGGCAAACAGCTTTTTCTGCTCGGCCTCGGTGTACTGCGGCGCGATGCCTAAATAGGGCAGGGCCTTTTCCAGCACCTCGGCACAGACAGGCGCGGACAGTGCGCCGCCGCTTGTTGTCCAGCTGTGGGGTTCGTCCAGGCAGACCAGCACCGCCAGCTTGGGGTCGTCAATGGGGGCAACGGCCACAAAGCTGGCAATGCGTGCACCCTCGTTTTGGCTGTCCAGCTTTTGGCTGGTGCCGCTTTTGCCGCCCACGCGGTAGCCCGCCAGCGCGGCGTTTTTGCCTGTGCCGGACGTCACGACCCCCGCCATCAGCTCGCACATGGTGCGGGAGGTTTCCTCGCTTATCACCTGACGCACCAATTTTGGCGCTGTATCGGTGGTTTTGCCGTCCGGCGCGGTGATGCGCTGCACAATATACGGCTGCATCAGCCGCCCGCCGTTGACCACGGCGCAGACGGCGGTCAGCATCTGCAAATAGCTGACCTTGCTGCTCTGCCCAAAGGCGCAGGACGCCAGCTCCACAGGCCCCATGCGGTCGGCGGTGTAGTATTCGCTGCGGCGCACTTCGCCCGGCAGGTCGATGCCCGTGGCGGTGCGCAGACCAAAAGCCTCGAAATAGCGGCAAAAATTCTCTTTGCCCAGCCGCGCGCCGATTTGGATAAAGCAGGGGTTGCAGCTTACCGCCAGCCCTTGGGCAAAGGTTTCGCTGCCGTGGATATGCCCGTTGGCGCAGCGGAACCGTGTGCCCGCCACCGAAATTTTACCCGCGCAGGTAAAGCGGTCGGTGGGGCGGCAGCAGCCGGTGTCCAGGGCGGCAGCGGCGGTAATCAGCTTGAACACGCTGCCCGGTTCGTACAAATCGCTGATGGCCTTGTTGCGCCACTGGGCTTGCTGGGCAGCCTGCAGCGCGGCGCTGCGCTCCTCCCCCTGCAGGGCGTTGACCTGCTCCCGCACGGTACTATTTATAAGGTAGCGCGGGCGGTTGGGGTCGTAGTCCGGCTGGCAGGACATGGCCAGCACCGCGCCGCTGTTGACATCCATCACAATGCCCACGCCGCGCTGCGCGACATGGTGCTCCTGCACGGCGGCGGCCAGCGCGCTTTCCAGCCAGTGCTGAATGTTGGCGTCGATGGTCAGCGTCAGGCTGCTGCCGGGCACAGCCTCGACCAGCGTCTGGTAGTGGGTGGGCATATCGTAGCCCCAGGCGTTCTTGGCGGTCAGGATTCGGCCGTTTTGGCCTGTTAAAACATCGTTGTAGCGCAGTTCCAGCCCCCAAAGCCCGGCGTTGTCCACATCGGTAAAGCCCAGCACCCCGCCCAGAAAATCCCCCTCAGGGTAGACGCGCTTGATGTCCTGGCGGATCTGGATACCCGCCGCCCCCTGCGCAAGGCACCAGTCCCGCACGGCATCGGCGGCCTCGCGCCCCACACGGCGGGCCAGCAGGCAGTCGTTGGAGGTGCGCACGCTCAGCTTTTGCAGCGTGTCGGCGTAGTCCAGCTCCAGAATTTCGCTCAGCGCCGCAGCGGCGGGCTGTACAAGGGCGTCGTCCAGCTCACGCGGGGCGGCGCGTATGGTCCAGCAGGTCTCGCCGGAGGCCAAAAGTGTGCCGTCAGCGGAAAATATCTCTCCCCGCGCGGCGGGCAGGGTGGCACCGCGCAGCTGCTGGTCGGCGGCGCGGCGGGCGTAACCGTCGGGGTCGCGCAGCATCAGCACGGCCAGGCGCAGCAAAAGCCCGCCCAGGCACACCACGGCCAGCACGGCGCAGAGCAGCCGCGCCCGCAAACGCATGGTGCGGCTTTGCTGCGGGGTCAAAAAGCGCATGGCAAATTCCTCCCTTTTGCCAAGGCTATGCGCTGTCAATCGGCAAAATGCCGAAAAAGTGTTCAAAATTTCTCCCCAATGCCCATTGATTTTTATGCAAAAGAGGCGTATACTAAGCACAAATAGGTTGACAAAAGATTGTCAAACCCCAACATAACCGTATCGAGGAGGCTATTATTATGGCTAGATTTACTCTCCCCCGCGACCTGTACCACGGCCCCAATGCGCTGGAGGCCCTGAAAACCCTGCCCGGCAAGCGCGCAATGATCTGCGTGGGCGGCGGCTCCATGAAGCGTTTCGGCTTCCTGGATCGCGTGGAGGCTTACTTAAAGGAAGCCGGCATGGAAGTGGAACTGTTTGAGGGCATCGAGCCGGATCCCTCTGTCACCACCGTCATGAAGGGCGCCGAGGCCATGCTGAAGTTTGAGCCGGACTGGATCGTTGCCATCGGCGGCGGTTCTCCCATCGACGCTGCCAAGGCGATGTGGATCAAGTACGAGTATCCCGACATTACCTTTGAAGAAATGTGCAAGGTTTTCGGCATCCCGCCGCTGCGCCGCAAGGCACACTTCTGCGCCATTTCCTCCACCTCCGGCACCGCGACCGAGGTGACCGCCTTCTCCATCATCACCGACTACGACAAGGGCATCAAGTATCCCATCGCGGACTTTGAGATCACCCCCGACGTCGCCATCGTTGACCCCGAGCTGGCGCACACCATGCCCAAAAAGCTGGTCGCCCACACCGGTATGGACGCCATGACCCACGCGATCGAGGCGTATGTTTCCACCGCCAACTGCGACTTTACCGATCCCTTGGCGCTGCACGCCATTGAGATGATCCAGGCTGACCTCGTCGGCAGCTACAACGGCGATATGGAAAAACGCGATGCTATGCACAATGCACAGTGCCTGGCCGGTATGGCGTTCTCCAACGCGCTGCTGGGCATCGTCCACAGCATGGCGCACAAGACCGGCGCTGCCTTTGCCGATTACGGCGCCCACATCATCCACGGCGCCGCCAACGCTATGTACCTGCCCAAGGTCATTGCCTACAACGCCAAGGACCCCACCGCCAAGGCCCGCTACGGCGTTATTGCCGACAAGATGCACCTCGGCGGCAGCAACGATGACGAGAAGGTCGAGCTGCTGATCAAGTACCTGCGCGGCATGAACGATGACCTGAACATTCCGCACTGCATCGGCCACTACGGCCCCGACTCCTACCCCTGCGAGAAGGGCTTTGTGCCGGAGGAAGTGTTCCTGGAGCGTCTGCCCGAGATCGCCAAGAACGCGATCGCCGATGCCTGCACCGGCTCCAACCCCCGCCAGCCCAACCAGGAAGAGATGGAAAAGCTGCTGAAGTGCTGCTACTACGACACTGAGGTTGATTTCTGATTTTCTGATTCAGTATGCGCCGCCCCTCTGCGCTGCGGAGGGGCGGCGCTTTTGCTGTGCGGCAGGGGCGGGGCATGCCCCGCCCGCGACCTAACGGCAACGGTACATGTACGGGTTCATTTCCGCCTGCAATTTTTGCAAGAATCTGCGCAAGAAATCACAGCTTGACTTTCGACAGGTTAATGATATACTCTTATTGTACGAAATCGAACTGTTAGAAAACGAACAATTCACAATCGAACAGTACATCGCAAAACAAAAATCGACAGAAAAGCAGGTGATTTCCAACGTCTAACCAACCAAACACCGCGCCCAATTGCCCCGACTGCCCCGACTGTAAAGAAGAACACGTCGGCGCACTGGTGTCTGAGGTTTCCCGCACCATCCGCCGCGCCCTGGACGCCCGCGTTTCGGCGGAGGTCGCGCCGGAACTGGGCGGCATACAGGGCATGGTGCTGGGACGCATTGTTGCCGCCAACCGCGAGGATCGCGACATTTACCAGCGCGATATCGAAAAATGGCTGCATATCCAACGTTCCAGCGTTACTTCTATGCTGCAAAACATGGAGCAGGCAGGGCTTATCACCCGCAGCGCCGTGCAAAAGGACGCCCGCCTCAAGCGGCTGCAGGCGACCCCCAAGGGCGTTGCCTACCACGACCGCGTGCACAATACCATCGACCGCTACGAAACCGAGCTGCAGGCCGGGCTTTCGCAGCAGGAGCTGGAAACGATGTGCCGCGGGCTGAATATTCTTTTGCGAAACGCTCAGGTCATTCTGGATTCCTCTGCCGAAATAAGAAAGGAGCAATAAAACCTTGCTGAACACACTTGCCAAAGAGACAAAAGGCGTCCGTTTGGTTTCCGTCCTGACGCCTGTCTGCATGATCGGCGAGGTCATCATGGAGATGATCTTGCCCAAGCTGATGTCCACCATCATTGACGACGGCGTCACCGCCGGCAACCTGTCTGTCATCTACCGCGTCGGCGGCTGGATGATCGTGGCCGCTGCCGTAGGTCTGTTCTTCGGCGTCATGGGCGGCGTGCTGGGTGCCCGTGCCTCCACCGGCTATGCCCGCAACCTGCGCCGTTCGATGTTCCAAAACATCCAGACCTTCAGCTTTGCCAACATCGACAAATTTTCCACCGCCGGTCTTGTCACCCGCATGACCACCGACGTCACCAACCTGCAAAACGCCTACCAGATGATCCTGCGTATGGCGATCCGCGCCCCCGCCAGCATGATCATTGCCATGTGTATGGCGTTCTCCATCCACGCGGGGCTTGCCAGAATTTATCTGGTTGCCGTTATTTTCTTAGGGATTTGTCTGGTCATCATTATGACCCGCGCCAGCCGCTACTTCTCCGCCGCCTTCAAAAAATACGACGACCTGAACGAGAGCGTGCAGGAAAACGTCTCCGCCATCCGTGTGGTCAAGGCCTATGTGCGCGAGGATTTTGAGAGCGAAAAGTTCAAAAAAGCCTCCGGCAACGTGCAGCAGCTGCTGCTCAAGGCCGAAAAAGTCCTGTCCTACAACGCGCCCCTGATGATGGCGACCGTCTACACCTGCATTTTGCTGATTTCCTGGCTGGGTGCGCGGATGATCGTGCTGTCCGGCGCGACGGAGTTCACCACCGGCGAGCTGATGTCCATGCTGACCTACTGCATGAACATTCTGACCAGCCTGATGATGCTGTCGATGGTCTTTGTTATGATCACCATGTCCGCCGCCAGCGCGCGCCGCATCAGCGAGGTGCTGACCGAGCAGAGCACCCTGGCCAACTGCGACAAGCCCCTGACGGAGGTCAAGAACGGCGCGGTGCGCTTTGACCACGTCTGCTTCCGCTATAAGGAGGACGGCCGCGATGTGCTGAGCGATATTTCGCTGAACATCCGCTCCGGCGAAACCGTGGGCATCATCGGCGGCACCGGCAGCTCCAAGACGAGCCTTGTGCAGCTGCTGCCCCGCCTGTACGACACCACCGCCGGTCACGTTTACATCGGCGGCGAGGACGTGCGCAGCTACGACCTGGACACCCTGCGCAACAGCGTGGCCATGGTCTTGCAGAAAAATGAGCTGTTCAGCGGCACCATTGCCGACAACCTGCGCTGGGGCAACAAAAACGCCACCCAGCAGGAGTTGGAGGATGCCTGCAAGCAGGCCTGCGCCGATGAATTTATCGAGCGCTTCCCCGACAAGTACGAAACCCACATCGACCAGGGCGGCGCGAACGTGTCCGGCGGTCAGAAGCAGCGCCTGTGCATTGCCCGCGCCCTGCTGAAAAAGCCCAAGATTCTGATCCTCGACGACTCCACCTCCGCCGTCGATACCGCCACCGACGCCAAGATCCGCCGTTCTTTCGCCGAAAAGATCCCCGGCACGACGGTGTTTATCATTGCGCAGCGCATTTCCAGTGTCGAGAACGCCGACAAGGTGCTGGTGCTGGACGGCGGCCGTGTCAGCGGCTTCGGCACACCCGCCGAGATGCTGGCCACCAACCCGATCTATCAGGAAGTTTACAACAGCCAGACCAAAGGCTCCGGCGACTTTGACGAAAAAGGAGGCGAGGCATAATGGCAGAGAAAGCAAAAGTCGTAAAAGTCGGCCCCGGCGGTGCCCGCGGACCCCGCCCCAAGGTCGAAAACCCCGGCAAAATTTTTATGCGCATTATGCGCTATGTCGGTGAAACCTACACCGTTGCCATGGTCGCGGTGATGGTTTGCATCGTTGTCAGCGTGCTGGCTACCGTGCAGGGCACCCTGTTTATGCAAAAGCTCATCGACAACTACATTCTGCCCCTGCTGGCAGAGCAAAGCAGCGATTTCTCCGGTCTGGCGGCTGCCATCGGACGCACCGCCGCGTTCTACCTCTGCGGCATCATCGCCAACTTCTCGCAGGCGCGCATCATGGCGCACGTCACCCAGGGCACGCTGAAGCGTCTGCGCGACGATCTGTTCACCCACATGCAGACGCTGCCCATCCAGTATTTTGACCGCAACGCCCACGGCGACATCATGTCCATCTACACCAACGATACCGACACCCTGCGCCAGATGATCAGCCAGAGCATCCCGCAGCTGTTCAACAGCAGCATCATGGTCGTCAGCGTGTTGGTTTCTATGATCATGCTCAGCCCGCTGCTGACGCTGGTGACGCTGATTATGGTCGGCGTCATGCTGCTGGCGACCAAGTACCTGACCACCAACTCCGGCAAATACTTTGTGTCGCAGCAGCGCGACCTCGGCGCCGTCAACGGTTTTATTGAGGAAATGATGAACGGGCAGAAGGTCGTCAAGGTGTTCTGCCACGAGGACGAAGCCATTGCGCAGTTCAACGAGCTGAACGACGCCCTGTTTGAAAGCGCCGACAAGGCCAACCGTTTCTCCAACCTGGGCGGTCCCGTCAACACCCAGCTGGGCAACCTGTCCTATGTGATGGCGGCGATGATCGGCGGTGCATTGGCGCTGGGCGGCGTCGGCGGGCTGACGCTGGGCAAGCTGGCGAGCTTTTTGACCTTCAACCGCAGCCTGAATATGCCCATCAGCCAGATCTCCATGCAGTTCAACTCCGTCATTATGGCGTTGGCGGGCGGTCAGCGCGTCTTTGCCCTGATGGACGAAAAGCCCGAAGTGGATGAAGGGCAGGTCAAGCTGGTCAACGCCAAGCGTCTGGCCGATGACAGCGTCACCGAAACCGACGAGCGCACCAACCTGTGGGCGTGGAAGCGCGTCAATGCCGACGGCACCGCCGACTACCGCGAGCTGAAGGGCGACATCGTCTTTGAGGACGTGGACTTCGGCTACTATCCCGACAAAATTGTACTGCACGACGTCAATTTGTACGGCCGTCCCGGCCAGAAGATCGCCTTTGTCGGCTCCACGGGCGCGGGCAAGACGACCATTACCAACCTGATCAACCGCTTTTACGATATCCAGAAGGGTGCCATCCACTATGACGGCATCGACATTACCCACATCCGCAAGAGCGACCTGCGCGCCTCGCTGGGCATCGTGCTGCAGGACACCCACCTGTTCACCGGCACCGTGCTGGAAAATATCCGCTACGGCCGCCTGACCGCCACCGATGAGGAATGTCGCGCCGCCGCCAAGCTGGCGAACGCCGACGAGTTCATCCGCCGCCTGCCCGAGGGCTACAACACGATGCTGACCGGCGACGGCACCAACCTGAGCCAGGGTCAGCGCCAGCTGCTGGCGATTGCCCGCGCCGCCGTTGCCGACCCGCCCGTGCTGATTCTGGACGAGGCGACCTCCAGCATCGACACCCGCACCGAGCGCCTGGTGCAGCAGGGCATGGACGGCCTGATGTACGGCCGCACGACCTTTGTCATTGCGCACCGTCTGTCCACGGTGCGCAACTCCGACTGCATCATGGTTCTGGAGCAGGGCCGCATCATTGAGCGCGGCACCCACGACGAACTGATTGCGCAGAAGGGCAAGTATTACACCCTCTACACGGGGAATTTTGCCGAAAATTCGTGATCGAATCAAACAAAATTACTGGGATGGATTAACGCCATCCCGGTTTTTTTGTGTAATATGCCGCATTAACGCGAAAAAGTTGACGGATTGGTAAAAAGTGGTTATAATAGTACACGTAGACACGCAAAATCGTGTTGGTTTACCCTGCGGACAGTGCCCCGTGCCCGTCCGCCGTTATATAAGGAGGAGAGCCATTATGGCAACCAAGAAGAAAATGACCCAGACCGTCATCGCTGACGGCAAGTTCTATACCATCAGTTCCGCCAACGGCAAGGTCGTAGAAGTCGCTGACTTCAACATGGACAACGGCGCCAAGATCCAGCTGTGGGACAACGCCAACGTTGAGTGGCAGCAGTGGAGCTTTGTCGCCGCAGGCGACGGCGTTTACCGCCTGCAGAACCGTTTCACCGGCAAGATGCTGGACCTGAACATGGGCGGCGTCAGCGACGGCACCCGCGTTCACCAGTGGGAAGGCGCCCCCGCCAGCAGCCAGCTGTGGGTGGTTGAGCCGACCAACGACGGCCGCGTCAAGATCAAGTCCAACCTCGCCGGCAAGCTGCTGGACGCCGGTATGACCGCCGACAACGGCACCGCCCTGCAGATCTGGGCCGACGTCAACGGCGACAACCAGTTCTGGACCATTGACGAAGTTACCCGCAAGCCCAAGACCAGCGCCAAGGCCAGCGCCGCCAAGGCCAAGGCCGAGCTGACCGCCGCTGCCGAAAACGCTGCCGAGGAAGTGACCAAGGCTGTCAAGGCTGCCGCCAAGAAGCCCGCCGCCAAGAAGGCTGCCAAGGCTGTTGAGGAGACCGTCAAGACCGTAAAGCCCGTCGTCGAGGAGACCGTCAAGGCCGCCAAGCCCGTTGTCGAGCAGGCCGCCAAGACTGTGAAGCCCGTCGTCGAGGAGACTGTCAAGACCGCCAAGCCCGTTGTCGAGCAGGCTGCCAAGACCGTAAAGCCTGTCGTCGATGAGACCGTCAAGACTGTCAAGCCCGTTGTCGAGCAGGCTGCCAAGACCGTAAAGCCCGTCGTCGATGAGACCGTCAAGACTGTCAAGCCCGTTGTCGAGGAGGCCGTCAAGGCTGTCAAGTCCGCCGCCAAAAAGACCGCCGGCAAGAAGAACCGCAAGAAGTAATTACAACCTGTAATTACTTACCCTATATATCCATTTCGTAATATTGTGCTGTAACGAGTTGCCCCCGAAACGCTTTGCGTTTCGGGGGCTTTTTTTGTGTGCGGGTATAAAAAGGGGAGAGGACCTCTCGTCCTCTCCCTTTACGCTATTCGTTGTACGCGGCAAAATCAACCCAATGCGGCGATGCTCTCGTGGATTTTGGCGGCCTTTTCCTGGGCGGCAGCCAGCTTGGCGCGGGTTTCCTCCACCAGCTTGGCGGGGGCTTTTTCCACAAACTTGGGGTTCTTCAGTTGATTCTCGAACATGGTCTGCTCTTTTTCGGCCTTGGCCAGTTCCTTGTTCAGGCGGGCCAGCTCCTTCTCGCGGTCGATCAGCTCCATCATCGGGATAAAGCCCTTCGCGTCGGGGGTGGCCACGTTGACCATGCCCTCGGTGCTGCCGGTGTACTTGTCGGTCACGGTGACGTCGGTGGCAAAGGCAAAGCGTGCCAGGTAGGCACCGCCCTTTTCAAAGGCGGCGGGGCTGGCGGTTTCAATCACCATCGTGGTCTTTTTGGCGGGGTGGACGTTCATCTCGGCGCGCATCGCGCGGACTGCCTTGATGTAGTCCATCAGCTTTTCAAAGTCGGCGCATTCGTCGGCCCAAACGGGCATGTTCTCGTCGCCGGGCCACTTCTGGGTCATGATGGTCTCGGCGCTGCCGGGCAGGGCCTGATAAATTTCTTCGGTGATAAAGGGCATGAAGGGGTGCAGCAGCTTCAGCGCCTTGTCCAGCACATACACCAGCACCTTGCGGGCGGTGTCGGCAGCCTGTGCGTCCTCGCTGTTCAGGCGGGCCTTGCAGATCTCAATGTACCAGTCGCAGTACACTTCCCAGATGAAGTTCTCGATCTTTTCGGCGGCCAGACCCAGCTCGTACTTGTCCAGGTTGGCGGACGCATCGGCGGCGACTTTGGCCAGCTCAGACAGCACCCACTTGTCGCTCATGTCCAGCAGGGCTTCCTCGGGCAGGCCGGGCCGGAAATCCTCGGGCAGGTTCATCTGCACAAAGCGGGAAGCGTTCCACAGCTTGTTGGCAAAGTTGCGGGCTGCCAGCACTTTTTCGTCGCTGTAACGCATATCGTTGCCCGCGGTGGAGCCGACGATCAGCATCAGGCGCAGCGCGTCCGCGCCGTACTGCTCAATGACTTCCAGCGGGTCAATGCCGTTGCCCAGGGATTTGGACATCTTGCGGCCCTGGCTGTCGCGCACGATGCCGTGGATCAGCACGGTGTCGAACGGAGCTTTGCCGGTGTAGGCAAGGCCGGAGAAAATCATACGGGAAACCCAGAAGCCGATGATATCATAGCCGGTCACCAGCGTGTTGGTGGGGTAGAAGTAGCGGTAATCCTCGGCGTTTTCGTCGGGCCAGCCCAGGGTGGAGAAGGGCCACAGCGCGCTGCTGAACCAGGTGTCCAGCGTGTCGGGGTCCTGGGTCAGCTTGCTGCCGCCGCATTTGGGGCAGGTGCAGGGGGCGTTTTTGGCAACCACGGTCTCGCCGCAGTCGTCGCAGTACCAGGCGGGGATCTGATGCCCCCACCACAGCTGGCGGCTGATGCACCAATCGCGGCCGCCCTTCATCCAGTTGAGGTAGTTCTTGGTAAAGCGCTCGGGCACAAACTTGATCTCGCCCTTTTCCACACTCTCAATGGCGGGCTTGGCCAGCGGCTCCATCTTGACGAACCACTGCTTGGAAACCATTGGCTCAATGACGGAATGGCAGCGGTAGCAGGTGCCGACCTCGTGGGTCAGCGGCTCGGTTTCTTTCAGGGCACCGCAGGCTTCCAGATCGGCCAGCATGGCCTTGCGGGCTTCCAGCGCGGTCATGCCGGCGTACTTGCCGCAGTCCAGGACTTCCGGCTCGTCGGCGGCAGCGCGTCCGGCGGCACGCTCGGCATCGGCGGCAGCCTTCTCGGCGGCGCCGGTCATGTGGCCGTCATAGGTCAGAACGCGGATCATCGGCAGGTCGTGGCGCTTGCCGACCTCAAAGTCGTTGGGGTCGTGGGCGGGGGTGATCTTCACAACGCCGGTGCCCTTTTCCATGTCGGCGTGCTCGTCGCAGACGATGGGGATCTCGCGGTCCAGCAGCGGCAGAATGACATGGCAGCCATGCAGGTGGGCATAGCGCGGGTCGTCGGCGTTGATCGCCACGGCGGTATCGCCCAGCATCGTCTCGGGGCGGGTGGTGGCCAGCTCAAGATACTCGCCGGTCTCCTTCACCTTGTACAGCAGGTGCCAGAAGCTGCCCTCCTTGGCCTCGTACTCGACCTCGGCGTCAGAAATGGACGTGTTGCAGTGCGGGCACCAGTTGACCATGCGGTTGCCGCGGTAGATCAGCCCCTGATCGTACAGGCGGACGAACACTTCCTTGACGGCGTTGGAGCAGCCCTCGTCCATCGTAAAGCGCTCACGCTGCCAGTCACAGGAGCAGCCCAGCTTTTTCAGCTGGCTGACAATGCGGTTGCCGTAGGTGTTCTTCCAGTCCCAGGCACGCTCCAGGAAGCCGTCGCGGCCCACCATCTCTTTGGTCAGGCCTTCTTCGCGCATCTTGGCTACGACCTTGGCCTCGGTGGCGATGGAAGCGTGGTCGGTGCCGGGCACCCACAGGGCGGCATAGCCCTGCATGCGCTTGTAGCGGGTCAGGATATCCTGCCAGGTCTCATCCATGGCGTGGCCCATGTGCAGCTGGCCGGTAACGTTCGGCGGCGGCATTACGATGGTGAAAGGTTTTTTGCTGCGGTCGATCTGGGTATGGAAATACCCCTTGTCGCACCAGTTCTGGTAGATGCGGTCCTCCGTACCCTGGGGCGCATACTGTTTGGCGAGTTCTTTCGGCATTTGTGTAAACCTCCTTGAGAATTGCGGGGCGTGTAACCAATAGAAAAAGCCGCCCCATGAGAAAATCATGGGACGGCCTGAAAAATTCAAGTCGCGGTACCACCCAAGTTGCCTTGTAAAAGGCCGCTTTGCGGCAGGGCAAACACCCCGCCTGCCCGAATAACGGCGGCAAACCCGTGCGCGGCTAGTAAAGTTTCACCGCGCCTGCTTGAAAGCGACAGCACACAGCGGGCCTTGCCGGGCTTGCATCACCCCCGGCTTGCTGAAAAAGCCCTGATCTGCACGCACTCTTTCGCACTGCATTGTACCTTATAATGTACCGCACAGTGCGGGAAATGTCAAGTAGGAAATTGGCGAAAGGCTCCCTCTGCGAGGGAGCTGTCGGCGAAGCCGACTGAGGGAGAGAAAATTTTTACTTATATAGAACTTGCCCGCTTATTCCCACTTCTCCCACACCTCCGGGCAATACCCGGCGGTTGCCTGGCGGCCGTTGCGTACAATGGGCTGGCGCAGTAACTGCTGGTTTTCAAACAGCTTGTCGGCCTGCTGGCTTTCGTCCAGCCAGCGCAGCAGGGCCAGCGTGTCATTGTCTTTGGCATTTTCGTCCACCAGCTTGGCCCAGCCGCCTACTGCGCGGCAGACGTTATCAAACTCGCCGCGGCTCATGCCCTTTTCTTTCAGGTCGATCATCTGGAACTTGATGCCCCGCTCCTTAAACCACCGCTGTGCCTTTTTGGTATCAAAACTTTTGTTCGTGCCGAAAATCTGAATGTTCATCCGGGTTGTCTCTCTTTCTCTGGGATGTCGTGTAGGGGCGGATGCTCGTATCCACCCGCAAAACCACTGCACATTTTATAAAACCAGCATACCACACCGATCCTTTATTGACAACCGCACCCTAAAAAATATATAGTATATTATGTATGCCATCCGCAACAAAAAAGGGAGAGTATCAACCATGGAACTTGCTGTTATCACGGCCAAACAGGTGGCAGAACTGCTGCTTATGATTTTGGCCGGTGCAGTCTGCTGCAAAGCGGGCGTGTTCAAACCCAAAGAAAAATCGATCCTTGCCAATCTGCTGCTCTATCTGGTCGTCCCGGCCATGGTGCTGGACAGCTATATGGTCGAGTATGACCCCGCCACCTTCCATAACCTGATGCTGGCGTTCGGCCTGGGCGCGCTGGTGCTGCTGGTGGGCCTGGCAGCGGCATTTGCGGCAACCATCAAGGTGCAAAAGGACGTGCGCGCCATCCTGTGGTTTGCCTGCGCGTTCTCCAACGCCGGGTACATGGGCTTCCCGCTTATCAAGGCACTGTTCGGCAGCGAGGGTCTGCTCTACGCCAGCGGTTTTGTCACGGTTTTTAACATCCTGATCTGGACTATCGGCTATGTGGTCGTTTCCGGCCAGGTCAACCCCAAGCAGACGGTGCGCGCCGTGGCAACCTGCCCCTGTATCATCGCTGTTGTGGTCGGTCTGTTTCTTTACCTGGCCCGCATCCCTCTGCCGGAGATCCTCACCGGCCCCATCGGTGCCATCGGCGATATGAACACCCCGCTGTCCATGATCATCACCGGCGCGACGATCGCATCCAGTGACCTGAGAAAGCTGCTGAAAAATAAAAATCTCTTCCTTGTCTGGGGCCTGCGCATGTTGGCTATCCCGGCGGTGGAGCTGCTGATCTTCGCCCTGCTGGGCCTGCACGGCACCGTGCCCACCATCGTACTGCTGCTCGAAGCCTGCCCCTGCGCGGCCATCACCACGATGTTTGCCATCCAGTTCCACCACGATGAAGAACTCGCCGCCGGTGCGGTGGTCTTTTCCACCCTTTCCAGCATCCTGACCCTGCCGCTCTACGCCCTGCTGCTGACGATGGTATTGGGCTAAGCGCAAAAGCATCCCCTTGCCCTCAACCCCCATAGGTGCTATAATAGAGCTTCAAAAGAGGAGTCCCCACATAAAAGGAGCACTATGCAACAACAAAAAACATCCCCATGGCTGGTCGCGTTCCGCATTCTCTTTACGGCGGCGCTGCTGGCCTGTATCCTCTTTATCTTCCGCAACTCCATGCAGACGGGCGAAGTCTCGTCCGCCCGCAGCCAGGCCGTCACCGCCATGGTCAACGGCTTTTTGGGCAAGTTCGGCCTTGGCCCCTTGTCTGAACATCTCATCCGCAAGCTGGCGCATTTCTCCGAGTTCATGCTCGAAGGTTTCCTGCTGATGCTCTGCCTGCGGGTCTACACACGGCGTTTTGTCCGCCACGTCAGTTGGCCGCTGCTGGCTGGTATGAGCACCGCCCTCATGGACGAGACCATCCAGCTCTCTATCCCCAACCGCACCTCGTCTGTGACCGATGTCTGGATCGACATGGCCGGTGTTATCGCGGGGCTGTTTGTGGCCCTGATCATTCTCTTGATCCTGCGTGCCGCTGTGGCATTCTACCAGGTCAAGCGTGAAAACAAAGCGCTGCGCGCCGAGCAGGAAGCCCTGCGTCAGCGCGAGCATGAACGTCTGGCCCGCCGCGCCGCCCACCGTGCGGCCAAAGGCGAGGAACCCGATGAGGAGGAAAACGAAGCATGACCACCCAACAGGCAATCGAAGCACTGCACGCCCTGCCGCGTCTGGGGCAGGGGGCACCCGGCCTGGCCCGTATGCAAAACCTGATGGACCACCTGGGCAACCCCGAAAAAGAACTGCAATGTATCCACATCGCAGGCACCAACGGCAAGGGCAGCCTGGCCGCCATGACCTCGTCGATCCTGACTGCCGCCGGGTACAAGACCGGCCTGACCATCAGTCCGTATGTTGTCGATTTCCGTGAGCGGTTCCAGATCGACGGCGAGATGATCCCGCCGCGCACGCTGGCCAGCTTGGCCCAGAAGGTGCTCGACGCCGTGGACGCTATCGAGCTTGAGGGCGGCGAGATCCCCGTCCAGTTTGAAGCCGTCACTGCGCTGGCACTGCTCTGGTTCGCACGCGAAAAGTGCGACCTCGTCGTGCTGGAAACAGGTCTCGGCGGCCGCTGCGATGCCACCAACATTGTGCCGCACAAGCTCGTTGCCGCCATCACCAAGATCGGCTACGACCACACCGAGATCCTCGGCGACACGCTGGACAAGATCGCCGCCGAAAAGGCCGGTATTATTAAAGAAGGCTGTGCCGTCGTCAACTACCCCGAGCAGCCCGCCGAAGCCATGGGCCCCATCCTCGGCGCTGCGGCCGAGACGAACACTGTCATCATCACGCCCGAGATGGACGACATCCGCCTGCTGCGCGGCAAACGGCTGGAAAACCGCATCGACTACGGCGGCTACAAGGCCAACCTGCAATTTCCCGGCGCGCATCAGGCCAACCATGCCGCCATGGCCGTGGAGATCGCCCTCGCCCTCTGGCGCGAGTTCGGCTACGATATCTCCGACGATGCCATCGAGCAGGGCCTGAACAACGCCCACATGCCCGCCCGCATCGAGGTCATGCGCCGCCATCCGCTGCTCTTGCTGGACGGCTGCCACAACCCGGACGGTGCCAAAGTCCTGGCCGAAACCCTGACCAAAGCCGAGTACGAGGAAAACCTCGTCGGCGTGCTGGGCATGCTGGCCGACAAGGACTATAAGGACATGCTGTCTGACCTCGCGCCCTGCTTCGCCAAGGTGTTCACCGTCACGCCGGACTGCCCGCGCGCCCTCTCTGCAGAGGATTTGCAAAAGGAAGCCCGCTTCCACCTCGACGCCGAAGCCGCCGCCAGTGTGCCAGAAGCCCTGCGCAAAGCCCTTGACTACTGCGAGGAAAACAACCTCGCCGGTGTGGTCGTCTGCGGCTCGCTCTATCTGGCGGCCGAAGCCCGCCCGCTGATGCTCAAAGAAGCAGAAAATTAACGCGCCACCGCCCTGTTTTAACAAAATATGCACCCGAAAGCCTGTACTGTAATGGTACAGGCTTTTTGTTTTGGCAAACGCCGTACATTCAAAAGGAAAAAGGGGCAAGCACTATGGCAAAGGTTTGTTTTGTGCCGGGCAGCGGCACGCTGGCGGCCTATTTAAGCGGCGAGATCGACCATCACGCCGCGCAGTCCATCCGGCGGGAGATCGACGCCCAGGTGGACGACCGCCTGCCGGAATTGCTGACGCTGGATTTTTCGGGCGTTACGTTTATGGATTCCTCCGGTGTTGGGCTGATCCTGGGTCGCGGACGGCATATCTCGGCGCTGGGCGGCCGCCTTACCGTGCAAAACCCGCCACCCGCGGTGCGTCGCATGCTCGACCTGGCCCGCATAACCTACGCATAAAGGAGAACTGCCATGAAGATGCTCAATCAGGTCAAGATCACCTTTGCCAGCCGTTCCGTCAACGAAGGCTTCGCCCGCGCGGCGCTGGCGGCGTTCCTTGTGCAGCTCGATCCCACCGTCCCGCAGCTGGCCGACCTCAAAACTGCTGTGTCCGAAGCTGTCACCAACTGCATCGTGCACGCCTACCCGGATGGCATCGGCCCCGTCACCCTCACGGCGGCACTGTACGAGGGTGGTGTCGTGCGCATCACCGTCACCGATCGCGGCGTTGGCATCACTGATGTAGACAAGGCTATGCAGCCTATGTACACCACCGGCGACCCCGAGGAACGCGCGGGCCTTGGCTTTGCGGTCATGCAAAGCTTTATGGATAAGGTGCGTGTTTCCTCGCGGCCCGGGCGCGGCACCCGCGTGACCCTCACCAAGCGGCTGGACGCCCGCAGATGACCTTTACATATTTGTAAGGAGGATTCTGCCTATGCCAGCCCAGACCATCCAAACCATGCCGCGCGAAGAATTTATCGAGAAGAATCTCGGCCTTGTTCATGCCTGCGCCGGGCGTTTTAAAAGCAGGGGCATCGAGTACGAAGAACTGTACGCCGCGGGCTGCCTGGGGCTGGTCAAGGCGGTGGACGGTTTCGATACCACACGCGGGGTCTGCTTTTCCACCTACGCCGTGCCGGTGATTTTGGGCGAGATCAAAAAGCTGTTCCGGGACGGCGGCACGGTCAAGGTCAGCCGTTCACTCAAAGAGCTGGGGCTGAAAGTCAACGCCGAACGCGAGCGCTGCTTAAAGCATACCGGCCGGGAGCCGGGCGTTGCCCAGCTGGCCGAAACCCTGCAAACCACCCCGGAGCAGATCGCCCTGGCCATCCGCGCGTCGCTGCCCGCACTGTCCCTGACCCCCGGCAATGACGAGGACGGCACCCGCGAATGGGACGTGCCGGTAGACTCGCCCGAGGAAACACTCTCCGACCGCATCGGTCTGCGTGAGGTGATGGACAAGCTGGAACCCAAAGACAGGGAACTGATCCGCCTGCGCTTCTTCGGCAACCGCACCCAAACCGAAACCGCCAAGATCCTCGGCAGCACCCAGGTCCAAATCTCTCGCCGCGAACGCAAGATCTTGGCCTGGATGCGCTTGCAGTTATTAGACCTATAAGCTTTATATATCGCAACTCCCGTCAACCGTAGGGGCCGATGCTCGCATCGGCCCGCTTCGCATTTATATGCGTATGCAATCTTTCCTCTTGAACGTAGGGGGCGGCGTCCCCGACGCCCCGTAGGCTCCCCTAGAGGGGTGACTCCCCACAGTGTGGGGAGATGTCGCGCAGCGACAGAAGGGTTCGGCCGCGTAAGCGGTGTCAGCGAAGCTGACTGAGGGGGGCCACGCCGCGGCCTTCCCGTCAAACCGCACATTTTCCTCCACGCAGCCTTGTGCATCTCCCCAAAAGTAATACAACCCCTTGACATGCGCCATTCTAATATGCTACTATACTCCCATCGCAGAAGAATTGTCGATACCAGGCATATTTACCACTGAAAGCAAAAAAATCCGAAAAAAGTTGTAAAAACCTGTTGACAAACTGTATCTCCTGTGGTATCATAATCAAGCTGTCCGGCGAGAGAGCTCAAGGGACAGCACAGCAGGACCTTGAAAATTGAACAAAACTGAAACTTGTGGAAC
>NZ_CAKTFU010000013.1 GCF_934561205.1 uncultured Gemmiger sp. | reverse complement strand
GGAAAAGATAGGGAACAAGGATACCATATCTCTTAATCAGTGGGTCCTGGGTTCGAGTCCCCGATGGTGCACCAAAGTACAGCCTTACGGAAAACGTAGGGCTGTTTTTTGTTTTGTGCGTTATTGAAAAGCAGTGCCGGGTGCACCATCGGGGGCGAGAGTGCCCCAGAGGGGCAAATAATAGATAATAGATAATAAATAAGAAATAATAAATATGGAGTGCGCGCCGTGCGCGCACATTTATACGACGGAGATGCGGGCGGGGAGACTGCGATGAAATTGCGATGTAGGGCGGGTTGCCCGATAGGTTGGCGTTGGCGCAATGCGGCAAGGAGGGGTCGAGACCCCTCCCTACGAACAACCGGGAGGTAAGCGGTCATAGGGGAAAACGCCTGGTTCCGGTAGGCTTGTAGGGGACGCATAGTTGCGTCCCGGGCGGATTATCCGTTAGGTTGAGTTGTCGGGATGGTTGCGGCGGGCGGCATAGTAGCCGTGCCTACGGAGTACCCGTAATGTTGTTATTGCCGCAAAGTCGCGGGCGGTCGATGACCGCCCCTACGGGGTGGTGCTGTTTTGGTTTGGTGTATTTATCGAAAAGCGCGCCAAAAGGCTGAAAAATCGTGATTGTGCTGCAAGGTTTGCGGTAATTTATGTGCAGCTATACAATTCTGAAAAATTTTGTGGACAAACGAAATAAATTGGGTTTAAATTTAGTTATACCGATAAGAAACGCAAGAGCTTTTTGGAGTGTATATGAGATAGGCTTTTGTGCCGGAGCGGTTTACGTTAAGCAAAGACACCTGCAAAAGCGAATACAGGGAGGTTGGCAACATGAAAAAAGGAATTTGGGTACGAAATAAAATCATTCCCTGCTACTTAAACGGGGCAAAACTGGCATTGGCAATGTTGCTGAAAGAAAAGCCGTTGTCGGAAACGCAGATCGCAACGGCGATTTCGGAAAAAGGGAGAAACTGTGACCGAAAAGAACTGGGCAAGATGCTGGCAAGCCTAGAGCGGATGGGGGTTATCACCCTGTCGGACGGGGTCTATTCGTGCAGTTCTGAGAAGTTGAAAACCTGTCAGGTTTCATATTCTGAGGATCAGTTGATCGATTGGATCGGCATGACGCAGAACACAGTGAACGGAAAGGCCTTTTACAGCGCAACACCGCCCATGAGCGTCAGTTCTCATGAAAATACCGGCATATAATAGGGGCGACGGAGGATAGCACTCTGTTTGCGAAGGTGGCAGGGGCGGCATAGTGGCCGTGCCTACGGAGTACCCATTATGTTGTTGCAAACGAAAAGTCGCGGGCGGGGCATGCCCCGCCCCTACCGCAAAAGGCTTCCCCCAAAAGTGGGAAGCCTTTTGCGGTTTACCCGTTATATCGCATTACCGGGACGGTTGCAACGGGCGGCATAGTAGCCGTGCCTACAAATCAACCCATAAAATTATCATCACCATAAAACTGCGGGCGGGGCATGCCCCGCCCCTACCGTGCATTGTTTTTTTCGCAAGTTTTTTGCCGAAAAGTCTACACAAAACGGGGATTGTGTGTTATAATCATAACAAATAGCCTTTTTTATGAGAGAGAAAGGTTTGTATGATAAAGGAGGATCCCCTTATGCCCACTATTGCCCTGCTGGCGCTCGAAGCTGCCGACGGAACAGTTGTGCTGACCAGCATTACGCTGGTGTTTGCCATGCTGGTCGCCCTGTGCCTGATCATCACGGCCGAAGGCAAACTGTTCGATGCACTGAACAACAAGAAAAATCCCAAGCCTGCCCCCAAGAAGGCGGACAAGCCCGCCGCTGCTCCCGCTGCCAAGCCCGCCGCTGCCCCTGCCCCCAAGGCTGAGGGCGGTATCCCCGGTGAGATCATTGCCGCTATCTCCGCTGCCGTTGCCACGGTCGTGGGCGGCAACGCCGTGATCCGCGGCATCAAGCGTATCCCCAAGAACGGCGGCAGCCGCCGCGGTGCCTGGGGCGATGCCGGCGTGCAGGAACATACCACACCGTTTATGTAAGGAGGGGCAGAGAATACCATGGGTGCTATTTTAACCAATATCAGTGAGATCTTTGCCAACTCCGGCTGGGCGCAGATCTTCTTTGTCGAGGGCGGCTGGAAGTATGCTGTCATGATCGCCGTGGCCTGCGTGCTGCTGTACCTGGCCATTGCCAAGCAGTTTGAGCCGCTGCTGCTGTTGCCCATCGGCTTTGGCATGTTGATGACCAACCTGCCGCTGGACGGCATTTTCCACATGAACATCTTCATCAACGAGACCAACCACATCGACTGGGCCTTGCTGGGTTCCACCGGCGGCATGGCCGACTACATCTACCTGGGCGTCAAGCTGGGCATTTACCCCCCGCTGATCTTCCTTGGCATCGGTACCATGACCGACTTCACCCCGCTGATCGCCCGCCCCTCCAGCCTGCTGCTGGGCGCTGCCGCACAGCTGGGCATCTTCTTCACCTTTGTCGGCGCTAAGATCCTCGGCTTCACCAACCGCGAGGCTGCCTCCATCGGCATCATCGGCGGCGCCGACGGCCCCACCGCCATCTACGTTACCACCAAGCTCGCCCCGCACCTGCTGGGTTCCATTGCCGTGGCGGCGTACTGTTATATGGCGCTGGTGCCGGTCATTCAGCCGCCCATCATGAAGGCGCTGACTACCGAAAAAGAACGTCAGATCGTTATGGAGACCCCGCGCAAGGTTTCCAAGACCGAGAAGATTTTGTTCCCCATCATCGTTACCATCATCGTTTCCCTGACGCTGCCTGACGCCGCCCTGCTGGTCGGCTGCCTGATGATGGGCAACCTGATGAAGGAATCCGGCGTGGTCGAGCGTATCACCAAGACCGCCGGCAACGAATTGATGAACATCATCACCATCTTCCTGGGCTTCACCGTCGGCTGCACCACCAACGCCGCCACCTTCCTGAACCTGCAGACTGTTGAGATCATCGTTCTGGGCATCATCGCCTTCGGCGTCGGCACCGCAGGCGGTGTGCTGCTGGGCAAGGTGATGTGCGTTGTCACCCACGGCAAGGTCAACCCGCTGATCGGCTCTGCCGGCGTTTCTGCCGTGCCTATGGCCGCCCGTGTTTCCCAGAAGGTCGGCCAGGAGTACAACCCCAGCAACTACCTGCTGATGCACGCCATGGGCCCCAACGTGGCCGGCGTTATCGGTTCTGCGGTTGCTGCCGGTATCCTGATCAATATGTTTGCCTGATAACCGAACTTTTACGGCCCCTGCCAAACGGCGGGGGCTGTTTTTTTGTTGCGGCGGAACTTGCATCGGCGCGTAAATTATCCTATAATATAGACAAAAACAAATCCGCGAAAGGGAGGTGCGGCGATGCTGAATATAGCGGTGGTGGACGACGAACGGGAAAACCGCGAACGCTTGAGCGGTTTTATAAACCGCTACGCGCAGGAAAACAACCTGCCCTTAGTCGTGACGGATTTTGCCGACGGTGCGCAGATCGCCCAGCCGTACCAAGGCGGGTTTGACATTATTTTTCTGGATATCGAAATGCCGCTGCTGGGCGGCATGACGGCCGCCGAGCGTATCCGCGCCGCCGACCCCGACGTGGTGTTGGTGTTCGTGACGAATCTGGCGCAGTACGCCATCCGCGGCTATGAGGTCGAGGCGTTTGATTTTGTCTTGAAGCCCGTGGAATACTACCCGTTTTCGGTCAAGCTGGGGCGGGCGGTGCGCCGTGTGCAGAGCCGCCGCGGCAGGCAGCTGGCCTTGCAGACGCCCGACGGGCTGCGCATGGTGGATTCCGAGCAGGTGTTGTATCTGGAAACCCACGACCGTATGCTGCACTACCACACGGCGGACGCGGTGTACTCGGTGCGGGGCAGCCTGCAAAAGGCCGAGCAGGAGTTGGCGGGGTATCACTTTGCCCGCTGCAACCAGTGCTATCTGGTCAATTTGAAGTACGTCAGCGGCGCGGACAACGAGTTTGTCACGGTGGCCGGTGAAAAACTGGAAATCAGCCGCCGCCAGCGCACTGCGTTTTTTGCGTCCATGGCGGGGTATGTCGGGGGTATGCTGTGATGGCGACGGTGCTTTCGACGTGGGTGTATATGGCGGGGGCGCAGCTTTGTTTTTGGCTGCCGCTGAACCGCCACCCGGATTTTGCGCGCCGCGCGGCGCTTTGCCTTGCGGCGGATCTTGCGCTGGCGGCCTTCGTTATTGCACTGGTGACCCGCTGCGGGCTGAGTATACCCGGCTTTGTGGCGGCCGGCGCGGGCTTTATGGTGTGGTCGGCGGTGGCCACGCGGCTGTGCACGCCGCTGAATACGCCCGGCAGCGTGTACTGCGCAGTCTGGGTGCTTCTGGTGACCGAGACCGCCCACGAGCTGTGGCTGATGCTGGTATGGGCGGCCGAACAGCGGCTGCACTGGACCTTTTTGCCCACCATGCAGCCCGTAACGCTGGTGCTGTATTACCTGCTGCTGCGCTACACTGCCGCGCGCACCATGCCGCAGGCGGGCAGTTACCGCATCGGGCCGCGCCAGCTGGTCAGCGGTTTGCTGTTGAGCGCGATTTTTGAAGTGCAGAGCGTGATGCTGCTGTTCCAGCGCGGCGAGGACGTGAACTCCGCGCTGGTGGTTTCGGCGGTTTTGACGCAGCTGTACTGCCTGACGCTTTTGTATTTGCAGACCGAGCTGTTTAAGAAATCGGCCATGAAAAAAGAGATGGATATGCTGAACCTTTTGTATGAGCGCCAGCGCCGGCAATACCTGGTGGCGCGCAAAAATGTACAGCTTATCAACAAAAGATGTCACGATTTGAAGGTGCAGATCGCCGATCTGCGCCGCCTTGCGCCCGCTGCCGCCGAGGCGCAGCTGCGCGAGGCCGAGGCTGCCGCCGCTGCCTACGACACTGCCGCCGACACCGGCAACGAGGTGCTGGACGTGGTGCTGACCGAAAAGACCCTGCTGTGCCAGGCCGACGGCATACGGCTGCACAGTGTGGCGGACGGCGCCTGTGTGCGGTTTTTGGAGGCGGGCGACCTGTACACGCTGTTCAGCAACGTGTTAGACCTGTGCATCCAGCAGGCCAAGGCCGTGCCCGAACCGGAGCATCGGATGATCGATTTGGTGGTGGTGCATCGGCAGGGGTTTGCGGTCATCAGTGCGGCGGTGCCCGTGCAGGGCCAAGAGGTGAAGGAGGATTACCCGCTGAAGGTGATACGCCGCATTGTGGAGGGTCACAACGGCGTGCTGACCTGCGAGTGCGCGGGCGGGTTTTATATGGTGAAGATTTTGTTCCCGGCGTGAAAACTGTACTTTCTTTGGACGCCCAAAGAAAGTACCAAAGAAAAGCGCCGCTACTTCCGAGGCGCGGGGCACGGCCAGGGGGGCCAGCCCCCCTGGACCCCCAAATGGGTGGGTCGCGGACGGGCGGGGCTAAAAAATCGTCAAGACACATTTTTTGACGCCCCGCCCACCCGCTCCCATCTTACGGCTCCGCCGAAAAATTCACCACCCGGTAGGGGCGGGGCATGCCCCGCCCGCGACATAACGGCAACGCCAACCTAACGGGTAAACCGTCCGAAAGGCTTCCCCCTCCGGGGGAAGCTGTCACCGCAGGTGACTGATGAGGGGGTGCCTGCCGGATACCTCCCCCTCATCCGGCGCATACGCGCCACCTTCCCCCCAAGGGGAAGGCTTTTGTACTCTCCACGCCACGCAACAGCCCTTCAATTTTTGTGCCATTTGCACAAAAATCGTGGGGCGTTTTTGTGCGCCTGTGACCGAATATCCCGCAAAATGACCGTTCTTCGCAAGGGTATTGCGAATTTTGCCTACATATTATACAATACTTGCAGAAAAATAAGGAATACCTAGGGCGATACCGCATAATTCTAAGTGCCGATACGGCGAGCGAGGTGCGGCAGATGCTAAGCCAAAAGCGCAGATAATACTTTGTGTCTTATCGAGCATTTTGGCAACGCAGATGCCGTGCCGCAGCCGCCGGAGCGGTGCTTAAGCCGTCAGGCGGGAATTGTGCGGTGTTACCCTATCTATCGATACAAACCAACCGATGAGGAGAGCGGACGATGCGCACTGTTACCAAGCTGATGAAAAACTGGCAGTTCACCGGGCCTGACGGCAAGGTGACGGCGGTAGACCTGCCCCATACCTGGAACAACATCGACGGCCAGGACGGCGGCAACGACTACAAACGCTGCACCTGCCTGTACCAAACGAGCTTCGCCAAGCCCGAATATGACGCGGACTCCCAGCAGGTATGGCTGCAGTTCGAGGGCGTCAACGCCAGCGCCGCCGTTACGCTGAACGGCACCGAGGTCATCTGCCACGACGGCGGCTACTCGACCTTCCGCGCCGATGTTACCGCCCTGCTGACCGACGAAAACACCCTGACCGTCGCCGTCGACAACAGCAAAAACGACCGCGTCTACCCCCAAAAGGCCGATTTCACCTTCTACGGCGGCATCTACCGCGACGTCAGCCTGCTGGTCGTCAGCAAAAATCACATCGCGCTGGATCACCTCGGCAGCTGCGGCGTGCGCATCACCCCCACCGTCAAGGGCAGCAGCGCCGACATCCGCGTGCAGACCCGCGTCGAGGGCGAGGGTGAGGTGGAAATCACCGTCACCGATGCCGCCGGCAGCACCGTGCTGAACGGCAGCGGCACCGACACCACCCTGACCATGCAACACCCCCGCCTGTGGGACGGTGTGCGCGACCCGTATCTGTACACCTGCGTTGTCCGCCTGATGAAAGACGGGCAGCCTGTCGATGAAGTCCGCCAGCGCTTCGGCGTGCGCAGCTTCCGTGTTGACCCCAAGCAGGGCTTTTTCCTGAACGGCCGCGCCTACCCGCTGCACGGCGTTTCCCGCCATCAGGACCGCAAGGGTCTGGGCAACGCCATCACCCGGGAAATGCACGACGAGGATATGCAGCTCATCAAGGAGATGGGTGCCAACACCGTGCGCCTGGCCCACTACCAGCACGACCAGTACTTCTACGACCTCTGCGACGAGGCGGGCATGGTCGTCTGGGCCGAGATCCCTTATATCAGCGAGCACATGCCGAACGGCCGCGCCAACACCATCAGCCAGATGCAGGAGCTGATCGAGCAGAACTACAACCACGCCTGCATCGTCTGCTGGGGCGTGTCCAACGAGATCACCATCTCCACCAAGGACAAGCGCGACATGCTGGACAACCACCGTGTGCTCAACGACCTCTGCCACGAGATGGACGACACCCGCCTGACCACGCTGGCCTGCTACGCCATGTGCGGACCCTTTAACCCCGTGGCGCACATTACCGACCTCGTCAGCTGGAACCTGTACCTGGGCTGGTATGTGCCTGGGCTGTTTTTGAACGATCTGTGGATGGATTTCTTCCACCTGTGCTACCCGAACCGCCCGCTGGGCTTCAGCGAGTACGGCGCCGAGGGTATGCCCAACCTGCACAGCGAGCATCCCCGCCGCGGCGACCACACCGAGGAATATCAGGCGATTTACCACGAATATATGCTGCGCTGCTTTGAGCGCCACCCCTGGCAGTGGAGCACCCACGTCTGGAATATGTTCGACTTTGCCGCCGATGCCCGCGACCAGGGCGGCGAGCCGGGCATGAACCACAAGGGGCTTGTCACCTTTGACCGCAAAACCAAGAAGGACAGCTTCTACCTGTACAAGGCGTGGTGGAGCGAGGACCCGTTTGTGCATATCTGCGCCAAGCGCTTTGCCGAGCGCACCCGCAATGAGATCGAGGTCAAGGTCTACTCCAACCGCAAATCCGTTGCGCTGTTCGTGAACGGCGAAAAGCTGGCCGAGCAAAACGGCGAACACGTCTTTACCTTTAAGGTCAAGCTGAACGGCAAAACCAAAATTCAGGCTGTGGCAGGGGACTGCATTGATGAGGCCGTGTTTACCAAGGTAAGCACGCCGAACCCCGATTACAAGCTGACTAAAGGCAAGACCAAGAGCGCAAACTGGGTGTAAGCAAGGCTTTTCATAGATAATAGATAAAAGATAATAGATAAGAAATGTGGAGTGCGCGCCGTGCGCGCACATTCAAAAAACGCGGCGGCTTGCCCGCGTGGTTCGTGTTGCCGCAAAATCGCGGGCGGGGCATGCCCCGCCCCTACGGTGCGGCGTAGGTTTTGCGGCAGCTGCCTGTTTGGTTGTAGGGGCGAGCATTGCTCGCCCGTGCCGCCTGCCCGTCAGAAGAAACTCTGCGGCGCAAACACCCCTTTACCCCCCAGTAACGACCCGCTGCTAAGCGGTTTGTTTATAGAAACCCATGGAGAAAACAACAAGGAGAAAACAAGATGGAAGACGTAAAGACCCAAAAAAAGGCTTTGAAAAAAGCCTACAAAAAGGCTAAGCGTAAGACCATTACGCTGTGGAAAGTCCTGACGATCCTCTGCGCGATCGTTATGATCATTTCCGTGCCTTTGTCCGTACTGGCCGCAAAGTTTGACAACACCATGGCTGCCCGCTTTGGCGGCAGCTTCTGGGATCTGGAGAACGAGGACACCAACGCCCAGTATTACACCAGTGACTTCAACTCCGCCGAGGAGATGGTCAACTACGGTCTGGCTTTGACCCAGCAGGTCGAGGCCGAGGGCGCTGCCCTGCTGATGAACAACAACAACGCGCTGCCTCTGGCTGCCGACGCTAAGGTCAGCACCTTCTCCAACAGCAGCGTCAACCTCGTGTACGGCGGCACCGGTTCCGGCAACATTGATGCCTCCACCGCCGACACCCTGCGCACCGCCCTCGAAAAGGTCGGCGTCACCGTCAACCCCACCCTGTGGGACTTCTACACCACCGGCGCCGGCAAGGACTACGCCCGCTCCAAGAGCGGCACCGTCGCCACCGCCAGTGAGGTCACCGCCGAGGTGCCTTGGAGCGTCTACACCGACGAGGTCAAGGACAGCGTTGCCCAGTACGGCGATGCCGCCATCGTGACCCTGTCCCGCGTCGGCGGCGAGGGCGCTGACCTTTCCTACGGCGAGGTCAACTATCTGGCGCTCGACGACAACGAGAAGGAAATGCTGCAGAACGTGGCCGAGATGAAGAAGAACGGCATCGTCAAAAAGACCATCGTGCTGATCAACTCCGCCAACGCCCTGCAGGTCGATTTCCTCAAGAACAACGAGTACGACATCGACGCCGCACTGTGGATCGGTGACGTGGGCATCTCCGGCATCAATGCCGTGGCCGAGATCCTGACCGGCAAGGTCAACCCCTCCGGCAGCCTGGTCGATACCTACTGCTACGACAACTTCAGCGCCCCCGCCATGTGGAACTTCACCCCCACCACCTACGAAGGCTATGTCGAGGGCGGCGATGTGTCCGCCAAGGCTAAGTCCTACATGATCTACCAGGAAGGCATCTATGTGGGCTACAAGTACTACGAGACCCGCTACGAGGACTTCGTCACCGGCAACGGCAACGCAGGCGACTACGCCTACGGCGACATCGTGGCTTACCCCTTCGGCTACGGCATGAGCTACACCGACTTTGACATCAGCGACATGAACGTCAACTACAATGCCGCCGATGATACCTACACCGTCACCGTCAAGGTCACCAACACCGGCGACATGGCCGGCAAAAAGACCGTGCAGGTCTATGTCCAGAGCCCCTACACCGACTACGACAAGGAAAACGGCGTCGAGAAGTCTGCCGTTTCTCTGGTCGGCTTCGGCAAGACCGGCATGATCGAGCCGGGCGCTTCCGAGACGCTGTCCATGACCGTCAACAAGCGCGATATCGCTTCCTACGACACCTACGGCGCCGGCACCTACATCCTGGACGCCGGTGACTACTACTTCACCGCCGCCACCGATGCCCACGACGCCGTCAACAACATTCTGGCTGCCAAGGGCTACACCGTCGAGTCCACCAACGGCAAGATGACCGCCGACGGCAACGCCGACCTGACCTACACCTGGACCGAGGATGCCCTCGACACCACCACCTACGCCACCAGCGAAAACGGCACCGCCATCACCAACCAGCTGTCCTGCGCCGACCCCAACCTGTACGAGGGCGTCGACGAGACCGTGACCTGGCTGAGCCGCTCTGACTGGAACGGCACCCTGCCCACCGAAACCGTCAAGCTGACCCTGACCGAGCTGCTCAAGAAGGATCTGAAGGACATCCGCTACGATCCTGCCGACTACGAGAGCGTTGAGATGCCCACCCTGGGCGCCAAGAACGGCGTTAAGCTGTACGACATGATCGGTCTGGACTACAACGATCCCAAGTGGGACGAGCTGCTGGATCAGATGACCTTCGACGAGATGAACTCCCTGATTGGCGACGCCTTCCACTGGACCATGCCCGTCAAGAGCGTGGAAGCCCCCGGCACCCGTGATGAGAACGGCCCCCAGGGTCTGACCGCCAGCCTGCTGAGCAGCGACAAGACCCAGCTGACCGCCACCGCCTTCACCTCTGAGGACGTGATGGCTGCCACCTTCAACACCGAGATCATGACCGAGATCGGCAAGGTCATCGGCAACAACTGCCTGGAAGCCGACATCGCCTGCCTGTACGGCCCCGGCAACAACATCCACCGCACCCCCTACGGCGGCCGTAACTTCGAGTATTACTCCGAGGACGGCTTCCTGTCCGGCATGATGAGCGCCTACGAAGTCGCCGCCATTCAGGCAAAGGGCGTCCACGTTGTTATGAAGCACTTTGCCCTGAACGACTGCGAGCAGGACCGTATCGGTCTGGGCGTCTGGCTGAACGAGCAGGCTGCCCGTGAAGTCTATCTGAAAGCCTTCCAGGCTCCCGTCGAGGTCGGCAACGGCAACGGCGTCATGATCGCCTACACCCGCTGGGGCGCTGTCTGGTCCGGCGGCAACTACGGCCTGGTCACCGGCATCCTGCGCAACGAGTGGGGCTGCGAGGGTATGATCATCACCGATAACGTTCTGACCAAGTATGTCAACGGTCCCGACGGTGTGCTGGCCGGTGTGTCCATCTACGACGCTATGATGTCCTTCGTCACCGACACCCTGCCCCAGTACAAGAACGACCCCGTCATCGTCACCGCCATGCGCGAGGCCTGCCACCACAACCTGTACGCCATCGCCAACTCCTGCGGCATGAACGGCGTCGGCGCCGACACCACCGTCAAGGTGCATGAGCTGCCTTTGGTAAGCCTGCTCAAGAACATTGCCCGCATCTCCGCGGTGCTGTTCGTTGTCTTTGCCGTGCTGTGGGTGCTGGGCGGCAAGAAGTTCCGCAAGACCGCCGAGTACACCGCCTACAAGACCTTTAAGAAGGAACTGAAGGCACAGAAGAAGAAGTAAGATTCCTTCGCAAATGCCTTCCCTTTTTGGGAAAACTAAGCCTGTTGAAAAGCCCTTTTGCGGGCAGTAATGTAGGGCGCGTGTCTTGACCGCGCCGTACATCTGGCTGCGCGCAGCGCATAAAATCGCGCCGAATGGCGCGTGGTTTCCCGATATATCGTACTATCGGTTAGGCTGCACGGAACGGTCAAGACCGTTCCCTACAAACCAGCCGGAAGTTCGCAATCGTCCTGTTGGGTTTATCGACAGTCTGATTCCATCCGCAACATCCAAACGACCGTGCAGGGGCGGGGCTTGCCCCGCCCCTGCTATTTTTTCAACTTTAACGCACAGGAGTTGGTCTTACTATGAGTGAAACAACAGCCCCCAACGCCAATGGTATGAACCGCGCCAAGCTGTACCAGCTGGTGCTGTTCCCGCTGAACAACGGTGCCACCAACGTCTACTATGTTCTGGTGCTTTCTTATATTGCAACCTTCGGCAGCAAGGTGCTGGCACTCAGTATGCTGTTTGCGTCGGTCATGGTCACCGGTATGCGTCTGTTCGACGCCATCACCGACCCCGTCATCGGCGCGCTGATGGATCGCACCAACGGCAAGTTCGGCAAATTCCGTCCGTTTATGGTCATCGGCAACCTGATCATGGCCGCCAGCGTTCTGGCGCTCTACTGCCTGACCCCGCAAATCCCCGCCGCTGCCACCGCCGCCCGCTATGCCGCCTTTGTGGCGCTGTATGCGGTGTGGGTCATCGGCTACACCTTCCAGACCAGCTGCACCCGTTCCGGGCAGACGGTCCTGACCAACGACCCCAAGCAGCGCCCGCTGTTCACGATTTTCAACACCGTCGGCTCTCTGCTGGGCATGGGCGCGATGCAGTTCTTTGCCCCCATCCTCGCCAAAAAGTTTGAGGGCGGCTATGCCTCCGCCGGGTTCTTCCGCACGCTGGCGCCCGTGGGTGTCGTCATTTCGCTGCTGCTGACCTGCTTGGCGGTCATCGGCATCTGGGAAAAAGACCAGCCCAAGTATTTCGGCGTCGGCGGCAGCACCGAAAAGGTCAAGATCAGCCAGTATATCCGCATCATCAAGGAAAACACCCCCATGCAGCGCCTGATGGTGGCGGGTGCCGGCTGCAAGCTGGCGCTGTCCATCGCCACCAACACCACCGTGCTGTGTATGCTGTACGGCTGCATGATGGGCGACTACGACGGGCTGTACCTGCCCATGATGGTGCTGGGCTATGTGTTCAGCGTGCCGTTCTTCCTGCTGACCGTGCGCACCAGCCAAAAGCACGGGCAGAAAGCCAGCCTGATGAAGTACGTCACCGTGGCGCTGGTGTGCTATGTGGGCGTGTTCGTCCTGCTGCTGCTCTGGGGCAAGGGCGACGGTTTCACCCTGTCCATCTTGGGTGAAAACGGTCTGGCGCTCAATCTCTACACCGTTTTGTTTATCGCTTTCTTCGGCGTCGGCTACGGCGCGTACTACGCCACCGCCGATATGCCCATCCCCATGGTCGCCGACTGCTCCGACTACGAAACCTACCGCAGCGGCAACTATATCCCCGGCATTATGGGTACGCTGTTCAGCCTGGTTGACAAGCTGGTGTCCAGCCTGTCCGCCACGGTGGTGGGTATTGCCGTCAGCTTTGTGGGCTTGCAGAGCCTGCCCACCCAGTATGACCCCTACACCCCCGGCATGAGCGTGGTGGTCATTGCGCTGTTCTGCGTCATCCCGATGGTCGCTTGGGCTGCCACCCTGATCGCCATGAAGGGCTACAGCCTGACCGGCGAAAAGATGAAGGAAATTCAAGCCGTCAATGCCTGCCGCCGCGACGCCGTGGCGAACGGTATGACCTTGGAGGATGCCATGCAGAAATGGCAGACCCTTGACCAGCTGCCCGAAAGCTACCGCTAAAAATGCGCTGTCCCGCCCCCGCAGGGGGCGGGATTTTTGTTTACCCGGCAAAAATTAACAAATACCCGTTGACTGCCGCGCGGTTTCTGGGTATGCTACTATACAAAGGAAGGTGTTTTGTATGCTGAACCAACAAATTTTGTCCGAAGCCCGCGCCGACGCCGCTGCCATCGCCGCCGACCGCCACGCCCTGCACGCCCACCCCGGCACAGGGTTTGATATCGACTATGCCGTGCAGTACGTCACCCGCCGCCTGACCGAGCTGGGCTATGCCCCGCAGCCCTGCGGACGCGCGGGCGTTACCGCCACGGTGGGGCAGGGGGGCAAGACCTTTTTGCTGCGCGCCGATATGGACGCCCTGCCCGTGCAGGAGGCATCCGGCGTGGACTTTGCCAGCGAGGTACCCGGCAAGATGCACGCCTGCGGACACGATATGCACACCGCCATGCTGCTGGAAGCCGCGCGCCTGTTAAAGCAGCACGAAAGCGAGCTGCAGGGTACCGTCAGGCTGATGTTCCAGCCTGCCGAGGAAATTTTTGAAGGCTCGGCGGATATGATCGCCGCCGGAGTTTTGCAGGGGGTCGATGCCGCGCTGATGATCCACGTCACCGCCGCCATGCCCTTTGCCCCCGGCACCGTGATCGCCTGCGACGGCGGCGTCAGCGCCCCGGCGTGCGACATCTTTGACGTGACCGTGCAGGGCAAGGGCTGCCACGGCTCGATGCCCAACCAAGGCATTGACCCCATCGCCGCCGCCTGCGCCATGGTCACCGCCCTGCAGGAGCTGCCCGCCCGCGAGTTTGCCATCAGCGACGAAGCCGTGCTGACGGTCGGCTACCTGAACGCCGGCAACACCAACAATGTCATCCCGGACACGGCGCGTTTCGGCGGTACGCTGCGCACCTTTGACGAGGAACTGCGCGCCAACGTCAAAAAGCGCATGCAGGAGATGGTGCGGGGCATCGGCACCGCCTACCGCACGGGGGTGGAGCTGGCTTGGCCCAGCAGCTGCCCCACGCTGCTGAACAACGCCGACTTAGCGGCGTGCATCCCCGGCTACCTGCGCGAGCTGCTGGGCGAGCAGGGCTGCTTTACGGCAGGGCAGCTGGCCGCCATGGCGGGGCCCGGCAAGCCGCAAAAGGGCACCGGCAGCGAGGATTTTGCCTGTGTCAGCCAAAAGGTGCCCAGCCTGATGCTGGCCTTGGCGGCAGGCCGCCCGCAGGACGGCTACTGCTACCCGCAGCACCACCCGCAGGTGCGCTTTGACGAAGCCTGCCTGCCCGCCGGTGCCGCGGTCTACGCCTACGCCGCCGCACGTTGGCTGGAGGAACACAAGTAAATAGATAAGAGATAAAAGATAATAGATAATAAATAAGGAGTGCCCGCGGTGCGGGCACATTAAAAAACGCAAAGTAGGGGCGAGCATTGCTCGCCCGTGCCTGTTTGCCTTGTAAGAAAACCGACCCGGAAAAACGCGATGCTGCGCCAGGTTGGCGGGCGACCAATGGTCGCCCCTACACATTCCATAGACCAAGAACGTGTTTTTTGACAGCCTGAGTGCCCGCGGTGCGGGCACATTGAAGAAAAACGCCAAGTAGGGGCGGGGCATGCCCCGCCCGCGACCTTGCGGAAAACGCAACCCGCCCACACCAAACCGACAAACAAAATGTGCCGCCCCGACGGGGCGGCACATTCTTGTTGCAGCGGTAAATTTTATGCTTCGGGCAGGTAAATGTGGTGGGGCAGACCCTCGACGTAAATCGGGGTCAGCTCGGCCTGCACCAGCGGCAGGGCATAGGCGATAAACTCATCGGTCATGGCGGTGTGGTCGGCGTTGACCCATTCCAGGGGCACCTTCTTTTCCAGGTTGGCAACCTCGCTGATGGGGTGCAGGCTGGTGCCGCACTGGTACGGCGCGTTGGAAATGCGGTCCAGCGCGACCATCTCGCCGGTGTGACCCTCAAAGGCGGCCTTGGCGGCGGCACCGCCGACCTGATATGCCTCGGTGATGTCGGTGCGGCTGGTCAGGTGGCCGGCGCAGCGCTGCAGGGTCGAAAGCTCAATGCAGCGGGTCTTGGTGTCCAGACGGCGGGCGACCGTGTTGGCCAAAAAGCGCGCCGTGCCGGTCAGCGCCTTATGGCCGAAAGCGTCCACCGCGTGTACGTCGTCGGCCAGCTCGCAGACGTAGCGGCCGTCCTCCAGCTTGACGCCCTCGGACACGGCGATGACGATGCTGGGCTTGTCCTTCTGCATACGCTCGACCTTTTCCACAAAGCGGTCGACGTTAAAAGGCACTTCGGGCAGGCAGATCATGTCCACGCCCTCGCAGTCCTCGGCCTTGGCCAGGGCAGCGGCGGCGGTCAGCCAACCTGCGTTGCGGCCCATGATCTCGACAATGGTGACGTACTTGGTGCCGTACACCGTGGCGTCGCGGATGATCTCCTTCATCACAACGCCGATATACTTGGCGGCGCTGCCGTAGCCGGGGGTGTGGTCGGTGATCATCAGGTCGTTGTCGATGGTCTTGGGCACGCCCATAAAGCGGATATCGCTGCCGATATGGCTGCCGTAATCGGCCAGCTTGCCGATGGTGTCCATCGAGTCGTTGCCGCCGATGTAGAAGAAGTAGCCGATGTCCAGCTCCTTCAAAATCTCAAACAGCTTTTGGTAGACAGCCTCGCCCTCGGCGGTGTGCCAGTCGGGCAGCTTGTAGCGGCAGGAACCGAGATAGCTGGACGGTGTGCGCTTGAGCAGCTCAATGTCCAGCGCGGATTTCAGCTTGTCGTCCAGCACGCAGGTGCGGCGCTCCAACAGGCCGGCCACGCCGTGCAGCATGCCGTATACCTTGCCCGCGCCGCGGCGCTTGCAGCTTTCATACACGCCCGCCAGGCTGGCATTGATGACCGAAGTGGGGCCGCCGGACTGGCCGACGATCGCATTTTTACCCATAGTTCTCCTCCTTGTTTGCAAAAACCAAAGCCAACGTTTCTTGTGGTTTCAGTGTATCACGCCAAGGGGGATTTGACCATTGCGGCAGTTGCTTAAAATTTGCGTGCGATTTGTGCAGTGTGTACGTTCCGTCTGGCGGAACGCATCAATTGCCGCTGGGCGGGTTATAGAAAAAAATTCCATAGTATGGAATTTTACACCGTCAATCCATGCAAGAACCGGGCATAAACCTTGCAAAAATTGCGGTTTACGCCCGGTAATTGTGCATTGTTACTAAACTTTTTTACGAAAATTCGTTGTTTTGACAAAACGGCGAACGGATTTTGCGCCCGGCGGGACGTCGGCAAAAATTCACAGCAAAATATGTGCGATTTTGCGTCGGCAGTAAAACCCTGCGGCGGGGGCGGCCCGCTTGCGGAACCGCCGTCACTGCCCCGAAAGACAGCCCAGCAGCTTGTTCAGGGTCGCGCGCAGGTTGGCGGCCTCCTCGCAGGAAAGCTGCATACAGCACATCATGCGCGCGGGCACGGCGGCGGCGCGCTGCTGCAGCGCCTGCCCGGCGGGGGTCAGCTCCACCAGCAGGTTGCGGGTGTCCTGTGCGTCGCGGGCGCGGCGCAGGTAGCCCTTTTGCTCCAGCTTTTTCAGCAGCGGGGTCAGCGTGCCGGAATCCAGATACAATAGCTGCCCCATCTGCTTGCTGCTGACCGTGCCATACTCCCACAGCACCAGCATGGCCAGATACTGCGTGTAGGTCAGATCCAGCTCGTCCAAAAACGGCTTGGCGCGGCGGGTGATCTCTTTGGCGCAGGCGTACAGCGGAAAGCAAAGCTGGTTTTCCAGCTTGAGTTCATCCTTGCAGGGCATGGCGCGCCCCCTTACAGATACTTTTCGATCATGGCGCGCACGGCGGACTTGGGGCGGAAACCGACGGCCTGCTCCACAGGTACGCCGTTTTTCAGCACGACCAGGCAGGGGATGCTGCTGATGCCGAATTGCTGCGCCAGGGCGTTGTTTTCGTCCACATCAACGCTGTAAAACTCGGCACGGTCGTCCAGCTCATCGGCCAGCTGGTCCACGATGGGGGCCAGCATACGGCAGGGGCCGCACCAGGTGGCGTTGAAATCCACAACAGCCAGCGGCTGGGTCTTGGCGGCGGAAAGGTCGTTGTTTTTTACGGTAGTAAGCATGAGAAAGCCTCCTTGAATTGTGTGCGATTGATTGTATGCAATTAGTTTAGCAGAACATGCGGCATTTGTCAAGTGTTTTGGTAGGAATTGGCTTCGGGCAAGACCCGGCAGGCATTTTTATACAAAAACACAAAAGCCCGCAGTTACCTGCGGGCTTTTGTGCATAGAGGGGTGGGAAAGTATATAAAGGTCAGTGAATGTCTTTGTTGATTACAATAATTATTATACCCTTTTTTCTTAAAATGTCAAACTTCCCCCTTGTATTTTCTTTTTCAAAAGATTATAATATTGCAGAAATGACTTTATTTTATTTAGCAATTTCCCGTTAAATTCACTTTTGAAGCAATACGCAAACCGCACAAGGCGTTTTTTCTTGATTTTATTTTTTTTGTGCGCATTATACAAACCCAGGAAAGAGGAAATTCCGCATGGATGAATTAGACCACAAAATCGTTCAACTCTTGGCCGAAAATGCACGCATGCCCGTCAAGGACATTGCCCAGCACGTCAGCCTGACCAGCCCCGCCGTGTCCAGCCGTATCCACCGCCTGGAGCAGGAGGGCGTCATTGCGGGGTACACCGTGGTGCTGCACCGCCCCGAATCCCCCGCGCGGGTCGAGGCGCTGATCTCGGTTCTGGTGGATGCCGCCACCCGCGCCGATTTTCTGTCGCTGGTGGACGAGGAACCGCAGGTGCTGCAATGCTACCGCGTGACCGGCAGCTACAACTTTATGGTCAAGGTCAGCTGCACCGACATCGACGCGCTGGAGCATCTGCTGACCCGTATGCAAAAGCTCGGCTCGACCAACACGCAGATCATCTTGAATACCCAGCTGGACCGCAGCCTGGCGCTGGACTAAAAGGAGCCCGACGTGAAAGCAACCGTTATCATTCCGAACCTGAACGGCGCAGGCTGGCTGCGCGATTCCATCGAGAGCATCTGGCAGCAGACCGAGCAGGACTTTGCGCTGATCGTCGTGGACAACGGCTCCACCGACGAAAGCCTTGCCATCGCCCGCAGCTACCAGGGGCACCCGCGCTATACGCTGATCGAAAATGCCGAAAACACGGGCTTTTCCCACGCCGTGAACCAGGGCATTGCACTGGCCAAAAGCGAGTATGTGGCGCTGTTCAACAACGACGCCTTTGCCGAGCCGACCTGGCTGGCCGAGCTTTTGCGCACCGCCGACGCCGACCCCCGCATTTTTGCCGTGAGCAGCCTGATGCTGCGCTACTATGAGCCGCATCTGGCCGACGATGCGGGCGACTATATGACGATTTTGGGCTTTGCCTGCAAGCGCGGCGACGGCCTGCGCGCCGAACGTTACACAAAACCCTGCCGCGTGTTCAGTGCTTGCGGCGGCGCGGCGCTGTACCGCAAGGCGGTGCTGGACGAGATCGGCACCTTTGACGAAAACTTTTTTGCCTATTACGAGGACGTCGATTTAAGCTGGCGCGCCAACAACCGCGGCTGGCGCAACGTCTACTGCCCCACAGCCCGCTGCCGCCATATCTGCGGCGCAACCACGGGCGCGGTGCGCTACAACCCGTTCAAGAGCATCCAAAGCGGCCGCAACAGCATTTTGCTGCCCTACAAAAACCAGCCGCTGCTGATGCTGGTGCTGAACTTTGTGCCGATGCTGCTGGGATATCTGTTAAAGGTGTTCATGTTCCGTCTGCGCGGTTTCGGCAACGACTACGCCAAGGGCTTTCATGAGGCGTGGATCGCCCTGCCCAAGCTGGATAAGCCGCGCTTTCGCTGGCGCGATCTGCCCAACTACCTGTGGGTGGAATGCAGCCTGATCGCGGGGCTGTTCCGCTACCTTGTGTACCGCGTGCAGCGCGCGCTGAAAATTACCTGAGGCTGTCGATTTTGATGCCCGCCCGACAAGGCGGGCGTTTTTGTTTGGCGGGCAGGGCGGGTGAGCCAAACAAATCCACATGCCCCCTTGCAATTCACCCCCGATTCGCGGTAAAATAAAGCGATAGATTGAGAGGTCTTACCCATGAAACTGATGATAGCATCCGATATCCACGGCGCGGCGGGGTACTGCCGCGACCTGCTGGCCGCCCATGACCGCGAGGGCCGCCCCCGGCTGCTGCTGTTGGGCGATATCCTGTACCACGGCCCGCGCAACGACCTGCCGCCCGCCTACGCCCCCAAGGAGGTATTGGCCATGCTGAACGCCCGCAAGAACGAGCTGTTCTGCGTGCGCGGCAACTGCGACGGCGAGGTGGATCAGATGGTGCTGGAATTTCCCATTCTGGCGGACTACGCGCTGCTGGAATCCGGCGGGCGGCTGATCTACGCCACCCACGGCCACCACTACAACACCGCCTGCCTGCCGCCGCTGCAGCCCCGCGATATTTTGCTGCACGGGCATACCCATGTCCCCGCGTGGCAGCCCTTCGGCATGGACAATTATTACCTGAACCCCGGCTCGGTGTCCATCCCCAAAGAGAACACGCCCCACGGCTATATGCTGCTGGACGACCATGTTTTTACCTGGAAACACCTCGACGGCACGGTGTACCACACCCTGACTGTATAAAAGGAGCATTGCTATGAAGATCCCCGCAAAAGGCTTTACCCACGGCGGAAAATTCCATGCAGACGACGTTTTTTCCACCGCGCTGCTGCAAATTCTGCGCCCGGACATCCAAATTATCCGCGGCTTTACCGTGCCCGACGGCTTTGACGGCATCGTCTATGACGTGGGCGGCGGCATGTTTGACCACCACAGCGAACCGCGCGAGACCCGCGCCAACGGCATCCCGTATGCCGCATTCGGCCTTTTGTGGCGGGTGCTGGGCGCGCAGCTGGTGGGCGAGCATCAGGCCCGCCTTATGGACGAAAATTTCATCCAGCCGCTGGACCTGAACGACAACACCGGCGAGCAGAACTCGCTGGCGGACGCCATCGGCAGCTTTAACCCGCTGTGGGATTCCAAGGACGACCCCGACGCCTGTTTCCTGCGGGCGGTGGCCGTGGCCAAGCAGGTTCTGGAAAACGAGATTGCCGCCGCCAATGCCGTAAACCGTGCCGACGACGCCGTGCGCCGCGCCTACGCCAACATGCGGGACGGCATCGTTGTGCTGCCCGCCTACATGCCGTGGAAAAACGGCCTGTACAAGACCGACGCCCTGTTTGTCGTCTACCCCAGCCAGCGCGGCGGGTACAGCGCGCAGTGCGTCAACGACCACCGCACCAAGCGCAGCAAGCTGCCGTTCCCGCCCGCGTGGGCCGGCCGCCCCGAGGAGGAGCTGCGCCGTGTCAGCGGGTTGGGGCTGCGGTTCTGCCACCCCAGCCGTTTCCTGATCACCGCCGATGACAAGGCCACCGCCATCGAGGCCTGCCGCCGCACCCTGCGCGCCGCCGGCCGCCCCGTAAGCGAATGACGCCGGAATTCGGCCCCGCCGCCAGCACCGCCGCCGACCGCGCCCCGATGCCGGAACCGGCGTGGGTGTATCTGCTCCGCTGCCCCGACGGCAGCCTGTACTGCGGCTGGACAAACGACCTGGCCCGCCGCCTGAAAGCCCACCAAACGGGCAAGGGCGGGGCTAAGTACACCAAAAGCCACGGCACCGCCGCTGTGCGCCTGACCTACGCCGAGCGCTGCGCCGACAAAAGCGCCGCGCTGAAACGCGAGGCCGCCGTAAAAAAACTGCCCAAGACCGAAAAGGAGGCGCTGGCCGCCCGCTGGCTTGCCGACAACGCCGTGACGCTGCGCATGGCCACCCCCGACGATGCCGCCGACGTTGCCGATTTGTATAATTGGTATGTGACCCACGGGCTGCAGACGTTCCAGTACGCGCCCAGCACAGTGCAGGAGTACCGCCAAAACATTGCCGACGTGCTGACCGCCGCGCCTTTTCTGGTGGCTTACGCCGCCGACGGCCGCCTGCTGGGCTTTGCCTGCGCCCACCCCTGGCACAGCCGCACGGCCTTCGCCTGGGACGTGGAGACCACCGTCTACTGCGCGCAGGACGCCGTGGGGCAGGGCATCGGAAAACGACTGTACACCGCGCTTTTGTCGCTGCTGACGCGGCAGGGCTACCGCAACGCCTACGCGCTGGTGACGGGCGGCAACAAGGCCAGCGACGCGCTGCATAAGGCGCTGGGCTTTAGCCGTTTCGGCGTGGAAAAGCGCACAGGGTACAAGTTCGGCCAATGGCTGGATTTAACCTATTGGGGTTTGCCGCTTGTGCCTGGCAGCGAGGAACCCGCCCCCGTGCGCAAGCGGTTGAGCGAGGGGGAAATTGAGGAAATCCTTGCGCAATGCGAAAGTGGCGGGGAATTCAGAGTTAAGAGTTAAGATATTGTATGCCCGCCTTGGCGGGCATTTTTTTATGGAAAAACGCCCTTGTTGTGCCGTGCGGTGTGCTCAGCTTGTAGAAAAAAGCCTGTTACCGGAAGATTTGTAGGGATGGGTCTTGACCCATCCGCACATCTGGCCGCGCGCAGCGCATAAAATCGCGCCGAATGGCGCGCGGTTTTCTAGTTACGTCGTGCTTTTGGCAAGGCAGCACGGAACGGTCAAGACCGTTCCCTACAAACCAATCGTTAGGCCGCAAATGCTTGTTGTGCCGTGCGGTGCGTCCCAAAAACAAAAAATGCGCCGCTTGCGCGGCGCACCGTATCTGAACTCTAAACTCTTAACTCTTAACTCTCGCCAAAGCTCATCCCGCCAGCAGGGCCTGATTTGCGGCGATGGTCTGGTTCAGTTCGTCGATTTTGGCGGTCAGCTCGTCCCGCTTGGCGATAAGCTCGGCGTTTTCGGGGTCGTCAGCCAGGGCGGTGTTGACCTCCTCCAGCTCCGACTGCACCGATGCCAGATCCGCGTTGGCGCGGTCCAGGTTGTCCTGCGCGTCGGTCAGGGCCTGCTGGGCGTCCAGCTGGGCCTGTGCCGCGGCGGCTGCCTCATCGGAGATGCCGCTTTCCAGCAGGGCGGGCTTGGCGGGCAGCTCCTGCGGGGTGCCGTCGGCGGCGGTCACAGCCAGCGTCTGGCCGTAGTAGCCGCCCCAGACGGCGATATAACTCTTGCCGGGGCTGACCGTCAGCGGGGTGCCGTCGGCCTCTTTCAGCTCCAGCGGGGCGGTGGCGTCCTCCTTGCTCCAGGTGATGGCGCGCCATGCGCCGCCGTACAGGTACAGCCCGTCGCCGCCGGTCAGGTCATATTGGCGGGTGTGGCCGTCGTCCTTGACGCCGCTGGACGCATACAGCACAAACACGTTGGTAAACCGCGCTGCTTCGCCGTTTTCTGCGTCTGTCAGCGGGGTGCCGTCGGTGTTCAGCTTGGTGTACAGCGCCGTTTCGGCGTCATAGACCAGCTGCTCGGTGCCGTCGGCCGAGAAGGCGATGCTCAGCGTCGTGCCGTTTTGGGTTTGCGGCATCGGCGCAGGCTCGGCAGAAAAGCGGAACAGCGGCGCGGTCTCGCCGTTGGCGGAGGCACCGTAAAATTCCAGCCCGGCGCGCACGCCGTCGGCGGTGGTGTAAAAGCAGTTTTCCTCGCGGTAGCCGGCCAGCTGGCGGTCGGTGTCAAAGGCAAAGGCCGTCTTGCCCACATGCAGGCCGTCCACGTCCTGATACCCCAGCGTGTTGAGCAGGTTGGAGGCGTAGACGTTTTTGCCGATATGCACGGGCACGGCGTTCAGCGGCAGGGCAAATTGCAGCAGCAGGTCGCCGGCCTCGCCCACGGGGCCGACCTTGCCGATCTCATCCACCTTGCCGTACAGCGCCAGCATGGCGGGCGTGGTGCCCACAACGGTGCCCTGCATCAGCACGTCCGCCGAGGCCACGCCCCACTGGGGCTGTGCGCCGTAGATGGTGCGCAGCGTCACGGCCACGGGGCGGCAGTTGGCGTAATCCGCGTCGGCGATGCCGGTCAGCGGGTTGAAGTTCAGCGCCGGTTCCGCGGGCGTCGGTGTCGGGGTGGGGGTCGCCGTGGGTGTCGCGGTGGGCGCAGGGGCGGCAGAGGAAGTGCCCGACGCGCCGCAGCCCGCCAGCAGGGCGGCAGCCAGCAGCACGGCCGCCAATTTTTGCAGTTTTTTCATAAGCAGTACCATTTACATTGCGAAAAGGCGCGGCCGGCCGCACAGGCCGCCGCGCCGGGTTGCAGATTGTTATCAGCCCACGCTGTTGGAGGTGTGGACGAAGTTTTCGGCGCTGTCCACGTCCACGACGGTCAGGTAGCTCTTGCCGACGTTGACGTCCAGCTGGGTGTCGCTGCACTGGCCATCCTCGTTGGCGTAGTACAGGCGCAGCGGGTCCTGCGGGCCGCCCTTCTTCCAGAAGATCTTCTCGCACTTGCCGCCGTAGCAGTAGTAGCCGACGCCGCCGTCGCCGTACTCGGCGCACTGCAGGTCCGTGCCCTCGTGGCCGGGGTAGACGTGGATGTCGGTGTACAGGATAACCAGGTTGGTGAACGCCAGCTGCGCATTGTCGGCAGCCTCGTCGATGGTGTCGCGCCAGCTTTTGTCGGGGTAGTAGTACATCTGCATCTTGTAGCTGTTGGACGCAGCATCGTAGTTAAAGCGGGTCTTGTAGCTCTGGCTGTGCTCGATCTCGACATACTCGCCGTCGGAAACGATGGGGCCGTACTTGTCGCTGTAAGCGCTGTCCCGGCTGTTGGAAAGATCGCGCGCAGGCTCGTTGTAATCCACAAACTTAAAGAAGGTGGAGTTGTAGCTGCGGTTCATATCGGTGCCGCGCTTTTCGATCTGCTCCTGCAGCAGGTCGGAGTTGGCGTACAGGGTGTGCTCGTAGGCAAGGCCGCCGGCGCGGGTGGTGCCGGCCCAGTTGACGCGGTTGTTGTCGCGGTAGCCCCAGTTGCCGACGTTGCCGATGTTCAGATCCTGATAGTTGAAGTTGCGCTCATACTCGTCCATAACGACGGACTGACCCTCGTGGACGTACAGCCCGGCAAAGGGCAGCAGCAGCTGGAAGAACTGGTCGCGGCCGGAACGCACGGGGCCGAACTCACCGATGTCCTTGTAGTCGACGAACATGGGCATAAAGCGGGTGATACCGCCCTCGACCTTGATCTCGACCAGGATATCGGCCTTGGACAGGCCGCGCTGCGGGCGGGCTGCCACGATGTTGTTGATCATAATACCGGTGATGCGCTGCCCTTCGGGGTAGTTTTCGTCCTTTTTCTCGCCGGTCAGGACGTTGGCCTCATACGGTTCGGGGGTGGGTTCGGGGGTAGGCTCGGCGGTGGGTGTTGCCGCGGACGGAGTCGACGGCGACGCCGAAGAACCGGAGGCGGAGCCGCCGCAGGCTGCCAACATCACGCACAGCGAGAGCATCGCCACAACAAAAGCGATTAAACGTTTCATTCTGTTTTCCTCTTTCCTGCGGCATAGCGCCGCAAAATCATTTACAAATATTGTACCCGCTTTTGTTGTGTTTGTAAAGGTGCGCGGTGGAATTTTACATATAGCCGGGCAGGAGGGGAAAATTTGAGAGTGGAGAGTTTGGAGTTTAGATAAGGCAGAGGCGGGCAAAGCCCGCCTCCTGACTGTTGAAAAACTGAATGGGAATATTGCGAACATTCGGTTGTTTTGTAGGGAACGGTCTTGACCGTTCCGTGCCGCCTTGCCAAAAGCACGACATGGCGAGAAAACCGCGTGCCATTCGGCGCGATTTTATGCGCTGCGCGCGGCCAGATGTGCGGATGGGTCAAGACCCATCCCTACAAATCTTCCGGCAACAGGCTTTTTCTACAAGCTGAGAGCGCCTCCTGACTGTCGAAAAACTCTTGTAGGGGCGAGCATTGCTCGCCCGTGCCCGTTTGCCTTGCAAGAAAACTGCCCCGGAAAACGCGTTGTTACGCCAAGTTGGCGGGCGACCAATGGTCGCCCCTACACATTCCATAAACCAGGAATGTGATTTTTGACAAACAGACGTGCCCGCCAAGGCGGGCACACCGTATCTTAACTCTCAACTCTAAACTCTCGAATCAAAGCGGCCTTACCAGCAGCTCCATTCCGTCGCTGCTCCAGCCGAAATCCGCCGCTGCGTAGCCGCGCTCCAAAACGCGGGGCAGGGCGGGGTCGTTCAGGTGCAGGCGGCGCAGCGGTTCGCGCCAATGTGCCAGACCCCGCGCCGAGTAGATCAGCAGCCCGTCGGTGTCCTTCAGGGGCAGCACGGCGCGCAGCGTTAAACCCGTGGACAGGTACTGCGCGCAAAGATCCTCGCAGGCGGGCAGGTTTTCAAGATCCAGCACCTGCACCGCCCAGACATGGTAGCTGGCGTAGCGCTCAATCGCCCAGCGCAGCGACAACCGCAAAAAGTTGCGCAGCTGTGTGTAATTGCCGCGCAAAAGCGGCGGGGTCAGCACCGCGCCCTGCCCATCGGCACCAAAACCGGCGGCGCGCAGCAGGGTGGGCAGCTCGTCCTGCGCGTACAGCGGCAGCAGCGCGGCGGCTGCCTGCAGCTGCTCCTGCCCGGCAAAGTCGCCCACGATCTGCCCGTTGTCCAAAGCGGGGCGCAGGGTTTCCAGCATGGGCAGCCCGGCGGGGCCGGCCAGCGTGCGCAGGGCGTCAAATTGCGCGGGGGTAAGTACCTGTGCGTCAAAGGTATGGGGTTTACGTTCTAAGGTTTGCAGCATGTGCATCGCTCCTTCTCAAAATATCACATGCCCTATTATAAAGGGTACACATTGCCGGAAATGCCGAAATCGGGCGGCAAAACCGCATTTTCCGCACGCGGTTTTACCGCTTGTTTAAGTAAAGTGCGGCGCGAAAAAACAAGAAGAAACTAATCTTTATTTTAGAAAAAAAGATAAAACTTTATTTTATTAACCAAAATCCCCGAATTTTTCTTGACTTTTGAATCGGCGGTGCTATAATAAAAGTGTACTTGCAAATCGTGTACGTCCGGCGCGGTCAAACAGAGGGTCCGCACCGAATGTCACGCCCGCTGTGCGGCGGGTGCGGTACCATTTTGTTTTTGAGGGAAGGTATTACACATGAAAAAACTCATTGCTTTGGGTCTGACCTCCGTCCTGGCTGCTTACCTGGTTGCCTGCGGCGGCGCAGCCTCCACCGCGTCCTCCTCCGCTGCCGAAAGCGCAGCCCCTGCCGAGAGCGCCTCCACCGCCGAAAGCACCGCGGACTCCACCGCTGCCGACAAGACCTGGGTCATCGCCACCGACACCGTCTTTAAGCCGTTTGAGTACACCGACGCATCCGGCAACTTTGTGGGCATCGACGTGGACATCGTCGCCGCCATTGCCGAGGATCAGGGCTTTAAGTACGAGATGAAGTCCCTGGGCTGGGATGCCGCCATCGCCGCCTGCCAGTCCGGCCAGGCCGACGGCATGATCGCCGGTGCTTCCATCACCGAAAAGCGCAAGGCCAGCGGCTGGACCTTCAGCGACGGCTACTATGATTCCAACCAGACGCTGACCGTCCCCGCCGATTCCGACATTGCGGGCTTTGCCGACCTGTCCGGCAAGATGGTCGCCGTCAAGACCGGCACCCAGGGCGCTACCTACGCCGAGAGCCTGAAGGACGAGTACGGCTTTGACCTGACCTACTTTGAGGATTCCCCCACGATGTATCAGGCCGTTCTGGGCGGCCAGTGCGTCGGCTGCTTTGAGGACACCCCCATCATGAAGGCGTCCATCAAGGACGGCGGCCTGGCCCTGAAGGTGCTGGACGACACCGCCAGCGACCCCGCCCCCTACGGCTTCGCCATTTTCAGCGAGGACAGCCAGGAGCTGCTGGATATGTTCAACAAGGGTCTTGCCGACATCAAAGCCAACGGCAAGTATGACGAGATCCTGAAAAAGTATCTGGGCTAATTATTGAATAGCGCGGGGACGCCTGTTTTCGCAGGCGGCCCCGTTTTTTCGCAACAACCAAACCCGAAAGGAGTCCTTCGCCTTGGTTTTTAAGATCCTTGCCGAGTACGGCCCCATGCTGCTGGCCGCCATGGGGCAGACCCTGCTGCTGGCCCTGTGGAGCCTGTTTTTTGCCTGCCTGATCGGCCTGTTTGTGGGTATTTTAAGCGTGCTGAAAAACCGCGTCTGCAACGTGATCGCCACGATTTTCGTTGACATCATCCGCGGCGTGCCGATGATCGTGCTGGCGTTTTTTGTGTTTTTCGGTGTGCCGATGCTGATGAACGACACGCTGCACTGGTCTGACCTGTTCGGCAGCAAGTTTATGTTCACGGCGCTGCAGGCGGGCATCATCTGCCTGTCGCTGAACTGCGGCGCGTACATGGCGGAAATTATCCGCGCAGGTATCGAGAGTGTTGACAAGGGTCAGATGGAGGCCGCCCGCAGCCTGGGCCTGCCGTACTGGAAGGCCATGGCCAAGGTCGTGCTGCCGCAGGCCATCCGCACGATGATCCCCTCCATCATCAACCAGTTCATCATCACGCTGAAGGATACCTCGATCCTGTCGGTCATCGGTTTCCCTGAGCTTGTCAACACCGCCAAGAACGTCAACGCCAACGTCATGCGCGCGTTGGAGGTCTGGTTTATCGTAGGTGTGATGTATTTGATCGTTATTACGCTGCTGTCGCGTCTGGCAAAGCGTTTGGAGAGGGGGCTGAACCGTGGCCGTGAATAAGAACAACGTGAAAATTCACGTCGAGCATCTGAAGAAAAACTTCGGCAGTCTGGAGGTCCTCAAGGACGTGTCCGCCGATATCTGTGAGGGCGAGGTCGTCGTCATTCTGGGACCGTCCGGCAGCGGCAAGTCGACCTTTCTGCGCTGCCTGAACCGGCTGGAGGACATCACCGGCGGCACCGTGATCGTGGACGGCCACGACATGACCGACAAAAAAACCGACCTGAACAAGGTGCGCGAAAACGTCGGCATGGTGTTCCAGCACTTTAACCTGTTCAACAACCTGAACGTGCTGGGCAACATGATGCTGGCACCCGTGGAGCTGAAAAAGGCCGACAAGGCCGCCGCGAAAGAGGAGGCTTTCCGCCTGTTGGAGCGCGTGGGCCTGGCCGAAAAAGCCGAGGCTTACCCTGCACAGCTTTCGGGCGGGCAGAAGCAGCGCGTGGCGATCGCCCGCGCCTTGGCGATGCACCCCGACATCCTGCTGTTTGACGAGCCGACCAGCGCCCTGGACCCCGAAATGGTGGGCGAGGTTTTGCAGGTCATGAAGCAGCTGGCCGCCGACGGCATGACGATGGTCGTGGTCACCCACGAGATCGGCTTTGCCCGCGAGGTCGCCTCCCGCGTGATTTTTATGGAGGGCGGCTATATCGTGGAGGAAGGCACGCCCGAGGAGGTCATCGGCCACCCGAAACAGCAGCGAACCGTGGATTTTTTGAGCAAGGTGTTGTGAGAAAACTGCTTTGACTTTATGCACCCTTTGCAACCTTTCGGCTGGTTTGTAGGGAGGGGTCTCGACCCCTCCTTGCCGCCTTGCCAAAAGCACGACGTAACGAGAAAACCGCGCGCCATTCGGCGCGATTTTATGCGCTGCGCGCGGCCAGATGTGCGGATGGGTCAAGACCCATCCCTACAAATATCCCGGAAACGGATTTTTTCTACAAACTGATGTGCCCGCTTGCGCGGGCACATTTTTTGTTGACGCGCCCCTGCGGTGCGGCGTCTTGTAAAATGCGTCGATATGTGGTATAATCTAAACACATATGCAAATTTTACACAGAAAGGCTTTTCTTATGAGCGAAAAACCGCAAAACACCGCCGAATGGACCACCGTGGTGCGCCCGCGCACCGGCTGGTTTGACATAGACCTCGCCGAGCTGTGGCGTTACCGCGACCTTATCGTCATGTTCGTCAAGCGCAATTTTACCGTGCTGTACAAGCAGACCATCCTCGGCCCCGCGTGGATCATCCTGAACCCGCTGCTGACCACCGTCATCTTCAATGTTGTGTTCGGCGGGCTGGCCGGGCTTTCTACCGACGGCACCCCCGCGTTCCTGTTTTATATGGCGGGCAACACGGTCTGGACCTTCTTTGCCAACTGCGTCAACAACACGGCCAACACCTTTGTGACTAACTCGGGCGTGTTCGGCAAGGTGTACTTTCCGCGCCTGACCACCCCCATCAGCCAGGTGCTTACGGCGCTTATCAACTTTCTGGTGCAGTGCGCCATGTTCGCCTGCTTCTGGGTGTACTTTGCCCTGAGCGGTGCGCCGGTACACCTCAGCCTGTGGGCGCTGGCGCTGCCTGTGGTCATGCTGCAGGTCATGCTGCTGGGGCTGGGCGTGGGCATCATCGTGTCCAGCCTGACCACCAAATACCGCGATCTGGCCATCGCCGTCGGCTTTGGTGTGCAGCTGTGGATGTACGCCTCCCCCGTGGTGTATCCCGTTTCGATGCTGGACGAAAGCCCCCGCCTGCAGGCGCTGCTGCAATTCAACCCCATGACGGCCCCCATTGAGGTGTTCCGCGCCGCGACCCTGGGCGGCGGCACCGTGACCGCGTGGGGCGTCGGCTACAGCCTGGCATTTACCGCTGTGACGCTGGTTTTGGGCGTTGTACTGTTCAGCCGCATTGAAAAAACCTTTATGGACACCGTGTAAGGAGGGGGACTATGCAGCAAACCGAAAAGACCCCCGTGATCCAAATCGAGGGGCTGAAAAAACGATACAAGCTCGGGCAGATCGGCGGCGGTACGCTGACGCATGACCTGCAAAGCTGGTGGGCGCGGGTGCGCGGCAAGGAGGACCCCAACACCGTCATCGGCACCGATGCGCGGCTGTACGGGCAGACCTTTATGGCGCTCAACGGCGTGGACCTGACCGTGTACAAGGGCGAGGCGCTGGGCATTATCGGCCGCAACGGCGCGGGAAAATCCACCCTGCTCAAGCTGCTGACCCGCATCACCGCCCCCACCGAGGGCGAAATCCGCATCAAGGGGCGCATTTCCAGTATGCTGGAGGTCGGCACGGGCTTCAACAACGAGATGACCGGCCGCGAAAACATCTATATGAACGGCGCGATCCTGGGCATGTCCCGCGCCGAGATCGACGCAAAACTGCCGCAGATCATTGAATTTTCCGAGTGCGGCGACTTTATCGACACCCCCGTCAAGCGCTATTCCAGCGGCATGTTTGTCAAATTGGCGTTCGCTGTGGCGGCGCATCTGGACAGCGAAATTCTGGTCATGGATGAGGTGCTGGCGGTCGGCGATATGAAATTCCAGCAGAAATGCCTGGGCAAGATGAGCAACGTCGCCAACGAGGACGGCCGCACCGTGCTGTACGTCAGCCATAACATGAGCACCATCCGCCAGCTCTGCACCCGCTGCATCGTGCTGGATCAGGGGCGCATCATCTACGACGGCGACGTCGAAAAGGCCATTGCCATCTACATGGATACCACCGACGTCAACGTCGTACACTACGACCTGCGCAAGGTCGGGCGTATGAACCTCGGCGCCGGGCAGCGCCTGCGGCTGGAAAGCCTGCGCTTTTTGGGCAAGGAATCCAGCGTTTTTGCCGACAATGAGCCGGTGCGCATACAGGTGTGCTACGATGTCAACCAGTCCTTTACGGGCGTCCGCGCGAAGCTGGAAATTCGCAGCCGCGACGGCTCCTCGGTGGGCATCACCCAGCCGATCGAGCTGGGCGCGGTGGAATCGGGCAAGCGGTACACCTCGACGTTTGAATTTGACCCCTCCCTGCTGGGAGAAGGGCAGTATTTCTTCTATCTGGATATCTACGAGGCTACGCTGACCCACCCTGTCTGCCTGGACAAGCCGGTGACGGAGTTTGCCTTTGAGGTCCATACCGCTGACCCCGCGCTGGCGGACTGGCAGCCGTACTGGGGGCACACCCATTTTCCGCCGCTGAAACTGCGGGAGATGCGCGAACTATGACCATCTGCTTTTTCTCGGCGCAGTACCTGCCCACACCCGGCGGGGTCGAGCGCTATACCTGGAATCTGGCGCGGCGGTTCACCGCGGCGGGGCATCGGGCGCTGGTCGTTACGGCGGCGCTGCCGGGGCTGCCCGCGCGGGAGACCGACGAATACGGCATTGAAATTTACCGCCTGCCGTCCTTTCCCGTGATGAACGGGAGGTTCCCCGTGCTGAAACCGTGGGCCGATGCCGCCGATCTGTGGGCGCAGGACATCGACTTTGCCGTGATCCAGACGCGGATGTACACACAAAGCATCTGGGCGGCGCGGCAGTGCCGGCGGCGGGGCATCCCCGCGCTGGTGCTGGACCACTCGACAGGATATATGATGCACGGCGGGCTGATGGGCCTGTTGGGGCGGTGGTACGAGCATTTTGCCTGCCGCTGCATTGCCCGCTGCGGGTTTGATTTTTACGGCGTGTCCGCCGACACCTGCTGCTGGCTGCAAACCTTCGGCATACAGGCGGCGGGTACGCTGCCCAACGCCGTGGACCCCGACGAGCTGGCACAGGCAGCCCGCGCAGAAAACCGCGTGGATTGGCGCAAAAATATGCCCGCCGGCACTAAGCTGGCGGCCTTTGTGGGGCGGCTGATCCCCGAAAAAGGCGCACTGCCGCTGGCACAGGCGGTGCTCAGCCTGCCGGACTGGAGTTTGGTCATTGCGGGCAGCGGCCCGCAGCGGGACGAGCTGCAACAGCTGGCACAGCAAAGCGGCGGGCGCATTGCCGCCCCCGGAGCGCTGCCCCATGCACAGATCGTGCAGCTACTCAGCCAGGCCGACTGCTACTGCCTGCCCACCCTGTACGCCGAGGGATTCCCCACAACGCTGCTGGAGGCCGCCGCCTGCGGCTGCCCCATCCTCTGCACGCACACGGCGGGCACGGGGGAGCTGCTGCCCGACGCAGAGCACGCCCTGTTCCTGCAAAGCGCCGACGCGGCGGAAATTGCCGCCGCCCTGCAAAAGACCGCTGCCGACCCGGCAGCCGCCAAGGCGCGCAGCCAACGGGCCAAGCAAACGCTGCTGGGGCGCTTTACCTGGCAGGCTGTGTATGAAAAACTGCGCAGCATCGTAAACTAAGGAGCATCTATGCAAAAGCTACTGATTGTTATCCCCGCCCATAACGAGGAGGCCAGCATCGTGCCGGTGGTCAGGGATCTGATAGATAACTACCCCCAGTACGACTATGTGGTGGTCAACGACGGCAGCCGCGACAAGACCGCCGCGCTCTGCCGCCAAAACGGGTTCAACCTCATTGACCTGCCCGTCAACCTGGGGCTGGCGGGGGCGTTTCAGACGGGGCTTCGCTACGCCGCCGAGCACGGCTACGACTGCGCCATGCAGATGGACGCCGACGGCCAGCACAAGCCCGAATACATCGCCGAAATGCTGGCAGCGCTGGAGGACGGCAGCGATATCGTCATCGGCAGCCGTTTTTTGACGGTCAAAAAGCCCAAGACCCTGCGCATGGCGGGCAGCTATATCATCAGCTGGTCCATTCGGCTGACGACGGGCCGCGCCATCTGCGACCCCACCAGCGGTATGCGGATGTTCAACCGCGCCATGGTGCAGGAATTTGCCGAAAACCTCAACTACGGCCCCGAACCCGATACCATCAGCTACCTGATCAAAAACGGCGCCAAGGTCAGGGAAGTGCAGGTAAAAATGGGCGAGCGCACGGCCGGGCAGAGCTACCTGACCTTCTGGCGCAGTGTGCAGTACATGGTAAAAATGTCGGTGTCCATTTTGCTGATCCAGTGGTTCCGCAAGCGCGACACCGAGACCCCCTACCCGGAAAGGAGCCTGTGATATGACCGACCAAACGGTTTTGCGTGTCTGCCTGATTCTCGGCAGCTTTTTCACGGCGGGGTATGTGCTGTGCCGTGTGCGGCAGGCCCGCGTACAGATCGAGGATACCATCTACTGGCTGGCTCTCAGCGCGGTTTTGCTGCTGGTGGCGGTGTTCCCCGGCATTGCGTACTGGGTGTCGGATTTGATGGGGTTTGTAAGCCCCATCAACTGTGTGTACCTGATTGTCATATTTTTGCTGTTGGCACGTCAGTTTTCGCTGTCCATCAAGGTCAGCCAGCTGGACAGCCGCCTGCGTATTCTGACCGAGCGCATCGCCCTGAACCAGCAGCGGCAGGAGCAGGACGGGCAGAAATCACCCGATGATAAAATGGATTTGTAATTCACGCTGTTTTGTGCTATACTAGTATATTAAGGACATAATTTACAGAAAGAAGGTCTCTGCTATGGCTTACACTCCCAAACTGACCTATAAAGGCCGCCCGCTGGTGCGCTGCGGCAATGATATCTACTACGGCTCCATGACCGACCCGTACATCATCTACCTGCAGGTGCTCAGCAACAAGCAGGAAAACGGCGTTGAGGTGGCCGACAAGGTGCACATTGTGCTGCTTTCCACCGATGACTCCAAGCCCCTGCCGGAGCGCATCGTCCGCCAGGCCAACAAAGTGGGCTTATACAATGCGCTGTCCTTCGGTGACATTATGCTGCAGGGTGCATTGCAGAAAAAGTAACGGTAAAATGTGAAAAATGCCCGCCTCCGCCGTTCGGCGGGGGCGGGCGTTACCGTTTGCCAAAAACAAAAAGCCGCGCTTCCTGCGCGGCTTTTTTGCATAGGGCGTTACTTTTCGACGGCACCGGCCTTTTGCAGGGCGGCCATCACGGCGGGGATCAAAATCAGCTGCACGATGATGCCGGGCACGGCGTTCAGCAGCGCACCCGCCAAAAATGCCTGCGCGGTAAAGGCGTTGCCGTTAAGGCCCAGCAGCACGACCTCGGCCACGCCCCAGACCAGACGCCCCGCCACCATGGCGGTGACCAGCGCCGCGTACACCCCGACCATGCCCTTTTTGGCCAGGCGGCGGTACACCAGCCCGATGACCAGGCCGTAGGTCAGCAGCTCAAAGGCCATGGCGATGGCCACGGGGTACAGCTTCGGCATCGTGAACAGCAGCGAGCGCAGCAGCGGCGCCACAAAGCCCACCGCCGCGCCGTACTGCCAGCCGCACACAAGGCCGCACAGCAGCACGGGGATATGCATCGGCAGCAGCATACTGCCGATTTGCGGGATCTGCCCCGTCAGCAGGGGCAGTACAAGGCACAGCGCCAGAAACAACGCTGCATAGGCCAATTTTTTGGTTCTTTCGTTTTTCAAGAGAAATCATCCTTATCAAAAAAGTTTCACCCGCGCACCCTTCTGGGCGCTGCCTTCCTGGCTTTTTCTCTAAGGGTCAATATACTATTTTACACGAAAAACGTTGAAGTGTCCAGCACAAAATCGCAGCGGGCGGCGGGGTCATGTGCGGCAAAATACCCCTCCTCCAGCGGGATCCAGCGCTGCACAAACTGCGCATAGCGCGCCCCCTCGCGCGCCTGCAGCCGTGCGGCCTGTACGTCGGGCGGGCAGGTCACAAACACCCGCAGGGCAAATTTCGTTTGCAGCGCGGGGTGCAGGCTGTAGCTGCCCTCCACGATGGTCAGCGGCGCGGCGGGCAGGGGAACGGGCGGCAAAAACGCCCCGTCGGCGCAGCTGTAGGCGCGGTACTGTGCGGTCTGCCCGCGCAGCAGCGGCTGCAAAACCTCCTGCCGTAAACGACAAAAATCCATATTGGCGCCGGGCTGCCGCTGCCAGCCCTCGCACCGTTTGGCAGGGGGCAGGTAAAAGTCGTCGGTATGCACGATTCGGCAGCCGAGCTGCTGTGCCAGTCGGTTTGCCAGCGTGGTCTTGCCGCTGCCGCAGCGTCCGTCGATGGCCAGCAGCGCAGGGCCGTGGGCGGCGGCCTTTTGCGCCGCCTGCACAAGGGGCGCGGCGGCGGAAAACAGCGGCATCATGCGTCCAGCGCGCGCAGCGTCAGCGCTACGGCGTTCTGCAGGTAGTCGTCCAGGCGGCAGTCCTGCGTGCCCGCCACCAAAATTCCGCAGCCGGACGCGGGAATCAACACCTTGGCTGCCTCACTGCCCGACACCGCCACCGACATTTTGGGCGAGACCTCCCCCAAAATGCCGTTGGCCATCAGGATGCCGATAGGCCCCAAAATTACATCTGCCCGCGCGGCGTTGTACACCACGGCGTTCTCACCCGTGGCACCGCGCGCGGCACCCGCCTTTAACATGGCGCTGGTGGCCAGCACGTTGGTGCCCACCGCCAAAAGCTCGCAGTCGGCGGGCAGTTGGGGCAGCAGCAGCTTGGCCAGCTGCGCGCCCATGCCGCCGCCCTGGCCGTCTATCAGTAAAACACGTTTCATTTTGTGCACCTTTTGTCCATATGTAATGCCGCCACAGCGGCAAAAGGGTTCCGCCTTTATTATACGCCGCAGGGCAGGGGATGGCAAGTGTAAAATCGGCGTAGAGGGCGGCGGCGCGGTTGCCAAACAGGCGTGTGTATGGTATACTGTAAGTTACACGCTGATTTTTACCGACGAGAGGTTTTGTATGTTGAATCGTTATTTGTATGTGTTTTTGGTTTCCATGGTGCCGCTTATCGAGCTGCGCGGCGCCATTCCCATCGGTGTGGGGCTGGGCTTGCCGCTGTGGCAGGTGTACGTCATCTCCATCATCGGCAATATGATCCCCGTGCCCATCATCTTCTTCTTTGCGCGCCGCGTGCTGGAATGGGGCGCCGACAAGCCGGTCATCGGCAAGTTTTTCCGCTTTTTCCTCGAAAAAGGCCACAAGGGCGGCGAAAAGTTGAAGCAAAAGGCGGGGCGCGGGCTGTTCTGGGCGCTGCTGCTGTTTGTGGGCATCCCTGTGCCGGGCACCGGTGCATGGACGGGCACCCTGGCCGCCAGCCTGCTGGACATGGATTTCAAATCCAGCGTGCTGGCCTGCATGGGCGGCGTGCTGCTGGCGGGCTGCATCATGGGTGCGGTCAGTCTGCTGGGTTTTTCTGCCATTGGGGCGATTTTGTAAAACCGTCTTTGACTTTATGCAGCATCTGCAACCTATTGAATGGTTTGTAGGGAACGGTCTCGACCGTTCCGTGCTGCCTTGCCAAAAGCACGACGTAACGAGAAAACTGCGCGCCGTTCGGCGCGATTTTATGCGCTGCGCGCGGCCAGATGTGCGGATGGGTCAAGACCCATCCCTACAAATTTCCCAGAAAAGGACTTCTTCTACAAGCTGTTGGGGGCGCAAGCCCCTTTTTTTATTGGGTAAAAACGGCGGGGATTCTCTCTTGCATTTCTGCCCGTTTTGCGGTACTATTATGCTGAGTAAATACGGAGGTGCAACCTATGCAGGATATCCGCGTCGTAGCGCTGGATCTGGACGGCACCGTCTTTGACGATGCCAAGACCATTTCCCCGCGCAATGCCGCCGCCATCAATGCCGCCTTGCAAAAGGGCGTGCTGGTCTTGCCCGCAACGGGCCGCCCCGCCACAGGGGTGCCGCAGCAGTTTCTGGACTGGCCGGGCGTAGACTATGCCATTACCAGCAACGGTGCCACCGTCACCGAGCTGGCTACCGGCAAAAAGCTCGTAGAGCAGCCGTTTGACCCCGCGCTGGCCCTTCGCCTGTACGACCTTTTGCAGCCGTTCGGCGGGCTGATCAGCGTGTTTGTGGACGGGCAGAGCTACTCCCAGACAGGCAGCGTGGACGCCTGCGATGCCTTTTTGCCCCCGAACCTGAGAGCCTACTTCCATACGACCCGCGGTGAGGCCGAAAATTTGCGGCAGTTTCTGCGGGACCACGCGCAGGAAATTGAAAAGTTCAGCATCATCTACCCCGACGATGCCGCCCGCGACGCCGCCTGGCAGGCGGTGCTGACGGCCGGCCCCACCGAGATCACCACCAGCCTGGATTCCAACTTAGAGATCAACGCCCCCGGCGTGACCAAGGGCAGCGCGCTGCTGGCGCTGGCCAAGCATCTGGGCCTTGCCCGCAGCCAGCTGATGGCAATGGGCGATTCCGGCAACGATTTGGCCATGCTGCAGGCCGCCGGGCTGGGGGTCGCCATGGGCAACGCCACCGAGGAGGTCAAGGCTGCCGCCGCCGCCGTAAGCGCCGACAATAACCACGACGGTGTGGCGGCTGCTATCGAAAAATACGTTCTGTAAAGCACAATTTGCGATTATACAAGGAGTAATTTTATGAAAAACGTTCTGGTAGGTCAATCGGGCGGCCCCACCGCCGTCATCAACGCAAGCCTCGCCGGTGTGTACGAAACCGCCAAGGCCTGCGGCGCCCCCCGCGTGTACGGTATGCAGTACGGCATCGAGGGTGTTTTGAAGGGCAACCTCATCGACCTGGACGAAAAGCTGGCCGACAAGATGGACATTGAGCTGCTCAAGCGCACCCCGTCCAGCTACCTCGGCTCCTGCCGCTGCAAGCTGCCCGACCCCAAGGTGGACGCCGCCCCGTTTGAAAAGCTGTTCAAAATTTTTGCCGAGCATGACATCGGCGCGGTGTTCTACATCGGCGGCAACGACTCGATGGACACCATCGCCAAGCTGTCGGTGTACGGCAGCGGCATCGGCAGCGATATCCGCTTTATCGGTGTGCCCAAAACCATCGACAACGACCTGATGCTGACCGACCACACCCCCGGCTACGGCAGCGCCGCCAAGTACATTGCCACCATCTTAAAGGAAGTCATCTGCGATTCCAGCGTGTACGACCTGCGCAGCGTCACGGTGGCGGAAATTATGGGTCGCCACACCGGTTGGCTGGCCGCCGCTGCCAGCCTGGCCGCCGGCCCCGACTGCGACGGCCCCGACCTGATCCTGCTGCCGGAGGTCCCCTTTGACGAGGACGCCTTCCTTGCCCGCGTCGCCGACTTGGCGCAGACCCGCCACAACGTTATCATTGCCGCCAGCGAGGGCGTCAAAAACAAGGACGGCGTGTTCCTGTGCGATCTGGTTTCCACCGCCGGGCAGCTGGACGCCTTCGGCCACAAGGCCATCTTGAGCGGCACCAGCCGTTACCTGGCCGATCTCATCCGCGTGCGTCTGGGCTGCAAGACCCGCGCCATTGAATTTTCGACGCTGCAGCGCTGCGCCAGCCACCTTGCCAGCCGCACCGACATCACCGAGGCCTATCAGGTGGGCGGCGGCGCCGTGGAGGCTGCCGTGCGCGGCGAAACCGGCAAGATGTGCGCCATCAAGCGCGTGAGCGACCAGCCCTACCGCGTGGAAACCGAGATGGTCGATGTGACGCAGGTCGCCAACTACGAAAAGAAGGTCCCCGCCGATTGGATCACCGAGGACGGTATGCACGTCAACGAAAACTTTGAGCGCTACGCCCGCCCGCTGATCCAGGCCGAGCTGAACCCCATCTACATCAACGGCGTGCCCCGCCACATCCACCTGTGAGCGAGCCGCGTCCCCGCGTCTGGCAGGCGGACGCCCTGCGCGGGCTTGCCCTGCTGAATATGCTTGCCTACCATTTTATGTACGACTGGGTGTACATTTTTGGGCAAAGTGCGCCGTGGTATAACATCAGTGCGCCCGGCTGCCACGCGTGGCAGCAGTATATCTGCCAGAGCTTTATCCTGCTGTCGGGCTACAGCTTTGCGTTTGCCCGCAAGCCGCTGAAAAACGCCGCCGTCGTGGGCGGGTGCGCTGTGCTGTTAAGCGCCGTGACCCTGCTGTTTTTGCCGGCAGAGGGGATTTGGTTCGGTGTTTTGCACCTGAACGCCGCCGCGCTGCTGCTTACCGTGCTTGCCCGCCCCGTTTTGCAGCGCACCCCTGCGCCCGCGGGCTTGGCAGGCTGCGCCGCGCTGTTTTTGCTGACGAACCAACTGCCCTACGGCTTTTTGGGCTTTGAGGGGCTGCATCTGGTCACCCTGCCCGCCGGGCTGTACCGCGTTAATTTGTGGTGGCTGGGGCTGCCGGACCTGACAAAATTTACCTCGGCGGATTATTTCCCGCTGATACCGTGGCTGTTCTTGTTCTGGGCGGGGCTGTTTGCCGCACGCCTTGTGCGCCTGGCCCCTGCCGCACCGCCCGCCGTTTTGCGCCCGCTGTGCTTAGTCGGGCGGCACACCCTGGCGGTGTATATGCTGCATCAGCCGATTTTATACGGGGCGCTGTGGGCAGTTTTCCACTAAAAGGCATAAAAATGTTAAAAAATTAAAAATAAACCCGCTTTCGGCAAAAAATAAGGTTGACAGACCCCCTGTACTTATAGTATAATTTCTGTTACTGGTTGATATTTTGACCGGCAAACTCCTGTCTCAGGTCAAGGGAGGGAAAAAGATGTCGGAGATCCGTGTCAAAGAGGGCGAGTCCCTCGAGAGCGCTCTGCGCCGTTTCAAGCGCAGCACTGCCCGCAGCGGCGTATTGGCTGAGGTTCGCAAGCGTGAGGCTTATGAGAAGCCTTCCGTCAAGCGCAAGAAGAAGTCCGAGGCTGCCCGCAAGCGCAAGTTTAAGTAAGAATATCTTACAAGGAACGACTGTGCAGATCCACGCAAATTGCGGGGGTCTGCACTTTTGTTTTTTGTGGGCGGAACAAAAGGCTTCCCCCCTGGGGGAAGCTGTCACCGCAGGTGACTGATGAGGGGGTGCTTGCCGGACAGCTCCCCCTCATCCGGCGCATACGCGCCACCTTCCCCCAAAGGGGGAAGGCTTTCCTGCACCGCATCGTAATTCTCCACTCTGATTTTCCCCCCCGAGGTATTTCTATGATCTTAACGCCCGAATATGTTTTTCGCCGCATTGAATCCATCACGCCGGAATTTCTGGCGCAGCACGGCATCACCGCGCTGGTGCTCGACGTGGACAATACCCTGACCGCTGACGGCAGCCAGGTGCTGGACGACTCGGTACGCCAATGGCTGGATACCATGCGCGCCGCCGGTGTCAGCCTGACCATCGTGTCCAACAATACCGACAAGCGGGTGCGCCCGTTTGCAGGGCGCGTCGGGCTGGCGTATGTGCCGCTGGCGTGCAAGCCGTTCTCGTTGGGGCTGCGGGTGGCGCGCCGCCGTCTGGGCGTTGCCAAATCCCAAATGGCGATGATCGGCGACCAAATTTTCACCGACCGCCTTGCCGCGGGGCTGTACGGCATCCCCTGCCTGTTTCTGCTGCCCCGCACCCCGCACGACAAAAACCGCGTGGTGCGCTTTAAGCGCAAATTTGAGCCGTACTGGCTGAATAAATTTTACCGAAACGGGGGCAAGATCCATGAATGATACCCCAAAATTCGGCACCGCCGGGCTGTCCGATTCCTACACCGCCAAGGGGTTCGACCCGCAAAAAATCGCCGCCTACACGGCGTCCTTCGGCCTGACCGCCTTCGAGTACCAGTGCGGGCGCGGCGTGCGTCTGGCGCACGACAAGGCGCAGGCGCTGGGCAAGGCTGCCGCCGCGCAGGGCATTGCGCTGTCCGTCCACGCGCCGTACTATATCAGTATGTCGGGCCTGGACGACGAAAAACGTCTGCACAGCGTCGATTACCTGCTGCAAAGCTGCGCTTTGGTCAAGGCGCTGGGCGGGCGGCGGGTGGTGTTCCACCCCGGCAGCTGCGGCAAGCAAAGCCGCGAAGCAGCACTCGAAAAGGCGCTGGACACCATGCGCCGCGCCGTGGCCGCCTGTGACGAGGCAGGCTACGGCGACTGCATCCTTTGCCCCGAAACGATGGGCAAAATCAACCAGCTGGGCACCGTGGACGAGGTGCTGGCGCTCTGCGCGGTGGACGCGCGCATCACGCCCTGCATCGACTTTGGGCATATCTACGCGCGCAGCGGCGGCACGGAACTGACCGACACCGCCTCCTACGCGGCGCTGCTGGACAAGCTGGGGGACGCCCTGGGCGATGACCGCGCCGTGCATTTTCACGCGCATTTCTCCCGCATTGCCTACACGGCGGGCGGCGAAAAATGCCACCTGACTTTTGCCGACACCGCCTACGGCCCGCCCCACGCCCCGCTTTTGCAGCTGCTGAAGCAGCGCAAACTGGCGCCGACCGTCATCTGCGAGTCCGCCGGTACGCAGGCCGAGGACGCCCAAAAGCTGGCGGCGGCCTTTGCAGCGCTGTAAAAACCGCAAAAAATTAAAAAAACACCGCAAAAAGTCCCGCAAGGGGCTTGCAAAAAGGCCCGATATCCTGTAAAATAAATACAGGTATGTTTAATCTATTATTGGAGGAATTTTAATATGATTTCTGCAGGCGAATTCCGTAACGGCGTCACCTTTGAGCAGGACGGCCAGGTCCTTCAGGTCGTTGAGTTCCAGCACGTCAAGCCCGGCAAGGGCGCTGCTTTCGTGCGCACCAAGACCAAGAACGTGATCACCGGTTCTGTTGTTGAAACCAGCTACAACCCCACCGCCAAGTTCCCTCAGGCTTTCATCGAGCGCAAGGAAGTCACCTACTCTTACGAGGACGGCGACCTGTACCACTTTATGGACGTTGAGACCTACGACGATATCCCCGTAGGCGCCAACGATGTGCCCGACAACTTCAAGTTCTGCAAAGAGAACGATACCTGCAAGCTGCTGAGCTACAAGGGTAAGGTTTTCAGCGTGGAAATCCCCAACTTTGTTGAGCTGGAAGTCACCGCCACCGAGCCCGGCGTCAAGGGCAACACCGCTACCAACACCCTGAAGCCCGCCACCGTCGAGACCGGTGCCGAGATCCGCGTGCCCCTGTTCATCAACGAGGGCGACAAGATCCGCATCGATACCCGCACCGGCGAGTATATGGAGCGCGTCAACTGATTTGGCTTTTTTGCCGGGTACTGGCTTGTGCCGTGCCCGGCATTTTTGTTCACAAAACAATAGGGAGGCAACACTATGGCTATGGATTTGAACGCAAAGGCCGCCTACATCCGCGGCTTGATGACCGGCATGGAATTTGACCCCGAAAGCAAGAACGGCAAGATCATTGCCGCCATGATGGACCTGCTGGAGGAAATGGCAGCCACCGTGGTCGAGCATGACGATGCACTGGATCAGGTCTACGACGAGCTGGAAACGCTGGATCAGGATCTGGACGACGTGATCTCTGACGTGTACGAGCTGGAGGACGACGACGAGGACGACGAGGACGAGGAGCCTGCTGACCTGTATGAGGTCACCTGCCCCAACTGCGGTGCCGTTGTGACCGTGGACGAGGACACCCTGCTGAGCCAGGACCTGACCTGCCCCAACTGCCACGCCGCCTTTGATATTGAGATCAAGGACGAAGAGGACGAGGACGACACGCAGGAATAAAACGCTGCGTTTTGGGCGCGGGCTTAAAGGCCCGCGCCTTTTTTGCGGAAATTTGCCCGCCTGCCCTTGTCTTACCCTGCCGAAATATGGTATACTGAATATATATCACTGCAAGGAGGCGCCCGATTTATGGGGTTGATATCGGCGATTCAAAATAAAACAGAAGAAGTGCGCGCCAAGGAACGCATCCGCCCGCTGCTGGAAAGCCGCATGATGCGCGACATCGTGCTGGAGATCGGCCAGCGCGGCACCGAAAAGCTGGACCCCCAAAGTGTGCCGCTGGAGCTGCGCGACCGTGCGGCCAAGATGGCGGCTGAGTGCGGCACCGCAGGGCTGCATCAGAGCGTGATCCGTGAGGTCGTTCTGGACGAGGAGGGCATTGTGCTCTACGCCGGAAACGACGAGGTCGCCTTCCGCTATGCCGACTACAATTACGAAAATATTGAGGACACCGACGCCCTGCCCGCCGTGGCGCAATATCTGGTTCAGCACCTGCGCGGGTATTACAATATAAGCCGGACGTTCTACACCGTGCCCAAGCGCGGCGGGCGCGCCAGCGCCGAAAAGACCAAGCAGGTTTTCATCTGCCGCCACCACGAGGACAGCCCCTTTGACCCCCAGCCCACCAAAAAACAAAAGTTGTTTTGAGATATACAGAAAAACTGCCGCCCCGCAAGGGACGGCAGTTTTTGGTTATCAGGCAGCAGAGCTGAGATTTCGTGTGTTCGCTAAGCGAACACGGTTTTATAAGATGGTTTGTTTTTGTTGCTGCGGTATTTTCGGCAGGTTTGTAGGGGACGCATATATGCGTCCCGCAGTTTGTCAAAAAAGTCAGTTTTCGGGATATTCGTAGGGATGGGTCTTGACCCATCCGCACATCTGGCCGCGCGCAGCGCATTAAAATCGCGCCGAATGGCGCGCGGTTTTCTCGTAATGTCGTGCTTTTGGCACGGCGGCACGGAACGGTCAAGACCGTTCCCTACAAACCAAACGAAAGGTTGCAATCGTCCCGTTAGGTTAATTTACCGGAACGGCTGCAACGGGCGGCATATATGCCGCCCCTACGGAGTACCCGTAACGTTGTTATTACAGCAAAGCTGCGGGCGGGGCATGCCCCGCCCCTACCTCGCTTGCATCCCTTACATAAACGGGTTGTAAAACCGCCCGAATTTGATGGTGATGCCAAGGCTGATCGCCAGCAGCGCCACGCCCAGCGCCATTACCGCATAGTCGCTTTTGGCAAAGGGGCAGCGGGTGTACCAGGTGCGGGTCTTGTTTTTGCCGAAGCCGCGCAGCTCCATCGCGTTGGAGATGGTGTCGATGCGGTTCAGGCTGGTCAAAATCAGCGGCAGCAGGATATGTACGGTGTTTTTCAGCCGCTTAAAGAACGGTTCGTTTTTGCCAAGCTCGACGCCGCGCGCCTGCTGCGCCTGGCTGATGGCGTGGAAATCGCGCTGGATGTCGGGGATATAGCGCAGCGCAATGGCCACCGAATACCCGATTTTATACGATACACCGATACCGTTCAGGCTGGCGGCAAACTCGCTGGGGTTGGTGGCGCTGATAAACAAGATCGCCACAGGCAGCGTGACAAAATATTTCAGTGTAATGTTGAACATATAAAACAGCTGCTCGGCGGTGATGTCGTACCGCCAGAACAGGTGGCACAGCACCGTGCGGGTGCCGTACAGCGCGGTGCCCTGGTTGGGGTCAAACAGGTAGATAAAAAAGTTGTTCAGCAGCAGGAACACCAGCATGAACACGAACATAAACCGCACTTCTTTGTAGCGCAGGCGGCTGAGCCTGAACGCCGCCAGGCTGACAGCCAACAGCGCCAGCAGCAGCCAGGTGTTGTAGGTGATCATGCCGGCAAAGGTGAACAGCAGAAAAAACGCCAGCTTGGCCGTGCCCGTCAGCCGATGGACGACACTTTCGCGCGGGAGGTAATTCAAAACCGTTTTAGCAGCCATGGTTGCGCACCTCCCGGTCGGCGGCGATGAATCGCTCGACAAAATCTTCCGCCGGGGCAATGCCGCAGCGGTTCGCCAGCGTGTACAGGCTGGTTTCCTTCAGCGCCGCGCGCTCCACCAGGGCGGGGTCGCACAGCACGGCGGCGGGGCTGCGGTCGGCAATCAGCGCACCATCGCAGAAAACCAGCGCCCGCGCGGTGTATTCCAGCATCAGGTGCATATCGTGGGTGATCATCACCACGGTCACGCCGCGCCGGTTCAGCCCGCGCAGAAACTCCATGATTTCTGTGTAATGCTTAAAATCCTGCCCGGCAGTCGGCTCGTCCAAGAGGATCAATTCCGGCTGCTGCACCAGCACACTGGCGATGGTCACGCGCTTTTTCTGCCCGAAGCTCAGCGCCGAGATCGGCCAGTTGCGGAAAGGGTACAGCCCGCAAATTTTCAGCGTGTCCTCCACGCGGGCGCGTACCTCCTGCTCGGTCAGACCCAGCCCCTGCAGACCCATGGCGACCTCGTCAAAAATCATGGTCTGGGAAATCATCTGGTTGGGGTTCTGCATGACGTAGCCGATGTGCTTGGCGCGGCGGCGGATGTTGACGTCCTGCAGGTCCTGCCCGTTGAGGAAGATCTGCCCGCTGTCCTGCGTTTCAAAGCCGCAGATCAGCTTGGACAGCGTGGATTTGCCCGCGCCGTTGCGCCCCACGATGCTGACCATCTCGCCCTTGCCGATGGCAAAGCTGACGTTTTGCAGCGTGTGCATGGATTTTTCGTACCCAAAGCTGACGTCGCGCACCTCCAGCAGCGGGGCGGGCGCGGGCTGGGCGGAGGGCAGCGGCTCGGCGGTGAACCAGCGCTGCACGGCGGCGGTGTCGGCATCGTTCAGCAGCAGGGTATCGATGTGGGCGGGGCGCTTTTGCGGCGTGATGTCCACCCCCGCGTAGCGCAGCGCCGTCAGGTACAGCGGCTCGCGGATGCCGTTTTTCGCCAGCAGGTCGGTGCTGAGCAGCTCGTCGGGGCGCAGGTCGGCCAGGATGCGGCCTTCCCCCATCAGGACGATGCGGTCGACGCTGCGCCACAGCACGTCCTCCAGACGGTGCTCGATGATCAGCACCGTGGTGTCGGTTTTTTGCTGCACGGCGTCGATCAGCTCCATCGTCTGCTTGCCTGTGGCGGGGTCGAGGTTGGCCAGCGGCTCGTCAAACAAAAGCACGCTGACCTTGTCCACCATGACGCCCGCGAGGCTGACGCGCTGTTTTTGCCCGCCGGAAAGCTCGTGCGGGGCGTAGTCGAGATGGTTCTCGATGCCGACAAGCTCGGCGGCGCGGCGGGTGATGGCGTGCATTTCGTCCTGCGGGGTGCAGCTGTTTTCCAGCGCAAAGGCGATATCCTCGCCCACGGTCAGCCCGATAAACTGGCCGTCGGGGTCCTGCAGCACGGTGCCGACATGGGCGCTCAGCGCAAAGATGCTGCTGTGCATGGCGTCCACGCCGTCCACCGTCAGGGTGCCGGTGGCTTCGCCGGGGTTGGCGTAGGGGTTCAGCCCGTTGATGCAGCCCGCCAGCGTGCTTTTGCCGCTGCCGGAGGGGCCGGCGATGAGCACACGTTCGCCGGGGTAGATATCGAGGTTGATATCGTGCAGCGTGGGCTGCTTTTGCGCGCGGTACTGAAAGCTGAAATTTTGAAACGAAATAATGGGTGTTTTGGTTTGAGCCATAGGGCACCTCTTGGAACGTAGGGTGAAAGACAACAAAATGCCTTCCCGGCGGGGAAGGCGGAAAAAGCATAAATGAGAGTTAAGAGTGGAGATAAGGTGTGTCCGCGGTGCGGACACATTTATGTTTTATTGCAAGGATTCCTTTGGCTGTAGGGGCGAGCATTGCTCGCCCGTGGGGGCTACCCGATAGGTTGGCGTTACCGTAAGGCAGCAGGGGCGGTCAATGACCGCCCCTACAAATGACCCGTAGTGTTCACGTTGCCGTTAGGTCGCGGGCGGGGCATGCCCCGCCCCTACCGGGTGGTGATTTTTAATTTGCTGCCAAAAGAGAGAACATAATGCCCTTTTATTCCTTATCCAGAGAGCCTTTCTTAGCAACCGTCTTGGTGAAGGCCACGATCAGCAAACTGCCGACGATGACGGCGGTCAGCGTGTTGACGATGGCGGCAAAGAAGCCCTGCGCAAAGACCTTCTTGACAGGCTCCTGATAAATCAGGATATCCAGCACGGGGGCCAGGCCGCACCAGGCGACCACATGAGCAATGACGTTGGAGATGGCAAAGGTGATGACTTCCTTCTTGCCGAACTCGCCTTCCTGAATGTTCATCTTCTTGGCGAACAGGCCGACGATGACGCCCACCAGCGCAGAGGACAGAACCCAGCTCCACCACGGTGCACCGCCCCAGGACAGGTCAATCAGGGTGTGGCCGATAAAGCCGATCAGGCCGCCGGCAACGGGGCCGTACATGGCGGCCAGCAGACCCAGAACAGCATACTGCAGGCTGATGTTGGTGTTGGCGATCGGGCTGGGGATAGCCACAAAGCGGCCCAGCACAAAGAACAGGGCAGCGCCGATACCGATGGCGACAAACGTTTTTACATTATTGTTTTTCATAATTCCGTAACTCCTTTTTTCCGCAATGATTGTTCACACTCGGAACAACAATACACAGTATAAAAGCGCACCGCGGCAATGTCAATGGGCAAATGGCGGCTTTTGCGCGAAACAAAGCGGTTTTCGGCACTTTTGAGGTGCATTTTACCGTAGCGCGCGGTCCAGCAGGCGGCAGATATGCCCGCCCACGGCATCGGGGTCGATGCCCGGTTCGTCGGCCAGCGCCAGAAATCCGCCCGCGGCGGCGCTTATCAGCGCATAGACGCAGTAATCTATATCCAGCGCCGCGTCGATCTGCCCGGCGTCCTGCAGACGCTGCAGTGTGCCGCGCACCAGTGTGCGCAGCGCCTCGGTGCGCAGATTTTTGCCGGGGTCGTCGCACAGGTGGAAACCCGTGGCACTGCCGGCAATGATGCGGTACACCCCCATGCGGGTCCCGGCCAGATCGGTCAGGTAATCCCGCACGGCGGCGGCAAGCTCGGCGCGGGTGGTGCAGCTTTGCAGGCGGGTTTGCAGGCGGTGCAGCTCATCGTCGAAAATATACAGCGTCATGCCGTACAAAATTTCACTCTTGGAAGAAAAATACTCGTACACCGTGCCCTTGCCGATACCGGCGGCCTCGGCAATTTGCTGTACCTTCATGGTTTTGGGGTCGCAGCCCTGTTCGATCAGGTGCAGGGCGGCGGCGTACAGGGCGCGTTCGCGCAGGGTGCGGACATCGCGGTTCATGGCTGTTCCTCCTCCTTTTCGGCGGGTTCGGCGGTTTCGGCGGCGCGGCGGGCGGCAAATTCGGCCGCAAACTCGGCGGCGTCGTCGGGCAGGTCGTCCAGGCCGTCGTCGCCCACGTCCACGTTCACGGGCGGCTTGCGGTAGAAGCTGTCATACAAGACCGGCACGACAAACAGCGTCATCAGGGTGGCGTAGCTGAGTCCGCCGATGATGACAATGGCCATGCCCTTGCCCATCTCGCTGCCCGCGTCGGTGCTCAGCAGCATGGTCACCATGGCCAGCACGGTGGTCAGGGTGGTCATCAAAATGGGGCGCATACGGGTGCGGCCTGTGGCCACCAGCGCGTCCTGCCGCTGCAGCCCGCCGATGCGCAGCTGGTTGGCGTAGTCCACAAAGACGATGCCGTTGTTGACGACAACGCCCATCAGCACCAGGAAACCCATCAGCGAGATCAGCGAAAGCTGTTCGCCGAAGGCCATCAACCCCAGCATACCGCCGGTGAACGCCAGCGGCACCGTGAACAGAACAATAAACGGCGAAAGCAGGCTCTGGAACTGCGCCACCATGACAAAGTAGACGAAAACCAGCGCCAGGGCGAGCATTTTTGCCATCTGCACCAGCATGTCGCTGACCTGCGTGCTCTCGCCGGCGATCTCGGCGGTGCAGCCCGCGGGCAATGTCAGCGCGTCCAGCTTGGGGGCCAGCTCGCGGGTGAGCAGGGCGGTGTTGTATCCGTCGGCGGTGGCGGAGGTGACGGTCATCTTGCGGGCGCCGTTCTCGCGCGCAATGGTCGTGTAGCCGGGGTGTACGCTGCGGGTGGCAAACTCGCCCAGCGTGTGGGTGGTCTGCACCTGCTGGCCGCTGTCGTCCATGGCGGTGGCGGTCAGCTCTATGTCAAACAGCGCGTCCAGCGTGGGCACGTCGGCGGCGTTGATGACCTTGACGGTGTAGGTTTCGTTGTTGACGGTCAGGGTGGTGGCGGTGGCGTCGGTGGTCAGGGCGGCGGCAATTTTTTGGTAAATCTGCGCCACGGTCAGCCCGCTGCGCATCGCCTTGTCCTTGTCGATGGTCAGCAGAATTTCCTCGTCGCCCGCTTCCTGCCCGTCGGAGATATCCTCAATGCCGGGGATCTCCGCCATAACGGCCTTTACCGCGTCGGCGGCGGTGCGCAGGTCGTCCAGATCGTTGCCGTAGATATCCACCTCGGTGCCGCTGCCGGACAGCGCGCTCATGTCCATCATGCCGTTGGCGTTCAGGCTGATTTCGCCGTCTATGTCGGCGGTGCTTTGCAAAATATCCTGCTGCACGCGCGCCCCGTGGGAAGCGCCGTCATCGGTCAGCAGAATGTAGAAGGTCATTTCGGTGTTGTTGGCGGCCGTGTCGGCGCCAAGGCCGACGGTGGCGGCCATTGAGTTGCTGCCGCCCGACATCGCGCCCACGGTCTCCACGCCGTTCACGCCCGAAACGGCGGCCATGGCGGCATCGGCGGCGGCAAAACAGTCGGCATCGGGGGTGTCGGCGGGCAGGGTCAGGCTCATCGAAAGCTGGTTGCTGCTCATCTCGGGGATCAGCACAATGCCCATGGTGGCAATGCGCCACACCGACACGCCCAGCAGCACCACAGCCAGTGCCAGCGGCACGGCCTTGCGGCGCAGGCAGAAGCGCAGCAGCTTTTCGTAGCCGTTCAGCATACGGTCAAACAGCGGGTGGCGGATATCCTTGGGCTTTTTCAGCACGGTGGAGCCGGCGCAGGGCACCACGGTCAGCGCCACGACCAGCGACGCCAGCAGGCTGAAGGTGATGGTCCACGCCATGTCGTCCATCAGTTCCATGACCATGCCGGAGCTGAACACCAGCGGCAAAAACACGCAGACGGTCGTCAGGGTGGACGAGATGATGCTGCCCTGCACCTGCCGCGCACCCTGCACGGCGGCGCGGGCGGCGGGCAGGCCGCGGTTGCGCAGACGGTAGATGTTTTCAATAACAACGACAGAGTTGTCCACCAGCATACCTACGCCCAGCGCAAGACCCGAAAGACTTAAAATATTTAACGTAATACCGGAAAAATACATCAGCACAATGGCAAACAGCACGCTCAGCGGCATACTGATGGCCACGACCAGCGTCGGGCGCAGGTCCTTCAAAAAGAGCGCCAGCACGATGACGGCGAGGATCGCGCCCTCGATCAGATTGCTCATGACGCTGTTGACGATGAGCTTGATGTAATCGCCCTGATCCATGAGGGCGGTCAGGTGCAGGGCGCTGTTGTCGGCCTGCAGCGCGGCCATTTCGGCGTTCATCGCCTTGGACACGGCGGAGGTCGAGGCGGTCGAGCCTTTGAAAACCGACAGCAGCACCGCGCGGTTTTCGCCCACCTTGGCGTAGCTGGCGTCGGCGTTATCGGTCAGCTTGACGTCGGCCACGTCCTGCAGCTGCACGTCGCCCACGCCGGGCAGTTCGCACAGCACCATGTCGCCCAGCGCGTCCACGCTGTCGTAGGGGGTGCCTACCTTTAATACATAGCTGTCCCCGTCGGCATCGTCGATGTACCCGGCGGGCATCGAAAAGTTCTGCGCCATGATCAGCTGGGACAGGGTGGTGATGCTCAAAAGCTGGTCGAGGTTGGCGTTTTCCAGCGCCTCCTCGCGGGCGGATTCGTACTGCTCGCGGGCGGCGTCCAGCTGCGCCTGCCCGGATTGCAGCTGGCTCAGCCCGCTGGTGATCTGGAACTCGCCCAGACCCAGCTGCGCCTCGCTGCCGCTGAACAGCAGCTGGCCGGCCAGCGCCCCCAAGGAGGGGTCGATGGGGTTTTGCACCAGCCCCTCCAGCGTGGTTTGCATCTGGGCGCGCCGGTCGTTCAGGGCGTTCAGCTGCGCGTTCAGCTCGTCAATTTTGGTGTTGAGGTCGGTGATGGCGGCGGCGGTATCCTGCTGCTGCTGTTCCGCGGTCAGCGCGGCGGAAAGCGCCGTCAGGTACATCTGCTTTTCCAGCAGGGCGGGCAGGGTGCTCTCGTCGGCGTTCTCCATGGCGCTGCGCAGGGCGGCGTCGGCATCGGTGCAGGCGGCTTGCAGCGCGGCGCGCTTGGAGGCGTCGGCCTTGGCCTCGGCCCAGGTGGCGGGCAGCGTTTCGGCGGCATGCTGCGGGGCGTACTCGGCCACGACGGCCAGCGCCTTGGCGTAGGTGTCCTCGTCCATGGGGGCGTCCAGGCCGGGCAGCTTGTCGGCATCGATTTTCAGGGCGTCCAACTTTTGCTGCAGCTCCTGCAGCTGTGTGCCTGCCTCGGTGATCTGGCGGGTCAGTTCGGGAATCTGGTCGTCGATTTTCTGTATGGCGTCCTTCAGTTGCGCGGTCAGGCTGTCCTTCTGGGCATTCAGCTGCTGCTTGCCCGCCTCCACCTGGGTCTGCGCGTCCTGCAGCTGCTTTTTGGTGGCGTCCAGCTGCGCCTGGCTCTTGTCCAGCTCGGCCTTGGCCACGGCCAGACGGTCGTTGGTCTGCACCAGCAGCTTGTCGTTGACGGCGTCAATTTTTTCGCGGTTCAGCGTGATCTCCACGGTCTTTTTTACCAGACCTGTCGTGGAAATGCGCGCCACGCCGTTCACGCGCTCCAGCTTGGGCAGCAGCGTGCTTTCGACATAGTCGGACAGTTCGTAGATGTCCATGTCGTCGCGGCTGACCGCAATGTACTGGGTGGCCAGCATGTCGGGCGACATTTCGATGAGCATCGGCGTGGAGCATACGTCGGGCAGCGCATCGCCCAGCTGGTTCAGCGCGGTGCTGGCCTTGACCATGGCGCTGTCCATGTTGGTCTTGTCCTCGTATTCCAGGGTGACAAGGCTGTAGTTTTCGTTGCTTTGGCTCGTGACGTTTTTGACGCCGTTTAAGGTGGCCAGGCTGTCCTCGATGGGCTTGGTGACGTCCGCCTCGACCTGTTCGGGGCTGGCACCGGGGTAGGTGGTGACGACCATCAGGTACGGCAGGTTCATGTTGGGCAAAAGGTCGGTCTGCATACCGCTGAGGCTGACAAACCCCAGCACGATGACCAGAATGACGGCCACCAGCACGGTAAACGGTTTTTTGACGCTGAATTTCGGCATATAGGTTCCTCTTGGGTGATGGTTTGGACAGTTCAATTTTACCGACCGACCGGTCGGTCGGAAGTGAAACCAGTATACCACAGTTCAAAAGGCCGTGCAAGCGGGTTCGGGAAAAAATCACTTTATATTCTTCACGATTTGCGCTGCCCTATTGAAAATATAGGAATACCGGGTATATAATAATTGTGTGTTTTTTGCGCATTTGAGGGAGGTATATTTATGGCAACCAAGTATATTTTTGTCACAGGCGGTGTCGTGTCCGGGTTGGGAAAGGGCATCACCGCCGCCAGCCTGGGACGGCTGCTGAAAACCCGCGGGCTGAAGGTCGCCAGCCAGAAGCTGGACCCGTACATCAACGTGGACCCCGGCACGATGAGCCCCTTGCAGCACGGCGAGGTGTTCGTGACCGACGACGGCACCGAGACCGATCTGGACTTGGGCCATTATGAGCGTTTTATCGACGAAAACCTGAACAAGTATTCCAACCTGACCACCGGTAAGGTCTACTGGAACGTGCTGAACAAGGAGCGCCGCGGCGAATATCTGGGCCAGACCGTGCAGATCATTCCCCACATCACCGATGAGATCAAGAGCTACATTTATAATCTGGCGCAATCCACCGAGGCGGACGTCGTCATTACCGAGATCGGCGGCACGACCGGCGACATCGAGAGCCAGCCTTTTCTGGAGGCCATCCGTCAGGTCGGGCTGGAGCAGGGCGCCGAAAACTGCTGCTATATCCATGTGGTGCTGGTGCCCTACATTTCCGGCTCGGACGAGTACAAGTCCAAGCCCGCGCAGCATTCCTGCAAGGAGCTGCAGGGCATGGGCATTGCGCCCAACGTCATTGTACTGCGCGCCGACGGCCCCGTGGGCAACGATATCAAGCACAAAATCAGCATGTTCTGCAACGTGCGCCCCGACTGCGTCATCGAAAACCTGACCATGCCCAGCCTGTACGAGTGCCCGCTGATGCTGGACGCCGCCGGGCTGACCGACGTCGTGACCCGCCAGCTGCATCTGGACACCCCCGCCAGCGACCTGACCGAGTGGAAGGAGCTGATCGGCCGCATTGCCGCGCGCAGCCATACCTGCCGCATTGCGCTGGTGGGCAAGTACGTCAAGCTGCACGACGCCTACCTGAGCGTGATGGAAAGCCTGTACCACGCGGGCTTTGAAAACGAGTGCAAGGTGGATATCCGCTGGGTGGACAGCGAAACGCTGACCGACCAGCAGCGCTGCGCCGAGGAATTTGCCGAGGTGGACGGTATCATTCTGCCCGGCGGCTTTGGCGACCGCGGCATTGAGGGCATGATCCAGGCGGCCCGCTACGCCCGCGAAAACGAGCTGCCGTATTTCGGCATCTGCCTGGGTATGCAGATCATGGTCATGGAGTACGCGCGCGGCGTGCTGGGCTATGCGGACGCCAACTCCGGCGAGTTTACCCCCGACGGTGCGCACAACGTCATTGCCCTGATGCCCGACCAGCAGGGCAATATCCCCAAGGGCGGCACGATGCGCCTGGGCAAGTACCCCTGCGTGGTGACCCCCGGCACCAAGATGGCGGAATGCTACGGCACCGACCATATTGAGGAGCGCCACCGCCACCGCTATGAGTTCAACAACGAATACCGCGCCGAGTTCGAGGCCAAGGGGCTTGTGATCGCGGGCACCGGCCCCGACGGACATCTGGTGGAGGCCGTGGAGATCCCGAACCGTGCGTTCCATGTGGGCGTGCAGTTCCACCCCGAATTCAAGAGCCGCCCCAACCGTGCCCACCCGCTGTTCAAGGGGTTTGTCGCGGCAGCGATGAAGCACCAGGCCCAGGCAAATAACAAAGCATAAAGTTGATGTGCCCGCTGTGCGGGCACATTTTTTTTTGGGTAACAAAAAATCATGGCGCGGTAGGGGCGGGGCATGCCCCGCCCGCGGCTTTGCGGTAATAACAACATTACGGGTAAACCGCCTGTAATGGCTTCCCTCCAAGGGGAAGGCTTTTGCACTGCGGCAAACAAATTTCCCAAATTGTTTACAACTTTTTTGAAACATACTCCCACTGAATCTCGTACTATACAATATAGCGGTTCAAACAGACAAGGGACATTTCAAATCCGCACAATTTTCGCGGGTTTCCCCCGCGCAATCTTGGCGGGTTTTTCTCTTGTTTTTCGTAGCTGCGTTGGTATATAATAGTGCATCGTCCGAAAGGACGCAAACGTTCAAAAGGAGCTTACTTATGCGTAATTGGTGCGCACGCCACCCCGTTGGTTTTATGACGCTTTATGCCTTGTTTTACTTGACCTTTTTTGCACTGCTGGAAAAAACCGTCACGGTGCCCGATCTGTGGGTACACTGCCGGCTGGACGATATGATCCCGTTTTGCAAGTACGCCATTGTGCCGTATGCCGCGTGGTTTCCGTGGATACCCTTCACGCTGTTCTACCTTTTATATAAGGCACCGCGTCGGGACTTCTGGCGGCTGTGTCTGCCGCTGTTCGGCGGCATGACGCTGGCGCTGCTGTTCTACGCCATTGTGCCCAACGGTCTTGCCCTGCGCCCCGCCTATGTGCCGGGGCAGGATATCTTTGCCTGTGCCGTGCGCCGCCTTTACCGCACCGATACACCCACCAACGTCTGCCCGTCCATCCATGTGTTCAACTCGGTCACGCTGATGCTGGCGTACCTGCGCTCGACCTGCTTTGCCGCACCGCGCCGCCGCTGGATGCGCCCCGCCGCCGTGGTGCTGTGCCTGTCCATCACGGCGTCCACCATGCTGCTGAAGCAGCACAGCGTCATTGACGTGCTGTTCGGCGCGCTGCTGGCGCTGGCGCTGGACTACGCCGCCGCCGTGCTGGAGCGTCAGGGTATCCCCGAGCGCCGCTCCCGCCGCCTGCCGCAGCGAATTTAACAAGCCTGATTCCCCGTGCCTTTGCACGGGGAATTTTTTTGCTTATCACATTAGACATTGTGTCTAAATAATAACCCCCGCCTTTGGCGCTAATGCTGATTTTTTGGTCAGTTTTCACAGAATGCTTGCACATTTTTCCCTGCGTGTTATGATATGTTTAATAAATAACAAAGACAAGGGCAATACCGCATAATTTTAAGTGCCGATATGGCGAGCGAGGTGCGGCAGCTGCTAAGCCAAAAGCGCAGATAATACTGGATGTCTTATCGAGCATTTTGGCAACGCAGATGCCGTGCCGCAGCCGCCGGAGCGGTGCTTAAGCCGTAAGGCGGGAATTGTGCGGTGTTGCCCAGGGAAAGGTGGCTTTGTATGCAAAAGTATATCATGGCGCTGGACGCAGGCACCACCTCCAACCGCTGCATCCTGTTTGACCACAACGGGCGTATGTGCAGCGTGGCGCAAAAGGAATTTACCCAGTATTTTCCCAAGCCGGGCTGGGTCGAGCATGACGCCAACGAGATCTGGACCACCCAGTTGGGCGTGGCGCTTTCGGCGATGAACCAAATCGGTGCCTCTGCCGCCGACATTGCGGCCATCGGCATCACCAACCAGCGCGAAACGACCATCGTCTGGGACCGCGAGACCGGCGAGCCGATCTGCCGCGCCATCGTCTGGCAGTGCCGCCGCACCGCCGCCATCTGCGACGAGCTGAAGGCGCAGGGCTACACCGAGATGATCCGCCAGAAAACCGGGCTTGTGCTCGACGCGTATTTTTCGGCAACCAAGCTGAAATGGATTTTGGACAACGTGCCCGGCGCGCGGCAAAAGGCCGACGCGGGCGAGCTGATGTTCGGCACGGTGGAAACGTGGCTGATCTACAAGCTGACCTGCGGCAAAATTCATGTGACCGACTACTCCAACGCCAGCCGCACGATGCTGTTCAACATCCACACGCTGGACTGGGACGACGACATTCTGCGGCTGCTCAATATTCCGCGCTGCATCCTGCCCACGCCGGTGCCCAACAGCCGGTTTTACGAGTACGCCGACCCCATGCACTTCGGCGGAGAGATCCGCATTGCGGGCGCGGCGGGCGACCAGCAGGCGGCGCTGTTCGGGCAGACCTGCTTTGCGGCGGGCGACGTCAAAAATACATACGGCACGGGCGGCTTTTTGTTGATGAACACCGGCGAAAAACCCGTGGAAAGTCGCAACGGGCTGGTTACGACCATTGCCTGGGGGCTGAACGGCAAGGTCAACTACGCGCTGGAAGGCAGTATCTTTGTGGCGGGCGCGGCCATACAATGGCTGCGCGATGAGCTGAAAATCATCGAAGATTCGCGGGATTCCGAGTATATGGCCCTCAAGGTCAAGGACACCAACGGCTGCTATGTCGTGCCCGCGTTCACGGGGCTGGGCGCACCGCACTGGGACCAGTATGCCCGCGGCACCATTGTGGGCCTGACCCGCGGCTGCAACAAAAACCACATCATCCGCGCCACGCTCGACAGCCTGTGCTATCAGGTCAACGACGTGCTGAAAGCGATGGAGGCGGACGCGGGCATCCGCCTGAGCAGCATCCGCGTGGACGGCGGCGCTTCCGCCAACAACTACCTGCTGCAGGCGCAGGCGGACATCAGCGGCGCGGCGGTCGAACGCCCCCGCTGTGTCGAAACCACGGCGCTGGGCGCGGCGTATCTGGCAGGGCTTGCCGTCGGCTACTGGGACAGCCCCGCCGACGTGCTGCAAAACCGCGAGGTCGACCGCGTGTTTACCCCGCAAATCACCGAGCAGGACCGCGAAAAACGTATTCGCGGTTGGAACAAGGCCGTGCGCTGCTCTTACGCATGGGCCAAGGAGGACTGACACGATGAAGGACGTTATCATTATCGGGGCGGGCGTGGCAGGCTGCGCCGCCGCCCGTGAAATCAGCCGATACAACGCTGATATTCTGGTTCTGGAAAAAGAGGAGGATGTCTGCTGCGGCACCTCCAAGGCCAACAGCGCCATTGTGCACGCGGGCTTTGACGCCGCCGCCGGCAGCCTGATGGCAGAGCTGAACGTGCAGGGCAGCCGCATGATGCCCGCCCTTGCCAAGGAACTGGATTTTGCCTACGACCAATGCGGCAGTCTGGTGGTCTGCCTGTCGGACGCGGACCGCCCTGCCCTGCAAAAGCTGTACGAAAACGGCGTGGCCAACGGTGTGGAGGGGCTGCGCATCATCGAGCGCGACGAGCTTTTGGCGATGGAGCCGAATATCTCGGACGAAGCCGTCGCCGCGCTGTGGGCACCCACCGGGGGCATCGTCTGCCCGTTCGGGCTGACCTTTGCCTTTGCCGAAAACGCCGCCAAAAACGGCGCGCAGTTCCGATTTGACACCTGCGTGACCGGGCTGGAAAAAATCGACGGCGGCTGGCGCGTGCATACCGACAAGGGCGACTTGGACGCGCGAAGCGTCGTGAACGCCGCCGGTGTCCACGCGGACGAGCTGCACAACATGGTAAGTGACGATGCTATGACAATTATACCGCGCCGTGGCGATTACTTCCTGCTGGATCACAGCGCGGGCGGGCACGTCAGGCACACGGTGTTCCAGCTGCCCGGCAAGTACGGCAAGGGCGTGCTGGTCACCCCCACGGTACACGGCAACCTGCTGGTGGGACCCACCGCCACCGACATTGACGACAAAGAGGACACCGCCACCACCGCCGCCGAGCTGGACGAGGTGCGCCAAAAATCCGGTTTGGCGGTCAAAAACATCCCGCTGCGCCAGACCATTACCAGCTTCAGCGGCTTGCGCGCGCACGAGGTACACCACGAGTTTATCATCCGCGAAAGCGCCCCCGCCTTTGTGGACTGCGCGGGCATCGAGTCGCCGGGGCTGTCCGCCAGCCCTGCCATCGGGCAAAAGGTCGCGGGCCTCGTGGCGGACATCCTGCATCTGGAAAAGAACCCCGCCTTTGACGGCACCCGCAAGGGCATTCTGGACCCCAAAACGCTGCCGCTGGCCGAGCGTGCCGAGCTGGTGCGCCGCCAGCCCGCCTACGGGCAGATCATCTGCCGCTGCGAGTCGGTGACCGAGGGCGAAATTCTGGATGCTATCCGCCGCACGCCGGGCGCGCGCAGTCTGGACGGTGTCAAGCGCCGCACCCGCGCCGGTATGGGGCGCTGCCAGGCCGGCTTCTGCAGCCCGCGCGTGATGGAAATCCTGGCGCGCGAGTTGGGCGAACCCATCGAAAACGTTACCAAATCCGGCGGTGCATCGCGCATTATCGTGGGCATCGACAAGGACAGCCTGTAAGGGGGGTGACCTAAGTGAAAAACGCAGATCTCGTGATTTTGGGCGGCGGTCCTGCCGGGCTTGCCGCAGCACTGGCCGCGCGGGAGGCGGGCGTGCAGGACATTTTGATTCTGGAGCGCGACGCCGAGCTGGGCGGTATTCTGAACCAGTGCATCCACAACGGCTTCGGGCTGCACACCTTTAAGGAGGAACTGACCGGCCCCGAATACGCCGCCCGCTTTGCTGACAAGGTCAAGGCGCAGGGCATCCCCTACAAGCTGAACACGATGGTGATGGACCTGTCCGCCGACAAGGTCGTTACCGCGATGAACCGCACCGACGGGCTGTTTCAGGTGCAGGCCAAGGCGGTCGTGCTGGCCATGGGCTGCCGTGAGCGCCCGCGCGGCGCGCTGAATATCCCAGGCACCCGCCCGGCGGGCATCTTTACCGCGGGCACGGCGCAGCGCCTGGTCAACATGGAGGGCTACCTGCCCGGCCGCCGCGTGGTCATTTTGGGCAGCGGCGATATCGGGCTGATCATGGCGCGCCGCATGACGCTGGAGGGCGCCAAGGTGCTGTGCGTGGCCGAGCTGATGCCCTATTCCGGCGGCTTGAAGCGCAACATTGTGCAGTGTCTGAACGACTTTGATATCCCGCTCAAGCTCAGCCACACCGTGGTGGACATCGAGGGCAAGGAGCGTGTGACCGGCGTGACGATCGCCGAGGTCAAAAACGGCAAGCCCGTGCCCGGCACCGAGAAACATTTCGACTGCGACACGCTGCTGCTTTCCTGCGGACTTTTGCCCGAAAACGAACTGAGCCGCACGGCGGGCGTGGCGCTAAGCCCCATCACCGGCGGCCCGCAGGTGGATGAGAGCTTGCAGACCAGCATCCCCGGCGTGTTTGCCGCGGGCAACGTGCTGCACGTCCATGATTTGGTGGACTATGTTTCCGAGGAGGCTGCCGCTGCGGGAACCAACGCTGCTGCGTATATTTTGCAGGGCGCTGGCGAGGCGGGGCGGAGCTTGCCCGTTGTGGCGCAAAACGGCGTGCGCTACACCGTGCCGGTGACGGTGCACCCCCAGGCGACCGAAACGCTGACGCTGCGTATGCGCGTGGATAACGTGTACAAGGGCAAGGCGCTGGCAGTCTACGCGGGCGAAACCTGCCTGTGGCGGCGCAAGCGCCCCGTGATGGCACCCGGCGAGATGGAAACCGTGGTGCTGAAGGCGGACGCGCTGGCGAAGATCCCCGCCGATGCCGCCAACCTGACCGTGACTTTGGAGGAGGTGTAACGCTATGGAACAACGCGAACTGACCTGTATCGGCTGCCCGCTGGGCTGCCCCCTGACCGTTACGCTGGAAAACGGCGCGGTGCAGAGCGTGCAGGGCAACACCTGCCCCCGCGGCGACGCCTACGCCCGCAAGGAAGTGACGGCCCCCACCCGCATCGTGACCAGCACCGTCAAGGTGACGGGCGGCACACTGCCCGCCGTCAGCGTGAAAACGGCGGGGGATATCCCCAAGGGCAAAATTTTTGATTGCGTCCGCGCGTTAAAGGACGTTGCCGTGCCCGCGCCCGTGGTCATCGGGCAGGTCATCGTGCCCGACGCTGTCGGAACCGGCGTGGCTGTTGTGGCCACCAAAAACGTCGACAAGGCGTAAAAAAGCGGTGCAATTTCCCCGATAAGCAAAAAGCAACCCCCGCCGTTCGGCGGGGGTTGCTTTGCTGTTACGCGATCAGTGCAAAAATTCCGGCAGGGGCTTTCCGACTTTCAGCCACTGGTGATACTCGGCGGTGGCGGCAAATTCCACGTCACCGGCGGAGTTCAGCGCCGTCTCGACAGAGTCCTGAATGACGCCGATGATAAACCCGACGCCGACCACCTGCATGGCAATATCGTTGGAAATGCCAAACAGCGAGCAGGCCATCGGGATCAGCAGCAGCGAGCCGCCCGCCACGCCGGACGCACCGCATGCGCCCAGGGCGGACATAAACGCCAGCAGAACGGCGGCGGGGATAGAGACCTTCATGCCCAGGGTGTTGGCGGCCGCCAGCGTCATGATGGTGATGGTGATGGCCGCGCCGTCCATGTTGATGGTCGCGCCCAGGGGGATGGACACCGAGTAGATGTCCTTATCCAGACCCAGCTTTTCGCACAGGGACATGTTGACGGGGATGTTGGCCGCCGAGCTGCGGGTGAAGAAGGCGGTCAGGCCGCTTTCACGCAGGCAGCGCAGCACCAGCGGGTAGGGGTTGCGGCGCAGGTAGATAAAGATGATCAGCGGGTTGACGACGAGCGCCATAAACAACATAGTACCGACCAAAAGCAGCAGCAAACGGCCGTACTGGGTAAAGATGGACAAGCCGTTGCCCGATACGTTGGTGTACACAAGACCCATGATGCCGAAGGGGGCCAGGTTGATGACCCAGCGCACAATGCTGCTTACGGCATCGGCGGTGTCGGCCAAAAAGGCCTTGGTGGTGTCGCCGGCCAGCTGCTTCATGGCCAGGCCGAACAGGCAGGCCCACAGCAAAATGCCGATGTAGTTGCCGTTCATGATGGAGCTGACGGGGTTGGCCACGATGTTGCTGAGCAGCGTGTGCATGACCTCGCCCAGGCCCTGCGGAACGACGTCGGCGCTGGCAGCCTCAGGCAAAGCCATTGTCTGGGGGAACAGCTCGCTGGTAATGACGGACAGCGCCGCGGCCAAAAAGGTGGTCAGCATATACAGCCACACCACGGTGCCGAAGCGGCGGTCCAGCTTGGAGGAACCCTGTGCCAGCGCGCTTGCCACGATGACAAACACCAGCACGGGGGCAATGCCCTTCAGCGCGCCTACAAACAGGTTGCCGAACTCCTGCACCCACGCGGCACCGGGGAACAGCACCGCCAGCACGGCGCCCACCACAAGACCCAGCGCAATGCGCAGGATCAGGCTGACCGAATTGTATTTTTCGGCCACGATCTTTGCTACTTTGGAAATTGTATCCATAAACCCAAAACCCTCTCTTTTGTATCGGCGAATGTCCGCAGATAACTACATTTGCCCGCGCACACGGAACATATTGCCTATTATACAAGCCCTGCGGGAAAATGCAAGCGCCCGACGGAGCTTGCGGGCGCAAACTGCCTGTTTTTCTGCGCTGGAACGCCACAAAAAAAGTTGAAAAAATGTTTGCACGGTGTATATAAATGTACGCCGTACAAATACAAACCGCGCAGCGGCGGGCGCTGCAGCCCGACAAAACAAGTGTGCCCCCGTCCGTAAAACGGACGGGGGCACAGCGTTCCTATTTCGGTTTCGGTAAACTTTACTGTTTCAGCGCGCGGATAACGTGGTTCAGATCCTGCTCGTTCTCGCAAACGATCTTGACAGGGTGGCTGTAATCCAGGCTCATCATGCCCAGGATGCTCTTGGCATCGGCAATGCTGCCCTTCATGTCATGCACGCCGACATCGTTATAACACTTGGCGGCAGCAGACACGATTCCCTTCACTTCAGCAAAATTGGAAACCTTGACTTGTTTCACCATCATAATGACCTCCAAACGTAATTGTGCGGCGATGTTTTTCCCACAAACAGGCGCCGTGCTGTAAGGCACCGGGCCATCATGCCCGCGTGTATCTTCCTTACGCGGGATATTATAGCACAAATTCGGCGCGCCAATCACCAAACACACACAACAACGTTGTTTTTCTATTTTCCGTACAAAAGCTACAAAAGCCCATATTTGGATTTTGGGTATTTCCACCAAAAAGGCGGGCTGTTTTTTGGCTTTGTTCACATACTTTATGCGTTTGCAAAAGAAATGTTATGCGTTTGCAAACAAGAAGCCCCAAAGAATATACAAAAGTAGTAGTTTTGCAAAACTTTGATGGTAAGGAAATTATAAGCAAAACAACAAAAGTACATAATTTGCACCAAAAAACCGCAAAATCCGCTTATTGCAGGCCCTTCATGGTCAGGGCAATGCGCTTTTTGGCGGTGTCCACGCTCAGGACTTTAACGCGCACGATGTCGCCCACCTTCAAAACCTCGCGCGGGTGCTTGATGAACTTGTCGCTGATCTGCGAAATATGCACAAGGCCGTCCTGGTGCACACCCAGATCCACAAACGCGCCGAAGTCGATGACGTTGCGCACGGTGCCGGTCATCTCCATGCCGGGCTTTAAGTCCTCCAGGCTCATGATGTCGCTGCGCAGCAGGGGCTTGGGCAGGCTGTCGCGCACGTCGCGGCCCGGCTTGCACAGCTCGGCCACAATGTCGTTCAGCGTCGGTTCGCCCACGCCCAGGGTCTCGCACAAGGCGCGGGTGCCCTTGGCCTTGACCACGCCGGGCAGCCCGGCCAGCTTGTCGGTGCCGATCTCGGCGGCGGTGTAGCCGCAGGCGTCCAGCAGGGCCTTGGCGGCGGGGTAGCTTTCGGGGTGGACGGCGGTGGCGTCCAGACGGTTTTTGGCTTCGGGCAGGCGCAGGAAACCGGCGCACTGCTCGTACGCTTTGGGGCCGAGACCCTTGACCTTTTTCAGCTGTGCGCGGGAGGTAAAGGCACCCTCCTCCTCGCGCCATGCCACAATGTTTTTGGCGGTGGCGGCGGTCACGCCCGCCACGCGGCGCAGCAGGGGCGCACTGGCGGTGTTTAAATCCACGCCCACCGAGTTGACGCAGTCCTCCACCACGCCGTCCAGCGTTTCGTTCAGGCGCTTTTGCGGCATATCGTGCTGGTACTGCCCCACGCCGACGGCCTTGGGGTCGATTTTGACCAGCTCGGCCAGCGGGTCCTGCAGGCGGCGGGCGATGGACACGGCGCTGCGCAGGTTGACGTCAAACTGCGGGAACTCCTCCGCCGCCAGTTTGGACGCCGAATACACCGATGCGCCCGCCTCGCTGACGACCATATATTGTAAGTGCGGCCCGTTTTCCTCGGCCAATTCGCGGATGACCTCGGCGGCAAATTCCTCGGTTTCGTGGCCGGCGGTGCCGTTGCCGATGGCCATGACCTCGACACCACTTTTCAAAACCATCGACTTGATGATCTTTTTTGCCTGGTCAACGCGCTTGAACTCCGGCACGGGGTAGACAACGCTCGTGTCCAGCACCTTGCCCGTGGGGTCCACAACGGCGACCTTGCAGCCCATGCGGTAGCCGGGGTCCAGCCCCATAACGGTTTTGCCGCGGATGGGCGGCTGCAGCAAAAGCTGGCGCAGGTTGTCGCCGAAAACCTTGATGGCACCCTCGGCGGCATCGTCGGACAGGGCGGTGCGCAGCTCGTTTTCCAGGCTGGGGTGGATCAGGCGGCTGTAAGCGTCGCGGGCGGCTTCGTCCACCAGCAGGGCGCTGGCACCGCCGGTCTTTTTGCGGGCGAACATCCAGCTTACGATGCCGGCGGCGCGCTCGGCGTCCACCTCCAGCGCAACCTTCAAAAAGCCCTCGCGCTCGCCGCGATCCAGCGCCAGCACGCGGTGGCCGGGGATCTTGTTCAGCGGCTCGGCGTAGTCGTAGTATTGGGCGTAGACGCTGTCCTCATCCTTGGCTTTGGCGGCGGTGATGCGGCCGAACGCGCGGTAGTAGCGGCGCAGCTCGGCGCGGCAGGCGGCATCGTCCGAGACGGCCTCGGCAATGATGTCCTTGGCACCCTGCAGCGCGGCGGCAGCGTCGGGCACTTCGTCATTTAAGTAATCGGCAGCGGCGGCAAGCGGGTCAAAAGCAGCGTCCTGACGCAAAATCGCGTCCGCCAGCGGCTGCAGCCCGCGCGCCTTGGCAATGCCCGCGCGGGTCTTGCGCTTGGGCTTGTAGGGGCGGTAGATGTCCTCGACCTCGGCCAGCGTTTTGGCGTTTTGCAGCGCGGCGGTCAGCTCGGCGGTCATGACGCCCTGCTCGGTGATGGAGTTGGTGACCTCGGTCTTGCGCTTGTCCAGACCGCGCAGATATTCCAAGCGGTCGCCCAAGTCGCGCAGCACCTGGTCGTCCATCGAGCCGGTGGCCTCCTTGCGGTAGCGGGCGATGAACGGGATGGTGTTGCCTTGGTCGATCAGTTCAATGGCACCCTGCACGTTTTTGACGTTCAGGTTCAGTTCGGCGGCAAGTTGTTCGGCATGGGTTTGCATAGGTTGGGTTCCTTTCCAAAAAATAGTACGGTACAATGTTTATTGGCGGGCTTGCTGCTTTTTTCTGCGGCGCACGGCGGCGGCGCACAGGTACACAAGGTACAAAACACACGCAGCTGCGGTGATTTTTGACGATACAGCCAACCCCGGCGTGTGGTAGGTCACGCGGATATCGCAGGTTCCCGCAGGCACATACAGGGCGGTCAGGCCGTTGTCCACCTTTTCGAGTTGGGCGGGGCTGCCGTTGATGGTGGCGGTAAAGCCCTCGTCATACGGCACGCTGAAAAATACCAGACGGTTGGTGTCGTAGTCGGTGCGGGCGGTAAAGCCCGTGTTGTCGGCGGTAAATTCCGCCACGGCGGCGGCGCGGCGGTCGGCGCAGTCCTGCGCGTAGGCGGAGGTCGTGCGGTGGGTCAGCTCGTTGTCGGGCAGGGGCTGCAGCGTCTCGGCGTAGGCCTCGATTTGTGCGTCGTCCAGCAGCACGGCGCGCATCAGGATTTGGGCGCGTTCGCTGTCGGGCACGGTTTCCAGCTGCTCGGCGGTGACGTAGTAGTCGTAGGTAAAGCCCATAGGAACGTAGTTTTCGTTCTCGTAAATGTTATATTGGGCGGTTTCGCCCCACAGCGTCCAGCCCTCGAGCTTTTCCTTTTGCCAGCCTTCGTCCTCGTCCTTGGCCACCAGCGTGTAGCGCACACTCAACAGGCCGCGCAGGGCGTAGTTTTTGGCCTCCGGCTTGGAGTTGACGTCCCGCTTGACCCCGACATAGGGATAAAACTCCATAATAGAGGGGGAGACGGTCGAGTTGAAAAATTGCAGGCAGGGGCGGTGGAACCACAGCCCCAGATTGTTGTGCGCGCCGTAGGCGTCCAGCCGGTAAAAGTCGTCATCGGGCAGAGTCTGCTCCATTTCCTGCACAGAATCGTAGGTTTGCGGGATCAGGTCACTGTCGTTCTGCCACTGGGCGTACTTGCCCAGCGAAAGATGCACCGTGCCGTACACAAAGCTGAACCCCAAAATCCCCGCCAGCAGGATACTGCACCAGCGGCGCTTGTCGCGGGCAAAATGCCACAAAAGTCCAAACAGAACAACCCCCAGCAGCGTCACGCCCCAGATGCCCCAAAAGCGGGCGGGTTCGTCGGTAACGCCGAGGATAAAATTGCCGTCCTTGTCCTTGTTGGGCACCAGCGCAAAGGCGGCGGCGCTGAGGGTGACCAGCAAAACCAGCCGCCACGCAGGCGGTATCTCTTTTTCCGCCAGATGCGGGCGCGAGAAAGAATACGCCGTTGCAGCGCACAAAATCAGAATGGGCATATAGTACCAGCGGGCATAATAGCTGGAATTCAAGGCGTAGAAGGCGCTGTTCAGCACCGGCACAAAGGCGCAGACAACGCACGCCTTGAGGATGTAAGTGAAGGGATGGCTGCGCTTGGCACGCACAAACGCCAGCCCGCCCGCCAGCCCGACCAGCGGCAGGTAGGCGGTCATGCTGGTGTGCTTTAAGATGCCCTCCTGGAACATATCCTTAAAATAGGGGGAGTCGGGCATCAAAAAGGCGCTGTAAAAAATGGCGGGGTACTGCTGGGATTTGCCGTACACAAGATAGCCGTACCCGGTAAAAGGCGCGATGGTGCGCGGATTTTGCAAAAGCGAAATGCCCGCGGGCAGCAGCATCAGGCAGCCCATGGCGCAGCCCAGCAGGGTTTCCAACGCCAGGGTGCAGAACTTGCGCACACTTAGCTTGTATGCCCCGGCGGCGACCATGGCGAAAAAGTAGATGACCAAAAACACCGCCTGCCCGGCGAAAAAGAAGTAGTTGTTCAACAGGTTTACGGCCACCCAGAAGGGGAACGCGCCGCGCTTGTCGTCCAGCACGGCGGCGTCCAGCGCGGCCAGCATGAACGGAAACAACGCAATAACGTCAATAAAGTGGTTAAAAAAGATGTTGTAGACCGAGAACCCGCAAAAGGCGTACAGCACGGCGGCAACGACGCTCCAATTTTCCACACCGACCCAGCGCCGCGCCCACAGGTAGGCGCCGCCGCCGGCCACGGCGAATTTCAGGCAGAGCAGCGGCACCAGCATATAGGGCATAAACCGCGCAGGTACGAAGAAACTCAGCCAGAAAAACGGACTGCCCAGCAGGTAGAACGAGTAGGAGTTCATAAACCCGGAGCCGAGATCCGTCTCCCAGCTGTAACTGCCCCCCTGCTTGAGAAAGCTGTTGGCGTACTGGTAAAAATTGATCTGCTGGTCGTTAAAATCCCCGGCGTAGTGGAAGTACCCGCCGCCGCGCACGGCGTCCATAAGGCAGTGCGGCAAAAACAGCAGCGCCGCCAGCACAAAGCAGATGCCGAACACCTGCCAGAATCGATTTTTGGGTTTTGATGGCAAAACTTTCATTTTCGGCTCCATTGTCCCGTTTATCGGATTTCTGAAAACGCAAAATCGTGGTATACTGGTACTATACCACATCGAAAGGAAAGAATAAAGATGAAAACTTTTCCGTTCAGTGCCCTGTTGGGGCGCATGAAATATATCACCCGCTGGAGTTTGATGCGCTCTGCCCGCCCCGAAAGCCTGAGCGAGCACACCGCCGACACGGCGCTGCTGGCGCACACATTGTGCCTGATTGCCCAAAAATGCACGGGCACGGGGGCAAACATCCGCCCCGACGTGGTGGCGACAGCGGCGTTATATCACGATGCAGCGGAGATTTTGACGGGGGATATGCCCACGCCGGTCAAGTACAAGAACGAGGCACTGCGCACGGCGTACAAGCAGGTCGAGCAGGAGAGTGCCCGTTTGATGGCAAGCCTGCAGCCGCCGGAGCTGCGCCCCGTGACCGAAGGCTACCTGACCGGCAGTGTGCTGAACGCCGACGAGGCTAAGCTTTTGAAGGCGGCGGATCGGCTTTCGGCGCTGATCAAATGTATGGAGGAGGACTCGCACGAGTTTGCCGCCGCCAAGGCGCAGCAGACGCAGGCGCTGCACGAGATGCACTGCCCGGAGGCAGAGTATTTTATGCAGTATATGCTGCCCTGCTATGCGGAAAATTTGGACGAACTGACGAAGATTTGAGAGCTTAGAGTTTAGATTTGGTGTGTCCGCGCAAGCGGACACATTTTTATATAGCGGGATGTAGGGCCGCGCGCAGCGCATAAAATCGCCGAATGGCGCGCGCTTTCACGATATATCGTGCTATTGGCTAGGCGGCAAGGAGGGGTCAAGACCCCTCCCTACAAATAACCGGGAAGTAAGGTATAATTGGGGAAAATGCAAATTTCCGGCAGGTTGTAGGGGACGCATAGTTGCGTCCCGTGCGGTTTGCCCGTTATAGCGCAATAACGGTGTGGTTGCACGGGCGGCATTTATGCCGCCCCTACTGAGTACCCGTAAAATTGTTGTTGCCGCAAACCCGCAGTCGGTCAGTCCTGCAATTTATACACCGCGTCGATCAGGGTGTCCACGTCGGTGAAATGCTCCAGCATCGAGCAATAGCGGCGCAGGGCGGCGGCACCGCGCAGGCCCTTCATATAATGCATGGCCTGGCTGCGGGCCTGGGGCATGGCCAGCCATTCGCCCTTGTCCTCGCACATTTCGTAAATCTGCGCGCGCAGGGTGTTCATGCGCTGGTTCAGCGTCGGCGCGGCGGGGGCGGGCTGCCCCAAAAGCGCCGCGCGCACGCGGTCAAACAGCCACGGTTCGCCCAAGGCACCGCGCCCGATCATCACACCGTCGCACCCGGTGCGCTGCAAAAGTTCCAGCGCACCCTCGGCGGTGGTCACGTCGCCGTTGGCCAGCACAGGGATCGCCACCGCCGCCTTGATCTCGGCGATCGCCTCGGCGTTGATGGGCGGCACATACATCTGCTCGCGCGTGCGGCCGTGCACCGCCAACAGGTCGGCACCGTTCGCCTCGCACTGCTTGGCAACCTCCACGCCGGTCAGGTTGGCTTCGTCCCAGCCGATGCGCATTTTTACGGTCAGCGGCTTTTCGTCCCCCAGGGCGCGGCGGGCGGCGGCGACCATCTGCCCGCACAGCGGCGGGTCCTGCAGCAGCTTGCTGCCCGCCCCGCTATTCGTGATCTTGGGCGCGGGGCAGCCCATGTTGATGTCCAGAATATCAAAGTCGATGCCCTTTTCCTGCACGGCGTAGACGGCCTTTTCCAGCGCGGCAGGCTCGGCCCCGAACAGCTGGATGGCGTACAGCCCGTGGGGGTGCTTGTCCTTTAACAGCGCAAAGGACTTGGCATCGTTAAAATTTAATGCCTTGGCGCTGGCCATCTCGCTGACGGTCCACGCCGCGCCGTGGTCTGCCATCAGGTGGCGGCAGGCGGCGTCGGTCAGCCCTGCCATCGGCGCAAACACCGCGCCGACGGGAATTTCCAGATTGCGTAACTGCATACAAAAGTTCCTTTTTTCCAAATGCTATAAAAAATACCACTTTATTCTACCACAAATCCGCCGTTTGTGGTATACTTATTTTATATATTGTGATTGTAAGGAGTACGCTATGAAACTTATGGTACTGGACGGCAACAGCCTGGTCAACCGCGCGTTTTTCGGCATAAAGCTGCTGACCACCAAGGATGGCCGCTACACCAACGCCATATTTGGTTTTCAAAATATTTTGCTGAACCTGCTGGCGGCGCACAAACCGGACGCCGTGGCCATCGCGTGGGACATGCGCGCGCCGACCTTTCGCCACAAGGCTTACGACGGCTACAAGGCGACCCGCCACGGTATGCCCGACGAGCTGGCCCAGCAGATGCCCGTGTTAAAACAGCTGCTGACCGACCTCGGCTTTGTGCAGGTCAGCTGTGAGGGCTGGGAGGCGGACGACATTCTGGGCACGCTGGCCGCCGCGTGCGAGGCGCAGGGCGGCACGACGCTGCTGGCCACGGGCGACCGCGACAGCCTGCAATTGGTGGACGATGCCACCACCGTGCTGCTTGCCACCAACAAGGAGACAGTTCCCATGGACCCCGCGGCCATCCGCGAAAAATACGGCGTGGAACCCAAGCAGCTCATCGACGTAAAAAGCCTGATGGGCGACAGCTCCGACAATATCCCCGGTGTGCCCGGCATCGGGGAAAAGACCGCCTTAGCGTTGATTTCTAAGTTCGGCAGCCTGCAAAATGTCTATGACAATCTGGAAGATAAGGCCATCAAGCCGGGGCAGCGCGCCAAGCTGGGCGACAACCGCGACAAGGCCGAGCTTTCCTATATGCTGGGCACCATCCGCACCGATGCGCCCATTGAAAAGAACCCCGAAGCCTATCGGCGCGGGGCGGGCGATGCGGCGGCAGCCGCCCAGCTTTTGGCAGAACTGGAAATGCACAAGCTGACCCAGCGCTGGCAGCTGGACACCTCCGCCCCCGCCGCTGCCGCCGCGCCTGTGGAGGAGATTGAGCCTTCGCCGCTGCCGTTCCTGGTGGAGGGGGTGCTGTACCTTGCCCAGAACGCCGACGGCAGCTGGTACGCCGTGCAAAACGGCGAGGTTTTTCTGCCCGAAGCCGACCGCCTGCCCGCTTTGCTGGACAGCGGCTGCGAGCTGCGCGTCTTTGACGCCAAGCCCCTGTTCCGCCTGGCGCTGGAAAACGGCGGCGAGGGACGCGCCGTGAGCTTTGACGGCAAGCTGGCAGCCTACCTGCTGAACCCCTCTGCCAGCGGGTATGCCGTCAAGGAATTGGCGGCAGAATACGGCATAGCACCGCAGTTTTCCTGCACTGCCGCGCCCGATGCCGGGGTGCTTTGCCCGCTGCTGGACAAGCTGCGGGACGAGCTGAAAGCCGACGGGCAGGACAAGCTGCTGACCGAGATGGAACTGCCGCTGGCGCGGGTGCTGGCGGATATGGAGCGCATCGGCTTTGCCATTGACGCCGACGGCATTGCGCAGTTTGGCGACAGCCTGCGCGGCGAACTGGACGGTATTCTGCAAAAAATTTATACAGAAGTTGGCTATCCGTTCAACGTAAACAGCCCCAAGCAGCTGGGCGACGCGCTGTTTGACAAGATGGGGCTGCCCCCGCGCAAAAAGACGCAGCGCGGCTATTCGACCGATGCCGAAACGCTGGAAAGCCTGCGCCCCTACAGCCCGGTCATTGATGACATCTTAAAATATCGCACCTACGCAAAATTGCTCTCCACCTATGTGGACGGGCTGCTGGCGGCCAAGGCCGAGGACGGGCGCGTACACTCGACCTTTATCCAGACCGAGGCGCGCACCGGGCGCATTTCCTCCAGCGAGCCGAACCTGCAGAACATCCCCATTCGCACCGAGCTGGGCAGCCGCCTGCGCGGGTATTTTGTGGCAGCGCCCGGCTGCACGTTGGTGGACGCCGACTACTCCCAGATCGAGCTGCGCATTTTGGCGCACATCACGGGGGACGAGCATATGCAGCAGGCGTTTTTGAACGGCGCAGATATCCACCGTTCCACCGCTGCCAAAATTTACCACATCCCCGAGAGCGAGGTCACACCCCAGCTGCGCAGCGCCAGCAAGGCGATCAACTTCGGCATTATGTACGGCAAGGGCGCGTATTCGCTCAGCAAGGATCTGGGCATCTCGGTCAAGGAGGCGGACGCCTTTTTGAAAACCTATCTGGACACCTTCCCCAAGGTGGACGGCTACATGCAAAGCTGCATTGCCGACGCCAAGGAAAAAGGCTACGTTGCTACGCTGTTTAACCGCCGCCGCGCTTTGCCGGAGCTGGCCAGCAGCAACTTCCAGGTGCGCGCGGGGGGCGAGCGCATGGCCCGCAACACGCCCATTCAGGGCACGGCAGCGGACATTATCAAGCTGGCGATGGTACACGTCTGGCAGCGTCTGCGCGACGAAAAATTGCAGGCGCGGCTGCTGCTGCAGGTGCACGACGAGCTGATCGTGGAAGCACCGGAGGCCGAGACCGAGCGCGTCAAGCAGATCTTGCAGCAGGAAATGGAAAACGTGGTGCATTACAGCGTGCCCCTGACCACCGAGGTGGGCGTGGGCAAAACATGGCTGCAGGCGCATTGAACGTTGTAAAAATAACGAAGCAAAGCGAAAAATGGTGAAAGTGTATGTATGTTTTAGGAATTGAATCCACCTGCGACGAAACCGCCGCCGCGGTGGTGGAGGACGGCCGCAGGGTCGTTTCCAACGTGATCGCCACCAGCGTCAAGGAACAGGCGCTGTACGGCGGCGTTGTGCCGGAAATTGCCAGCCGCCGCCATGCCGAGTATATCAGCGCCACCGTGGACAAGGCGCTGGCGGACGCGGGGCTGACCATGCAGGACATCGGCGCGGTGGCCGTGACCTTTGCGCCGGGGCTGATCGGCGCGGTGCTGGTGGGCGTCAACTACGCCAAGGGGCTGGCTTACGCCGCCGGCAAGCCGCTGGTGCCGGTGCATCACCTGCGCGGGCACATTGCCGCCAACTACCTGACCCACCCTGAATTAAAGCCGCCGTTTTTGTGCCTGGTGGCCAGCGGCGGGCATAGCCACATTGTGATGGTGGAGGATTGGTGCCGCTACAAAATTTTGGGGCGCACGGTGGACGATGCCGCCGGCGAAGCCTACGATAAGGTCGCCCGCACCTTGGGGCTGCCGTACCCCGGCGGCCCCAGCGTGGCGGCTGCCGCGCGCGGCGGCGACCCCAAGGCGTACAAGCTGCCCGTGCCGCATGTGGAGGGCAAGTACAACGTCAGTTTCAGCGGGCTGAAAACCGCCGTCATCAACGAGGTACACAACGCCGAGCAAAAGGGCGATACCGTGAATGTGGCCGATATGGCCGCCAGCTTTCAGGAGCGCATCGACCAGATTTTGGCCAAAAAGCTGCTGGCCGCTGCCGCCGACACGGGGGCCAAAACCATCTGCCTGGCGGGTGGCGTGGCCGCCAACGGACGTCTGCGCCAGCTTGTCAACGACGGCGCGCAAAAGCTGGGCTGCCGCGTGTTTTTGCCGGAGCTGAAATACTGCGGCGACAACGGCGCAATGATCGCCGCGCAGGGGTACTATGAGTATCGGGACGGCAATTTGGCCGATTGGACGCTGAACGGCCTGCCGACTTTGCCGATCGATTACCGATAAAACGACGATAAAACGAAAAAACCGCCGCCCCGAACGGGGCGGCGGTTTGGTTATGGCACGATGTAGGGCGGGGTGACGGTGGAAAAGCCTTCTCCCTTGGGGGAGAAGGTGGCGCGGAACGCGCCGGATGAGGGGAGAGGTTCCCGCAGACTTGCCCCTCATCAGTCACCTGCGGTGACAGCTTCCCCCAGAGGGGGAAGCCATACACGCGGTTTCCCCGTTAGGTTGCGCTGCCGGGATGGCTGCACGGGCGGTCAATGACCGCCCCTACAGCGGTGCCTGCCTTTTAATTCAGCTGCATTCCGAAAAACTCCAGCTCGGGGCGGATGGTCGCCATCAGCGAGTCGAACTGGTCGGGGGTCAGGCTCTGCGCGCCGTCGCTTTTGGCCTTGGCGGGGTCGTTGTGCGTTTCGATCATCAGGCCGTCCGCGCCCACTGCCACGGCTGCCTTGGCCAGGGCGGGCACCATAAACGCGATGCCCGCGGCGTGGCTGGGGTCGATCACGACCGGCAGATGTGTCATCTTTTTCAGCATAGGTACGGCGGAAATGTCCAGCGTATTGCGCATACTGGTTTCAAACGTGCGGATGCCGCGCTCGCACAAAACGACGTTGGGGTTGCCCTCGGCCATAATGTATTCGGCGCTCATCACCAGCTCCTCCAGCGTGGCGGACAGCCCGCGCTTGAGCAAAACCGGCGTCTGCAATTTGCCCACCGCCTTCAGCAGCTCAAAGTTCTGCATGTTGCGCGCGCCGATCTGGATCATATCCACGCCCGCTTCCTCAAACAGAGGGATATGCTCGGCGCTCATCAGCTCGGTCACGATGGGCTGCCCGGTCACCGTGCGGGCGTGCTGCAGCATCTCCAGCCCTTCGGCGCGCAAGCCTTGAAAGCTGTACGGGCTGGTGCGCGGCTTGAACGCCCCGCCGCGCAAAATGCTGGCACCGGCAGCCTGCACCCGCTGCGCCACATAGGTGATCTGTTCGCGGCTTTCAACGCTGCACGGACCCGACATCACCACAAAATGTCCGCCGCCGATCTTATGCCCCGCCACGTCCACCACGGTGTCGTCGGGGTGGAATTTGCGGTTGGCCTTCTTGTACGGCTCGCTGACGCGGCGGCAGGTCTCGACCACGGGGTTGGCCAGCACCCAGCTTTCGGACAAGGCCTTGGTGTCACCGATCAGGCCCAGAATGTGGGTATCGCTGCCGACGGAATCATTGATCTGGAAGCCCATGCTTTCCAGCTCTTGGCAAAAGCCCGCGACCTGCTCGGCGGGGGCGTGGGGTTTTAATACAACAATCATCGTTTAGACGCTCCTGTTTCTGTAGTACACACAGTTTAACACTGTAAAGCGATAAAGTCAAGCCCTCTTGTAAAATTTCCCTTATGGAAGTATAATAAAGGCGAATTTGCACAAAAGAGGGGAACGATTATGGCAAAGGAAGCAAAAACCAACGCAATGCGCATGTTGGAGCGCGCAAAAATTCCGTACACCGCCCACGAATACCCCCACGAGGAGGGGCAGGCGGTGGACGGCGCCAACGTGGCGCGTCTGACCGGGCAGGACCCTGCGCGGGTGTTCAAGACACTGGTCACGCAGGGCGCCGACCGCAACTATTATGTGTTTGTGGTGCCCGTTCTGGCGGAACTGGATCTGAAAAAGGCTGCTAAGGCAGCAGGCGTCAAGAGCGTGGCGATGATCCATGTGGCCGACATCAACAAGGTCACGGGGTATATACGCGGCGGCTGCAGCCCCGTGGGCATGAAAAAGCAGTACCTGACGGTTTTTGACGAAAGCTGCCTGACGCAGGACACCATTTTGGTCAGCGGCGGGCGCATCGGCACGCAGATCGAGTGCGCACCGCAGCAGCTGATCGCCGCCGTGCGCGGCAAGACCGCCGCCATCACGCAGGAGCACGCAGAATGAGACTGGACAAATACCTGGCCGAGCGCAGCGGCATGCCCCGCAGCGAAAGCCGCAAGGCCATCACCAAGGGGCGCATCATGGTGGACGGCGCGGTCGTGCGCAAGGCGGACGCCGCCGTAGCGGAAACCGCCGCCCTGGCCGTGGACGGTGTGCCGCTGGCGGGCAGCTACCAAAAAAACGTCTATGTTATGTTGTATAAGCCCGCAGGGGTCGTCAGCGCCAGCCGCGACAAAAAGGATACGACGGTGGTCGATCTGGTGGCGGGCAGCTTTCCCCGGCGGGAGCTGTTCCCGGCGGGGCGGCTGGACAAAACCAGCACAGGCTTTGTGCTGCTGACGGACGACGGCGCCCTGGCGCACGATATTTTGGCACCCGCCCACCATGTGGAAAAGCAGTACCTTGTCACGCTGGATACCCCTTTGACCGAGGAAATGCGCCGCGGCTTTGCGGCGGGCGTGACCCTGGCGGACGGGCAGACGCTGGCACCCGCCGCCGCCGACCCGGCGGGGGACGACCCCTGCACCGTGCGGGTGACGCTGCGGCAGGGGGTGTACCACCAGATCAAGCGGATGTTCGGCGTATACAACGCGGGGGTCAACACCCTGCACCGCGAGAGCATCGGCGGTGTGGCTTTGGATGCTGCGCTGGCTCCCGGCGAATGGCGGGAGCTGACGGACGCGGAAGTGGAGCGGTTGAAAAACAGGATAGAATGACGGCGTGCCGCCCGGAAGGGGCGGCACGGTTTTTTAAATAATAGATAAGAAATAAGAAATAATAAATGTGGTGTGTCCGCCGTGCGGACACGATTTTAACGATGCTGCGTTTTTCCGGGATGGCGGTGCTGAGATTGACAAACCGCGCCAACTTGCAGCAGAAAAACGGCGGTTGTACGCTTTTTTAAAATGTGCCCGCACGGCGGGCACACCAGCTTGTAGAAAAAGTCCGTTTCCGGGATATTTGTAGGGATGGGTCTTGACCCATCCGCACATCTGGCCGCGCGCAGCGCATAAAATCGCGCCGAATGGCGCGCGGTTTTCTCGTTACGTTGTGCTTTTGGCAAGGCAGCACGTTTTATTAAATAATAAATAAGAAATAATAGATAATAAATATGGTGTGTCCGCCGTGCGGACACGATTTTAACGATGCTGCGGTTTTCCGGGGTGGCGGTGCTGAGGTTGACAAACCGTGCCAATCTACGACAAAAACGGCGTCTGTATGACTTTTTTGAAATGTGCCCGTGCGGCGGGCACACATTCTTTCTTATTTCTTATTTATTCTTTATTATTTCTGAAAAAATTATCCTGATAATTTTTTCAGTATGATTTCCCTTTCATCAAACGGCAAACGTTCCCCGGCGCGCTCCAAAAATGTTTCGTGGCCCTTGCCCAGCACCGCGATCATATCCCCCGCCCGGGCGTGGTCCAGCGCGTAGTACAGCGCCGCGCGTCGGTCGGGGATTTCCAGAAACGGCGTGTCGGGGTTGCCCTTGCGCAGCCCCGCCTTGATGTCGGCAAGGATACTTTCCAACGGCTCATCGCGGGAATTATCCTCGGTCAAAATGCAAAGGTCCGCCAACTTGGCGCACACCTCGCCCATGCCGAACCGCCGTAGCTTGCTGCGCTGCCCCCCGCAGCCGAACACCGCCACCAGCCGCTTGGGGGCGTACCCGCGCAGTGTGGTCAGCAGCCCGGCGGCGGACGCGGCGTTGTGGGCGTAGTCCAGCACCACGGTGTAGGGCGCGTGCAGGGGCAGCACCTCGCACCGCCCGCGCACGGCGGCGGTTTGCAGCCCTGCCGCAGCCGCACCGTCGGGCAGGTGCAGCACATCGGCGGCGGCCAGCGCCGCCAAGGCGTTGTATACGCTGAAACGCCCGGGCATGTGTACGGTATATTCGCGGGCGGTGCCGTCGGGCGCGGCGGCGTAAAAGGCTACGCCCAAAGCATCCGGCAGGCGCAGCAGCCGAAACGGCGGCAGGGCGCGCCAATCGGCCTCGCGGGTGATGCCGTACCGCACCACCTTGCAGCTGTGGTTGGCCAGAATTTCCTCGCAGTGGGGGTCATCGGCGTTCACAATGCCGGTCGCGCAGCGGCGGAACAGCACGCTTTTCCAGGCGCGGTACTCGGCAAAGCTGGCGTGTTCCTCGGGTGAAATATGGTCGGGCGTTAAGTTGGTAAAGATGCCGATGTCAAAATAAATGCCGGTGACACGTTCCATTTTTAGCCCTAAGCTCGAAACCTCCATCACGCAGGTGTCGCAGCCGTCCTGCGCCATTTGGTGCAAAAGCCGCTGCAGGTCGCAGCTTTCGGGGGTGGTGTGGGCTAAATCATGGCGGTGTCCGGGCCAAAAAACGCCGTTGGTGCCCAGCAGCCCCACGCGCCGCCCGGCGGCGGTCAGCACGGCCGCCAGCAGGTGCGCCGTGACCGTCTTGCCCTTGGTGCCCGTGATGCCGATCATCGTCATGCGGCGGGCGGGTTCGCCGTACAGCCGCACCGAAAGCCACGCCATCGCACGGCGGGCGTTGGCCACCCGTATGACCGCGACCTCCGGCGGCAGGTGCAGCGGGCGTTCGCACACCACGGCCACAGCGCCCTGCGCCACCGCCTGGGGTGCAAAGTCCGCACCGTCCCGATGCTGCCCCGGCAGGCAGACAAACAGCGCCCCCGCCGTGACCGCCCGCGAATCGCAGCAGATGCAAAGCACGTCCGCCTCGGTGCTGCCCCGCACCGAGATACGCTCCAGCCCGTGGAGTAATTGCCGCAAAAGCATGGTAGACCCTCCCTCTGTAACCGGCGGTTGCCCTTTTGCCAAGCCGCCTTGCTGGTATTTTACCGCTGTCTGTGCTAAAATAATGTCACAAACAAGAACGGAGGAACCCCTATGACACTCGGACAGAACATCCAGACGGCACGCAAGGCCAAGGGCATCAGCCAGGAGGTGCTGGCAGAAAAAATCGGTGTCAGCCGTCAGGCGCTGGGCAAGTGGGAGAAGGACACCGCCCTGCCCGGCGTGGACAATCTGCAGGCACTCGCCAAGGAGCTGGGCGTCAGCGTGGACGCGCTGCTGGGCAGTGCCGCACCCGATACCGCCGCGCCCGCTGTTACGCTGAACGCCCTGCGCGACCTGCTGGATGCCCGCGATGCCGAGGCACGCCGACGCCGCCGTGGCGCGTGGCTGGCTGCGGCTGCCGCTGCGGCGGTGCTGCTGGCGGTGGGCGGCTGTATGGCAGCGCGGCTGCAGACGCGGCTGGACGGTCTGGCGGGGCAATATGGATATTTGAGCAGTGAACTCAGCCGCACCAACAGCGACCTGAGCGCCCGTATGCAGGAGCTGCAAAATGCCGTGCGCCAGGGCGAAAGCACCGTGCTGGACTGGGACTGGCACCCGCTGGCAAGCCTGCAGGACGACGGCACAATGCCGGTGGAGGTTTTTGTGAAGCCCCGCACCGAGCAGCAGGGCGCTGCCGTGACGCTGTGCGTGACCACAGGAAACGACACCGCGCTGTACGCGATGCAGCGCGGGCAGGACGGTGTGTACACGGCGCAGGAGTTGGTGTTTGCGCTGGGGCAGGATTATGCACTTTCGGTGCAGTGGACAAACCCCGACGGCACGACGGTGAATGAAAATCTGGACACCGTGCATTTTACAAGGGACTGCGTCGAGCCGGAAATTCTGATGGTGCAAACCTACGGCACATCTGACCTCTACCGCGTCGAAACCGTCAACGGCGAACAGCGCCTGACGCTGGCGGTCTACCCGATTACGCTGGAGGTCTGTGCGCCCGGCTGGATGCAGATCGATGCGGTGGAGGCGCAGCTTTGGCAGGACGGCGCGGACGAACCCACCGCCGTGGCAGCGCTGCAAAGCGAGAGCGGCACGGCGCCCGACAGCAGCGTGACAGTCTATACCGAGTGGAACGGTACCTTTTATAATGAGGACAGCGCCGAGGGCTGGACATACTTGGGCGGCGGGGCGCATTACACGCTGTGCGTGCGCGATGCGAACGGCAACGAGTGGACGCGCGATGTGCCGCTGTATCGGGATTAAAAAACAAATTTGAAAAAAGTTGAAAAATCGCTTGACAAATGCGCCCGGCATTGCTATAATATCCCTTGCAAATGCCTTTGTGGGCAAGAATCTGCGCCCGTAGCTCAGCCGGATAGAGCAACTGCCTTCTAAGCAGTGGGCCGGGGGTTCGAGTCCCTTCGGGCGCATGTATGGTGCCTATGGCGCAGTTGGTTAGCGCGCCAGATTGTGGCTCTGGAGGCCGAGAGTTCGAATCTCTCTAGGCACCCCACCAAAAAACCGTGTAGGCAATGCACCCGCACGGTTTTTTATTTTTACTGGGCCGTCGCCAAGCGGTAAGGCAGAGGACTTTGACTCCTCCATCCGTCGGTTCAAATCCGGCCGGCCCAACCAAACGCAAAAAGGACGCAGCTTCGTAAGAAGCTGCGTCCTTTTTTGCAGAGTGCAGAGTTTAGAGTTGAGATAAGGTATGCCGCCCGTGGGGCGGCATTTTTTGTAAAGAAGCCTAATGGGACGGTTGCGAACTTTCGGCTGGTTTGTAGGGGACGCATATATGCGTCCCGTGCAGTTTACCCGTTAGGTCGATTTGCCGGGATGGCTGCAACGGGCGGCATATATGCCGCCCCTACTAGCCAACCCATTATATTCATTATAAAATACAGTCGCGGGCGGGGCGTGCCCCGCCCCTACCACGCGGTGTATTTGTATTGCCCCGTAGGGCGGGGTGAGGTCACCCCGCCGAAAAGCCTTCCCCTTGGGGGGAAGGTGGCGCGGAACGCGCCGGATGAGGGGGAGATGCCCGGTAGTTGCCCCCTCATCAGTCACCTGCGGTGACAGCTTCCCCCAAAGGGGGAAGCCTTTCGTGCGGTTTACCCGTTAGGTCGATTTGCCGGGACGGCTGCAACGGGCGGCATTTATGCCGCCCCTACAAATAACCCGGTAAATAGTGGTTATCGTTATGTCGCGGGCGGGGCATGCCCCGCCCCTACACATCCTTTGCCTGTTGAATGAGATTTTTTACGGGATTCCGCATTACCGCATCTGCAAAAATTGCTGCAAGATGCGCAGGCCGACGTCACCGGATTTTTCGGGGTGGAACTGGCAGCCCAGCACGCTGCCGCGCATAGCGGCGGCGCACACCGCGCGGCCGCCGTAGCGCGTATCGGCAAGGCGGTCGGCATCGTCGGCGGGTTTTGCCTCGTAGCTATGGATAAAATAACACTCCTCGCCGGGGTGCAGCAGCGCCAGCGGTGTGCCGGAAAAATCCGTGTGTCCTCCGGCGGGCAGCAGCGGGTCCCAGTTGATATGCGGCACGCGCTGCGGTGTGCCGTCGGCGGCGGTGTCGGGCAGGCGCACCACGCGGCCAGGGATCAGCCCCAGTCCTGCGTAATGCCCGAATTCCTCGGACTCGTCAAACAGCATCTGCATACCCAGGCAAATGCCCAAAAGCGGTGTGCCCGCCTGCGCCTTTTGCCGCAGCGGCTCCACAAGGCCGAGCTTGGCAAGCCCCGCCATGCCGTCCCGAAATGCCCCAACGCCCGGCAAAACCAACGCATCAGCGCGCAAAATGTCCTGCGCGTCGCCGGTGGTCAGCGTTTCGGCACCCAAATGCGCAAAGGCGTGCTGCACACTTAACAGGTTGGACAGGCCGTAGTCCACGATGGTCACTTTCATACTATGCGCACCTCCACACCCTCGGCGCGGAGATCGTCCTTCAATTCCGCGACCGTTTCTTTGTTGTAATGCAGGACTGCCGCGCAGGCTACGGCGTCCGCCCCCGCGTGGGCCGCATCGGCAATGTCATCGCCGCAGCCTACGCCGCCGCCGCAAATTACGGGAATGTTTACGGCGTCGGTCACGGCGCGGATCAGCTCCAGATCCATGCCGGCCTGCAGCCCCTCGCAATCGACGCTGGTAAGCAGAATTTCGCCCGCCCCCAACGCCGCGCCGCGCTTGGCCCACTCGACAACATCATAGCCGGAATGGGCGCGTCCGTTGTCGTAGTAGGCCTCCCACCGTCCCGGCCAGGTGCGGCTGCGCTTGGCCTGAATGGACAGCACCATGCACTGGCTGCCGAAGGCCTCGGCCACCTCGGTGATGAGCGCGGGCCGTTTGATGGCCGCCGTGTTGATGGCCACCTTGTCGGCGCCCGCCGCCAGAATGGCGCGCACGTCCTCGACGCTGCGCAGGCCGCCGCCCACGCAGACGGGAATAAACACATCATCGACGGTTTTGCGCACAATATCGCTTAAATTGTTGCGGTTGTACAGGCTGGCAACGATGTCGATGTACAGCAGCTCGTCGATGCCCTGCTCATAGTAGCGCTTGGCGAAATCGTTGGGGTTGCCGAGCTTGCGCAGCCCCTCAAGCTGGATGCCCTTGACAAGGTTTTCGTCCTTGACGTCCAGCCGGGCGATCAGGCGGAGTTTTTTCACAATTCAGGTCCCCTTTGTTGAAAAGTTTGAAGATGCGGGTGGTGGGTGTGCTGCCGTTACATCTCGTGGTGCGTGCCCTTGGGGTCGCCCCACAGCACCTCGCTGTCGCCCTCGTAGGGGGTGTGGCGCAGTTTCCACATGCCGTCCTCCCACTTCCACAGATGCGGCGAGCGGAAGCGGTCGGCCAGGTGCATAAAGTACTCACGGTCCATCTTGGGCTGCTCAAAGCAGCGGGACGCCTGCGGGAAATTCTTGCGGTCGATCGAAAGATACTGGAAAATCTCCTTCTCGAAGCGGTCGGGGTATTCGCCGTCAAACTTCTTGCACAGCGCCTTGGCCTCGTCCAGCGTGATCTCCTCGTTGCGGATCTCCTGCGCGGCGTCGTAGGTCGTGCGGCCGATGCCGTACTTGATGTAGGTCGTGTAGTAGAAGAAATCGTCGATCTTATCATCAATGGAATTGTACTTGGAGTAGGTGCCCTGTGTGCGCTCGGGCGCGGGGCGGAAACCGCCGTGCTCGACGCTGTAATAGTACGCGCCCTGCGGGTGCCATTTTTCGTAGTAGCCCAGATACCGCACCTGAATGTGGTTCTTTTCCAGGTTGCTGGTTTCGCCCGGCAGGTAGATGGCAAGGTCGGCCTTGTCCACCTTGTAGTCCTCCTCCAGCTCGCGCAGGCTGACGCCGCCCAGATAAATGTGGTCGTAGTCGTTCACGGCAAAAAAGTGCTCGTCGCGCAGGGCGGAGTTGTTGTCGGCAATGGGGTTGCCGAACTCGGCCTCGTTCTCGCCGTAGAACACCAGCGGGATACCGAACTTGGCGGCCATCTTGGGCGCCAGCTGCTTTTGCCCCAGGATAAACGGCTGGAACGGGTGGAACAGGTTTTCGGTGGCAAGGCGGGTCAGCAGGCGGTGGGTCTGGCCGTTGGGCGTGCACAGGTAGTTGTCGAACCCGGCATGGATCCACGCCTGCATGTTATCCCAGCCCCACGGCGTGTAGATGTGGGGTGCCCACGTCACGGTCAGCGGGTGCATACCGTACTTGTATTTCAGCAGGTGGGCGGCGTAAAAGCTGTCCTTGCCGCCGGAGCCGGGCACAAGGCAGTCGTAGCTGCCGTCGGTCTTGCGGTATTCGTCGCACAGCTCGCGCAGCTCTTTTTCGCGCAGCGCCCAGTCGATGTGGCCGTTGGCCTTGTTGTGGCAGGCATGGCAGGCATCGCAGACGCCGTCGTCCTGAATGACCATCGTCTTTTTCAGCGATTTGGCGGTGTGCTCGAACTCATAGCAGGAGTTGGGCTTCTGGTTGCTCATGACGCACTCTTTGCAAAACTGCACATGGCGGGGCAGGCCGTAGTAGACCTCGCGCTGATCCTCCGGGATGTCGGGGGCGTATTTGGCGTAGTCGATGTCGATATAGCGTGGATTCTTTTCCATATTTTCTGCACTCCTATCCGCGGCAAAACAAAAAAGGCGCTGTCTGACAGGGAAATCCTGTCAAACAGCGCCTTTGCCGTTACGGTAATTATAGCACGGAAACGGGGGAAATGCAAGAGGGAAGAAGAATTTTATAGAATTAGGAGTTGGGAGTTAGGAGTTAGGAGTTGGTTTGCCCGCCGTGCGGGCACATCAGACTGTCGATAAATCTTCTTTGACCTTGTGCAGCATTTGCAACCTAACGGTTGGTTTGTAGGGAACGGTCTTGACCGTTCCGTGCCGCCTTGCCAAAAGAACGGCATAACGAGAAAACCGCGCGCCATTCGGCGCGATTTAATGCGCTGCGCGCGGCCAGATGTGCGGATGGGTCACTGCGCCCGCAGGCGCGTTTCGGAGCGCAACCGCCGCACAGCGGCGGCTCTTAGCGCGGAGATAGACCCATCCCTACAAATCTTCCGGTAACAGGCTTTTTCTACAAGTCGGCTTGCCCGCCGTGCGGGCACATTGTGACGGGGCGAGCCGCTGACCCGCGCGAAAAACCCCGCAAATACGGCGTTTTGCCCAGGGTTTGCCGAAAAAGTCAAAAAATTAACAGATTTTTCAAAGGTTTCCATATTGCCTTTTGCCGAGAATATCGGTATAATATGAATCAGGATGGGAGATTAGGCGGAAATCTTTTATTTCCGAGGTATCTCAACCCCAAAGTATAGAGAAAGAGGTATGTGTAACATGGCAAATCTCGATTTAACCAAGTATGGCATCACCGGCACGACCGAAATCGTGCATAACCCCTCCTACGATGTTCTGTTCGCGGAGGAGACCAAGGCTGATCTGACCGGCTACGAAGTCGGCAAGGTCAGCGAGCTGGGCGCCGTCGACGTTATGACCGGCGTTTACACCGGCCGTTCCCCCAAGGATAAGTACATCGTCATGGACGAGAACTCCAAGGACACCGTGTGGTGGACTTCCGACGAGTACAAGAACGACAACCACCCCATGACCGAGTCCACTTGGGCTGTTGTCAAGGACATCGCCAAGAAGGAGCTGTGCAACAAGCGCCTGTTCGTTGTCGATGCCTTCTGCGGCGCCAACAAGGACACCCGCATGGCCATCCGCTTCATCGTGGAAGTGGCCTGGCAGGCACACTTTGTCACCAACATGTTCATCAAGCCCACCGCTGAGGAACTGGAAAACTTTGAGCCTGATTTCGTTGTTTACAACGCTTCCAAGGCCAAGGTTGAGAACTACGAGGAGCTGGGCCTCAACTCTGAGACCTGCGTTGCCTTCAACATCACCAGCCGTGAGCAGGTCATCATCAACACCTGGTACGGCGGCGAGATGAAGAAGGGCATGTTCTCCATGATGAACTACTACCTGCCCCTGAAGGGCATTGCTTCCATGCACTGCTCTGCCAACGCCGACATGAACGGCGAGAACACCGCCATCTTCTTCGGCCTGTCCGGCACCGGCAAGACCACCCTGTCCACCGACCCCAAGCGTC
>NZ_CAKTFU010000012.1 GCF_934561205.1 uncultured Gemmiger sp. | reverse complement strand
AACACCGCCATCTTCTTCGGCCTGTCCGGCACCGGCAAGACCACCCTGTCCACCGACCCCAAGCGTCTGCTGATCGGTGACGACGAGCACGGCTGGGACGACAACGGCGTCTTTAACTTCGAGGGCGGCTGCTACGCCAAGGTCATCGGCCTGGACAAGGAGTCCGAGCCTGACATCTACAACGCCATCAAGCGCGACGCCCTGCTGGAGAACGTCACCCTGGACGAGAACGGCAAGATCGATTTCGATGACAAGAGCGTTACCGAGAACACCCGCGTTTCTTACCCCATCAACCACATCCAGAACATCGTTCGCCCCGTTTCCAGCGCCCCCGCAGCCAAGAACGTCATCTTCCTGTCTGCTGACGCTTTCGGCGTTCTGCCCCCGGTCAGCATCCTGACCCCCGAGCAGACCCAGTACTACTTCCTGAGCGGCTTCACCGCCAAGCTGGCCGGCACCGAGCGCGGCATCACCGAGCCCACCCCGACCTTCTCTGCCTGCTTCGGCCAGGCCTTCCTGGAACTGCACCCCACCAAGTATGCTGAGGAGCTGGTCAAGAAGATGCAGAAGTCCGGCGCCAAGGCTTACCTGGTCAACACCGGCTGGAACGGCACCGGCAAGCGCATCACCATCAAGGATACCCGCGGCATCATCGACGCGATCCTGAGCGGCGCTATCAACGAGGCCCCCACCAAGAAGATCCCGCACTTCGACTTCGAGGTTCCCACCGAGCTGCCCGGCGTCAACCCCGCCATCCTGGACCCCCGCGACACCTATGCAGATGCCGCCGAGTGGGAGACCAAGGCACAGGATCTGGCCGGCCGCTTCATCAAGAACTTCGCCAAGTACGAAGGCAACGAGCACGGCAAGGCCCTGGTCGCCGCCGGCCCGAAGCTGTAATGTTGGGTCGTTCCTGATTTATAGCTGATATTTTCCGCCCTGTCCGCGCAAGCGGGCAGGGCGGTTTTTGCAAAGAAGAAGGGCATCATGCCGGCCTGCGTAAGGCGTACTGCCAAAATCCGACACTGCCGACCTGCAGGCAAAGTTGGAATTGCCGTTAAAAAAATGTCAAAAACACTTGCGTTATGCGCGGTTTTTGCGTATAATAGAGGTATGCCCCGGGGGTACTGCGCCCCTAATTACTGTGAAACACACCGAGAGGAGCTTTTACTATGGGTCTGGGTAAAAAAACCATTGATGATGAAAACTACGCCGGCAAGCGCGTTCTGGTTCGCTGCGATTTCAACGTCCCGATGAAGGACGGCGTTATCACCAACGACAACCGTATCAACGCCGCACTGCCGACCATTAAAAAGCTGATTGCCGATGGCGCTAAGGTCATTCTGTGCAGCCATCTGGGCAAGCCCAAGAACGGCCCCGAGGCCAAGTTCAGCCTGGCTCCCGTTGCTGTCCGCCTGAGCGAGAAGCTGGGTCAGCCCGTTGTTTTTGCCGATGACGACAACGTCGTGGGCGACAACGCCAAGGCTGCTGTTGCCACCATGGGCAACGGCGATGTCGTTCTGCTGCAGAACACCCGTTTCCGCAAGGAAGAAACCAAGAACATCCCCGCTTTCAGCGAGGAGCTGGCATCCCTGGCTGACGCTTATGTGGACGACGCTTTCGGCTCCTGCCACCGCGCCCACTGCTCCACCGCCGGTGTTACCGACTACGTCAAGGATACCGCTGTCGGCTACCTGATGGAAAAGGAGATCAAGTACCTCGGCAACGCCGTGAACGACCCCGAGCGTCCCTTCACTGCCATTCTGGGCGGTGCCAAGGTCGCTGACAAGCTGAACGTCATCTCCAACCTGCTGGAAAAGGTCGATACCCTGATCATCGGCGGCGGCATGGCCTACACCTTCCTGAAGGCGCAGGGCTACGAGATCGGCAAGAGCCTGTGCGACGACAGCAAGCTGGACTACTGCAAGGAAATGATGGCCAAGGCACAGGAGAAGGGCGTTAAGCTGCTGCTGCCCGTCGATGCTGCCTGCATCAAGGACTTCCCCGATCCCATCGATGCCCCCATCGAAACCGTGATCGTTCCCACCACTGCCATTCCTGCCGATATGGAAGGCTGCGACATCGGCCCCGAAACCATGAAGCTGTTTGCTGACGCCGTCAAGGCCAGCAAGACCGTTGTCTGGAACGGACCCATGGGCGTGTTCGAGAACCCCACCCTGGCTGCCGGTACCCTGGCAGTTGCCAAGGCCATGGCAGAGAGCGACGCTACCACCGTGATCGGCGGCGGCGACAGCGCTGCTGCTGTGCAGCAGATGGGTCTGGGCGACAAGATGACCCACATCTCCACCGGCGGCGGTGCTTCTCTGGAGTACCTCGAAGGCAAGGAGCTGCCCGGCATCGCAGTTATCCAGAAGGCCTGATTTGTAAGAAACCCGCAGGGCGCGGCGGCAAAGCCGCCGCGCTTTTCTTGTGCAGGCACAAGAAAAAGATAAAAACGAATAGATAATAGATAATAAATTATGTGGAGTTTTTGCCCGCAGGGCAAAAACAAATTCTGAGCAGCGCAAAGCGCTGCGGTTCACCTTATTTATTATCTTTTATCTCTTATCTATTATCTGATAAAAGGAGAAAAATTATGGACAAGCAGAACCGTAAAGCCATCATCGCCGGCAACTGGAAAATGAACAAGACCGCCACCGAGGCCAAGGCCCTCATCAACGAACTGATCCCCGCCGTCAAGGACGCCGGCTGCGAAGTCGTTATCTGCGTTCCCTTTACCGATCTGGTCACCGCCGTTGAGCTGACCAAAGGCACCAACATCCATGTCGGCGCCGAGAACGTCCACTTTGAGAAATCCGGCGCCTTCACCGGCGAAATTTCCGCCGACATGCTGACCGACCTCGGCGTCGAGTACGTCGTCATCGGCCACAGCGAGCGCCGCCAGTACTTTGCCGAAACCGACGAGACCGTCAACAAGCGCACCAAGGCTGCCCTGGCAGGCGGCCTGAAGCCCATCGTCTGCGTCGGCGAGAGCCTGGCCCAGCGCGAGCAGGGCGTCACCGAGGAGCTGGTCCGTATGCAGGTCAAGATCGCCCTGAACGGCGTCACCGAGGACGAGCTGAAGAACGTCGTCATCGCCTACGAGCCTATCTGGGCCATCGGCACCGGCAAGACCGCCACCTCCGACCAGGCTGAGGAAGTCTGCGCCGCCATCCGCAAGGTCGTCGGCGAGCTGTACGGCGAGGCCGCTGCCAAGGGTCTGACCGTTCAGTACGGCGGCAGCATGAACGCCAAGAACGCCGAGGAACTGCTGGGCAAGCCCGACGTCGACGGCGGTCTGATCGGCGGCGCTTCCCTGAAGGCTGACCAGTTTGCCATCATCGTGGACGCTGCCACCAAGGGCTAAGCGCCCCATCTTACCCTTTGCAAAGGAGTCAAATCTATGTCCAAAAAACCTGTTATGCTCTGCATTATGGACGGCTTCGGCTGGACGCCGGACAAAACCTTCGGCAATGCCGTGGTCGCCGCCAACAAGCCCAACCTCGATAAGCTGTTCGCCAACTACCCCATGACCACCATCGAAGCCTCCGGCATGGCGGTCGGCCTGCCCGACGGCCAGATGGGCAACTCCGAGGTCGGCCACACCAACATGGGCGCGGGCCGCATCGTCTACCAGCAGCTGACCCTCATCACCAAGTCCATCAAGGACGGCGAAATGCTGAAAAACCCCGTCCTCGTCAACAATATGAAGGCTGCCATCGACGCCGGCAAGGCCATCCACCTGATGGGTCTGGTCGGCACCGGCGGTGTGCACAGCCATGCCGACCACTGGTACGGCGTGCTGGAAATGGCCAAGCATATGGGCGCCAAGGAAGTGTACCTGCACTGCATTATGGACGGTCGTGACACCGACCCCCACAGCGGCAAGGGCTTCCTGGCCGACCTGCAGGCCAAGCTGGACGAGCTGGGCGTGGGCGTGATCGCCAGCGTTTCCGGCCGTTACTACGCCATGGACCGCGACAACAACTGGGACCGCGAGGAAAAGGCCTACGCCGCCTTTGTCTACGGTGAGGGCAACCATGCCGCCAACGCCGCCGAGGCCATTGACGCCAGCTACGCTGCCGGCGTGACCGATGAGTTCGTCGTGCCCGTTGTCACCTGCGAGGGTGGCCGCGTGCAGGACGGCGACACCGTCATCTTTATGAACTTCCGCCCCGACCGTGCCCGCCAGATGACCCGCATTTTCTGCGACGACGCCTTTACCGGCTTTGAGCGCCGCGGCGGCCGCAAGCAGGTGCACTATGTCTGCATGGCAGAATATGACGCTACTATGCCGAATTGCGAGGTCGCCTATCCCCCCGTTGAGCTGAAGAACACGCTGGGCGAGTACCTGGCCGCCCACGGCAAGACCCAGCTGCGCATTGCCGAGACCGAGAAGTACGCCCATGTGACCTTCTTCTTCAACGGCGGCGTTGAGCAGCCCTGCGAGGGTGAGGACCGCAAGGTCATCCCCAGCCCGAAGGTCGCCACCTACGACCTCAAGCCCGAAATGAGCGCCTACGAGGTCGCCGACGAGTGCAAGGCCCGCATCGAGAGCGGCAAGTATGATGTCATCATCCTGAACTTTGCCAACTGCGACATGGTCGGCCACACCGGCGTGTTTGACGCCGCCGTCAAGGCTGTCGAGGCTGTTGACAAGTGCGTGGGTGAGGTCACCGACGCTGTGCTGAACGCCGGCGGCGTGGTGTTCCTGACCGCCGACCACGGCAACGCCGAGAAGATGAAGAACCCCGACGGTTCCCCCTTCACCGCGCACACCACCAACGTCGTGCCCTTCGCCGTGATCGGCGCAGGCGACGTGAAGCTGCGCGAGGGCGGCTGCCTGGCGGATATCGCCCCGACGATGCTGCCCTATATCGGCCTGCCCGTTCCCGCCGAAATGACCGGCAAGAGCATTATTGTTGAGTAATTCTTGCGATAGATCGTAAAAAAGCGTTCCCTCCCGCGCAAGCGGGAGGGAACGCTTTTTTGTGTTTTACGTTTGGAATGTATGCGGTATCAGCCTTACAGTGCAAACTGCACCACGCAGAAGGCGGCATACACGGCCAGCAGCAAAATGCCCTGGGCACGGTTCAGCTTGCCCTTCAGCAGGGCGGGCAGGGTCAGGATCAGCATGACCGCCAGCATGACCGGCAGATCCAGCACAAGGCTGGAGTTGATGCCGAACAGGGTATTGCTCTGCGGGATGGTGAAAGGCGCCAGCGTCACGGACACGCCGCTGACCAGAACCAGATTGAACACGTTGGCACCGACGACGTTGCCCAGGGACAGATCGCTGTGACCCTTGACAAGGCTGGTCACGGCGGTGACAAGCTCCGGCAGGCTGGTGCCCAGCGCCACAAAGGTCAGGGCGATAACGCTTTCGGGCACACCCAAAGCCTGGGCGATCAGGGTGCCGTTGTCCACCAGCAGGTTGGCACCCACGGCGATCAGCGCCGCACCCACGACCAACAGCAGCAGCGTCTTGGACAGGGGCATTTCCTCGGCTTCCTCGGCCGGTTCTTCGGCGGGGGCGTTCTTCATCTGCTTGACGTTGACGACCATGTAGGCCACGAACATGGCCAGCATCACAAGGCCCAGCACACGGGTAAAGCGGCCCATGACGTAGGCGGCAAAGCAGTAGATGGCGGCCGCCGCAAAGAAGAAGGCAACAGGGGTGCGCAGGGTCTTGGGGTCCACCTTGCCGGGGCGCACCGCAATGGTGATGGCGGCGATCAGCGCGGCATTGCAGATGACCGAGCCGATGGCGTTGCCGTAGGCGATCTCACCGTGGCCGGACAGCGCCGACATGGTGGAGACCATGACCTCCGGCAGGGTGGTGCCGATGGACACGACCGTCGCGCCGATGAGCAGCTCCGGCAGGTGAAAGCGGCGGGCCAGGCTGGAAGCGCCGTCAACGAACCAGTCGCCGCCCTTGATTAAAAACAACAGACCTACGATGAATAACAGAACAGGTACGAGCATGAAGAATCCTCCGTTTGGTAATTTATCTTGTCTGTGCGGGTTCGTCATCCGTGCGGAAGGACTTCAGCACACGCAGCGCTAAGGGCAGCGCCAGAAGAAAGCTGAACACGTCCGCGACGGATTGCGCGATCTGCACACCGAACAACCCGAAACATTGCGGCAGAAAAAACACCGCAGGTATGAAGAAAAGCCCCTGCCGCGAGGCCGCGACCAGCGAGGCCTGCCCGGCATAGCCGATGGTTTGCAGCATCATGTTGGTCAGGATGATCCAGATGGCCAGCAGCAGCGTGATGACCTGTGCGCGCAGCGCCACGGTGCCGATTTCCACGACCTTGGGGTCATTGCGGAACAGCGCGATGATTTGCGGCGCAAACACCATGCCCAGCAGGGACAGAACGCCCACCGTCACGCAGCCCAGCTTGAGGCAGAAATAGAACGCCTCGCGCACACGGGATTTTTTGCCCGCGCCGAAGTTGGTGCCGCAGACGGGCTGGAACCCCTGCCCGAAACCGATCAGCGCCGAGCCGGCGAACATCGTAATGCGTCCGACAACGCTCATGGCGGCGATGGCGGCGTCGGCATCGGCCCCGCCGAACGCGCCGGCCGAGAAGTTCAGCACAACGGTGGCGATGCTGCCCATGCCCTGACGGCACAGCGACGGCACACCGCCGTTGAAGATGGCGGAAAAATAGTGTGCCTTGGGGGTAAAGCGGCTCCACTTGATCTTGATGGCCGCCTGTTTTTGGGTGAGCACCAGCAGCGCCGCAAAGCTGATAAACTGGCTGATGACGGTGGCCAGCGCGGCACCCGCAACGCCCATGTCAAAGGCGAAGATGAACAGCGGGTCCAGCGCGACGTTGAGCACCGCGCCCAGCGCAATGCCGACCATGGCCAGCGAGGCGCTGCCCTGGAACCGCAGCTGGTTGTTGAGCACGAAAGAACCCATAATAAACGGCGCACCGATGAAAATCAGGCGCAGATACTGGACGGTGTAGGGCAGGATGGTATCGGTAGAGCCGAGCAGGCGGGAGATGGGCGTGATGAACACAACGCCCAGCACGGCCAGCACGCAGCCGCAGAACACCGCCGAGAAAAAGCCGGTGGCGGCCATGCGCTCGGCGTTTTCGTACTCCCGCGCGCCGAGCTTGCGGGAGATATAGTTGCCCGACCCGTGGCCGAAGAAAAAGCTGACGGCCTGCAGCAGCGCCATGGCCGAGAACGAGACACCTACGGCGGCGGTGGATTGGGTGTTGAGCTGCCCGACAAAGGCGGTGTCCACCATGTTGTACAGGCTGGTGACCAGCATACTGATGACGGTGGGCAGCGAAAGTTCTAAAATCAGGCCGGGGATCGGCGCCTCGGTGAGGTGGCGGACGCGATCCTCGGCAGTCATGGAGGAGATTTTCATAAGGGGAGGGCTACCTTTCTGTGGAAATGAAGTGTGCAAATTGCAAATAAGAAATAAGAAATAATAAATAGGGTGTGCCGCCTGTGGCGGCACGTTTTTATAAAGCGGCAACAAGAATCTTTGTTTGCGCCCAAGGCGCAAACACCACCTTTTTTATTATTTCTTATTTATTCTTTATTATTTAAACAACTGCCTTACCGCTGCCGTCTGCCTAAAAACAGGTAGTATCCCGCCCAGTCCAGCTTGCCGAAAAGCCACGATTTTCCGTGGAATTTAGAGCAGTACAGGGCGTTCAGCAAAAGGCGGCTGCGCCACAGGCAGGGCAGGTAATAGGGCGAATAGCTTTTTTCGGCCTTCAGGGTGTGCAAAAGTGTGCGCAGCCACGGTTCGCGCAGGACCTCGGCCATTTTGCGGCGGCGCGCGGCGGGGGCAGCGGGGTCGCGGTGCAGGATATCGGCCGCACCCTCGGCGTAGACGCGCAGCTCGGCGCGGTGCAGGGGGCGCAGATCCTCGGCGGGGGCGTGCAGCGCCTCGGCCATGGCGTTCAGCTTGCTGAAATGCTGCACCCACACGGGGCAGTAATCGGTGTGATATCGGTGCGAAAGCGAACCGCCGCAGCTGCAATCGTAAAAGGTCAGCGGCGCGGTCAGCTGCCGAAAATGCCACTGCGGCTGCTGTGTTTGCAGCAGGGCAACATAGTCCAGTACAAACTGTAGATCCTCGCCCAAAGTAAACGCTTTGTTGAATTGCAGCGCCTGCGCGAACGCCGTGCGGTAGAGCTTGTTCCACGGCATGGCCAGGTAACAGTCCTGCCAAAGGCGGGCCAGCGCGGCAGGGGGCAGCGGGCCGCCTGCCTGGGTTACGGGCGCGGGGTCGGCGGCATCGGTGGTGTGGTTCCACACCACAAAGGCATCGGGGTCGGCGCGCTGGGCGGCCAGTGCGGTTTGCAGGGCGTCGGGGCGCAGGGCGTCATCGGAGTCTAAAAATACCAGAAACTCGCTGTCGGCCAGCGCCATGCCGTTGTTGCGCGCCGCCGAAACGCCCAGATCTTCCTGATGCAGCACCCGCACACGGGGGTCCCTGGCGGCCCAGGCGTCGCACAGTGTGCCGCTGTTGTCGGGGCTGCCGTCGTTGACCAGCACACATTGCAGCCCGCCCGGCACCTGTTGGCTTAAAATGCTTTGTACACATCGGTCCAGCGTGGCGGCGGCCTTGTACACGGGCACGACCACACAGACGGCGGCTTGGCTCATGATGCGGCTCCTTTCTGCAAAACGGTGTGCACCAGCGCGACAAAATCGCGGTAGTAATTTTCGGGCGAATACTGCTGTGCGGCGGCGGCACCTGCGGCGGCCATGGCGGCGCGGCGGGCGGCATCGCCCCGCAGGGCGGTGATGCCCTCGGCAAGGTTGCGGGGCAAATTTGGCGTAATATCGACAAAATACGGCGAGGCGGCGCGGATGTATTCCGGCATGCCGCCGCTGCGGGTTGCCAGCAGCGGCAGCCCGCAGGCCATCGCTTCCACGGGCACAAGGCCGGCCGGCTCCTGCCAGGTGCTGGGCACACAGGCCAGATCGGCCAGGCGGTAGTAGGCGGGCAGCTCCTCGTTGGGGATAAAGCCCGTAAACCGCACACGGTCGCCCAAGGCGGCCGCGCGGGTCTGCAGTGCCTGCAAAAAGGGGCTGTCGGCGGTTTTGGCAAAAAACGGGCTGCCGATGATCAGCAGCTTTACGGTGGGGTCATCCAGCAGCGCCAAAGCCTCCAGCAACTCGGCAATGCCTTTTTCGGGCTGCAGGCGGCCGCAGAACACAACGACAAAATCCGTTGCGGCAAAGCCGAAACGCGCGCGCAGCGCATCATCGCGCGGGGCGGGGCAAAAGCGCGCCGTGTCGATGCAGTTGCGCAGCACATAGGCGTTTTGCGGCGGCAGCGCGGAGTTTTGCAGATAGCGGTCGCGCACAAAATCGCTGATGGCCGCCACGCCCCCAAAGATTCGGTCAACCGTGGGGGAGCCGCTTGTTTCGCCGTGCAGATGCGCCAGCGTGCGCGAGCGCCCGAAATACCGGCTGATTGCGCTGACCTGCAGCAGGTCGCCCCCCTCGGCAAAAACGAGGTTGGGATGTATTTTTTGGCGTATCAGCGTCAGTAACAGCGCCTGATACCACGGCTGCCACGGCGGCGGGGCCACGCCCAAAAGCCGCTGCACTGCGTTTAGCGGCAGCCAGCGGCGGCGGCCCGGCGGTACGGGCAGATAGAGCATATGGTTGTGCTGCCAGTTTGCGGCGGCAGCCATGGCGGCGGCATCGGGTATGCAGGCGCAGTACAGCTCCAGTTCGCCGCGGCGCTCGTTTTCGCGCAGCAGGTGGGTCAGCAGGGTTTCCACCGCGCCGCCCTGCACGGCGGGCACGGGGAGAGCCGGCGGCGGAACCAGCAGCACACGGGGGCGTTCGGGTACGGTGTACGGCATGGGTCAGTCCTTTTTAAGTGGGCAAAGGCTTTCGGCGCTCATCATGCTCCAGCGCGCGGCGCTCAGCTTGTCCGACATCTTCATGGCGCGGCAGTTGGGCAGATAGTCCAAAAGGCCCTGCATCACAAACTGCTGTTTGCTGATGGCCTTGACCATTTCGGGCGTGGGGTTGCGGCGAATCTGGCCGCACAGGCACATATAACGCCGCCAGCAGCCCGCGTAGGCCGCATCGATCAATTCGGGCGCGGTGTCTTTTTCGACATAAAAGCGGTAGCGATCCACCAGGCCGTCCACGGCGTCAAAACTCTCCGGCCGCAGACCGGACAGCATAATGCTGCCGTTGCGGTTGCGGTAGTTGTACAAAACCTTGTCCACGCATACGACCTTGTCGCAGCGCCAGAACAGACGGTGCGCCACAAAGTCGTCCTCGTGCAGGCGGCCTTCGGGGTAGTGCAGCAGCTTCCACACCTCAGCGCGGTAGAGCTTGTTCCAGGCAACCGTGTAGACGATGCCGTCGGGGGAGAAAAAGTCCTGCAGCAGTTCCTTGCCGCAGAAAACCCCCTCGGCCACGGGGCGAAAGACTTCCTTCTGCCCGTAGGAGGAACCGTCCTCCTGCACTCGTTCCAGTGCGCAGAGGGACATGTAGGCGTCGTTTTCCTCGCAGGCGTCGTAGAGCGTCTGCAAAAAGCCGGGGCAGATGCGGTCATCGGCGTCCACAAAGGCATAGTAACGCCCCTGTGCGGCATCAATGCCGGTGTTGCGGGCCGCCGACAGCCCGGCGTTTTGCTTGTGAATGACCTTGACGCGGGGATCTTTGGCGGCAAAGGCATCGCAGACCTCGGCACAGCCGTCGGTGGAGCCGTCGTCGATCAGAAGTACCTCAAAGGGTACGTTGATCTGCTGATCCAGAATGGAGTTGACGCACTCGGTCAGCCAGGGCTTTACATTATAAATGGGTACGACCACGCTGATCTCAAAACGATCCATGGCTGATTTCCCCTCCTTAGTACAATACTGTTATTTACAGTATACACGAAATTACAGAAAAAGGGTAGAAGATTTGTGAATTTCCCGCAAATTTTACCGAGGCAGACAGCGCAGCAGAATACTGCGGCGGGACCTGGCGGGCTGGGCGGGCGCTGCGGGGGTGCGCACAAGCGGCTGTTGCAGCAGGGCCAGGCGCACAGGCTGCGGCAGGGCGGTCAGGGGCAGGGGCGTACCGCTGCCGAACTGCGTCTGCAGGGCGGTCTCGCGCCGATACAGCTTGCCCCCGGCGCGGCAAAGGTCGGGGAAGAGTGCGGCGTCGGGCACGGCGGTGTACAGTCGGCACAGGCCGTCCCCGGCGGGGGCGCGGCCGCCCACGGCAAACTGCCCCGCACAGACATCGGCGCGGCAGGCCAGCAGGTGGGTCAGCAGCGCGGCGACGGCATCGGGGCAAAGGGTGTCGCCGGCGTCCAGAAACAGCAGGTAGTCGCCCTGCGCCGCATCCAGGGCGGCGGCGGCCGGGTCGGCGTTCGGCGCGGTCTGTACGGTGCGCACCTCAGGATGGGCGGCGCAGAAATCCCGCAGAGGGGCAGGGATCGTGCTGCCCGCCGCCAGAATTTCCAGCGGACGCCAGGTTTGTGCCAACGCCGACAGCACGGCGGGCTTGGCGGCCGTGCCGGGGTGCAGGGGCAAAAGTATGCTGACCAGAGGGGCACTCATAGAAAGTCCTTTCGTTTCGGGGACGATGTGTCGGGGATTACAGAAAACGCTGCTTGGCCATGGTGTACGCGGCCAGAAAACCGGGCAGACGGCAGGCAAGACCCAGACGGTAAGGCAGGGACAGCAGACGGTGGGGGTCATTCCGCAGGCGTGTGCGCAGTGCGGCGCGGGCGTCGGGGTCGGATAAAATTTCGGCAAACAGGGCACGGCGCTCGGCAAAGGGCATCGTGCCGCGGCAGCCCGTCAGCAGACCGTATTGGTTCAGGCAGGAGTTCAGGCGGCTGGTTTTTATGTAGGGCGCGGGGTCGATGCCGTTTTGGCGCAAAAGACGCGCCAGTTCCGGGCGGGTAATTGCTTCTGCCTGCAAAAGATCTCCGCGCAGGCGGCGGGACAGGCTGCCCTGCTGCCCGTCATGCTGGCAGTAATAGCAGCCCTGCAAAAAGTACATAGCGCTGTTCTTTTGCAGGAATTGCAGGTTGAACAGAACGTCCTCGTTGATTTTCAGCGCCTCGTGAAAGCGCAGCGTGCCGATGTCGCGGCGGCGGTAGAGCTTTGCCCAAGGGGAGGACAGCACCCCCAGTTCAAACAGCAGGGAAGAAAATGCTGTGCCCAGGGCGGGCAAATCGGCAAAACACCCCACGGGCATCTGCCCGACAGAGGTAAGGCCGGAATCGGCGCGAAAACCAAACAGCACCATGCCGCAGTCCGGCGGCACGTCGGCTGCGTTCAGCTCCTGCCACAGGCCGGGAAACAGCTCGTCGTCGGCGTCCGCAAACATCAGCCAATCGACGTTGGGCACGGCGTCCAGCCCTGTGTTGCGGGCGGCGGAGGCCCCGCCGTTGGGGCGCTGCAGCACACGGATGCGCTTATCCTGCGCGGCCAGGGCACGGCAGACCGAAAGGGTATCGTCCCCGCTGCCGTCATCGACTAAAATCAGCTGCAAATCGGACGGTGCACCGTCTAAAACGGTGTGCACAAGGCGCGGCAGCGTGTCGGCACAGCGGTAGCAGGGCACAACGACGGCTGTGTTGGTAAGCGTCATCGGCACACCCCCGTGATATCCGCGTAAATCTTCCACAGCGTCAGGGCGTTGACGCGCGGGTCATGGGTTTTCAGGGCGCGGGCGCGGGCGGCCTGCCCCAGCGCGGCGCCGCCGTCAGGGCTTTGCAGCACCCGCAGAATGGCGGCAGAAAGGGCGTCGGCGTCGGTGGACTTGCCGTAGATCAGCCCCTCGCGCTCATCGGTGAGCATATCGGGGATGCCCCCCGCGTTGCTGACCACGCAGGGCATGCCCAGCAGCATCGCTTCGCCCAGGCTGTTGGGACTGTTTTCGCAGTTGGAGGGCAGCACAAACACATCGGCGTCCAGGTAGGCCTGGCGCATGGCGTCGGCGTCCAGCGGGCCTAAGTAGCGGATATGCCCGGCCACGCCAAGCTGCTTGGCCAAACGGCGGCAGTACGCCTTGTAGGGGAACAGCCCATCGGTCACGGGGCGCAGCAGCGGGCCTTTGTCCAGCGGCGGCCAGCCCGCAATGTGCAGCCGTGCGCAGGGGTAGACCTTGAGCACGGCGGGCAGGGCTTGTATCAGGGTGTGCAGATTTTTGATGGGGTAGTTGCCCTGCGGCAAAAACAGGATGGGCGCAGCGGCGGCGCGGGGCTGCCACAGCGTACCGCTGTAAAAGCAGGGGCGCAGGGTTTCGTTGCAGGGGTAATAGCGCGCGTTGTGGTTGACCTCGTTGACGGCCAGCCAGTCATAATCCGTGCGGCCCGTCACATAGTTGGCCCGCACCAAAAGGCCGGTTTCGGCGTCGGCCAGGCGGTAAAACCGTTCCTGCGTGTCGTCCACCAGCTCGCCGGGAATCAGCTTGTCCACCCAGTGCCACAGCCTGGGCGAGTGCCGCACCTTTTCGGGCAGACCGTCGCAAAGGTGGTCTGCGTAGCGGCGCATAAGCCCCTGCATACTGAACAGCACGGGGGTGCGGCGCTTGGCGGCGGCGCGCTGCATGGCGGTCGCTGCGGGGTACTCGGTACCCCAGATATGGACAAGGTCGGGTTTTACGGCCGCCAGAAATGCGGGCAGGTCGGCATCCTTGGGCAGCACACAGTAGGTGACGCCGTCGTGGGTGCCGGTCAGGCTTTTGCGCCCGTTTATGCAAAGCACGGTCAGCTGCAATTCGCTGACGGGGCGCAGGGCGTTCAGCTGCCCTGTCAGCCAGCCGCCGCCGATTTCGCCGCCCTTCAGCCCGCAGGCCTGGGCTGCCTGCGGCAGGATGCTGCCGACGAGCCAAAGTACCTTCATAAAGACTCCTCCATGCCGTTTACCAGTTTTTGCGCCGTAACGTCGGGGGTGTAATCGGGGTAGAGGGCGGCGGCCTCGGCATAAGGGATGCGTTTGCCGCGCGTTTGTGCCAGCCAGCTGCGCAGGGTCTCAACGGTTTCCGGCGTTACACCGTCCTTTTGGTGCAGGACCAGCGCCAGCGGGTAGGACGCCAAAAACGGAAGCAGCGGGTCACTGTCGCTGGCGGCTAGGTGCAGAATCGGCTTGCCGCTGCCCAAAAAGGCAAAGAGCTTGCTGGGCATCTGCTCGTCCCGCGTGTTGCCGAGGTTCAAAAGAACGTCGGCGTCCTGCTCCAGCGCGGCGGCCTCGGCGGGGGGCAGCGGGCCGGGCAGCACCAGACGGCTGCCCAAAACCTGCCCGGCGGCCTTGGTCGCGGCCGAAAACGGCTTCCAGCCGCGTCCGGCCATCGTCAGGGTCAGTTCGGGGTCATTGAGCGCGGCAAACAACGCCAGCGCAAAATTCGGCTCCCGCAGGGCGGGATACAGGCTGCCGCAAAAGGTGCAGCGCAGCCCCTCGTGCGGGGCGGGGTCGGGCATGGGCACCAGTGCGGGAAAGCCCAGCACCCGCATCTTGCCGCGCACCTCGTACAGCGGCGCGCCCTCGGCGTAGTCGCGCAGGGCGGTGGGGGCAATGTACACGCGGTGCATGGCGTCGATCAGCTGCTTTTCCCGCGCAAAGCCGCCCGGTGCCGTATAGCCGCTCTGCCCGGCGTAGGGGTCCATCTGCCACAGCAGCTTTTTGGCGGTAATGCGCGCTTTTTCCAGCGCAAAGGCGGTGCGGTAGGGCGCACAGACGCAGACGACCGCATCATAGGCCTTGGCGGCGCAAAGGCGCTCGATGTATTTTTTGGCGGCGGTGGTGCGGCGGGGGCGGTGCAGTGCCAGCTGCAAAACGGCGGCGCGGGCGGCCAGGGGGTGGCAGGCCAGCTTGGCCAGACGCTTGGGCACGGGGGTGCCGCCCTTGGCGCCGTATTCCAGAATGTCGTTCATCAGGCGTTCGTCGGGGAACGCCAACAGCGTGCGGGTGCACCCGGCGGGGGCGTCGGGCAGGGGGGACGTGCCGTCCCACAGCTCCAGAATATCCACACCGTGGCCCTGCTGCTGCAGGGCTTCCACCGTGCGGTAGGCCAGGGCCACATCGACGCTTGCGGGGTTTTCGACACGGTCGGTCACAAATAAAAATTCCATTATTGACGATCCTTCAAGTATTTTCGGCATAGCTTGCGCCACAGCTTGGGGCAGCGCACGGTGGCTATGGCGGCCAGGCGCATCACAAACGGCAGGCGGGGGTTGCGCCCCAGGCGGCGATCCTTCAGGCCGCTGCTGATGGCGATCAGCATCTCCCCGTACTGCACGCGGTACAGCTCGGTATTTTCGCGGCGCAGGATCATGCTGGTCAGGTAGACGAGCTTTTCGTAGTAAAAGGCGTCGGCGCTCTGCTGCAGTTCAGGCCACTGCGCGGGCACACTTTCGCGGATGCGCAGTGCCGCGGTGCGCTGGTCGTCCAGGCTTTGGGGCGGAAGGGCGTGGCTCATGCTGGCGGTGTGCTGGCGGTACAGATAGCCGTCAAACGGCAGGTAGACGCAGCCCTTGGCCGGCAGAAAAATACGCCAGTTGGCCATAAGGTCTTCATTATATAATATGTCGTTTTCCAGCAGGTTTTCCAGCGGCAGGTCGGCGCTGTACAGCTTGTTCCAAACACCGAAATCCATGCCGTGGTTGTGCAGCAGCGCGTCCAGATGGTCGGGCGCATGGTAGAGGGTGGTTTTTGCGGTCAGCGGGGCGGGGGCGGGCACGGCGTCGTCGGTAAACAGCACACGGCGGCAGCAGGCGATGGGCATACCGGACTCGGTCGCGGCGCGGTGCAGCTCGGCCAGAAATTCGGGGTGCAGCAGGTCGTCGGCATCGCAGAAGGCGAACCACCGCGGGTGGTAGGCGCGGGCGGCCAGCACACCGCCGGTGCGGGCGGCGCAAAGGCCGCCGTTAGGCTTGTGCACCACGGTAAAGCGGCCGTCGCAGGCGGCGATATCATCGCACAGGGCGGGGGTCTCGTCGGTGGAGCCGTCGTCCACCAGAACGCAGAGAAAGTCCGTAAAGCTCTGGGCGGTGATGGAATCCACGCAGGCGGAAAGATACTTCGCGCCGTTGTATACGGGGACGATCACGGCGATTTCCGGGGTGCTCATGGCGTGACCTCCTTGTAACGGCGCAGGTAAAAGTCTTGCAAAAATTCGGCGGTGCAGCGTATATCATACCCCGCAGCACGCGCCTTTTGCGGGGCGTCGGCATCGCGGGCAAAGCTCGCCCCGCTTATGGCGCTGACCCAGGCCGCATCGTCGTTCAGCGGCAAAAAGTGCAGCCGGTCGGTAAAGGCGGCGTCGGGGTCGACGGTGTCGGACACAAAGCAGGGCAGCCCGGCACACTGTGCCTCCACCAACACCACGGGCAGCCCCTCAAACAGGCTGGGCAGCACAAAGGCGTCCATGGCGTTGTACAGGGCGGGCACATCGCTGCGCACCCCCGCATAGATGACGTTGCGGCCAAGGTTTAATTCCTGCGACAAATCGTGGATTTTTTCAATATAGTCAAGCTCGCCCCCGCCGATGAGCACCAGCCGCATACGCGGGTCCTGCGCGCGCAGTGCGGCAAACATTTTCAGCAGGCCGGGGTGGTTTTTCTGGGCCGAAAACCGCCCGACGTGGCCCAGCAGAATTTCATCGTCGGCCACGCCCAGCTCCTTGCGCAGGCGGGCGCGGCAGGCAGGGTCGGGGGCAAAGCGGGCCGTGTCAATGCCGTTGTGCACCACGGTAAAGGGGTCGCGGCCAAACAGCATCTCGCCGGAGCGTCGGCTGCAGGCAAAGCGGTCGGTCAGCCCTGCGCTGAAACGGCTGCTCATCAGCTTGTCCAGCGTGCCCACAAGGTTCGGCTCATACGCGGTGTTGTGGCTGTGGCCCGCCCGCACGGGGATGCCCGCTTTTTGGGCGGCGGGGTTGTAAAACATGCCAAAGCCGCTGTAATGCCCGTGCAGGATGCGCCATTCGGGGTGGGCGGCAAACAGCCGGCGCAGATCGCGCAGGTAGCGGGGCAGGTTATTGTCCTGCCGGACAGAGGTTTTATAGATGCGCCCGCCCAGGCGGGTGATTTCTTCGTCAAAAAAGCACGGCTTATCGTAATGATACAAAAAGTCGAACTGCACCTTGTCACGGTCGATGGTGCGGTAAACGTTCATGACAAAGGTTTCCATGCCGCCGGCGTCCATGGCGGGCATGACCTGTAAAACGCGGATCGGTGCCATTTGTTGCCCTCCTTTTGTGTACATTTATAGATATTACTAGTATACACGTTTTTGCGGCGCTGCGCAAGAGTCTGGTGCAAGGCAGGGCGGGCGGTCATTTTTTGGTTTGCCCCTTGCGCAATGCGCCGAAAAGGAGTATTATAACTATAGGTATACACCCTTGTACAGAAACCCGCGCCTGTGCGGGAGCCAACATATAAAGGAGAATTCTATGCGTTACTGCAAAAAATGTACCATGCCCGACACCCGACCCGGCATTACCTTTGATGCCGAGGGCGTGTGCAGCGCCTGCCGCCACTATGAGAACCGCAAAAATGTGGACTGGGATGCCCGCTTCAAGGAGTTTGAGGCCTACTGCAACAAGTACCGCGGCATGAACGGCCCCGGCGGATACGACTGCGCTGTGGCTGTTTCCGGCGGCAAGGACAGCCACTTCCAGGTCTGGATGCTGAAAGAGGTCATGCACATGAACCCCATCCTCTTCAGCGTTGAGGATAACTTCCCCATGACGCAGGCCGGCATCCACAACCTGAAAAACATCAGCGAGGAATTCGGCTGCACCATCATCTCCTGCAAGCCCAACATCAAGGTGCAGAAAGTTCTGATGCGCAAATTTTTTGAAAAGTACGGCAAGCCGACCTGGTACGTCGACCGCCTGATCTACACCTTCCCGCTGCACATGGCGGCCAAGTTCAACACCCCCATGCTCTGCTACGGCGAAAACGTCAGCTTTGAGTACGGCGGCAACGCCGACAAGGAGACCTACTCCGCCATGGATCAGATCGAAAACGGCGTCGCCGTGGGTATGCCCATGGAAGAGCTGCTGGGTGACGGCGTGACCGAAAACGACCTGAGCCTGACCCTGGCCCCCAGTGCCGAGGAACGCGCCAAGCTCGACCCGTTCTACATGAGCTACTTTGTGCCCTGGAACAGCTACAAGAACTACCAGATCGCCAAGGCACACGGTTTCCACGACCTGACCCACGAGTGGGACCGCACCCACCACGCCGAGAATTTCGACCAGATCGATTCCCGCGCGTATCTGGTGCACAGCTGGCTGAAGTACCCCAAGTTCGGCCACGCTGCCGCCACCGACTACACCGCCCGCTACATCCGCTACGGTATGATGACCCGCGAGGAGGCCGTGCGCATCATCAAGGAGCGCGACGGCAAGCTGGACCCGCTCTGCGTGCGCGATTTCTGCGACTTCTGCGGCTACACCGAGACCGAGTTCTGGCGCATTATGGACAAGTTCTACAACCGCGACCTGTTTGAAAAGAACGACTGCGGCGAGTGGCAGCTCAAGCACCCCATCTGGGAGGAAAACAAGTAATGGTTCGCCATGTGATTTTGTGGAAGCTCAAGGACATGCCCGACGCCGAAAAAGCCGCCGTCAAGGCGGGCATCAAGGCCGGGCTGGAGGGGCTGGCCGGGCAGATCCCGGGCCTGCTGGAGGTGCACGTCTACACCGACGCGCTGCCCAGCTCTGCCAATGCCGACCTGATGCTGGACACCGTTTTTGCCGACGAGGCCGCCCTGAAGGGGTACTCTGTGCATCCGGCGCACGTTGCCGTGGCCAACGGCAAGGTACGCCCCTACACCGCTGTGCGCACCTGCCTGGATTTTACGGTGTAACGGGAGCGACCGTATGAAAAAACGAACCTTGGCGGTCTTGGTGCTGCTGCTTTTGTGGGCGACATTCGGCGTGACGCTGTGGCTGGCGCGCTCGGCACCGGCACCCCGGCCGGAACCCGGCCCGACCCCCACGGTACAACGGTTCTGAAAATTCCCGCCTGTTGCAGGGACTTTGCAGGGAGGGGCTGCGGCCTCTCCCTGCTTTTTATGCAAAGGAGAGTACATCTGTGTTCGACTGCATCTTAGAAAATGCGATGAAAAACAGAACCGCTTTGATCGACAGCGGAATTGAGGGGTAAGTTATGCGTCTGCCGAAAAAACTGCATCCCTGCCCGCCGGGGGCACTGGCGGCCAACACAGCCGCGTTGGCGGCGCTGGTGTGGCTGCCGCTGTACATGCCGTGCGGCTATGTGGGGCTGGTTCAACATAAGTTTGCGCTGCTGCTGGTCATTGTGCTGTGCGCGTCGGCGGGGGCGCTGGTAAGCTGGGGGTACAGTGCGCTGCACGGCCGCCGCCGCAAGCCGGAGCACCCGTCGCTAAGCTGGCTGCCCCTGCCGCTTTTGTGTGTGGATTACGCTGTGGCGTGGCTTTTTGCCGAAAACCGCCATACGGCGCTGTGGGGCCGCGCGGGGCGGTACAATGGTCTGGTGCTGCTTTTGGCGTGTACGGCGCTGTATTTTACCGTGCGGCTGTTTGCGGGCGGCCTGCCCGCAGGATGGTTTTGCCGCGGGCTGGCCTACACGGGCTGCGGCATTACGCTGCTTTGCTGGCTGAATGTCTTTCTGTGCGACCCGCTGGACGCCTACTACACCTTTTTGCCCGACAAGGGCGGGCTGTTTTTGGGCACGGTGGGCAACACGAACTTTTACGGCGCGTTTTTGTGCCTGTGTTTGCCGGTTTGCGTGTGGGAGCTGCTGCATGCCGATACCCGCCGCCGCACGGTCGGCTGGCTGGCTGCCTCGGTGCTGACCGCCACGGGTCTGACGGCTGCCGGGTGCGATGCCGCCTGGCTGGGCTGCGGCTGTGCCGCGGCGCTTTTGTGCCTGCAAAAGGACCTGCAAAACCGTCAGCTGGCGCGGCTTACGGCGGCGCTGGCTGTGTTCGGTGCGGCCAACGCGGCGGCAGGTCTGGCGGGGCGGCTGCTGCCCATGCGCGAGGAATGGCGCACGGTGTCCGCCGTGGTCACAAGCCCCCTGCCGGCTTTGGGCGGTGTGATGGTTTTTGCCGTGCTTACGATGCTTTTGCGCCGTACCCGCCGCACGGCGCGCCGTGCCGTGCCCGCGGTGATCGGGGCTGCTGCGGCGCTGGGTGTGCTGACGGTCGTGCTGGCCAACCGAACGAACCTGCTGCCCGCCGAGCTGTGCGAAGCCCTGCGCTTTTGCGACACCTGGGGCAGTGGGCGCGGCTATGTGTGGCGGCGCAGCTGGGAGATCTGGCGCGATGATATCACGCTGTTTCAGCGGCTGTTCGGCCTGGGCGGCGAGGGCTGCTACGAGCACCTTGTGCCCGATGCGGGCACGGTGCAGCTGATGCGCGAATTAAGCGGAGACGTCATGGATTCGCCCCACAACGTGTATTTGCAGCATCTGCTTTGCGGCGGTGCGGTGGGGCTGGCCCTGTGGGCTGTGTTTTTGGCACAGCATATCCGCCGCGGGCTGAAAAGCTGCCCCGCCGCCGCGGCGGCTCTGCTGGGCTACGCCGTGCAGGCGGTGTTCAGCATCGACATGCCCGCCGTGCTGGCGCCTGTGTTTGTGCTGGCTGCGCTGTGCACGCTGCCCAAACCGCTGGCCCGCCGCGGCGAGTGGCGCACCCTGGCGGCCCTGGCGGCGCTGGCCTTGCCCGCCGCATGGCTGGCGGATGCTCTGGCACAGCGGCTTTGAAAAGCGGATAGGGGAATTGTGCACGCTATCAGCGTGTCAAAAAACCACATTCCCGGTCTATGAAATGTGTAGGGGCGACCATCGGTCGCCCGTCAACTTGGCGCAGCATCGCGTTTTCCGGGGTGGTTTTCTTACAAGGTAAACGGGCACGGGCGAGCAATGCTCGCCCCTACTGGAGTGGTAATTCTAAAGATTTACTTTTAATTTTAATGGACTGGTAGGGGCGGGGCACGCCCCGCCCGCGACCATATACTATAATGAATCTAATGGGTTGGCTTGTAGGGGCGGCATATATGCCGCCCGCCGCAGCCGTCCCGATAATGCGGTATAACGGGTAAACCGCACGGGACGCATATATGCGTCCCCTACAAACTCACCGAATGTTCACAATATTCCCATTAAGTTTTTCGACAGTCTGCGGCGGTCGGGGCGTGCCCTGGCCGCCGATATTTTGTGCATTTTCTGTGAAAATCCGTGAAGAATTTGTAACATTTTTACATTGACTTTCGTGACAAAAAAGGATAGAATGTATTTGTTTAAATCCTCACAAGAAATTATGCACTTGTGCAAAAAGTGAAAGGGAGTAAAAAAACATGAAAAAACTCGTTTCTATGATTTGCGCTGTGGCCTTGGCTGCCGTTTGCGCCGTTTCTGCCTTTGCGGCAGGCACCCCGGGCGAAGTTGCCAAAGAACTGGCTGCCAAGGAGACTTGGACTGATGCCGATTTCAACACCTACCAGGAAATGGTAAAGGCTATTGACGGTGCTGCCGTTATCAACCCTGACATGGTGTACGCTTACAATCGTGCCTGGAATTATACCTTTATTAATGGCAGTCCTTACAATAGTTACTATGAGGAAGCTGAAGTGGAGGGAAAAACGACCAACAGCGTCAATGTCAGCACTTTTAGCAACGAGGACGGGCTTCAGATTAAGGACGTTGCTTTTGCGCCCGTTGAAGGCAAGGCAGATACCTACACCCTGACGGCTAACTTTGTTAAGGCTGACGGCACTACCCCTGCAGCCAGTCCCCTCGGTTTCTTGGTCTGCTTTTGCCTTGATGTGACTGATAACGACACCTACCAGTTGCTGTACACCAATGCTGACGGTTCCACCACTACGATCAACACCGTTTCTAGTGTTTACAATAATCAGTACGTCATCGTACGCGCCTGGGTTCCCCACTTCTCTACCTACACGCTGGTAGCCAGCAAGAAACCTGCTCCTACTCCTGCCCCCAGCGCTACCCCCGCACCTACTGCTACCCCCGCACCTACCGCTGCTCCTGCACCTACCGCTGCTCCTGCAGCCACTGTTGCTCCGGCTCCTGCCGCTGCTCCCGCTGCCCCCATCAAGGCTACCGGCGCTGACATGAGCGCTGCCGCACTGGTGGTTGCCCTGGGTATCGCTGCCTCCGTGGGCGGTGCCGCTTACCTGACCAAGAAGAACGGCCTGGGCAAATAATCCCAAGAAACGTAACGGTGTTGTGTTATGAAAGACAAACCTTTTGACGCTGCACCAAAGCACAAAATCAGCAAGGGAAAGAATCTGTTTCTTTCCCTTGTTTTTTGTGTTTTGGCGGTTTGCGCGGTGCTTGTGATTTTTCGCTATCCCGCTGTAACGCTGCAAAACACGGCGTCGGCATCGGGGGCACCGACACAGGCCACCCCTGCCCCCACGCAGACGCCCGAACCCTCGCCCGAAGCGCAGGAACCCGCGCGCGAGGTCGTCGACCTGGCGGATCTCGGCGGTTACCCCGTCAAGGGCAAGGCTTACGGCACACTGAAAATCTCCGGCACGTCGGTGGACTGCGCGCTCTACTACGGCGACGACGACCCCGAACTGAACGCGGGCGCGGGCACCTACCCCGAAACCTGCATCCCCGGTGAGGACGGCACCATTCTGGTGGCAGGGCACACGGGCACATATTTTCGGGATTTCGGCAGCATTGAGGTGGGCGCCGACATAGAAATTGAAACCTACTACGGTACCTATCACTACGAGGTCACGGGTATGCAGCCCGCCCTGGCCACCGATACCACGGCCTACGACCTGACCGCCACGCCGGAAAATATTATCCTGTACACCTGCTATCCGCTGGGGCAGGTCGCGCATACGGATTGGCGCTACTTTGTCTACGGCAAGCTGACAAGCGGCCCCTTGCTGGCAGAGGTGCAGCCATGACGCGCCGTCGGCAGCAGGCCGACCTGCTGTCGGCTGTACTGCAGGCGGTGGGGTGCATCTGCGCCGTGCTGCTGGCGGTGTCGGCAGGGGTCAGCCTGACGCTGCTGCGGCAGGGGCACTTTGCGGCCTGCCTGCAAAGCAGCGGCTACACGGCCTATGTGCAGCAACTTTTGCGGCAGGAGTGCGGCGGCTATGCCCGCTTTTACGACCTGCCGGAGGAACCGCTGGACGAACTTTTGACTGTGGAAACGGTCACTGACGGTATTCTGCGCCGCGCCGATGCCCTGTGGCACGGCAAAACGCAGGAAGAAAACCCCATGGACGGTCTGGCCGAAACCTACGAATGGCAGGTGCAGGACGTCAGCGGAACGCTGTCGGAACGGCTGGGCATGCAGGAGGCCTGTTCGGCTGCCTGGAATGCGGCGGTGGTTACGCCGTTTTCGGCCGCGCTGGGGGCTGTGCTGCAATACCGCAGCCAGTTGGCGGTCATTAACTGGGTGTGCGCGCTGGTGCTGGCGGGCATTTTGGCCGAGCTGTACCTGCTGGCCCCCGGCTGGGTGACGATGGCCGCCGCGCTGCTGCGCATGGCGGCCGCTACCGCCGGCGCGGGGCTGGTGGTGTCCGCCGTGGCCGCTGCCCAACCCTGGTTGGCTGCCGTGGCCGAAACCGACCCCGGCCGTCCGCTGCTGGCCTGCTGGGTGGCCGCCCTGCCCGCCGCCATCCTGCTGTGCGCGGGGGCGGTTGCCGCCGCCATGGCCGCCGCCGCCGTGGTGTGCTGCCGATTGAAGCTGGCAGGACGCAGCAAAAAAAGAAGCAAACCGTAAGATGTACGCAAAAACGCCCTGTGCCGTGGCACAGGGTCAGACTGTTGAAAAACTCTTGTAGTTGTCCATTAAAACTAAAACTTCATCTTTTTCGGCAGGTTTGTAGGGGACGCATATATGCGTCCCGTGCGGTTTACCCGTTATACCGCATTATCGGGACGGCTGCGGCGGGCGGCATATATGCCGCCCCTACAAGCCACCCCATACTATTCATTATAGTGTAGGGTCGCGGGCGGGGCATGCCCCGCCCCTACATATTCAATAGACAAGGAATGTGCTTTTTCTATAAGCTGAAAAACACCCTGTGCCGTGGCACAGGGTGTTTTGGTTGTTATTCCTTGGGCAGCTGGGGCAGGATGTACTGCAAAAACGCCTCCCCGGCGGGGGGCATCGTTTTGCCGCAGGCCAGGCCGATCTCTACCGTCTGGGGAGGGTCCAGCGGCAAAAAGCGGATGGCACTGTCCCCCGCGCGGCAGTTCACGTTGTTGTTGGTCGTGATGCCCAGCCCCGCCGCGACCATGGCGTAGGTGGCGTCAATGTCCATGCTCTGGTACTGGGTGTTGGGGTGGATGCCGCAGCGCTCAAACATGCGGGCGTTGTCGTTGTCCTGCCCGGCAAAGGTGTCGATGAACGGCTCGGTTTCCAGGGCTTTCAGCGGTACGGTCTTTTGCTTGGCCAGCGGGTGCGCCGCAGGGACCATGGCCATCATCGGGTCGTTGCACAGGGGGTACCAGTCGTGGCCGCCCTCGCGCGCCGAGATGATGCAGAAATCCAGCCGATGCTGCATCAGCATGTCGTGCAGCTGCGAACTGCTGCCGTTGACCATGCAGAACTGCACGCCGGGGTGCTTTTGGCGGAACCCTTGCGTGACGGTGCTGATCCAGCGGTAGTAGCAGCTGTACGCCGTGCCGATGACGATGGTGCCGTACTCGGCCCCTTTGATGCGGGCGGCGGTTTGCTCGACACGTTCCTGCGCAAATAAAAGCTCGCGCACGGCGGGCATCAGTTTTTCACATTCTGCCGTGGGTTTTACGCCGGTCTTGGCGCGGTACAGCAGCGAAAAGCCCAGCTCGGCCTCCAGCGTGGCCACGCTGCGGCTGATGCCCGAAACGGTATAGCCCATCTGTTCGGCGGCACCGCGCAGGCTGCCCGAATCAATGGCCTTGCATAAAATCTGCCAGCGTTCTGTATCCATAAAATCGGTTCACTTTCTGATTGAGAAATTTGCAACACAAGGTTGCCTATTTAACTATAAAGCATAGTTGAAAAAAAGTCAAGTCGTTACGACAGAATGACCCGTAATTTTCGTGTTGCCATTGGGTCGCGGGCGGGGTGACCCCACCCCGCCGGGGAAATGGGCGGCAGCCGCAAAACGACAAGGAGGGGTCAAGACCCCTCCCTACGAACCATCGGATGACAAGCGGTTATAGGCAAAGCACTTATTTCCGGCAGGCTTGTAGGGGACGCATATATGCGTCCCGTGGGGTTTGCCCGTTAGTTCGCATTACCGGGACGGCTGCAACGGGCGGCATTTATGCCGCCCCTACGGAGTACCCGTTGCGTTGTTGCAGCCGTAAGGCCGCGGGCGGGGCATGCCCCGCCCCTGCAAATTGCCCGCATTGTCGGTGCTGCCGCCCCCCAAAAAAACAGCAAAACAAAAAGGGGCCTTGCGGCCCCTTGATTTTGGTATCAGCGCTTGATGTCGTAGTTCATGTTCATCAGGTTGCGGATGCTGTCCACGTCGTCGGTAATGTTGGCGTCGCCGTGGATGGTGTGCTTGATGGCGCTGGACGCCACGGCAAAGTTGACCATATCCATGGGCTTGTAATTGTGCATCATGGCGTAGATCAAACCGCTGGCAAAGGCGTCGCCGCCGCCCACGCGGTCCAGAATATTAAAGGTGAACAGCTTGCTCTCAAAGGTGTGATCCTCGTACCAGAGGAAGGCTTTCAGGCTGTTTTCGCTGCCGGAATGGGCGTAGCGCACATGGCGGGCGATGCACTTGATGTTGGGGTAGCGCTCCACAAAACGGTGGAAGATCTCGTCCTGCTGCTCGTAGCTGGGCTGCAGGGGCACGCCGTCCTTCCAGTCGCCCTGGCTGTGGTCGTCCTCGTCCTTCCACAGGTGGTACGGCTCAATGCCGAACAGCACGTCCACATAGGGCAGGCACTGCGTGCAGTAGTCGCGGGCTTCCTCCCACGTCCACAGGCTGGAACGGAAGTTGCCGTCAAAGCTGACGGTCAGACCCATTTCCTTGGCCTTTTTCAGGCAGCGCAGGATGAAATCTGCACAATTTTTGTTCAGCGCGGGGGTGATGCCGGACAGGTGCAGCCAGTCAAAGCCCTCAAACAGGGCGTCCAGATCGACCTTGGACAGGTCGTACTCGGTCAGGGCGCTGTGCATACGGTCGTAAATGACCTTGCTGGGACGGATGCCGTAGCCGGTCTCCAGGTAGTAGGTGCCAAGGCGGTGGCTGGGGGTTTCCTCCTTGGAGGAAAGGATCATCGGCGTGCAGTGTACGTCGTTGCAGCGCAGCCAGCGCACGGCGCTTTTGCCCAGAGAGTTGTTGGGCACGACGCTGAAAAACGTCGAATCTACGCCGAGGTTTGCCAGCGCCAGCGCAATGTTGGCCTCGCTGCCGCCGTAGCTGGCCTCAAACGAGGAGGTCATGCGGATCTTTTCGTAGTTGGGCGGGGTCAGGCGCAGCATGACCTCACCGATGGTGATGAACTTCTGCGGGCTGGTGGTGTTCATTAAGATGGGATTGGCGTGTTCCATAAAACGACCCTCCGTGCAATGGGGGGCAGACCCCCGTATTTTGTCAATTCCATTGTACGGCAAAGCGGGTGGGATTGCAAGACAAAAATTGCGCGGTTGCGACTTTGGGCAATTTCGCCGTGGTTTGCGGGGAAAAGGGCAAAATAGATAATAGATAAAAGATAAAAGATAAAAGATAAAAGATAATGGTTGCTGCTGCTTGGGCAGCCGACTTCCATGCAGACTTATTCATTCGCCGGAAAATAAACAAGAACAAGCCTCAGTTACACCTTACTTTTGTTATGTGGCGTATAATTTTCAATTTGTCAGTCAAAAAAGTTTTTGGCCTGTTCTTTGACAACGATACTATGTTTTTTATCCGGCGCTCAGTAATTGATTTGCATAGAGGCTAAGCCTCTCACACGGTTCGTATTTAGCCTTATATCCTACGCCGTTGATTATGACAAAGGGATTGAATGCTGTAATTTTTTCCTGGGTTCCATCAGCCATTGTTAGCGTGAACAAGACCGTTTGACCGCAATAGTCGGTATATGAATTATCTTCATTATAGATAGTAACCTCGCTGAGATATGAAACAAGTTCTTCTACATCTGTAATTTGGACTGTCTCATCGGGCGGAAGGAAAGAGACTGTCGCGGAAACAATATCGGAGGCTTTCAAATCTTTATAAGGCATTTTCCCTCTCGAAATAATCACGACCACCGTTAGAACGATGATTGCAACGGCCATAGTGATAGCTATTTTCTTTCTCATGCGGACAATCCTTTCGAAATATATCACGGCAATTTAGACAGGCAATCTGCCCAGCAACAATTAACTTAAAAGGGAGAGCGATAAAAGATAATAAACAAGGTGGCTTCGCCGACAGCTTGTAGAAAAAGTCAGTTCCCTACAAACCAACCGAAAGTTCGCAATCATCCGGTTGGTTTTTTCGACAGCCTTCCCTTACTCCGCCGCAAAAATGACGTACTCGCCGTCAATTTCCACTTCCACGGTGCCGTCGGCGGCAAATTGGTAGCCGTACCCTGTGCCGAAGTTGCTCTGCCCGTCCTCGGTGGGCAGGGCGTCCGCGTCGGTCGTGTCGGAGATCACGCCGTCGGGGGTGCCGCAGCGGTATTCCATGTCGCTGACGGTGCCGGTGTCGTAGTAGAGAACCCCATCGATGCGCACGGCGCGGCGGGTGGCGGAGGCAGCGGCGCAAACACCGTCCTCGCCGTTGTCGGCGCCGTAGGTGCTTTCGAGATTTCGATCCTCCAGCATGGCAGCTTCGGCGGGGGCGGCGCTGCCGCAGCGGAACATCTTGCTGCCAAACCCCACCATGCCGATGGCCAGGCAGGCGCAGGCGGCTATCGACACGAGCGGCCGCCAATACACCGCCGGTTTACGGCGCTGCGGGGCGTCGGCCTGCAAAATCAGGTCATCGTCCACATGGCCGATGGCGTCAAACAACTGGCGCTCTGTCATAAGGCTACACCCCTTTCCTGTAAGTAAGCGGCCAGCTTGCCGCGGGTCCGGTGCAGGGTCACCCGCACCTTGGCGTCGGTCACGCCGCAGCGGGCGGCGATGTCGGCGGTGGCGTCACAGTACCAGTACCGTCGCAGAAAAATCGTGCGCGTCTGCGCGGGCAGGGTGCGCAAAAAATCGCTGATCAGCCGCCCTGTCTCGGCGGCGTCAAAGGCATCCTCCACGCGGTCGGGCGCAGCCAGACACTCTGCCAGCTCGTCCAGCGAAGCACAGCTCTGCCCGCCGCCGCGCTTTTGCGCCCGGCTGCCGTCCAGCCTGTCCAGCGCCAGGTTGCGGGTGATGCGTCCCAGGTAGGGCGCCAGCCGGTCGGGGCGGTTGTCGGGCATGCTGTTCCACGCGGCCAGCCAGGTGTCGTTTTCGCACTCCTCGGCGTCGTGGGCGCTGTGCAGGATGTTGTCGGCAATTTTGCGGCAGTACGCGCCGAATTTGGCGGCCGTCTCGCCGATGGCCTGCTCGTCGCGCGCCCAGTACAGCGCCACAATGGCTTTATCGTCCATGGAGAAACCTCCTTGCTACTTATAATAACGGTTTTTTGCGGCGGGTGTTACAAAAAAGCCCGCAAAAGTGCGGGCGGAGTTTACAGCATATGTTTTTTGTGCAGGATCCAGGCGGCAAAGATGCAGGTGACGAGCGTAAGAAAAACGATGATGAAAAATCCCGCAGGGGTACGCGCGAAGGGCATACCCTCGGTGGCGACGTTCATGCCGTACAGGCCGCTGATGACGGTGGGCACGGCCATCAGCAGGGTGATGCTGGTCAGGTATTTCATGGCGGTGTTCATGCGGTTGTCCAGAATGGAGCTGAACAGCTCACGCGTACCTTTGATATCGTCGCGGTAGATGCCGGTCATCTCAATGGCCTGGCGGATCTCAACGATGACGTCGTCCAGCAGCTCGCGGTCGTCGGGATATTGTTCCAGCCGCTTGTAGCGGGTCAGGCGGTCCAGCACGGTGGCGTTGGCGCGCAGCGAGGTCGCGAAGTACACCAGCGTGGATTCCAGCCCGTGCAGCTCCATCAGGTCGCTGTCGCGCAGGTCGCCGGCCAGGTTTTTCTCAATGGCCATGCGGCGGCGGTCGATCAGGCGCAGCTCCTGCTGATACATGGTGGCCGCGCGGTACAAAAGCTGGTAGACGAAGCGCATTTTTTTGCGGGTCGAAAACCCGCGCACACGGCAGGCGGCAAAGTCGGCCAGCACGGGGGTGTCGGCGCTGCACACCGTGACGATGACCTGCTGGGTCAGCAAAATGCCCAGAGGAATGGTGGTGTACACACCCTCGGCCGCGTCGGCGACCTTGACGGGGATATCCACGATGATCAAGGTGTAGCCGTCCTCCAGGCTGATGCGGGCAGATTCCTCAGGGTCGGTGGCGGCAAACAGGTCGGCAGGCTCAATGTCCAGCGTGGTCGCCACCTGCCGCACCTCGTTTTCGGTGGGGGAAGTCAGGCAGATCCAGACCCCCTCGTTCATATCGTCGGCGCGGGTCAGTAGTTTGTCCTGCGTGCGGTAAATTTTCATCATAGAAAGTCACACCCAAATCCGTAATATACGCTTATAGTATACGATGTTTGGCGCAAAACCGCAAGTAAAATCCTGCTGTGCGGCGTCTGAAAGGAAAAAGTATGACGTATGACCGCCGAAAACGTGCCTTTTTGCAAATTTTTGAAAAAACTTTGAAAAAGTGCTTGACATTTGGAGGGGTCGGTGGTATTATAATATACGTTCCGCGGCAAACGCGATGGACAAGCGCCGGTAGCTCAGCTGGATAGAGTGTCTGACTACGAATCAGAAGGTCGGGAGTTCGAGTCTCTTCCGGCGCACCAAGGTCACTTACGAAAGTAAGTGACCTTTTTCTTTTTGTAAAAAGCGGGATGGCTTGCGGTTGTGACTTTTTCGTGGTATAATAATACCACGAAAGGAGATGGTTTTGTGCCGGAGATTATTCCCATCCGCGATTTAAAAAACACAAATGGTATCTCACAGCGCTGCCATGAAACCCAAGAACCGATCTTTGTAACCAAAAACGGGTACGGCGATATGGTCATTATGAGCATGGAAGCCTATGAGCGTCAGATGGTGATGAACGAGGTTTATGCAAAGCTGGCGGCAGCGGAGGCGCAGCACGAGATGGGCTTGGGACGTCCGCTGGCGGATATCCTGCGGGAAACGGGCGAGAAGTATGGCGTATAAGGTTTTTATGCTTCCCGCTGCGGAGGAGGATTACCGGGAAATTCTGCAATATTTTGAAAAACAGTATGATTCCCGGCAGGCGATTCAGGGCTTTGTAAAAGAGTTTGGGGAGATTCTGCCCCGGCTTTCGGAAATGCCGACGATGTATGGGTATTCCCGCGATGAAGGGCTTCGGCTGCGCGGATATCGAAAATTTCTGGTCGGCAAATTTGTGGCACTGTTCAAAATTGACGAGCCAAAAACCACCGTGGAAATCTACCGAATTTTCCACGGGTCGCAAAATTATGAGAAGTACCTGTAACGCGGTGCGGGATGGCTTGCATTTTGCGCGCAAAGGACTATAATATAAGCCAAACAAAGCAAAGGAGTGCCGAACCATGAACCAACGTATTGTGCGGGTGCGCGCCGCCATGCAGGCGCAGGGGCTGACCCAGATTCTTGTGTCTGACCCCAAAAGTGTGTGGTATCTGACGGGTGTGGAGGTCGAGCCGTATGAACGGCTGCTGGCCTTGTATCTGCCGCTAAACGGCGAACCTACGCTGTTTTTGAACCGTCTGTTCAACGTGCCGAACCCGCCCTGCAAGGCGGTGTGGCACGACGATGCGCAGGACCCCGTGGCGCAGATCGCCGCTGTGGTCAACACCGCCGAGACTCTGGGCATTGACAAGGAGTGGCCGGCCAAATTTTTGATCCCCCTGATGCAGCGCTGCCACGGCATGGACGTGGTGCTGGCCAGCGACTGCGTGGACGACTGCCGTGCCTGCAAGGACGAGACCGAGCAGACCCTGATGCGCGAGGCCAGCCGCATCAATGACGAGGTCAACGCCGCCGTAAAGCAGTATATCCGCGTAGGCATGACAGAAAAGCAGGCCGCCCGCTTTGTGGACGAGCAGTACCTTGCCCACGGGTGCGAGGGCAACAGCTTTACGACCATTGTCTCCTTTGGCGCCAACGCCGCCGACCCCCACCACGAGCCGGACGACACCGTTTTGCAGCCCGGCCAGTGCGTGCTGGTGGACATGGGCTGCCGCAAAAACCGCTATTGCAGCGACATGACCCGCACCTGGTTTGCGGGTACCCCCACCGAAAAACAGGCCGCCGTGCACGACCTTGTGCGCCGCGCCAACCTGGCCGCCGAGGCGCTGGTAAAGCCCGGTGTGCGGCTGTGCGATGTGGACGCCGCCGCGCGGCAGGTGATCGCACAGGCAGGGTACGGGCCGTATTTTAACCATCGGCTGGGGCATTTTATCGGCCAGACCGACCACGAAAAGGGCGATGTCAGCAGCGCCAACACGGCGGTAGCCAAGCCGGGCATGATATTTTCCATCGAGCCGGGGATTTATCTGCCGGGAGAGTTCGGTGTGCGCATTGAGGACCTGGTCTTGGTGACCGAGACGGGATGCGAGGTTTTGAACCGAGAGGACAAAAACTGGGCGTGCGTAGGGAATGACGAATTAGATAATAGATAAAAGATAATAGATAATAAATAAGGTGGAGTTTGCGCCGTGCGGCGCAAACAAAACAAAGAGGGACGCTGCCGTGGGCAGCGTCCCTCTTTGTTATTTATTTTTACCGCCCTTTGCGCGTCAGCTGCAGCACCTCCACCGTGATGTCGTCCTGTCGGTCTCCTGCGCGGCGCACGGCGGCGTCGGCAATGGTTTCGGCGGCGCGGTCGGGGGTGTGGTCCAGCTTGGCGCAAAGCTGCAGCTGCTGCAAAAGCCACTCGCTGCCGTCGGTCAAAACGCCGTCGCTGACCAGCACCACCCAGTCCCCGCTGTCCAGCGAAAACGCCGTGCTGCGCCCCACCAGCGTGTCCACCACGCCCATGGGCAGGCTGTTGCCCTCCAATGCGTAGGGCGTGCCGCCGCGCACCACAAAGCTGGGCGCCGCCCCCGCCTTGAACAGTCCTGCCCGCCCCGTGTACAGATCCACCGTGAGCAGGTCCAGCGTTGCGCCGGATTCGCGGTCGGCGCTTTTCAGGTTCAGCGCCACGTTGACAAGCCGCGCGGCACTTTCGGCGGCAAAGCCCGCGCGCAAAAGCTGGGCGGTCAGCTTGGCGGCCATGCGTCCGTCCACGGCGGCGGGGCGGCCCGTGCCCATGCCGTCGCACAAAAGCATCTGCGCCCGCCCGGCGGTGTCGCAAAACTGGTCAAAGGCGTCCCCGCTGACCGTCTGCCCCTTGGCGGGGCGGGACGCTGCGCCGAACTGCACGGCAAACAGCGGGCGCTCGCTGAAGGTGAGCGTTGTCACCGTGCGGCAGTGGGAAATTTCCGGCAGGGCCATGTCACGGCGGCACAGGCGGCTGATTTCTGCCGTTAAAGCGTCGGATTCTGTTTCGGTAAAGCGGGTGCGCGGCAGGGTGACGGTAAGGCTGAGCCGCCCTGTCAGGTCGGTGGCGGCGCAGCATTCCAGCGTTTCCAGACCCAGCTCGGCAAAAAAGCGGGCGACCTTTTCCCCGCGGCGCGGGTCGGGCAGCCCCGCCTGGCTCAATTTGGCCGAAAGCTGCGCCAGTGCCCCCGCCAGTGCGCTGTACTGCTCGGTCAGGGCGGTGCGCAGCATGGCGGCCCGCGCCCGCGTCTGGCGGCGGCTGCGCCACAGCCGATACCCGTGGTTGGCGGCCAGGCACAGGTCGCCCGGGTGGATGCAGGACGAAAGCTGCCCCGGCAGGTTTTCGACCTCGACCTTGCCCTGTGTTTCCAGCGTGGGCTTGAGCTGGTACAGCCCGTCCATGGCGGTGGAATACCCGCGCACCCAGCACGCGCTGCGGCGGGTACAGCCCTGGCAGGTGGTGCGGGCGACATGCTCGACCACGAAGTCGAAGTTTTCGCCCTTGGGCGGGGCCTGGCGGTCACAGACGGCGGTGACGGTGTCGGCAATGTCGCTCAGGGCGTCGGCCACCCCCGCCAAACGGCGGGCGGCGCCGTTCAGCGGCTGGGTCTGCAGGGGCGGCGCGGGCGGCGGAAACAACCCCTGCAGCAGGGCTTGCGGCAGTGCCAGGGCGGCCGCAAGCCCCGCACCTGCGGCGGTGGCCAGCGGCAGCAGGGCGGAAAGCTCCGGCAGGGCCAGTGCCCCCACACCGCACCCTGCCGCAAACGCGGCGGCACAGCGGCGGCGGTCCCCGTGGAACATACAGCCCGCTGCCAGCCCGCCCAGCGCCACGGCACAGGCGGCGGGGCACAGGGTACGGTCGGCGGCAGTCAGCGCCGCGCAAAAGGCGATGCACAAAACGGCGGTCTGCTCCAAGGTGCCGTACACCGCACAGCAGAACACGGCGGCGGCAAACAGGGCCAGACCCGGCGCAAAGGCGGCTGCGGCAAAACGCTGCGCACAGCAGGCGGCGACCGCCAGCGCCAGACACAGCCCCTTGGGCTGCTGCAGCGGTAATTTGGCAAACCCCGCGCCCAGCAGGGCGGCCAGCAGGGCCGTGCAAAGCAGCCCTGCCACCTCGGACGGGGCGACCGAGCCGCGCAAAAACCAGAAAACAAGCGGTATGGCCGCCAGCACGGTAAGCCCCGCCCCGACGGCTGCGCGCCGATTGTTTACGGTACAGCGTATTATTGCGGCGCAAAGCGTGCTGCCCGCCAGTGCAATGCCCAAAATGCCCGGCTGCAGCAGCAGGGAGGACGTGGCCGCCCCCAGCCCCGCCGCCAAGGCGTATCCCGACGGGCAGCCCAGCACAAGGGCCGGCCCGAACGGTGCCGCCCCGCCGTACACCTGCCCGGCCCCCAGCAAAGCACCCCCTGCCGCCGACGCGGCCTGCCACAGCCACACCGAGGTGCGAACCCCCGGCACCCACCGCGCGGACGGCGCACCCCCCGCCGAAAGCCGCAGCCGCTGCCTGGTAAAAACAGCCATACAAATGCCCCCTTTATTGGTATGTTGGTTACGGGAAAACTATACCATGCGGGGGATGTTTTTTTGGTGGAAATATGAGGGCTGCGAAGAGTTGAGAGTTAAGAGTTTAGAGTTTAGATAGGGTGTGTCCGCTAGGCGAACACGGTTTTATGGGGGCGGTTTGTTTTTGTTGCTGCGGTATTTCCGGCAGGTTTGTAGGGGACGCATATATGCGTCCCGTGCAGTTTGCCCGTCAGGTCGATTTGCCGGGATGGCTGCGGCGGGCGGCATATATGCCGCCCCTACGGAGTACCCGTTATGTTGTTGCAGCCGTAAGGCGGCAAGGAGGGGTCAAGACCCCTCCCTACATTACTACCCAGAAAAGAGCTTTTTGGGGTGACAGCTTCCCCCAGAGGGGGAAGCCATAGAGGTGGTTTACCATCCTAAAAACTATACAAACCGTATAACTGCCCCTAAAATTATACAAAAAGTCCATAACTTAAATAAAGCCCCCGAAAATCGGGAGCTTTTATACAAAATGTTGAAGTTTTGGGGTCGTTTTACAAATAGCTCATTTCTTCGCGCCGCTGGGTGACAAGGGCGGGGTTATCCAGCACGGCACCCGCGCCCAGCGCCACGCAGTCCAGCGGACTTTCGGCAATGTGGACGTCAATGCCCGTTTCGTTGCGGATCAGGGTATCCAGCCCGCGCAGCAGCGCGCCGCCGCCCGAAAGCATAATGCCGCGGTCGATGATATCGCTGGAAAGCTCGGGCGGGGTGGATTCCAGCGTGTCCTTGATGGCATCCACGATGCGCATCAGGCAGTCGGACATGGCGTCGCGCACCTCGTCGGAGCGGATCATAATGTCCTTGGGCAGGCCGTCCACCAAATTGCGCCCCTTGATCTCCATACCGGTTTCGGGGTCCTGCGGGCAGGCGGAGCCGATCTCAATTTTAATTTGCTCGGCGGTGCGCTCGCCCACCAGCAGGTTGTATTTGCGCTTGATAAAGGCAATGATGCTCTGGTCCAGCGCGTCGCCGGCGCAGCGCACACTGCGGCTGGACACCGTGCCCGACAGGCTGATGACAGCCACCTCGGCGGTGCCGCCGCCGATATCCACGATCATGCTGCCCACGGCGTCGGTGGTGGGCAGACCCGCACCGATGGCGGCGGCCATCGGCTCCTCGATGACGGTGACCTGGCGCGCGCCCGCCTTGGCGGCGGCCTGGCGCACGGCGCGGCGCTCGACCTCGGTGACGCCGGACGGCACGCAGATGACCACGCGCGGGTGGGCCAGCAGTGTGTTGCCGCAGGCCTGGCGGATAAAGCTCTGCAGCATGGCGGCGGTGATGTCAAAGTCGGCAATGACGCCGTCCTTTAAGGGGCGCACCGCCACAATGGAGCCGGGCGCACGGCCGATGACCGCCTTGGCCTCCTTGCCGACGCAGCGCACGCGCAGCTCGTCGGTGCGCGGGTCGACCGCCACAACGCTTGGCTCGCGCATGATGATGCCGCGCCCCTTCATGTACACAAGGGTATTGGCGGTACCCAGATCAATGCCGATATCTTTGGTAAACATAGTGCGAAATCTCCCGATAAAACGTGTAAAAAACTGCGTAAAACGACCCATGGCGGCCTCCCCCGATGCGGGGCGGCCCTTAGCCCAGACGCTGCAAAAGCGCGGCGGTGCGGTAAACGGGCAGCCCCATAATGTTGTAGTAGCAGCCCTCTATGCCGGTACACCACAGCGCGGCGTGCCCCTGAATGGCGTAGCCGCCCGCCTTGTCGTAAGGTTCGGGCGTGCGCACATAGCGCAGCAGGTCGGCCTCGTCGATGGGGGCAAAGTGCACGGTGGTCGTCTCGGCACAGGCGAGTTTATGCCCGTTTTGGCAGACACAGACCCCCGTGTGCACCCTGTGGCTGCGCCCCGAAAGCGCGCGCAGCATACGCAGGGCGTCGGCTTCGTCGTGCGGCTTGCCGAAAACCGCGCCGTCACATTCCACCACGGTGTCAAACCCGCAGACGGTGTCCGTCGGGTGGGCGGCGGCGACGGCCTCGGCTTTGGCGGTGGCCAGGCTTTGCGCCAGATGCGCCGGGGTGTCGGCGGCGATCTCGCTTTCGTCCACGTCGGAGGTGATGACGGTGTAGTCCCGGGTGATCAGCGCCATCAGTTCACGGCGGCGCGGGCTGCCGGAGGCTAAAATCAAGGCCATAGAGGATTGCTTCCTTTCTAAACCAGTATACAGGGGCGGGGTGTCGAAACGGCACGATGCGGGGCGAGACTGGAAAATTTTGGTAATTACAGCTTGCCCGTGGAGCCGAACCCGCCCGCACCGCGCTGGGAGTCGGACAGTTCCTCGGCGGGGGCAAAGTTTGCCTGCCACACGGGGGCGATGCACAGCTGGGCGACGCGCTCACCGGGCTGGATGGTGTAGCTTTCGGTGGAAAGATTAACCATAGGTACGCGCAATTCGCCGCGGTAGTCGCTGTCGATCACGCCGACGCCGTTGGCCATGCAGACACCGTGCTTGATGGACAGACCGCTGCGGGCATACACCAGCGCAACGCAGCCGGCGTCGGGCAGTTCGATGGCAAGGCCGGTGGGGATCAGGGCGCGCTGCATCGGGGCAAGGGTGAGCGGCGCGTCCAGCAAAGCGCACAGATCGGCCGCTGCCGCGCCGGGCGTGGCGTAAGCAGGGACCTGGGCGCGGGGGTCAAGTTTTTTGTATTTTACGGTAGGGGACATGGGGGACCTCCGAATTTTAAGATAATAGATAAAAGATAATAGATAAAAATTATGGTGGCGCGCCGCGCAGCGGCGCTGAAATTTTGTTTTTTGCCGCTGCGCGGAAAAAAACACCACCTTATTTATTATCTTTTATCTTTTCATTTTTATCTAACTAAAATTTTTACAATAAAAATTTTAGTTATTTGTATAGTATAGCCCTCTGGTGAACTCCGCGTCAAAGGGTTGGCGGGCAAAAAGGGCTGCCAATATCTGGGCGGCGCGGGCGGGGGATTCGGTGGTGAAGGCGGCAACCGCGTAATCCACGGGCATTTCGGTCAGGCGTTCGCCCATATAAAGCGGTACGGGGTTGAACACCGTGCGCAGTCCCGCACCGCCGGGGGCGGAGCAGGTCACCGTGAAATCCCGCCCCTTGCGGTCGCGCAGGGTGCCGCCGCCCGTACATTCGGCGCAGGTGTGCACATTGCGCAGCGGGCAGGCGCGGGTCAGCATCAGCGGCAGGTGGCCGTAGCAAAGGGCGGCCGTCGGTACACCGGGGGCAACCTCCTGCATGGCGGAAAGCGCGGTTTCGGGCTGCAAGAGCATCCCCTGCAAGCCCAGCGCCGCATAGCGGGCGGCGCTCATCGGGTTGGTGACATTCAAGCCTAAACCGCCGTACTTACGCCAATTTTTTGTGTAGCGCAGCTGGGCGGGGTTGTTGATGACCAGCCCGCCGAACTCGTCTGGGTCAAGCGAAGCCACGGCGGCCGCGGTCTTTGCCTCGGCAGCGCCAAAGGTGATGCGCGGCAATTCCAGCAGTGTCTTTTTGCGCCAGGCGGCGGGCACGGCGGCGGCCTCGCTTAAGGGAAACACCAGCAGGCTCAGCGGCTCGGCGTATTCGGCGGGGCACTGGGCCACCGTGGCAAACCGCGCCATCAGCGCGGGCAAGGCGCCGACGGGGTGGGCGGCAAAATCGGGCAGGGTGTAGGGCTGCACGGCGTGGGGCGCGGCGGCGCTGCGCTTTTGCAGCAGCTTATCCAGCGCGTCGCGGCGCAGCTCGTTCCAGGCAGAACCCGGCAAAAAGCCGGGGTCATCGGTTTTGACGGCAAGCTCCGCCATCACAAACGGGGTGCCGCCGGTCTTGGCCAGCGCGCGCTCGATGCCCGGCAGCGGGTCCTTTTGGGCGGGCTGCGGCTCGTCGGCGCTGTACAAAATGACCTTGTTGCCGTCCTCGTCGGCGGCGGTCAGCTTGATGCCCCCGTCCTCGACACCGCCCTCCAGCGTGTAGTGCACGGGTACGCGGGGCAGTTCGCGGCGGAACAGCTCGCGCGCCTTGGGCGCGGCGGCCTTGGTGGCGGCGGCGTCGGCCTCGGTGCGCACACCGAACATCGCGCCGTCGTTGCGGTTGCGCAGGTAGCCGTCGGTAAAGCCGGAACGGGAGAAGATATCCCGCACCAGCTGCTCGTCATAGGGCTGCCCCTCGCGCGCGCAGCGGCAGGCCGTCACGGCTGCGGCGGCGTATTCCGGTGTGCGCAGGCGGCCTTCGATCTTTACGCTGGCAACGCCCGCGTCCGTCAAATCCCTGAGGTAGGGAATTAAATCCATATCCTTCAGGCTCAAATGGCAGGCTTTGCCCGGCTTGCCGGGGCGCAGCGCGGGCGAGGCGTCAAACGGCAGGCGGCAAGGCCCGGCGCAGGCACCGCGGTTGCCGCTGCGTCCGCCCAGAAAGGCGCTCATCATGCACTGGCCGCTCACGCTCATGCACAGCGCACCGTGGATAAACACCTCCACCTCAATGGGGCTGGCGGCGCAGACATCGCGGATCTCCTGCAGGGACAATTCGCGCGCAAGGATCACGCGGTCGTAGCCCAGCTCTGCCAGCTCTCTGGCACCTTCGGGCGTATGGATGCTCATCTGGGTGGAGCCGTGCAGATGCAGCGTGGGCGCGATGCTTTTGATCAGCTGCGCGGCGGCAAGGTCGTCGGAAATGACGGCGTCGGCGCCCGCCTCGGCCACGGCGCGCACGGCATCGGCCAGGCCGGGCAGCTCCCTGCCGTAGACCAGCGTGTTTAAGGTCACATGGACCTTTACGCCCCGCGCATGGCAGAACTGCACCGCCTCGCGCAGCTCGTCGGGGGTAAAGTTGCCCGCCGTGCGGCGGGCGTTAAAGCCTGTCAGCCCCAGATAAACAGCATCAGCGCCGCTGAAAACAGCAGCGCTGAGCATCTCACGATTTCCTGCCGGGGCTAAAATTTCCGGCGCGCGGCTCACAGTTCTTCCTGTTCCGGCTTGGGGTCAAGCTCGGCGTCGGGGTAGTTCATGCGGCGCTTCAGCTCGTCGATGCGGCGCTGCAGGCTGGCGTTTTCACGGCGCAGCTCCTCGGCGGCCATCTTGGAGGTGGCGGCGTCCTCCAGATAGTTTTTGATCTGGCGGCGCATATTGTCGGCGCTGCCGCTGGCCTTTTCCAGCTCGTCACGGTAGGACAGGGCGGTCATAACGGCAGCGGTGGTAATGCTGACGGTCTTGGAGGACGACATCAGCTCGTTCATATCCAAATTCAGGCGGTCCGCCAGATTCTGCATATACTCGGCGCTCTCGGTAGTGTTGACAACATAACTGGAACCGCAAATTTCCAGCCGCACCTTGGAAGTGGTCATGCCCATGATAAGATTGAACTCCTCTCGAAAATGTGTGTAATGTCTGCCGACACGCGGCGGGGCAATCTTATAGATTAAGATTATTGTAATACAAATTCACTGCAAAAGAAAGACCTTTTTTATGAAAATTAAGGAATTTCTTTAAGAAACAGGCAAATTTTGCTTGCGCAAACGGCAAGGATTGGCTATAATTGGTAATGTGGCGCAAAACCACATGGCATTGCAAAAATCGGAAACATCCGAATGGCAGCCAATCAGGGAGGAGAAACGATTTTGAAATACACGAAACGCGAGTTTGAAAAACTGCTCAAAGACAAGCTGATGAGCGAGTGCAACGTCACGCTGGATACGGCCTCCGCCGACCAGATCTACCGCTGCCTGGCAGGTGTTACCCGCCAGATCATGTCCGACAAGCAGAAACGTTTCCAGTCTAAAACGCTGGGTGAGGGCAAAAAGCAGGTCTATTACCTCTGCATGGAGTTCCTGATGGGCCGCAGCCTGCGCACCAGCTTGTTCAACCTCGGCCTGAACGAAGTGGCCGAGAGCGTCCTGGCCGACGCCGATATTAAGATCGATACCATCTATGACTGTGAGCCGGACGCCGGCCTTGGCAACGGCGGTCTGGGTCGTCTGGCTGCCTGCTATCTGGACGGCATGGCCACCGACTGCATCCCCGGCACCGGCTATTCCATCCTGTATGAGTACGGCATCTTCAAGCAGAAGATCGTGGACGGCTGGCAGCAGGAGACCGCCGACAACTGGCTGCCCGGCGGCCAGGTGTGGATCAAGAGCCACCCCGATCAGGCGCAGGAAATTCGCTTTGACGGCCAGGCCATCGAGACCTGGGAGGGCGGCTTCCACCACGTCAAGTACGAAAACTACAACTCCGTCATCGCCGTGCCCAACGATATGTACGTTGCCGGTTACGGCAGCGAGGGTGTCAGCAAGCTGCGCCTGTGGCAGGCCAAAGCCCCCAGCTTTGATATGAGCAGCTTCAACGCCGGCAACTACAACACCGCCATCAGCCAGTCTGCCTCTGCCGAGCTGATCTCCAAGATCCTGTACCCCAACGACAACCACACCGAGGGCAAGATCCTGCGTCTGCGCCAGCAGTATTTCTTCTCTGCCGCGTCCATTGCCGACATTCTGCAGAACCACCTGAACCAGTACGGCACGCTGGACAACCTGCCCGACAAGGTCGCTATCCAGCTCAACGATACCCACCCGACCGTTGCCATCCCCGAAATGATGCGCATCCTGCTGGATGAGTGCAGCTATGAGTGGGATGCAGCCTTCGACATCTGCCGCCGTGTGTTTGCCTACACCAACCACACCGTCATGAGCGAGGCGCTGGAAAAGTGGAACGCCGATATCTTCCGCTCCACGCTGCCCCGTATCTGGCAGATCGTCTGCGAGATGGACCGCCGCTGCCGCGCCGACTTGGCAAAGGCATTCCCCGGCGATCAGGGCAAGATCGACTATATGGCCATCGTAGGCGACAACCAGGTGCGCACCGCCAACATCTGCGCCTATGTCTGCCACGCCATCAACGGCGTTTCCAAGCTGCACAGCGAGATCATCAAGGACAGCGTGTTCCACGATTATTTCCTGTACAAGCCCAAGGCATTCACCAACGTCACCAACGGCATCGCCTACCGCCGCTGGCTGCTGGCCTCCAACCCCGGCCTGACCGACCTGCTGGAGGAAACCATCGGCGAGGGCTTTAAGACCGACGCCTCCGAGCTGAAAAAGCTGGAAAAATTTGTGGACGACAAGACCGTGCAGGAAAAGGCTGCCCAGGTCAAGCGCGCCAACAAGGTGATTTTTGCCAACTACCTGCAGAAAGCCACCGGTCAGGTCATCGACCCCGATTCCATCTTTGACTGCCAGGTCAAGCGTATGCACGAGTACAAGCGCCAGCATCTGAACGCGCTGAACATCGCTGCCGAGTACCTGTACCTGAAAAACAACCCCAACGCCGAGTTCACCCCCAAGACCTATATCTTCGGCGCCAAGGCTGCCCCCGGCTACTATATGGCCAAGCAGATGATCCGCATGATCTGCAAGCTGGGCAAGATGATCGACGAGGATCCCGCCGTGCGCGGCAAGCTGCGCGTGGTCTATCTGGAGGATTACTGCGTCACCCTGTCCGAGCGTCTGATGCCCGCCAGCGAAGTGTCCGAGCAGATCTCCCTGGCCGGCACCGAGGCTTCCGGCACCGGCAACATGAAGTTCATGCTGAACGGCGCGATCACGCTGGGCACGCTGGACGGCGCGAATGTTGAGATCGCCGACGCCGCCGGTCACGAAAACGAGATCATCTTCGGTATGCTGACCCCCGAGGTCAACGCGCTGAAGGGTATGGGCTACCATCCCAACGCCTTTATTCAGGGCGACAACACCGCTATGGCGGTGCTGGACCTGCTGGAAAAGGGCTGGAACGGCGAGAACTTTACCGAAATCACCAGCAACCTGCGCAACTCCGACCCGTATATGGTCATGGCGGACTTCAAGGATTACCGCCGCGCCCAGCACGATTTGCAGGAGCTGTACCGCAACAAGCAGAAGTGGAACCATATGAGCCTGATGAATATCGCCAACGCCGGTATCTTCAGCGCCGACCGTTCCATCATGGATTACTCGCGCGACATCTGGGGTGCCACGCCGGTGAAATAAGCCAAAATTGCTGCCAAAGCCGTGCCCCTGCGGGCACGGCTTTTTATTACAAAGGATCAAACCTATGTCGATTTACTTCAACAGCTACGATGCTGCTTACAAAACGCCGTTTGGCGCGGTGCCTGCCGGGCAGGAGGTCACGCTGCATCTGACCGTGCCCGAGGAGATGGGCTATGTGGACCCGCATCTGGTGCTGACCAAGGACCGCGAGCAGCCCGTGCATTACCGTATGCACTTTGACGGGCAGACCCCGCAGGTCAACCATTTCAGCATCACGGTGGCGCCGGGCACATCCGGGCTGTACTTCTACTATTTTGATTTGTACACCGATTTCCGCAAGATTTTCCGCGGTGCGGATAACGAGGGGGTGCTGAGCTGGACGGGCGGCGACTGCTGGCAGCTGACCGTGTATGAGCCGGATTTCCAAACCCCCGACTGGTTCAAAAACGGAACGATGTACCAGATTTTCCCCGACCGCTTCTGCGAGGGTGTTCCCGATAAGCCGATGCCCTTTGCCGACCGCATCTACCGCGCCGACAAAACCGGCGAGCCGTATTTCTGGCCCACCGAGTGGGACGACGGCTATCTGAATATGGACTACTACGGCGGCGATTTTGCGGGCATCCAACAAAAACTGCCGTACCTGCGTGATTTAGGTATAACCTGCATCTACCTGAACCCCATCTTTGAGGCCCACGCCAACCACCGCTACAACACGGCCAACTACCTCAAGGCCGACCCGCTGCTGGGCACCAACGAGGAATTTGCCGCCCTGTGCGCGGCGGCGGCCAAGCAGGGCATCCGCATTATTCTGGACGGTGTGTTCAGCCATACCGGCTCGGACTCGGTGTATTTTAACCGCGAAGGTCGTTACGGACCGGGCGGCGCGTACCGTGACCGCAATTCCCCCTACCGCAGCTGGTACGATTTTGATTCGGGCTATCCCGGCGGCTACCGCAGCTGGTGGGGCTTTGAGACCCTGCCCGAAGTGCAGGAGGAGGACCCCTCCTATGCGGAGTTTGTCTGCGGCAAGGGCGGTGTCATTGACACATGGCTCAACCTCGGCGCGTCGGGCTTCCGGCTGGACGTGGCGGACGAGCTGCCCGATGATTTCATCGAAAAAATTCGTACTGCCGTGAAATCTCACGGCGAGGACAAGCTGCTTCTGGGCGAAGTGTGGGAGGACGCCACCACCAAGGAGGCGTTCGGCCGCCGCCGCACCTACCTGCGCGGCAAAGGGCTGGACAGCGTGATGAACTACCCGTTCCGCAACGCGACGCTGTGCTACCTGCGCGGGGCAAGCGCCGCCGCCGTGGCAGGGGAGCTGATGTCCATCTGCGAAAATTACCCCGCCCCGGCGCTGAACTGCGCGATGAATTTCCTGTCCACCCACGACACCGAGCGCGCACTGACCGCCATTGCGGGCGAGCCTGCCAACGGGCGGGACCGCAACTGGCAGAGCAAGCGCCGCATTTCGCCCATGGAAATGGACGATGCTGTGCATAAATTGCTGCTGGGCTATGCGATGATCTACACGCTGCCGGGCGTACCGTGCATTTATTACGGCGACGAGATCGCCATGCAGGGTTACCGCGACCCCTTCAACCGCGCGTTCTATGACTGGAACTCCACCGAGCAGCGCCTGCGCGGGCCGCTGGCCACGCTGGCGCGTTTGCGCCGCGAGTGCGACGCCTTTGACGGCGGGCGGTTGGAGATCGTTTCCGCCAAGGGCGATGTTTTGCATTACCGCCGCATCGGCAAGACCCAGACGGCGGAAATTATCCTGAACCGCGGGCGGCACCTGATTGCCGAGCAGGCGTTCGGCAAATTTGCCGAGGTCAACCCCGGCGGGTTCACGGTTTTGGTGGAGGAAAACCACCCCGAACATGTGGGGTATTTTTCGGTGTATTAAAACGTGCCCAATTAGTGTACTTTCTTTGGACGCCCAAAGAAAGTACCAAAGAAAGGCGCCGCTACTTCCGAGGCGCGGGGCACGGCCAAGGGGCTACTCGCCCCTTGGAACCCCGAAGTTGTAGGTCACGGACGGGCGGGGCTAAAAAATCGTCAAGACACATTTTTTGACGCCCCGCCCACCCGCTCCCGTCTTACGGCTCCGCCGAAAAATTCACCACCCGGTAGGGGCGGGGCATGCCCCGCCCGCGACAAAACGGCAACGTGAACATTACGGGTTGGCTTGTAGGGGCGGCATATATGCCGCCCGCGGCAGCCACCCCGACAAACCGACCTAACGGGTAAACCCCACGGGACGCATATATGCGTCCCCTACAAACCTGACGAAAATGTCGGGCAACAACAAATAGGAATCGCCATTTATAATACCGTGTCCGCTTTGCGGACACACCAAATCTCAACTCTCCACTCTTAACTCTAGGCAGGGGCTTTACCGCCCCTGCTTTTTTCGCGCAGAATTTTACAATTCCCTGTATTGACATGTGAAATAAAAAACGATACAATGTTGACAAGAACTTGAATTCGTCCCGCAAAGGAGGCGTTTGTCTATGTGGTGGGATACAATTTTGTGGCTGGTGGCCATCGTGCTGTTTATTGCGGTCGAGGCCGCAACCACGGCGCTGGTGTCCGTGTGGTTTGCTATCGGTGCGGCGGCTGCCATGGCGGTCAGCTTTTTCTCGGTCTCGCTGGGGCTGCAGCTGCTGGTGTTCGCCATCGTTTCGGCGGTGGCGCTGGGCGTTATGGTGCCTTCTCTGGCAAAGCACCGCAAGGAGCATCAGCCGCCCGTCACCAACGGCTCGCCGCTGACCATCGGCAAGCAGGGCGTTGTGCTTACCGCCATTGAGCCGGGTCTGCCCGGCCGCGTGCGCGTCGATGGGCTGGACTGGCAGGCGAAAGCCGGTGTCGCCCTTGCCCCCGATACGCGCATTGTGGTAAACGCTGTGGACGGCGCGGTACTTATCGTCAGCCCGGTCACTGAAAAAACAACGGTATAACGAAAATAGGAGGGTCTATTATGCTGCTGGTCATTGCCATTCTCTTGGTCATTATCCTGATTCTTCTGGTGCGGTGCATCGTCATTGTGCCGCAGGCCAACGCCTACGTCACCGAGTGGCTGGGCGTCTACAAGGACACCTGGGGCGCGGGTCTGCATCTGCGCACCCCCTTTGTCGAGCGCGTTTCCCGCCGCGTTTCCTTAAAAGAGGAAGCCGCCGACTTCCCCCCGCAGCCCGTCATCACCCGCGACAACGTCACGATGATGATCGACACCGTCGTGTTCTTCCAGGTGTTTGACGCCAAAATGTACACCTACGGCGTCAACCGCCCCATTCAGGCCATCGAGAACCTGTCCGCCACCACGCTGCGCGACATCATCGGCTCGATGACGCTGGACGAAACGCTGACCAGCCGCGACCTCATCAACACCAAAATCACCGCCAGCCTTGACGAAGCCACCGACCGCTGGGGCATCAAGGTCAACCGCGTGGAGCTGAAAAACATCGAACCCCCCGTGGAGATCCGCCAGGCCATGGAAAAGCAGATGAAGGCTGACCGCGAAAAGCGCGCCTCCATCCTGCTGGCCGAGGGCGAAAAGCAGGCCGCCATCACCCGCGCCGAGGGCGAAAAGGAATCCGCCATCCTGCGCGCCGAGGCTGTCAAGCAGCAGCGCATCCGCGAGGCCGAAGGTGAGGCCGAGGCCCTGCTGACCGTGCAGAAGGCCCAGGCCGATGCCATCCGCATGATCAACGAGGCCAACCCCAACCACAACTATCTGGCCCTGCGCAGCATGGAAGCCATGGAAAAGGTGGCCGACGGCAAGGCCACCAAGCTGATCGTGCCCAGCGACATGCAGAACCTCGCCGCCACGGTTTCCGCTATCAAGGAAATCTCCGGCGAGACCGAATAATCTACAGACACCAAGCCGCCCCGCATTTAAGAGCGTTGACATAGGAAAACAAGCAGAAACCCAGTAAAATCAACGCTTTTAAGGGCAGAGGGCAAACAGGTTAGCTCAAAAATTGAATAACCAAGCGACAAAAGGGATGTTACCGCAAGGCAGCATCCCTTTTCGCATACGCCCACGCCGTAGATTTTGAGAAAAGTCTACGGCGTTTTTTTCTGCCCAAATCTGAGAGGAGGTGCAGCCACAATGTACTTTACGAACGGCAGCAGCCGTGCGTTTGAAATGCTCATGCGGGGAAAGCCCGGCTTTGACCGCTACGAAAACGGCGGCTGTGCCGACTGTGAGGATTGCAATACCTGTCACTTTTACCGTCCGCATTGGAAGTACCAGTTCTGTGTGTACGCGGAATGTCCGTATGAGCCGGGCAAGCTGACCGTCCTCCGGCGCGGCACGGCGAAGTGAGCGAAAGGAGCTGATAACCTATGGCAGTATTTCGGGTGGAGCGCAACAGCGGGTACACCGTCATGTCAAACCACCATCTGCGAAACAAGGAACTGACCTTGAAAGCCAAAGGGCTGTTGTCGCAAATGCTGTCCCTGCCGGAGGATTGGGACTATACCCTTGCAGGGCTGTCCCATATCAACCGTGAGAGCATCGACGCGATTCGCACCGCCGTATGGGAGCTTGAAAAAGCCGGATATATCCTGCGGCGGCAGGGGCGCGACGAAAAAGGCAAAATGACTGCTATCGAATACACCATCTATGAGCAACCGCAGCCGATGTTGGAAAATCCAATACCGGGTAAACCGATGTTGGAAAATCCGACAACGGATAATCCGACGTCGGAAAATCCAACGCAATTAAATAAAGATAGAACAAGAACTAACTTACCAAAGAAAGAAAAATCAATTACGGATCTATCAAATACCGATTCCTTTCCTATCCTTTCCCCTGACCCCTCACCTTGCAGGGCTGCGCCGGAACGGAAAGGAACGGAAGCGTTCAAACAGAGTGCCGTAGATATTTACCGTGAAATCATCATGGAGAATATCGAGTACGACGCGCTCATGCAGAACCCGAAAATGGACAAGGAGCGTTTGGACGAGATTGTAGACCTCATGCTGGAAACTGTCTGCTCTGCGCGAAAGACGCTCCGCATCGCTGGCGACGATTACCCCGCCGAGCTGGTAAAGAGTAAATTTTTGAAGCTGAACAGCAGCCACATTGAGTTTGTCATGGACTGTATGCGGGAGAACACCACGAAGATCCGCAACATCAAGCAATATCTGCGGGCGGTGCTGTTCAACGCTCCGTCTACCATCGACAACTACTATACCGCCCTTGTCGCGCACGATATGGCAAGCCCTGATTGGGGAAAGCCAAAATCAGGCATCCCGGACTATTCCTGTTCGCCGGACGAGAGCCTATGAGAATATGGCTGATTTGGCGGGTGCGCCCGCCCTGACTGCGGCAGAAAAATCGAAAGGAGTGATAACCGTTGCAGGAAGAAGTGACCCGAAAGACGATTGCCCTTGCAATCAAGACGGCAAAGCTGGACGGAAAGATGCTGCAAGCCGCGCTGCGAAAGCTCTTGCAGCTCTACCGCAAGGCGAGGGACACGCCCCATCGCGGCAAGCAAACGCTGAAACAGCTTATGCGGCACGGCACGGGCGTTTCCAATATCGAAATCACCGATGCGAATATCAAAGCCTTTGAAAGCACGGCGAAGAAATACGGCATTGACTTTGCGCTGAAAAAGGCAGATGACCGATACCTTGTGTTTTTCAAGGGACGGGACGCGGACGTGCTGACGGCGGCGTTTCGGGAGTTTTCCAAGAAAAAGCTGGATAAGGAGCGCAAGCCCTCCGTGCGGCGCGACCTTGCCGAGAAGAAAGCCGAAGCCGCGCAGACCGCCAAGCGGGACAAGGTGAAAAATATGGACAGGGGGATTGACCGATGAAGCCGGAAATCAAAAAGCAAGTCATACTCCATCTCCCGTACCTTGCCTTTGTCTATCTGTTTGGAAAGGTCGGACAGGCGTTCCGGCTGGCGCAGGGTGCGGACCTGTCTGCAAAGCTGCTGCATATCGGACAGGGCTTCTCCGCTGCCTTTGCAAGTGCCGCCCCCAGCTTTCATCCCACCGATCTGCTGATGGGGCTTGCCGCAGCCGTCATTATCCGGCTGGTGGTCTACTCCAAGCAGAAAAACGCCAAGAAATACCGCAAGGGCATGGAGTACGGCACGGCGCGTTGGGGTACAGCGGCAGACATCAAGCCGTTCATTGATCCCGTCTTTGACAACAATGTGCTGCTGACGCAGACGGAACGGCTGATGATGTCCAACCGCCCCAAAGACCCGAAGAACGCAAGAAACAAGAATATTCTTGTCATCGGCGGCTCTGGCAGCGGCAAAACACGGTTTTTCTGCAAGCCCAATATCATGCAGCTTCACAGTTCGTATGTCATTACTGACCCCAAAGGCAGTTTGATTTGCGAGGTGGGACAGCTTTTGCAGCGGGCAAAATACCGCATTGCCGTTCTCAACACCATCAACTTTTCCAAGAGTATGCACTATAACCCCTTTGCGTATTTGCGCACGGAGAAAGACATTTTGAAACTGGTCAATACCATCATCGTCAATACCAAGGGCGAGGGCGCACAAAGCACCGAAGATTTTTGGGTGAAAGCGGAGCGCCTTTATTACACGGCGCTGATCGGCTATATCCACTACGAAGCGCCGGAGGAAGAAAAGAACTTCATCACCCTGCTTGACATGATAAATGCCAGCGACACCCGCGAGGACGACGAGGATTATAAAAATCCCGTGGATCTTCTATTTGACCGATTGGAGGAACGCGAGCCGGAGCATTTTGCCGTGAAGCAGTACCGCAAATACAAATTGGCTGCGGGAAAAACCGCCAAGAGCATCTTGATTTCCTGCGGCGCACGGCTTGCACCCTTTGACATCAAAGAGCTGCGCGACCTGATGGCGTATGACGAAATGGAGCTTGATACCATTGGAGATAAGAAAACGGCGCTGTTCCTCATTATGAGCGACACCGATTCAACCTTTAACTTTGTCATTGCCATTCTGCAATCCCAGCTCACAAATCTGCTGTGCGATAAGGCCGACGATGTGTACGGCGGGCGGCTGCCTGTTCATGTGAGGTTCATCCTCGACGAATTTGCGAACATTGGACAAATCCCGCAGTTCGACAAGTTAATTGCCACCATCCGAAGCCGTGAAATATCGGCTTCTATTATTTTACAGTCGCAAAGCCAGCTCAAAGCGATCTATCGGGATAACGCCGATACGATTGTAGGCAACTGCGACACAATGCTGTTTTTAGGCGGTAAGGAGAAAACCACCCTGAAAGAAATCTCGGAGATATTGGGCAAGGAAACCATCGACAGCTTCAATACCTCAGAGAATCGGGGCAAGGAAATCTCCCACGGCTTAAATTATCAAAAATTAGGAAAGGAGCTGATGACGCAGGACGAAATCGCAACGATGGACGGCGGAATGTGTATCTTGCAGCTACGCGGTGTGCGCCCGTTTTTCTCCAAGAAGTACGACATCACCAAGCACCCGCGCTATAAGTACCTGTCCGACGCCGACAAGAAAAACACCTTTGATGTAGAACGCTACATTCAGGTACAGCGAAAAAAGAAGAAACATCCCTCGGCGGTGATTGCGCCGGAGGAACCGTTTGACCTCTATGAGATTGAGTTGTCCGACAAGGACGCTGATTTTACCGCCGCAGAATAACGCGGCAAAAAGGAGCTGTTTATGGAACTCTCGAATTATCAGGCATTTATGGAATGTATGCGCAAGTGGGAAAAGATTGGCTGCAACATTCTCTGCGGTCTTGCCCTTTGGGAGCAGATGCAGGATTGTGACAGGCGCGGTGTTCCCTATACAGACATTGACATTGAAGCGGTTTCGCAGGATGTAGCCTACCGCCTTATGATGTCGCATGACAGGCTGTATGCACTCGCCCTGTACGAATGGACAGAGCAGCACTTCGCCCAGAACAGCGATACTTCCGATGCCGCAGCCGGAGAAAACGGCTGCGATTTTCCTACACACAACAATTCAACATGATTTTATGGAGGTACGAATATGGCATTTTTCAATAGCGCAGTTGGTGTTTTGCAGACCCTCGTGATCGCGCTCGGCGCAGGCCTTGGCATTTGGGGTGTGATTAACCTCTTGGAGGGCTATGGCTCGGACAATCCCGGCGCTAAGTCCCAGGGCATGAAGCAGCTCATGGCAGGCGGCGGCGTTGCCTTGATCGGCGGCGTTCTTGTCCCGCTGCTCTCCGGCCTGTTCAGCTAACCGATTCTGAAATACACCGCCGCGCCGTCCCTCTAACCGGGGCGGCGCGGGAAAGGAGGTGCTGCCTTTTGATTATTGATTGGCTGGAGGAATGGTTTAAGGGCGTTCTGATTGACGGAATCATCGGCAACCTATCGGGGCTGTTCGATACGGTGAATACAAAGGTGGGTGAAATTGCCGCTGATGTCGGAGCGACGCCGCAGGACTGGAACTCCGGCATTTTCAATATGATCCGCAATCTGTCCGAATCCGTCATTATCCCGATTGCGGGTGCAATTCTCGCATTTGTAATGACCTACGAGCTGATCCAGATGGTGACAGAGAAAAACAATCTGCACGACATTGACACCTTTATGTTCTTCAAATGGGTGTTCAAAACCTACGCGGCTGTTTTGATCGTCACGAACACTTGGAATATCGTCATGGGCGTTTTTGACGCGGCGCAGCAGGTCGTCAATCAGAGCGCAGGCGTGATAATCGGCAATACCAGCATTGACATAGATTCCCTTGTGGGCGATCTGCAAACGTCGCTGGAAGCTATGAGCCTTGGCGGATTGATTGGGCTGTGGTTTCAATCCCTGTTTGTCGGGCTGACCATGAACATTCTTTCCATCTGCATCATGCTGGTGGTCTACGGGAGAATGATTGAAATATATCTTGTGACCTCGCTGGGACCCATCCCGCTTGCTACCATGACAAACGGAGAATGGCGCAATGTCGGGCAAAACTATCTGAAATCTCTGCTGGCGCTGGGCTTTCAGGCGTTCTTGATTATGGTGGTCGTGGGCATCTACTCGGTCTTGATCCAGAGCATTTCCGCGACGGGCGACGTGTCCGGCGCGATCTGGCTGGCAATGGGCTATACGGTGCTGTTGTGCTTCTGCCTGTTCAAAACGGGCAGTATGGCAAAGGCCGTGTTCAGCGCCCATTGACGGAGGGCTTGCCTATCGGAACGTACAACATCATTTACGCAGACCCGCCGTGGCGCTATGAACAGAGAAAGGTACAGGGCGCAGCAGAAAATCACTATCCCACCATGAGCATTGACGAGCTTTGCGCCCTGCCCGTGCCGGAGCTGGCGGCGAAAGACTGCGCCCTGTTCCTCTGGGCGACCTTTCCGCAGCTTCCCGAAGCCCTGCGGCTGATCCGCGCATGGGGCTTTCGGTATAAAACCGTTGCGTTCGTCTGGCTCAAACGCAACCGTAAAAGTCCGTCATGGTTTTACGGCATGGGCTACTGGACACGCAGCAATGCGGAAATCTGTCTGCTGGCGACCAAGGGCAAACCCAAACGGCAGTCGGCAGGCGTACATCAGTTTATCATCAGTCCCATTGAGCAGCACAGTAAAAAGCCGGATGAAGCGCGGAACAAGATTCTTGCGCTCATGGGCGATCTGCCCCGCGTGGAGCTGTTCGCCCGGCAGAAAACGCTGGGCTGGGACGTATGGGGCAATGAAATTGCAAGCGATATTACGCTTGCGGAAAGGAGTTAGCGCATGGCCTATGTGAACGTGCCAAAGGATTTGACGAAAATTAAATCCAAGGTGCTTTTCAATTTAACAAAGCGGCAGCTTATTTGTTTTGGGCTGGCGGCGCTCATGGGAGTGCCGCTTTTCTTTTTGCTCAAAGGCGGCATCGGAACGACGGCTGCGGCAATGGTGATGATCGTTGTCATGCTCCCCGGCTTTCTGTTCGGGGTGTATGAGAAGAACGGACAGCCCCTTGAAGTGGTAGGGCGGCAGATCATAGAAAGCTGCTTTCTGCGCCCCAAGGAACGCCCCTATCAGACCGTCAACGCATACGACGCCCTTGTGCGTCAATATCAAATGGAACAGGAGGTAAAGGCGATTGTCGAAAAGAGCAGGCAGCGCGGAAGCAAAAAGCATGGCGGACAAGCCCAAGCTCACCCGCGCCGAAAGAAAACAAATTGAAGCCGTCATTCGTAAATATCGCGGCGACGGCAAACCCCACACCGCGCAGGACACGATACCCTATCAGCTGATGTACCCGGATGGCATCTGCTATCTCGGAAATAGGCGCTATTCGCAGAGCATCGAGTTTTACGACATCAATTATCAGCTTGCCCAGCAGGACGACCAGACAGCGATTTTTGAATATCTCTGTGACCTGTATAACTATCTGGACGCTTCCATTCATGTGCAGCTCACCTTTGTCAATCGCAAGACTGACCGGGAGCAGCTTGCGCGGAGCTTTGAGATCCCGCCCTGCAATGATGGCTTAGACCCGATCCGGCAGGAGCAGACGGACATTCTCAAACGGCAGCTCGCCCGCGGCAACAACGGCAATGTGAAAACCAAGTACATCACTTATACCATTGAAGCCGATAACCTCAAGGCGGCGCGGGCAAGGCTGTCGCGTATCTCGCTGGATATTCAGGGCTACTTCAAAATCATGGGTGCGGTGTCCCGTGTGCTGGACGGCAAGGAGCGTTTGGAGGTGCTGCACGGCATCATGCACCCGGATGGAGAACGCTTCAACTTTGACTGGAAGTGGCTTGCCGCTGGCGGGCTTTCCACCAAGGACTTTATCGCGCCGTCCTCCTTTGCGTTCAAGAACAGCCGTATGTTCCAGATGGGCGGCAAGCTCTGTGCAGCGAGCTTCCTGCAAATCCTCACGCCGGAGCTGAATGACAGGGTGCTGACCGACTTCCTTGATACGGAATCCGGCCTTGTGGTCAATCTCCATGTGCAGGCTTTGGAGCAGACGGAAGCGGTGAAGATGGTGAAGCGCAAAATCACCGACCTCGATGCAATGAAAATTCAGGAGCAGAAAAAGGCTGTCCGCGACGGCTACGATATGGATATTCTGCCGTCCGACCTTGCCACCTACGGCGGCGAAGCCAAAAAGCTGTTGAATGAGCTGCAAAGCCGGAATGAGCGGTATTTTCTGCTGACATTCCTTGTGCTGAATTACGGCGATACCAAACGTAAGCTGGAAAACGACGTGTTCCGCGCCGCTGGTGTGGCGCAGAAATATAACTGCACCCTGACGCGGCTGGACTTCCAGCAGGAGCGTGGGCTTGTGTCCTCGCTGCCGCTGGGGGAAAACCAAATCCATATCACGCGGGGCATGACGACCTCGGCCGTGGCGATCATCGTTCCCTTTGTGACGCAGGAGCTATTTCAAGGTGGCGATTCCCTCTATTACGGGCTGAACGCCAAATCCGGCAACATGATTATGCTTGACCGCAAAAATGCACGTTCGCCCAACGGCCTTGTATTCGGCACACCGGGCGGCGGCAAATCATTCTCCTGCAAGAGGGAAATGATCGGCGTGCTGCTGAAAACCCACGATCATGTGCTGGTATGTGACCCGGAGGGCGAATATGCGCCGCTGGTAAAGCTGCTGCATGGGCAGATCATCAAGCTCTCGCCCACCAGCCGCGACTACCTGAATCCGCTGGACATCAACCTGAACTATTCCGAGGACGAAAACCCGCTGGCTCTTAAATCCGACTTTGTGCTGTCCCTCTGTGAGCTGATTATGGGCGGCAAGACCGGGCTGGAAGCCATTGAGCGCACCGTGATCGACCGCGCTGTGCAGCGTATCTATCAGCCCTACTTTGCAGACCCGCGCCCGGAGAATATGCCGATTCTCTCCGACCTCCACGCCGCGCTGACAGCGCAGCATTTGCCGGAAGCCGACCGCGTGGCGCAGGCGCTTGACCTGTATGTGTCGGGATCGCTCAATTTCTTCAACAACCGAACGACGGTAGACATTGACAACCGCTTTGTCTGCTTTGACATCAAGGAGCTGCCGAAGAACCTGAAAAAGCCGGGGATGTTGGTGATTCAGGATCAGGTTTGGAATCGCGTCACCCGCAACCGCAACACAGGCGTATCGACGTGGTACTACGCAGACGAATTTCACTTGTTACTGAAAGAGCCGCAGACCGCAGCATACAGCGCGGAGATCTGGAAGCGTTTCAGAAAATGGGGCGGTGTGCCGACAGGTGCGACGCAGAACGTCAAGGATCTGCTGTCCAGCCCGGAAATCGAAAATATTCTGGAAAATTCAGACTTCATCTGTATGCTCAACCAAGCGGCGGGCGACCGCAAAATTCTTGCTGAACGTCTGAATATCTCGCCGGAGCAGCTAAAGTTCGTCACCAACTCCCCACCCGGCGAAGGACTGCTGTTCTTTGAAAATGTGATTCTGCCCTTTGCAGATAAGTTCCCACGGGACACCGAGCTTTACCGCATCATGTCCACCAAACCGAGCGAGGTGAACGGCGTATGACGATGGAGCTTGATACCATTCTCTGCGGAGACAGTCTGAATGTGCTGAAAGCCCTGCCGGAGAGCAGCGTTCATTGCTGCGTGACCTCGCCGCCCTACTACGGACTGCGGGATTACGGCATGGACGCACAGATCGGGCGGGAAGCCACGCCGGAGGAATACATTTCGCGGCTGACAGCGGTATTCCGCGAGGTGCGCCGAGTGCTGCGCCCGGATGGAACCTTGTGGGTAAATATCGCGGACAGCTATTGCGGCACAGGTAGCAAGGGCGATACCCGCGACCCCAAATATCCGCAGGGACGCAACGGGCAGAACATTTCCCTCTGCCAAGCGGTGCGGGGCTGCAAACAAAAGGACATGATCGGGATTCCGTGGATGCTGGCTTTTGCGCTCCGCGCCGACGGCTGGTATCTGCGCAATGACGTGATTTGGGCAAAGGGAAATCCCATGCCGGAGAGTACCAAAGACCGCTGCACCCGCAGCCATGAGCATATTTTCATGCTCACCAAGAGCAGGCGCTATTTCTATGACTGGCTTGCCATTGCCGAACCCATTGCCCCCACGACCGCCCTGCGCAAAAAGGCAGGGCGCGGCGTGGGCAAATATTCCACTCCCGTGCCGGGACAGCCGCAGACGCAGAATATCAATAAGCCGAGGGAAAAAGGCAGCATCACCGACGACATGATCTCGCCCGTCCGAGCAAAGCGCGATGTGTGGTTTATCAACACCGTGCCTTACAAGGGCGGGCATTTTGCCGCCTATCCGCCCCTGCTGGCAGAAACCTGTATTCTGGCAGGTTGTCCCAATGGCGGCATTGTCCTTGACCCGTTTATGGGCAGCGGCACAACGGGGCTTGCGGCGAAGCGGCACGGCAGGCATTACATTGGCATCGAACTGAACACGGAGTTTTGTTCCCTTGCACGGGAACGGATCGGAGGTGATACCCATTGAAAGAATTTAAGCCCCGCGATAAGCTCACCCAGCGCATGACCCGCGACGGCGCAGTGCTGGACAATCAGACCACGGGTGAAGAAATCTATATTTCCGAGCGCGACGCGGAAAAACAGCTTTCCCCGGATGGGCAGCCCGTCCAGATGGGAAAACGCGACACACCTATGAATCCGGCAGAGGATGCCCCAAAGCACGGGCGGCAGCTCCGCCCGCAGGAGCAAAAAGAGCCGGAAAAGGAGCAGCCAAAGCCGCAGCAGCCAAGCGCCGAGCCGTTTCAGCCGCAGGGCGGCAGCCCCATTTCTCATATCCCGCAGGACATTCCAACGTCCGCTGTGCCGGGCGGTACAGCGGAAAAGCTCATTGACCGTGCGGCCGCAGAGCATGACGCACACAAGGCGCGGCAGACAGCGCGGATGTCCCGCGATGCGGCGCAGCAGCGGTATTCTGCGTCCCGTTTGCAGTTTTCCGAGGAAGAACGCGCCGTGCCGGAGCTGCACAAGCATATCCACCGTGCGGAAAAGGCCGCTGACAAGCTGGATGCGGCGCAGGCAGCGATCCCCAAGAAACGGGTGCTGCGCAAGGAACGTGTCTTTGATGAAGCCAGCGGCACAGCCAAGACCAAGCTGCGCTTTGATACCGTGGATAAGTCCCCGCCCAAGCTGAAACCGAATCCGTTAGGCCGTCCGCTGCGGGAGGTCGCAGTACAGGCGCACGGAAAAATCCATGAGGTCGAGCATGAGAACGTCGGCGTGGAAAGTGGGCATAAGGCAGAGGAACTTGCCGAGCATGGCGCAGGCGGTGCAATTTGCTGGGGGCGCCGTCACCGCAAGCTGAAACCCTACCGCGCTGCGGAAAAGGCCGAGCGCAAAGCCGTAAATGCCAATGCAGAATATCTCTACCAAAAGGCGCTGCATGATAACCCTGAAATGCTCTCCGGCAATCCGCTTAATCGCTTTTTCCAGAAGCAGCGTCTAAAGCGTGAGTACGCCAAGGCTGCACGAACGGCAAAGGCTGCGGGCAGCACCGCGCAGGCAACCGCCAAAAGCGCCGAAAAAACCGCAGAAGCCACGGCGACGGCAGCGAAAAAAGCGGCAGAAAAGGCAAAGGAAGCAGCGGAGTTTGTTGCCCGCCATTGGAAAGGTGTGCTGGTCGTTCTGGCTGGTTTTCTGCTGATTGTCATGCTGATCGGCGGGCTGCAATCCTGCTCTGCGCTGGTGGGCGCGGCTGGCGGCGGTGTGGCAGCATCCAGCTACCAGTCGGAGGACGCGGACATTCTTGCCGCCGAAGCCGCCTACTGTGCGCTGGAAGCCGAGCTGCAAGAATATCTCGACACCTATGAACGCACCCATGATTACGACGAATACCACTATGACCTTGACGAAATCAAGCACGATCCCTATGTCCTGGCATCTATCCTCTCCGCGTTGCATGACGGCGCATGGACGGCAAGCGAGGTGCAAGGGACGCTGCAAATGCTCTTTGAAAAACAATATATTCTCACGGAAACCGTCGTGACCGAGGTGCGCTACCGCACCGTCACCCGGACAGACAGCGAGGGCAACGAGTACGAGGTAGAAGTTCCGTATAACTATTACATCTGTACCGTCGAGCTGGAAAACTTCGATCTCTCGCATATCCCCGTCTATATCATGGACGAAGAAACGCTGTCCAAATATGCGCTGTATATGTCGGTGCTGGGCAATAAGCCGGAGCTGTTCGGGGATAGCGAGTATATCCCCAAGTACATCACAAACCGCCCGGAGGGATATGAGATTCCGCCCTCTGCAATGGAGGACGAAACCTTTGCCGCCGTTATCACAGAAGCCGAAAAGTATTTGGGGAACCCCTATGTGTGGGGCGGCAGCAGTCCGTCCACCTCCTTTGACTGCTCCGGCTTTGTGAGCTGGGTGCTGACAAACAGCGGTGTGTGCAATACGGGCAGGCTGGGCGCACAGGGACTTTACAACATTTCCACCCCTGTTTCCAACCCGCAGCCGGGTGACCTCGTGTTTTTCGTCGGAACATACGATACACCGGGCGTTAGCCATGTGGGAATCTACGTCGGCAATTCCATGATGATCCATTGCGGAGATCCGATCTCCTATTCCAACCTGAACAGCAGCTATTGGCAGGCGCATTTCTACGCCTACGCCAGACCGCCGTATAACTAAGGAGGTCGGTCATGCTGACGCTGATTCCTGTTTCTCTTGCGCAGGCGAACGAGTTTGTGCGGCAGCATCACCGCCACCACAAGCCCGTTGCCGGACACAAGTTTTCCATTGGCTGTGCTGAAAATGGGCGGCTTTGTGCCGTTGCCATTGTGGGACGGCCTGTGAGCCGCTATTTGGACGACGGCTTTACGCTGGAGGTCAACCGCCTGTGCAGCGATGGCACGAAGAACGCTTGCAGCATCCTCTATGCGGCAGCGGCACGGGCTGCGCGGGCGATGGGCTACCACAAAATTATCACCTACACCTTAGACACCGAAAGCGGCGCGAGCCTACGCGCCGCAGGCTGGACGAACGCCGGACTTGCGGGCGGCAAGGCATGGACAGGCAGCCGCCGTCCTGCCCAGCCGCTCTATCCGGCACAAATGAAATACCGCTATGAAAAGCGGTTGAATGAAAGGAGCTGCTAACCTATGGCTATGAGTAAAATTGACCGCATTGACCGTGAGATCGAAAAGACCCGCGGCAAAATCACCGAGTATCAAAACAGGCTGAAAGAGCTGGAAGCTCAGCGTACCGAGCAGGAGAACTTTGAAATCGTTAATCTTGTCCGCTCTATGTGCATGAGCCGCGACGAGCTGATGAACTTCCTGCGCGGCGGCGGCAACGACGCGCCGCCCGTGGAAACTGCCTATCACGAACAGGAGGACATGACCGATGACGAGGAATAAGCATTTTCGCTCTGTATTCGCCGCGCTGCTCTGCGCGGTGCTGTGCATGACGGCCTTTGCCACCGTCGCCTATGCAGACGGCGGCGACTACTACGATGACGAGCTGCCGCCCGAAACGTGGCAGGAGGAAACGCAGCCGGAGGACAATACGATTGTCCCCGGCGCTCCGTTCACCGAGGACGGCATCGCCACGACCCGCGATCTTCTCTATGATAAACACACAAACAAGCAGTTTATCACCGTGGAAACCCGAAATGGGCATACGCTGTATATCGTCATTGACTATGACAAGCTGCTGGACGAGGAAGAAGAACGCTATCAGACATATTTCTTAAATCCCGTGGACGAAGCCGACCTGATGGCGCTGTTGGAGGACGACAGCCAGAATACGCCCATTGTCTGCTCCTGCACCGAAAAATGCACCGCTGGCAAGGTCAATACGAACTGCGCCCTCTGCAAAACGGATATGACGAATTGTGCCGGAAAGGAAGCGACGCCGGAGGAACCCGAACAGCCCGACGAGCCGACGCCGGAGAAGAAAAACAATGCGGGCGGCATCCTGATCCTTGTACTGTTCCTTGCTGCGGGTGGCGGCGGTGCGCTGTGGTACTTCAAGCTGCGCAAGCCGAAATCCAGCGTCAAGGGCGGCGACGAGCTGGACGAGTTCGATTTTGACGAGGATGATGAAGCCGAAGAATACGGGGATGATGAGGACGCAGACAGCGCCAACAATCCCGATGAACAGGAGAATGAAGAATGAGCGTTTTGATTATTTGTGAAAAACCATCCGTGGCAAAGACTGTTGCCCTTGCGTTGGGCGCTGCCGAGCAAAAGGACGGGTATCTTTCCGGCGACGGGCTGCTGGTGTCGTGGTGCATCGGGCATCTTATCAGCATGGCAGACGCAGGCAGCTATGACGAGCGATACAAAAAATGGCGCTATGAGGATCTTCCCATTCTGCCGCAGACGTGGAAATATGCCCCTACTCCCGGCAAGGAAAAGCAGCTTGCCGTTTTGAAAGAGCTGCTGCACCGCAGCGATGTTTCCGAGGTGGTGAACGGCTGCGACGCCGGGCGCGAGGGTGAGCTGATTTTCCGCTTTGTCTATGAGCAGGCCGGATGCACGAAGCCCTTTTCCCGTCTTTGGATTTCCTCAATGGAGGACAGCGCCATCCGCGAGGGCTTTGCCGGACGCAGAGCCGGAACGGAATACGACGCGCTGTATCAATCGGCGCTGTGCCGTGCGCGGGCAGATTGGCTTGTAGGCATCAATGCGACGCGGCTTTTCTCCGTGCTGTATCACAAGACCCTGAATGTGGGACGGGTGCTTTCGCCTACGCTGAATCTGCTGGTGGAGCGCGACGGAAAAATTACGATGTTCCACAAGGAGAAATACCACATCGTGCATATCGGCTGCGGCGGCGTGGACGCGGAAAGCGGACGCATTTCCGACGCTGCCGCTGCGGATGCGCTGAAAACGGCTTGCGAAGCGTCGCAGGCCGTTTGCGTTTCTCTCAAAAAGGAAAGGAAAACTGCGCTGCCGCCGAAGCTCTTTGACCTTACCTTGTTGCAGAGGGAAGCCAACCGCGTTTACGGCTTTACCGCCAAGCAGACCCTTGACTATGCGCAAAGCCTGTATGAAAAGCGCTTCCTGACCTATCCCCGCACCGACAGCAATTATCTCACCGAGGATATGGCGCAGACGGCAACCGATCTCGTTGCGGCGCTGCTGCCAGTGCTTCCCTTTATGCAGGGCGCAGAGCTTGCGCCGGAGATCAGGCGCGTCATCAACAGCGCCAAGGTTTCCGACCACCACGCGATTATTCCCACGACGGCCTTTGCAGGCAACGGCTTTGACGGACTGCCGGAGAGTGAAAAGAAGCTGATGTCCCTTGTCTGCTGCAAGCTGCTGTGCGCCGTTGCCGCGCCGCAGGAGTATGAAACCGTTACGGCGGTTTTTGACTGCGGCGGCAAGCCGTTCACCGCCAAGGGCAAAACGATCCTGACGGCAGGCTGGAAAGACATTGACGCCCGTTTCCGCGCCACGCTCAAAGCCAAGCCGGACGAGGACAGCGCAGAGGATGCGGCGCTGCCGGAGCTTGCCGAGGGGCAGATTTTTGAAACGGTCACGGTATCCGTTTCCGAGCATTACACCACGCCGCCCAAGCCCTACACCGAGGATTCGCTTCTGTCCGCAATGGAGAACGCGGGCAAGGAGGATATGCCGGAGGATGCAGAGCGGCAAGGGCTGGGAACTCCGGCAACGCGGGCAGCGATGATTGAAAAGCTGCTCTCTGCCGGATTTGTCGAGCGCAAGGGCAAAAGTCTTGTGCCGACCAAGGACGGCATCAATCTCGCCGTTATTCTGCCGGATATGCTGAAATCGCCGCTGCTCACCGCTGAATGGGAAACCCGCCTGACGGAGATCGCCAAGGGCAGCGACGACCCGCAGAGCTTCATGCAGGGAATCGAGGATATGACGCGGGAACTGGTGAAGCGGTATTCCCACATCACCGAGGACGGCAAAAAGCTGTTCGCGCCGGAAAAGGAAGCAGTCGGCATCTGCCCCCGCTGCAAAAGCCATGTCTATGAGGGCAAGAAGAATTTCTACTGCTCTGACCGCTCCTGCCGCTTTGTCATGTGGAAGAATGACAAGTTCTTTGAAAGCCGGAGAACCGTCTTTTCCAAGAAGATCGCCGCCGCGCTCCTAAAGGACGGCAAGGCAAAAGTCAAGGGGCTGTACTCCGAGCGCACGGGCAAGACCTATGACGGGACGGTGCTGCTGTGTGATACGGGAGAAAAGTATGTGAACTACCGTATCGAACAGAGAAAATGATTCGGCTGAATGACGCGCAGCATCGCAGAGTGAAAAAGCTGACCCGATGCCATTGCGCCAACAATGTGCGCGGGTGCTGTCTGCTGCTGGACGACGGCGAGCCGTGCGTCTGTGTGCAGGCCATCAGCTATTCGCTGCTCTGCCGATACTTCCGGGAAGCGGTGCTGCCCGCAGACCGGGAGCTGTGCGCGGATATTGCAGCCACGGCGGACACCCGCAAGAAATGCGAGCTGTGCGGCAAGCCCTTTCCCGCCCGCAGCAACCGTGCAAAATACTGTGACCGCTGTGCGCCCTATGCTGCCCGACGCAATGCAGCCGAGCGCAAGCGCCGCCAGCGGGCAAAAGCGCGGTGTGTCACGGTTTAGGGGCTTCAAAAGCCTTGCGGCAAGCGGTTTTCCAGACACGCTTTTGGAGTACGCAGGGTATTCCTATGGAAACTGCGGAAAACGGCTTTGAAAGCGTGACAGAACGCATTTTACGGAGATAAAAGAACGATTCAGTAACGCAGCAAGCATAGGGAGTGTGGCTACAACTCCCGAAAATCGCCGTCCGGCACAGACCGGGCGGCGATTGCTTGTTGGGATAGTCCCAAACCCTTATGTTAGAAAGGAGCGCAGACGTGGACGAACACCTTTTGGAAGTATATCTTATCAACACTGCACGGCACACCGAGGAAACGCCTGTTGCGGAATGGGTATCGCTGCCCACCGACGCCGAAACGATGAAAGCCGTTTTTGAACGGCTGGGCGTAGACGGGAGCGATACGGAACAGTATCAGGTATCTGCCTATCAATCCTCTCTGGACGGGTGGAGCGAAGCCTTGAAGCCCGGCGAAAGTCTGGATGATTTGAACTATCTTGCCGCGCTGCTCACCCAGCGCAGCGACGAGGAACGCGACAAATTTGCCGCTGCCGCGCAGTACGGCGACCATGCGGCAAGCGCGGCGGACTTAATCAACCTGACGCACAATCTGGACTGCTACTGGCTTTATCCCACCGTACACAATTCTGATGATTACGGGCATTACCTCATTGACGACCTGGACGAGCTGGAATTGCCGGACGCTGCTAAGAGGTTCTTTGATTACAAGAGCTACGGGCGCGAAGCGGTCAAAGAGGATCGCGGTATTTTTACCGATTATGGCTATGTCTACAATAACGGCAACGATTATGCGGAGTGGTACAAAGCCAACCAAGTGCCGCAGGAATATCGCCTGACTGCGCAGCCCAGCCCCCAACGGGATATGGACGAGCTGCCGCAGGGCGCGGCGCTGCCCGCAGAGCCAATCCCCGTGCGCCCATTGGTGCTGAACGCCACTGACACGCAGGGCAGGATCAAGGAGATCACCGAGCATTTGGAACAGGGCGTACAGGAGGTTTTTGAAAGTGAACGGTATCGGGATTATCTGAAAGCCATGTCCCGCTTCCACAATTACAGCTTGAACAATACGCTGCTGATTGTCATGCAGAAGCCGGACGCATCCCTTGTCGCAGGCTACGGAAAATGGCGCGACGAATTTGAACGCCATGTCAAATCCGGTGAAAAGGGCATCAAAATTCTTGCGCCCGCGCCCTATAAAATCAAAAAGGATGTGGCGAAAACTGACCCGGACACCGGGCAGCCTGTGATTGGCGCAGACGGTAAGCCCGTCACGGAGCAGCAGGAGGTGACGATTCCAGCGTTCAAGGTGGTGTCGGTATTCGATGTGAGCCAGACCGAGGGCAAGGAACTTCCCGACATTGCCGTGGACGCGCTCACGGGCAATGTGGAACAGTATGAAGATTTTTGGCGAGCCTTGAAGCTGACCTCTCCCGTTCCTGTGACGCTTGAAAAAATCGACGGCAGCGCACACGGCTATTATGACCTTGCAGAAAAGCGCATTGCCATTGACGACGGCATGAGCAAGCTGCAAACCATCAAAACGGCGATCCATGAGATTGCCCATGCCAAGCTGCACGATATTGACCTGAACGCGCCGGAGCAGACGGAGCGCCCCGACCGCAGCACCCGCGAGGTGCAGGCGGAAAGCGTCGCCTATACGGTGTGTCAGCATTTCGGGCTGGACACGTCGGACTACTCCTTTGGCTACGTCGCCGGGTGGAGCAGCGGCCGCGATATTAAGGAGCTGAAAGCATCTCTTGAAACTATCCGCACCGCCGCCAGCGAGTTTATTTCCGAAATCGAGGGGCATTTTGCAGAGCTTCAGGCGCAGCACACCGCAGAGCAGGAACAGGCTGCTGCGCAGGACGTGCCGGAGAACACCTTTTCCATTTATCAGCTCAAAGACGGCGACGCAACACGGGATCTCCGATTTGAGCCGCTGGAACAGGTAAAGGCCGCCGGGCTGCGGGTTGACCGTGAAAATTATGAGCTGGTCTATACCGCGCCCCTCTCCGACACGGACACGCTGGAGGACATTTTTGTTCGCTTCAATATGGACAGGCCGCAGGATTTTACCGGGCATAGCCTTTCCATGTCCGATGTCATTGTGCTGCATCGCGGAGAACAGGAAACGGCGCACTATCTGGATCGTGGCGGTTATACCGAAGTGCCGGAGTTTTTACAGCCGGAGCAGACCGCGCAGCAGGAAGCACAGGCTGACGCCCCGCCAGCGGAACGGCCGCTGACAGAGTTACAGAAGCAGGCTGTTGAAATTGCCAAGCGGTATGAAACGCTTTCCATGCAGGAGAAAATCGGCGTGATCGCGCAGGCGTTCGGCTGCACATCCGGCACGATTGAAACCTCGCCCTGCACGGGAAAATGGCGCGGCACAAGTGATATTTCCATTCGCTTTGATAATGGCGGCTCTCTGTTTTTGGGCAACCACATAACGCGGAAAGCCAGAACCAAAAAGGTGCGGCAGGAGCTTGTCGATAGCGCGTTGGTGCGGTATAACCCTGAAATCATCCGCATTGCAAAGGAAACTGCCTATACCGCCCTCAAAGAGCGCGAGCTTCAGGACAATGCTATTGCCGAAGCAAAAGGCTTAAAGCCCTACACACTGCTGAATGTGGAGTTCAACGACGGCGCAGATCAGCAAAGCAGCGGTTACATAGGTTGGTACTATGCGACGCTGGCGGTGGACGGAAAAATCTGCACGCATTTGGAAACAGGCTTGAATCACGACATTGCATCCGGCAGCGTAAGCCCGACGCCCACGCGGGAAAATTACTACGCAGCCGGAGCGCTGAAAGAAAGTGATGTGGACTATGTTTTCAACAACGTCGGCTTTTCCTCTGCTTCCGGCCTTTACTCTCTGCATCTCAGCGACGCCGCACGGGGACGCGCCGAATTGGAGTTTGCGAAAAAGCTGATCGACGATTACTGCCGCGAAGAATTTCATTCCGGCGCAGATTTCAGCGACCTGTCCGCCGTCGGCATTGGACACACGACCGTTACGGATGATGAAATCCCCATTCAGGCATACGCAAACCTGACGGACTTCCGCATTGAAAAATATTTGGGTGACGTGCAGATTGAAAGCCGACAGTATGAATCGCTGGCTACGCTGATTCAAGGTGAGCTGAACGATTTGGAGTTTGACGACCTGACCTATGCCAGCGACGAGCAGCTTGCCATGTTCCACGACCAAGAGGAAGCATCCGGCAAGGAAGCACCCTCCCTTGATCCTGCGATGCAACCCGTCGTGACGATTCTTTGGAGCGAGAGCGATAAACTGCAAGAGGGTGAACAGCTCCCGCTTGCCCGTGCCGACGCGCTCTTTAAGGCGCTGGACGATGAAAAGCGTTCCGAGCGTGAGAAGCCCGGTTACACAGGCGGCTGGTACGATAAAACCAAATTCCGCATTGACTGCACATTCCGCGGGGAACGCGACAGCTACGAGGGACGGCAGGACTTTGGTGATGGGGACGGCGCTCTGATCGACCATATCCAAGCCTATCACGAATACTACGCCAAGGACGAAAACTGGAAAAACTTTGTGCTGCACAACGAGGGCGCGGAAGCGTGGGAAAAGGACAAGGCCGAGCGTGAAACGCTCCTCACCGAGTTTGTACCGTATATGCGCCTGCATTGCAATCTCTCCGAGCAGGAGCGCACTGCTGCGGATATGCTGGAAAATGGAGAAGCCCTGACGCCGGAGCAGACAGCATATTTTCATGCGGTTCTTGCCCATGTAGACGCTTGCCGGGAAAAGCTGAACGCGGGCGATTATCACTTGCCCGACCCGCCGCAGCTTTCCGATTTTGATAAAGAGCTTCAGGACTACAAAGCCCATGTGGAAAGTGAGATTGCACAGGAAGCCGAAGCCGCAGGCATGACCGTGGAGGAATATGCCGCCAATGGCTACGAGCAGCAGGAGCAGCCAGAGGAAGCGCCGCCCGCAGATACCGCGCCGGAGCAAGCCTCCGTCAGGTATTATACCATCAATGAGGGCGCTGCCCGACGTGCCAACGATGCAAACAGCTACCGCGACTACGCCGCAGGCAGCGCCACCGCCGAATATCAGCAGATGGTGGATCAGGCAGCGGCGATTGCGCAGCGGCAGAAAGAGCGCGTCGATCCCATGTACCATGAGAAAATTGACGCGCTGCTGGACACCTACGCCCGCAAGCTGGCGGAAAATCTGAACGACCACTATGCCATTGAAGCCCGTGTTCCCTCTATCCTCGTTGCAGGCGGCAGCAATTTCCCTGTTCGCAAGAAAGAGAAGCAAAACGCCGCCCGTGACCGCAATATGCAGGAATGGCAGGATGTTCAGGGGATTTTGGACAAGATCCGCAGCACAGGCATGGGCGGTATCAGCATGGACGACCCGCAGGCAGCGGCGAAGCTGGAAGCCAAGCTCGTCAAGCTGGAATCGGCGCAGAAAACTATGAAAGCCGTCAACGCCTATTTCCGTAAGCACAAAACGCTGGAGGGCTGCCCCAGTCTGACGCCGGAGCAGATCACCAAATTGCAGCAGGAAATGTCGCAGTCCTGGCATCTGGATAAGAGCCGGCCGTACCCCGCCTATATGCTCTCCAACAACAATGCCGAGATTCGCCGCATCCGTGGGCGCATTGAACAGGTGCGGCAGCATGAGGACACCCATTTCGCCGGATGGGAATTTGACGGCGGGCGCGTGGAAGCCAACAAAGCAGATAACCGTCTGCAAGTGTTCTTTGACGGCAAGCCGGATGAAGCAGCACGGGACGAGCTGAAAGCAAACGGCTTCCGCTGGGCACCCAGCGTCGGCGCATGGCAGCGCCAGCTTAACAAAAACGCATACTACGCCGCAGGGTACATTTCCTGTATTCAGCCTATCTCCGGGGAAAAGCCCATTGACGTGCAGCGCAGCGCCCAGCAACACGAATCCGCTGCCCCTGACGCCCACCTGACTGGGGAGCGCGTTTCAACGCCGCGGGGCAACTTCCATGTTGCCGATATGACCCGTGAGCAGATGGAAGCCGCAGGCTATGGGTATCACCACAGCACCGATGACGACAAGTACCTTATCATGGGCAACGGCACACAGGCCTTTGCCATTGCCGCCGAGCAGCGGGAGCAGGAAAACTATATGCGCACGGCGGAGCTATCCACCGAGCAGAACTGCAACATGATTGACGGACAGATCAACAACACCCCGTCCGTGGACGATCTGGAAGAAAAGGCAAAGCGCGGCGAGGTGATTTCGCTCTCCGCGCTTGCCGCAGCGGTCAAGGCCGAGGACGGCAGAACGCCGCAGCGCGACCCGGACGGCAAAAAGCCGTCTATCCGCGCACAGCTCAAAGCAGATCGTGCGCAGTCCGGCAAGCCGCAGCAGCGGGAAAAGGAACAGGAAGCCAAACGAAGCATCCGGCAGGCTTTGGAAATGGAGTGACCTATGAATAAATTTGAAAATGTGGATGTGCTGGCATCCCTGCAACAGATCATGCAGCAGAACACAGCCGCCTTTCAGAATGATTTTGACATTGATAAGAAGATTCTGACGCGGGCGGCAAAGAGTAAAAACGCCGAGGATAAGGTCTATCTATGGTTTTCCCGTCCCAACGGAACGCATTGCCTGCGGGAACGGGACGTGTTTCTGCGCGGAACGCGAGAGCATAATACGTTCCGTTTCTACCATGAGCAGACCAATGAGCGTGTGCTTGCCTATGCCGTGGTACTGTCCGGCATGGAAAGCGGCAAGGTAAAAGGCAGCATTTATGAGCTGGACTATGCGGCAAAAGCCGAGCTTGCAATCCAGACCGCCTTGCGGACAGACAATAACCGTCTGATCTATGAAAACGGCTCGCGGGAGCTGCCCAAGGAATACCGCTTTGAAGCGACGCCGGATCGGGAGTATGGAAAATTCGTGCGTTATGAAGCCGTGCCGCATGACCCGGACGCGCTGCGGGATCTGCTGCGCGACGAAAGCCGGAAGCGTGAGCGGCTGAAACCCGGTAATTTCAAAGAACATATCGGACGGCTTTCCGACGAAAAGGTGCTTGCCGAAGCACAGCGCCTTTCGGCGGCGTTCCAATCCCTGCAAGCGCCCAACAGCCCCAACGGAACGCATTTTGTCGCAGAGGTGTCGCCGTGGTTTGAGCGTATCGCATCCAGCAAGGAGCATGAGCGGCTATTTGCGCTGCTTCCGTATAAGACGCTGTATCTTTCCTCGGTCAAGGACAGACACGGAGTTTTCGCTTTTATCAGCAAGGACGAGCGGCGTGATCTGCCGCTGCGCAAGCAGCGTCCCTCTGTCCGGGCGCAGCTTAAAGAGGGACAGTCAAAAAAGACCGCTGCACCGAAAAAGGCAGCGGCAAAGGCGAAAGACAATGATTTGGAGGTATGAGCATGGGCAATGTTTCGTTCACCATTGAGGAAGAAAATCTGATCTGCATTTACCACAAGCACGACCGCCGCAGAACGATTGCGGCGATTTCCGACGCGCTGCCGGATATGGACGCAGATATGCGCCCGCTGGCAGAGCAAACGATCCATAAGCTGCACAACATGACCGACGCAGCATTTGAGGAAGCGCAGTTCACCATGACGCTTTCCGACGCAGAGTAAAAGACGACGCGGGGCGCGGCAGCCGATAATGGCTGCTGCGCCCCGCGTTTTTATTTCTTGTAATGAAATTCAATGGAGTTTCCGCTGATTGGGGAAAACTTTACATATTGCCCCACAAGATTTCGAGCCTTTTCTCCTATGATAGAGCTATCAACTCCCGAAATAGTAGGCACAACTGAATACAAATCGACTGCGTAAACCTCGGATATTTTATCAGAAAGAGGTATTTGGGCGTTTCCACTCTTAACAACGATGTTGTTGAATGAATACCTGCCATTTATCTTTCCAAAAAGCTGGTAGTTATCTGGTAGATTTGTTGAAATGTATATCCCATCATGCTTTATATTGAGCTTAAAATCAACTTCAATTTCTTTTCCAGCATCCGGCATAGGTTTTTGCATATCTAATGGCAACGGTGGGATTTCTCCTAATCTTATAGGTCGTCCTCGGTATTTCCATGTATAAAACTCATCCTGCTCTAAACCGTTCCCCAACATTCCCCAAAATGCAATTAGTTTTTTGTGGCTTTCTGAAAGGCTATCGGTAACGTGGCATCGTTCTGCATCAAGTTTTTGAAATTTATAGATTGCGTCTAATACACTGATACCACAATATTGTGCTGCATCTATGAACACTAAGTCATCTCCTGCAAAGGGACCATATTTATCAACATACATATCGCCATAGTGATCCACAAACTGCAAAACCAAATTTCCCACTTTATCGTGGTCGGCCTGTTCGTTCAAAGAAATATCACTCATAAACCCGTTTACGCTGTTTGATATTTGTCTGCCGTGTTTCAAATAGAGAGCAGCCCGCACATCAGTAAACAGTCGATCAACCGAGATGTTCGGAGTTAAGATATTGTCGCATAACGCTTCTGTAAAATAGCTTATTGCTGGAGTGCAACCAGAGTAATCTCCAAATTGTGTGGCGTAGGCTATGTATGTATCTTGTGGCGCGACCATTTCCGAATAATTACAAGCATAATCTGGCTTTAATTTGTCGCGGCAGGCATCAACAATTATCAAGAGCTTCACTTTTCTTTTGAAAAGCGGTTGGATTCGTTTGAGATTAAATGCGCTATCTTCAATAGACATTCTTGCATCCAAGCTATTCCCAAAATCCACAGGATACAAATAGTTCTCGCCTTTGCTGTGGCCGCCATGTCCAGAGAAATATACTACATTCAGAGAATCACACGGAGCTGTATCTGCAAATTCAGTTATCTTTTGCTCCATATCTTTCAAGCAAAGATCCATATATGAAACGGTTTCAAACTGTAACTGCTTTAATCTCTTTTCTAATGTCTTTACATCAATTTCTGTGCTTGGTAGATCGTTTGCTGTAATTGAAGCGCTTCTATTGTAGTGGAACATTCCAAAAAGAATTGCTCGTTTTTTCATAAAACCCCTCCGTATTTTGAGAAGAACCAACTTGTTTATGCTGTACTTGCATTTTCCGGTCACGCATTCAAACTCATTTTTCATAACTGGCAGGAAAACATACTCCCCTTGTGTTTCCCGCACTGTAAAGCCGCTCCCAGCAAGGCATACAGGCACTCTAAGCCGTGACCTTGCACTTACTTTTAGTTATCCCGTGCGCGTAGGTGCAGCGCACCGACCACGAGGAACACCAGACCGAAAATCACCCAGCCCCAAATGGGATCATGCTCCGAAATGAAGTAGGCCAGCAGCCCGAACACCGCTGCATAAATCAGCGTGAGCAGCCCGCCGACGAGCCAGAAGCCAATGCTGGTATTTTGCAGCCACAACAGCAGCAGAAATGTTGCGATGCCGATCACAAGGCAGAGTGCCGGATGAATTGCGGTGAACTGGTTGCAGCACACTCCGGCGGCGATGCCAAGAGCAATGCTGTCAAAGAGAATGATATGCCCAAAGAATAGTCCGATCACCGAGCAGACAAGCCCGATGAAAAGCCCAATCGCCATAATCGCGCCCTGTGCTGCCAGCCAACCCATAAAGAAGCCTCCTTTCGTTTACACCATGATTGCGTCCATAATCGTCTGAATGGTATTACAGGTATCATCAAAGGAAATGTCCTTTGCGTACTCATACTCGCGGCTGTATTTCTCCCACAGCCTACGGAGCGTATCGCTTTTGCGGATCTCTTTCATAATCTCCGGGTAGTCTGTCAGGATCATGCCGCTGCCGCGTTTCTGCGTCGTTCGTTCCAGCGCCCGGCGTAGCGTCGCTTTGTCGCACTCCGCGCCGCGCAGCGCATACAGGATATGTACGTCGTAATAGTCTCTCGGACGGGTATTCGCAATGTTGCGGGACAGCACAGTTTCCAGCTTTTCCGCCAGCACCGTTTCAAGGTTGTAGGCAAGAATACTGATCGTGCGGTCATCGAACAGCAGGGAGAATGTGTATTCCACCTCACGGGGAGTTATCATGTCGCCCGTGGTGACATCCACCGTCAGCGGTACGCTGATCGGCGGATAGTTCGCTTTCAGCGCGACCCGGATGCCGGGGTAATCGTCGGTTTCCCGAATGTCAGAGATACCGACGACCTCAAACTGCACGTCGTCGGCAATCTGGACAGCGCAAATCTCTGTAAAGATTTTGCGGATTGCTTCATGCGTCAGGGTGAAGCCCTTGATCGTTGTGTCCAGATCCATTGTTGCCCGCGTGTCCAGTCCCACAATGGCGGAAATCAGGAATCCGCCTTTGAGAATGAAATTGTTCTTATAGGGCGAGAGCGAAATCCGTTCCAGCAGCCGTTCGAGCATATAGTTTTGCATGACGAGCTGTGCTGAGATATGCTTCTCTGCCGCTTTGTTCTTGATAAAGGCTTTCAGTTGCATCGGATTTTTTGTAATCATAGCAAAACCTCCATGTATCGCAGCACCTTAGGCTTCACGCGAAGCTGGTCTGCGTACTGCATCAGTTTGTGAATGTTCTTATCCTTGGACGCTGCATAGCGTTTCATGGCTTCTCCGACGATCTGAACATCGCTGCCGCTGCCGCGCAGAATGTCACACAGCGTCCGTTCCAAATCGTAAACACGAATCGGATTGCCGGAGGGGGATTCAATTTCAATTCTGCCGAACTCGTAGTTCTCCGGCACAACGCGCTTGATGATTAAGTTCTCCTGCTTCAAGGACGGGGCATTGTAGCCCTTGGGAAAGGTCATCGTATATTTCGCCGGGGTACGGTCTGAATAGCCCAGCAGATACAGGGCGGTATCGTGCGAGTAAATCCCGCGCCCATACTTGCGCTGCAAGAGGTAAAAATCGTCCTCCCATGCGCTGCTCCGCACATACAGGCCGCGCCCGAAGCGGTACATCTCGCCGCTCTTAACAAACTCCTGTAAAACGCTGCGGTGCAGTCCGGCTTCCGTCACCTGCGCTGCGGTGATCGTGCCGTCCTCCGACGCTTCCAGCAGTTCTTCGATTTTCTCCTTGGCGTTCATGCTTCTCACCTCGCTTTGACAATCACACATTATATTATACGGAAATAATGTGCGGTTGTCAACCGCGAAACGACGAACACACATTAAATTGCTTGAAAATAATGTGTGAACGTCAGAGAATCTACAGGGCTTTGTCCTGTTCCTGCCCACGATTGGAGGACAGGATGCTGTCGATGTTCTGCTTGACGGCATCGTATTCCCGCATACGTTTTTTCAGGCTTCCGTACTCAGCGTACAGCCGATCCTTTTCTTCGGACAGTCTGAAATATTCCTCGCGCAGCTTGGCAAGGTCGGGGAGCTTATCACCGACACCCGCCGCTTTCAGCGCCCGCACCGACGCTTCAAAGAGAATGATTTCACGCTCACGTCCGCGCAGATACTTTTCCTTGTCACGGGATTTTTTGTATTCGCTATACAACGGCTTTAGCTCCTTGTAGGTGGCGGTATGCTTTATCAGCAGCGCCAGATCAGACAGGCGGCGTTCCGCCGTTTTCAGCGCAGCGGCAGTTTGCTCGTTGCTGTCCTGAAGCTCCGTGATCTTCTGCTCCAAATCGGTATAGTGGGAAATGCCGTGCTGGTCGAGAAATACCATTGTGCGGGCGGCGCGTTTCAGGTTTTCAATTTTTGCCCAGCGTTCATATCCTGCGGATTGCTGCGCCTTGATGCAGTTTTCAATATCAATCAGCAGCGACACGCCGCTGCGTTCCGGCTTCGGCGTTTTCAGAATGACCTTGCCCCTGATGCGTTCGTCTATGGCTTCCTCGGTGTAGGCTTCACCCAACGTCTTTGCACGGGTAAATCGCTCCTGACCGGGAGCGCGGAATGAGATATACTTTCTACGCTTGATTTCATACCCCTCGGCTTCCAGCCGACGCAGGAGGTCGTCAAGGTCTTTGGAAATGGGAATGAGCCTGTCGATGGTGATTTTCAGCTTTTGCTTATAGCTTGTCCCTTTCCGCTGCGCGTCCCATTCGGCATACTGCTTGCCGCGCTCCGCGCCGGGCGTGACAACGGACAGCCCGTTTTCCCGGCACAATCTGTCGCTGACGCGGCGGATCTGTGCGTAGCTTTTGCGGTTGGAAATGTACTTCTTATGTTCCGCAAAATCCACGGCGCAGAAAATAATATGGTTATGGCAATGTTCCTTGTTGATGTGGGTAGCAATGACATACTCATACTTGCCGCCGAGGATTTCATCGGCAAGCTGCCGCCCGATCTCGTGGGCTTGCGCATAGCTGATCTCGCCCGGCTCAAAGGCCTGTATCAGATGGTGAGCGAGATTGTTGCCTTTCTGCATGGCAAGCAGCCGTGTTTTCTCAAACTCAAGGTCTGCGGTTTCCACGGCGCAGCCGAACGAGGACACCAGCAACTTATCGTCGGTCTTTGCAGGATCAACGATGTAGTCAATGGCTTTTTTTAAGGTGCTTTTGATAGGATGGATCTTTGTAATTGCCATATCTCCGCCATCGCCCCCTTGATGTCCTCAATGTCCTGCGCATAGAGCGTTCCCGTAGCGTTCACGCGCTTTGCAATCTGATTGATGTTTGTGCCGATTTTTTGCAGCTCGGCGGTCATTGCTTTCACGTCGCTGTAATCCAGCCGGATCACATAGCCGTCTATGAGCATTTTCCGCGCATAAACGGAAAAACAGCCCGTTCCCATCTGCTGCATTTTACGCTCGATCATTGCCCGTTCCCCGGCAGTCACAGGAACGCGCAGCACGATATTCCGCGTTCGGTTTGCCATTTGTTCACCGTCCTTTCCGCTCCGAATAAGGGTTTGGGATTATCCCAACAAGCAAAGCACAGACAGGTGCTTTTTCGGGAGTGTGGCTACACTCCCTATGCTTGCTACGGTATCTCCCTCACTACTACAACGGCGGCACAGCCGCAATTTGGCAAACCGCAGGCAAACTTTTTCAAAAGAAAAACGCCATGAACCACCTGTTCATAGCGTTCCTTATACCGTATTCAATTTTCTCCCTCGCTGTCCAATCTTGCGTCCAGCAACGCTTGCGCGGTTGCTGTGAGGATTTTGATTTCAGCGTCCGTCAGCTCGTCCAACAGCGTTTCAAACTGCATACGCTCCGTAGACTTACCCTCCATAGTATCACTATGAAGAATCTGATCCACAGAGATATGATAGCGGGACATCAGCTCTAAGAATACCTGTACGCTGGGATGCTGTCCTTTATTCTCGATGTTGGCAAGATAGCGCGGCGAAATAAACAGCGCGTCGGCTGCCTTATTCCGGGATTCTTTCTGTTTAGTGCGCCCAGCTTTGATTGCTGCGCCATACGGCTTAAAGTCGATTTTCGCAACAGGGCGCTTCTCTTTCTTGGCTCTTTTGGACATATTCAATCACCCTATTACATTCTACAGTTCAGCCTTCTTTCAGAATATGACTTATATATTCATGCTATTAGCTTAAATAATTCGCATTTCGTTTCTTGCAATCATTCGTCCGACCGTATATAATAATGACAAAGGAATTTTTGCAGGAGGGTAGCAAAATGCTTGAATATATTTCCGCTCCAGAAGCAGCAAGAATATGGGGTATTTCGGAACGGAGAGTGCAAAAGTTATGCGAAGAAAATCGTATACCAAGGGTAGCAAAACTTAGCCGAATGTGGTTGATTCCCCGATATGCAGAAAAACCATTCGACCAAAGATTGAAGGGAAATAAAGAAAATGAAAGAGAAAATACTGGTTGTCGATGATGAAAAAGAGCTTGCCGACTTGTTAGAGGTATATCTTAAAAATGATGGCTACTCTGTCTATAAATTTTATAATGGCATGGATGCTTTGAAGTGTATTGAATCAAACACGCCTGATTTGGCGATTCTTGATGTGATGCTTCCAGATATTGATGGATTTCGTATTTGTCAGAAAATCAGAGAACAGTATTATTATCCTATTATAATGCTGACGGCAAAAGTTGAGGATACTGATAAAATTATGGGACTTACCATTGGAGCTGATGATTACATTACAAAACCTTTCAATCCTTTGGAGGTTGTAGCAAGAGTAAAAACGCAACTTCGCCGTTATGTTCGTTATAATAATGCGGCTAATACCAAGGAAATAGATGCTCCCATTGCAGAACATGATGTAAGAGGACTTATTATAAACAAGAATACTCACAAATGTACTTTGTATGGAAAAGAGGTTACTTTGACACCTATTGAGTTTTCTATCCTCTGGTACTTATGTGAGAACAGAGGAAAAGTTATACCGTCTGAAGAATTGTTTGAAAATGTTTGGGGCGAGCAGTACCTTGATAACAATAATACTGTTATGGCTCATATCGGAAGATTGAGGGAAAAGCTTAATGAGCCTGCAAAAAAACCGAAATTTATAAAAACTGTGTGGGGAGTGGGATATACCATTGAAAAATAAAAGAAATAGCGAAAGAGATGATTATCGTCTTCTTAAAAACAAATTATTGATTAGAACTTTTGGAATGTTGTTTTTTGCGTTTGCTTTTTTAGCAGCCTTGTACTCTCTATTTTTAAAAGGGCACATAGCAGACACTTTTGTGGGTTTTTTGGATAATTTTGTCTACCATGATTATGACCGAGCTTATAATGTATATTCAATATATATTAGAGGTTATATGAGTCTTTTCTTCGTAGTGCTTTCCTTACTGTTATTTGCAATTATTTTGCGCTTTTATCTAAATGAATTTTCCAAGTATTTCAAAGAAATTAACCGTAGTATAGATGCTCTGATAGAAGAAAATTCAGGAGATATTGTTTTGCCTTCTGAATTAACTGCAATCGAAAAGAAAATCAATCATATTAAGCATACTCTTGAACAACGAAAACTGGCAGCAGAGCTTTCAGAACAGCGGAAAAATGACCTTGTTGTTTATCTTGCCCACGATTTGAAAACCCCACTCACCTCAGTAATTGGGTATTTAACTTTGCTGCGGGACGAAAACAAAATTTCCGAAGAATTAAGAGAAAAGTATTTGTCAATTTCTTTGGAAAAAGCAGAACATCTTGAGGATTTAATTAACGAATTTTTTGAAATCACGCGGTTTAATCTTTCTAATATCACTCTTGAGTACAGCAGGGTCAATTTGACCCGTATGCTTGAACAACTTACATACGAGTTCAAACCAATGTTTTTAGAGAAGAATTTAAAATGTGAGCTTGAAATAGCCCCAGACACTATGATAAAGTGCGATGTCAATAAGATGCAGCGCGTTTTTGATAATCTGCTGAGAAATGCAGTGAATTATAGCTTTGATGACAGCACGATTCATATTACTGTAAAACAAAACGGTGAAAATTTGTGTATTCAGTTTACCAATTGCGGCAATACCATTCCAAAAGAAAAGCTTGTACGCATTTTTGAACAGTTTTATCGTCTTGATGTTGCACGAAGTTCCAGAAGCGGAGGTGCAGGATTGGGTCTTGCAGTCGCAAAAGAAATCGTTGAGCTTCATAACGGAACAATTACCGCAAAAAGTGAAAATGAGCAAATCGAATTTACAGTCACTCTTCCGCTCCTGTAGGAAAATCGTAAGAAATTCCGCAGGAAAACAGAGGAAACCTGTGTGGACAAACAAATAAATGAAACTCTTGTTTCTGGTACGATAAAAGTACGAGAAACAAGAGTTTTTTGTTTTTGTGATGTCAATTCAAGGAGTGACCCCTATGGCAAGAAAACGGTTGACACAGCTTTTTCCGTTTCTGCTCCCACTGCGGCAGTGGCAGAGGAAAAAATGCTGTTATTTGAAAATGCGTCTGGACAAAAACCACTACGCAGACACTATATCCGATGAACTGCTTCCAAATAAGATTTTTGAAACTTCGGCTTTAATGGTAAATCAAAGCAGTGGCTACGATATTCAGTATCAGTATAACAAGGTTCACAACCTTAAACTGGCTGGAAAAGCCATCAATAAAGTTCTGATACGCCCGAAGGAAACCTTTTCGTTTTATTGGCTTGTGCGCAATGCCGACAAGAAAGAGCCTTATAAAGACGGCTTAAATCTTGTGGATGGAAAAATTATAGGTTCATACGGAGGGGGACTTTGCCAGCTCAGCAACCTGCTGTTTTGGTGCTTTCTGCACACGCCGTTGACGATTGTCGAGCGTCACGGACACGCCGTAGAGTCCTTCCCTTCAACAACAGAGGATTTGCCCAAAGGAACGGACGCAACGGTCAGTGAGGGCTGGTGCGATCTTCAGGTTCGCAATGATACGGACAACACATTCCAAATTGAAGTCGCTTTTGACGAAAGCAATATTTATGGTCGGATTTATACGGCAGAACCTGTCACGAAGGAGTATTCAATTTACAACTCGTCCGTAACCTATGTTCGCCAAAACGGGAAAATTTTTCAGATGGCCGAGGTGTGTCGCACCGAAACAGATACGATCAGCGGTAAAACGATGAAGCATCTGCTTTATACGAATAAATGCGAAATTACTTATTTGTTGCCGGAAGGGATGGAAGTACAGGAGAAGTAAAAAATGTTCAATTACAATCAAGAAACAATATATAGTCTCCTCTGTGCAGTGCTGCCGTGTTTTATTTATCTGCTGGTATGGGGTAGAAAAAAACCTCTATTACACTCGGTTTGGGTGATGATTTTTGTTCTGTACTGCTGGCAGGTGTACGACATAACGGGTGCCGGAGGGCTCAGTGATATTCTATATCGACCAGAAGGGTCCATCAATCCTTCCTTTATTCAGGGAACCGTGAATCTGATCCCTTTTCAGAATTTCACCACGGGATTTTTCTTGAATATTCTTATGTGTGTGCCACTTGGATTTTTGCTTCCGTTTGTATGGAAGGCATATCGAAAATTTAGGGTAACTGTTTTGTCCGGGGCAGGGTTTTCGGCACTCATTGAGGTTTCACAGCTATTGACGACGCGAGCAACAGATATTGATGACTTGATCGCAAATACGCTTGGAACAGCAGTCGGGTTTGCAGTTTGGTTCGCTTTTGCAAAATTATTCGGTCAGCGGATGAAAACAACCGTAGATGGAAGTAAAGAAGCATGGATTTATATTGCCATAAGTTTTTGTGGCATGTTCTTTCTCCATTATCCATTTTGGTTTGCATTCAAGGTTGCACCGCTCATTTGGCACTAAAGATTGGAGGAAAATATAATGAGAAAAATTGCGATTATTTTCGGAGGTCATTCCACCGAATATGAAGTATCGTTGCAGTCCGCCGCGGCTGTTTTTGAAAACATCAATACCGAAGAATTTGAAGTATTTCCGATTGGAATCACGAAAGCGGGTGACTGGTATCACTACACCGGAGAGCTTTCAAAGATCGCGGCAGGCACATGGTGTAATGATGCTTCTCATCTGAATAAAGTCGCTTTTTCACAGGATCGGTCAGTTGGCGGATTCTTGGAACTACTTGACGGACGATATACTGTTCAGAAAATCGACCTTGCATTTCCTGTTCTGCATGGCAAGAACGGAGAGGACGGAACTGTGCAGGGGCTTTTGGAACTTGCAGGTGTTCCAATCGTCGGCTGCGGCACACTGGCTTCTGCTTTGTGTATGGACAAAGACAGAGCACATAAGCTGGTTTCGCTTGAGGGGATTTCTGTACCCAAATCGGTTGCTTTCAAAAAATCGGAGGTCAACGATGCGGTACAGAAAATCAAGGACTCCCTATCTTTCCCGATTTTCGTAAAGCCGGTTCGTGCCGGGTCGTCTTTTGGCGTGACGAAAGTATCCGAACCCGAAAAATTAGAGAATGCAATTCACCTTGCCTTTGAGAATGATTCGGAGGTTATTGCGGAGGAAGCCATTGACGGATTTGAAGTCGGCTGCGCCGTTCTCGGTGTAGAAAAACTAATGGTCGGACGGGTTGATGAAATTGAGCTTTCCGGTGGTTTTTTCGATTATACGGAAAAGTACACACTGAAAACTTCAAAAATCCACATGCCCGCCAGAATTGACGCTGCAACAGAGCTGCGTATTCAGGAGGCTGCAAAAACGATTTTCAAAGCGTTGGACTGCTCCGGTTTTGCACGGGTAGATATGTTTCTGACTCCGGCCGGAGAGATCGTTTTTAATGAGGTCAATACGATTCCCGGATTTACCTCTCACAGCCGCTATCCGAATATGATGAAAGGAATCGGCCTGTCCTTCTCGGATATGCTGGACAAGCTGCTTGGACTATACACAAAAGAATGCGCAAAATCACTTTAAGCAACAACAAAAACATCGCTTGACAAGGGCACACAGAGAAAAACAACTGAAAATGAGCTGCCAAGCCTTACACAATGCACCGCCTAACAGGACATAGGCGGTGTTTTTGTATGCAGACAGCGTTTTCTCTGTGTGCCGATATGGGCCAGCCGTGCGGCATGGCCTAAATTCTTGTCAAGGAGGTTATTCGTGTCATGGCAGAAGAAAACAAGCATCCCCCTACCACGGAGGAACAGACCCCGCCTGAAATGCCGGGAAAGGCCCCAAAAATGGAGCAGGCCGAAATCCCTGATGTGGGCGGCGGCCCTGCTCCGTCCGCAAAGGTGATTGACCTTTCCGCTGTGCGTTCCACGCCGGAAAAGGATGCTCCGACGGACATCCCCAAGGAGCCGGAAGCCCAGCCTGTTTCCGTCACCGAGTACAGCAAGCAGGAATGGGAAAAGCCCATGCCGGAGCCAGAGAAGCCCAAGCCCAAACGGGGCCGCCCTGCAAAAGCCGAAAAAGCTACGCCCACCGAGCCGGGGGTCAAGAAAGAGGTAAAAGCGGAAAAGCCCCGCCGAGGCCGCCCGCCCAAGACGGAAAAAGCGTCCCCGGAGCAGGCCAAGCCGCCCAAGGCTGGCAAGACCCATGCGGCCCCCGAGGAAAAGGCAGCGCCCCCGGCCCCGGAAGTACCGCCTACGCCCCGTGACGCTACCCGCGCCGAGAAAGAGGAAATCGTCTATCTTGACCTTTCCGACCTGCACCCGTTCAAGGATCATCCTTTCGGCGTCCGTGACGATGCGGAAATGAAATCTCTGGTGGAGAGCGTCCGCAACGGCGGCGTCAACCAGCCCGCGCTGGTGCGTCCCCGTGAGGGCGGCGGCTATGAGATCATCGCGGGCCACCGCCGCCAGATGGCCAGCCAGCTTGCCGGGTATCGCAATATGCCCTGTATCGTCCGCAATATGACGGATGACGAGGCCATTCTCGCTATGACGGATGACAACCTCCGTCAGCGTGAAACGATTTTGCCCAGCGAAAAGGCCCTGTCCCTGAAAATGCAGTATGAGGCCATCAAGCATCAGGGAGCGCGTGGCGACAGCGCCGAGGCCGGAAAGCTCTCTCTTGAAAGCGTGGGCCAGCGCAACGGCATGAGCGTGAAAACCGTACAGCGGTATATCTGGCTCAATGATCTTGTGCCGGAATTGAAGCAGACGATGGATGACGGAAAGCTGTCTTTCACCCCGGCTGTGGAAATTTCCCGTGTGCGCCCCAAGCACCAGAAGTATATCGCCGTGTCCATTGAGGGCCAGCAGGCTTCGCCCTCCAAGGGTCAGGCAAAGCGGCTCCGTGAGCTGGACAAGGAAAACAAGCTCTCCCCGGACGTGATCGACGGTATTTTGTGTGAAGAAAAGAAAAAGGAGGATCGTGACGTGATCATTACTGGCGCTGAACTGGAAAAGTTTTTTGGCAAGGAGGCCACGCCCCGGCAGATGAAAGACCAGATCATGACGCTGCTGGAGGACTGGAAAGAGCGGCAGCCGCCCGAGCTTGCCAAGCCCGACAAGAAAATGGATATGGAAAAGTAACGACCTCTGGCCACCATGACCAGAGGCTTTTTGCTGCCCCGGTAGGATATGGCTCTTGCGGTTATATCCCCCGTCGCCGCCCGTAATTGAGCACAGGCGGGAGCGGGCTGTCAAGGGGGTTTCGCCCCGCCGTATGCGGCGGCTTTGCCCTTGACCGCCTGCCCCGGCTGTGCTTTTTCTCCGGCAAGCGGCGGGGGTATATCCTCCAGAGCCGCCCCCTTTTCCAAGATTGGAAAAGGGCGGGGGAAAAAGGTTGACCCACTACATTATATAAAAACGGAGGTTTTCACAATGAAACGACCCCTTGCGTATATCACCGCCGCGTGGAGCGGCGATCCCTGCGAGGCGACGGAGCAGGCCGCCAAGTATTGCCGTGCTGTCTATGAGGCGGGCTTTTCGCCCATCTGCCCCACGCTCTATCAGCCCCTTTTCCTGAACGACGCCGTTCCCGAGGAGCACAAGAGCGGCATCGACATGGGCCGTGACCTGCTTCGCCGCTCTCATGTGCTGGTGGTGTGCGGCAGTATCTCCACGGAAAGCATGAAAAACGATGTGGCCGTGGCCCAGCGGCTGGGGATCACGGCAACCACGCTGGACGGCATCCTGACCGTAAAGCGTCAGGGCCGCCGCTGATATGAACGAGATCCGGCTGGGGAGCCTGTTTGACGGGATCGGCGTGTTCCCGCTGGCGGCGGTGCGCTGCGGTATCGTGCCTGCATGGGCCAGCGAGATCGAAAAAGCGCCTATCTCCATCACGAAACGCCGTTTTCCCGGTATGGCGCATTTAGGAGATGTGACAAAGCTGAACGGCGGCGACATTCCGCCTGTCCACATCATCACCTTTGGCTCACCCTGCCAGAACCTCTCACAGATCGGCAACAGGGCCGGTCTTGCCGGGGAAAAATCCAGCCTGTTCTTTCATGCGATCCGCATTATCCGTGAAATGAGGGAGGCGACAAATGGTATATTTCCAGCAATCGCTGTTTGGGAGAACGTCATGGGAGCGTTTTTTTCAAATGACCGGATGGACTTTAGAGCCGTGCTCTCAGCGTTCACAGCCGCCGACATTTCAATGCCTGCTTCTGGAAAATGGGCAGGAGCCGGAATGGTGCGAGGGCACACGCCCGATCTCTCATGGCGGCTCATGGATGCCCAGCATTGGGCAAGCCCCCGATTGGCACGACGGCAGCGCGTCTTTGTTGTGGCAGACTTTGGAGGACAATGTTCCCACGAAATACTTTTTAAGCCCCGCGCAGTGCAGTCAATTTCTGCGTCTGGCGGAGATTGCTGGCTGTCCGCCGCCTGCGGAGATCGAGGCTCTTTTATTGAAGCAGGGCGGCGTGTACCGATCACCAGACCCTTTCAATGCTACCGTATGCGGGCATCGGCAAAGGAGCGGACAACGGAGGCGTTCCGAAACAGCTTCGGACTGCCAACTGACCCTTTTCCCACTCTGTTAGCCAGCACGGTCAGTCCCTTTGCCTTTTGGTATGAGGACGATCCTGCCGGGGGCTGTGTCCGCTTTCCCACGGAAAGAGAATGTGAACGGCTCATGGGGCTGCCGGAGGGCTGGACAAGGTACGGCGCGGATGGTGAGGAAATCCTGCCCGCCCACCGCTACCGGACGCTGGGAAATGCTATCGCGCTGCCCTGCGCCGAGTACATTATGCGCGGCATATATGATGTTCTGACAAGGAGGTGCTGAAAATATCATCCCTGTTTGAAGCCTACATTACCAACCTCGGCAAATACAACGAGGGGCGGCTTGTGGGCGAAACGCTGAAATTCCCGGCCACCACGGAGGAGGTGCAGGCCCTTTTGAAGCGCATCGGCGTGGATGGGGTACGGTATGAGGAAATCTTTATTACCTCATTCGACGGTGATGTGCTGGGCCTGTATGACCATTTGGGCGAGTATGAAAGCATTGACGAGCTGAACCATCTGGCCCATGTGCTGTCTGACCTCGACCAGAGCGACATTGAAAAGTTTGAGGCCGTCATTGACAGCGGCGAATACACAGGCAGCGTCCATGACCTGATCAACCTCGCGCAAAATCTGGATTGCTATGACTTCTACCCCGGTATCGACAGCGAGGAGGCGCTGGGCCGGGTCTATATCGAGGAAATGGAAATGCTGGATGTGCCGGATAATGTGCTGCCCTACTTCGACTTTGAAGCCTACGGGCGGGACGTGCGGATCAACGAGGGCGGCCATTTTGCCCCCGGCGGCTATGTGTTCAATAACGGCGGCAGATTTGTGGAGCGGTATCACGGGATGGAGGATATTCCCCCGGAGCACCGCATCTTTGCCTATCCCAAGCTGAATATCCGGGAGCAGATGGCGGCGTATCAGGAGGTCATAGACCGTTCGGCGCTGAACGAGGAAAAGCAGCGGCTCCCCGCCAGCCGCGAGGACAGATAGGCCGCTTCTGGTCACGGTGGCCAGAGGGCAAAGGAGGTGTAAGCTATCGTCGGAGATGAAGTGTCCCGGCAGACCATCGCCGTCAGCGTCAAGGCGTCCAAGCTGACCGCCCGTGCGCTGGCCTATGTGGTGGCCGCCGTGGGTCGGAAGATCGCCAAGGAGCACCGCAAGGCGCAGATACCCCACGGCAAGCAGAGTGTGCGGAAACTCATGGGCCACGGCGGGGACACCAACGCTATTGAGGTGGATACGCCCAAGCTGTTTGACAAGGTGGCCCGGAAATGGGGCGTGGACTACGCCATCCGTCGTGTGGGGGATGAAAAATATTTGCTTTTGTTCAAGGCACGGCAGGCCGATGCCATCACAGGCTGCTTTGCCGAGTATTCCCGTTTGGAGCTGAAACGGGCCAAATCCCGGCAACCGCCGATCCGGGAGCAGCTCCGGCAGGCCGAGGAACAGGTGAAAAAGCAGCCCCAGCGGGAATTGACAAAGGAGGCGGCGCATGGCGACAGATAAAATCAGGAAGTATGTTCTTCCGAATATCCCGTACCTGTTCATCGGCTGGTTTTGCCTGAAAATCGGCACGGCGTACCGTCTGGCCGCTGGTGCGGGCTTCGGGGAAAAGCTGCTGGGGCTGGGCCAGACCATCGGCGCGGCCTTTGGCAGCTTTGCCCCCGGCCTTGCCCCGCTGGATTGGTTTGTCGGCATTGTGGGCGCAGTCGGTTTCCGGCTGCTGATCTACTGCAAGGCGAAAAAAGCAAAGAAATTTCGCCGCGATGCCGAGTACGGCACAGCCCGCTGGGGAAACGAAAAGGACATCAAGCCTTTTGTCGATCCCAAGTTTGAAAACAATATGCTGCTGACCGCCACAGAACGGCTCACCATGAATACCCGCCCCAAAAATCCCGCCAACGCCCGCAATCTCAATTTCTGCGGGATCGGCTCGTCCGGCTCCGGCAAGACCCGCTTTTGGCTCACGCCGCAGCTTTTGCAGGCCCATTCTTCCTATGTGGTGGTAGACCCCAAGGGCGGTGTGCTGGGGCAGGTCGGGGCCTTTCTCCAGCGCCGGGGCTATAAGATCAAGGTGTTCAACAGCATAGATTTTTCCAAGTCCATGCACTACAACCCTTTGTCGTATATCCGCAACGAGGCCGACATCCTGAAATTCGTGAACGCCCTGATCACCAACACCAAGGGCGAGGGCAAGGAGGGCGATCCGTTCTGGACGAAAGCGGAAACGCTTCTGTACTGTGCCCTGATCGCCTATATCATTTTTGAGGGGCCTGCCGAGGATCGGAATATGAATACGCTGGTGGACATGATCTCCGGCATGGAGGTCAAGGAGGATGACGAAAACTATAAAAATGCCGTGGACTATATGTTTGACGGCCTTGCCAAACGCAAGCCGGATTGCTTCGCCGTGAAGCAATACCGCAAATTCAAGCTAAGCAGCGGCAAGACGGCAAAAAGCATCCTCATTTCCTGCGGTGCGCGTCTGGCCCCCTTTGACATCCCCCAGCTTCGGGAGATCATGTCCTATGACGAGCTGGAGCTTGACCGCATGGGAGATCGCCGGACGGCTACTTTTTTCTGCATCAGCGACACGGACAGCACCTACAATTTCCTTGTGGCGCTGGCCTTTTCGCAGATGTTCAATCTACTGTGCGAACGGGCGGACAATGTTCACGGCGGACGGCTGCCCCATCATGTGCGGGTACTGTGGGACGAGGCGGCCAACACGGGACAGGTGCCCCAGCTTGAAAAGCTGGTAGCTGTTATCCGCTCCCGTGAGATCAGCCTGTGCCTGCTGTATCAGCAGTTGGCTCAGTGCAAGGCCATCTATGACAAGAACGCGGAAACCATCCTCGGCAACATGGATAGTGTGCTGTTCCTCGGCGGACGCGAAAGCTCCACCATCAAGGAAATATCCGAGAACTGGCTGGGTAAGGCCACCATCTCCATGCAGACCGAGGGACGCTCACGGGGCCAATCCGAAAGCTACAGCCAAAATACCCAGCGGCTGGGCCGGGAGCTGATGACCCCCAGCGAGCTTGCCACCATGCCCGGAGATCGGTGCATTTTGCAGCTCCGAGGGCTGCCGCCGTTCTACTCCAAGAAGTACGATTTGAAGCAGCATCCCAACTACAAATACACCGCCGAGGCCGACAAGGTGAAAAACGCTTTTGACCTCAACAGCCTTGTGACGCGGCGGATGGACAAGCTCAACCCCAACGAAACCTATACCGTTTACAAGGTGGACGTGCCGGACGAGGCGCTCACAGGCGAGGACGAGGACATCCTCAACTATGACGACCTCGACGACCCGGACGCCTTTGTATAACCTCTGGTCACGGTGTCCAGAGGATCAGCTGCCGCCAGAAATGGCGGCTTTTTTCATAGCCGGGGCCTTGCCCCGGAGAAATGGAGGACTTATGCAGTTTTTTGCTTCTGCCGTTACTACCCTGCAAACTCTCGTCGTGGCGCTGGGCGCTGGCCTTGCCGTGTGGGGCGTGGTCAATCTGCTGGAGGGCTACGGCTCGGATAACGCAGCGGCCAAAAGCCAGGGCATCAAGCAGCTCATGGCGGGCGGCGGCATCATCGTGCTGGGCACGACCCTGATCCCTCTGCTGTCTACCCTGTTTTAAGGGTAGCTGCCGATGGGTATTCTCACCGAATGGATCACGGAATGGCTCAAAGGGCTTTTGATCGAGGGCATCATGGGAAACCTCGAGGGGCTGTTTGACACGGTGAATACCCGCGTCGGGGAAATATCCGTACAGGTGGGGACTACCCCGGCGGCATGGAACGCCGGGGTGTTCTCCCTGATACGGCAGCTTTCCGAAACGGTGATATTGCCGATTGCCGGATTGATCCTGACCTTCGTTGCCACCTATGAGCTGATCCAGATGATACTGGAAAAGAACAATATGCACGAGTTCGACGTGGCGAATATCTACAAATGGGTATTCAAAACCACTTGTGCCATCCTGATCCTGTCCAACACGTTCAATATCGTCATGGCAGTCTTTGACGTGTCCCAAAGCGTGATCGCAAGCGCGGCGGGCATTGTCACAGGCGCAACCAACATCACGCCGGATATGCTGGCCGATCTGGAAATGACCCTTGAAACGATGGAGCTTGGCCCTCTGCTGGGCCTGTTCCTGCAATCGTTCCTCATTAAGTTTACCATGCTGGCACTGAACATTTTTATTTTCGTGATCGTCTATGGCCGCATGATCGAGATATATCTGCTGACCAGTTTAGCCCCCATCCCCGTGGCGACGCTCTCCAACCGGGAACTGGGCGCGATGGGCCAGAACTATCTGCGCTCCCTGTTTGCCGTGGGCTTTCAGGGTATGCTGATCCTCGTCTGCGTTGCCATCTATGCGGTGCTCATTCAGGGGATCGCCACAGGCGGAGATCCCATCGGCGCGATTTGGGGCTGTATCGGCTATACGGTGCTTCTGTGCTTCATGCTGATGAAAACCGGGACGATCTCAAAAAGCATCTTCAGCGCCCATTGAGAAAGGAAAGGTGATTTTATCGCTGATACCGCCGCTTCTGGTCACGGTGGCCAGAGGCCGATCCCGGAGGGTCTGCACCTCTCCGACGGCATCGAGGGCCTGCGCTCCCTGCCAAAGCATAGCGTGGATATGCTTCTGACCGATCCGCCCTACGGCACGACCCGGAACTTTTGGGATGTACCGCTGCCGCTCCCGGAGCTGTGGGAGGCGGTGAAATGGGCCGTCAAGCCGGAGGGCGCGGTGCTGTTTTTCGCACA
>NZ_CAKTFU010000011.1 GCF_934561205.1 uncultured Gemmiger sp. | reverse complement strand
TAAATCAAGCGGTCGCTCCTCCCAAGCCTTAGAGTTTAAAAACATATCACCAAACAATTCAACAAATCGGGCTTTGACGAGTTCATCCAGCTTTTGGAGTTGTTTCTTTTGAGTGTTTATAATCAAATGAACTCTATCCAACACGGAAGCGATTTTGTTCTGCTGTTCGGGAGAATATAGAGGAATTTCATAATCTTTAAGCCATTCTGTACTCATGTTTTTTTGAGCAACACCTTTTGAGGATTGGATGCATTGCTGCTCAAAATAGTCACTATTTAAGATGTGAAAGAGATACTTTTTTGAAATTTTACTTGATTTTAGTCTTAAACACGCAACACGCTGGTTTAGTGCAGCGGGTAACATGTCAGCTTCGAGCATTGCAACCCTTCCGACGTTACCCGTCAATGACATCAGCAGGTCTCCATTTTCAAGCATATACTTGTCTAGCCCGCCTGAATCAAGGGGATAAAATGCAGGTGTTGTATCTTCTATATATCCTTTTTGAACGTTTGCAATACGTATTATCCGAATACCCGAACCTACATAGTTTTCGCTTTTGAACGCAAAACCGTTTAGAACATCACAAACATCGCCGATTTTTATTTTTTGCATTATTTATCCCCACAAATCCGAAGTTGTATCCGCCTTCACAGCAGAGTTATTCTTTATCATCTTCATCTTTCACAACACCCTCAATCATCCCGGTAACAGCCTGCCCCAGCAGCATTGTGCTTGCGTTTTCTGCCGTAACCACCGGGCGACCGGTCTGCGCTTCAATTTCTTTTCGGGCGTTGCCGGCTACCGTGCCGCCCTGCTTTGCTACAGTGCGGTTTTCTTCTAACCCTTGCGGATTCTGAGCCTTGGTGAGTTCTGTTGTGGTGGCTTCCGCCAACATATTCAGCGCCAGTTCCAACGTACTCATATTGTCGCGCAGATTTTCCTTTTTCAGCCCTTTCAGGTTCTTGTATTGTCGCGTGTTCAGCCCGGACCACGCCTTTGTGACTTCGTCCGTCAAAATGGCGTACTCCTGCCCCTTTTGCACCCCGTGTGCGCTCCACGCATCGGTCAGCTCTTTGCGGGCGCGGATGGTTTGCAGGCGCTGGTTGATCCACTCCGGCGGATAGCCTTTTTGTGCGTAGGTGTCCAGCGCGCGCTCAATGGTAAGCTCCGGGTCGATGATTTCCTCAATGCGCTCACGCCCAACCATAGCCAGCCACATTTTGAACGGCTCGGCCTTGCGGGAGGGGATGGACTGAATAATACGCAAAAGCTGTTCCGTGTTGGCTACATCCGTTTTGTATCTTTTTCCATCTTTAGGAGACTTCATTTTCAGTTGCTTACAATTTGTAAGCAACTCATCTGCTCCCTCATCTTTCAGGCGCTTTTTCAAAACCGCCCAATAGGTGCTTGCTTTTCTGGCGTCAGTTTGCTCCGTCAGTGCCGCCACCGCATCCACCACCGAGAAATACCATTCCTCTTTTTCCTCATCCCAAGCAGTTCGGATGGTCTGATCTTCAAATACTTGCAGCTTATCGTTTTCCGTCATGGTGTGCTCCTTATTTCAGCATCTGTTCCAGTTCATCCATCGCCGTGTTGACCTCTTTCTCCAAGCGGCGCAACTCGGCCATAATCTCGCTCGTCGGCGGGTACTCCACAGGCTTGTACTCGGTCTTTTTGTACTTGTTGATGGACAGGTCGTAGCCGTTATCCACGATTTCCTGCTTGGGAACAAAGAACGATTTTTCCGTGCGGGCACGGTCTTTCTCGGCATCCAAAGTCTTGAAACGGGCGATAATATCGGGAATGTCGTTCTCCTGCACAGGGCTGCGCTTGTCGTCCAGCGAAAGCCCGTCGGCCTGCATATCGTAGAACCACACATTGTCCGTGCCGCCATGCCCGGTCTTGGTAAAGATCAAAATGGCGGTAGAAACACCGGCATAGGGCTTGAACACGCCGGACGGCATCGAGATAACAGCTTCCAGACGGTTGCCGTCTACCAGTTCCTTGCGGATTGCCTTGTGCGCAGTGGACGAGCCAAACAACACACCATCGGGAACAATGCAGGCGCAGCGCCCGCCGATTTTCAGCATACGCAGGAACAGCGCAAGGAAAAGCAGTTCTGTTTTCTTGGTCTTGCAGACCTTCAGCAGGTCGGCGGATACGGTGTCCGCATCCAAACTGCCCTTGAACGGCGGATTGGCGAGAATCAGCGAGTATTTTTCTTTGTCCGGGTTCTGGTCGCTCAGGCTGTCGCGGTACTCGATATAAGGGTTGTCGATGCCGTGGGTCATCATGTTCATGGCGCCGATGCGCAGCATGGTGCGATCCATATCGTAGCCGAAGAACATGTGATTCATGTAATGATCTTTTTTCTGGCGGTCAAAGAAAATTTCTTCCTTGCGGTGTTCTTTCAGGTACTCGCCCGCTGCGACGAGGAAGCCGGACGTGCCGCAGGCGGGGTCGCAGATGACTTCGTCCGCCTTGGGGTCCATCAGTTCTACCATCATTTTAATAATATGGCGCGGTGTGCGGAACTGGCCGTTCAAACCGGACTGCGCGATTTTGGACAGCAGATATTCATAAGTGTCGCCGCGCACATCCACCGCCTGCGACTCGTTCATCAAGCGGTAAATTTCATCCAGCGCGTCCACCACTTTGGACAGCAGCAGCGGCGTGGGCAGCTTGAAAATAGCATCGTCCATGTATTTGGAGTAGGCGCTGTTTTTGTCTCCGTGCAGATTCTTGATGAAAGGGAACACCCATTCCTGCATGGTGGCGTACATTTTCTGCGCCGGAAAGTCGTGGAACACGCTCCATTTGAGCTGCTGACCGTCAATGGTGCGTTCTCCAATCTTCATCTCGTCTGCGAAAATACTCTGGTACGGCAGGCCCAGCATGGCGGCTTCCTTGGCGCGCAGGTTGTCGGAATCGTCCAAGTCGTGAATAAACATCAAATAGGTGATCTGCTCGATCACGTCCAGCGGGTTCACAAGGCCGCCCGCCGCAAAAATATCCCAAAGGCTGTCGATTTTGTTTTTGAGTTCTCCTGTAATCATGTTAGTCCTCTCCGTTCCAAATGTAAGAAGTGTAGCGGCCACCGCCGATTTTTGTGATTTGCTTGTTGTTTAGCAGGTCTGCCAGCGCCCGCTGGACCGTGATTTGGCTGATGTCCGGGCACTGTTTTAAGATTTCACTTTTGGTGATTTCGCCTTGATGTGATTTGATGATTTCCCGCACACGGTCAGGCTTGGACAGACCCTTGGCGGTTAGCTGTGTGGCAATCTCGTCAAGGTTTTTGTATGCCGTGACAAGGGCATTCAGCAAATAAGCGGTAAAAGGTGCGTAGTCATTTGTGCCGGCAGCCCAGTTATGGGAACTGCGTTGCAGAGATGTATCGTAGGATCCTTTTGTGTTAAGAAGAATTGCGTCCACGCTGCTGTATTGCTCTACATGATAGCCGGAACGATACAAAAGTAGTGCCAGCAACAGGCGGCTCATGCGTTCTGTGCCGCTGTCGAAAGGGGCGATGTTCAGAAAGTCTACCATGAACATCGGAATCAGCAGCAGCGGGTCAAGAATTGGGTCTTGCAGGGCTTGTTCAAAGGCGGTGCATAGGGAAGCAAGGCTTTCAGCGCATGGTTCACCGTCGGTATCTTTATAATTGCCACCCACAGCTTTACCGCTGAATTTGTACAAATCACGGTGCAACTGTAAAATGGTGGATGGTGCCGGTGGCAGGAAGTCATAATTGGCACTTATGGAGGTTAGCACATCCCGATAACCTGCCACTTTTTTCTCATCATCGGTTTGCGGATTGGTTTTATTCAGGATAAGTTTTTTCAGCCGCTCATCGGCAACAGTAATGCCTTCCATGGTATTCGATGCAGCGACATTTTGCAGGATGGCGGTTTCTTGGATTTCAGATAGTGCGGCGGCATCCGTTTCAAGGAGCCTGTTCAGTCGACCTTTGTATTCGTGGAGCTGCGTTAGACGGAACACAATCTCTGGTGTCAGCAGCTGAGGATATACTGCTTTGAAGTTAAATGTTTTCATTGTAGAACCCTTATTTTTATTTACATCAAATTTATTAAAATGATGTAAATACATTGTATTCTGTTATTGCAAAAAAGTCAATAGAAAGTACATCTTTTTGTAAAATATGATGAAGTTAAATCTTCGATTTGGTATATATGACAAAAGCGCCCTATCAAAAGAAGCCAATCCGCTTCTTTTGATAGGGCGCTTTTACGATAAAATATGCTCTCGTCAAAAATCTGTTTCGACATCATGCAGGATACTATTCCGCGTGAAAGTCTCCGCTTCTGCTTTTAGCGAGAACATAGTTTTGTACCAACCGCTTTCATTTTCCTGCTTTGTCGTTGGAGTTATGCCGCGCATATCAGCCAGTACAACCATCATCACGCTGGTTTCATGGCGATATTGTTTGTCTTTATCTGCGATAAATTGATGATAGTCCGGGCGTTTCAGCATTTTTCTGTATAGGCGCGGGTCTCGCTCAGCAACAGCAAACTCGTATTCCTGCCCATAATAGCCGAATTTCAATAGTGCGTAGTCGGATTCTATTAGTGCAGCTAGTTTTTCTTGTTCTGCGGTCAATTTACTGTCCATTTATTGTTACTCCTGTATGCAGAAACGATTTTAAGTTGAGGTATCTTCTTCACGGCTGGTATCGGACCAAATCCCAAGTTCTTCGGTGTCATGCAGAAACCTTGACTGCTGATTGTACCACTTTATTTCTTCAGCAAGTGTCACACCAGTATCAGGTTGAATTTCGTCTGCGTTCATGGCAACGGGAGCTTCTTCGTCTGAACCGAATAGCGGCTGTTCCATAAATTCCTTGATTAAGTGCAATGCATATCTGGCGGGCTCGGCTTGTAGTGTATTGGGCAAACGGATAGAAGTTGTACCGTTTTCTTCGATAATTTCTATGCCGTGGTAACTGGAGTGCATTTCGTAGATGATGGCGAGCAGCCCCTCGATTGTATCCACATCCAACGGACGCAGCATAGCAGGCGCTACGCCAAGCGCCAATGCGATTTTGTTTAACTGATCTTCCTTGGGATGGCGCGTACCATATTCGTACTGTTGAAGAAGCGTTGAGGTAATGCCGGAGCGCTTAGAAAGTTGAGATTGCGAGATTCCCTTTTTCAAACGCAGACGCTTAATGCGTCTCCCAGTTGTATCCATAAAGAACCTCCCACAGAAAATAAGTTGCAATAAAAAGTAAAAATATATATTGACAAGCAAAATGCTTGTGGTATAATAAGCTTGTAATCATCACAAGCGTTTTGAATGTGGTGACGATGAACCTTGAAAACTGAATATACCAAATCTTCAAGCCTTACAAATGATCGTGTTCCTGTGCTGTGCACAAGTACCACAAACAATTTGTTTTATAAATTATACCGCAGGAGGGATAGTTATGGCAAGATATGCAAAGCAAAAAACACCGCAAGCTGTGCGAAATCCGTTTGAACCGATGCTGAAAACTGTAGAACAAATGGCAGTTGTTTCCGGCATCGGAGAAAATCGACTGCGCCAGTTGATGGACAACGGCGAGTTGGAGTTCATCCAGAACGGCAACCGTCGCCTGATTTCCGAACAGGCGATTTGGGATTATTACAACCGTGCCAAGACCCCGGCAAGGTCTGTAAGTGGTGGGTGCTGATATGGCGATCCGCGAGAGAAAAGTCAAAAACAAGCGAAACAGCCAAGGAATTTTAACAGGCAGATCGGGCATCGTCTACGATGTCAATGTGAAAGTCTACGAGAACGGCAGGCAGAAAAGCATTGCTAAACGTGGTTTTGCAACGCGCAGGGAAGCAGAATTGTATGAGGCACAGATCAAGCTGGAGTTACAGACTGGCAGCGCCGCTATGGTCGGCTATGGACCAGAGAGCAAACAAAAGCTAAAAGAGTATCTGCCAAAATGGTACGAGAGCTATCACCACAACCTTGCAAAAAGCACGCGATACAGCTATTGGAGCGGCATAAACATACATCTAATTCCCATGCTGGGCGAAGTACCTCTGAACAAACTGACACCCCAAATGATTGACGATATGATTGCGCAACTGCGTGAGAAGGGACTGGCGGAGAATTCAGTGCGTTATTGCCATCGAATTTTAAGCTCTGCGCTGTCCTCGGCGGTAAAGTATGGCTACATTCCAAACAACCCAGCCAAGAACATTATGACACGGTTTAGTAAGAACGCCGGGCGCAAATATGACAAGTACACCGTGGAACAGGTGCAGCAGCTTTTGGCGTTTGTACATGGTAATGTACTTGAGACCGTGGTACTGCTCGCTGTTCTGTTTGGGCTGCGGCTCAGCGAAGCGCTGGGGTTACGCTGGCGTGATGTTGATTTGACGCACAGGCAAATTACCTTGCGAGGTCAAATCCCCTGTGACCTGCCAAAGGATGCTAAAATTGTGCCGCACCTTGAACCATTGAAGGATCGTGACGAGGGTGAGACACGCTCATTTCCCATTACAGAAGAGGCGATGTCAATCTTTTTACGGCTTAGGCAGGAACAAGCTGATCAGCGGAGGTTGTGCAAGCTCGGCGGGGTCGAGTATTACGATAACGACCTTGTTGTGTGCAAGCCGGACGGTTCGCCATACTTACAAAAGCGTATTTCGGTCAAGTTTAACGGATTTATGCGTAGCACCGGGATGCCGAAAATCCGATTTCACGATCTACGCGGCACAGCGGGCACCAATATGTACAATTTGACAGGTGATTTTTATGCAGTTAGCCAAATTCTCGGACATTCAGTGGACGATTTTTCCCAGCAAATGGGCGTAAATCTGAAAATCAACACCGTCACGACCCGCTATGTACAAGTACAGGAGCAGCGCAAACTCAGTGTGCTGACGGCATACCACCAAGCAGTATTCGCAACACCGAAAAACGCTGCTGTTGGAGATAACTCTTTATAAGTTATTATCCCTTCTCGCAGGAAACCATGAACTGTGGGCAACAATTCGGGCAACAAATGGCTTTTTGCAGCAGATTATTGTTGCAAGTGGATTTTGGCTTGTAATAGTCATTGCGTAAACTTACAGCATCACATTTCAAAGCCGTAAACAAAAATATCCGTCGTAAAATCTTTCGATTCTACGACGGATATGGCGCAGATGGTGGGAGTCGAACCCACGCGACAGTCTCCTGTCCTAAAGCATTTCGAGTGCTCCCTCTTACGACCACTTGAGTACATCTGCCTATTTAATTTTGTTGCAGGGAACTTCCCGCAAGGTGCGATTTCGAGTCAGTCCCGTTATGACCGCTTCGATACGCCTGCCTATATACTCTGGCACCGCCTCGCACAGCGTTTGGAAAAATGCGAGATTTCGATGCAAGATAACGATGAAAAGTTGGGTACGCGACACCCGATAAAGCCCGCCGTTATGGGATTTCCTGCGGACAAGGTGACCTGCCGGATGCAAACTTTCGAGTCAATCTCGTTGCGACCGATTCGATACGTCTGCTTATCCGGGTCCCTTCGGCCGGAAAGCATCTATTAGTATACCAGAAACGCCCCGCCGTGTCAATGTTTCGGCGGGGCAAATCACGGCAAATCGGGTAAAACAAGGCGGTAAAATCCGAAAAACGGCGGCGTGGCCCGCGCGACGCGGATGCGTGAGCCGGCAGGCAGGCGGGTTACAGCTTGCCGTCCAGCAGCAGGTCGCGCACCTCCAAAAGGCTGCTGCAGCGGCGGGTATACAGCTGCTCAATTTCCGGGGTGGGCTGCGCCATATCGGGCACCATCACGGTCACGGCACCGGCGGCGTGGCCCGCGCGGATGCCGTTAAAGCTATCCTCCAGCACAAGGCACTTATGGATATCCAGCTTCAGGCGGCGGGCAGCCTCCAGGAAAATATCGGGCGCGGGCTTGCTGTGCGCAACGTCGCTGCCGCAGACTACATCGTGAAAATACCGCGCTGTACCGCTGGTTTGCAGGTTCATTTCAATCATAGCGCGCGGGCTGGAACTGGCCACGATGCGCGGCATGGCAAGGTCCTCCAGCGTGGAAAGCAGCTCCTTCAGCCCGGGCTTGCAGGGCACGCCCCTGGCAAAGCGCTCGTCCGCAAGGCGCCACACCGTTTGCAGTACCTTTTTGGGGTCGGCATCGGGGATAAATTCCGCCACATGGCGCTGCAGGTTGTCCCCCGCCAGACCCCGTCCGCTTGCCAAAAAGCGCGGCATATCGTCGGGCACCGGCAGACCCAGCTCGGCGCAGGCAGGCTCCCACAGGGTGTCCCACAAGCGCTCGGTATCAAACATCAGACCGTCCATATCAAAAATTACACCCTGAATCATAACCTGCTACCTCTCTTGTTACATACTTTTTCTATTATAGAATACCACGTTTTTGCGTCAAAGGCAACACAAATTTGAAAATTCTGCAACAAAAATGCCCGAAAGTCTTGAATTCACGGGTTCAGAGCGCTATAATAAACACAAGTTTCCGGGCGGCGGGTGTGCGACCGGCCGCTTTGAAGGATATGAGAGAGGTTGACAAGTATGTTGGATATCAAAATTGTAAAGACCGAACACCCCAAAGCCAAGCCTGCGGACGAGAGCAAGCTGGGATTCGGCAAAATTTTCAGCGATCATATGTTCCTGATGGACTACACCGCCGGGCAGGGCTGGCACGATGCGCGCATTGTGCCCTACGGCCCGTGGGAGATGGACCCTGCCACGACGGTGTTCCACTACGCGCAGGAAATTTTTGAGGGCATGAAGGCCTACCACACCGCCGAGGGCAAGGTTCAGCTGTTCCGCCCCGACTGCAACGCAAACCGCTTTAACGATTCGGCTGACCGCTTGGGTATGCCCGCCATTCCGCCGGAGGATTTTGTGCAGGCCGTCAAGGCGCTGGTGGACGTTGACCGCGACTGGGTGCCCCATTCTGACGGTGCATCGCTGTATATTCGCCCGTTCTGCATTGCCACCGATGTCGGCCTGGGCGTACACGCGGCCAAGCATTACCGCTTTGCCATCATCTGCGCACCGTCGGGCGCCTACTACGCCGAGGGGCTGGATCCCGTGCGCATCTACGTCGAGGACGAGTACATCCGCGCCGCGCCCGGTCTGACCGGCTTTACCAAGTGCGGCGGCAACTACGCAGCGTCCATCAAGGCGGGCGAATTGGCGGAGGAACGCGGTTTCAGCCAGGTTTTGTGGCTGGACGGCGTTGAAAAGAAGTACGTTGAGGAAGTCGGCTCGATGAACATCATGTTCAAGATCGACGGCGAAATTTACACCGCGCCCTGCGTGGGCACCGTTTTGCCCGGCGTGACCCGCCGTTCCATCATTGAGCTGCTGCGCGACTGGGGCTATCAGGTCCACGAGGAGCGCGTGGCTATTGCCGATATCATGAAGGCTGCCGACGAGGGCAAGCTGGAGGAAGTGTTCGGCACCGGCACGGCGGCGGTGGTTTCGCCCGTCAAGGAGCTGGACTGGGAGGGCAAGGTGGCCCACATCAGCGGCGGACACATCGGCGCCCTGACCCAGAAATTGTACGACACGCTGACCGGCATCCAGTGGGGCAAACTGCCCGACACCAAGGGCTGGACCGTAGAGGTTTGAGAAAACGGGTTCGCAAGAGCGAACCCGTTTTTTTAGAGTGGAGAGTTAAGATAGGTTTGTAGGGAACGGTCTCGACCGTTCCGTGCGGTTTACCCGATATACCGCAATGTCCGGGTGGCTGCAACGGGCGGCATATATGCCGCCCCTACGGATGACCCATAAAGTTGAGATTCACGCAAAAAGAGCGCTCCTTACGGGGCGCTCTTTGCGTTATATCGTTAAAACTCGATTTTGCCGAAGGCGAAATCGTCGCCGTCGTGGATGCGCTCGGTGGTCTTGGGGGCCATCGGCTTGGCGTCGGGGTCGCGGGTCATGTTGGCAAACTCGCGCTGCGGCACGTTGGACTTGGGGGCGCCGTAGCCGCGCCCGCCCTCACGGCGGGGGCCACGGTTGTCGCGGCGGGGGCCGCGTCCGCCCTCACGGCGGGGTCCGCGGTTGTCGCGGCGGGGACCGCGCCCACCCTCACGGCGGCCGCCGCGCGCGTTGCGGGCGTTGTCACGGTCGGGCAGGTTGCTGGCGTTGGGGTCGGTGGAGTACAGCACCACGCGGCGGGTGGGACCTTCGCCCTTGCTCTCGCTGCGCACACCCTCGATGTCCGCCACGGCGGTGTGGATAATGTGGCGCTCGTAGGGGTTCATCGGCTCCATCTCGTAGTAGCAGCCGGTGCGGATGACACGCTCGGCCAGGCGCTTGGCCAGTGCGCCGAGGTCATCCTCGCGCTTGTTGCGGTAGCCGCCCACGTCCAGACCCAGCTTGACGTAGGGGCCTTCCATGCGGTTGATGACCAGGCTGGTCAGATAGGACAGGCTCTCCATCGTCTCGCCGCGGCGGCCGATGAGCGCACCCATGTGCTCGCCGGTGACGCGCAGAATGGTGGCCTCGCCCTTGCGGAAGGCGGTAAAGCTGAAATCCTCCACGCCCATCAGGCGGAAGATCGGGCTGAGGTAGTCCACAGCCGCCTGCAGGCGCGGGTCGGCGGCGATGTCCAGCTCGACCTCGGTGTCATCGGCGGGGGCGGGTTCGGCAGCGGGGGCAGGTTCGGCGGGGGCAGCCGCAACAGGGGCGGGCTGCTCCACGGGGGCGACGACCTCCGCTTCCGGCTCCTCTACCTTGACCAGCACCTTGGCGGGAATGGTCTTAAACAGCTTGCGGGCAGGGAATTCCAGCACTTCGTAGCTGACGTTCATATCATCGCGGTCAACGCCCAGCGCGTCGCAGGCGGCCTGTACGGCGTCCTCAACGGTCTTGGCGCTCATTTCCATACTACGCATAAACAAACCCTCCTTATACAATATCAATCCTGATGCAGCGGGGTGGTGCGCTCGTCCTTGTACAGCTCGGCCTCACGGCGGCGGGCTTCCTCCAGACGCAGCTTGTTTGCCTCCGCCAGACCGACCTCCCTGGTCACGTCCTTGCCGTTTTCCTGCACGGTGACGGTCAGCTTTTTCTTGCGCTCGGCGCGCTTGGCGGCGATTTCTTCCTCGTACTGCTTTTTGAACTTTTCGGGGCTGTAGATCTTGTAGGTGACAACACTCTGCCCCAGCTGCAGCACGTTGGAGATGCTGTAATAGATGGAGAAGCCGATGGGGGCGTTAAAGCAGAAGGTGACGAACATCAGGTTCATGACCAGCATCATGATCTTCATGCTGCCCTGCATCTGGGCGTCCATGCCGGAGAGCTTCTGGGTCAGGAAGTAGCTGGCGAACATCGTGACGGTAGCAATGGCGGGGAAGATCGCCAGCGGGGTCAGGTTGAAGCCGGCGATGTCGCAGATGTCCATACCGAAGAACATCGTGTTGAAGTTGGCGATCTCGGCCACGGTGGCGGCGGGGATGAGGTCGGGCGAGATGACGGCGCCGTTGTGGATGGCCTGGATCAGCGCGGTCTGCATGGTGGAAACGTTGGTGGTGGCAAGACCGATTGCCTCAGCCGCCTGCTTGACGACGGCATCGCTGACGCCGAAGATGTAGTGGACGGGGTAGTACACAACGCCCAGGAAGCCGAACAGCACCAGCATGGTCAGCAGCATGGGCAGGCAGCCGCTCATGGGGTTGTAGCCGTGCTCCTGCTGGAGCTTCATCAGCTCCTCCTGCTGTTTTTCGGGGTTGTTTTTGTACTTGGTCTGGATCTCATTGATCAGCGGCTGAAACACCGACATTTTGGCGGTGGATTTCTGCTGATGGATCGCCAGCGGGAAAAGAAGGAGTTTCATCACGACGGTGGCAACAATAATCGTGATGCCGTAGTTGCCGATAAAGCCGTACAGCAGCTTCATCAGCGGGCCAAGCAGATTGGCCAGGAAGTACATAAAGTTCATACGCTATCCATTCCGTCCCGTCTGCGCCCGGAACCTTTTATTTTTTATGTAGGTCTTTGCTGCGCAGAACAAAGACATGAGAGGCGAAGAAATAAATAAGAGATAATAAATAATAAATAATAAATTCGGTGTGCCGCCTGTGGCGGCACATCTAAAACAAGCACACGCATCCGGGCGGCTCGCAATGTTGTACATCCGCAGCACCGCGGCATTTGGTTTTGGCGCCCCGGCGCCAAAACCCCACCTTATTTCTTATTTATTATTTCTTCTTTATTATTTGCAAAGCACCGCTTTCCGGCACGGCAGCAGCCATTATTTACTGCGTGTCAGCTTTCGGTTTTCATTGACCCAGCGGCCTTTTTCGGGCACGGGGTCAAAGCCGAATTTGCCAAACGGATTGCAGCGCAAAATGCGCCACAGCGTCAAAAGCAACCCCTTGAACAAGCCGTGGGTCTGCAATGCCTGTATGGCATAGTTGCTGCAGGTCGGGATAAAACGGCAATGCCCGCGCGTGTGTGCGCTGATGTATTTTTGGTAAAAGCGGATCAGCGCCACCAACAGGCGGGTCACGGTGCGGCGGGCGGCACGGGGGCCGCTTTATCGGGCAGACCCGCCTTGGCGAACAGCTTGCCCAGCGTTTTGCTGAGCTGCGTGCTTTTTAAGCGGGGGGTCTGACCGCGTGCTACCAGTATTATATCATATCCGCCGATATTTTGCGAGAGGTGTTCGCAAAGTGCTGCGCGCATTATGCGGCGGGCGCGGTTGCGCTGCACGGCGTGACCGACCTTTTTGGTGGCGGTCAGTCCGATGCGGGTATACCCTACCCTGTTTTTGGCCACATACAGCACAATGTGCGGGTGCACATAGCTTTTGCCGCGGCCGTACACGCGGTTGAACTGCCAGTTTTTGTTTAAGGTGCGATATCGCATGGTGAGAGTCCCTTTAACGTAAATAAAAAGATTCCATATGAAACAGGAAACGCGCCGCGCGGCGGTTTTTACCGAACGCGCAGGGCGGCGAATCTTGTTTTGAAAAAAGGGCTGCTGACAAAATCAGCAACCCTTTACTTCATTGTATTCCAAAGATCAGACGGTCAGGCTTTTGCGGCCCTTAGCGCGGCGGCGGGCAATGACCTTGCGGCCGTTCTTGGTGGCCATACGCTGCAGGAAACCGTGAACACGGCTGCGCTGACGCTTCTTCGGCTGGAAAGTACGCTTCATTTTTTCATTCCTCCTGTTGAAATCCCCAGTTTGGGCTGTTTTGCAAGCAGGCTAATGCCCATACACTGGGGCAGCCTTGCAGACTTAGATTATACGCGATATAAGGGGTGTTTGTCAAGTGTTTTTGCCGGGTTTTTTCGCCAAAACGTAAAAGTTTTTTGTGCGTTGTGGAGAAGGGAGGTGGGAGACACTATATTTGGGGGAGGGAGAAATAATAAACAGATAATAGATAAAAGATAATAGATAATAAATTTGGTGTGCCCGCCGTGCGGGCACATTTTTATGACGCGGGCTGCCGGGCAGGAAAGCCTTCCCCTTGGGGGGAAGGTGGCGCGCCTGCGCGCCGGATGAGGGGAGAATGTCCGGCAGGCACCCCCTCATCAGTCACCTGCGGTGACAGCTTCCCCCAAAGGGGGAAGCCAAAGCGTGTCAAAAAATCACATTCTTAGTCTATGGAATGTGTAGGGGCGACCATGGGTCGCCCGCCAACTTGGCGCAGCATCGAGTTTTCTGCGGCAGGTTTCTTACAAGGCAAACGGGCACGGGCGAGCAATGCTCGCCCCTACAAGAGCTTTTTGACAAACCGCAGCCTCCCCTCCACAGTTTTGTTTGTGCCTTTGGCACAAACTCCACCTTATTTATTATCTTTTATCTTTTATCTATTATCTATACTGAAATTTTCTCTACCTTTTTATATAGGGGCTGTTGTTTTGCCCGACATTTTGTGCTATACTGTATGTAGGTTTTTTGCGCCGTTTTGGCGTTTCATTTTAACAGGAAGTGGGGATATCGCAAGCTATGGATTCCATCAACGACGTATTGGACGCGGCCAAAGCGTACTGCCGCGAACATACCGCCGAGGCGACGTATCAATATTACATCAGTGACATCAAGGCGGTCAGCTTTGAAAACTCCAACACCATCACGCTGGAGATCCGCAACGCCTTTATTTTAGGCATTGTGTCCGACCGCTACACCGCCCTTTTGAAGGACGCCTTCAAGGCCGTTCTGGGCTTTGATGTCGAGGTGCTGTTCGTCACCCCCAAAAAGGACGAGGGCGAAGAAAAAAAGCCCAAGCTGGACGAAAGCTCCCTGCCCAGCGGAAGGTACGACTTTACCTTTGAAAACTTCATCAAAGGCCCCAGCAACCAGTTTGCCTACGCCGCCGCGCAGGCCGTGGCCGCCAACCCCAGCGGTGCGTACAACCCGCTGTTCATCTACGGTCCGTCCGGTCTGGGCAAGACCCACCTGCTGAACGCCATTCAGGTCGAGATCAAAAAGAACCACCCCGATTTCAACATCGTGTATGTGGACTGCGAGATGTTCACCAACGAGATCATCTCCGCCGTGAAAACCGCCACGACCGAGCAGTTCCGCCAGAAATACCGTCAGGCCGACGTGCTGCTGATCGACGATATCCAGTTCTTGGCCGGCAAGGAATCCACGCAGGAGGAGTTCTTCCACACCTTCAACACCCTGCACAACGACGGCCGCCAGATCGTCATCGCGTCCGACCGCCCCGCCAAGGAAATCAAGAGCCTGGAGGAGCGTCTGCGCACCCGCTTTGAGTGGGGCCTGACCGCCGACATTCAGCCGCCCGATTTCGAGACCCGCGTGGCCATCGTCAAGCGCAAGGCGGAGCTGCTGAACCTCGACCTGCCCAACGACGTGGCCGAGTATATCGCCAACCACCTCAAGCAGAACATCCGCCAGCTGGAGGGCGCGGTCAAAAAGCTGAACGCCTACTATATGCTGGAGGGCATCTCCCCCTGCATCGGCGTGACGACCACCGCCATCAAGGACACCCTGAACGACAGCCAGCCCATCCCCGTGACGATCGAAAAGATTCTCAACGAAGTCGCGCGCACCTACAACGTGATGCCCGCCGACATCCGCGGCAAAAAGCGCAACGCCAACGTCAGCGCCGCCCGCCAGATGACGATGTACATCATCCGCGAGGTCACCGGCATGAGCATGGAGGCCATCGGCCAGGAATTCCAGCGCGACCATTCGACGGTGGTGTATTCCATCAAAACGATGGAGGAGAACATCGCCCGCGACCAGCGCCTGAAGGAAATGTGCGGCGACATCATGAAGAACGTCCGGACGTGATTTTTTGCGTCCCGTTGCAAATAGAAAGGACCCGTTATGAAATTTGAATGTGAAAAGACCCTGCTGGCGTCCGCCATTGAGGGTGTTTCCCGCGCCATTACCAACCGCGCGGCCATTCCTGTACTGGAGGGCATCTACCTCAAGGCCGAGGGCTTTAACCTGACCCTGACCGGCTACGACATGGAAATGGGCATCACCACCACGCTGGAATGCAACGTGCTGGTTCCCGGCGAGACCGTGCTGGACGCCAAGCTGCTGTTCTCGATGATCAGCCGTATGCCCGCGGGCGATGTCTGCATTGAGCTGACCGACGAGGGGCAGGCCAAAATCAGCGGCGGCGTGGCCGAGTTTGAAATTCCCGCCATGAACGCCAGCGACTACCCCAGCCTGCCCGTGACCGGCGCCGACAACACCATGACCCTCAAGTGCGACATGATGCGCGAGATGATCGAAAAGACCATCTACGCCGTCAGCCAGGACGGCAAAAAGCCCGCCCACACCGGCGAGCTGTTCGTCATTGAGCCGGGCAGCCTGACCGTGGTGGCGCTGGACGGCTACCGCCTGGCCATCATCAAGCGCGACGTCGAGTGCACCCGCGATATCCGCATCATCATCCCCGGCAAGACCCTGCAGGAGCTGCTGAAAATCATGGGCGGCGCCGAGGACGAGGTCAAAATCGACGCCAACCGCCGCTATGTCGTGTTTACCACCAACGGCTACACCATCATGTCCCGTTTGATCGAGGGCGACTTCCTAAACTACGAGGGCGTTATCCCCAAGGACAAAAAAACGCGTGTCACCGTGGATTGCAAGACCTTTATCGACACCATTGAGCGCGCGTCCCTGATCATTACCGAGCGTTTGAAGAACCCTTTGCGCATCAACTTTGCCGAGGACAAGGTCACGGTGCGCTGCCAGACCCCGCTGGGCAAGGTCGTGGACGAGTTTGCGCCCATTGAGATGGCGGGCGACGCCGTGGAGATCGGCTTTAACAACCGCTATCTGCTGGACGCGCTGCGCTACTCCAAGTGCGAGCGTATGGTGCTGGAAATCAACGGGCCGTTAAGCCCCGTGAAGTTGCTGCCCGAAAACGGCACCGACTTTATCTATCTGGTGCTGCCGGTACGGTTCAAGAACGAGGGCTGATACTATGGAAAAGATTCGCATCAACACCGAATTTATCAAGCTGGACGCCCTGCTGAAATTTGCGGGGCTGTGCGAGACCGGCGGCGAAGCCAAGGAGCTGATCCAAGGCGGCGCGGTCAAGGTCAACGGCGAGGTCTGCACGATGCGCGGCAAAAAGTGCCGTGCCGGCGACACCGTGGAGCTGGACGGCCAGACCGTGCAGATCGCGGAGGGCGCGTAATGCGTCTGAACCGGCTGACGCTGACCGACCACCGCAACATCGCCCGCGCCGAGCTGCTGCCCGACCCGCACTTAACGGTTTTGTGCGGCCCCAACGGGCAGGGCAAAACCAATTTGCTGGAGGCCGTCTGGCTGCTGACGGGGGGCAAGAGCTTTCGCGGCAGCAAGGACGCCGAGCTGATACGCCGCGGGTGCGAGTTCTCGGTGCTGGAGGGCGAAATCGAGTCCGGCGGCGGCGAGAACAGCATCCGCCTGACGGTGGGCAGCAAGACCAGCCAGCGCCCCGGACGCACGGCGCGGCTGAACGGTGCCGACGTGGGACGTGCCGCCGCGCTGGCGGGGCATTTCCAGGCCGTGGTGTTTGAGCCGGACCTGCTGAGCCTTGTAAAAGGCGGCCCTGAGGGGCGGCGGCGGTTTCTGGACACGGCGCTCAGTCAGGTGTACCGCGCCTACCTTGTAGCGCTGCGGCGCTACGCACGGCTGACCTCGCAGAAGAACGCCCTGCTGAAATCCTACGATATAACGCCAAACGGCAAGGTTTTGCTGGACGCCTATGACGAGCAGCTTGCCGAGTACGGCGCGGTGATTCTGAAACACCGCCAACAGTTTTTGCAGACGCTGACCCCCGTGGCGGCGCAGAACTACCGCGAAATTTCCCACGGGGCCGAGGTTTTGCGGCTGGAATACCGCATGTCCGCCGATGCCCCCACCGCCGACGCGCTGCTGCAAAAGCTGCACGACGCCCGCCCCACCGAGCTGCGCGCGGGGTTTTGTCTGGCGGGTCCCCACCGCGAGGATGTAGAAATTTTGCTGGATGACGCGCCCGCCCGCATCTACGGCAGCCAGGGGCAGCAGCGCAGCGCCGTGCTGGCGATGAAGCTGGCCGAGGCGACCGTGGTGGGCGAATTGTTCGGCGAACATCCCGTGCTGCTGCTGGACGATGTGCTGAGTGAGCTGGACGACGAGCGCCAGACCTATCTGCTGACCCGCATGGGGGAGCACCAGACCATCGTAACCACCTGCGACACAGCCGCATTTGCGCGTACCAACGGCAAAATTGTGTATGTTAAGGGCGGAGAAGCCGGGGAGAAACCTTTTGTAGATAATAGATAAAAGATAATAGATAATAAAAATGGTGGATCGCGGGCCGGAAGCCCGCTCAAAATTACGCGCTTTGCGCGTATCCTTATTTTTTATCTTTTATCTGTTATCTTTTATCTGCAAAATCCTGAAAGGATTTTGCTTATGTATTTCCACGCCGGGCAGGATTTTGTACTGAACACCCGCGACCTGATCGGGGTGTTTGACCTTGACACCGCGGGGGCATCCCGCCGGACCGAGGAATATTTCCGCCACGTCGAGGCGGACGGTGCCGTGGTCGACTTGACCGCGCCCGGCACCTTACCCAAGAGCTTTATGGTCACGGATTTCCCCGACGAAACCGTGTACATCAGCCAGTTATCCCCCGCCGCCCTCAAGAAACGCGCCGAGGGCAGCGACTTAAAATAGAACCCTTTTGCATCGTTTTTCGCAACCCCACACAGGAGGCTCATTTTTATGGCAGAAGAAATCATCACCGAAACCAACCGCGAAACCGCCACCGACCACGCCTACGGCGGCGCGCAGATCCAGGTTTTGGAGGGTCTGGAGGCCGTGCGCAAGCGCCCCGGTATGTATATCGGCTCCACGGGACCTTCCGGCCTGCATCATCTGGTCTACGAAATCGTGGACAACGCCATTGACGAGGCGCTGGCAGGCTACTGCACCCACATCGAGGTCACCATCAAGCCCGGCAACATCATTCAGGTGTCGGACAACGGCCGCGGCATCCCCGTGGATATCCAGCCCAAGCTGGGTATCCCCGCCGTCACCGTTGTGTACACCGTGCTGCACGCCGGCGGCAAGTTCGGCGGCGAGGACTCCGGCTACAAGGTCGCCGGCGGTCTGCACGGCGTCGGCGCGTCGGTCGTAAACGCTTTGTCCGAGTGGCTGAGCGTCCGCGTGCGCCGCGACGGTGCCGAGTACGAGCAGAGCTTTAAGCGCGGCAAGCCGGACGGCGACCTAAAGCGGCTGGGGGCGGCAGCCTCCACCGGCACGACGGTCACCTTCAAGCCCGACCCGGAAATGTTCGTAGAAACGACACAATATCACTACGAAACGCTGCTCAAGCGCCTGCGCGAGGAGGCGTTCCTGAACGCCGGTGTCAAGATCACCCTGACCGATGAGCGCACCGCCGAGGACCGCCCGCAGGAAGAAAAGTCCGACGAGCTGCGCACCGAGACGATGTGCTACGAGGGCGGCATCCGCTCCTTTGTCAGCTACCTGTGCGAGCGCCGCGACCTGACCCCCCTGCACCCGCAGGTCATGTATATGAAGGGCGAGGGTCAGGGCGCCGTGGCAGAGGTTGCCCTGCAATACTACGACAACAGCTACAACGAGCTGCTTTTGAGCTTTGCCAACAACGTCCACACGCCCGAGGGCGGCACCCACGAGGACGGCTTTAAGCTGGCGCTGACCCGTGTCTTGAACGAGTACGCCCGCGCCCACGGCATCCTGAAAGACAAGGACGAGAACCTCTCCGGCTCGGACGCGCGCGAGGGCGTGATCGCCGTGGTCAGCGTCAAGCTGCAGGAAGCGCAGTTTGAGGGGCAGACCAAGGCAAAGCTGGGCAACACCTTTATCAAGGGGTTGGTCAACGGCGTGGTCTACAACGCCCTGACCGAATTCTTTGAGGAAAACCCCGCCGTCGCCAAGGCAATTCTGGAAAAAGCCACCCAGGCCGCCCGCGCCCGCGCCGCCGCCAAAAAGGCGCGCGATCTGGTGCGCCGCAAGAGTGCGCTGGAATCCAACCGTATGCCCGGCAAGCTGGCGGACTGCCACGAAAAAGACCCCAGCAAGACCGAACTGTTTATCGTGGAGGGTGACTCTGCAGGCGGCTCGGCCAAGATGGGTCGAGATTCCAACATTCAGGCCATCCTGCCCTTGTGGGGCAAGATGCTCAACGTCGAAAAAGCCCGCGCCGACCGCATCTACGGCAACGACAAACTGATGCCCGTCGTGACCGCGCTGGGCACCGGCATCGGTGACGAGTTCGATATTTCCAAGGTGCGCTACCACAAGATCTTCATCATGGCCGATGCCGACGTTGACGGCTCGCACATCTGCACCCTGATGCTGACCTTCTTCTTCCGCTATATGCGCCCGCTGATCGACTACGGCTACGTCTACGTTGCCCAGCCGCCGCTGTTCAAGCTGCAAAAGGGCCAGCAGGTCAAGTACGCCTACAACGAGGACGAAATGAAGGTGCTGAGCGCCGAAATGCCCGGCGCCAAGGTCAGCCGCTACAAAGGCTTGGGCGAAATGAACCCCGACCAGCTGTGGGAAACCACCATGAACCCCGACAACCGCGTCATCGTGCAGATCAAAATTGAGGACGCCGAACGCGCCGACGAAGCCTTCAGCATCCTGATGGGCGAGCAGGTCGAACCCCGCCGCCAGTTCATCGAGAAAAACGCCAAGTACGCCAATTTGGATGTGTGATGTTTGCCCCGTCGTCCCGCCGAAGTAGGGGCGGGGCATGCCCCGCCCGCGACCTGACGGCAGGCGGTACCTGACCCGTTGACCGACAATGGCGGGCGGCAATTCCCGCTGCGAGGTGGACACAATGGTTTTCGATGACCCCAAAAACCTGCGCCCCCGACGTTCGCCGCGTCTGCCGGGTTTGGATTATACCGCCGCAAACGTCTATTTTGTAACCGTTTGCACCCACCGCAAGCAATGTATTTTTGGTTTGCCGGACGCGCCGACCGTGTTGGGCAGCGCTGCCGCGCAGGGAATTCGCGAGATTCCCGCCCATTTTCCGGGGGTACGCATTGACAAATGGGTGGTCATGCCCAATCACATCCACATGATGTTGTTGACCCCGCACGCAAAATACAATTTGGCGGATATCATCGGTTCGTACAAATCCTATGTTTCCAAATGCGCCCACCAAACCCACCCGCAATGCACGGTATGGCAACGGTCCTATTACGACAGGGTTGTGCGGGATAAGGTTTCCTATCTGGAATTTTGGCAATATATCGACAACAACCCCGCAAAATGGTTGTTGGACGAATACCACCCGTAAGTAAGCTGTATTTTTTCGGTTGCGGGCGGGGCATGCCCCGCCCCTACCGCGCAATAAAACTAAGGTGATACCATGGAAGAAAATATTATTATGGTGCCCGGGTCGGGTACCAAGGTCATTGTGCGCGACGTCAAGGACGAGATCGAGACCGCGTTTTTGGATTACTCGATGTCCGTCATCGTGGCGCGCGCGCTGCCTGACGTGCGCGACGGCCTGAAACCCGTTCACCGCCGTATTCTGTACACCATGCACGAGCGCGGCAACGACCCGCAGCACCCCTACCGCAAATCCGCCGATACCGTCGGTGCCGTGCTGGGTTCTTACCACCCGCACGGCGACGCCTCCGTGTACGACGCCATGGTGCGTCTGGCACAGGATTTCAGCCTGCGGTACCCGCTGGTGGACGGCCAGGGCAACTTCGGCTCCGTGGACGGTGACCCCCCGGCTGCCTACCGTTATACCGAGGCGCGCATGTCCAAGATGGCCTGCGAGATGCTGACCGATATCGAGAAGGACACCATCGACTGGGACCCCAACTTTGACGAAACCAAGAAGGAGCCCCATGTCCTGCCCAGCCGCTTCCCCAACCTGCTGGTCAACGGCAGCCAGGGCATCGCGGTCGGCATGGCCACCAACATTCCGCCGCATAACCTGCGCGAGATCGTCAACGGTATGGTCGCCCTGATGGACGACCCCGAAATTGACCTGGCCGGGCTGATGGAGCACGTCAAAGGCCCCGACTTTCCCACCGGCGGCATCATCATGGGCCGCAGCGGTATCCGCGCCGCCTACTCGACGGGGCGCGGCAAGATCACGCTGCGCGGCCGTGCCGAGATCGTCGAAAAGAAAAACGGCCGGTTTGAGATCCTCATCACCGAGATCCCCTACATGGTCAACAAGACCCGCCTGATCGAGAGCATCGCCGACCTTGTCAAGGACAAGCGCATCGAGGGCATCAGCGACATGAACGACGAATCTTCCTCCCGCACGGGCATGAAGATCGTCATTGAGATCAAGAAGGACGCCAACCCGCAGGTCGTGCTGAACCAGCTCTACCGCTACACCCAGCTGCAGGACACCGTGGGCGTCATCATGCTGGCGCTGGACGACGGCGTTCCCAAGATCATGAGCCTGAAAACCATGATGGAACGCTATATTGAGTTCCAGATGCAGGTCATCCGCCGCCGCACCGCCTTCGATTTGAAGAAGGCGCAGGAGCGCGAGCATATTCTGGAAGGTCTGCGCAAGGCGGTGGACATCGTCGATGAGATCATCGCCACCATCCGCGCCTGCAAGGGCGGCTTTGCCGAGGCGCGTCAGGCCGTTATGGACAACTTCGGCTTTGACGAGGTGCAGGCAGATGCCATCGTCAAGCTGCAGTTGGGCCGTCTGGCAGGTCTGGAAATCTTGAAAATCGAGCAGGAGTTGGGCGATCTGCGCGTTGCCATTGCCGATTACAAGGACATTCTTGCCAACGACAACCACGTCAAGCAGATCGTCAAGACCGACTTGGCCGCGCTGGCCGACAAGTACGGCGACGAGCGCCGCACCTCCATCGAGACCGTTTCCGGCGAGGTGGACATTGAGGACCTGATCCCCGAGGAAACCTGCGTCTTTACGCTGACCCACGAGGGCTACATCAAGCGCACGACGCTGGACACCTATCAGGCACAGAACCGCGGCGGCCGCGGCGTGCAGGGTATGACCCAAAAGGACGAGGACTTTACCGAGGAGCTGTACGTCGGTTCGACCCACGATTATATGCTGTTTATGACCGACCAGGGCCGCGTCTACCGCCTGAAGGGCTATCAGGTGCCTGAGGGCAGCCGCACCGCCAAGGGCACCCACATCGTCAACCTGCTGCAATTGCAGGAGGGCGAAAAGGTCACCCTGATGCTGCGCCAGGCCGCCGACGCGGACGAGGACAACACCTACGCAACGATGGTCACCCGTCAGGGTCTGATCAAGCGCACGCCGCTGTCGCAGTTCCGCAACATCCGCAAGATGGGTCTGATCGCCATTGCACTGAACGAGGGCGACAGCCTGGTCTGGAGCCACCTGACCAAGGGCGACGATGAGATCATCGTTGCCACCCACGACGGCGCAGCCATCCGCTTTGTGGAGGACGGTGCCCGCGCCATGGGCCGCACCAGCCACGGTGTGCGCGCCATCCGCCTGCGTGAGGGCGACTATGTGGTGGGCGCCGGCGTTTGCCGCCCGGGCGCGTCCATCCTGACCATTGCCGAGGACGGCAAGGGACGCCGCAGCCGCATTGACGATTACCGCATCACCAACCGCGGCGGTATCGGCATCCGCAACTACACGCCCGGCAACGTGGCGGGCATCAAGATCGTGGACGAAACCGACGACCTGATTCTGATCAGCCAGAACGGTATTTTGATCCGCGTCCACGCCAGCGACATCACGCTGCAAAGCCGTTACGGCGGCGGCGTGCGCGCGATGCGCCTGTTGGACGGCGACAAGGTCGCCGTGGTCGCCCGCGTTGACCGCGACAACACCGCCGAAACCGCCGAGGTCGAGGACACCGGCGAAACCGACCCCACCCCCGAGGAGCTGGCAGCCATCGAGGCAGAGGAATTGGCAGCCGAAGCCGCCGAGGACGCCGCCCCGACGGACGAAGATGAAGAATAAGTAACCGAGCTTTTCGGTAGCCATGTGCCCGCGCAAGCGGGCACATTTTTTGTCAGCGCCAGCGGGGTAATGATTATTTTCCGGGAAAGTTTTTAACCGAACTGTTAAAAACTTTCCCGCTTTTGTTTTTTGCAAAATTTCGCGAAAAATCGCCAAACCCTCTGGAAAAATGCGCGTTTTCGTGGTATGCTAAAGTGTTAGAGTATGTTTTTAAGGAGCGTCACAACTATGGATCGTATGCAGCAAACTGTCTGCGCGCTGGCAACGCCCCCCGGTGCGGGCGGCATTGCCGTGGTGCGTGTTTCCGGGCCGGAGGCCTACCCCATCGTAAGCAAGGTGTTTGTGCCGCTGCATCGTCAAAAATCCGTGATGGATGCCCGCGGGTACACGGCGCTGTTCGGGCATTACACCCTGCGCGGTGCCGAAATGGACGAAACCGTGGCGCTGTTTTTCCGCGCACCGCACTCCTACACGGGCGAGGACGTCATTGAATTGTCGGTTCACGGCGGCACCGCCATGGCGGACGGTCTGCTGGAAGCGCTGCTGCTGGCAGGCGCTGCGCCCGCCGCGCCCGGCGAATTTACCCGCCGCGCGCTGGAGCATGGGCGCATGTCGCTGACGCAGGCGGAGGCGGTCATGGAGGTCATCTCCGCCAACGGACGGCAGGGCGCCGCGCTGGCAAAATCCGCGCTGGACGGGCGGCTTGCCAAGCGCATCGGCGGCATACAAACCGCGCTGCAAAGCGTGAACGCCCACCTGACCGCGTGGGTCGATTACCCCGAGGAGGACGTGCCGGAGCTTTCGGACGCGCAGTTCACCGCCGCCCTGCAGCAGCAAAAAGCCGAGCTGGACAGCCTGATTTCCGGCTACGGCGCGGGCGCGGTGCTGCGGCGCGGCGTAGATTGCGTGCTGCTGGGCCGCCCCAACGTGGGCAAAAGCACGCTGCTGAACCTGCTGGCGGGCTTTGACCGCGCGATCGTGACGCCGGTGGCGGGTACGACCCGCGACATTGTCGAGCAGGCGGTGCAGCTGGGGGATATCCGGCTGAACCTGTTTGACACCGCCGGTGTGCGTGAGGTCGGGGCGGACGGCGATGCCATCGAAGCCGAGGGCATCCGCCGCAGCTGGAAAAAGCTGGAAGAAGCCGGGCTGGTGCTGGCGGTGTTTGACGCCGCGCAGCCGCTGACCGATGCGGATCTGGAAATTGCCCGCCGCTGCCAGGGGCGCCCGGCGCTGGCGGTGCTGAACAAGCAGGACTTGGCGGATTCCACCGATGCCGCCAAGGCACAGCTGCAGCCGTATTTTAAGCAGGTGATCACGCTGTGCGCCCGCGATGCCGCGAGTTTGCAGCCGCTGACCGCCGCCGTGGCCGAGCTTTTGGGCACGGCGCAGCTGGACCCGAACGCCGCGCAGCTTTGCAGCGCCCGCCAGCTGGCCGCCGCCACCCGCGCCCGCGACGCCCTGACCGAGGCGATTTGCGCCAAGCAGAACGGGTTTGGTCTGGACGCCGCCGCCGTCTGCCTAACGGACGCCCTGCAGGCGCTCTGCGACCTGACCGGCGAGGACGCCGGGGAACGGACGATCGATGAGGTGTTTGAGACATTCTGTGTGGGGAAGTAAAACAAAAAGATAAAAGTCAAGAGATAATTAGAAAAGATAAAAGATAAGAGATAAAAGATAATAATTATGGTGGATCGCAGTCGCTGCGCTCCTGCTCAAAAAAAGAGGTTCGTTATGGAAAATAATGCGCTGAAGAACAAAACCACCGCCTTATCTCTTTCCGTGATTCGCTTATACCGCACACTGAACCGTGATCGAGGAAACGAGGTTCTGGCAAGACAGCTACTGCGCAGTGCTACTTCCATCGGTGCCAATGTCCGTGAGGCCATCTACGGTTTGAGTCGCGCGGACTTTATTGCCAAAATGCAAATTGCCTTAAAGGAAACCGCCGAAACCGAATACTGGATAGAACTTCTGCGCGACTCCGACACTCTGCCGCCGGAAAGCTGCGCAGCGCTTTTGCAGGATTGCGTAGAAATCAAACGCATCCTGATTGCAACCTTAAAAAGCTGCAAGGCAACGCCGTAATGGTATTCTGCCACCCCCTTTTTTGAGGGTTAGCCTAATAAAATTTGCGCCGTCAGGCGCACCCTTATTTATTATCTATTATCTTTTATCTATTATCTTTTATCTAAAAAGAGGATTTAACACTTATGGACATTCTAGGAACCTACGACGTTATTGTAGTCGGCGCGGGACACGCGGGCATTGAGGCTGCCCACGCGGCGGCGGTTTTGGGGGCAAAAACCGCTGTGTTTACCCTTTCGCTGGATTTTATCGGCAATATGCCCTGCAACCCGTCCATCGGCGGCACCGCCAAGGGGCATCTTGTGCGCGAGGTCGATGCGCTCGGCGGGCTGATGGGCATTGCGGCGGATGCAACCTTTCTGCAAAGCCGGATGCTCAACCGCGGCAAAGGCCCCGCCGTACACAGCCTGCGCGTGCAGACCGACCGCAAGCGCTACCACATCTGGATGAAACACGCGCTGGAACTGACCCCCAACCTGGACATCCACCAGGCCGAGGTCGTGGCCGCCGACATTCAGGACGGGCAAATCCGCGGCATCGTGACCCAGCTGGGCGGCTACTACGGCTGCAAGGCGCTGGTCATTGCCACCGGCACCAGCCTGGGCGGGCGCATTGTTGTGGGCGACGCCCACTACGACAGCGGCCCCGACGGCACCCACGCCGCCACCGCGCTGACGCAAAGCCTTGTCGCGCAGGGCTTTACGCTGCGCCGCTTCAAAACCGGCACGCCCGCCCGCGTACACCGCCGCAGCATTGATTTTTCCAAGCTGGAACGCCAGCCCGGCGACCCCGACAGCGAATTGCAGCCCTTCAGCTTTTTGACCCGCACGCCGATGCACAACAAGGTGGACTGCTACATCGCCTACACCAACCCCCAAATGCACCGCATCATCCTGGACAACCTGCACCGCTCGCCGCTGTACGGCGGCGACATCCAAGGCGTGGGTCCGCGCTACTGCCCGTCCATTGAGGACAAGGTCGTCCGCTTTAAGGAAAAAGAGCGCCACCCCATCTTTGTCGAGCCTTGCGGCGAGGACACCGAGGAAATGTACCTGCAGGGGCTTTCGTCCAGCCTGCCGGAGTGCGTGCAGAACGAGATGTACCGCGCCATCCGGGGCTTTGAGAACATCGAGATCATGCGCCCCGCCTACGCCATCGAGTACGACTGCGTTGACCCCACCACCTTAAAGCCGACGCTGGAAAGCAAGGTCGCCGCCGGTGTGTACGGCGCGGGGCAGTTCAACGGCACCTCCGGCTACGAGGAAGCCGCCGCCCAAGGGCTGTTGGCGGGCTTGAACGCCGCCCGCCACGCGCTGGGCAAGACCGAGCTGGTGCTGGCACGCCACACCAGCTACCTCGGTACACTTGTCGATGACCTTGTGACCAAGGGCGTGATGGACCCCTACCGTATGATGACCAGCCGCAGCGAATACCGCCTGAGCCTGCGCCAGGACAATGCCGACGAGCGCCTGACCCCCATCGGCCGCGAGTTCGGGCTGGTGGATGATGCGCGCTGGGCAGCCTTTTGCCGCGACCGCGAGATCAAGCAGCAGGAACTCAAGCGGCTGGAAACCACCCGCGTCAAGATGGCAGACCTGCGCGCCCTGGCCCCCGCCGACGCCGAGCTGGGCGAAAGCGGCGGCACCGCGCTGGAACTGCTGCGCCGCCCCGCCGTAAGCTACGCGATGATCACCCAATTGATCGGCGCGGGCGAGGGCATCACCCCCGCCATGGCGCAGCGCATCGAAACCGAGATCCGCTACGCGGGCTACATTGCGCGCGAGGAACGCATCATCCGGGACATCCGCCGCCACGAGGGCGTTGCCATACCCGAAGATTTTGACTACGCGCCGCTGGAAATGCTGACCTTGGAAGCGCGCGAAAAGCTGCAAAAAATCCGCCCGCGCAATTTGGCGCAGGCGGGGCGCATCCCCGGGGTGTCCCCCAGCGACCTTGCCCAGCTGAGCTTAATTTTGCTGAAAGCCAACCGCACACAAAACGGAGAAACGCTATGATAAACAAAACCCGCCTTGCCGAAAAATGTTCCACGTGGAACATTGCGCTGTCCCCCGCCCAGCTGGACCAGCTGGACCGCTACGCCGAAATTTTGGTGGACTACAACCAAAAGGTCAACCTGACCGCCATCACCAGCCCCGAAGGCATTGAGGACCGCCACTTTGCCGACAGCCTGCTGTTTGCCGCCCAGCCCGAGGTGCAGGGCAAAATGGTGGATGTCGGCACCGGCGCGGGCTTTCCCGGCATTGTGGCAAAAATCTACAAGCCCGACCTGCAGCTGACCCTGATGGAGCCAACCGGCAAGCGCGTGGACTTTTTGCGCTACGCCTGCGCCGAGCTGGGGCTGACCGGCGTTGAATTTGCCAAGGAACGCGCCGAGGAAGCCGCCCGCAAAATCTGGCGCGAGCAATTTGACATTGCCGGTGCCCGCGCCGTGGCAGCGCTGCCCGTTTTGTGCGAGTACTGCCTGCCGCTGGTCAAGGTCGGCGGCGTGTTTTTGGCGATGAAGGGTCCCGAAGCCGACGCCGAAGCCAAGGCCGGTGCCAACGCCTTAAAGAAATTGGGCGGCGCCTACGCCGAGACCCGCACCTTTACCCTGCCCGACGGCAGCGCCCGCGGGCTGGTGCTGTGCAAAAAAATATCGCAAACTCCGACCGTTTACCCCCGAAACGGCGGAAAAATTGCAAAAAAACCGCTGTAAGCCGTCGAAACCGCGCGGTTTTGCGCGAACGATTTTAGTTTCCATTTTTTGCCATTTATGCTATGCTTTTTACGAAAAAAGGCATAGCATTTTTTATTTGTTTGTTGGGAGGATGCAGAAAAATGGCAAAGAAAGAACTGCAAAAGCAAGGGCGGGTGCTGCTGCTGCCGCCCGATTGCATTGAGCCGTCGCCGTATCAGGCACGCACCGTATTTGATGAAAACGAGATCGCCGCCCTGGCGGTCAGCATTGTGCAAAACGGGCTGCTGCAACCCATCAGCGTGCGGCGGGTCGGGCTGCGCAAATACCAGCTTGTGGCGGGCGAGCGCCGCCTGCGCGCCTGCCGCTTGGCGGGGCTGGAAAAGATCCCCGCGATTTTGGCGGACTTTGATGATTCCGAGTCGGCGGCGCTGGGGCTGCTGGAAAATTTGCAGCGCAGCCAGCTCGACCCGTTTGACACGGCGCGCGGCATTAAAGAGGTCATCCGGCTGTGGGGCTGCACGCAGGCGGAGGCCGCCCGCCGCCTGGGGCTGAGCCAGCCCGCACTGGCCAACAAGCTGCGGCTGCTGACGCTGACGCCCGAACAGCAGGAGCTGTGTATGGTACATCATCTTTCAGAGCGGCACGCCCGCGCCGTTTTGCGTCTGCCCGAAAGCCGCCGCACCGCCGCGCTGGAAAAAATTGCCCGCGACAACATGAGCGTGCGCCAGGCCGACAAGCTGGTGGACACGATGCTGGCGAACCCCACCTCCCCCAGCCCCTGCCGCAAGGTAACGCCGATGGTGCGCGACGTGCGGTTTTTTGTGAACACCCTGCAGCACGCGGTGGACTTGATGACGCAAAAGGGCATTGCCGCCACGACCCACTGCGACAAGCGCGACGGGTGCTTGGAGTACACGGTGCGGATTCCTGTAAAGCCTGAGGAAGCCGCGGAGGAGGAATGTTTTGAGGTGAAGGTGTGATGGATAAAGCAAATGCCTGACCGGAAAATATTACACAGAGATAATAGATAAAAGATAATAGATAATAAATAAGGTGGAGTTTGTGCCAAAGGCACAAACAAACGATAGTTTCCCGCGTCATAAAAATGTGCCCGCGCGGCGGGCACACCACATTTCTTATTTATTATTTCTTATTTGAACAACGCTCCCTCTCCCCCAATGACCCGCAACCCTCCCCCTCAATGTTCCACGTGGAACATTTGCGGGGGATTTTTTGTGTTTGCCCCCTTTTTTATGCCCGCGCAATGTGCTATAATAGGTTTGTACATCTATTTCTGCGTTTTTTAGGAGGTCAACAAGGTGGCAAAGGTCGTTGCAGTGGCAAACCAAAAGGGCGGCGTGGGCAAAACCACGACCGCCGTCAACCTGTCGTCCTGCGTGGCTGCGCTGGGCAAACGGGTGCTGATCGTCGATCTCGACCCGCAGGGCAACACCACCAGCGCCTACGGCGTGTCCAAAAACAAGCTGGACGCCGACGTCTACACCTGCCTGATCGACGACGACGATGTGCGCTCCGCCATTGTCAAGACCGAGTACAACGCCGATTTGCTGCCGTCCAACACACAGCTGGCGGGCGCGGCGGTCGAGCTGGTCAACCTGCCCCGGCGCGAAATGCGTCTGCGCAGCGTGCTGGCGCCCATCGTGCCGCTGTACGATTACATCTTCATCGACTGCCCGCCGTCGCTCGACCTGCTGACCGTCAACGGCCTGTGCGCCAGCGACACGGTGCTGATCCCCCTGCAGTGCGAGTATTTCGCGCTGGAAGGCCTGACCGAGCTGATGAACACCTTAAAAATCGTGCGCAAAAAGTACAACCGCTATCTGGACATCGAGGGTGTGCTGTTCACGATGTACTCCGGGCGGCTGAACCTGACGATGCAGGTCGTCGCGCAGGTCAAAAAATACTACGGCGACAAGGTGTACAAGGCGGTCATCCCCCGCTCTGTCCGCCTGTCGGAAGCGCCCAGCTTCGGTATGCCCATCAATTTCTATGAGCCGAACGGCAAGGGCAGCGAGGCCTACATGGAGCTGGCGCGGGAATTCTTAAACCACAACGAACACTAAACCGCACAGGAGGTGCCTATGGCAAAGAAAAAGCTGGGCGGGCTTGGCAAGGGTCTGGACACCCTGTTTGCCGACCTGCCCGAAACGACCGGCGACGACGCGGGCGTTTCCACCCTGCCTTTGCGGGAAATTGAACCCGACCCCGAGCAGCCCCGCAAGCATTTTGACCAGGATGCGCTGAACCAGCTGGCCGCCAGCATCACCGAAAACGGCCTGCTGCAGCCCATCGCCGTGCGCCCCAAAAAGCTGGGTACCGGGTACATCATCATCGCGGGCGAGCGCCGCTGGCGCGCCGCGCGGCTGGCGGGTCTGGACGAGGTGCCCGTTTTAATCAAGGACGTCACCGACGAGCAGGCCGCCGCCTTAGCGCTGATCGAAAACCTGCAGCGCGAGGACCTGGACCCCATCGAGGTCGCCGAAGGCTGCAAGCAGCTGATTGAAAAGTACGGCTTAACGCAGGAAACCGCCGCCAAGCGGTTGGGCAAAAGCCGCAGCGCCGTCGCCAACAGTTTGCGTCTGCTCACCCTGCCCGACGACGTGCGCACCCAAGTGCGCGGCGGGCAGCTTTCCACCGGACATGCCAAGGTGCTTCTGGGCTTGCCCAGCGCCGGGCTGATGCAGGACGCCGCCAAGGAAATTGCCGAAAAAGGCTTGAACGTCCGCCAGACCGAGGTGCTTTGCAAAAAGCTGTCCAAGCCGCCCAAACCGCCCAAGCCCAAGCCCGACCCCTTTAACCGTCCCAAGCGCGCGGTGGAGATCGAGGCCGCGCTGAAAGAGGTCACCGGCAGCGAGGTCCACGTCGACTACAAGGACGGCAAAGGCTCGCTGAAAATCGACTTTTACAGCGATGAGATGCTGCAGCAGTTCGTCAGCCTTTTGGGGCAGTATGACCCCGAACGGCAGGACTAAAACTATAGATGCCATATTTTACCAATATGAGGAGTGTAAAGTATCATGTTAGACATTCGTTTTGTACGCGAAAACCCTGAGCTTGTCAAGGAGAATATCCGCAAAAAGTTCCAGGACAGCAAGCTGCCGCTGGTGGATGAGGTCATCCGTCTGGATGCCGAGTACCGCGCCGCCATCGGTGAGGCCAGCGACCTGCGCGCCAACCGCAACAAGCTGTCCAAGCAGATCGGCATGCTGATGGGTCAGGCCAAGAAGGACCCCGCCAAGGCCGCCGAAGCCGAGGAAGTCAAGAAGCAGGTCACCGCACAGGCCGACCGCCTGAAAGAGCTGGAGGCCAAAGAGGACGAGCTGCAGGCAAAGATCCAGGAGATCATGTACACCATCCCGCAGATGATTGACCCCAGCGTGCCCATCGGCCCCGATGACAGCCACAATGTTGAAGTTCAGCGCTTCGGCGATCCTGTCGTGCCCGACTACCCCATCCCCTACCACGTTGAAATCATGGAGAGCTTCAACGGCATCGATCTGGACGCCGCCGGCCGCGTTTCCGGCAACGGTTTCTACTACCTGCTGGGCGACATGGCCCGCCTGCACGAGGCTGTGCTGGCCTACGCCCGCGATTTCATGATCGACAAAAAGGGCTTTACCTATGTGATTCCCCCGTTCATGATGCATGGCGACGTCGTCAAGGGCGTTATGTCCTTCCCCGAAATGGACGCTATGATGTACAAAATCGAGGGTGAGGATCTGTATCTGATCGGCACATCCGAGCACACGATGATCGGTCGCTTCATTGACCAGACGCTGGAAGGCACTTCCCTGCCCCTCACCCTGACCAGCTACTCCCCCTGCTTCCGCAAGGAGAAGGGCGCCCACGGCATCGAGGAGCGCGGCATCTACCGCATCCACCAGTTTGAAAAGCAGGAGATGATCGTCGTCTGCAAGCCCGAGGACAGCATGGACTGGTACAACCGCCTGTGGAAAAACTCGGTGGAGCTGTTCCGCTCTCTGGAGATCCCTGTCCGCCAGCTGGAGTGCTGCTCCGGCGACTTGGCGGATCTGAAGGTCAAGAGCTGCGACATCGAGGCTTGGAGCCCCCGCCAGCAGAAGTATTTTGAGGTTTGCAGCTGCTCCAACCTGGGCGATGCACAGGCCCGCCGCCTGCACATCCGCTATAAGGACGAGGACGGCAAGCCGCAGCTGGCCCACACCCTGAACAACACCTGCGTGGCGCCCCCGCGTATGCTGATCGCCTTCCTGGAGAACCACCTGCAGGCGGACGGCAGCGTTACCATCCCCGAGGTGCTGCGCCCCTATATGGGCGGCAAGGCCGTTCTGGTGCCCAACAAGAAATAATTGGTTCTGAAATAGAAATCGGTCTGCCCGCGGCTGCTTGCCGCGGGCAGATTTTTTTCAAAAAGTTTGATTTTTTGCAAAAAATCGCTTGACAAATGCCGCCCGATTGCGTATAATAATAGAGCGCCTTGAAGCGCGGACAATACATGGCGGTATAGCTCAGTTGGCTAGAGCATTCGGTTCATACCCGAAGTGTCACCGGTTCAAATCCAGTTACCGCTACCACGTTACAGAGTTTCGCTAAGATAAGGGGGACGGTCGTCCGCAGTAGTGGACGATGAAAGTCGGAGGTTTTAGCGAAGCTCTGTATTTGTAAGGCCCGTTGGTCAAGCGGTTAAGACACGGCCCTTTCACGGCTGTAACATGGGTTCGATTCCCGTACGGGTCATAAAAAATTCCTCATCTCAGGATGAGGATTTTTTTTGTTTCCGTACGAGGAATCGAACAGGGCGGCGCACCGCAGTGCGCAAGCAAAGCCCCGGTGGGGCTTTGCTTAGCCCGCGGGAGATTCCCGTTCGGGTCATACCGCACGGCGGCTTCCCCCTTTGGGGGAAGCTGTCACCGTAGGTGACTGATGAGGGGGCACTTGCCGGACACTTCCCCCTCATCCGGCGCGTTCCGCGCCACCTTCCCCCCAAGGGGAAGGCTTTACCTCGCGGTAGGGGCGGGGCACGCCCCGCCCGCGACATAACGGAAACCGCTATTTACCGGGTTATTTGTAGGGGCGGCATATATGCCGCCCGTTGCAACCGCCCGGATATTGCGATATGACGGGCAAACGGCACGGGACGCATATATGCGTCCCCTACAAACCTGCCGGAAATGGGTGCTTTGCCTATAATCGCTCATCATCCGCTTATTCGTAGGGAGGGGTCTTGACCTCTCCTTGCAACCTAGCCGATTGTACGATGTATCAGGAAATAGCGCGCCATTCGGCGCGATTTAATGCGCTGCGCGCGGCCAGATGTGCGGATGGGTCAAGACCCATCCCTACAAATGTCCCGGAAGCAGGCTTTTTCTACTAGCTGCGGGACGCATATATGCGTTCCCTACAAATGTACCCGCAAGGTTTCCTATGGCGGCAGGTCGCGGGCGGGGCAATGCCCCGCCCCTACAAACCTGCCGGAAAAGCCATATAACACAAAAAGGGCAGCCCTTGCAGGCTGCCCTTTTTGTATAGGTTCGTATGAAGAAAACGGAGATTACTTATTCTTTTCCTCGTCCAGACGGTCGAGCAGGTCCCAGACGCCCAGCATATACTGGATGCCCAGGGCGCGGTCGTACTTGCCGTAGCCGGGGCGGCAGTTGCCGGGGCCTTCCTCCCACAGCTGGCGGCCGTGGTCGGGGCGGATATAGCCCTCGTAGCCGCCGTCGTGGTAGGCGCGCAGGATCTCAATGATGCCGGTCTCGCCGCAGCAATCGCGGTGGGCGGCCTCGCTGAAATCGCCGTTGTCGAAGTGGTGGATGTTGCGGATGTGGGCAAAGGCGATGCGGTCGCAATGCTTGCGCACGATCTCGGCAACGTTGTTGTTGGGGTCGGCGTTCAGGCTGCCGCTGCACAGGGTCAGGCAGTTGTACGGGTCGTCCACCATGGACAGGAAGCGGTCGATGTTCTCGGCGTTGGTCAGCAGGCGGGGCAGACCAAAGATATCCCACGGGGGATCATCCATATGGATGGCCATCTTGACGTCGCACTCGCGGCAGGTGGGCATCAGCGCTTCGAGGAAGTACTTCAGGTTATCCCACAGTTTCTCCTTGGTGACGGGGGCATATGCCTTGAACAGCTCGTCCAGCTTCGCCATACGCTCCGGCTCCCAGCCGGGGAAGGTCATGTTGTACTTCTCGGTGAAGTCGAGGATGTACTTTGCCATCGCCTTGTAGTCGTCCTGGATCATGTCCTTCTGATAGAACAGGGCGGTGGAGCCGTCACCCACGGGGTGGAACAGGTCGGTGCGGGTCCAGTCAAAGATGGGCATAAAGTTGTAGCAGATGACCTTGACACCGAACTTGGACAGGTTGCGGATGCACTGCTTGTAGTTTTCGATGTACTTGTCGCGGGTGGGCAGGCCGATCTTGATGTCGTCATGGACATTCACGGACTCGACAACGTCGCCGTTGAAGCCGTACTCGTGCAGCTGGTCCATAACTTCCTTGATTTCGGACTCCTCCCAGATTTCGCCGGGCATCTTGTGATGCAGCGCCCAGACGATGCTGGTAACACCGGGGATTTGCTTGATGTCGCGCAGGGTGATGGGGTCGTTGCCCTCACCGTACCAGCGCCAACCCATTTGCATTGGCATAGGGGCCTCCTTTTATTTTATGAATTTCGTTTATCTGATTGTACGCCGCCGGGCGGCGCGGGGTCCTGTGTTGTCTTATCAGCCGTTCAGGGCGTCGTGCAGGGTCTTGCGGACAGTACCGGCACCGGCGATCTCTGCCTTGAAGTATGCCTTGATCTTGTCAGCCAGCACAGTCTTGGTCAGGTCGCTGCCGAAGATGGAAGCGTTGGACAGGATGCCGTCCAGCTGGTCGGTGACGGTTTCGGGCTTGCCGAACTCGATACCGGCGAGCTTGGCCTGCAGGTCGTCCTTCAGCGGGTCGGCGGAAACCTCAAAGGCGTTGCCGTTGTCGTCGATGGCCAGCAGGTAGCGCAGCCAACCGGCGATGGCCAGAGGAATGGACACCAGCGTGTTCAGATCGCGGCCCTCGGCGACATAGCTCTTGATGGTCTCGCCAAAGCGGATGCCGACCTTCTGGGAGGTATCGGTGGCGATACGCTGGGGTGCGTCGGGCATAAAGGGGTTGGGCAGACGCTGCTCAACGACCTCGTCGATGAACGCCTTGGGGCTCATGATCTTGGGGTCAACGACAACGGGCAGACCCTCGACATAGCCCAGACGCTTGATGAGGGCGACGATGTCGGCGTCCTTCATCTCGTCGCAGATCAGGGTGTAGCCCAGCATGCAGCCGTAAACGCTCATGGCGGTGTGCAGGGGGTTCAGGCAGGTGGTGACCTTCATGCGCTCGGTCTTGTTGACGGTGTCGCGGTCGGTCATGTAGACGCCGGCCTTTTCCAGCGCGGGGCGGCCGTTGGGGAACTTGTCCTCAACGACCAGATACTGCGGGCGCTCGGCGTTGACGAACGCGGCAATGAAGGTGTTCTTGCCGGTGACGATGGGCTGCATATTCTCGATGCCGTCGGCAACCAGCTGCTCCTCCACGATCTTGTGGGGGCGCGGGGTGATCTTGTCGATCATGGACCAGGGGAAGGCGATCTTGCTCTCATCGCTGAGGTAGTCGATGAAATCCTGACCGACGTAGCCCTTTTCCAGCCAGGCCTTGGCAACGGTCATGACGCTGGACTGCAGCTTTTCGCCGTTGTGAGAGCAGTTGTCCATGCTGACGACGGCCAGGGGGTACGCACCGGCGTTGAAGCGCTCCAGCAGCAGGGCGGCGACCATGCTCATGGCATGGCGGGCGTGGGCGGGGCCTTCGTCAATGTCGGCCTGCACAACGGGCATCAGGCTGCCGTCGGGACGGTACAGGGCGTAGCCCTTCTCGGTGATGGTGAAGGAGATCATCTGCAGGCTGGGATCGGTGAAGATGGCCTTGAAGCGAGCCATCATCTCGGCGTCGGACGAATCGGCGCGCAGACCCTCGGCCACAGAACCGATGATCTCACGGCTGGTGGTGCCGTCCGGGTTGAGGGTGACGTTCATGGTCAGGTTGTCGAACGGGGTGTAGATCTTGTCAATGATGTCGTAGTCGAAGGTGTCGGCCGCAATGATGCCGCGGTCGGCCAGACCCTCGTTCAGCAGGCGCTGCTGCAGGGCGGCAATAAAGCCGCGGAAGATATTGCCCGCACCGAAGTGGACCCAGATGGGGTGCTCCTTGGTGGCGGCGGTCATGGCGGCGTGGTCGAACTTGGGCAGCTTAACGCCCAGCTTTTCCCACTCGGCTTTCTGGTTTACGATAGAAGCGGCATTCATCTGCATAGTGGTAGCTCTCCTTTTTTATAATCGCGGCAGCGCCTTGGCTGCTCTAAACCCTGTGGGCAGTTTTGTGCCCGCTATATTTATAGTATACCGCGCAATTTTTTTCGTTAAAATGGCCGTAGTTGCTTGAAAAATTGCAAAAATTGCGCTAAAATGAATTTTAGGAAATAATAAGGGTTTTGGGGCGGAAAATGCGGGTTGAACCTGCCGTAAGGGGAAGCCTTCCCCCTGGGGGGAAGGTGGCGCGGAACGCGCCGGATGAGGGGAAACCATCCGGCAGCTGCCCCCTCATCAGTCACCTGCGGTGACAGCTTCCCCCAAAAGGGGAAGCCCAGCTTGTAGAAAAATCCTGTTTCCGGAAGATTTGTAGGGATGGGTCTTGACCCATCCGCACATCTGGCCGCGCGCAGCGCATAAAATCGCGCCGAATGGCGCGTGGTTTCCCGATATATCGTGCTTTTTGCAAAGCAGCACGGAACGGTCGAGACCGTTCCCTACAAACCTACCGAGAGTTCGCAATCATCTTGTTAGGTTTATCGACAGTCTGAGCCTTCCCCTTGGGGGGAAGGTGGCGCGCTTGCGCGCCGGATGAGGGGAAACCATCCGGCAGCTGCCCCCCTCATCAGTCACCTGCGGTGACAGCTTCCCCCAAAAGGGGAAGCCGCTAATGCCGTTTGCCCGTTATGCTGTTGTAACCGCAAAATCGCGGGCGGGGCATGCCCCGCCCCTACTCATTCCCACTCTCAATTTTCAACTCTCCCAACGAGGTGTCCTATGTCCTCCTCCAACTTCAACCCCTACACCACGCGGCAGTCGATGATCGCGCCGGACTATGAGGTCTACCGCTACCACTCGGCTTATATGAACGAGGTCGAGCTGCACCACCACGATTTTTACGAGATCTACCTGCTGCTGCGCGGCCGCGTGGAATACATCGTCGAAAACCAGATCTACCGCGTGCGCCCCGGCGACTGGATGCTCATCAGCCCGCTGGAGCTGCATCAGGCGCGCATCGCCACCGATGCCGACGCGTATGAGCGCATCGTTTTGTGGATTCGGCGCTCCTATCTGGAAAGCCTGTCCACCCCGCGCACCAGCCTGACCCGCTGCTTTGACACCAGCGTGCCCGGCCACACCAACCTGATCCGTCTGCCGGGCACATCGGGCGCGCAGCTGCGCAGCACCGTCGAACGCCTGTGCGCCGCCAAGGCACAGCAGGACTACGGCAGCGACTTGCTGGCGCAGGGCGCCCTGATGGAGCTGCTGGTCGGGCTGAACCGCGCCGCCGCCGACCGCGCCGACATCCACCCCGCGGGCACCAGCGACCAGGTCGTGGACGCCGTGCTGCACTACATCAACCAGCACTACAACGAGCCGCTGACGCTGGATCTTTTGGCCGAAAAGTTTTTTATCAGCAAATATCACCTGCTGCGCAAGTTCGACGCGCAGGTTGGAACCACGGTGCATCGCTATATTTTGCAAAAACGCCTGCTGAACGCCAAGCAGCTTTTAGCAGGCGGCGTGCTGCCCAACGAGGTTTGCCAGTATTGCGGCTTTGGCGATTACGCCAACTTTTACCGCGCCTTTAAGGCGGAGTACAACCAGACCCCGCGCCAGTATGTGCAGAGCCTGCGGCGATAATTCCGCTTGCATAATGCAAAAAAAGCGAGTACAATGTTCAAAACGAAAGGGGTTTGTATGGCAGAACAGCGGGTCTCTGCGGGCATCGCCTACACGCTGACGCGGCGGCGGGTGCGCAACATCAACCTGCGTGTGCGGGCGGACGGCTCGGTTGCCGCCAGCGCCCCCACACGTCTGGCGGTAAAATGGGTGGACGCCTTTGTGGCCTCGCGCGCCGATTGGGTGCGCGCCGCACAGGCCCGCGCCGCCCGCCGCGCCGCTGCCGAACAGCAGCAAAACGACGCATTACCGCCAAAAGCGGACGCGCTGGCCCATATGACCGCGCTGTGCCGCGCATACTATCCACAGTTTGCGGCCACCTGCCCCTGCGGGCAGATGCCCAAAATTGCCGTGCGCGACATGAGCACCCGCTGGGGCTCCTGCAGCCTGAAAACCGGCACACTGGCCTTTGCGCGGCGGCTTTGTGTCATGCCCCCTGCCGCGCAGGAATATGTTGTGGTACACGAGTTTTGCCACTTCGCCCACCCCGACCACAGCCCCGCCTTCTGGGCGGCGGTGGCCGCCGTGCTGCCCGATTACAAGCAGCGCCAACGCCTGCTGAAATTGGGGTAGCGGCACACTTCCCCGAACCATCCCCCACCCTACCATGTATAAAGGAGCATTGCCGTGGCATCTTCGCACAAAAAATATCAAACGCTGATGAGCAATACCCTGCTGTTTGCCATTTCCAACTTCAGCTCCAAGCTGCTCAGCTTTTTTATCCGCCCCTACCTCAGCTACGCGCTGGACACCCCCGACATCATGGGCGTTTCCAGCCTGCTGCAGCAGGCCACCAACCTGCTGATCCCCGTCGTCAGCCTGGGCGTGGCGTATGCGGTCATCCGCTTCGGGCTGGACAAATCGATCAATAAGGACAGCGTCTTTGTCAACGGCGCGGCCACCATCGGCGCCGGCTTCTGCCTGCTGCTGCTGGCCATGCCGCTGGTTCGGCTGATACCCAACGCCGCCGAATACCTGCCGTTTTTGTACCTTTGCGTGCTGGCCAGCTGCCTGCGCACGCTGTGTACGCAGTTTATCCGTTCGCGGCTGCTCAACCGCCTTGTGGCGCTGGACGGTGTTCTGACAACGCTCAGTTTGCTTATCTACTACCTTGTTTTTTTGACGGTGTTCAAAATGGGCGCCACCGGCTTTTTGCTGGCCAACGCCATGGCAGACCTGACCAGTATGGTGTTTGTCTTTTTTGCCGGCAAATGCTACCAATATTTTGACGTTAAATCGTTTGATTTGCCGCTGTGGAAGGACATGCTGCGCTACTGCCTGCCCATGATCCCCGCGTCCATCAGCTTTTGGATCATCAACGCCAGCGACATGTTTTTTGTGCAGGCGCTGTGCGAGGGGTACGAAGGCCGCAGCGGCAACCACTGGGTGGGGCTGTTGTCGGCGGGGTATTTTCTGCCGCAGGTCATCACCATTCTGGGCACGATCTTCTACGAGGCGTGGCAGCTTTCCGCCGTGACCGAGGAAGCCGACCGTCAGGTGTTTTTCAGCAAGGTGTTCCGCATTTACGCCAGCGTCATGTTCTGCGGCGTGGCGGGCATCATTATGCTGTGCCAGCCTATGATGCGCATCTTCAAGGCCAGCTACTTCGAGGCATGGACTTTTGTGCCGTTCCTGACGCTCTGCTCCATGTGCACCTGCCTGAACCAGTTTTTGAACAGCATCTATGTGGTGTACAAGCGCAGCACCGGTTCGCTGGTCACGATGCTGTGCGGCGCGGTGGTCAACCTGATTTTGAACTACCTGTTCATTCAGTGGTTCGGCCCCTGGGGCGTGACCCCCGCCAGCTTCATCAGCCTGATGCTGGTGTTTATTCTGCGCGCCTACTCCACGCGCGGCTTGCTGGATATGGATTTCCACCCTGCGTGGCTGCTTTTGAACCTGGCCCTGGTGCTGGGCGAAATCTGGTTTATGTTCAATGTCGAGCATTGGGTGCTGCCGGTCATTGTCATCACGGCGGCGGTCTGCGCACTGAACCTGCGGGAGATTTTCAGTATGCTGGAAAAACTGCTGGGGCGGTTTATCAAAAAGAAAGCCTGACAAAACGGGTGTACAGCAAACGCAGGGGGGGGCGGCCATCGGCCGCCCCCCTTTAGGCTGTCGAAGAACCTTCTTTGACTTTATGCAGCATTTGCGACCTATCGAATGGTTTGTAGGGAACGGTCTTGACCGTTCCGTGCCGCCTCGCCAAAAGAACGACACAACGAGAAAACCGCGCGCCATTCGGCGCGATTTTATGCGCTGCGCGCGGCCAGATGTGCGGATGGGTCAAGACCCATCCCTACAAATCTTCCGGAAACAGGCTTTTTCTACAAGCTGAGGGGGCGGCCATCGGCCGCCCCCCTAGTTTATTTTCTATCCTACCCCAAAATCAATCCATGTCCTCAAAGGCTTCCAGACCCTTTTTGGCCTCGGCCTTGGTGTCGCCGTGGCGCACAAAGCACATCGTCACAAAGCTCAGTGCCACAAAGGTCGCGGCATACGGGAACAGCACGCGGTAGTCAATGGCGCGCATCAGGCTGCCCGCCACAATGGGCGTAACGACCTGCGCCGCCATCGAGAAGGTGTAATAATACCCCGTAAACTTGCCGATATCACTGCCGCGGCACATCTCCACGACCATGGGCAGCGAGTTGACGTTGATGGCCGCCCACGCCAGACCCACCAGCGCAAACACCACATACATGATGGGCTGGATGGAGGAGTACATCGTCGTAAGCAGGTAGCCCAGCATAAAGCAGGTGGCCAGCAGCACAATGCCGCACTGGATGGTACGCTTGCGGCCGATCCTGGCAGCCAGCGCGCCGATGGGAATGTACGACACGATCGCGCCCGCCGTGGCGACCAGCAAGCAGGTGGACGCACCGCCCAACCCCTCGCCCATGACGGCCTCGACATACTTGGTAAACCACGTTGTAACGCCATTATAGCCGATAAACCACAGCGAGATGGAAATCAGCAAAAAGGTCAGGCTGCGCTTGACGGGCGCGGGCAAAACCTCGTGGCCGGTGCCGTCATCGGCGGCAAGGTTCCATTCGGGGTGCGCCGCCTCCAGCTTTTGGTTTTCCACCTGCAGCTTGGGTTCCTTGATGGTCAGGTACAAAATCAGCACCGCCGTGACCATGATCATCGACACAATAAAGAACAGCGGGCGGTAGCTGACGTGCGCCAGCCCCTTGGTTTTGGACGCGGGGTACAGCACCGCCGCCAGGCCCAGGTACAAAATGCCGCCCACGGCACCCATCAGGTTGATGATGGCGTTGGCGCGGCTGCGCAGCGGCTTGGGGGTGACGTCGGGCATTAGGGCGACCGCCGGCGAACGGTAGGTGCCCATGGAAACCAGCAGCAGACCCAGCACCACAATAAACAGCACCAGCGTGCCCGGCGCGGGGTTGGCGGCGTAGCGGTCGTCCAGCAGGGGGATGAGGTTCATCAAAATGGCGGCAGCTGCCGTGCCGCCCACAATAAACGGCATACGGCGGCCGATTTTTGTGGTGGTCCTGTCGGACAGCGCACCAAAAAACGGCAGCAAAAACAGCGCCAGTACGTTATCCGCCGCCATGATGGCACCGGCGAAGGTCTCGTTCAGCTTGAAGGTGTCGGTCAAAATCAAGGTCATGACGCTGTCGTACATCTGCCAGAACGTACAGATGGACAAAAACGCCAGACCCACCAAAATGGTGCGGCGGTTGTTCAGTTTCACTTCAAATTCTCCTTACTTGCGGGGACGCTGCGCCCCATACTGGCTATATTGTATCATCGTTTGAACACTTTGTCTATATTTTTGTGGAAACTTGTACAATATTTGCTGAAATTTGACGAACACCTACACTTGCATTTGCCGTAGATTTTGTTACAATAGGGGTAAGAAATTTATTTGCCTGTTATAAAGGGAGGTCATTTTATGCGACGCATTATCACCATCGCCCGCGATTTCGGTGCCGGGGGCAGCACGCTGGGGCGGCGCCTGGCGCAGGAGCTGGGCATTGAATACTACGACCGCGACATTATTCTGCAAACCGCCAAGGCCAGCGCGCACCTCTCCCCCGCGCAGGTGCGCCAATGGGACGAGCGCGTCCCCCACGAGTTCGGCTTTACCCAAAGCCTGTTCAACTTTTACAGCCGCCCGTTGAGCGAGGAGCTGTGGAACGCGCAGGTGGCAGCCATCCGCCAGCTGGCCGAGCATGAAAGCTGCGTCATTGTGGGACGCAACGCCGACTATATCCTGCGCGAATTTGACCACACACTGCGCGTTTTTGTACATGCGGACAAATATTTCTGCATCCGCCACATGCAGGAGCTGATGCCCGACGCCACCCGCGACCAGATCGAGAAGGATATGGTCGCCGTGGACCGCGCCCGGCAGGACTATTGCACCCGCTACACCGGGCGGCAGTACGCCGACAGCCGCAACTACGACCTGACGCTGAACACCGGCAAGCTGGGCTTTGACAAAGCCTACGAGCTGCTGCTGGCGGCGGCGAAGGATATCAAGTAAGGGGTTTGTATGCTGACTGTCCGAGATATGGAGTTTTCGCCCACGCGGCCGCGCATCATCGTGCCGCTGTTTGCCCGCGATTTAATGTCGCTGCGCGCCCAGACCGCCGCCGCCGAGGCCAGCCCCTTTGCCGAGCTGGCCGAGCTGCGCCTGGACCCACTCCCGCGCGAAAGCTATACCGACGCCCTTTGTGCGGTGCGTGCCGCGCTGCACAAGCCGCTGATCGTCACGATACGCACCGCCGCCGAGGGGGGCGAAGCGCCCTTTACGCCCGACGCCTACCGCGATGCCTGCCTGCAGCTGCTGCAAGCGGGCGGCATGGACTTTTTGGACATTGAATGGCTGCCCGCCGCCGCCCACCGCGCCGCGCTGCTGGCAGCCGCCCACGAAAAAAACGTGCGGATCATTTTCAGCGAGCACCATTTTGATGTGACCCCCGCCACCGATGCCATGACCGAAACGCTGCTGGCCATGCAGCGCGCGGGGGCGGATATCGCCAAGCTGGCGGTCATGCCGCACACCGCCGCCGACGCCGCACGGCTTTTGCAGGCCACGGCACAGGCCGCCGACGCCTGCCCCGACGGCCATTTTCTGACAATGAGCATGGGCAAACTGGGCGAAGTCACCCGCTTTTGCGGCGGAGCGTTCGGCAGCTGTGCGACCTTCGGCACACTGGGGACCGCCAGTGCGCCCGGCCAGCCTGCCGCCGCCGCGCTGTACGACTGGCTGCAAAAAAGCGGCAGAACGTAAAAAAGTACAACAAAACCGCGCAGTTCCCGCCGTGGGAATTGCGCGGTTTTCCGTACAAACAAAAAACCGTGCGGTCTTTCGACCGCACGGGAATGCTTTGTCAGCTTATTCCGGCTGAATAGCACCGGTGGGGCAAACGCCCTCGCAGGCGCCGCAATCGACACAGGAAGCAGCGTCGACCACAGCCTTGTCCTCCATGCTGATTGCACCGACGGGGCAAGCGTCAACACATGCACCGCAAGCAACGCACTCGCTAGAAACAGTATGAGCCATCGTGATACTCCTTATCTCCGTGCTGATTCAAGTACCCTTACCGGCCCTGCACGGCTGCTTCCCGGTACGGCACACGGCGGGCAAGCCCACTATGTTACAAGTATTTTATCATAAAACGGCGGGGGATGCAAGTGTTCGCGGCAGGAATTTTTGCCGCGCATCAATCCATGTCGGGGTCGGGGGCTTTGGGGGCGCGCTTGCCGCCGCGCAAATAGACGCAGTCGGTCAGCTTATAGACGCGCGGCGCCAGAATTTCAACGTTGGAACGCACTTTCAGCGTGCCCGCCACAGGGTTTGCCTCAATGACGGTGCCCTCACCGTCAGGCGTGCGCACCACGCTGCCCACCTGCGGCGTGATGGAATTTAGGTATTCGTAGCTTTTTTGCTCGTAGGCAAGGCAGCACATCAGCCGCCCGCAGGAGCCGCTGATCTTGGCGGGGTTCAGGCTCAGGCCCTGTTCCTTGGCCATTTTGATGGACACAGGCTGGAAATTTTTCAAAAAGCGGCTGCAGCAGAACGGCTGCCCGCAGATGCCCAGCCCGCCCAGCATCTTGCTTTCGTCGCGCACGCCGATCTGGCGCAGCTCAATGCGGGTGTGGAACTGCGCGGCCAGGTCCTTGACCAGCTCGCGGAAATCCACGCGGTTGTCGGCGGTAAAGTAAAACACCAGCTTGCTGCGGTCCAGCGTGTACTCGGCGTCGACGAGTTTCATCTGCAGGTTGTGCGCGGCGATGCGCTGCTCACACACGGTGTAGGCCTGCTGCACGTCCACGCGGTTTTGGCGCATGCGGCGCACGTCCACGGCGTCGGCCACGCGGATGACCGGCTTGACCTCGCGCGAGAAGCCGGGCACCTCGTGCAGGCCGCGCACGACCTCGCCACATTCGGTGCCGCGGGCGGTGGTCACGATGACGTAATCGCCCTCGGTGACGGTGAACGCGCCGGGGTCAAAATAGTACGCCCGGCCGTTTTCTTTGAATTTAACAGAGATAACTTTCATTGGGTATTCCTTTTTGCAAATCTGAAATAGGATAGATGTATCGGGAAATAGCGCGCCGTTCGGCGCGGCAGCGTGGTTTATGGTATGTGTAGGGGCGACCATCGGTCGCCCGCCAATTTGGCGCAGCATCGCATTTTTTGTGGTTTTCTTACAAGGCAAACGGGCACGGGCGAGCAATGCTCGCCCCTACCAGTCTGTTAAAACTAAAACTTCACCTTTTTCGGCAGGTTTGTAGGGGACGCATATATGCGTCCCGTACAGTTTACCCGTTATACCGCATGATCGGGACGGCTGCGGCGGGCGGCATAGTAGCCGTGCCTACAAGAGTTTTTGTCAGACAGCTCATTGGTGTGCCGCTTTGCCCAGATCCGCCGCCAGAACCGCCAGAATCAGCTTCAGGTTGCCGTTGGCGGACAAGTCTTTTTTGGCGCTGTAAACCGCCTGCAAAGCATCGGCGGCAGCGGCGGGTTTCAGCCCCCCGCAGGCGTCCGCCCCGTAGGCGGGGCGGCGCAGCACGGCGCTGCACAGCTGCTCCAGTTGCCACAGCAGCGCGGCAAAGCCCTCGCGGTTTTTCTCGTACCCCGTCAAAAGTGCCAGGGCGCGGTAGGTATCCTGCTGCGCGGCGTGGCCCAGCAGCTTTTTGGCGTCGGCCAAAAGGGCGCGGGTGTCGGCGTCGGCAAACACCTGCAGCGCCTTGCCGATGTGCCCCTCATATAAAAAGGAAAGCTCCTGCGCCAAGGGTGCGGGCAAGCCGCGGCTGCCCAGCAAAGCGCAGCATTCGTCGGCGGGGACGGGCGCGACTGTGTAGGCCGCGCATCGGCTGCGAATGGTCGGCAGCACGGTGGCGGCGCTGGGCGCGGTCAGCAAAAACAGCACGTCGGCGGGCGGCTCCTCCAGAATTTTCAGCAGGGCGTTGGCCGCCGAGCCTTGGGTGCCGTTCAGGTTTTGCGCGCCGTAAATAAACATCACGCGGCCCGCGGCGTCGGTGCTCAGCGCCGAATGTTGGATCTTTTCCCGCATGGCGCGCACGTCGTCCACGGGGATACCCCCGCTTTTGCCGCTGCCGCGCAGGCTGACGCACTCGCTGTCGGTGCCGTTCAAAACGGCCTCGGCGTGGGCGCCGCCCTGCGGGTACAGGTAGTCCGCCGCCAAACAGCGCGCGGCAAAGCCCGCGCCGCAGCCCGGCTCGCCCACCAGCAAAATGGCATGGGGCAGCCGTCCGCCGCGCAGGGCCGCGCCCAGCTCGGCTTTTAAGGCCGTGTTACCGGCCAGACGTTCCAGCATCACAGCTTTTCAAAGCGCTCGACGTTGGTCACCATAATGGTTGCGCCGCCCACAGTCACCTGCATGGGCATGGCACTCTCGATGCCAAGACCCATTGTGGCGGTGCCGGGCACGATCTCGGTGCGCTGCTTGCAGCAGTTGGAGATGATGCCGATGCACTCGTCCACGCGCTCGTCCTCGGTGCAGATGAGCAGGGTCATGTTGCCGGCCATCAGGAAACCGCCGGTGGTGGACAGGCGGGTGACGTAGAATTTCTGCTTCAGCAGGTCGTGGCAGACAGCGCGGGAATCCTCTTTATTGACGATAGCGGTGATCAGTTTCATAATAAGCTCAACCTTTCTGTAAATAAATTAGCGGTTGCGGTTTTCCCAGTCGCGGCGGCGCTTTTGCGCGCTGGCGGTATCCTTGCACCAGTCGACAAGTTCCTTGCCGTAGAAGGCCAGGAAACCCGCCAGCCCCAGCACCAGGCTGAGTTTGGCGGCAACGCTGCCCGTAACAAAGCTGACGGCCCAGAAAAACAGCTCCAGCCAGCCAAGATACTTCATTTTGAACGGAATAACGCCAAAAAGCAGGGCGGTCTGCTCCGGCCAAAGCCAGGTGTAAGCGAACAGCATGCTCATAAAAATGGCGTCGGGCGTGGCGTAGCCCACCAGCAGGCAGCTTGCCCATGCGCCCAGCATACCCAGCACAAGGAACACCGTCATGCGGAAATCGCCCCACAGGCGGGTCAGTGCGTTGCCGATCCAGAAATAAAACAGCAGGTTCAAAATGCCGAACACGCCGCCCAGCCAGATGGGCTGGAACAAAAACGTGACCAGCCGCCACACCTGCCCGTGCAGCAGCGCGGCGCGGCTTAAAACGATGTACGATGCAAAATTGCGGTTGATCAGCAGCACGACCAGCCCGGCCATCAGCTGCCCGACCAGCAGCCCGTTGACCAGCTGCGGAATGGCCAGCCGACCGAAGCGGCGTTCCAGTTTATCGACCCAATCCATACGGAAAAATCCTCCTTGCGGTTTTGCCTATGGTAAATTCCTACTAATACCCTATTTTAACATTTTCCCGTGGGGAGTGCAACAGTTTCCCGTCGAAAAGCGCAGAATTTCCACAGCGGATTTTCGGGGTTTTCCACCGATTTTTTGCCCTTGCATCGTACAGGCCGTGCATAAGTGGGGGAGTTTTCCACACTTTCCACAGAGTTTTCAACATTTTCAACGTGGATAACCGATATACATTGTGGATAACTTCGGCGCAATATGCCGCAGAGATAAGGTCGCTGCGGTGCGGAGGGGAGGCAGTCACCTTGTAGAAAAAGTCTGTTTCCGGAAGATTTGTAGGGATGGGTCTTGACCCATCCGCACATCTGGCCGCGCGCAGCGCATAAAATCGCGCCGAATGGCGCGCGGTTTTCCCGCCATGTCGTGCTTTTGGCAAGGCAGCACGGAACGGTCAAGACCGTTCCCTACAAACCAATCGATAGGTCGCAAAGACTACATAAACGCAAAGATGTTTTTTCGGCAGTCGGGCGGCTGCGCATGTTTTTTACAAAACGCTGCCTTACGCACGGCCGTTTTACATAAATTTTACAAACACTTTACCTTGGCATGATGGCAAACCGGCGGGGACATCCTATATAATAGAAACTGGTATAGGGTGCGGCAAGCCTGTGTGTTTCCGCCCAGTATGAAAAAGAACGGATGTGTATACTTCCCATGACCATTTTTAATGTGTTTACCCTGATGGGCGGCATTGCGATGTTCCTGTACGGCATGGACCTTATGGGCAAATCGCTGGAACAAACCGCCGGCAGCAAGCTGCAGGGCATCTTGTCCACCATGACCGCCTCCCCCGTGCGCGCGCTGCTGCTCGGCATGGCCGTCACGGCGGTCATTCAGTCCAGCGGTGCCACCACCGTTATGGCCGTCGGTTTCGTCAACTCCGGTTTGATGGAACTGCACCAGGCCATCGGCGTCATCATGGGCGCCAACGTGGGCACCACCGTCACCGGCTGGCTGCTCTCGCTTTCCGGTTTGGAGGGGGACAGCTTTATCACCCGGATGCTCAACCCCAACGCGTGGAGCCCCATTCTGGGCTTTATCGGCATCTGGCTGTACACCTTCGGCAAGGACCGCCGCCGCGGCGTGGGCAAAATTATGCTGGGCTTCGCCATTTTGATGAGCGGCATGGGCATCATGTCCTCCGCCATGAGCCCCCTTGCCGACGAACCGTGGTTCATGCAGCTGTTCCTCAGCTTCAAAAACCCCATTCTCGGCGTCATTGCCGGTGCCGTGCTTACCGCGGTGCTGCAATCCAGCTCGGCCAGCGTGGGTATTTTGCAGGCGCTCTGCTCCACGGGGGCGGTCACCTTTTCCGCCGCCGTGCCCATCATCATGGGTCAGAACATCGGCACCACCGTCACGGCGCTGATCTCCAGCGCGGGCGCCAACAAAAACGCCAAGCGCACCGCCTTTGTCCACCTGTATTTCAACCTCATCGGCACCGTGGTGTTCCTGCTGGGGTTCTACGGCCTGAACGCCGTCATCGGCTTCAGCTTCTTTAACGAAACCGCCAACACCTTCGGCATCGCCATTGTGCACACCGTGTTCAACTTGGTCACCACCGCGATCCTGCTGCCCTTCAACCGCGTGCTGGAACGCCTGGCCATCATGACCGTGCCCGACTCCCCCACCGACAGCGGCGAGCAGCACTCCCTGCTGGACGAACGTCTGCTGACCACCCCGTCCGTCGCCGTCGGCCGCGCGATGCTGGTGGGCGGCGATATGGCCGAGATCTGCCGCACGGCGCTTTTGCAGGCCATGTCCACGACCCGCGTCTGGAACGACGCCATCGCCGACGAGGTCACCCGCAAGGAGGACGCCGTCGACCACTACGAGGACGTGCTGGGCACCTACCTTGTCAAATTGAGCGCCAAGCACCTCTCGCAGGACGATAACCGCACCGTCAACACGCTGCTGCACACCATCGGTGACTTCGAGCGCGTCAGCGACCACGCCGTCAACCTCATCAAGGCGGCGCGGGAAATTCGCGATAAGTCGATACAATTCAGCGAGGAAGCCCTCAATGACCTGAGCGTTCTGGAGGCGGCTGTGCAAGATATCGTAAACCGCACGGTGGATGCTTTCCAGAAAAACGACGTCTACGCGGCAAAAAAAATCGAGCCGCTGGAGGAAGTCGTGGACGGTCTGGTGCGCGAGGTCAAGAGCCGCCACATTATGCGCCTGCAGGCGGGCGCGTGCAGCATCGAGTACGGCTTTGTGCTGGACGACCTGCTGACCAACTACGAGCGCATCGCCGACCATTGCTCCAACATTGCCGTTGCCATGATCGAGGTTTCGCTGGATAAGTTTGACACCCACGAATACCTCAATGCCGTAAAGCACGGCGAAGACGTTAAATTTGAACGCCGCTACGAGAAATACCGTGACCGCTACACCTTTGAGCCGGAGGTCTATGCCGGCGCGGAGGACACCGAAAAAACCGAAAACGAAGCGTAAATACCATACCGTGTGCCGCCGCCGGGCCGCTATTTTCCAAGGGTACGACCTGACGAAACGCGCCGGAGGGCGGCACATTGTTTTATAGAGGAGGACTTTGTATCATGATTCTGATCGTTGAGGACGATTCCGGCATCCGCGAACTGGAAGAATACGCGCTGCAATCCAACGGGTTCGACGCCCGCGGCTGCGAGGACGCCGCCCATTTTTGGGCGATGCTGCGCGATACCACGCCGGAGTTGGTCATTCTGGACGTCATGCTGCCCGACGAGGACGGCTACCAGATTCTGGGCAAGCTGCGCGCCGACGCCGCGTACAGCCGCGTGCCTGTCATTATGGTCACCGCCAAAACCGGCGAGATCGACGTCGTCAAGGGGCTGGACCACGGCGCGGACGACTACCTGTGCAAGCCCTTCGGCGTGATGGAGTTTATTTCCCGCGTAAAGGCGGTGCTGCGCCGCAGTGCGGCCGCCGCCCCCGCGCCCAACCACCTGCTGCAATTCGGCGAGATCGAGCTGGACGATACCTCCCGCACCGTCCGCGCCGCCGGTGCCCCCGTGGAGCTTACTTATAAAGAATTTGCGCTGCTGCATCTGTTTTTGGAGCACCCCGAAGAAGTCCTGGCCCGCGAGCGCATCATGAAGGAAGTCTGGGACACCGACGACCTGCTGGAATCCCGCACCATCGACATGCACGTTCGCACGCTGCGCCAGAAGCTGGGCGCGGCGGGGGACGCCATCCGCACGGTGCGCAAGGTGGGCTACAAGCTGACCATGGAGGGCAACGATGACTGACACCGGCAAGGCCCCGCAAAGTATGCGCCGCCGCTACCGCAGCGCCATGATGTGGGTCAATGTTTTTTGCGTTGCGCTGACCTTTTTGCTCTGCACGGTGCTGTACCGCCAAATTTACGCCCACCGCGTGGATCAGTACCTGCAAAGCGTCGGGGCTGCCGTGGCCGCCGAATTTGACGGCGACGCCGCCGACCTGCCCGCCCGCCTGCCGCAAAACCAGCCGCTGCGCTTTACGCTGATCGCGCAGGACGGCACGGTTCTGTACGACAATTTCTCGCAGCAGCTGCCCAACCACGCCGACCGCCCCGAAGTACAGGCCGCGCTGCAAAACGGCACGGGCACGGCCACCCGCACCAGCGCCACGCTGGGCGTCGAGAGCCGCTATTTTGCCCTGCGGCTGGACACGCCGAACGGCGTGCAGGTGCTGCGCGTCGGGCAGGACGTGGCCAACATCTGGGGCGTCGGCATGAACACCCTGCCGCTGATCGGCCTGGCCCTGCTGCTGATCCTGGCGGGTGCGGCCGTCGTCAGCCGCGCCATGACCTATCGGCTGGTGCAGCCCATCACCCGCATGGCCGAAAGCCTTGACACCATCGAGGCCGATGTGCCCTATGAGGAATTGATCCCGCTGGCGCGCACCGTGCAGAGCGACCGCAAGCTGCGCGAGGACAATGAGACGATGCGCCGCGAGTTTACGGCCAACGTCAGCCATGAGCTGAAAACCCCGCTGACGAGCATTTCCGGCTACGCCGAGCTGATCGAAAGCGGCATGGCCAAACCGGAGGATATCCCCGGCTTTGCGGCGCGCATCCACAAGGAGGCGCTGCGCATGATCGCGCTGGTCAGCGACATTTTGCAGCTGAGCGAGCTGGACAGCAACCAGGCCGCCCACCGCAACGAGCAGCCCGTAGAGATGCAGAATGTCGATCTGGCGGCGCTGGTCAGGGAAATTGCACAGACCATGACGGTGAACGCCCGCCGCGCCTACATCACCCTGCAATACGACGCCAAGCCCGCCGTCGTGCACGGCAGCCGCGACCTGCTGGGCGAGCTGGCAACCAATTTGTGCGACAACGCCATACGCTACAACCAGCCGGGCGGCCATGTGGAGCTGCGCTGCGGCACGGGCGCGGACGGCTGCCCCTACCTGATTGTGGAGGATAACGGCATCGGCATCCCGCAGGACAGCCAATCCCGCGTGTTTGAACGGTTCTACCGCGTGGACAAAAGCCGCAGCAAGGCCACCGGCGGCACGGGGTTGGGGCTGGCAATCGTCAAGCACATTGCCCTTTTGCACGACGCCCGCATCGACCTGCAAAGCCAGGTCGGCAGCGGAACGGTCATCAAGGTGACCTTCCCGAAGGCGTAAACCGTACCGATCAAGGAGCTGCCCATGAAACTCTATCGCTGTTTTCAAGCCCTGTGGGGGGTTCTTTTGGCTGCCGTCGCTGTGCTGGTGACGATTTTCCACAACAACCCCACCCTTGAGATCAACCCTGTGTACATGGTGGGGCTTGCCGCCGTATGGCTTGTTATTTTGTACGCTGTAACGAAATTATGGCAGCGTCCGTGGCAGCCGCACCCCTTGGCGGCACCGCTGATTTTGGCGGTGTATACGGCCTTTTGTCTGCTGCTTTGCTGGACGCTGCGTGTCGGTGCCAATGACAGCTGGGACTACCCCATCGTAGCCCGTCAGGCGCAGGAACTGGTCTTGCAGGGCACACCCCCCGGGGATTATTTTGCGCTATACCCCAACAACGCCGCCCTGCTGTGGCTGTACGCCGGGCTGTTTACCGTGGCCCATGCGCTGGGGGCACAGCAGCTTATGAACGTACTTACGGTGTTCGGCTGCCTGTGCATTGCCGCGGGGCAGTGGTTTACCTACCAAAGTGCCTGCCTTTTGTGGGGCAAAAAGCGCGGGCTGCTGGCCCTTTGCTTTGCCCTGACCTGCCCCGCCCTGCTGTTTTACGGTGCCATCTGCTACACCGACACCGTCACCCTGCCGCTGGTTTCGGCCGCGCTGTGGGCGTGGCTGCGCGGCCGCCAAAGCAGTAAGCCCGCCCGCTGGCAGGCGCTGGCTCTTGCGCTTACGGCCGCCGCCGCGGTGCTGAAAATTTCGGCCGCCATTTTGGCCGTTGCCTTTGTTCTGGACTTTTTGCTGTACAAAACACCCGGCAAAAAAGCGATGCTTCGCGGTTTTGCCGCGTCTCTGGCGCTGTTTGCCGTACTGCTGGCGGCGGGCAGCAAGGCCGCCAAAGCCGCCTTGCCCCGCTACGACGGCGTACCTATCCCCTACACCCACTGGGTCATGATGGGGCTGAACGGCGACGGCGGTTACAACGATGACGATTACAAGCTGACGCTGGCCTACCCCACCTACGACGAGCGCGTGGACTTTACGCTGCGCACCATCGGGCAGCGCTTGTGCAGCATGGGCGTGGGTGGCACACTGCAGCATTTGGGGCGCAAGCTGTGCTACATTTGCAGCGACGGCCTGTGCTATGTGCAGCAAAAGCTGAACCACGGCGGCGTGAACCCGCAAAATATCTTTACGGCGTTTATCATACCGGGCGCCAAACATGTGCGCTGGCCGTACACCCTGGCCGATGCCTGGCAGCTGGCCTTGTGGATCCTGTGCGCCGTCGGTGCCCTGAACGCCGCCCGCCGCCGCGATGCCGATTTTGCCGTGGGCCGCATGGCGGTGTTTGGGCTGCTGCTGTTCTTGCTGCTGTGGGAAGCCCGAAGCCGCTACATCGTTAATTTTTTGCCCCTTATCCTGCTGTGCGGCGCAGACGGGCTAAACTTGAACAAAAAAGCCGAATAAAACAAAAAGGACGCTTGCGCGTCCTTTTTGTTCAAACTGTTGAAAAAACCTCTTTGACTTTATGCAACATATGCGAACTGTAAATTGATTTGTAGGGAACGGTCTCGACCGTTCCGTGCTGCCTTGCCAAAAGCACGACGCGGCGAGAAAACCGCGCGCCATTCGGCGCGATTTTATGCGCTGCGCGCGGCCAGATGTGCGGATGGGTCAAGACCCATCCCTACAAACATCCCGGAAACGAACTTTTTTACAAACAAAAAGGACGCTTGCGCGTCCTTTTTGTTTTTCTGAATTATTCCTCGTCCTCTTTTTCGGGCACGATCTTGCGCGCCACGGCCCACAAAATTTTGCGGTCCTCAATGCTTTGCACATCAAAATGGATGCCGCAGGTCTCCACCGACGGCGTGGTGCCGTCCTCGGGGATGGAGGGCAGGCAGCTTAAAATCATGCCCGCTACGGTGTCGTATTCGCGGTCCTCCGGCAGGGTAAAGTCCAGCTCCTCGGCAAATTCCTCCACCCGCATACTGCCGCTGACGCGCCAGATGCCCTCGCCCACTTCGGTCAGGTCCTTCGGCTCGGCGGGGTCGAACTCGTCAAAAATATCACCGACGATCTCTTCCAGCAGGTCCTCAATGGTCACAATGCCCGCCGTGCCGCCGTACTCGTCCACAACCACGGCCAGGTGCTGCTTTTGCGCCTGCATGTCCTTAAACAGCTGGTCGGCGTGTACGCTTTCGGGCACAAAATAGGCCGGGCGCAGCAGGGATTTCAGCGGCTGGGGGTCGTTGCCCTGCAGGTTCAGCAGGAAATCGCGGGCGTTCAGAATACCGCAGATATCGTTGATATCCTCGTCGTACACGGGGTAGCGGCTCAGGCCGGTTTCGCGGATGGTTTGCAGGATCTCCTCGTTGGTGTCCTCCAAAGAGAACGCTGTAACGTCAGGTTCCGGGGTCATGGCGCCGCTGGCGGTCATGTCGCCGAAGTCGAACACATTCTCGATCCACTCCTGCTCCTCGTGGGCGATGGTGCCCTGCTCGCCGCTGTTTTCCACCATCAGGCGCAGGTCCTCCTCGCTGGCAACGCCGTCCTCGGCCTCGGTTTTCATGCCGAACAGCGTCAGACAGCCGTTGGTCGTAACGCCCAGCAGGGCGATCATCGGCGCAAAGCAGAAGCGGATCACCCGCATAACGGTCAGCGCGGGGCGGGCGAACAGCATCGGCTTTTGCATGGCGACGCGCTTGGGCACCATCTCACCGAAGGCGATGGAGAAAAACGAGATGATGACGGTGACCACCACGGTGGAGATGACCCCCGCCACGCCCGCCGACAGCGGCAAATGCAGCGTAGTTACGAGGAAATAGCTTAAATAGCCGGAGAAGTTGGCCGTACCGAAGGCGGCGCTTAAAAAGCCGGACAGCGTGATGGCCACCTGAATGGCGGACAAAAAGCTGTTGGGGTTTTCCACGACCTTGAGCAGCGCGGCGGCGGTTTTGTCGCCGTCGTCGGCCTGTTTGCCCAGCTTAACGGGATTCAGCGAGAGAAACGCGATCTCCGAGCCGGCAAAAAAGGCGTTCAGCAGAATAAAGACGAGCTGTAATACGATTTGTTCGGGAAGATTTTCCACAAAAAGACACTCCTTGGTTGATAAATGGGCGGCGGTGCCGCAAAAGCAAATTCACGCAAAAAAAGCAAAGCCCCACGCGATGCCGCGCTAAGCCTTGCTTGTATCTCATTCACGTTTATGGATATTTCGTCGGGGGACTGTGTCGCCGTCGGCGTTCATATGCGGGTTGTTCCTTTCACAGCAGAATCATGGAATTAAATGGTATTATACAATGCTTGCCGGTATTTGTCAAGGGCGGTCAGACACGAACCGGCCGCCGATAAAACAAAAACGAGGCGGCCACTGCCCCGCCTCGTTTTCATAAAAAGAAGGAGAAAAACAGAACGTCTTGCCGTTTCCTGCAACGAAACGGAACCCACCCCTCTACAAGCGGATGCCCTTCCTTCAGACTCGGCAGGGCGCTCTGGTATTCCACTTCTTTATCGACCACAGGGGATATATTTTGTCCTCTGTGCTATGCTTCGATGCTTATATAGTACACGATTTTTGTCGGAAATGCAAGAGGTTTCAGTGTACAATGTGCTGTAAAATCTATGTATAATTTTGTGCAACTTGTCCCATATTCTGAACAATAGTCATACTTTACGTTCAATTTATGGCGCAAATCGTCATTTTGTGCGCAGTGCAAAAACAGTGCGATAAAACACCCCCGCCGCCCGAAGGTTCCGGGCAGCGGGGTTCGTTTCATTTCAGATGTTCCGCAGCACGTCCTGCAAAATTTGCAGCGTGCTGTCCACGTCGGCTTCGGTCAAAATCAGCGGCGGCAGCAGCCGCAGGCGGGTCTTGGCGGTCAGCACCAGCAGACCGCGCTGCTCGGCGGCGGCGCGCACGGCGGCGGCGCTTACATCGTCCGAAAAAGCGATGCCCACCATCAGGCCCAGGCCGCTGACCTCGGCCACATGGGGCAGCTTGGCCAGACCTGCGCGCAGGCGGGCGGCACAGGCGTTGACGTTTTGCAGACAGGCCGCGTCCAGCGTGTTTAGCACGGCCAGCGCACCCGCACAGGCAACGGGGTTGCCGCCAAAGGTGGAGCCGTGCGAACCGGGACCCATGTGCTCGGCCACGCGGCGGGTCATGGCAAACGCGCCGATGGGCAAGCCGCCGCCCAGCCCCTTGGCCAGCGTTACGATGTCGGGGTGCAGGTCAAACTGCTCACACGCCAAAAAGGTGCCTGTGCGGCCGATGCCGGTCTGCACCTCGTCCACGAGCAGCAAAATGTCCCGCGCCTTGCAAAATTCAGCGACAGAACGAACATATTTCTTATCCAGCGCCACAACGCCGCCCTCGCCCTGCACAAGCTCCAGCATCACGGCGCAGGTGTCGGCATCGGCGGCAGCCTGCAGCGCGGCAAAGTCCCCCGCCGTAACGTAGGCAAAATTCTGCGGGAAGGGGCCGAAATCGTGGTGGAACACATCCTGCCCCGTGGCGGTCAAGGTGGCCAGGGTGCGCCCGTGGAAGGAGTTGACCAGCGTGATGACCTTGCTGCGGTGCGCGCCGTAGGTGTCCACGCTGTATTTGCGGGCAGCCTTGATGGCACCCTCGTTGGCCTCGGCACCCGAATTGCCAAAGAACACCGCGTCCAGCCCCGTGCGCGCGCAGAGAGCCTCGGCCAGTGCGCCGCACGGCTGCGTGTAGTACAGGTTGGAGGTGTGCTGCAGCGCGGCCGCCTGTTGGGTGACGGCGGCGACCCACGCGGGGTGGCAGTACCCCAGCGAATTTACGCCGATGCCGGAGGTAAAATCCAGATAGCGCCGTCCCTCGGCGTCGGCGGCGTACATGCCCTGCCCCGACACCAGCGCCAGCGGACTGCGGTTGTAGGTGTGCAGGACGTGGGCATCGTCGCGGCGGATAATTTCAGTTGTGGTCATACAATCCCCCTATCGGTATCAGTCCTGACGGTAAAACATGGTGCCTGCGCCGCGGTCGCTGAACATTTCCAGCAAAATCGAGTGCGGCACACGCCCGTCAATGATGACCGCCTCGCGCACGCCCTTGCGGATGGCGTCGGCCATGCCCTCGATCTTGGGCAGCATACCGCCCGCAATGACGCCCTCCTGTTTGTAGCGCTCGATCTCGGCAAGCTCCACTTCGGGTATCAGCGTAGTTTCGTCGTTTTTGTCGTACAAAAGGCCGGCAATGTCGGTCATGCTGACGAGCTTTTCGGCGTGCAGCGCCACGGCAATTTCGGCGGCAGCGGTGTCGGCGTTGATGTTGTAGGGGATACCGTCGCGGTCCATGCCCACCGTGGCAATGACGGGGATAAAGCTGTCGTCCAGCAGGTGGTCGATCAGCGCGGTGTTGACCTTTTCGATCTCGCCCACAAAGCCGAGGTCGGCGTCCGTCTTGCGGTGGCAGGTGATCATGTGGCCGTCCATGCCGCACAGGCCGACGCCGCGGCCCTTCAGCAGCGCGACAAGGTCCTTGTTGACCTGCCCCGCCAGCACCTGCTGCACGATATCCATGGTTTCCTTGTCGGTGTAGCGCAGGCCGCCCACAAAGCGGGACTCCTTGCCCACGCGGGCGAGCATCTCGTTGATGGCGGGGCCGCCGCCGTGCACCAGCACCACGCGCACACCCAGCAGCGTCAGGGTGACAAGGTCGTTCATCACCGCAAGTTTCAGCGTGTCGTTGACCATGGCATTGCCGCCGTATTTGATAACCAGCGTTTTACCGTGGTATTTTTGGATGTAAGGTGTTGCCTCGCTGAACAGCAGCGCCATTTGTTCGTTTTTCATCGTGTCACTTCCCACCCTTACTGTAACCTTGCTCAGGTTCTGTAATCGCCGTTGATCTTTACATAGTCGTAGGTCAAATCGCAGCCCCACGCCTTGGCGGTGCAGCTGCCGCAGCCGAGGTCTACCAGAATTTCGATCTCGTTTTCCTGCAAAACCACGGCGGCCTCGTCCTCGCTGTAGGGGTGGTAGGCGGCGTTTTCGCAGACAAAGACCTCGCCCGCCTTGCTGCGCAGCCGCACGGCGGTTTTGCTGATGTCAAAGTCGCCGGGCGTGTAGCCGATGGCGCAGAGCACGCGCCCCCAGTTGGCGTCCGCGCCGAACATGGCGGCCTTGAACAGGGTCGAGTGGATGACGCTTTTGGACACGGCGCGGGCGGTGGCCAAATCGGGCGCACCCGTGACCGTGCATTCCAGCAGCTTGGTCGCGCCCTCGCCGTCCGCTGCCAGTTCGCGGCAGAGATGCTCGGCCACGGCGGTCAGCGCCGCCAAAAATGTATCGTAGGCAGGTGTGTTTTCGGTGATTTCCGCTCCGCTCAGGCCCGATGCCAGCAGCAGCACGGTGTCGTTGGTGGAGGTGTCGCCGTCCACGCTGATCTGGTTAAAGGTCGCGGGCACCACGGCGGACAGCGCCTTTTGCAGCAGCGCGGGCGCGATCTTGACGTCGGTGGTCATGAACAGCAGCATTGTTGCCATGTTGGGGTGGATCATGCCGGAGCCTTTGGCGATGGCGCCGATATGGCAGGTCGTGCCGTTTACTTCAAACGCCAGCGCGTACTCCTTGGGGTGGGTGTCGGTGGTCATGATGGCGGTGGCGGCGGCGTGGCTGCCGGCGGCGTCGGCGCGCAGCTGGGCGGCGGCCTCGGGGATGCCCTTGGCGAAGGGTTCCAGGCTCATGGCCTGGCCGATGACCCCCGTGGAGGACGGCAGAACGTCGTTTTCGTCAATGCCCAGCGCGTCGGCCACCAGCTTGCAGGTGTCCTGCGCCAGTTCCAGGCCGCCGGGGGCGCAGGTGTTGGCGTTGCCGCTGTTGACCAGAATGGCGCGGGCGTAGCCGTCCTGCAGATGGGCGCGGTCGACCTTGATGGGTGCGCCGTAGACCTTGTTGGTGGTGTAGCAGCCCGCCCCTGCGCAGCGGACGTCGGCAACGATCAACGCCAGATCGCGCTTTTCGTGGTTATGGCGAATGCCGCAGTGCACGCCCGCGGCCGAAAACCCTTTGGGCGCGCAGATGCCGCCCGAAATTACGGTAAATGGTGTGGTAGACATGGGGACCCCCTATTTTTAATGAATAGATAAAAGATAAAAGATAAAAATTATGGTGGGGTTTGTTCCCTTTGGTCGCAAACCGAAACGAGGCGGTGCTGTATGAAATGTGCCGCAGCAGGCGGCACACCTTATTTATTATCTTTTATCTCTTATCTTTTATCTTTTGTTGTATCTCTTATCTTTTATTGTTTTAAGCCTTCTGTTTCTTTTCTTCCCAGCATCAGGTTCATGCACTGCACGGCTGCGCCGGAGCTGCCCTTGCCGAGGTTGTCAAACAGGCTGATCAGCTGCATCTGTGTGCCGTCCGGGTTGGCCAAGCAGAAAATTTCCAGGCCGTCCCGCCCTGCCAGCTTGTTCGCGGCCAGAAATCCGCCGTCGGTGCCGCTGTTCAGCGGGTGCACCGTCACCAGCGCTTCGCCCGCGTAGTAGCTTGCCAGCGCATCCGCCACCTGCTGCGCGGTCAGCCCCAGCGCCGGCAGATCCAGCGGGATCATCGTTTCCATGCCCGCATAGTAGTCCGCCAAAACGGGGACAAACAGCGGCGGCTTGTCCAGCCCGGTGACGGCTGCCATCTCCGGCAGGTGCTTGTGATGCAGCGCCAACCCGTAGGGGCGGGCGGCGTTCAGCGCAGGGTCGGTGCGCGGGGCCTCGTATTCCGCAATCATCTTTTTGCCGCCGCCGGAGTAGCCCGTCAGGCTGTAACAGCATAGCTGCGTTGTTTTTGGCAGCAGACCCAGCTGCACCAGCGGCGCGGTGGGCGCAATAAAGCCTGTGGCATGGCAGCCGGGCACCGCCACGCGGGCGGCGGTTTTCAGCTTTTCGCGGGTGCCGTGCAGCTCCGGCAGACCGTAGACCCACGCGGGGTCGGTGCGGTGCGCGGTCGAGGTGTCCAGCACGCGCACATCGCTGCGCAGCAGCGGCACGACCTCGCGCGCCGCATCGTCCGGCAGGCACAAAAACGAAAGGTCGCTCTCATTGATGAGCGCCGCGCGGGCGTGCAGGTTTTTGCGGTCGGCGTCCGATATCGGCAGCACGGTGATATCGCTGCACTGCGCCAGCCGATCCGCGATGCGCAGCCCGGTCGTGCCCGCGCTGCCGTCAACGAAAATTTTATACTTTCCCATACTCTCTTACCCCGCCGAAACGGTTTCTCTGTCCGGCAGACCGCACGGGCGAGCGATGCTCGCCCCTACAAGTCACCCGACACTTTGCATATTTTGTTTGCGCCTGCGGCGCAAACTCCACCACATTTATTATCTCTTATCTTTTATCTATTATCTGTTTATTTTGTCTCCGCCAGCTTATCCTTCACGGCGGAAATCTGATACAGCACGCTCTCCTTTGCGGGGCCGCCGTAGCTGCTGCGGCCGCGGCAGCAGGTGGTCAGGTCAATGGCCGTGTACACGTCCTGCTCAAAAAGGTCGCTGTACTGTTTAAATTCGTCCAGCGTCAGTTCTTCCAGCGTTTTGCCGCTGCGCAGGCAGGCGGCCACCATCGTGCCCGTGCACTTGTACGCATCGCGGAAGGGCATCCCCTTTTTGGTCAGGTAATCGGCGCAGTCGGTGGCGTTGATAAAGCCCTTGGCGGCGGCGCGGCGCATGTTTTCGGGCAGCGGGGTCATGGTGGCCAGCATCGGCGTGATGGTGCGCAGGCAAAGTTCCAGCGTGTCCACCGCGTCAAAAATGGCCTCCTTGTCCTCCTGCATATCCTTGTCGTAGGCAAGGGGCAGGCCCTTCATCATGACCAGCAGGGTGTTCAAGTCGCCGTAAACGCGGCCCGTTTTGCCGCGGATCAGCTCGGTAACGTCGGGGTTTTTCTTCTGCGGCATAATGGACGAACCCGTCGTAAAGGCGTCGTCCAGCTCCACAAACTTGAATTCCCAGCTGCACCACAGGATAATTTCCTCGCTGAGACGCGATAAATGCATCATGCAGGTGGCCATGGCGCTGCACAGCTCAATGCAGAAATCCCTGTCGGACACGCCGTCAATGGAGTTGGCGCAGGGGGCGGCAAAGCCCAACTGCTCGGCGGTGTAAAAGCGGTCCAGCCCGTAGGTCGTGCCCGCCAATGCGCCGCTGCCCAGAGGGCACTCGGCGTCCATGCGGTGCACGGCGTCCTGCAAGCGGCCCAGATCCCGCAGCAGCATCCAGGCGTAGGCCATCAGATGGTGGCCGAAGGTCACGGGCTGCGCGCGCTGCAGGTGGGTGTAGCCGGGCATTACATAGTCCGCGCCCTGCTTGGCCCGGTCGCACAGCACGTTGATAAGCTCCGCGATCTGTGCGGCGATATGCCCCGCCGCGTCGCGCAGGTACAGGCGGATATCCAGCGCCACCTGGTCGTTGCGGCTGCGGCCCGTGTGCAGCCGTTTGCCGGCATCACCCACGCGGGCAGTCAGCGTTTGCTCCACAAAGGTGTGCACGTCCTCGGCGGCGGGGTCAATTTCCAGCGCACCGCTGTGCAGATCCTCTAAAATAGACTGCAAGCCTTTGTGGATATCGTCAACATCCTGCGGGGCGATGATGCCCTGCTTGCCCAGCATGGCCGAATGTACCATGCTGCCGCGGATGTCCTGCTCAATCATGCGGGCGTCAAACCGAATGGACGAGTTGAAGTCGTTGACGCGGCTGTCTACGGCCTTGGCCGACCGACCCTGCCAAAGTTGGGGCATACGATTTCCTCCTGATTTTCAACGTTTTGCGCGTAAAATGTTAAAAATGCGCCGCCGAAGCGGCGCATTGGTTTTGTAGAAAAAGTCTGTTTCCGGGATATTTGTAGGGATGGGTCTTGACCCATCCGCACATCTGGCCGCGCGCAGCGCATTAAATCGCGCCGAATGGCGCGCGGTTTTCTCGCCATGTCGTGCTTTTGGCAAGGCAGCTCGGAACGGTCAAGACCGTTCCCTACAAACCAACCGTTAGGTTGCAAATGCTGCATAAAGCCAAATAAGGTTTTTCAGTATTCTTGCTTACTGTTCTTTCCAGTTCTTTGCCAGCTTGGCGCGCTCGGCAATGGGCAGGCCAAACAGGTTGATAAACCCGGCTGCGTCGGCCTGGTTGTAATCCTCGTCCTCACCAAAGGATGCCGTCTGCTCGTCGTACAGGGTGTACGGGCTGGTAACACCGGCGTTGATCATGTTGCCCTTGTACAATTTCAGCGTAACATCGCCGGTTACGGTCTTTTGCAGGTCATCGGTAAAGGCGCAGATCGCCTCGCGCAGGGGGGTGAACCACTGGCCGTTGTAAACCAGCTCGCCCATCTTCTGGGCGATGATCTCCTTAAAATGGAAGGACTCCTTGTCCAGCGTGATGGTTTCCAGCACGTTGTGTGCCTTGTACAAAATGGCACCACCGGGGGTCTCGTACACGCCGCGGCTCTTCATGCCGACCAGGCGGTTTTCCACAATGTCCAAAAGGCCCACGCCGTTGGCGCCGCCGACCTGGTTCAGGTACTCGATCAGCGCTACACCGTCCATTTCGGTGCCGTCCACAGCGGTGGGGATGCCCTTTTCAAAGTGGATGGTCACATAGGTCGGGGTGTCGGGGGCCTGTTCGGGGCTGACGCCCAGCTCCAAAAAGCCCGGTTTATTGTACTGCGGCTCCAGGGACGGCTTTTCCAGGTCCAGACCCTCGTGGCTGAGGTGCCAGAGGTTCTTGTCCTTGGAATAGTTCGTCTCACGGTTGATTTTCAGCGGAATGTTGTGCGCCTCGGCGTAGTCGATCTCCTCGTCGCGGCTCTTGATGTTCCACTCCCGCCAGGGGGCGATGATGGCCATATCGGGGGCCATGGCCTTCAGGGTCAGCTCAAAACGCACCTGGTCGTTGCCCTTGCCGGTGCAGCCGTGGCAGATGGCGTCGGCACCCTCTTTTTTGGCGATGTCCGCCAGCGCCTTGGCGATGCAGGGACGCGCGTGGGAAGTGCCCAGCAGGTAGTCCTCGTACTTGGCGTCGGCCTTCAGGCAGGGCCAGATGTAGTTTTCGACGTAGTCCTTCTGCAGATCCAGCACATACAGCTTGGACGCGCCGGTTTTCAGCGCCTTTTCCTCCAGGCCGTCCAGCTCGGTGCCCTGACCGACGTTGCCGGAAACGGCGACGACCTCGCAGTTGTTGTAGTTTTCCTTCAGCCAGGGAATGATGATGGAGGTATCCAACCCGCCGGAGTACGCCAGAACGACCTTTTTGATGTCTTTTTTATCCTTTTTCATAAGAAACACCCCTTGTATATGTGCCTGAATATTTATACGGTTTATGTTGTTTATTATACACTTTCCTGCATAATTATCAAGTGGTAAAGATGACAAAGGATGAAAAATATTTCGTTTATTTTTGTGTAATCTGCCTATAATTGGGGCGGTATCGGGTCAATCCCCTTTTGCATAGGCCCCATATATCCAGCGGCACCCCAAAAAATGCATAAAATCTGTGTATAATTTTGCTTTTTGCGGGCACACTTACCCAAAGGGGGCGGCGCGATGTTTACCATCATGTTTTTCGGCACGCACGAGTACGACCACTATTATTTTGACGTGCTGGCAAAGGACGAGGCCTACGGCTGCCGTATTCGGTATCTGGCGGCCAACCTGGACGCCGACACCGCGCCGTTGGCACAGGGCGGCGATGCAGCCTGCGTTTTTGTCAACGCCGATTGCAGCGCCCCCGTGCTGGAAATCCTGGCCGCCGCCGGCATACGGCTGCTGCTTTTGCGCTGCGCGGGCTACAACAACGTGGATCTGCCCGCCGCCAAACATTACGGCATCACGGTGCTGCGCGTGCCCGGTTACAGCCCCGAGGCCGTGGCCGAACACGCCATGGCGCTGGCCTTGGCGGCCGATCGGCGCATCTGCAAGGCGTACATCAAGGTGCGCAACAACAATTTTTCGCTGGATGGGCTGCTGGGGCACAACCTGTACGGCGCGGCGGCGGGCATTGTGGGCACGGGGCGCATCGGCGCGGCGATGGCGCGTATCTGTTACGGTTTCGGCATGACGGTGCTTGCCTGCGACAAGTACAAAAACCCCGCGCTGGAGGGCATTGCGCGCTACGTTTCGCCCGATGAACTGCTGCGCACAGCGGACCTTGTCAGCCTGCACTGCCCGCTGACCGCCGACACCTACCATATGATCAACGCCGAAACCATAAAAATAATGCGTCCCAACGCGATTTTGGTAAATACCAGCCGCGGCGGGCTTATCGACACCGAAGCGCTGATCCACGCCCTGCGCGCGCGGAAATTCGGCGGCGTGGGGCTGGACGTTTACGAGGACGAGGACGGCCAGGTGTTTGAGGATTTTTCCGACACGGTGCTGCACAACGAGGTCGTGCCCATTTTGTTAAGCTTCCCCAACGTGGTCATCACGAGCCATCAGGCGTTTTTTACCCGCACGGCGCTGCAAAGCATCGCCATTACCACGATGGAAAACGCGCGGGCGTTTGCGTTGGGGCTGCCGCTGGTGAACGAAGTGGAAGAATAAAAAAACCCCTGTTTTCCGATGTGGAAAACAGGGGTTTTTACAGATAAAAGATAAGAGATAATAGATAAAAAATATGGTGTGCGCGCCCTGCGCGCACATTTTTATTATATTGCTATTGTCCCTTGGGTTGTAGGGGCGAGCATTGCTCGCCTCAGCTTGTAGAAAAAGCCCGTTTCCGGAAGATTTGTAGGGATGGGTCTCGACCCATCCGCACATATGGCCGCGCGCAGCGCATAAAATCGTGCCGAATGGCGCACGGTTATTTTCATAGCGTTATGCTTTTGGCGTGGCAACAAGGAGGGGTCAAGACCCCTCCCTACGATACAAAACCGTAAGGTCGTTGCAAGCGCAAACCCGCGGGCGGGGCATGCCCCGCCCCTACGGGAAGTGTGCTTGCCGAACAACCGCTTTCTGTTTCGCTAAATTTACAGGCGATAGATTTCGGTGTACTTGGCGGTCAGGTAATCGGTAAAATATTTCGCGTCAAATTCGCCGCCGCACAGGCTCTGCACCAGCCAGCGGGGGTCCTTCATGCTGCCCCACTGCCACAGGCGGTCTTTCAGGGCGGCCTTCAGCGGCTCCATGTCCCCTGCTGCCCAATCGGCGTCGAAATCGTGGGTCTTGCGCAGGTCGGCCACGGCCTGTGCGCCGTAGGCGCTGCCCAAAGCGTAACTCGGGAAATACCCCAAATCGCCCATCGACCAGTGGATATCCTGCAAACAGCCGTGGGCATCGTCGGGCACGTCCACGCCCAGATATTCCTTATACTTGGCGTTCCAGGCGGCGGGCAGGTCGGCCACGGCCAGGGTTCCCTGCATCATCGCCTTTTCCAGCTCGTAGCGCACCATAATGTGCAGCGCGTAGGTCAGCTCGTCCGCCTCGGTGCGGATCAGGCTCGGCTCGGCGCGGTTGACGGCACGCCAAATCTCCTCGGCGCTGACATCGGCCAGCTGCTGCGGGAACAGCTCTTTCAGCGTCGGGTACAGGTACTCGACAAAGGCGCGGCTGCGGCCGACGATATTCTCAAACAGGCGGCTCTGGCTTTCGTGCAGACCCATGGTCGCGCCGCCGGTCACGCCGGTGTAGTCGTAATCGGGGTTGATGTTCAGCTCATACAGGGCGTGGCCGCCCTCGTGCGCGACGCTGTACAGGTTGCTGAACATATCGCGCGGCATATAGTGCGTGGTAATTCTTACGTCCTTACGCCAAAATTCGGTGGTAAAGGGATGCTCGCTCTCGGCCAGCATACTGCGCTTGGGGTCCATGCCCCACAGCTGCATGATTTTTTCGCTGACCTTTTTCTGGGCGTCGATGGGCCATTCCTGGTCCAGAAAATCGGTGCGGATGGCCGCGCCGCGCTTTTGAATTTCCGCCAGCAGCGGCACAATGGTTTCACGCAGCTGCGCGAAAAACTCGTCGCACTTGGCGATGGTCAGGCCGCGCTCATATCGGTCCAGAAATACCTCATACGGGTCGCGGTCGGGGTCAAAATAGGCAGCCTGGGCGCGGCGGGCAGCGACGATTTTTTCCAGATACGGCGCAAACACGCTGAAATCATTGGTGCGCTTGGCCTTGGTCCAGGCAGGGATGCTCTGCTGGCACAGCTTGGCAAAGGCGGCGTATTCGGCGGCAGGAATTTTGGCAATTTCGTCGTACTCACGCTGTAAATTGTGCACCTCGGCCTGCTCCTGCTCGGTTTCGGCGTCTGCGGCGGCGGCTTTCAGCAGGGCGGCGGTGCCGTCGTTGACCAGCAGGTCAAAGCTCTGGCGGCTCAAAAACTCCATCGCCTCGGCGCGGCCGTCGTTGCCGTCCTCAGGCGCGACGGTCTCGCTGTCAAAGTCGATGACGCGCATGGCGTAGCTGTAACCGAACATTTGTTTTTCCAGTTCGCGGACTTTTTGCATGGATTCTTTCATAGCGTTGCCTCTTTTCAACAATATTGTTTATAACTTTATCGTACCATATTTCTTGAATTTCGGCAACATTTATGGTATCTTTGTGGTAGGATCTACCTTATTATAATACGCCCACAATTTTTCAGGAGGACGCGCCCTATGTGTGAACAACCTTTGGTCAGCATCATTGTGCCCATCTACAATGCACAGGACCATATTGCACGCTGTGTCGAGAGTATTCGCCGCCAAACCTACAAAAATCTGGAAATTATCCTGCTGAACGACGGCAGCAAGGACGTCAGCCTGCAGGTGTGCAAAATGTATGCCGGGGTGGACAAGCGCATTGTGCTGATCGACAAAACCAACAGCGGCGTGGCCGCCACCCGCAACCTGGGTCTGCGCGAGGCGCACGGCAAGTACCTGCAATTTGTTGATGCCGACGACACCCTGCAGCCCTACGCCACCGAGCTGCTTGTGCAAAAGGCCGAAGAATTCAACACAGATTTGGTCATTGCGCACTATAACCGCATCACCCTGCCCCGCCTGCGGGACGAGGACGAGGAGGACATCAACACCGTGCCGCAGCACCTGTTAAAGGTGCAGACCTTCGGCTTTTTGCTGGAAGGCCCCATGAACAAAGAGCAATTCGCCGCCGGCTTAATGCAGGAGCCTGCCAGCTTTTATTACGGTGTTATGTGGAATAAACTCTACCGCACCGACATTGTACACGCGCACGAGGATGTTGTCTGCGACGTGGACATGGACTGGAGCGAGGATTTGTACTTCAATTTAAGCTATATCCGCTACGCCAACAGCTTTTACGCGCTGTCCACGCCCATTTACAACTACTACAACAACCCCAAAAGCGCCGTACATACCGTGCTCAACCCCGTCAACGTGGTCAAAACGCGGTCGCAGCTGTTTACCTATTATAAAGAGCTGTACGAGCACATGGGATTATACGAAGAGTATAAAACGCAGATATTCAAGTATCTGGTGGCGGTGGCCGAGGCCTGACGCCGCGCTTAAATTCCCATAAACGGGACTGTAAAAAGTCTGTCGAAGGGCGTCGGTTTTCCACAGAGTTTTCAGTTTTCAACAAGGAGTTTTCCCGGGGCGCTGTGGAAAAGAAAAAGTTGTTAAGAGTTTCCACAAAAATCCTAACAACGGCGGGGGAAAAATTCCACCCCCGTTTTCTGCACCGTTATCGGGGTTTGGCGGGTTTTCCACCGTTTTAACACCCCCTACTACTACTACTAAAATAGTATTAGTAACTATGGCAATTTCCCGTAAACAAGGCGCTGCGTAAACGGCCTTGGACAATAAGGACAAAACCCCTGAGCTGCTTGCTTTATAAAATAAAGCGGGCAGCTTTTTGTGTGTATAAGCCTTGTATAAATATACTGTATACGAATAAGCATAGGGGCTTTATTTTGCCGCAAAAATGTGCTATACTATTTAGGATAATGGGGTACTTTAGGACTTACAAAAAAGGAGGTCTTGACTTGATACAGGTAACATTGCCGGGCACCGGCGGCACCCAGCCCCTGCCCGACCGCGCACTGGCCTGCATGGCGGTACATACCAACGGCGCCTCGCTGCTGATCGACTGCGGCGAGGGCACCCAGACAAGGCTGCGGCAATGCGGTATCAGCCTGTACAAGCTGGACGCCGTGCTGCTGACGCACTACCACGGGGATCATATTTTCGGCCTGCCGGGGCTTTTGCAGACCATGGGCAGCCAAAACCGCACCGCGCCGCTGATCGTGGCGGGGCCGGTGGGCATCAGCTCGGTGTCGGCGGCCATGGAAGTGCTGGCGGGCCCTTTGCCGTTTGAGGTGCAGTGGCAGGAGGTACGCCGCGACGAAACCCTGCAAATCGGGCCGCTGTGCGTGCAGGCTATCCCGCTGCAGCACCGTGTGCGGTGCCTGGGGTATAAAATTGAACTCCCCCGCGCCGGAAAATTTGACGCAGCTAAGGCGAAAGCGGCAAACATTCCCCTTGCCTACTGGAGCTTGCTGCAATCCGGGCAGAGCGTGGCGGGCTTTACGCCCGACCAGGTTTTGGGCAGCGCGCGCCGCGGGTTGAAGCTGGTCTATGCCACCGACACCGCCCCCTGCGAGGCACTGCTGAACGCCGCGCAGGACGCCGACCTTTTGTGCATGGACGCCACCTACGCCGACGATGCCGACCTGCCCAAGGCGGTTTTGTACGGACATTCGACCTGCCGCCAGGCGGGGGAGCTGGCCGCCGAAGCCAACGTGCGGCGCTTGTGGCTGACCCATTACAGCGCCGCCGTGACCGACACGGCACCCGGCCTTGCCGCCGCGCAGGAGCGTTTTGCCGCCGCCCGCGCCGGGGTGGACGGTATGCAGGAAGAAATGGATTTTGACAAAGCATGAAACATTTTTTTGCCGCCCATAAAAAAGAGCTGCTGTTTGTATGCGTAATTTTAGCCGTTGCAGCGCTGCTTTTTGCCTTTACCCACACAAAAGGGCAGGGGAACACTGCCGTTTTGCAGTACGGCGAAAACGCAGAAAAGCAGTACATTGACCTGACCCGCGACGCCGTGTACGACATCGACACGGGGAAGTATACCATTCATTTGCAGGTGCAAAACGGCGGGATACGGTTTATCGACAGCCCCTGCCCCGACCACCTGTGCGAAAATTTCGGCACCCTGCGCGAGGCAGGCGACTGGGCGGCGTGTATGCCGGCCAGGGCGAGTGTAACGGTTATTGACGGGAAACCGTGATACAAGGCGATAGACAGACGATTTACAAATAATAAATAAGAAATAATAAATAATAAAAAAGGTGTGCCGCCGTCGGCGGCACGATCAGAATGTCGAAAAACCTTATTTAATCTTATGCACCCTTTCGGTTGGTTTGTAGGGAACGGTCTTGACCGTTCCGTGCTGCCTTGCCAACAGCACGACACAGCGAGAAAACCGCGCGCCATTCGGCGCGATTTTATGCGCTGCGCGCGGCCAGATGTGCGGATGGGTCAAGACCCATCCCTACAAATATCCCGAAAAGTGATTTTTTTGACAAACTGCGGGACACATATATGCGTCCCCTACAAAACTACCGAAACTGCCATTTATTAAAACCGCCGCCGCGGGCGGCGCACCATATTTATTATCTTTTATCTATTATCTCTTATCTAAAAAAAGGAGTTACCCATGAATCCTACCTTTAAGCAGGTCACCAAGTCCCGCTATGTTTCGCTGGTCAGCGAGCTGGCACAGGAAATTTTTGTGCAGCACTACACCAAGCTGACCCCCAAGGTCGCGGCGGCGCTGGCCGAAAAATACCAAAGCGATATCCTGACCGATGACGAAATTCACAGCGGCGTCATCAACTACTTTCTCGTCTACCTGGGCAGCGAGCCGGTGGGCTATTTTGCGCTGGACCTCGGCCCCGCAGGTGCCATGTGCCTGAGCCGCATCTTCTTAAAAGAGGAGGCGCGCGGGCAGGGGATAGGCCGCAGCATCGCCGCCTACGCCCAAAAATTGGCCGAGGGCGACGGCCGCAGCCGCCTGTATATCAAATTCTGGGCCAAGGACCTAAAGGCCGAGGGCTTTTGCAAAAAGTGCCGTTTCCGCAAGGCAGAGGTCGTGCCTATGGAAGTTTTGGACGGTGTGACGTTAGATATTGCCACCTACGAGAAGCTGTGGCGGTAACAGGACCAAAGAGGTACATCCATGAAATTTTTGCATCTTGCGGACCTGCACCTGGGCAAGCGGGTCAACGGGTTCGATTTTTTGGAGGATCAGCGCTTTATTTTGGAGCAGGTGCTGGATATCTGCGACAAAAATAAGGTCGAGGCCGTGGTGATGGCGGGCGATATCTACGACAACCCCGTGCCGCCCGCCGCCGCCTGCACGCTGCTGGACTGGTTTTTGACCCAGCTTTCGGCGCGGCAGCTGCCCGTGCTGGCGGTTTCCGGCAACCACGACAGCGCCGAGCGCCTGGATTTTGCCGCCCAGCTGCTGGCAGGGCAGGGGGTGTATCTGGCGGGGCGGTTCAACGGCGCGCCGCGTCAGGTCGTGTTGGCCGACAATTACGGCGATGTCGAATTCTGCCTGCTGCCCTTTGTGCGGGCCGCGACCGTGCGCCATTTTTTGCCCGATGTCGATATCCCCGACTATGACGCCGCCGTGGCGGCCGCCCTGCAAAGGGCCGTGCCCGCCGCCAAGCGCAGGGTTCTGGTGGCGCACCAGATGGTCATTGCGGGGGCCAAAAGCCCCAAGCTGTCCGGCAGCGAGACGGTGCCTGTCAACGTCGGCACGGTAGAAGCTGTCGATGCATCGCATTTTTCTGAATTTTGCTACACGGCGCTGGGGCATATCCACCGCCCGCAAAGTGTCGGCAAAAACGGGGTGCGCTACGCGGGCGCACCGCTGTGCTACCACCTGGACGAGTGCGGCGCGCAAAAATCCGTGACGCTGGTCAAGCTGGGCCGCCGCGGGCTGGACCGCGTGGAGGTCGTGCCGCTGAAGCCCCGCCGCGAGATGCGGCATCTGACAGGCCCGCTGGCCAAGCTGACCGAAAACCCCACCGACACGTCGGATTACATCTGGGCCACCCTGACCGACCCCACGCCCCTGCCCGAGGCGATGGCCGCGCTGCGGGCCGCCTACCCCAACGCCATGCGGCTGGATTACCGCCCGCGCGAGGAGGCCGAAACCGCCGACCCGGCGCTGGCCGTGGAAGGCAAGAGCTTTGAGGAACTGTTTGAGGACTTTTTTGAGCAGATGAACGGCCGCCCCCTGACCGACGCCGAGGCCGCCGCTGTGGCTAAGATCCGAGAGGAGGCGCAAAAATGAAGCCGGAACGCTTGCGATTGACCGCCTTTGGCCCCTACGCCGGGCAGACCGAGTTGGATTTTTCGGCCTTTGGCGGCAGCGGATTGTTTTTGATCGGCGGCGACACCGGCAGCGGCAAGACCGCGCTGTTTGATGCCATCACTTTTGCCCTGTACGGCGAAACCACCGGCGAAAACCGAAAAACAACGATGCTGCGCAGTGATTTTGCCGAGCCCACGGCCGAGACCTGCGTGGAATTGCAATTTACCCACCGCGACCGCAGCTACACCGTGCGCCGCTGGCCCGAACAGCAGCGCGCCGCCAAGCGCGGCAGCGGCGTGGTAAAATGCCCGCCCAAGGCGGAATTGCTCCGTGAGCCGGAGGAGCCTGTCAGCGGTGCCGTGGCCGTAACCAACGCTGTAACGCAGCTTTTGGGCATTGACGCCAAACAGTTTGCGCAGGTGTCCATGCTGGCGCAAAACGATTTTACCCGCCTGCTCAACGCCCCCTCTGCCGAAAGAGCCGCGATACTGCGTCAAATTTTTGATACCTCCGACCACCAGCGTCTGGGGCAGGCCGCCGTGCAGGAGGCCACCAAGGCCGCCGACGCCTGTTCCCGTCTGGAGGACACCCTGCTTTTGCATTTAAGCAGCCTGCAGGCCGACCCCGCCGTGCCCGAAACGGCGGCAGAGTTGGCCGAAATGCAGACCGAGCAGGAGGTTTTTGCGACCGACAAGGCGCTGGCCCTGGCCGATGCTTTGCTGCGGCAGGACGCGCAGACCGCCGACCGCCAGAACGAAATTATACATAGCTTAGAGGAAAAACTCGCACGCGGCAATGCGGGTGTCAAGCTGGCAGAGCAGCAGGCCGTCCGCCGCCGCCAGCTGGAGGAACTGCAGGCCGAGGCCGACCGCACCGCCGAGGTGCAGACCAAGAGCGAGGCCGAGCAGGACGAGCTGCAAAAACGCATGACGGCGCTGAAAGAAAACATCGCGGACACCGAAAAGCAGCGCGACAGCCTGGGCCGCACCGACACCGAGCAGGTAAAATTACAGCATCAGATCGAGCTGGCGCAAAGCCTGACCGTGACCTGCGAGCGCCTTTTGAAGGAACTGGAACAGGAGGCCGAGCAGCGCGCCGACGCCGAGAAAAAGCAGGCCGCCTACGCCGCCGCGCAGGAAAAGCTGGACGAGGCCGAAAACGAATATATCTCGATGCAGCGGCAATTAAATGCCAACCGCGCCGGGCTTTTGGCGCAGGAACTGCATGCCGGCAGCCCCTGCCCCGTCTGCGGCAGCCGTCAGCACCCCAAAATTGCCGAGCTGCCCAAAAACCATGTGACCGAAAAACAGTTGGAGCAGCGCGAAAAATCGCTGGCCGCCCAGCGCCGCGCAACAGCCGACGCCAGCCGCGCCGCCGGTGAGGCCGTGACCCGCGTGGAGGAACTGCGCACCAATATTGTGCGTGAAGCCGACGAATTTTTTGCCAAGCGCGGCGCGCGCTACACAGGCCGCCCCGCCGCCGAGCTGGACAACCCCGCCCTGTACGAGGCACTGAGCACCCAGCAGACAAGCCTGGACGACGGCCTGCTGGGGCTGCACAAGCAGCTGAACCGCTACAAAAAAGAGACCGAGCAGCTGGACGCCGTGCTGCATCGGCTGGACATTCTGAACCAGCAGATGTCCGTGCTGGAAAAACAGTCCTTTGCCGCCGTGCGCCGCGCCACCAACGCCAAGGCGGGACACGCCGCCGCGCTGGCCCGCGTGCAGCAAATGCAGGAGACGCTGCCCAAGCGCAACGACCCCGAAACGCTGAACAAGCTGATGGCCGCCCTGCAGCGCTTGCAGACCGACCGCGCCGCCGCCATTGCTTTGCGGGACGCCGCCGTGCAGCGCCAGAACGCCAACCGCGCCGCCCAGCAGGGCTTGCAGACCACCCGCAAAAGGTGGGAGACCGCCCGCGAAAAACGCACCATGTGGGACAATTTAAGCAAGACCATCAACGGCAACCTGGCGGGCAAAATTAAATTGCCGTTTGAACAGTACGTTCAGGCGTTCTATTTTGACGGCGTGGTCGAGGCCGCCAACCTGCGCTTTACCCGCATGACCGACGGCCAGTACAAGCTGCTGCGCCGCAAGAGCGAAAGCCTTTCGGGCAAGACGGCGCTGGACCTGGACGTGTTTGACGCCTACACCGGCAAGACCCGCCCCGTGGGCAGTCTTTCGGGCGGCGAGAGTTTTATGGCCGCGCTGAGCATGGCGCTGGGCATCAGCGATACCATCCAGCAAAATGCGGGCGGCGTGACCATTGAAACGCTGTTTATTGACGAGGGCTTCGGTTCGCTGGACGCCGACAGCCTGGAAAAGGCCGTGGATACCCTGGCAGGGCTGACAGGCGGCAACAAGCTGATCGGCGTGATCTCCCACGTCGAGGCGCTGCAGGACCGCCTGACACGGCAGATCCGTGTCAGCAAGACCCGCGCGGGCAGCCGCGCCGAAGTGGTGGTGGAGTAATTTATGATGCAGCTTACCAAGGGGCGGCCCGCCGATGCCGCCGCCCGCGCACCGCGGGAACAGCGATGCTACGACTTTTTGGATGCGCTGGGCATCGCGTATGAGCGCGTTGACCACGCCCCTGCCGACACGATGCAGCTTTGCGCGGAAATCGACGAGGTGCTGCAGGCAATGATCTGCAAAAACCTGTTTTTGTGCAACCGCCAGCAGACGCAGTTTTATCTGCTGCTGATCCCTGAGGACAAGACCTTTAAGACCAAGGATATCAGCCACCAGCTGAACGTGGCGCGGCTGAGTTTCGGCACCGCCGAAAAAATGGGCGAGCTGCTGGACGTGCACCCCGGCAGCGTCAGCATTCTGGCGCTGATGAACGACACCGACAACCGTGTGCAGCTGCTGATCGACAGCGAGGTGACGGGGCGGGCGTTTTTCGGCTGCCACCCGTGCGAGAATACGTCCAGTCTGCGCATAAAAACAGACGATTTGACGCAGAAAATCATACCCGCCTTACATCATACCCCCCTATTTGTGGAGCTGCCCCGCTATGACGATGCAACCTGAATCCTCGCTGCAAAAGCAGCTGGAAGCCTTGGCCGCCGCCCGCACGCCGCTGCACATGCCCGGCCACAAGCGCCGCGTTTGGCCCGCTGCGGGTCTGGGCTGCGCCGCCTGGGATATGACGGAAATTGACGGCGCCGACGACCTGCACGAGGCCGACGGCATTCTGGCCGATGCCATGCGGCGTACCGCCGCGCTGTACGGCAGCCGCCGCTGTTGGTATTTGGTGGGGGGCAGCACGGTGGGCTTGCTGGCGGGTGTGCGCGCGCTGGCACCCTTCGGCAGTGAAATTCTGGTGGCGCGCAACTGCCACAAGGCGGTCTACCACGCGGTGGAGCTGGGGCAGCTGCGCGCGCATTACCTGCTGCCGCCGGTGGACCCCGCCTTTGGCGTGTACGGCAGCGTGCAGCCCGCCGACGTGCAGGCGGCGCTGGAACAGCACAAAAATATACGCTGTGTCGTGATAACCAGCCCGACGTATGAGGGTGTGGTTTCGGATATTGCGGCAATTGCCAAAATCTGCCACGCGCACGGCGTGCCACTTTTGGTGGACGAGGCCCACGGCGCACACTACCTGCCCTTTGCCGAACCGCTGGGCTGGCAGGGCGGCGCGGTGGCGGCGGGCGCGGACGTGGTGGTGCAAAGCGCGCACAAAACGCTGCCCAGCCTGACGCAGACTGCCTTTTTGCAGGTGAACGGGACCTTGGCCGACGATGCGGAAATCGAGCGGCAGTTGGACGTGTTTGAAACCAGCTCGCCCAGCTATCCGCTGCTGGTCAGCCTGGACGGATGTACCGCGTGGCTGGCAGGGCAGGGGAGAGCCGCCTTTGCCGAATGGCGCAAACAGCTGAATGATTTTGACGATGCTGTGCGAAATTTGCGGCATACGCCGATTTTGTGCCACGGCGCGGATACTTTGCAATGCCACCCCGATTTTTATGCTTTTGATGCAGGCAAAATCTTGCTGCGCATCGGCAGCCGGGGCGCGGAATTTCTGCGGCAAAACGGCTTTGAGCCGGAAATGGTGCGCGGGGACGACGTTCTGGCCATGACCTCGCCCTGCGACGCGGCGGACACCCTGCCGCGTCTGGCGCAGGTTTTGCAAAAATGGGACGATACAGCGAAGAAATTACAAAGCCCCGCGCTGACGCTGCCGCGACCCGGGCGGGCGGCTTTGCCGATCGGTCAGGCGGTTTTGCAGGGCAGCCGAACGCTGCCGATGCGGGAAGCGGCGGGGAAAATTTCCGCCGAATATATTTGGGCGTACCCGCCCGGTGTGCCGCTGCTGGCCCCCGGTGAGGAGATCACGCCGCAATTTTTGACGGCTGCACGCAATTTGCAAAGCGCGGGCACCCGCCTGCACCACAGCCGCTGCGCCGCGCCCGCGCAAATCGCCGTGCTGCAGCCCTGAAAAATGCCCTTGACTTTTCCGCGCCAAGCGTGTAGAATAATAGTAATTCTAAATTGTATAAAGGGGTGACTGTTTTATGAAGCACATTCAGACTCTCGAAACCCGTGATATGGCTAAGAGCCTGCTCAACGGCGGCTGCGGCGAATGCCAGACCTCCTGCCAGAGCGCTTGCAAGACCAGCTGCGGCATTGCCAACCAGCCTTGCGAAAAGACCGATAAGTAATTTATACGCGGTTATTGCCGGGTTGCCAGTAGGTACCCCGGCATTTTTTATGACCGCTGCCAAATAGGAGCAGCTATGATTCACCAATACAAACTGGGCGGCTACAACATTGTGCTGGACGTGTACAGCGGCAGCGTGCACGCCGTGGACGATGTGGCGTATGACGCCATCGGGCTGATCGACGCCGGCAAGACCCGCGCCGAGGCCGCCGAAATCCTGACCAAAAAATACGCAGGGCGCGCCGACGTGACCCCCGCCGACATCAACGACTGCCTTGACGACATCGACGAGCTGACCGCCGCAGGCCAGCTGTTTGCGCCGGACGCCTACGCCGACCACGCGTTTGACTTCAAAAACCGTTCCAATGTGGTCAAGGCGCTTTGCCTGCACGTTGCGCACACCTGCAACCTGAATTGCAGCTACTGCTTTGCCGCGCAGGGCAAGTTCCACGGCGAGGCGGGGCTGATGAGCTTTGAAACCGGCAAGCGCGCTTTGGACTTTTTGATCGAAAATTCAGGCACGCGCCGCAACCTGGAAGTGGACTTTTTCGGCGGCGAACCGCTGATGAACTTCGAGGTTTGCAAGCAGCTTGTCGCTTATGCACGCAGCATCGAGAAAAAGTACAACAAGAATTTCCGCTTTACCATGACCACCAACGGCATCGGCATTACCGACGAGGTCATTGACTGGTGCAACAAGGAATGTCATAATGTTGTGCTTTCGCTGGACGGACGCAAGGAAGTCAACGACCGTTTCCGCGTCGATCTGGCGGGCAACGGCAGCTATGACCGCATCGTGCCCAAATTCCAAAAGCTGGTGGCGGCACGCGGCGGCACGGGCTACTATATGCGCGGCACTTTTACGCATCACAACGTTGATTTTACCAAAGATTTGTTCCACATGGCGGACGACCTCGGCTTTACCGAGCTGTCGATGGAGCCGGTTGTTGCATCGCCCGACTCCCCCGAAGCGCTGACCGAGGACGACCTGCCCAAGCTGTTTGACCAGTATGAGCTGCTGGCCAACGATATGCTGCGCCGCCAAAAGGCGGGCAAGCCCATCACCTTCTACCATTATATTTTGGACTTAAAGCACGGCCCCTGCATTTACAAGCGCATTTCGGGCTGCGGTTCCGGCACCGAGTACATGGCCGTGACCCCCTGGGGCGATTTGTACCCCTGCCACCAGTTTGTGGGCGACCCCGCGTACAAGCTGGGCAACGTCTGGGACGGCGTGACCAACACCGCCCTGCGCGACGAGTTTAAGCTGTGCAACGTCTACGCCCGCCCCGACTGCAAGGATTGCTGGGCGCGGCTGTACTGCGCGGGCGGCTGCGCTGCCAACGCGCTGCACGCCACGGGGGACATCCACGGCACCTACGAGTACGGCTGCAAGGTGTTCCGCAAGCGCATGGAGTGCGCCCTGATGATGCAGGTTGCCCAGCGCCTGGACCCCGAACTTGCCCAAAACGCCGTGCGTTTTGAGAGCGACTGCGACGGCTGCGGCGAGGACGGCAACGTCGGCGTCTGCGAGAACTGACGCGATTTTTTGAAAAACCCCCTTGTTAAACGGCATAAAATCTGTTATACTATTAGGTACGTTATGCGGGCCGATAGCTTAACGGTTAAAGCCGGCGGCTCATAACCGCTTGAGTGGGGGTTCGAATCCCTCTCGGCCCATAAAACAAAAGGTCCATACCGTGTCCCGGTATGGACCTTTTGTTTTATGTCGGACGATAAAGCCTTCTCCCTTGGGGAGAAGGTGGCGCGCTTGCGCGCCGGATGAGGGGAAAATGTCCGGTAGGCACCCCCTCATCAGTCACCTGCGGTGACAGCTTCCCCCAAAGGGGGAAGCCATAGGGGAAAGCCCGCGGGAGAATCCCGTGACCCGTAATTTGAGTTTCATTGAAATAGCCCAAAATTTGGAGGTGCGCGGGTCGGGTGAGGACTACGACAACAACGCCTTAAACTTAAAAAAGAACGCAAAAAAGGCCCGACAGCCGTTGTGGCTGTCGGGCCAAAAACAATCTGTAATTGTCTTTATAACCGATTACTTATCGTTTCTTTTCTTGCAGACAAATACAACTGCAAGTCCGAGCAGGGATACCACCAGCAGCACGATGTACAGCGTGGGGTTGGAGGTATCGCCTGTTTGCGGTGCTGCCGTTATGGTGGACGGTTTTGAAGTGCTTGCAGGGGTCGGGGTCGGGGTAGGTGTGGGAGCAGCAACTTCGTTCTTCTTGGTTTCGCTGTCGTTCGAACTATTGCTGCTGCCCGGATTGCTGCCCGGATTGCTGCCCGAATTGCTGCCCGAATTGCTGCCGCTGCCCGGCACAGGGGTGTCCTTATAGGCAATCGCGTAGTAAGAGAAGCGGTCGGTCTTAAAGGTCAGCGTCTTGCTGGCTGCGTCAAACGCGGCATCCAGCACAGTAATTGTACCTTCATGGTTGCGCACAATGTAGTAGGTGCGGATGACCGCGCTGTTCGTATTGATGAGCGCGTCCGGCACCACAACGGAAATCGTCAATGCGTTCTTGGTCGTGCGCAGGGGAACACCGGTCTGTTGGCTGCCGTTCACGGTCATGTACTTGAACAGACTGATGTCGAGATAGTGCCCGATGGTGTAGTCCTTGGCGGCCTGTGCCATCGCCGCTTTGACTTCATCGTGGACATTGGCCTCTTTCACGGTCAGCACAATGTCCACGCTTGCGCCATTGGCAATCTGTGCCAGTTCATCGGCGGTAATGTCGCCGCTGTCCACCAACATGGCAAGCAATTCTGCCTTGTCGGTCAGCAGGGCAGCGGGCGGTACAGCGCCCTCAGATTGGACATCTACGTTTACCTTGCCGCTGCCGCCGGGGGCATCCTCGGCCTTGGCGGGGATAATCGCGTAGGTCTGTTCAACAGCGCCGGTATAGTTGCCCTGGGCGGTGACAGTCAGTGTGTATTTGCCTGGGGCGGTGGCGGTGTTGTCCGTCACGATGTAGGAATCGGCGGGGAGTTCTTTGCCGTCCAGCAGGACTTTTTCCACCGTTTGGGTCTGTTCCGCGCCGTTGGCGATAAGGCCCTTGCCCAGCACAACCTTTGCGCCCTTGATGGACTTCGGCTCGATGGCAAATTTGGCAGTGTTGGTGTAGGGGTCCAGCGTGTAATTGTGGTTGGTAGTGGTCGCCGTGACGGTGTAAGTACCTGCCTTGGCGGGCGGCGTGGTGTCGTTGTACTCGGTGCCATCGTTGGCTGTGCCGGTGTAGGTCAGCGTGATGGTCGGGGTATCCTCGCCCACAACATCGTTTGCCTTGACGGTGGCAGGGGTAATGGTCTCGCCGTAAGTGCCACCGTTGGGCGTGATGCTCACAGGAATCGCCTTGCGGTTGACCGTAACGGTTGCAGTGCCGGTGGCCGTCGTGTATTTTCCACCGTAGGACTTATCGGGGGTGAATGTCCACTTGGCATTATGGCTACCCGCATTGAGATTCTCGTCAGGTGTGTCCCATGTAAACGTGCCGTCGACTGCAACACCCGTGGCGGGGTCTTTCATCGTGCCCGTGATGGCGCTGTCGCTCAGCGCCTGACCATAGGTAATCTCGCTTGCGCTGATTGTGCCGTCCTCCGGCACGGGGGTGATCTGGTTCACCGCGCTGACATTGACAGTCAGAGTGATGTCCTCATAGTTGCTCGTGGAGATTGTAACCGTAATCGTGCCGAATTGTCCTTCGCCCGTGCCGCTTCTGTTTGCTTCCAGTGTCAGCTCACCGGTCTTGCCGTCTACAAGGGTAATAAAGGAGCCAACGCCCAGATTGGTATCAACCTTCTTGTTATAGGTGATCGTGCCGTAGTCACAGGGAGCAGTCAGCTTCGGCAGCAGCGCTGAGAGGTCAATGGAATAGGTCTTGTGCAGACCATTGTAGATGGTCAGCTCTACGGGCTGCACTGTGGGCGCAGCGGCCTTGATGATGCTGCCAGTCGTGCGGATGCTGCTCTGCTCCAGGAAGTAATTCTTCGCGGCCTGATCCATCAAGGTCACTGTGGCAGTGATGTCCTTGCCGTTGCCCACACCGGCATCTTTAAAGCTGGCGGTCACGGTGTAGTCTGTGTCTCGGTTCAAGATCACGTTGTCGAAGGTCACGCTGGTAATGTCCGCGTTTGTCGTGCCATCATAAGTCTTGGACGTAGCCGTTACCCCGGTGATCGGCAGCGGTTTCTTCCCAATGCTGACCGGCACGCTGGCGGGTTCGGTATCGTTGTGGTTTTCGTCACCCACGACCTTATAGTAGACGGTGTAGGTCCCGGCATCCTTTCCGTTGGGGATACTGTCAACGAACTCGCCGCTCTCGCCCAGACGGTACTTCATCGTGCCATCCTGCGTGCTGCCCGCAATAATCAGCGCCTGCTCCTGTCCGGTATAGGTCAGATTATCTTGCGCCGTGGGAGCGGTGAAGGCGGGGGTAGCCTTGTTCACCTTGATGGTCACAGTTCCGGTCGCGGTTGCATATTCCGGTGCATTAGGCGTGAACGTCCATTCGGCCTGATAGTCGCCGACTTTGTCGGGCTTGGTACTAGGATTCGTCCACTCGAAGGTGCCTTCGACCGTCTTGCCGTCGCCTTTCATGGTGCCAGCAATGGTGCTGACGCGCAGGATCTGGCCAAAGGTGATTGGCTCTGCGGTGATTTCGCCGTCCGGCACGGGAACGATCTTGTTCTTCGCGATGACTTCAACGGTCAGGAGCATGTCCTGATAGTTGTCCGTGGTGATCTTGACGCCTACGGTTCCGACGGAACCTTCGGTCTGAGATTCGACAGCCGGGACAGCCAACTGGAACTCATCGTTTGATGTGATCATTGCCATCGAATTTGCATAGCCGCCCTCTCCAATCAGATCGAAGTTGCAGACCTCATATTTGATGGAGCCGTACTTACATTTATCGCCCAGCGTCGGCAGCGCGGGAAGATTGACCAAGTAAGTCTTTGCCAGCCCGTTGATAACGGTCAGCTCTATGGGCTGCATCGTGGGCGCGGCGGCTTTGGTGATGGTGAACCGGTTCGCATCATCGGTCGAGATATCGCAAACGATCGTTTTGGAATCTTCCGTCGTGCTTTCAAACACATAGTTGTCGCTCGTAAGCGTCACAGTGAAGGAAAGCGATTTTCCGTTGCCGACCTCGGGCGAATCCGCATAGCTCTCATCTGTCTGCTTCATGGTGAAGCGGGCGTTCGTGATGCTGTAAGCACCCTTGGGGAGGCTGAGATTAGAAGCGTTTCTGCTGTTGAACGTCACCGCATCCTCAGAAAGCGGAGCCACTGCCGTCCCATCGTAGGTCTTAGTGACCGATGGGGTGCTGACAAAGCGCAGGAGTTCCATGGGTTTGATGGTCACGGTGAACGTACCGGTAGCTGGTTCGTGGTTCGCGGCTTCCGCCTTGTAGTAAACGGTGTATGTGCCCGCGTCGGTGAACGCCGGTCCGCGCGAAGTATAGTTGCCGTCTACCTTGTCGCTGTAGGTGAACGTCACGGGAGTGCTGTCTACGCTTTCTCCAGTCGCGATGATCGATGCGATCTGTTCCTCGCCGGTGTAATACATGCTGGATGCTTCCACGGAAACGGTCAGCTTCGCCGGTTTGACCTTGACGGTCACAGTTCCGGTCACAGCCGCGTATTTCTCGTAGTCCGCAGCCGGAGTGAACGTCCATTCGGCTTCATAGCTGTCATTTGCAGCTGGCTTGATTGTGCCGTCTGTCCACGCGAACGTGCCCTTGACCTCTTCCAGCGTGTTGGGGTCTTTCATCGTGCCGTTGACCGTGAGTTTACTGTCCGCCAGCTTCTGACCATAGGTGATGTCCGTTGCGCTGACAGAATTGCCCTTAGCCGGAACGGGAACGACTTTGTCCTGCACACTGACATGGATGGTCAGCGTGATCGTCTGATAGTTCGTGGTTTCGACCTCGACGGTTACCGTGCCAATTTCTTCACCTTGCGTGGAGCTTGCGGCCTTGTTGATGGACAGGCTCAGCTTGCCGTTTCCGATGGTTGCGCCGCCGGAATAGTACGCGGAGTCCATGAAGACGCTCGGCCGACCATATTGGATATCGCCGTAATTGCCGCCCTTAGGAAGGATCTTATCCAGAGCTTGATTCAAATCGATCTCGTAGGTATTTGCCAGATCGTTGAAAACGGTCTGATTAAGCTGGGTGTCACTCGCGATGGCGGCCTTATCGATCTTGAAGGTCTTGTCCGTTTCCGAACCCTTCAGCGTAAAGGCTTTTTCCTTCGTGCCGTCTTCAAAGGTATAGTTCGTATCTGTCAGCTTGACGGTGAAGGAGATGTTCTTTTCTGTTTCGCTTGCGTTGGCGGAATCATACTTGGCGTCGGTCAGCTCGAAACCGTTGCCCTCCGACAGGGGAAGCGGCAGTCCGGCCTGATAGCCTGCGGAGCCTGCTGCGCTTACAAGCGAAATTTTGCCGTCGGGCAGATCGGTCGTGCCGTCGTAAGCCTTGATCACGTCTCCGACCTCGACCTTCGCCTTGTGCGGAACGATTCTCCATTCGGCGGTTTTCGAGCCGGTGTAGTCGCTGCCTTTGGCTGCATTGATGGTCAGCGTCTGGGTGCTTACGCCAGCAGAGGAAGCAGTGCCGCTGGCGGTGTAATCAACGCCCAATTTCAGCGTCTTGCCGTTGTGCGTTACGGTGAAGCCCGGTGCGGTAGTGGTGGAGCGATAAGGCTCATAGGTGCTTTCGTTGCTGTTGTTGCGGAAGGTGATCACGGCATTTCTTAAGTCCGGCTTGGTGACTTTCAGCGTTTTGTGGCTGCTCGTCACCGAATAGCCGTCCTTGCTGGCGGTGAAATAAATATCGTAGGTTCCGATTGTGTTTGCGTCGAGGTCTACGACATAGTACCAGCTGGTGCCAATCTTTTTATATTCAGCTTTCTTCAGGCTGTATGTGGGCCCGTTGTTTCCAACGGTTTCCCCGATGTAGATGGATACATTCGCGTCCTTCGCATTGCAGCTGGCGCAGAGCTGGACGGTCGTGCCGCGCTCCACCTTCGGCGAGCTGCCGGTCAGGTTCTTGCCATTGACCTTTAGATACATGGTCTTGTTGGGGATGGGCAGGCTGTTGATGATAACGTTGCTCAACTGCGAGTCTTTGACATCATCCGGGGCATACCACTGGTAAGTGCCGTCTCCGTTGAGCACCTTGTATCCAAGTGCTGTGCCATTCAGAATATTATTCCACGTCGCGTACTCTGCCAACATCAATGTGCCAATTACCGCAGGATATTTCGACCCGGCGAGTTTTGCACCCTTGTGGGCAACGACCTTATCAATACTGGCCGTGGTGGAGTTTTGTGTGTTGCTCAAAGTGGTGGTGATATAGTTGCCCTTGGCGGCATTGACCGTCACCGTGCCCTTGATGGAATGGCCGTTCAGGTCAAGTGCCGTGTTCTGTGTGCCGTTGATGGTATAATCGCCGGTCACGTCGGTCAGCAGCTTGAATTCTGAGCCGCCGTCTCTGTCTGCATCAATGGCCGTTTGCAAATCAGCAAATCTCCGCCACAGCATGCCGCCCTCGCCATTGCTCAAGCCTGTTTCAGCCACCGCAGGCGCGCCGCAGTGGGGGCAGGCAGTGGCGCTTATGTCAAAGCCGTTCTTGCCGCCGTGGTCGCATGCGGAAACCGTGACATTGAAGAGCTTGCTTTCTGTGGCTTTTGCAAAGCTGCCGTCCGCGTTCTTGAATGCGCAGCCATTCGGGAGCAGCCCGGCCAGCGAGAGCGTACCGTTGCCGATCGGGATGATTTCGTCGTAGCTGCCGCCGTACAGCTTGGTATTTGTGATTTCGGCAGACGGACAGTTGACGAAGGCGAAGGCCAAGCTGCCAATGTGGCCGGCATCCTTACCGACAATCAACGTGCCCTCGTTCGTATTGCCGATTTTGGTTACTGTCACAGAGCTGATGGACCCGCCTGTCCAGTCGGTCAAATCCAATACGCCTTTTTCTCTGGTGTCCAAAGTGACGGAATCTAACGTAATATTACCGGTTCCGACGATTTTCAGTGTGCCGTAATGGGAACCAGGCCCATTGCGGTCAGCACCGATCGCAATCGGATTGCCGCTTGTAACAGTGTGACCGGCCAAATCCAGCGTGACGACCATTTGATCGGCGCCGGTTGCGGTTTCGTCATAGATATTGACATAAGCCGAAATTTCCGTGTCTGCCAGCAGTGTAATGGTCGTGCCGTTGGCGGCCTTGTTCAACGCATCGGCGAGGTCGGCCGTGTAGGTGGTCGTTTCGCCGACCGTTACCTTGGCAACCATTTTTGCGTTGCAGTCCGTGCAAACGCCGTCATTGCCTATATTTTTGTGCGGGCAATGGTAGCCGCAGATGGGGCAGATGCCGTTTACCAGCACCGACGTTTCTTCGGACTGATTTTTGTGTGCGTGCCATCTGCCGCAGTTGCAGAAGGCCATGCCATTCGTTTCATTATGGGTATAGCTGCATGTATGCGACTTGATCGTGTATGTTCCGGTTCTGAGTCTAGAACCACCGGCGTCCGCAAGACGGTCATCCGCCGTATAGAAGGCATGATCCTTGGCTAGCAGCTCAAGTGCCTTGTTGTAGTTGTCGCTGGCCGTGATGGCAATGGCATAACCGGTTTCAGAAGCGTCAACGTAGAACGTGCCCTGCGTCAGAGGATTGGTCAGTTTAGCGGTTCCGGTAATCGTCAGACCGCCGTTCAAGGATACGTTGCCCTGCAAATCCAGCTCGCCGTTCGTGGCATAGATCGCGGGCTTGCGGCCGTTGCTGCTGTTGTAGCCGCCCTGCGCGGAGAGGTCGCCCGTAATCACCAGCTTGCCGCCGGTGAGCGAGATGGCCGGGAAGGGATTTGCGTTGGAAGCGGTGTTCTGGTTGATCTGGCCCGCGCCCTCGATGATCAGCTCGCCGCCGATGACGGTCAGGGGCACGCCGGCTGTTGTTTCCAGCTTGTGGCCGTTCATGTTCAGCGTGAGCGCCCCAGCCGCCGACCCGTTGAACGTGACATTCTCGGTCAAATCCTGCCCCAGCGTTACCGATGTGATAGAAGCGTTATTCGCCGCTGCATTCAGAGCGGCCTGTAACGTGTTGTAGCAACTGTTGTTATTGTCAACGACGATTGATGCCACGCCGCAGTCGCACTTGCCGTTTTCAAAGCTGTGGGTGTGGGGCTTGACCGTTACATTGGTCAGCTCTTTTTCAGTGCTGTTCTGCGCGTTGTCACCTTGGTAGAAGGCATAGTTATCTGCCAGCAGGGGCATGAGTGAGATTGAACCGCTTGCGTTGGTGTTCGTAATTGTACCAAACGTGCCGCCGCTGATAGCGATGGTACCACCGTTATTGCAGAACCTCACATCGCCGAACGTGCCGCCTGTGATGTTCAGCGTGCCGTCGTTAAGCCAGGCACCCGCATGCGCTGAGCCGCTGTTGACGGTGACGGTGGCACCATCGCCTACTGTGAGGCCAAGCACCGTGCCGCCGCTGATGGTTACAGTGCCGCTGTTCCCGTCGCAGGTAAGGCAGCCTCCAATCTGGCCGCCCTGAATCGCCAGTGAACCTTTTACAAATTCGAGGTCTTTGATTTTGCCGCAGCTGCCCCCTTGAGCGCTATCTGCGACGGTCAGGTTGCCGTCGTAGGAATCAAGGATTCCGCCCTCCTCGTCAGGAACCACATCGCCCACAGTGAGATAATCCACCGTCATGCCGTTCAGGTCGAGCGTCAAGGTTTTCGTGACGACAGCCAAAGTGGCATACTCGCCCGCTTCGACGTCGCTCCATTTTGTCGTATGGTTCGCCAGCAGCTTGACGGTGTCGCCATCCTGTGCCGCATTCAGTGCCGCAGGGAGGGTTTTGTATGTACCGCTAACCGTGCCGTCTGATTTTGTTACCGAAGCGGCCTCAACGACAGCCTCGTTGACTGTGAGTTCCGCAGTTGTTGACCGTCCCTCTTCGTAGTTATTGGTCTTGTCGGTCTTGGCATAGACGTAATATGTGCCGGGTTCGCTGATTGCGGTGTTCTCGTCAATCTTGGGCATGGCATCGCTGCCCTCTACGTCAGAAGAGCCCGCCCAGCTTTTTAACGCGGAAGCCAGATAATAATATGTCACCGCAGCACCATCCGGCGCACCCTCGACAGACAGCAGCGGCAGGAGCTTTTCGCCCGCCGTGCAAGCCGTCTTGGAAAGAGATACGGTCAATTCGGGATGGGCCTTGTTGATGTAGCCATCGATCGTAAATTTTTCTTTGCCCTCTTTGAGCTTGTACTTTGCCGCGGCATCACCGATCAGCTTGATTTCCACAGTGACGGTATGCCATCCCGCGTCTGCGGAATCAAACGTCTTTGTTGCGGTAAAGCCCGTTTTTTCTTCGAGTTCAAACGTCTTTGTGCCGTCTGTAAACGTCAAGTTGATTGGAATCTTGCTGCCGTCCGTCGTGCCGTCATAGCCGCGCTGAATGGAAGAGGGTTTCATTGTGCACCAAATCTCCGTCCGCGTGTCTCCTTCGGAAACATAGATCCCGCCGCCCCCTTCTGTCGGGCTTCCGGGGGCTACATAGATCCCGCCGCCTTCGCCGTCCTGCTCCGCATCGTTAAGGGCGAGGGGTTCGTTTTGCCCCATCATGGTCGGTTCGCCCGGCTCGGCGGCAGCGGCCATGACAAGCCGGTTCTGAACCTTGGCCGCATCGTCGTCAGACGGGCTGCCGTCTGCTTTCAATTCGTCTTTCCCCGTTGCAGCAGCGGGTTCTTTGCCGGGTTCTTCGTCTGCGGAATTTTTTTCGGCAGCCGCAGGCGTATTCTCTGTCGGGTTTTCGTCGGGGCTTGCGGGCGAGGCATTCTCATCCGCGCCGTTTTTCGCAGGGGCGGTCGGTTCCTCTTTTTGCGGCGCAGGTGTCGGGGTTTCCGTCTCCTGCGTTGCAGCGACCGTCTGTTCCGGCTGCGATTCCTCTTTTTGCGGCGCAGGTGTCGGGGTTTCCGTCTCCTGCGTTGCAGCGACCGTTTGTTCCGGCTGCGATTCCTCTTTTTGCGGCGCAGGTGTCGGGGTTTCCGTCTCCTGCGTTGCAGCGACCGTCTGTTC
>NZ_CAKTFU010000010.1 GCF_934561205.1 uncultured Gemmiger sp. | reverse complement strand
GAAGGGGTAGCCTGTTCGCTGTCCATCGCGTCCAACAGGTCTACCTGTTCCTCCTTTTTGAGAAAGGACAGCTCATAAGCAGGATTTAAGGCAATTTTCTTTTCATCCACCATGTCCAGCAGTTCGGGAATCAGCTCGGTCAGACGGATAAATCTTTTAATCTGTGATTTGCTATCTGGACTGTTCTCCGCGATTTTTTCTGCCGCAGTCAACTTCGGCCCAACTTGGGCCGAGGTTAAATCCGTCCTGGCTCCTTGGTGCTTAATGGCATCCAGTTTCATCTTATAGGCAAAGGCCCTTTCACTGGGAAGCAGACTTTCCCGTTGCAGATTGCTGTCAACCATAATGATTGTGGCGGCATCATCATCCAAATCCCGAACAATGACCGGCATGGTCTCCTTGTCTGCCAGCTCACTGGCTCTGTGCCGCCTGTGTCCGGCTACCAGCTCATAACCGCCCTCCGGGTCCGGTCGAGCAATCGCCGGAACCAGAACGCCATACTGCTTGATACTGTCAGCGGTCTCCATCATGGCTTCGTCATCCTTGACTTTGAATGGGTGGTTCTTAAAGGGATGCAGTTCAGACAGCGGAATCTCCTGAATCTTTTCCAGCTTTGCATCCTGACGGCCTTCTTCGGTGGAGAACAGATCATCTACCGAGGCCAGCTCTATTTTTTTCGCGCTGCTTTTCAAGTTTCAACACCTCCTTCGTCAGATTTCGATACCCCTCTGCCACCTTGCCGCCAGGGTCATGGGCGAAAATACTTTTTCCCTCTGCGCTAATTTCCTTTGCCCGGACAGAATGGGGGATTTCCGTTCCAAAGACTTTGATTTTACTTCCATAGGTGTCCCGCAGCAAAGCAGCAATCTCTTTGGCAAAGTTGGTGCGGTTATCCACCATCGTCAGCAGGATACCGTCAATCTGGAGCTTTGGATTGATCTGCCGTTTCACCTTACTGACCGTAGATAGAAGCTGTTCCAGTCCTTTGGCGGGCAGATACTCTGCCTGAACGGGAATTATGATCCTGTTCGCAGCCGCCAGCGCATTGACCGTAAGCATCCCCAACGAGGGCTGGCAGTCAATCAGGATATGGGAATATTGTCCCTTCAGTGTGTCCAGATATTGCCGTAAAATCGTTTCACGGCTCATGGCGTTTACCAAAGAAACCTCCATACCGGAAAGCTGAATATCCGCAGGCATCAGGTCAACGCCTTCTGCATGATGCAGAATACCTTCTCCGGGGCGTATAGGCTGATCCATCAGAATTTTGCCCATTGCATCCGACAGTGTAAATGGCAGCTTGTCCGGTTGCGGATTTCCCAAGCTGATTGTCAGGCTTCCTTGCGGGTCCCCGTCGATCAGAAGCACTTTCTTTCCGGCCTGTGCCAGACCTATTCCCAAGTTCGCACAGGTTGTTGTTTTGCCAACGCCGCCTTTCTGGTTGGCGATGGCGATGATTTGTGTGTTCATGACTTCACCTCATTTCTGATTGTTGCTGTTGTTTCTGGAAATAGAAAAAGCCGCCACTTCAAAATTAACAGTGAAGTGACGGCTCTTTCTATCGCCGGAATACGAGTTCCTGAAATGAAAAAAGCACCCAGCATTTATACTGTGTGCTACATCAAATTCATATTCAATTATTCAAATTAGCTCAAACTATGCCAAACTGCCACAGCCAAAAAACGAGGGGAAGGAGGGCTGAAAAGCACCCCAAAAATCGGCTCTCGGTTAGCCACTTTGGGAACCACTTCCCCCTCTTTTTGCCCTCTTTTTAGCCAGTTAACCACTTGCGGACCACTAAAAATTGGATGAAATCGGCTCTCGTTTTGCCAAATTTGGTCAAACCATATCAGCCCGTTTAGATATAGCAAAAGCCCGGAAAACCTTGATTTTCCGGGCTTTTTGAACCATTTTGATATAGTCTGAGCAGTCGATTATCGCTTGCTGAACTGCGGAGCGCGACGAGCTGCTTTGAGACCGTATTTCTTACGTTCCTTCATACGAGGATCGCGGGTCAGGAAGCCGGCCTTCTTCAGGACGGGGCGCAGCTCGGGGTTGAACTGCAGCAGGGCGCGGGACAGACCGTGGCGGATAGCGCCAGCCTGGCCGGCGCAGCCGCCGCCGACAACGTTGACAACAATGTCAAACTTGCCTTCGTTCTCGGTCAGGACCAGGGGGCTGTTAACCAGCAGCTTCAGGGTCTCCAGACCGAAGTAATCGTTCATATCGCGGCCGTTGATGGTAACCTTGCCGGTACCATTGTAGACGCGAACGCGGGCAACGGAATGCTTACGACGGCCGGTGCCGTAGAAATAAGGTTTGGATTCGTACATCTTCTATTGCCTCCTTATTAAAGTTCCACAACTTCGGGCTTCTGAGCAGCGTGAGCATGTTCAGCAGCCTTGCAGCAGTGCAGGCGGGTCATAGCCTTGGCGCCCAGAGTGTTGCTGGGGATCATGCCCTTGACAGCGTAGGTCATAGCCTTGTCGCTGTTCTCAGCCATCAGGGTCTTGTACTGGGTCTCTTTCAGGCCGCCGATCCAGCCAGAGTGGGTGCGATGGAACTTCTTTTCCAGCTTCTTGCCGGTCAGGACAGCCTGGTCGCAGTTGATGATGATGACGTGGTCACCGCAATCAACGTTGGGGGTGAAGGTGGGTTTGTTCTTGCCGCGCAGGATGACAGCAGCCTTGGCAGCAACGCGGCCCAGGGGCTTACCGGCAGCGTCGATCACATACCACTTGCGGTCAGCCATTTCAGCGGGCTTAGCGAGAGTCGTGCTCATAGTAGGAACCTCCATGTAAGAATTAACACGTCCGTAAAAATACGGTATCTGACAGCGCCGATTTCGGCGCTTTATCGCGCAAGTGTGATTATAGCAGAAAGACGCTCCCACGTCAATAGGTTTTTCGGATAATTTTAATTTATTCCGATGTAGCTCGCGTATTCTCTTGTTTTCTCGCGTATTCTCTTGTTTTCTAAAACCGCATTTTTAAAAATTTTTGGGGTGATTTTTGTGTAAGTTTTATAGTGTGCGGAAAAGCCCTCCCCCAGAAGGGGGAAGCCATACAGGCGGTTTACCCGTAAGGTTGTTGCAGCCGTTAGGTTGCGGGCGGGGCATGCCCTGCCCCTACCGCGCGGTGTATGTTTATTGCCCCGCCGCAAACCGCAAAAAGCGCCGCCCTTGCCGGGCGGCGCTTTTTATAGGCAGGCTATGTTGCTATCCAAACAATCAAGCCTTAGCTGCTTTGATCTCCTTGATCAGTTCGGGAACGACCTTGTACAGGTCACCGACAATGCCGTAGCTGGCAACGTCGAAGATGGGGGCGTTCTCGTTCTTGTTGATGGCGATGATGGTCTCGGAGTCCTGCATACCGGCAACGTGCTGGATGGCACCGGAGATGCCCAGCGCAACGTAGATGCGGGGATGCACGGTCTTGCCGGTCTGACCGACCTGATGGTCGGCAGACAGCCAGCCTTCATCGGTGACAGCGCGGGAAGCACCCACGACGCCGCCCAGAACACCGGCCAGCTCCTCGGCCAGCTTGATGCCCTTTTCGGGGTCGGCAGAGATGCCGCGGCCCACGGAAACGACAACGTCGGCACCGATCAGGTCAACCAGCTTCTCGGCGCTCTTCTTGATGTCCAGAACCTCGACATGGATGTCCTCGGCGGTCAGGGCGGGGGTAACCTTCTCGATCACGACCTTGGCAGCGCCGGCCTCGTCAAACGGCTGGGTCTGCATAACGCCGGGGCGCACGGTGGACATCTGCGGGCGGAAGCGGGGGCAGATGATGGTAGCCATCAGGTGACCGCCGAAAGCGGGGCGGGTCATCTTCAGGTTGGTGTTTTCCTCAAACTTGGTGTTGTCCACATCGATGTTGGAGGTGGTGCGCAGGAAGTTCTTGTACTTCTCTACATCCACGTCCAGGTGGGTGCAGTCGGCGGTCAGGCCGGTGTGCAGGCGGGCTGCGCAGCGGGGGCCGAGGTCACGGCCCAGGTTGGTGGCGCCGATCAGCATGATCTCAGGCTTTTTGTCCATGATGAGATCGCACAGAGCCTTGGCATAGCCGTCGGTGGTGTAGTCCTTCAGCAGGGGGCTGTCGATGTAGTACACGCGGTCGGCACCGTAGCCGCCCAGAGCCTTGACATAGTCCTCGTTCAGATTGCTGCCCATCACAACGCCGCACAGCTCCACGCCGAGGTCGTTGGCCAGCTTGCGGCCTTCGCTCAGCAGCTGGTAGCTGATGGTCTGGATCTGACCTTCGCGCTGCTCGCAGAATACCCACACGCCCTTGAAGGCGGCGGTGTCCATTGCATTGAATTCAGCCATTGTTCGTTTCTCCTTCCTCAAATCAAGTGCTTGTCGTTCAGGATGCCGACCAGCTGGGCAGCACCCTCGACCATCATGCCGGCGCCCTTGACCGGAGGAGCAAAGGACTTGTAAACGTTCGTCGGGGAGCCCTTCAAACCGATGGTGTCGGTCTCGATCAGCGGATCGTCCTTCAGGGCATTGTAGTCGTACACCTCGATGGGCTTGTCGTAGCACTCAAAGATGCCGGAAACGCTCATGTAACGGGGGGTGTTCAGTTCCTTGATGCAGGTCAGCAGGCAGGGAGTCTGCACGCGCAGCTCCATGTAGCCGTCCTCCAGCTGACGCTTAACGGTCAGGGAGTTGCCGTCCTTCTTGATGTCGGTGACATAGGTGACCTGGGGCAGATGCAGCTTTTCGGCGATCTGGGGGCCGACCTGTGCGGTGTCGCCGTCGATGGCCTGACGGCCGCAGAAAACGATATCCTCGGGGCCGACGCCGATCTTGTTGACGGCAGCAGCCAGGATCTGAGAGGTTGCAAAGGTATCGGAACCGCCGAACTCGCGGCCGGAAACCAGCACGCCGCGGTCAGCGCCGCGGGCGATCAGCTCGCGCAGCATACCTTCTGCCGGCGGGGGGCCCATGGTGACGACGACGACTTCGCAGCCGGTCTCGTCTTTCAGCTGCAGAGCAGCCTCCACAGCGTTGAGGTCATCAGGGTTGGTGATGGTAGCCATGGCGGAACGGTCCATAGTGCCGTCGGCCTTGACAGCTACCTTGCCCTGCGTATCGGGAACCTGTTTGACACAAACGATTGCTTTCATTACGTCTTGCCTCCTTACTTCAGCAGCGCGCCGCTGATAACCATCATCTGAACTTCGCTGGTGCCTTCGTAGATCTCGGTGATCTTGGCATCACGCATCATACGCTCGATGGGGTAATCGCGGGTGTAGCCGTAGCCGCCGAACAGCTGCAGGCAGCGGCGGGTCACGTCGCTGGCGGTGCGGGAGGCGATCAACTTAGCCTCGGCAGCCTCGACGCTGTAACGAACCTTGGCGCCGTCCATGGCAGCCTGCTTCTTCAGGGCTGCGGCGTACACCAGGTACTTGGCGGCGTCCACGCGGGCCTTCATCTCGGCCAGCTCAAACTGGGTGTTCTGGAACTGGGCGATGCTGCGGCCGAACTGCTTACGCTCTTTGACGTAGGCAACGGTCTCGTCGATAGCGCCCTCGGCAATGCCCAGAGCCTGGGAGGCGATGCCGATACGGCCGCCGTCCAGCGTGCCCATGGCCAGCTGGAAGCCCTTGCCCTTGACGCCGAGCAGACGGTCCTTGGGGATGATGCAGTCTTCCATAATCAGCTCGCAGGTGGAGGAGCCGCGGATGCCCATCTTGTCCTCGGGCTTGCCGACCTTGAAGCCGGGATCGGTGCGCTCTACGATAAAGGCGCTGATCTCCTTCTGCTTGCGGCCGCGCTTGTCGGTGATGAAGCCGGTGACGGCGATGATGATGAACACATCGGCAAAGCCGGCGTTGGTGATGAAGATCTTGGAGCCGTTCAGCTTCCAGTGGTCGCCCTCATCCACGGCAAAGGTCTGCTGACCCTGGGCGTCGGTACCGGCGCCGGGCTCGGTCAGACCGAAAGCGCCGATCCACTCGCCGCTGCACAGCTTGGGCAGGTACTTTGCCTTCTGCTCTGCGGTGCCGTTCTCATAGATGGGTGCCGCGCACAGAGAGGTGTGGGCAGACAGGATAACACCGGTGGTGCCGCAAACCTTGCTCATTTCCTCAACGGCCATGACGTAGGACAGCACGTCGCCGCCTGCACCGCCGACCTCTTTGGGGAAGTAGATGCCCATCATGCCCAGCTTAGCCATCTTTTCGACGGTCTCTTTGGGGAAATATTCCTCGGCATCGACCTTTTTGGCCAGGGGCTTGACTTCGTTTTCAGCAAACTCCTTGTACATCTTCTGGACCATTTGCTGCTGCTTAGACAGAGTAAAATCCATTTGATAAACCTCCATATACTCAAACAAACGCAGCCCGGCGCGGTTCTGCACTGCGCCAGGCGCGTAGGTTGGTTCAATTACAGGGCGTCAACGGCGGTCTTGGTGCGGTCGGCATTGTAGACATAGAAGCCCTTGCCGGTCTTGCAGCCCAGGTTGCCGCCGCGAACCATCTTGCGGATCAGCGGGCAAGCGCGATACTTGCTGTCGCCGGTTTCCTTGTACAGAACGTCCATGATGGCCAGGCAGATGTCCAGGCCGATGAAGTCGCCCAGCTCCAGGGGACCCATGGGATGGTTGGCACCCAGCTTCATAGCGGTGTCGATGCCGGCGATGTCAGAAACGCCCTCCATCTTGATGAAGGCAGCTTCGTTGATCATGGGGATCAGAATGCGGTTGACGACGAAACCGGCAGCCTCGTTGACCTGAACAGGGGTCTTGCCGATCTCAACGCTGATGTTCTTGATGGCTTCGACGGTCGCAGCGGGGGTGTTGACACCGGCGATGACCTCAATGAGCTTCATACGGTCAGCGGGGTTGAAGAAGTGCATACCGACCAGAGGACGGGTCAGTCCCTTGCCGATCTCGGTGATGGACAGGGAGGAAGTGTTGGAAGCAAAGATGCACTCGGGCTTGCAGATCTTGTCCAGCTCGCCGAAGGTGGTCTGCTTGACCTTCATATCCTCAAAAGCGGCCTCAACGATCAGGTCGCAGTCTGCGCACAGGTCCTCTTTCAGACCGGCGGTGATGGCAGCCATACGGCGGTCCACCTCAGCCTGATCCAGCTTGCCCTTGGCAACCAGCTTGGCGTAGCCGGCAGCGATCTTGTTCTTGCCGCCCTCGGCCCATTCCTGCTTGATGTCGCACAGTGCGACGGTGTAGCCTTCGACCTGAGCAAATGCCTTTGCGATGCCCTGGCCCATAGTGCCGGCACCGATAACGCCTACCTTCATAGTAAGTACCTCCAAATTAAGATAAAAGATAAGAGATAAAAGATAACAAAATCGGTGTGCGCCATGCGCACGATTTTAGGATTAGTTGTTGGTGAAAACCGGCTTGGGCTTCGGCTTCTCACGGCTGAGGAAGCAGCCCATACCCTCGACCTGGTCGTGGGTCTCGAAGCAATCGCCGAACAGCTTTTCCTCGACCTCGACTGCCTTCTCAATGGGCAGGCTGATGCCGTCGTCCATCGCCTTCTTGCAGTTGCGCACGGCAATGGGGGCGTTGCGGGCGATCTTCTCTGCCAGCTTGAGGGCTGCAGGCAGCAGCTCCTCCTGCGTGTAAACGGCGTTGACCAGACCGATGCGCAGGGCCTCGTCCGCCTTGATGTTCAGGGCAGAGTAGACCAGCTGCTTGGCCATGCCCATGCCGACCAGACGTGCCAGACGCTGGGTGCCGCCGAAGCCGGGGGTGATGCCCAGGCCCACTTCGGGCTGACCAAAGACGGCGTTGTCGGAGCAGAGGCGGATGTCGCAGCTCATGGCCAGCTCATTGCCGCCGCCCAGTGCAAAGCCGTTGACGGCTGCGATGACGGGCAGGGGGAAATGCTCGATCATGAGGAAAATGTCGTTGCCCAGCTTGCCGAAAGCCTCGCCCTCGGCCTTGGTCATGGTGGACATGGAGCCGATGTCGGCGCCTGCCACAAAGCTCTTGTCGCCTGCGCCGGTCAGGACCACGCAGCGGACGGTGTTCTGGTCGATGGCTTCAAAGGCAGCCTTCAGGTCAGCCAGAACCTCGGGGTTCAGGGCGTTGAGTGCCTTGGGACGGTCGATGGTGACGACTGCCACAGCGCCCTGCAGTTCAGTAGTAACAAAGGACATAGGATAAAACCTCCGGTTTTTAACAGAGTTTAGGCAATAGCCGCATAATTCTAAGTACCGATACGGCGAGCGAGGTGCGGCAGCTGCTAAGCCAAAAGCGCAGATAATACTTTGTGTATTATCGAGCATTTTGGCAACGCAGATGCCGTGCCGCAGCCGCCGGAGCGGTGCTTAAGCCGTCAGGCGGGAATTGTGCGGTGTTGCCTTTACATTTCAACGATGGTGGCGCAGCCCATGCCGCCGCCGATGCACAGGGTAGCCAGACCCTTGTGAGCGCCGCGATGCTTCATGGCGTACAGCAGGGTGACCAAAATACGGGCACCGGAAGCGCCGACGGGGTGACCCAGAGCGATAGCGCCGCCGTTGACGTTCAGCTTCTCCTGGTCAAAGCCCAGAGCCTCGCCGACTGCCACGGACTGAGCAGCGAAGGCCTCGTTGGCCTCGACCAGATCCATGTCGGCAACGGTCAGACCGGTCTTGGCCATGACCTTGCGGGTAGCGGCGATGGGGCCGAGGCCCATGACCTCAGGCTCAACACCGGCCAGAGCACCGGCAACCCAGGTGGCCAGAGGCTCAACGCCCAGCTCCTTGGCCTTCTCCTCGCTCATGATGACCAGAGCGGCAGCGCCGTCGTTGATGGCGGAGGAGTTGGCGGCGGTGACGATGCCGTCCTTCTTGAAGCAGGGCTTCAGCTTGCCCAGAACTTCCATGGAGCTCATGCGGGGGCCTTCGTCGGTATCAAACACGGTGTCGCCCTTCTTGCCCTTGATGACAACGGGAACGATCTCGTCCTTGAAAGCGCCTTCCTCGATGGCCTTGGCAGCCTTCTCCTGGCTGTGGAAAGCGAACTCGTCCAGCTTCTCGCGGTCGATGGGGCTGTAGCCGTACTTCTTCTGGTAGGTTTCGTTGGTGCAGATGTTCTCGGCGGTCATGCCCATGTGCATGTTGCAGCCGGTGGCATCCCACAGAGCATCGTTGACCATGGTGTCAACCAGCTCGCTCTTGCCCATGGGGTAGCCCATGCGGTAGCCGTAGCGGCCCTTCATCATGGCAAAGGGAGCCATGTCCATGTTCTCCATACCGCCGGCAACTACGATGTCGGCATCGCCGGCCTCGATCATCTGGGCAGCCATGTTGACGCAGTTCAGGCCGGAACCGCAAACGACGTTGACGGTGACGGCGGGAACCTCGATGGGCAGACCGGCCTTCAGGGATGCCTGACGGGCAACGTTCTGGCCCAGACCGGCCTGGATGACACAGCCCATGTAGACCTGGTCGACCTGCTCGGGCTTGACGTGGGCGCGATCCAAAGCCTCTTTGATGACGATGGAGCCCAGCTCAGCAGCAGGGACGTTGGCGAGGGTGCCGCCGAACTTGCCAATGGCAGTACGGCAGGCGCTGGCGATGACGATCTTTTTCATAATAATAGCCTCCTGATAAATGTGTTTGGATAGCTTTGCGTAACATAAATATCTTCAGACCTTGAAATTCAAAGGCCGGAATGTGAATTAAAGTTGCCCGGCTTCGCGCTTGGCGACAAGGGCTTTTTCGACGTTGGCGGGCACAAAACGGGAAACATCCTGCCCGTAGTGGGCGGCCTCCCGCACGATGGTGCTGGAAAGGTAGCTCCATTTGATGGCCGTGGCCAGGAAAACGGTCTCGATTTCGGGCATCATGGCGTAGTTGGTGTGCGCAAGCTGGATCTCGTTTTCAAAGTCGGTCACGGCGCGCAGACCGCGCACCATAACGGTGGCGCCCTTCTGCTTGGCGAAGCTGACGGTCAGACCGTTGAAGGAGTCGATCTCAACATTGGGGATATCCCCGCAGGCCTTCCTGAGCATGGCGACCCGTTCTTCCACAGTGAAAAGCGGGCTTTTGGCGCTGTTGATCAGCACCGCCACAATCACTTTGTCGAACATGCGGCTGGAACGCTTGATGATATCCAGATGCCCGCGGGTGACGGGGTCAAAGCTGCCGGGATACATGGCAACGGTCATAGGCTGTGGGTCCTTTCGGGGCCTAGCTGTTAAAAATGTAACAAGTTTTGGCCAAAGTTCAGGCACCGCCGCAAGACCGGCTTTCGGGGGTTGGGGACCAACCACGCAAGGTCAGGTGTGCAAGGGTGCCACGGGCGTACTACTGACGCTGATATAGTTTTACCATATTGTCAAAGTTTTGTCAATGGATAGCGGGTTAAAATTTTGTCAAATTTTTGGAAATTTCGCAGCCGCTACCTATTATAATAGACGCAGAATTCCCGTTTACGGTTTTGCGCCCAAAGCCCCTGTGTTCCTGAGCGGTGTTGCCTTGGGGCGACGGGGTATCCCCTGCCCTGCCGCGCCGAATTTTCCAAATAGTACACTGTACAAAGATTTTTGCCCGCAGGACTTGCTTTTTTGCGGCAGATATGGTATAGTTTGATTGTTCGATGATGTTTATTTGGAAAGTGGGCCGCAAGGTCCGCTTTCTTTTTATGATAGGAGCATTTTGTATGGCAAAACAGCAAAACGCCGGCGGTGCCGCCAAAACGGTAGAAGCCCTGGTTCGCCCCACGGTGGAAGGCATGGGTCTGCGCCTGTGGGACGTCCGCTTTGAAAAGGAAGGCCCGGACTGGTTTCTGCGCGTACTGATCGACCGCGACGAACCTCTGGATACCGACACCTGCGAGGCCGTGTCCCGCGCTATCGACCCCCTGCTGGACGAGGCCGACCCCATTGAGCAAAGCTATTATCTGGAGGTCGGCAGCCCCGGCCTGGGCCGCCGCCTGACCCGCCCCGAACATTACGAGGCACTGCGCGGGCAGAAATGCGCGGCGCATCTGATCCGCCCCGATGAAGCCGGACGCCGCGACCTGGCGGGCATCCTGCAGGGGCTGGACGCCGAGGGCAATGTCACCCTGACCGACGGCAGCGAAAGCTACACCTTCCCTGTCAAGATGGCGGGATATGTAAAGCTTTGCGACGACGAAAATCTGTTTGATTGATCCGTAAGATATAGAATTGGGAGGAAACCGAAAAATGGCTACTGCAAACAACGAATTCTTTGAGGCCCTTGCCGCACTGGAAAAAGAGCGCGGCCTGCCGGAGGATTATCTGGTAGAGAAAATCAAGGCTGCCATCGTCATTGCCGTAAAGAAGGACTATGAGGTCGAGGACGACAACGTCGTTGTGGACATCGACCCCGAAATCGGCGCGTTCCGCGCCAGCCTGCTGCGCGACATCGTGGAGGAGGTCGAGAACCCCCACACCCAGATCAGCCTCGAGGACGCCCAGAAGGTCCGCAAGAGCTACAAGGTCGGCCAGCGCATGGTCACCCAGCTGAAAACCAAGGAGTTCGGCCGCATCGCCGCCCAGACCGCCAAGCACGTCATCCGTCAGGGTCTGCGCGAGGGTGAGCGCAGCCTGCAGTGCAGCGAGATGCAGTCCCGCGCTCATGAGCTGATCGCCGCCACCGTCACCGCCGTCAACCCCGAAAACGGCAGCATCGTGCTGGATCTGGGCAAGGGCGGCAGCGCCGTTCTGCCCCGCAACGAGCAGGTCCCCGGCGAGAGCTTCCGCGAGGGTCAGTCCGTGCAGGTGTATGTGGTCGATGTGCTGGCTACCGAGCGCGGCCCCCGCGTGACCATCAGCCGCACCCACCCCGGTCTTGTCAAGCGCATGTTTGAGTTGGAGGTGCCCGAAATCTACGACGGCACCGTGGAGATCAAGGCCATTGCCCGTGAGGCCGGCGCCCGCACCAAGCTGGCTGTCTGGAGCAAGAACCCCGACGTTGACCCCGTCGGCGCCTGCATCGGCGCCCGCGGCGTCCGCGTGGAAAAGATCGTGCAGGAGCTGGGCGGCGAGAAGATCGACGTCATCCGCTGGAGCGAGGACGTCACCGAGTTCATCTCCGCCGCACTCAGCCCCGCCAAGGTCGTCAAGGTCGAGCTGCTGCCCGGCGAGAACAAGAGCTGCCGCGTCACCGTGCCCGACCAGCAGCTGAGCCTGGCCATCGGCAACAAGGGTCAGAATGTCCGCCTGTGCGCCCACCTGACCGGCTATAACATCGACATCCGCCCCGAGTCCGGCTACTATGGCGAGGAAGAATAAATCTGTTCAAATAAGCAATAAAAAATAATAAATAATAAAGAATGTGGGGTTTTCTCCCTCCGGTCGAAAACAAGATTTTTGAGTGGAGCGCAGCGACACGATCCACCGAATTTATTATTTCTTATTGATTCTTTATTATTTTGTGAAATGAGGTCTGCCAGTTGCAGCAGCAAAAGCAAAAGAAAATACCGGTGCGCCGTTGCGTGGGCTGTAATGCCCAGCGCCCCAAGCGCGAGCTTGTGCGGGTCGTGCGCAGCCCTGAGGGTGAGATCAGCATCGATCTGCGCGGCAAGGCGCCCGGCCGCGGTGCCTACCTGTGCCCCAGCGCGGCGTGTCTGGCCAAGGCGCGCAAGGCAAAACGGCTGGAACGCACCTTTGAGGTGCCGATCCCCGATGCCATCTATGAGCGCCTGACCGAGGAGATCCAATGCGCCGAACAAACCGCAAAGGAGGCGATGCCCCATGGCGAATGACCAACACCCCCTGCTGGGTGCGCTGGGGCTTTGCCGCAAAGCCGGTAAGCTGCTGCACGGGTACGACCGCGTGCAGGAAAACGCCCTGCGCGGCAAGGTGGCCCTTGTGCTGCTGACTGCCGACGCGAGCGAGCGCACCGTCAGCCACATGAAAGAAGCCTGCGAGGGCATCGTTGCTTGCGAGCAGATGCCCCTGACCAGCGCCGAGCTTGCCATGCTGACACCGAAACCCGCCGCTGTGTTCGGCATTACAGACGAACACCTTGCGCAGCTTTGCGCAAAGCACCTCATTTGAAGTACAAGGAGGATCACACTCTATGGATTTTAAGTATAAGATTGCCGACGTTGCCAAGGAGTTCGGCCTGCCGGCCAAGAAAGTTATCGAGACAGTCGCCCCCCTGACGGGCGAAGCCTATAAGACCGGCGGCACCTTTGGCGAGAAGGAGCTGGACGTTCTGCTGGAGACCCTGACCCGCGCCAACGCCGAGCCCAGCATGGACTCCTACCTGAACAGCGCCAAGGCACAGCCCGAGCCGAAGCCGGAGCCTAAGCCGGAGCCGAAGCCCGCCCCCAAGGCAGAGAAAAAGCCCGCCGCCAAGCCTGCCGAGAAAAAGGCAGAGCCGAAGCCCGAGGCCAAGCCCGCCGAGAAAAAGGCAGAGCCGAAGGCCGAGCCGAAGCCCGCCCCCAAGGCCGAGGAGCCTAAGAAGGATGCCCGCAAGCCCGAAAAGCAGGCGGAGAAGCGCAGCGAAAAGCGCGTGACCTTCCAGGAATTGGCCGCCGACACCGGCATCAAAAAGCCTGTGGCCGCCACCGAGCAGGTGGAGGTCAACCGTGCCCGCGTTTCCGTTGACACCCGCACCGTGGACGTCAACGTCGATAAGTTCAACGCCCGCTACGACGACCTGGCCGACAGCCGCAACATGCCCAGCAAGCGCAAGAACCAGCCCACCGGCAAAAAGGAAAAGTTCAACAACCGCAACCGCCAGCGCGGCCAGCAGTTCGGCCGCCGCCGCGAGACCGAGGCCGAGCGCCTGCAGCGCATCCAGCTGGAAAAGGCCCGCAATGCCCAGCTGAAGATTTCCATCCCTGATGAGATCACCGTCGGCGAGCTGGCCACCCGCCTGAAGCAGAGCGCCGCCAAGGTCGTTGCCAAGTTCATGGCCATGGGCGAAATGCACGCCGTTTCCGACGTGGTCGACTTCGACACCGCCGCCCTGATCGCTGAGGAATTCCACGCCAAGGTCGAGCATGAGGTCCATGTCTCCATCGAGGAGCGCCTGTTTGTGCAGGAGGAGGACAACGCCGAGGATCTCGTCGAGCGTCCGCCGGTCGTTGTCGTTATGGGTCACGTTGACCACGGCAAGACCTCCATTCTGGATGCCATCCGCAAGACCAACGTCACCAAGGGCGAAGCCGGCGGCATTACCCAGGCCATCGGCGCTTACCAGGTCAAGAGCGGTGACAGCCTGATCACCTTCCTGGACACCCCCGGCCACGAGGCCTTTACCGCCATGCGCGCCCGCGGTGCCAACATGACCGACATCGCCGTGCTGGTCGTCGCCTCCGATGACGGCATCATGCCCCAGACCGTCGAGTCCATCAACCACGCCAAGGCCGCCAACGTCAAGCTGATCGTTGCCATCAACAAGATGGATAAGCCCACCGCCAACCCGGAGCGCGTCAAGGAACAGCTGACCAAGTACGAGATCGTGCCCGAGGACTGGGGCGGCGACGTTGCCTGCATCCCTGTTTCCGCCCTGACCGGCATGGGCATCAGCGACCTGCTGGAGCGCATCGTCCTGGAAGCCGAAGTCATGGAGCTGAAGGCCAACCCCAACCGCCGCGGCAAGGGCGCTGTCGTCGAGGCCCGTCTGGACAAGGGCCAAGGCCCCATCGCCACCCTGCTGGTGCAGAACGGCACCCTGCATAAGGGCGACTGCCTGATCGCCGGCACCGCCGTGGGCCGTGTGCGTACCATGCGCAACGACAAGGGCCAGGAGATCACCGAGGCCGGCCCCTCCACCCCTGTGGAGATCACCGGTCTGACCGAAGTTCCCGAAGCGGGCGAGCTGTTCGAGGCCGTTGAGGACGAGCGCCTGGCCCGCGAACTGGCCGACCGCCGCACCGCCGAGGCCAAGGAAAAGCAGTTTGCCGCTTACACCAAGGTCACGCTGGATAACCTGTTTGACCAGATGGCTGCCAACGACATGAAGGAACTGCCCATCGTCGTCAAGGCCGACGTGCAGGGCTCTGCCGAGGCCGTCAAGCAGAGCCTGGAGAAGATCTCCAACGAGGAAGTCCGCGTCCGCGTCATCCATGCGGGTGTCGGCGCCATCTCCAAGTCCGACGTCTCTCTGGCCGATGCCTCCAACGCCATCATCATCGGCTTTAACGTCCGCCCCGACGCCGTCGCCAAGGCCGAAGCCGAGCAGACCGGCGTGGAAATGCGTATGTACCGCGTCATCTACGACGCCATCAACGATGTTTCCGACGCTATGAAGGGTATGCTGGCTCCGAAGGTGCGCGAGGTTGCCCTGGGCGAAGCACAGGTCCGCCAGGTGTACAAGATCTCCAGCGTCGGCACCGTTGCCGGCTGCCGTGTTACCGACGGCAAGATCACCCGCGATGCCCAGCTGCGTCTGGTGCGTGACGGTATCGTCATCTGCGAGGATTCCATCGCCAGCCTGAAGCGCTTTAAGGACGACGCCAAGGAAGTGGCCGAAGGCTTCGAGTGCGGCATCACCCTGAACAAGTTCCAGGACATCAAAGAGGGCGACGTATTCGAGTGCTTCAAGATGGAAGAATACCGCGACTAACCCTGCGGTATTCTGAATTCCTAACTCCTAACTCTCTTTTACCCCCCCCCCTGCGGGGAGAAACCGAGGAAACTATGCCTACCAAAAACCACGGCCGTATGGCTCAGGATATGAAACGCGAGATCATCGCCATCATCGGCGAGATGAAAGACCCCCGCGTAAACGGCGGTCTGCTTACCGTGACCCGTCTGGACGTCACCCCCGACCTCGATCAGGCCAAGGTGTACATCAGCGTGATGGGCCGTGAGGGCGGCCCTGCCCCTGTGGTCAAGGCGCTGAACAAGGCCAGCGGCCATGTTCGCACCGAGGTCAGCCGCCGTATGCACATCCGCAAGGCACCCCGCTTTGTGTTTGTGACCGACGAGGGTGCTGCCTACGCCGCCCACATCAATGAATTGCTGGAAAAACTGGATGTTTCCGGCCAAGACAGCGACGACGCCGAGTAACCGCGCCCGCCTGCCTAGAAAAGAGGAGTCCTATGAACTTAACCGTGGATCGTGATACTGTCATTTCCCGCCTGCTGGCCGCCAATGACATTCTGATCCTGTGCCACAAAAACCCCGACGGTGATACCATCGGTTCGGGCACGGCACTCTGTCTGGCATTGCAGCGCCTTGGCAAAACGGCGTCCGTTTTGTGCAGCGACCCTATCCCCGCGATGTACAGCTACATGCCCATCACGCTGTTTGACGGCAGCTACACCCCCGCCTTTGTGGTGGCGGTGGACGTGGCCGGCATCCAGCTGTTCGGTGACCGCAACAATATCCAGGACTATGCCGAGCACGTCGACCTTTGCATCGACCACCACGGCTCCAACAGCGGCTTTGCGGTGGAAACGCTCGTCGAGCCGGAGGCTGCCGCCGCTGCGGAGCTGCTGACCTCGCTGATCCCCGCCATGGGTGTCGAGATCACCCCCGATATTGCGGCCTGCCTGTACACCGGCCTTGCCACCGACACGGGCTGCTTCCGCTTTACCAACACCACGGCGGCCACCCACCGCGCCGCCGCCGCGCTGATCGACGCAGGCGCCGATGTCGAAAGCCTGAACGAACGGCTGTTTGAGTGCCGTTCCCACGCGCGCATCACCGCCGAAAGGCTGGCGCTGGAAAGCATGGAATTTTACTACGACGACCGCTGCGCCCTGATTTGCCTGACCTGGGATCAGATCCGGGCCGCCGGTGTCGACGGTGCCGAGCTGGAGGATCTGACCAGCCTGCCGCGTTCCATTGACGGCGTGGAGGTCGGCCTGACACTGCGCCAGCAAAAGGACGGCAGCTACAAAATCAGTGTGCGCACCGGCCACAACACCAACGCCTGCAACATTGCGCGGCGTCTGGGCGGCGGCGGGCATCCCCGCGCTGCCGGGTGTGAGATCAGCGGCAATCTGGACAATGCCAAGCACGCCATTTTGGAAGAAGTCAAAAAAGAACTGGACCGCGCGGCGGAATAACGCCACGGCCCCACAACAGAAAAGGAACCCTGTCTATGCCAATGCCAAACGGGATCTTACTCGTGGATAAGCCCAGCGGCTGGACCAGCTTTGATGTGCTGGCCAAGCTGCGCGGCGCTTTGGGCACACGCAAGCTGGGACACTCGGGCACACTGGACCCTATGGCCACCGGTGTGCTCGCCGTGTTTATCGGCAAGGCCACCGCGGCCGCCGACCGCCAGCTTGACCACGACAAAACCTACGAAGCTACGGTGCGTTTTGGTCTGCGCACCGATACCGGCGATATCACCGGCACGCCGCTGCAAACTGCCGACACGGCCGTGACTGCCGCGCAGCTGCAAGCCGTGCTGCCGCAGTTCCTGGGCGAGCAGATGCAGCTGCCGCCGATGTACAGCGCGGTGAAGATCAACGGCCAGCCGCTGTACAAGGCCGCGCGCAAGGGCCAGACCGTTGAGCGCACGCCCCGCCCCATCACGGTGCACGGGCTGGAGCTTTTAAGCAGCCCCGCCCCCAACGATTTTGTTCTTCGGGCGGCCTGCTCCAAGGGCACCTACATCCGCGTCCTGGCCGAGGATATCGGCACGGCGCTGGGTGTGCCCGCCACGCTGGCGGCACTGCGCCGCACCAAGGCGGGTGTGTTCGACCTTGCCGACTGCCACACCCTGCCGGAGATTCTGGCCGCCGCCGAAAGCGGTGCGCTGGCCGAAAACGGCTGGATCTTACCCATTGAGACGGTCTTTGCGCCGCTGCCCGCCCTGCAGGTCAATGACGGCGTTAAGGCCCACCTGATGAATGGCTGCCCGACCAGCCACTACCCTGCCCCCGACGGGAAATACCGTGTCTTTGACAAGGACGGCCTCTTTCTGGGGCTGGCGGTCATCGAAGGCCGTGTACTGCAGGTAGAAAAACTTTTTTGCGAGAGGGATTAACATGCAAACCTATGCGACCTTGACGCCGATCGACGCCCCCAAGGGCTGTGCCGTGGCGCTGGGCTACTTTGACGGGGTACACTGCGGCCACCGCGCCGTGATGGACGCGGCTGTGCAGTATGCCGCCGCCCACGGCTGCGCCCCGGCCGCCTTCACCTTTGAACTGCCCGAAGGCCAGACCTTAAAGGGCGGGCGCATTTTGTCCGCCGCGCAAAAGCACGCCCGTATGGCGGACACAGGGGTGGAAATCTGCCTGGAGCCGCCGTTTGAGATGTTCCGTGCCCTTTCGCCGGAGCAGTTTGTGCAGGATGTGCTGGTGCAGTGCCTGCATACCAAGGCGGTCTTTTGCGGCGACAACTTCACCTTTGGCGCCCGCGCCGTCGGAAATACCGCGCTGCTTCGCAAACTTTGTGCCAAGTACGGCATTACGGTGGAGATCGTCCCCATGGCGCAGTACGGCGGGCAGACGGTTTCCTCCACCCGCATCCGCGCCGCATTGGAGGAGGGCCGCATCGATGACGCCAACGCCATGCTGGGTGCCCCCTACGCCATCGACTGGCCCGTCACCCACGGCAAGGGTGTGGGCAGCGCCAAGCTCGGCACCCCGACCATGAACCAAAACTACCCTGCGGGCACCCTGCAACCCTGCTGCGGCGTGTACATTACCCGCATACGGCTGGGCGGGCGTTGGTACCCCGCCGCCACCGGCATCGGCCGCCGCCCCACGGTGGACAGCGCCGCCGACGCGGTGGTCACCTGCGAAAGCTACGTCCCCGATTTTTGCGGCGACGTCTACGGCGAAGCCCCCGTGCTGGAATTTCACAAGTACCTTTGCCCCGTGCGCAAGTTCAACTCCATGGATGAGCTGGCCGCCCTCATCCACCGCGCCGCCGACAAGAGCAAGGCCTATTTTGCGGCAAAATAATTGCAAAAAAGCCTGCCCCGCCCCTTGTATTCGGCGCGGGGTTGTGCTATACTTATTTATGCTACCGTGGCTCGGTTTGGGGCGTATACCTCTACGGTCCCGCTACCCCATACTGCGCTGACGGCAAATTTACTATTTTTCAGAAAGAGGTATTATCATGAGCCAGAAATCCGCTATCGAAAAGCAGCCCATTATCGCCAAAGCAGCCATCCACGAGGGTGACACCGGTTCTCCGGAGGTCCAGATCGCTCTGCTGACCGCCCGCATCAACCACCTGACCGAGCACCTGAAGAGCAACACCCACGACAACCACAGCCGTCGCGGCCTGTTGAAGATGGTCGGCCGCCGCCGCAATCTGCTGGCTTATCTGCAGAAGAAGGACATCAACCGTTATCGTGCCCTGATCGCTGAGCTGGGTCTGCGCAAGTAATTTTCGCAAAAACGGGCAGGGTGCAAACGCACCTTGCCCCTTTTTTATTATGGTTCTTAGGACGCAATGCCTTGCTTTGTGCAGTAAATCGAGCCGCCGACGGCTTTCGGCGGTTGGATTTATTGTGCAAGTCGGGGCGGCGCGGCCACGGTATAAATCAACCCAACAAGAAGGAGAATCCCTATGGCTTACGAATTTGCATCCCGGCTGGAAACCTTCCCCAAGTACCGCAAATTTGAAACGACCTTTGCAGGCCGTCCTTTTGTGGTCGAGACCGGCAAGATGTGCGGTCTGTCCAACGGCAGCGCCATGATCCGCTACGGCGAGACCTGCGTGCTGTGCAACGTCGTGATGAGCGACAAGCCCCGCGAGGGCGTCGATTTCTTCCCCTTGAGCGTCGAGTTTGAAGAAAAGCTCTACGCCGCCGGACGCATCCCCGGCAGCTTTATGCGCCGCGAGGGCCGCCCCGGCGAACACGCCATCCTGTCCTCCCGCGTGGTCGACCGCCCCATCCGCCCGCTGTTCCCCAAGGATATGCGCAACGATGTCTGCGTCACCATGACCGTCATGAGCCAGGACCCCGACAACTCCGCCGAAATTTCCGGCATGAACGGCGCCTCTTTGGCCATTGCCATGTCTGACATTCCCTGGGGCGGCCCCATCGCCGGTGTGTTTGTCGGCCTGGTGGACGGCGAGATCGTGCTGAACCCCACCAAGGAGCAGCGCGAGCGCAGCGACCTGGCCCTGACCCTGGCCGCCAGCCAGGAGAAGATCGTCATGATTGAGGCCGGCGCCAACGAGGTGGACGAGGACACCATGATGCGCGCCATCCGCGCCGGTCACGAGGAAATCAAGAAGATGCTGGCCTTCATCAACGGCATCGTTGCCGAGATCGGCAAGCCCAAAAAGAGCTTTACCCCCGTGGAGCTGGATCACACCCTGCTGGCGGATGTCTACGCCAAGCACCTTGAGGAAGTCAAGTCCGCCATGGACACCGACGACAAGAACGTCCGTGACGCCGCCCTGCTGCCCATCATGGACGCCATCGCTGCCGAGCATCCCGAGCTGACCGCTGCCGACATCGACCTGATCAGCTACAAGCTGCAGAAAAAGGTCGTCCGCACCTGGCTGCTGGAGGACGGCAAGCGCGTGGACGGCCGCGGCATCAACGAGATTCGCCCGCTGGCTGCCGAGGTCGGTCTGCTGCCCCGCGTGCACGGCTCCGGCATGTTCACCCGCGGCCAGACCCAGGTGCTGACCGTCTGCACCCTCGGCTCCACCAAGGATGCCCAGCTGATGGACGATCTGTCCGACACCCCCTACAAGCGCTATATCCACCACTACAACTTCCCGCCGTACTCCGTCGGTGAGGCACGCGCACCCCGCAGCCCCGGCCGCCGCGAGATCGGTCACGGCAACCTGGCAGAGCGCGCCCTGATCCCCGTTCTGCCCGACCAGGCCGAGTTCCCCTACACCATCCGCTGCGTGTCTGAGGTTCTGTCCTCCAACGGCTCCACCTCGCAGGCTTCCATCTGCGGCTCCACGCTGGCTTTGATGGACGCCGGTGTGCCCATCAAGGCACCCGTTGCCGGTATCTCCTGCGGTCTGATCACCGACGGCGACCCCCTGCACGGCGGCCGCTGGATGACCATGCTGGACATTCAGGGCGTCGAGGACTTCCACGGCGATATGGACTTTAAGGTCGGCGGCACCCGCCGCGGCATCACCGCCATCCAGATGGACATCAAGGTGGACGGCCTGACCTACGAGATCGTCGAGGAGGCGCTGGAGAAGTGCCGCAAGGGCCGCCTGTATATCCTGGACGAGATCATCAAGCCCGTCATCGCCGAGCCGCGCGCAGAACTGAGCAAGTACGCCCCCAAGATGTTCAGCATGATGATCCCCGTGGATAAGATCAAGGACGTCATCGGCAAGGGCGGCAAGGTCATTCAGGAAATGTGCGCCAACTTCAACTGCAAGATCGACATTGAGGAGGACGGCCACGTCTTTATCTCTGCCGTGGATCAGGACGACGCCAAGCGCGCCATCGCCACCATCAAGACCATTGTGGAGGACCCCGAGATCGGCGCCATCTACAAGGGCCGCGTGACCCGCCTGATGAACTTCGGCGCCTTTGTCGAGATTGCACCCGGCAAGGAGGGTCTGGTTCACATCTCCAAGCTGGATGACCACCGCGTCGAGCATGTTGAGGACGTTGTCGCCGTGGGCGACCCCATCTTTGTCATGGTCACCGACATCGACCAGCAGGGCCGCATCAACCTGTCCCGCAAGGACGCCCTGGCAGCCATCGCCAAAAAGCGCACCGAGGCCGGGCAGCAGTAACCCGTAAATAACAGCAACCGCCACCCCTTGCGGGGTGGCGGTTTTTGTTTGTAGAAAATGTCTGTTGCCGGAAGATTTGTAGGGATGGGTCTTGACCCATCCGCACATCTGGCCGCGCGCAGCGCATAAAATCGCGCCGAACGGCGCGCTATTTCCCAATACATCGTACTATCGGCTAGGCTGCACGGAACGGTCAAGACCGTTCCCTACAAACCTACCGAAAGTTCGCAATTGTCCATTGAGATTATCAACAGTCTGACGCCACCCCGGAAAGAGTGGCGTTGATTCCGATATCGGCCACGACCACCTGCCCGCACAGGGCGGCGGCCAGCGTGTGCACCGGCTTGGGTGCGTGGAAGGTCACCGTCACATCGGCCTGCACGGCATCGGGCGCGGCCTCCCCCGTGTCGGCGTTGACGCCGCTGGGCAGATCCACCGCCAGCACAAGGGCGCCGGCTTGACGCTGCGCCTGCATCACGGCACAGGCGGCAGCCCCTGCGGGGCGCAAGCCGCCGTGAAAGCCCGTTCCGTACACAGCATCGACCACAACGTCTGCCTGCCGCACAGCGGCGGCATCGTTCACGATATCCACAGGCAGCGCGGCCAGCAGTGCATAGTTAGCGGCGGCATCGCGGGTCTGCGGCTCGCCTTCTGCCGGAAAAACCTGCACCTGCCAGCCGTCCTTGGCGGCCAGCCGAGCCATCACGAACCCGTCCCCGCCGTTGTTGCCCTTGCCCGCGACCACCAGCAGCCTGCCTGGGGCAGGGCGGCGGCGTGTCAGCTCACGGTAGGCGGCGCGGCCGGCGTTTTCCATCATTTGGGGGTACAAAAGACCGCGGGCGTCAGCGGCTTTTTCCAGCGCCTTCATCTCGGCGGCTGTCACCGCTGCCGTCGGGCAGAGGAACTGCCGCGTCTTTGCCATAACGTCCTGCAAAACGGCAAGATTTTTCGCAACATCGTCCGTTTCCAGTGAATGGTTGGCATCGGGATACAGATACAGTGCCCCGCCCGCCTTGGCGGTTACGGCGGGCACACAGCTCCACGGGTCGGCGGCACCAAGGAACGCCAAGGCGTTTTGCGGCGCAAAGTCGTAGGTCATTTCCAGCGGTGTGTACAGCACCGACTTGCAGACAATGCCGTGCCGCTGCGCGTAGGCGGTTGCCACGGCGGTGCCGATGCTCTTGGCCAAAAATACGACCTCGTCATAGTCCGCCCACTGCACGTCCGCCAACTGCGGCTCCGTTTGCGCATACAGCACGTCCAGCGCCGCGCGCAGGGCGGCAGGGTTGCCCCGCAGCCCCGGCTTTTGGTAGGTGTACTGCACCAAAATTTCGCGGTCGGCCCGCACCAGACGGCGGCTGTAATACAGCAGTGGCTTGTCGCAGTGGTAGCCGATACCGGGAAAGCACACAACCAGTTTCATGGCGAAATCCTCACATCGTGATCCAGCCCAGCGCGTTGGCAACCGAGCTTGCCAGAATGATGGCCGCAAAAATCGGGCAGAGCCAGCGGATCATAAAGCAGAAAATCTTCTTGCGGCGGAAGGGCTTACCTTCGGCGGTGACCTCCTGCGCGATGGCCTCGACGCCGACCACGCGGGAAATCAACAGGCAGGTGGCAATGGCGGCGATCGGCATCATGACAGAGTTGGTCAGGAAATCAAAGAAGTCCAGCATCTGCATACCGAACACCGTCACGCCCGCCAAGGGGCCGTAGCCCAGCGCGGACAGGCTGCCCAGCGCGATCATGATCACGCCGATCAGCACGGTGGAGCGCTTGCGGTCCCAGCCCAGCTCGTCCTCAAAGGTGGAGACGGCGCTCTCGGTCAGGGCGATGGAGCTGGTCACGGCGGCAAACAGCACCAGCACAAAGAACAGCACACCCACCACGGTGCCCAGGCCCATCTCGGCAAAGACCTTGGGCAGCGTGATGAACATCAGCGAAGGGCCTGCCTGCAGGGTGTCGGGGTCGCCGCCGGAGAAGGAGAACACGGCGGGGATGATCATAAGACCTGCCATGATGGCGATGGCGGTGTCAAAAATTTCGACATTCTGGGTAGAATCCTCAATGGAAACGTCCTTTTTCATGTAGGAGCCGAAGGTGACCAGAATACCCATGGCGATGGACAGCGAGTAGAACATCTGCCCCATGGCGGCAACAACGGTCATCCAGGAGAAGTTGGCCATGTTGGGCACAAGGAAATACTTGACGCCCGCCAGCGCGCCGGGACGTGTGACCGAGTACCCTGCAATGACCAGCGACAGCACGACCAGCACGGGCATCATCCATCTGGAAACGCGCTCCACGCCGCCGCGCACACCGGCAAAGATGATGGACAGCGTAAAGGCGGTGAAAATCAGAAAGCATACCTCGACTGACAAGCCGGAGGAGATAAACGCCCCAAAGTAGCCGTCTGCCGCCAGCGCACTGCCGTTGCCCCGCAGGTATTCCAGCAGATATTTGATGACCCACCCGCCGATGACCGAGTAGTACGGCACGATCAGGATGGGGATGATGGCGTTGATCCAGCCGCCCAACAGACGGCCGCGCCCCTTGCCAAAGGCAGAAAACGCGCCGACCGGGCTTTTGTGGGTCATGCGTCCCAAGGCGGTTTCGGCAACGATCATGCTGTACCCGAAGGTGACGGCCAGCAGGATATACACCAGCAGAAAAATGCCGCCGCCGTATTTGGCCGCCAGATAGGGGAAGCGCCAGATGTTGCCCAACCCTACCGAGGCACCCGCCGCCGACAGCACAAAGCCGATTTTACCGGAAAAAGAACTGCGATTTTTAGTTTCCACTTTGTCAACTCTCCCGTGAAATTATTTCATTACAAGCAACGGAACCAGTGTAACACATTTGAACGAGAGAATCAATACCCAAAAGAAGAAAAAAGCGGGGCATGCCCCGCCCCGCTTGGTTGTAGGGGCGAGCATTGCTCGCCCGTACGGTTTTCCCGATAGTTCGTAATATCCGGGCGGTTGCAACGGGCGGCATATATGCCGCCCCTACGGACTAACCGTTATGTTGTTGCAACCGTAAAGCCGCGGGCGGGGCATGCCCCGCCCCTACCGCGCGGTATAATTTTATTGCCCTGTGCCGCCCCCGTCAACTTACAGCATACACCGCATCGTGTGCGTGGCATCGACAAAATCGTGGGATTCGTACAGTGCCATCGCCGCCGTGTTTTGCGCCAGCACATTCAGTTCCAGATATTCCAGCCGACGATCCCGCGCCCAGCGCTTAGCGGCACCCAAAAGCGCACTGCCGATGCCCTGCCCGCGCAGGTCGGGCAGCACGACAATGTCGCTGAGCCGCGCATAACGGTGCGGCAAAACGCAACTGAAGGCGGGTGTCCACCCGGCATATTCCACCAGCGCAAACCCCACCGTGATGCCGCCCTGCACAGCCAGCAAAAATTCAGCGTTCGTATCTGCCAAGGCGGCGGCGGTCTCCTGCTCGCTGCGGGGCGCAGCGCAGAAAAAATCCGGCTGCATCGCCACCAGCTCGCGATCCAGCACGCCGTACAGCGCCAGAATGTCGGGCAAGTCCTGCATGACAGCAGGACGTATCTCTATCTTTCCCATACCGGTTCCCTCAAATAAGAAAAACGGCGGACGCACTCGTCCGCCGTTGGGTCACTGCACTTCCTGCACAGTGTAGTTGAAGCCGTATTCTTCCTGCAGTTTCTTGACGGCAGGCTCGCAGTCCTCAATAAAAGTGGCCGAGTAAACGCTCTGGCCGTTGTGGGACTTCTTGTAGTCCTCCACGATCTGGTTCAGCTTGTCCCAGCCCTCGTTGGCCTTGGCGTTGTCCATATCCTGGGGGAAGTCGATGATAAATTCGCGATGCTTCGGGATGCGTGCTTTCATAAAAATTCCACTCCTGTATTTTTGTGTGTTAGAGTACTTGCTATTACAAATTGAAGCATTTCCGGGCGTTGGCGGCGGTGATATCCAGCACCGCCTGCGCGTCCATGCCCCAAATCGTACCGATATAGGCCGCCACATGGGCAATGTTGCGGCTGTCGTTGCGGTGCCCGCGCACGGGTTCCGGCGCCATATACGGGCAGTCGGTTTCCAGCACGGCGGACGTGTGCGGTATGGCGGCCAGCACCCTGGCGGCGCGCTTGGCGCCCTTGTAGGTCACAGCCCCGCCGAAGCCCAGCAGCATACCCTGCTCCACCAGCCACGCCGCATCGTCGGGGCTGCCGCTGTAACAGTGCAGCACACCGCGCGGCTTGTAGCGGCGCAGCAGCTCGTACATTTCGGCGTGAGCCTCGCGGTCGTGTACCGAGACCGGCAGATCCAATTCCTTTGCCAACTGCAGCTGCGCCTCGAACAGGTCATATTGTTCCTGTTTGGGCACGGGCCAGTGGTGATCCAGCCCGATCTCCCCCACCGCCTTCACGGCGGGGTCGGCAAACAGCGGGCGCATGGCCGCCAGCTCGGCGCGCCAGTCCCCGTGGTATACGGTCACAGTGGCGGCGTCCTCCTCGATCAGGCTTTCGGGGTGGATGCCCAGCGCGGCGTAGACAAAGGGGTATTCGTGCGCCAAGGCCAGCACCCCGGCGGCGTCGCCGGAATGGGTCGCGCACTCCAGAACACCTGCCACACCGCCCTGCGGCAGCGCGGCCATCACCGCGGCGCGGTCGGCGTCGAATTGGTGGGAGGTATAGTGTGCGTGGGTGTCAAAAATGTTGTTCATACGTTTGTTTTTTTCTGTGGGGCACGGTTTACCAGGTAGATGCCCGCGCAAACCAGCGCCAGTGCGGCAAGGTAGTTCCACGCAAACAGTGCCTCGCCGTTCAGCACGGCGGACAGCAGCACGTTCATAATGGGGATGATCAGCCCGAACACCGCAATGCGGGACACGGGGTTATTTTTCATCAGCAGCGCCCACAGCACATAGCCTGCGCCGGAAATGAACGCCAGGAACAGCAGCACGGGGATACCGGCGGCGCTCTGCGGGTGCAGGCTGCCGCCCATGACAAAGCCCGCGACCGCCAGTACCAGACCGCCCAGACCCAGATTGATGCAGCAGACCGAGAAGCTGTCTGCCTGCTGGGTGACGGCCTTGTTCCAGGGGCCTGCCAGCGCGAAAATCAGCGAGGCCATCAGCATGCAGAAAACGCCCATGGCGCTGCCGCCGCCGTGGTTGCCCAAGGTCGCGACCAGCACACCGCCAAAGCCCAGCGCACAGCCCAGCGCCTTGCGCGGGGTCATGCGGTCAGCCTTGTACAGGAAATGCGCAAGAATCACGCCCATAAAGCTATGGGTACTGTTCAAAATGCCGCCCATCGCGCCGGTCAGCAGCGCCACGGCGGAATAGTAGAAGAAATACTGGGCGGCGGTCTGCCACAGGCCCAGCCCGCAGCTGGAAAGCAGCGCCTTGCCCTTGGGCATGGGCAGCGGTTTGCGGTTCAGCGCCAGGCCGCACACCCACACAAGGGCGGCGCTCAGCATAAAGCGAATACCGGCAAAGCACAAAATAGACGCCGTATCGCCGGATTCGATCACAAACAGGCGGTAGCCCAGCTTGATAAACGGGAACGCCGACCCCCACAGCATATTGCAGAGAATAGCCATAACGATGGCAACGGCAGGGACAGAGAAAAAGGCATCCAGTCTGGATTTTTCCACGTTTTACACCTCTTGCGGGTCACGCATCAGTGGATGCGCGCACCGGCAGGGGTGCTGTCGGGGAAGAAGGCCAGCGCACAGCCGCCCTCGGTATCGGTGTCGGCGGCAAAGATCATGCCCTCGCTGACATACTTGCCCTTCATCATCGGGCGGGGGGCCAGGTTGGCAACGATGCCGACCTTTTTGCCGATCAGATCCTCCGGCGCAAACCACTTGGCAATGCCGGACAGGATGCAACGCTCGCGCTCGCCGTCAAACACGGTCAGGTGCAGCAGCTTTTTGCTCTCCTTCATGCGCTCGCAGGCGCGGATCTCGACCACGCGCAGCTCCACTTTGCAGAAATCGTCAAAGGAAATTTCGTCCTCGTGCTCGCCGATCAACTCTGCGCTGGCAGCGGCGGTTTCGGCTTTCGGCTCCTCGGCGGCAGCGTTGGCAGCCTGTGCCGCTGCCTTATTGGCGGCCTCAAGGGCGTCCAGCTCGGCCAGTTCCTTGGCGGTGTCGATGCGGGGGAACAGGTTTTCGCCCTTGTGCAGGGTGGCGGTGGCGGGCAGGCTGCCGAAGGCGGCGGCGCTGTCCCACGTTTTGCCCTCGTCGGCAACGCCCAGCTGGGAGAAGATGTTCCCGCAGGCGGTGGGCATAAACGGCTGCAGCAGCACGGTGCAGACGCGCAGCGTTTCGGCAAGGTTGTACAGCACGCGCGCCAGGCGGGGCTTGGTTTCCTCGCTCTTGGCAAGCACCCACGGGGCGGTGGCGTCGATGTACTTGTTGGCGGCGTCGATGACCTCAAACACGTCCGCCAGCGCGTTCTGGAAGGCATAGCTTTCCATCTCCGCCTCATAGCGGGCGCGCAGACCGCTGACCTTTTCGATCAAAGCGGCATCCTCGGCACCCTCGGCCTGCTCGGCGGGCAGCGTGCCGCCGAAATACTTGTCCGCCATGGCGGTGGTGCGGCTCAGCAGGTTGCCGAGGTCGTTTGCCAAGTCCATATTGATGCGGTTGATCAGCAGTTCGTTGGAGAAGTTGCCGTCCGAGCCGAAGGGGAAGTCGCGCAGCAGGAAGTAGCGCAGCGCATCGGCGCTGTAACGCTCCGCCAGCAGGTAGGGGTCAACGACGTTGCCCTTGGACTTGGACATCTTGCCGCCGTCCAGCAGCAGCCAGCCGTGGCCGTACACATGCTTGGGCAGGGGCATATCCATGCTCATCAGCATGGCGGGCCAGATGATGGAGTGGAAGCGCACGATCTCCTTGCCGATAAAATGCACATCGGCGGGCCAGAAGGTTTCGTAGTCGCTGTCGGGGTATTTGTCGTTCATAAAGCCCAGCGCGGTGGTGTAGTTGAACAGCGCGTCGATCCACACATAGACAACGTGCTTGGGGTCAAAGTCCACCGGCACGCCCCACTTGAAGCTGGTGCGGGAAACGCACAGATCCTCCAGACCCGGATCGATGAAGTTGTGCACCATCTCGTTCACGCGGGAACGGGGCAGCAGAAAGTCGGTGTTGACCAGCAGGTCGCGCACGCGGTCGGCGTACTTGGACAGGCGGAAGAAGTAAGCCTCCTCCTCGGCGTCGATGACGGGGCGGCCGCAGTCGGGGCAGCAGCCGTTGACCAGCTGGCTCTCGGTCCAGAAGCTCTCGCACGGGGTGCAGTATTTGCCGACGTACTTGCCCTTGTAGATGTCGCCCTTTTCGTACATCTTTTTGAAGATCTTCTGGATGGCGGCAACGTGATAATCATCGGTGGTACGAATAAAACGGTCGTAGCTGATGTTCATCAGCTTCCACAGATCCTTGACGCCCTTGGGGCCTTCCACAATGTTATCCACAAACTGCTGCGGGGTGACGCCGGCCTCCTTGGCCTTCAGCTCGATCTTCTGGCCGTGCTCGTCGGTGCCGGTCAGGAACTTGACGTTGTAGCCCTGCAGGCGCTTGTAGCGCGCCATGGCATCGGTGGCCACGGTGCAGTAGGTGTGGCCGATGTGCAGCTTATCGCTGGGGTAGTAGATGGGGGTCGTGATGTAGAACTTTTTCTGATCCATAGGGAACCTCTTTCCTGATATTACAAACTGTAAAGTTTAACGAGATTTATACAGCCTAGAAACCGATGGGGGTGATGCCGCAGGCAAGCAGGGCGTGGCGGCAAAGTACCTCGGTGCTGTCGATGAAAAAGCTGCCTAAGTGCTCATCGCGCTTGGCAAGGCTTAGCTCGGTGCAGCCCAGCACGGCCATATTGCAGCCCTGCTTTTTCAGATCATGCACAGCAGCGCCGAATTTTACCATATCGGCACGGCGGCCCTGCTTGATGTCGTCATAGATGACGCTCATCACATCGGTCTGATGCTCCGCGCTGGGAAAGGCACAGGCGATGCCCTGCTGTGCGCAGGCAAGCTGATAGGTCTCGGCAGCCAGGGTGCCGTCGGTTGCCAGAATGCCCAGCTTGGTGCAGCCGGCGGCTTTGGCGTCCTGCACGGTCAGGCGGGGCATGTTCAGCACGGGCACGGGCAGCGCCTCGGACAGGCGGTCATAAAAATAATGCGCGGTGTTGCAGGCGATCGCCAGCACGGTGGCACCGTAGCGCACCAGATTTTTGCCGTCCTGCTCCATCACGGCGAAGGGGTCCTCGTCGCTTTGGCCGAGGATGTACGCCGTGCGGTCCGGCGTCGACGCGCGGGAGGATATGACCACATCCAGATGATCCTGATCCCGTTCGGCGGGGGTGTGGTCGATCAACATCTGATACAGATAGCAGCTGGCAGCAGGGCCAAGGCCGCCCAAAATGCCCAGAACGGGGCGCGCTTCTTGTGTGGTTTGCGGCGTGGCACACTCCTCCTTTATACATGCAATATATTTTCTATTATAAGCCAAAGCGGGGAAATATGCAAGGGAGAAATTGCGGCCGCCTTTATTCCTTAAAGTTTTATAATCAATGCAAAGGTTGAAAGACCTTGAACCTGACCGAAAAGTACAAAAAAGAGAGCTGGCAAAGAGATAAGACCAGCAGAAAGAGAGAAAGAAAATGTTGTATCAGGTTATTGGCGTTGAGCGTAAAACCGGCGATTTCACCCCGAAGGACGGTTCTAACCGCCAGATTCATTATGATAACCTTGTGTTTCACTGCGTGACCCTCAAACGGCTTGTAGGCTGTGCCGGTCAGAAAGCTGAACAGTTGTCTATCAAGGTTGTTGATTCTGCCGATCTGATGGAGTCCGTCGGCGCTCTGGACGATATCAGTAAGGTCATTGGTCATCAGTTTGACCTTGAAGCCGTATTCGGAAAGATCAAAAGCTGGGAATTGGTGAAGTGATGCTTCCCGATCCTGCAGAGAACGCGCAGCCGCCACCATCTGAATGATTGCCGTGGGGCGGTCTGTGATATGCGTTAGTCCCGAACTGTTGATTCCTCCAGCTTCAACCAGTGATTCATTACAAACTAACGTGTATCTCAGACCGCCCCACACTCAATGTCAGACACTGTCTGACACTCCAAAGGCGCTACGTCCTTTGGAGTGTCAGTGTCAGTGCCAAGATAGAAAAACAATTTGACAGTAAAAGGATGGTCGATTATGGGAGATTCATCTGCTCCACCACGCTTGCGCAGCCGGCAATGTATGTTTGTATTGTACCCGGAAAGTCAGCAATCATCTATTGACTACTGCAAACAGAACCTGCCGTGTGCTTGGGCGCTGCACGATAAGGACGTATATTCGCAAGCTTCGTATGATTCCTACATAAAAAACCACGATGGGGAAAAGCCCGAATGGCTGCCCGGCGATGTCAAGAAACCGCACGTTCATTTTGTTTGCAGTTTTCCGAATGCCCGGTATTTTTCCGGCATAGCAAAGGAAATTGGCGTAGAAACAAATGTCATACGCAAGGTAAACAATCTATATAAAGCGTATGTATACCTTTGGCATATGCTGGATTTAGATAAATACCAGTACAGCCAAGATATAGTTGGTATGAACGATTTTGTCATTCCCAGCGAACACGCAGGAATGACCCAGCTTGAAGATGATCAAGTTCAGATTCTGCTGGATATGCCTGACTTTGGAACCATCCAAGAAATGAGCCGTTGGGCGTATGAAAACGGCTGCTGGGCATCCTATCGCAAAAACTACTCTATGTGGCGTGATCACTTCGTGGAACGCGCTAGACAGCGTGATTATGAAGCAGATGTAGCTGCCAACAAATTGTTGGGCGAACGGCTGCGGAATATGGATAAAGTGATGGATAAGGATTTTATCCACATCATCCCGGATGATCTAGCCGCTAAATTCTGATGTATCGCCTTGGCGATTACATATAAATCTGAAAGAAAGGAGAGTGCAACTAATGAACACTGTTTTTCTTGCTGGTGACGGTGTCGAGGTTGCAAAGAGTGCTATGGAAACTATTATCGCTGCTATGGCTGATGTTTTCACCCTGTCCGGTACCGTTGTTTCCGAGATTCAGAAACAGCCTGTTCTGCTGTTCTGCTTGGCTGCCGGTCTGGTGCCTACCGGTATCAGTATCTTCGTTCGCCTGAAGAACGCTGCTCGCTGATCGAATAGGCAAGCCCCAGCGGGGCGGGTTAAACCCGCTCCGCATTTTTTGTTTATAAAGAGGTTTTACATATGTCTAAAAACTATCGTCTGATTGCTATTCGCCGTTTCTGCTTTTACATTGCGTGCGGCATAATATCGCATAGGTATGTCGAAATATCTCCCGATTGAGATCCGATGTGTCTTGGTGTCTGGCTCAATGCAGACGGAACAAAGGTAGAGCCTACTATCCCGCGCAACTAAAAATGCCGCCATTGCTGGCGGCGTGAATCATTGTAGGTTTTTATAATAATCAGATTGTCCTTTGAATATGGTTTTCTCTTGTAGATTGTCTATCATATTCAATTTTACTTTCAACACTGCGATAGCGTGTTCGTTCTGCTCGGCGTTCCAGTCCTGCTTTAATAGCAGCAAGCCCCTATAATAGTCCTCGGTGCGTTTCATACACTCGCGCAAAAGGTTGATTTCATCGGGTGATAAGCGCAATTCGATTTTACCATCAGATTCAACCGGTTTTTCGTTAGGGTTTTCTGCTTTTTTCGTAAACAGGGACATTTTGCAAAACTCCTTTTTTCTTTATTCTATCATAAATTTTACCACTTTCAAGGGGTGATGACGTGAAAAAGATAGTATCTTTTTTCCTTTGTATTGTTCTTGTCCTGTCGTTCTCGGTATCTGCTTTTGCGGCTGATGCTGGCGGACTAATTTGTCCGACCTGTGGTTCTGCTGTTCTTGTTCATTCCGATACTATCGAGGGCATATATCACAATATTGAATATGTATGTTCAAATAAGGAATGTGACTATAAACGGAAAGAGAAAAAAATCCTTGGTATGGAATCGGTTAGTGGTGCAACCGCCACACCGATTGAAGGTGTTACCGCACCCCCTGCCGGTTACGCCGGTGAAGGTACACCATCATATAATGTCGATGGTGATTTATTTGTTTTGGCTCAACCAATTTTCTATGTCACTGGCGATGAAGATAAAACACCTGTAGATTCAGGGCGTGTTACATCTAGAATAGGTAGTATTGATTTTTCATGCCCTTTTTTATCTTATCGGAATGTTGATAGTAATACTCAATATTTTATTTTTTCTTGCAAAAGTGATCCGTATCAGGTTGCTTGGTATTTTACTTGTCCTGTTGATGGTGTTTATTATACAAACGACAGAATCCGTATATCATCTTATCCCAAAATCGATCGATATATTCCAGAATTTTCTTATAAATGTAAATCTGGCGACAAAATTTATCTTTACCATAATTATAGTGAAAATGGCTTTGATGTTCCGCTTAATTCTAATAGTAGTCTGACAATTAAGTTGGATTCCATCCCAGTTAAATGTATTCCAGATAAACCTTCAGTAACAAAAAACACCAACATCACCATCAATAACAACACTTGGAACGGAAATATCTACGTTGACAACATCAACAAGCTAACCTACATCTACCCGCAATACACGGTCAACAACGAAACCAAAATCAGCAATAACCCCATCATTTACAACGAGGAAACCAAACAATACTACACTTACGATAGTGTGACCAATAACTACTATTACATAACTTACGGTGACCCCGCCCCTACCCCTACACCCACTCCCACACCTGACCCTGGCGGTTCTACACCTGGTCCGGATAATCCTTCGCCCAGTCCTTCGCCCTCTACCGCTCCCGGTGGAAGTTCTGACAAAGAAACAGGCGGCAACAGTTTCTTTAACTTCATCTTTGGCTTTGGCAGCGACACCGGCAAGGACGAGAACGGCAAAAAGGGTATTATCTGGTCGCTGATCTCGCTGCTGGTTTCCTGCGTCACCTTTGTTGTCGGAATGGGTACAGCATACAGTTACTTGTTCCCGTTCCTGCCGCCCGGATTATGTACTACAATTCATATCTGCGTTTTGGTGTTGTTCCTTTTCGCAGTCATTAAATTTATAAGGAGTTTTATTTGATGTGGCAAAAAATAAGTATTACGGTCTGCGCCGTGCTGTTCGCCGTGTTGTGCGCCGTACCCGCCGTCTTTGCCGACGATATACCCGAATCATCCTCTACCGAATCTGTACCTACTATTTCAGATGATGCCGGGCAGCTGGGCAGTGATGTGACCGGCAATTTGTCCGATGGTGTAGATAATGTTAAAGATGATCTCTTGAAGGTTCACGGCTCTTGGGAATCTATGCAAAATGATTTTCCCCTGTTCATCAAAGAAGCGCTAACCTTTGTCCCCGAAAACTATTGGTTCGCTTTTTCGCTGTCGATTCTGCTGGGCTTTATTCTGGCTCTATATCGCCGTATGGCTTGAGGTGTATTATGGATTCCTTTTTATCTGCAATGAACGTTATTGTGAACGGCTTTCAGATGCCGTTCACTGTATACGGCTTCACATTCAGTTGGTTTGATATTTGGCTTTGGTCGATTCTGGGCTGTATTGTCGCGGCTTTTATTGGAAGGATGTTGTCTTGATGAATGATAGGTTTTCGCAATTCTGCGGCGCTCTGGTGGCGCTGCTGCTCCTGATCTCTGCGGCGTTTGCTATGGATGCCCGCGCCGAGGAAATACCCGCCGAAGCGGTAACGAATGCAAAGCTGGATAATATTCAGTCCACCTTGGACGTAATCGCGCAAGAACTCGCTCCGTCAGAGGATGCAGCCGAGCCGACACCGGCGCCCGATTACACGGAAGCATTGCAAAAGATTTCCGATCAGCTTGCTGATCTGCAAGAATCTGCGCAATTGGCAACACAAGCGGAGGAACAGCCGGAACCGTTTACGAAGCCCTTTACCGAGTATACATTGGCTGAAACGCTGTTACTGATTCTCTGCTTTATGTTTCTTGTTATGGCGGTGTTCTGGTTTCTGAATAACTTTGTATTGTGAGGTGTTGATCTATGCAAGCCATATTTTTCGATTTACTTACCTTTTTCGGTATAAATGCCGCTGCTCCTCAAAATCTTAGCGAATTGTTTCCTTGGCTGCTTTCCGTTCTTGTTGCGATGAGCCTGTTCCTTTTCGTTTTCAGCATCATCAAGGATTTCACGCATACATTCGCACGGGGTAAATTTTGATGAACGGTTATTTAGTTCTCGCTCTGATCGCTGCAGGTATCACGTTGGCAGTTTCTCGGATAGCGCGCCAGATCGTGTTTCATCCGCTTCAGACGATGGTTCACGCTGTAAAGGACAGCTATTATTACATACGTCACAAAGGCTGGAATACCTGCCCTGTCGGTGCGCTGGATATCTATTGCGGTTATTTCGGCTCCGGCAAGACCTTGTCTTTGGTTCATAAGGTCGTGCATCTTTACCAGCGCTACAATAACAAGCCGGTTTGGTGTTCCCGGCGTAAGAAGTTCGTAACGCAGAAAATTGTCATTTTGTCAAATGTTGATTTGTCGATTCCTTACGTCAAATTAACCAGCCTTTCTCAGGTTGTGAATATGTCAAAACTATCTCCGGCGATTGACGATGAAAAAGACACACTGACAATTACGATCGTGGCAATGGATGAGCTTTCGGTGCAGATGAATTCGCGTAGCTTTAAGGATAATTTCAATGCGTATTTTCTGAATACCCTGTTGTGCTGCCGGCATTACCACATAAGCTTTTTTGGGTCTGCGCAGCGCTTCCAGCACGTTGACAAGCTGATGCGTGATGTAACGCATAATGTTGTGCAGTGTAAGAAAGTATGGCGTTTTCAATGCTGGTCGCTCTATGATGCCTGGGAAATGGAGAACGCACAGAATCCGGAAATGATACGTCCTGTTAAGTCCGGCTTGTGGTTCGTGCTGGATCGTGATTATAACGCCTATGATACGTTGGCGGTAGTCGATAACTTGCAGAAAAAATTTGAAGATGGGGATATTCTGACCGAATCCGAGATTTTGCAGAATCAGGCTCCGGAGAGTCTGCCGGGGCTGGATGCGGCAACCAGCCTGAGCCGTAAAGGCAAGGCACGCATAAAGCGGCAAGGCGTGCGCTAAGGGGTGCGGGGGTATTCCCCCGCCCCCTGCGCACGCTGCCGATGGCTTGTTGATTAAGAAAGGTTATCTGATATGAAACAGATTTGCAGAATGGATAAAACGAATAGCCGTCCGTATTGCTTACATAAACCGTGTAGTTTTCGTTTGGATGGCTCTTGTGCCGGAGCGGTTGTAGCTGTGCAGAATTATTATAGCTATTACAACTGTCCGGATGAACCGGATACCGGCACACCACCACAGTGCGGACAGCACCCAGAGTGTGCGTATTGTCGGGATTACAGACATTTTGTATAATATTTTGCGCGGCTTTTTTAAGTCGCGCATTTTTATTTTTGGGTGTAACATTATGACTATTTACGAATCTCCACGACCAAAAGGGCGACCATTGACAGAAAACGAACGGAATCTAATTGCCCATCTGTGTAAGCTGGGTTTCAACCAAACCGCTATTGCGAAGGAAGTCGGCGTTTCCCCCTCGACGATCTGCCGGGAATTGAAGCGCGGCCAGGTGGAACAGATAAACGGTGATACTTGGGAATATTACACAATATACAGCCCACAAAAGGCGCAGGCCAGAGCCGATTATATGCGTTCCTCTCACGGGCCTGATCTGAAGGTTGGCAGTAACCGGGCCTATCTCGCCGCGCTGGAAAAGTATATATTCGCCGGGTCCAGCCCGCAGGACGCAATACACCGGGTCGGTGATGCGTTCGGGGTGATCATCAGCAAGACCACCTGTTACCGCTATATCGATATGCGGCTGTTTGAGCGTCTGCGTTACAAGCATCTGCCGCAGGGGCATCCCAAGACGGGGAAAGGCAGCAAGTCCCATAGTAATATAGCGAATCCCGGTCGCCGGAGTATTGAACGCCGATCTCCGGCTATCCTTGAGCGCGAGGAATTCGGACATTGGGAAATTGATAGCGTGATCGGCAAGGCAGAGGGTACCGGGGAAAGCATCTTAGTGCTTACGGAACGCAAGACGCGCACAGAAATCATTCTGAAACCTGCCGGCAAGTCCTCCGGCGATACAGTGACGGAACTTCGCCGTTTGCGTCGGTATCTGGGGCGTGATTGGTCGGTGATCTTTAAGACACTGACCAGTGATAACGGTCCGGAGTTTGCCGATCAAGCCGGCTTGGATGCCCTCGGCGTTACAATGTTCTACTGCCACCCTCAAAGTCCGCACGAGCGCGGCACGAATGAAGTTACGAATAAACTGGTTCGCCGTAAGTTCCCCCGCGGTCAGAGCTTGGCGAAGGTGACGAAAAAGCAGGTGCAGCAGGTTCAACATTGGGTCAATGGTTATTGCCGCCCGATGTTCGGCGGCAGAACTGCCGCCGATCTGCTGCTTGAAACGCTGTGTAAAATGCCCTTGCGCAATCGCGCCAAGGTCTACCGCTTCTTTGGTCTAGCTGCCTGACCTGCTTGGGGGGCTGGGGGCGTGCCCCCAGATTGGCAGCGCCTGCGCGGTCTGCGGCTTTTTGGCTGCTGCTGCGTACCCCGCGCAAAGGCAAGATGCGGGCTGTCCGGCTTCCGCTGCTTGTGCTTTGTTTGCCCAGCGCTCGGCGCGAATGTTTATCTTACCTCTCGTTTTCCCGGCGCAATACGCAGAATTAGCCCGCCACAAGGTGACGGGCTAAACGTGTTGCAAATATATAAAAGCCCCTGTGCAGATCAGCATTGACACAATTCTGCACGGGGCTATCATACTACAAAAGCAACAATTATCTATTGACAGCTTTATTTATTCTGTCAAATTTTGCATTGAACCCTTGACAGTAGCCGGCCGCCTTTATTCTGATATTTGTTTGTAGCTAAATGCCTCAGTTTGTCGAAAAAAGCCCTTTTCGGGTAGAAATGTAGGGCGCATGTCTTGACCGCGCCCTCCCGCTGGCTGCGCGCAGCGAATATAATCGCGACGAATGACGCGCGTTCTCACGGCAAATCATATCATTGACTAGACCTCACTGAACAGTCAAGACCGTTCCCTACAAACCCGCCGAAATTTTGCAATCATCCCGTTGAGATTATCGACAGACTGTACTTTGATATTTTGACGAAAGTCATGCCAACTCCCATCAAATTAAACAATATATCTTCCATTTCGAGAAGAATTATAGTATAATAAACAAAAGTACATTTGAAAGGAACGAAGTGAGCATGAGTTCTGTAACAGCAAGAATAAACGATGTAAAGCAACCATACGGTGGTTATTTAAGACCTTCCGCAATGAATCGCATAGACATGAAAGATGACAATGTGCTTTCTGAAGTTGAAAATGTACACGCCTCGATAGTAGGCATGGCAGTTGATTACCTCACAAGGTTTATGATGGGAACATCTGTCGAAGAAGCGTTCCAAATTTCACTAATGGGAGCAAGTCTAGCAGAAGATTTCGGACGTAGGAAAGCCTTAAAAGAAGCCGTAAGGTATTTGACAGGCATTTGTGGCATTGACGATGAATCAATTGTTAATGCCTGTAAGCTGGTCACATTCGATGTTTGGTTTAGAGCAACGATGAAGGCGCCTTTAGCTAAAACGGCTTCTGATACGAACCCAGATGCTGACACAGTGAGAAATATTAAAATCATGGTAAAGAGGAGTCTGCGCTTTTGGCAGACGTATGGGCCGATAACAAAAGACGGTTTTACATTTGAGCCATCGGGCTATACTGCTGTTGTAAATTCTGGTGATGGCGACTATTTGACAGCAGATACACTATGGGATTTTAAGGTCTCGAAAGATAAACCGAAGGCTAAACAGACATTGCAGTTACTGATGTATTGGATTATGGGGCAACATTCAGGAAAACCAGAGTTTAAGAATATAACTAAGGTTGGATTATTTAATCCTCGATTGAATTTGGTGTATACATACGAGATGGCAAAAATGCCCAAATCGGTGATTGAGGAAATCGAACAAAATGTTATATGCTACAAGTAAATAACGAATAATATAAAAAACAGGCTTCACGTTTAACTAAGTGGGAGCCTGTTTTTATATTATCAACGAATTTATTGTTGAGGGGGCATTAGAAGATAGGGCATTGTAGTGGTTGTCAAATACAGTTTTCTCTGCAAAACGACGAAGGGGTTTAGCAAACAGAACTGTAACAACACAGGGCCAAGCAAGAAAATTGCACCGCCGCGTCAATGCGGCATGGATTTTCTGCCGTATTTGCCGCACCGTACAGAAAATCCGCGGTACGACCTACATTTCTTATTTATATACTTGACCAAAAGGCCGTAACGTGTTATTATTTTAACATACGGGTATTTTTCCCGCTTGTATTGTAGAAAATGAGGTGCTGTGAAATGAATTTTGAGGACCTGATCGCTAAAGTAAAAACCTGCGGCAAGCAGAAGCTGGCCGTCGCCGCCGCCGAGGACGACGCCGTTCTGGAGGCTGTTGACGCCGCCCATAAGCAGGGCATTGCCGACGCTATTCTGGTTGGTGACGAGGCTGCCATCCGCAAGATCGCTGCCGAATTGAACATCGACCTCTCCGATTACGAGATCATCAACGAGCCGGACAAGGTGCAGGCTTCCCTGAAAGCCGTCAAGCTGGCGCACGACGGCGTGGCCAACATGTACATGAAGGGTCTGCTGGACACCAAGACCTTCCTCAAGAGCGTTCTGGACAAGGAAGTCGGTCTGCGCACCGGCAACACCCTGTCCCACGTCGCCGTGTTTGAGGTCAAGGGCATTGAGCAGCTGCTGTTCCTGACCGACGTCGCCTTTATGACCTACCCCACCCTGGAGGATAAGGTCCATATCATTGAAAACACCGTTGCCGTGGCCCATGCCTGCGGCGTGGAATGCCCCAAGGTCGCCCCGCTGGCCGCCGTTGAGGTCGTCAACCCCAAGATGCCCTGCACCGTGGACGCCGAGGAGCTGCACAAGATGAACGAGGAAGGCAAGATCACCGGCTGTGTCGTCGACGGTCCCCTGTCCATGGACATCGCCATCGACCCCGAAGCCGCCCACCACAAGGGCGCACAGGATCGCCCCGCCGCCGGTCACGCCGACATTCTGCTGTTCCCCGACATTCAGGCCGGCAACCTCGTCTACAAGACGCTGGTGCACACCGCCGACTGCAAGAACGGCTGCATCCTGACCGGCACCAAGGTGCCCGCCATCCTGACCAGCCGCTCCGACTCTTTCCAGACCAAGGTCAACTCCATCGCGCTGGCCGCCGTGGTCGCCGCCGGGCTGAACGGCTGATTACCTTATAAATAGAGGGAGATATTGATAATGTCCATGAAAGTTTTAGTCATCAACCCCGGTTCCACCTCCACCAAGGTCGGCGTTTTTGAGGACGAGACCCTGCTGTTTGAGGAGACCCTGCGCCACCCCACCGAGGAAATTGCCAAATACGCCACCATCATTGACCAGAAGGATTTCCGCAAGGAGATCATCCTCGACTTTTTGGCGGAGAAGCACTGCGACCCCAAATCTCTGGACGTCATCGTGGGGCGCGGCGGCTTGCTGAAGCCCATTCCCGGCGGCACCTACGCTGTGTCCGATGCCCTGCTGGCTGACCTGAAGGCCGGTGTGCAGGGTCAGCACGCCTCCAACCTGGGCGGTATTCTGGCCCGCGAGATCGGCGACAAGCTGGGCGTTCCCAGCTTTATCGTGGACCCCGTCGTTGTTGACGAGCTGACCGACAAGGCCCGCCTGTCCGGTATGCCCGAGCTGCCCCGCCGCTCCATCTTCCACGCCCTGAACCAGAAGGCCGTTGCCCGCCGCTTTGCCAAGGAGTCCGGCAAAAAGTACGACGAGCTGAACCTGATCGTCATCCACATGGGCGGCGGCGTATCCGTCGGCGCACATGACCACGGCCACGTTGTGGACGTCAACAACATCTTGGACGGCGAAGGCTGCTTCAGCCCCGAGCGCAGCGGCACCGTGCCTGTGGGCGATCTGATCCGCATGTGCTTCAGCGGCAAGTACACCCAGCAGGAAATTTACAAGAAGGTCTGCGGCAACGGCGGCTTTAACGGCTACCTGCACACCAACGACGCCCGCACCGTGGGCGAGCGCGCTGCCGCCGGCGACGAGCTGGCCAAGCAGGTTTGGGACGCCTTCTTCTACCAGATCGCCAAGGACGCCGGTGCCATGGCTGCCGTGCTGCACGGCAAGGTGGATCAGATCATCCTGACCGGCGGCATCGCCTACAACCCGTACACCGCCGAGGTGCTGAAGGATTACCTCGGCTGGATCGCCCCCATCACCGTTTACCCCGGTGAGGACGAGCTGCTGGCGCTGTGCCAGGGCGCCCTGCGCGTCATGCACGGCGAGGAAAAAGCCAAGGAATATTGATTTTGCATTGTTTATAAGGAAACAGGCGCTGCCCGCATGGGCAGCGCCTGATTTGGTTTTTGGGGGTAAATTGCAGGTTGTATGCAGGGGCGGGGCATGCCCCGCCCGCGGTTTTGCGGTTATAACAACATTACGGGTACTCCGTAGGGGTGACCATTGGTCGCCCGCCGCAGCCGCACCGATAATGCAACCTAACGGACAAACCTCATGAATGGCTTCCCCCTCCGGGGGGAAGCTGTCACCGCAGGTGACTGATGAGGGGGAGCTTTCCGGGCACTTCCCCCTCATCCGGCGCGCGGGACGCGCCACCTTCCCCCAAAGGGGGAAGGCCTTCTCGGCAACGCAAAAAGCCGATGCAGATGTTTCCATCTGCATCGGCGGTCTTACTTCTTCGGAGTCATAAGCCTCATAACCCTTATTCGTTATTTTTCGGACTGGTCACTCATAATCATAGGAACCGCATCCTATCTGTTGCGAAGTTTTTGAAACCCTTGGCTAATCTTACGCGTTCATGGGAGTATCCCTTTTTCTGAATGGTTAGAAGTTTCGGGTTTGGGTCTGATGCTGAGGGCAACCCCTCTTAACTCTTGTACATTGGAGTATCTCCTTGTTGATCAGGTGAATTTCAGGCTCCTTTGGTTCGGTGGAGTGATAGCGGTCATCTCTACCAGCCTTCTTTCTCTTGATCTATGTAACACGCTGAGGTCTTTCGGGTGGGCGGCCTCTGCGCTTTGCTAATCAAAAGTTGGTGAACCATGCATCGCTAAATTTTCTTTTACAGGGTATGCCCTGCGGCTTTGGATGTGGTTCTTACTTTGTCAGCCAGCGCAGACCCGCCGGTGATGAATGGGATCTTTAAAGTTTGCCATCGGGTCTGAGCCTCCTTTCTTACGAATCCTGCCGGCGAGCCTTTACTTTGTCTTTCCTGCTCCTCTTGCCCTCATGCTTTTGGATCGGAGTCCCTAAAGTGTTTCTGTTTGATTTTTCAATCTCAGAAAATCTTCTTTAAGCTGTCGATCGTTCCATGACCGGTCTTTGTGTGAGCTTTGGGAAAGTGGCTTCACTTGGAAGTTTGTCTTCCTTATCTCCGGCTGTTTTCTTTCTGTGACTATACTATACCATACCCTTAGCGATTCGTCTATTCGCAAAACCGCCAACGTTGAAAAGAAAGATTTGTACATATTACAGATTGATAAGTGCATAAGCCTGTGGTATAATAGATATGTTGGGTGCGTGTACGCGCCCCCCAGTATGCTCAATATTCCTCCATATACAGCAAAAACCCCTGCCGTTCGCGGCAGGGGCTTTTTGCTTACATCGTTTCGGGTACGCTGACCTTGAACATCGTCAGGATGTTGTAGATCACGCTGCGCACTGCCAGGCACAGGGCAATGCGGCCCTGCTGCACGGTGCCCTCGGCATCCAGAATACGGCAGGAATTGTAGAAGCGGTGGAACGCTGTGGCCACATCAATGCAGAAGCGGGTGATGCGGGCGGGGTCGTACTTTTCGGCGGCGGCAACGATTTCCGCCGGGAACGCGGCCAGCAGGCGGATCAGCGCCTGTTCGCTGGCGTCGGTCAGCACAGAGGCGTCCACGCCCTCCACGCCGCCGAACTTGACGCCCTCGGCCTCCAGCTTTTTCAGGATGGAGCAGATGCGGGCGTGGGCGTACTGGACGTAGTAGACGGGGTTTTCGCTGTCGTTGCGCACGGCAAGGTCAAGGTCAAAATCCAGCGTGGAGCTGCTTTCGCGCTGGTTGAAGAAGAACCGCGCGGAATCGATGGGCACCTCGTCCAGCAGGTCGGTCAGGGTGATGGCCTTGCCGGTGCGCTTGCTCATACGCACGGGCTTGCCGTCGCGCATCAGGTTGACCATCTGCATCAGCACAATGTCCAGACGATCGCCGTCCAGACCGATGGCGTCCATGGCGCCCTTCATACGGGCAACGTGACCGTGGTGGTCGGCGCCCCAGACGTCAATGGACTTGTCAAAGCCGCGCACAGCCAGCTTGTTGTAGTGGTAGGCGATGTCGGCGGCAAAGTAAGTGGGGATGCCGTTGGCGCGGACAAGCACCTCATCCTTGGCTTCCTCCTCGCTGCCGTCGTCGGTCTTTTTCTTGTTGGCGACGCCGTACTTGGCGGCATACTGGGCGCTGCGGTACATAATGGCGCCGTCCTCGGCCTTGTAGCAGGCACCGATCTCCAGCAGCTTGTCCACCACAGCCTTGACCGCACCGGAATTGTGCAGGTCGCTCTCGTGGAACCAGACGTCATACTGAATGCGGTACTTGCCCAGATCACGCTGCAGACCGGCGATGTTCTTGGGCAGAGCGTCGGCCACGATGGCCTTTTTCAGCTCCTCGAAATCCTTTTCGACGTAGGCATCGCCGTGGACCTCGGCAAATTCCTTGGCGCGCTGCACAATGTCGGCACCCTGATAGCACTCGGCGGGCAGCGGGCAGGCTTCCTCACCCTTGTAAAGCTGCAAGTAGCGGATGGCAAGGCTCTTGCCGAACTTTTCGATCTGGTTGCCGGCATCGTTGATGTAGAACTCGCGGGTCACATCGTAGCCCGCCCAGTCCAGGCAGGCTGCCACGCCGTCGCCCAGGGCACCGCCGCGGGCGTTGCCCATGTGCATGGGGCCGGTGGGGTTGGCGGAAACAAATTCCACATTGTATTTTTTGCCCTTGCCGGCATCGGTGCGGCCGTACTCGGCATCGGCCACGGCGGCGCGCACGACATCGGTGAACCACTCCTGCCCCAGGAACAGGTTGATAAAGCCGGGCCCTGCGATCTCGGCGCGGGCAAACAGGCTGCCCTCCAGATTCAGCTTGGCGGTGATGGCCTCGGCGATCTGGCGGGGTGCCTTGCGGAAGGTGCGGGCGCCCGCCATCGCAATGTTGGACGCAGCATCGCCGTTTTTCACGTCTGCCGGGATCTCAACAATGAACTCAGGCAGGGCGGCTTCGGGCAGGGAACCGTCGGCCACAGCAGCGTTCGCAGCCTGCACCAGCAGGTTGCGGGCGGCATCCAAAGCGGCCTGGCGGGGGTTGTAGTTTTTGTATTCCATAATTGCAAGCTCCTTTTCAGGGTTCGTGCCGCGTTGCGGCGTTTTATACAGTTTGTATCATTTACTCGGCGTTTTCGGGCAGGGGTTCCACCGCGATGTCCACAAGGTTGCGGCTGATAAAGTTTTCGGCCCCCGAATCCAGCGTATAGCTGAACTGCAGCCGTCCCCCCTGCTCGGTCAGGGCGTGCTCGATGGTATCCGCCGCCACGCCCAGGCTGACCGCGCCGTAGCCGGTTTCGTAGTGGCAAAGGTGGCGGGTGCCTTTTTCGATGATGAGCTGGCTGTGGTTTTTGCCGAACCGCGTCATCGACACCCGGCGGGCGTCCTCCGCCACTTTAACGGTGGTGGTGCAGCCCGCGTAACCGGTGGTTTCGGTTTCTTTATAAACGATGTAGTAGGCGTTTTCCTTGTGTACCAGATTGCCGCGGGTCATCAGCTCGACGGTGTCGCTGTCGCCCCGCTGTTCCATGGTGCCTTTGATGGTGATAAGAAATTTTTCGTCCATGGTATCGCCTCGCTTTTAATAGGACTCAATGGCGATGCGCTCCACCGGCACGTCACCGCTGCCGGCGTACTCGCCCAAAAACATCCGCGCCTGGCGGGCAAATTCATAGGGCACATCGCTGACAAAAAACTGCGCGCTGCCGCCCGCTGTGCGCCCGTTCAGCAGCCCCAGATCGTCCAGCGCCGCGGCCGTGGCCTGCGCCGTGACCTTGCCGGAGTCGATCAGCGTGACCGCATCGCCCATAAAGTCGCCGATCATCCGCTTGATCAGCGGGTAGTGGGTGCAGCCTAGAATCAGTGTATCTACGTTGTTATCGCGCAGTTCCTGCAGGTATTCGGCAATGACCAGCTTGGTCACGGGGTTGCCGGCATCGACATAGCCGTTTTCGACCAGCGGCACAAACAGCGGGCAGGCGCGGGCAAAAATTTCGGCGTCGGGGCAGATGTCCCGAATGACCGCCGCGTAGGAGCCGCTGCGCACGGTGGCTGCCGTGCCGATGATGCCGATCTTGCCGTTGCGGGTCGCCTGCACGGCGGCGCGGGCGGTAGCGCCCACCACGCCGGTGTAGGGTACGGGCAGGCGGGCGGCTTCCTCCGGCGGGTAGGTGGAGGACACGGTGCCGCAGGCCGCCAGCACAAACTTGACGTCGCGGCTGAGCAAAAAGCGGATGTCCTGCCGCGCGTACTGCACAATGACGTCCCGTCCGCGCGAGCCGTAGGGTACGCGCCCGGTGTCCCCGAAATAGACGATATCCTCGCCCGGCAAAACCCGACGCAGCTGGCGCACGGCGGTCAGCCCGCCAAGGCCGCTGTCAAATACGCCGATGGGTCGTGTATCCATCAATAGGCCCCCTTGCGGCGGTGTACCGCCAGCTGCAGCAGCTTGTCGATCAATTCGTCAAAGCCGACGCCGACGCTTTCCATCAGTTTGGGATACATACTGATGGCGGTAAAGCCCGGCAGGGTGTTCAGCTCATTGCAGAGCACGCGCCCCGTGCCACGCTCGACAAAGAAGTCACAGCGCGAAAGCCCCGCGCAGCCCAAAGCCAGATAGGCGCGGCGGGCTTCGGCGCGGACTTCGTCCAGCTTTTCCTCGCTGAGATGCGCGGGGATGACGGTCTGCGACACGCCGTTTTTGTACTTATCATCGTAGGTATAGAACTCTGCGCCCGCCAGAATCTCGCCGGGGCGGGTGGTTTCGACGCGGGCGGGGTCGTCGGGGTTGCCGATGGCGGCGCACTCGACCTCCTGCCCGTCGATGAACTCCTCAAACACGACCTTGTCGTCCTCGTTCAGGGCGACCAGCACGGCCTTTTGCAGCAGGGCGCGGTCGGTTGCCTTGGTGATGCCCACGCTGGAGCCGGCGTTGGCGGGCTTGACAAAGATGGGGTAGCCCAGCTTTGCCTCGACGGCGTCCAGCACCACGGGGCCGTTCAGCTCCAGGTCGGCGCGGTTGGCGGCCACCCACTTGCAGTGAGGTACGCCCGCAGCGTCCATCAGGGCGTTGGCAACGGCTTTGTCCATGCAGACGGCGCTGGCCAGCACGCCGCAGCCCACATAGGGGATGCGCGCCAGCTCGAACAGGCCCTGAATGGTGCCGTCCTCGCCGTTTTTGCCGTGCAGCACAGGGGCGCAGATGTCAATGGGCAGCAGTTCCGCCTTGCCGTCCTTCAGCAGCCACAGACCGTGGTCTTTGCGGTCGGGGCTGAGCACACAGGGCACACAGTCGGGGCTTTGCTCCCAGCTGCGGTCGGCCATCGTCTCGGGGGTGACGGTCGGACACGCCAGCCAGCGGCCGTTTTTGGTGATACCCACGCAAATGACATCGTATTTATCGGCACAAGGGCTTTTTTGCAGGGCGCGCAGCCAGGTGGAGGCGGAAACGCAGCTTACCTCATGCTCGCTGGAAACGCCGCCGAAAAACAGTGCCACGCGCTGCTTGGATCGTTTGTTCATCTATAAGGACTCCCTTTTTCGGAATTGGACACACTTATAAGTATTCATCTTAGTATAATACCATATTATGCGCGGTTTGGCTATATCAAAACGAAAAAAGTTTTGGGATTTATGCCAAAAAAGCGCCGCCCTGCTTGGCAGGACAGCGCTTGGTCAGAGTGGATATTTTTTGCCGTTGTTCCTTTGGTTTGTAGGGGACGCATAGTTGCGTCCCGTGCCGCTTGCCCGTTGGGCTGCATTGTCGGGATGGCTGCGGCGGGCGGCATATATGCCGCCCCTACGGATACCCCATACTGTTGTTATCGCCGCAAAGCCGCGGGCGGGGCATGCCCCGCCCCTACCGCGCCATGACTTTTATTTTCCCCGCCGGGGGAAATCATCGTCTGCCTTACAAAATCCTTCCGCTGCCGACGACCACGTCGCCGTCGTACAAAACCACCGTCTGTCCGGGGGTGATGGCGCGCTGCGGGGCATCAAAGACCACCTCTGCCCTGCCGTCGCCCAGCGGGCGAACGGTGGCGGGCTGCTCCGGCTGGCGGTAGCGGGCCTTGGCCTTTACGCGCAGCGGCGCGGTCAGGTCGGGGATGGAGATCCAGTTCCAGTTGTCGGCGGTCAGGGTGGTGGTGAACAGCACGTTTTCGGGGCCGACAGTCACCGTGTTGGCGGCCATATCCTTGCCGCAGACGTAGACGGGCGCGCCCAGCGCCAGGCCCAGCCCCTTGCGCTGGCCGTTGGTGTAGCGCACCGCGCCGCGATGCCGCCCCACGACCTTGCCGGTCACGTCCACAAAATCGCCGGCAGGGTAGCTTTTTCCGGTAAAGCGCTCCATAAAACCGACGTAGTCGCCGTCGGGCACAAAGCAGATATCCTGGCTGTCGCCCTTGTGCGCGTTGCAGAACTGCAGCGTTTCCGCCAAGGCGCGGATGGACGGTTTGTCCATATCCCCCAACGGAAATTTAACGTGTGCCAGCTGCTCCTGGCTCATTACCGCCAAGACATAGCTCTGGTCTTTTTCGATATGCTGTGCCTTTTTCAGCAGCCAGCGCCCCGTTTCGGGGTCCCGGTCGATGCGGGCGTAATGCCCCGTGGCCAGATAATCCAGCCCCTGCTGCCGCGCGTACTCCAGCAGTCTGCCGAATTTCATCGTGCGGTTGCAGACAATGCAGGGGTTGGGCGTGCCGCCCGCCTCGTAGGTGGCAACAAAATTGCTTATGACGTTTTCGCGGAATTCGGCTGTATAATTCAGCACCGTAAAGGGCATACCCAACCGCTGTGCAACGGCGGCAGCGTCCTCGACATCCTTGGCAGAACCGCAGGTTTGCAGACCGTCCGCACTCATTTCCTCGTTTTGGTACAGGCGCATTGTGGCACCCTCACAGCGGTAGCCCGCCTGCTGCATCAGGTAGGCTGCCACCGAGCTGTCCACGCCGCCGCTCATGGCAATCAGTGCGCCGGGCTGTTGTGACATATCGGTTTCTCCTTTTCATCAAAAAATGGGCAGACACGGCGTCTGCCCATTTGTATTATAACAAAACGGTAGGATTTTTTCAACTTAATCCGCAAACAGCGGGGTGGAAAGATAGCGGTCGCCGGTATCGGGCAGCAGCACCACGATGTTCTTGCCCTTGTTTTCGGGGCGCTTGGCCAGTTCAATGGCTGCCCAGACCGCCGCGCCGGAGGAAATGCCCACCAGCACACCCTCCTTGTGGCCGACCAGCTTGCCCGTGGCAAAGGCGTCCTCGTTGGTGACGGGGATGATCTCGTCATAGACTTTTGTGTCCAGAACGTCGGGTACGAAGCCCGCGCCGATGCCCTGAATTTTGTGTGCGCCCGCAGTGCCCTTGCTCAAAACAGGGCTGGAGGCAGGCTCGACCGCCACGACCTTGACAGCGGGGTTCTGCGCCTTGAGGTAGCTGCCCGTGCCGGTAACGGTGCCGCCGGTGCCGACGCCCGCCACAAAAATATCGACCTTGCCGTCGGTGTCCTGCCAGATTTCGGGACCGGTGGTGCGGCGGTGTGCCTCAGGGTTGGCGGGGTTGACGAACTGACCCGGCACAAAGCTGTTAGGGATCTCCTTGGCCAGCTCGTCTGCCTTGGCGATGGCACCCTTCATGCCCTTGGCGCCGTCGGTCAGCACCAATTCGGCACCGTAGGCTTTCATGAGCTGGCGGCGCTCGACGCTCATCGTTTCGGGCATGACGATGATGATGCGGTAGCCGCGCGCGGCGGCGACGCTGGCCAGGCCGATGCCGGTGTTGCCGGAGGTCGGCTCAATGATGACAGAGCCGGGCTTGAGCTTGCCCGCCGCCTCGGCGTCGTCGATCATGGCCTTGGCGATGCGGTCCTTGACGGAACCGGCGGGGTTGAAGTATTCCAGCTTGGCAAGGATCTTTGCCTGCAGGTTTTCGGCCTGTTCAATATGGGTAAGCTCCAGCAGCGGGGTGTTGCCGATCAGCTGGTCTGCGGATGTATAAATGTTGCTCATGATGCGTTCCTCCAAAAAATGTTTATGTTGTATTACGGGCGGGCGGCGCAGCGGCGACATCGCCCATAGGGAGTTAAGCGAGCTTTCATTTTGCATTTCATACCTTTCTTGTAGGTTAATAGGATTATATACCCATTTCCCTGCTTTGTCAATAGGAAAATATTATTTTTATCCTTGATTTTTCTTCAACCAACCGTTATAATAGGAAAAAAGAATTCTTACCGTTCAGGAGGGAGAGCCACTGCTATGATGATCTCAACCAAAGGCCGCTATGCGCTGCGCGTCATGATCGACATTGCCGAAAACCAGCACGACGGTTACCTGCCCCTGCGCGAAATTGCCGCGCGGCAGGAAATATCTGAAAAATATCTGGAGGCCATTGTCAAAAGCCTGGTCAAAGCGCAGTATTTGACGGGTCTGCGCGGAAAAGCGGGCGGCTACCGCCTGACCCGCCCGCCGCAGGAGTACACGGTGGGCAGCATCCTGCGCCTGACCGAGGGCAGCCTGGCCCCCGTGGCGTGTTTGGGCGACAACCCGCCGGATTGCCCGCGCATGGCGGATTGCCGTACCCTGCCGATGTGGCGGGAGTTAAACACCATGATACAGAATTATTTTGACGGCATCACGCTGGCCGACCTGGCCAAGGGCGTACAGCCGGGCAACGATTATGTGATATGAAAAAAGCCTGTGCGATGCACAGGCTTTTTGGTTGGTGGGTTGTTTGGCGGAAAATTTTGCGATAACAGGAAATTTCCGGCAGGTTTGTAGGGGACGCATAGTTGCGTCCCGTGCGGTTTACCCGTTAGGTTAATTTGCCGGGATGGCTGCAACAGGCGGCATATATGCCGCCCCTACGGTGCACCCGTTATGTTGTTGCAACCGTAAAACCGCGGGCGGGGCATGCCCCGCCCCTACCGCCTTGCAAAGAATTCACTTGCGTGTCAGGCGCAAAATCTCGGCCACCAGCAGTTTCATGTTCAGCGGCTTGCCGACGTGGCTGTTCATGCCCGCGTCCAGACAAGCCTTGACGTCATCGGCAAAGACGTTGGCGGTCATCGCAATGATGGGGATGCCGTCCTCCTTCGGCTTGCCCTGCCATTCGCGGATGGCCCGCGTGGCGTCCAGGCCGTTCATTTCGGGCATCATCACGTCCATCAGCACGGCATCAAAGGCGCCCGGCGGGGCGTTTTTCACGGCCTCCACCGCCTCGCGGCCGTTGACCACCGCCGTGATTTCCGCCCCCTGCTCCTCCAGCAGCGCGACGGCGATCTCGCGGTTCAGCTCGTTATCCTCGGCCAGCAGCAGATGCAGACCATGCAGATCTTCGGGGCCTTCGCCCTTTTTGGGTACCGTCTCCTTGGGCACATAGTTGCCCAACGGCAGCGACAGGCGCACCGTAAAGGTGGTGCCGTGGCCCGGTTCGCTTTCCACATCCAGTGAGCCGTGCATCTGGTCGACCAGCTTTTTGGTGATGGCCATGCCCAGCCCCGTGCCCTTGTAGGTGGTGCGGCTGCCGTGCGCCTCCTGGGTGAACGGCTCGAAAATATGCTGCAGGAATTCCTCGCTCATGCCGATGCCGCTGTCCGCAATTTCCATGCGCAGATGCACCAGCCCCTCCTCGCACAGCGTTTCCCGTGCGCGGAAGGTAATGGTGCCGCCGTCGGGGGTGTATTTTACGGCGTTGCTCAAAATATTGATGAGCACCTGGCGGATATGCAGCTCGCTGCCGCGCAGGTACGGGTGCCAGAACGGCCCGATCTGCTTGGTAAAGGTCAGCTTGTGCTCGTTGACCTGCCCCTCAACCATGGTGCAGCAGGATTCCAGCAGCACACGCAGGTCAAAGGGGTTGTCCAGCATTTGCACAGTGCCGGATTCCACCTTGCTCATATCCAGAACGTCATTGACAAGGGACAAAAGATGTGTCGCCGCACCGCGCATTTTTTGCAGGCAGTCCGCCACGCGTGCCTTGTTGTCAAAGTCGCTTTGGGCTATGTCGATCATGCCCATGATGCCGTTGATGGGTGTGCGGATATCGTGGGACATGTTGGACAAAAATTCCGTTTTGGCGCGGCTGGCCTCCTCGGCACGGTGCAGCGCCTGCACGGTCTGCGCCCGCGCGTGACGGTCACGGATGATCAGCACCACACAGAACAGCAGCAGCACCACGCAGAGGATGACCGTCACTATCAGTGCCGGGTACTGGTGGAACAGACGCACCAGCGAGAAATCCAGCTTGTCCAGGGTCGTATACTGAATGGCGATGGCATAGGCCTCGTTGCGGGTCAGGCTGGTAATGCTCTTGTTCAAAATCCCCAAAATGGCAACGTCCAGCCGCTGCGCCGCGCCGATGCAAAAATCAATGCTGCACACGCTGTCGACGGTTTTTAAGTCGTTGCGGGTATTTTCGTAGATCAGATGCTCGGCCTGGGTGCGGAAGGTAAAGTAGGCGTCCACCTCGCCCGCGCGCAGGGCTGCCAGGCAGGCGTCGTAGGACGGGTAGGATCTTTTGAGGTAGTTGTGCAGCCACTCGTCCGAGCAGTCGTTGAGGGTGCTGTCCGCCACGCCCACCTTGGAAAAGTGGTTGTCGCTGCTGCGCAGGGTGACCCAGGCATAATCCGCCGTCAGGTAGGAATCCGTCAGCTTATATCCGGCAGCCTCGGCTGCGGCGGCATCCTTGGGCATATCCAGGCAGAGATCCGCCTCGCCGGAGGCGAGCGCCGCCTCGTATTCGGCGCGGTCCGCAACGTGCAGATATTGCAGGTGCATCCCCGCGCGTCCCGCAATTTTGCTCATCAGATCGACCAGAATCCCTGTTGGGTTGCCGTTTTCGTCCAGGTAGGCGTAGGGGTAATTGTCGGGGTTGGCCAGCACGGTGAACTTACGTCCCTGCACGTTGAGCTTTTGCAGGAACTCGGTTTCTGTTTCGGTCAGCGAAATTTTGTTGCTGGTGTGGCGGCTGCTGTATTTTTCGTCCAGAGTGCTGCGCCAGGCAGGCTCGGTGCGGTTCAGCTTAGCCAGCGCCCCGTTGATGCGGGCCAGCGTCTCGCGGTCGTCCTTGCGCGTCACAATGTAGCTATCCTGCTCATCAAAGGTTTCCAGCACCCACTCGTTTTGCGTAGCGCGCATACCGTTGCTGACAGCGGCATCGATCTGCCCCACCATCAGGGCCACGGCCATCTGGTCGTCATCCTCAAAGTAAATGGGTGTGTAGGTAAAGTCCTTGCTTTCGGCAAATTCGGCAAAGCTGCTGTTGCGGTTGTTGCCTGTGCGCGAAAGCCCGACCAGCATACCGTTGTAGCTGTCGTAATCACCGGCGGTGATGCGGCTATTGCCCGCCTTGACGGTAAGCATGGTGCAGATGCTGCCGGTGGGCTGGGCGGCGTAGGCAAAGCGCTGTTCCCTTTCGGCGTTTTTGCGCACGTTGATGACGATATCCACCTCGCCGTTTTCCAGCATTTGCAGCACACCGTCGGTGTCCCTGTCAAAGCCGCAATACTCGTAGGTGAAGTTATCGTACTCTGCCAGCTTTTGCAGAACGTCATAATCGTAGCCGCAGGGGCGGCCCTTGTCGTCGTACATATTGTAGCCGTTATAGCCGTAAAATCCCACGCGCAGGTGCTTGGTAACTGCGGCGGCCGGGTCGGCAGAGGCTGCCGCCGGGCTTGCAAAAGCTGCCGCAAAGCACAGCAGCATACACAAGGCCGACAAAAAGGCAGCGACCCGCTTGGGGAGGGATGATACCCTGGTTTTCATTATGGCGCTCCTTGCCCGCAGCACCCGCAGTGGTGGGAGTGCTGCGTTAAAACGTTGCGTTTAGGCAATACCGCATAATTCTAAGTGCCGATACAGCAAGCGAGGTGCGGCAGATGCCAAGCCAAAAGCGCAGATAATACTTTGTGTATTATCGAGCATTTTGGCGACGCAGATGCCGTGCCACAGCCGCCGTAGCGGTGCTTAAGCCGTAAGGCGGGAATTGTGCGGTGTTGCCTTTATAGTTGGGCGACGGCCTGCAGAACCTGCTGGTGCGCCTGCTGCACAGGCGGCCAAAGCGAGGCATCGGCCAGGGGCTTGGGGCCGCGCACGGCGTCGGTCAGCGCGGCGGCGGCCTTGTACAGGGTTTCCAGACCCAGGTTTTGGGCTACGCCCTTAAGGGTGTGGGCGGCGCGGAAGGCGGCGTCCCAGTCTTGGGCGGCCAGGGCGGTTTCCAGCTGGGCATAGCTGGGGTCGGCGGGATATTTCAGCAAAAACTTTTTGACCAGAGCCTCGCTGGGCAGGCGGCCCAGTGTGGCCGCGTAGTCGCCGCCGACGAGAGGATAAAATTCCTGCAAAGTCATGATGATTTTCTCCTTTTTTGCGGGCGTAAAACGCCCTTTGCTCAGAGTGTAGAGTGTAGAGTTTAGAGTTTAGATTCGGTGTGTCCGCCATGCGGACACGTTTTTATTTTATTGCAATGATTCCTTTAGTTGTAGGGGCGAGCATTGCTCGCCCGCGGGGTTTACCCGTTAGGTTGCGCTGCCGGGATGATTGCACGGGCGGTCAATGACCGCCCCTACGGACTAACCCGTAAGGTTGTTGTTGCCGTTAGGTCGCGGGCGGGGCATGCCCCGCCCCTACGGGGTGGTGGGTTTTGGTTATTGCAATAACCGTAAGGCGGCAAGGAGGGGTCAAGACCCCTCCCTACAAGCAACCGGGAGGTAAGCAGTTACAATGCAAAGTGTCCATTTCCGGCAGGTTTGTAGGGGACGCATATATGCGTCCCGTGCGGTTTACCCGTTATGTCGCATTACCGGGATAGCTGCAACGGGCGGCATATATGCCGCCCCTACAACCCAACCCGTAAGGTTGTTGTTGCCGTTAGGTCGCGGGCGGGGCATGCCCCGCCCCTACGGGGTGGTGAATTTTTCGGCGGAGCCGTAAGACGGGAGCGGGTGGGCGGGGCGTCCAAAGAAAGTACCAGGGTCAATCCGGCATGGATCGGTCATGCTCGTGGTTGTGCAGCATCATGTGGTGCTTTTCCTGTTTGGCGCGGTACATCAGCAGATCAGCGTGGTATACGGCGTCGCTCAGCGGAGTCATGCGGTACACGCCGCCCACGCTGACGCTCAGTTTCATGTCGGGGTGTTCGGGCACGGCGGCATCGGCCACGGCGCGGCTGATTTCCTGCAAGCGCTGATAGAAGATGTTTTCGGGGATCTCGGGGAACACCAGCAAAAATTCGTCGCCGCCGTAGCGTATCAGAATATCGCTGCCGCGTATGCAGCCCACAACGGCCTTTACAATGGTGCGCAGCGCGGCATCGCCCGCCGGGTGGCCGTAGGTGTCATTGATCTCCTTGAAATGGTCTACGTCGATAACCGCCACGCCGTCGGCACGATCATGCTCACAGAAATGTTCCTCGTAGTAGCGGCGGTTATATGCGCCGGTCAGGGCGTCCATGTACAGCTCCTGCGAATACTGCTGCAGCGAGCGCACCAGATGATCCCGCCCGTGGAAGGACAGCGGCATGTCCTTGCGCAGCTTGACCACCAGCTCCAGCACACAGGCGCGGCCCTCGACCTCCGCATATTTGGAGATGACCTGATAGGCATCCTCGCCGATGAACTCGATTTTAGCAAGCTGGGTCTTTTGGGTAAACGCCTTGAAGGACACGCAGTTTTCGCAGCGTTTTTCGCGGTTCCACACGGCGTAGCAGGGGTGGTCGCGGTCTACGGTGTCAACGTCCTCGTCCAGATGCACCACGCAGGTGTTGCCGACATCCACCAGGCGCACAATGTCAAAGATGTTCCGCAAAAGGCGCATCATGCCGGTCATTCCTGCGGCGGTGGTAATGATGCCGTCCTTGGGCACCATGGGGATCTCCTTCAGGGTTTTTTCGTGTACGTCCTCGGCCAGCATAACAAGACCCACGCGGGTGGGGGTGTCCTCGTGCAGCCACAGTGTGCGGACATGTATCTTATACCAGCGCAGCAGTCCGTTGACCGACATCATTGCCGTAACGGCCGTGTCGGGGTGTTCGGGGTCGGCGGCTGCCACGGCCTCCAACAGGGCGCGGCGGTCGTTTTCGGACACAAAGAGACTTTGCAGCGCCTGTTGGCCTGACATAGTGCGCGCACAGTGCAGGTTTTTTACGCCCCACTGCGACACGGAAGCCACGTCGGCGGTTTCGTCATAGTCCACCTGCAGGCCGGGGGTGTTTTGGGTAAAGAACTCTTTTTTTGCCCGGTCGATCTGCAGGATATCCTCCAGCCGCGTTGTTTCGGGCAGGGCGTTTTCGTGCAGCAGCGCATCGGCAATTTTGCGCGTATTCATGCCCAGATCGTGCTGTGTGGCGGACTCGTTGTCGGTCAGGGCCTTGTGCAGCGCATCCGACAGCTCGGTCAGGCATTCCATCAGCAGCGGGTTAAAGGCACCGCACTCGCTGTTCAGGATCATCTTTACGGCGGTGTCGTGATCAAAGGCTTTTTTGTAGCAGCGCTCACTGGTCAGCGCGTCGTAGACGTCGGCCAGCGCCACCACCTGCGCCGCGATGGGGATCTCCTCACCCTTCAGCCCATCGGGGTAACCGCGGCCGTCCCACCGCTCGTGGTGCCAGCGGCAGATCTGGTAGCTGACCTCGACCAGCGGTTCCTTTTGCTGGAAGGGCAGGTTTTCCAGAATATGCGCACCGATGGTGGTGTGCGTTTTCATGATGTCAAATTCTTCTTTGGTCAGGCGGCCCGGCTTGTTGAGAATCTCCTCCGGGATGTTGATCTTGCCGATATCATGCAGCGAGGACGCCGTGCCGATCATGGCGATATCCGCCGCCGACAGCTTGTACCGGTCGGTTTTCTGGCTCAGATGGTTCAGAATCAGCTCGGTGGCGGTGCGTATGTGCAGAACATGCTGTCCGCTTTCGCCGTTGCGGAACTCAACGATATGGCTCAGGATGCTGATCATCAGGTTGTTGCTTTTTTGGTTTTCGTACACCTGCCTGGCGACCAAGCCGACCAGCTGCTTTTGCTTGGTGTACAGCATCAGCGTATTGGTGACGCGGCGGCGCACAATGGCCATATCAAACGGGCGGCCGATAAAGTCGGTTGCACCCATGTCGTAGGCGCGTTCCACATACGCCGAGCCGTTTTCGGCCGAAATCATAATGACCGGCACTTCCTCGATCCAGCCGCAGCGTTTCATCTGCTCCAGCACTTCAAAGCCGTCCATTTCGGGCATCATGATATCCAGCAGCAGCAGGTCGATCTCCGACCCGCTTTGCAAAATCTGCACAGCCTCACGGCCGTTTTCGGCCTCCAGGATATCATAGCCGTCGCCCAGCATTTCCACCAGAATGGCACGGTTCATAGCGGAGTCGTCGGCAATCAGGATCTTTGGTTTCAGGGGCACAGTTCAACACCATCTTCCTTCGTAAATCGCACGGTCACAGAACATTTTTTGCATTATATACTGATTATAGTATACGCACGGGGCAAATTGCAATAGACAATCTCGGTTTTGCCGAAAAAAGCCTTCCCCTTGGGGGGAAGGTGGCGCTTGTAGAAAAAGTCTGTTTCCGGGATATTTGTAGGGATGGGTCTCGACCCATCCGCACATCTGGCCGCGCGCAGCGCATAAAATCGCGCCGAACGGCGCGCAGTTTTCTCGCCATGTCGTGCTTTTGGCAAGGCAGCAGGGAACGGTCAAGACCGTTCCCTACAAACGAATCGAATGTTCGCAATCATCCCATTAGGTTTATCGACAAACCGCGGGCGGCATATATGCCGCCCCTACGGAGTACCCGTTATGTCGTTACCGCCTTAAAACCGCGGGCGGGGCGTGCCCCGCCCCTACCGCGCGTTTTGTTTCATTGTGCCCGCACGGCGGGCACACCTTATTTATTATCTATTATCTTTTATCTTTTATTTACAAAAAAAGGCCTCCGCCGCAGCGGAAGCCTTGAAAACATTATCAGTTTTTGCGGGTCTTGATCTCGTTGACGACCATTTCGACAAAAGCGTCCTGCTCCATCGTGGTGGTCTCGCCCTTGCGGTCGCGCACGCTGATGTTGCCGGCCTCGGCCTCCTTGGCGCCCAGAACCAGCATATACGGCACGCGGTCAACCTGCTGTGCCTCGCGGATCTTGTAGCCGATCTTCTCGTTGGACTCATCCAGCACAACGCGGACACCGGCGGCGGACAGCTTGTCGGCCACGCTGCGGGCGTAGTCCAGCGTCTTTTCGCTGACGGGCAGCACCTTGACCTGCGTGGGGGCCAGCCAGGTCGGGAAACGACCCTTGGTCTCCTCGATCAGGTACGCCATAAAGCGGTCCAGAGAGCCGAGGATGGCGCGGTGCAGCACCACGGGGGTCTTTTCGCTGCCGTCGGAATCCACATAGGTCAGGTGGAACTTGGCGGGCAGGCAGAAGTCCAGCTGGCAGGTGGACAGCGTGTACTCGGCACCGACGGCGGGCTTGACGTTGACGTCCAGCTTGGGACCGTAGAAGGCAGCCTCGCCGATCTCCTCGGTAAACTGGATGCCCAGCTCGGTCAGCACCTCGCGCAGCGCCTGCTCGGCATGGTTCCACATGGCATCGTCGTCGTGGTACTTCTTCTTGTCGGCGGGGTCGCGCAGGGACAGCACGCAGCGGTAATCGGTGATGCCGAAGTCCTTGTACACCTCAAAAATCAGGCTGCAAACATCGGCAACCTCGCTCTTGATCTGCTCGGGCGTGCAGAACAGGTGGGCGTCGTTCTGGCAGAAGTGACGGCCGCGCTCGATGCCCTTCAGCGTGCCGGAGGACTCGTAACGGAAGTCGTGGGCAATTTCGCCGATGCGGATGGGCAGCTGACGGTAGCTGTGCGGGCGGTTGGCGTAGATCATCATATGATGGGGGCAGTTCATCGGGCGCAGAACATAGCTTTCGCCCTCCATCTCCATGGCGGGGAACATATTCTCGCGGTAGTGATCCCAGTGACCGGAGGTCTTGTACAGGTTCACGGTGCCGATGCAGGGGGTCATAACGTGCAGGTAGCCGCGCTTGCGCTCCTTCTCCTTGATATAATCCTCCAGCTGCTGCCAGACGATGTAGCCGTTGGGCAGGAACATCGGCAGACCGCGCCCGACCAGATCGTCGGTCATAAACAGGCGCATCTCCTTGCCGATCTTGCGGTGGTCGCGCTCACGCGCTTCCTGCTGCTGCTTTTCCCAGGCGTCCAGCTCCTCCTGATTGCGGAAAGCCACGCCGTTGATGCGGGTCAGCATCTTGTTTTCCTTGTCGTTTTTCCAGTACGCGCCGGACTGCTGGGTGATCTTGAACGCCTTCAGCGCCTTGGTGTAGCACAGGTGGGGTCCGATGCACATATCGACATACTCGCCCTGCTGGTAGAAGCTGAACTCGGTTTCGTCGGCCAGGTCTGCCATATGCTCGATCTTGTAATGCTCCTGACGCTCGTTCATCAGCTTGACTGCCTCGTCACGGGGCAGGATAAAGGGCTTGATGGGCAGGTTTTCCTTGCAGATCTTCTTCATCTCTTTTTCGATGTTGGCAAGATCCTCATCGCTGAGCTTGGTGTCGCCCAGATCCACGTCATAGTAGAAGCCGTTCTCGGTGGCGGGGCCGAAGGCAAAGTCCGCCTGCGGGTACAGGCGCTTGATGGCCTGTGCCATGATGTGGGCTGCCGTGTGGCGCAGAACGTGCAGTTCTTCCTCCTGCGGGCATTCGGCGACGACGCCGTCCTTGTAGATGATCTTCATAATACACTCTCCTTTGCGTTTGACGCAACAAAAAAATGCTTCATCCCCACTGTACAAGGGATGAAGCATTGCAAATACTCCACGGTTCCACCCAGATTGTGCCGCAACGGCACCACTCGATGCAGCTGTAACGGGCTGTACCCGGCAGGGGTTCGCCCCCGCGCTCGGCAGTGGTAAGAACGCTGCAGCGTCTAAAGCCGCTTACACCACGCGAAAACCCGCGGCGGCTCTCTCTGTTAGCTGCTTGCAATGTCCCGTTTGTCTGCCTCAAAGCTTTAACAGGATGAAGTTAATTTGAATATAGCACACTCCCGCCGGGAAGTCAAGCGGTATTTTTTGTAAAGTTTGTCGGTCGCGCTTGACGCTGGGGCGGCAACATGCTATTATCAAGGCAAGGCGCGCAAAGCGCCCTCAGCTTGTAGAAAAAGTCCGTTTTCGGGACATTTGTAGGGATGGGTCTTGACCCATCCGCACATCTGGCCGCGCGCAGCGCATAAAATCGCGCCGAATGGCGCGCAGTTTTCACACTGTGTCGTGCTTTTGGCAAGGCAGCACGGAACGGTCAAGACCGTTCCCTACAAAGCAACCGAAAGTTCGCAATTACCCCATTAGGTTTATCGACAGCCTGCCGGGGTATTTTCCTTTCCTTATAACATAGAGAGCGAAACAGGTGTCAAATTTGAAATCTATCCAAAACTTCCTTCGGCGGCAGCCGCCGGGGCGCATTATCGCCGCCGGGTTTGCGCTGGTCATTCTGCTGGGCGCGGGGCTGCTGCTGCTGCCCTGCTCGGTCAAGCCGGGGCAGACCTTTACCCCGCTGGATTCGCTGTTTACCGCCACCAGCGCCGTCTGCGTGACAGGGCTGGTCGTTGTGGACGCCGCCGACACCCTTACCCTGTTCGGGCAGGTCGTGCTGGCGCTGCTGATCCAGATCGGCGGATTGGGCATTACCTCGGTGGGCATTGCGCTGGCGCTGGCTGCCGGGCGGTCCATCAGCATACGCGGGCGCAGCCTTGTGCGCGAGGCGCTGAACGTGGACAGCTTTTCCGGCATGGTCAAGCTGATCCACGCCGTTTTTACCGTGACCCTTGTGTGCGAGGGGGTCGGCGCCGCCGTCAGCTACACGAGCTTTGTGCGGGATTTTGCCCCCGCCAAGGCGGCGTGGATCAGCGTTTTCCACGCTATAGCGTCCTTTAACAACGCCGGGTTTGATATTTTGGGCGGCGGGCGCGGGCTGGTGCCTTACCAGAGCGACGTCGTTCTGAACCTTGTCACCGATGCAATGGTCATTGTGGGCGGCATCGGCTTTCTGGTGCTGGTGGACATGCAGCACTGCCGGTTCTGCTTCCGCAAATTTTCGCTGCACACCAAGGTGGTGCTTTCCACCACCGCCGCGCTGCTGCTGGGCGGCACCGTGCTGCTGCGCCTGACCGAGGGGCTGCCCTGGCTGGGCTGCCTGTTTACCAGTATGACCACCCGCACCGCCGGGTTTGCCACCTACCCGCTGGGCGAGTTCAGCAAGGCGGGGCTGATGGTCGTGATGCTGCTGATGTTTATCGGCGCATCGCCGGGGTCGACGGGCGGCGGCATTAAAACGACGACCTTTTTTGTGCTGATGCAGGAGGTTTCGTCGGTGTTTTCCAAGCGCAGACCGGGGGCGTTCCACCGCCGTCTGCCCAAGGATGCCCTGTCCCGCGCTGCCACCATCACGCTGCTGGGCATTATTGTGGCGTTGGTAGGCACATTTTTGCTGTGCCTGCTGGAACCGCAGACGGATTTTATCGCCCTGCTGTTTGAGGAAATTTCCGCCTACAGCACGGCAGGACTCAGCATGGGCATTACGGGCGGGCTTTGCGCCGCCAGCCGCTGGGTGCTGATCTTTACCATGTACATCGGGCGCGTGGGTGCCTTTACCCTGCTGTCGCTCTGGGTCAACCGCCCCGCGCCGGTCGCCCATTACACCGAAGAAGCCATTACCATTGGCTGAGAACGAGGTATCGAAAATGAAAAAGCAAATTCCTGCCCAGACCTACGGCGTCATCGGTTTGGGGCGTTTCGGCACGGCGCTGGTCAAGACGCTGGCAGCCGCCGGCAAGGAGGTCATCGCCGTTGATAAGGACGAGGAAAAGGTCAAGGCGGTGCGCGGCGACACCGACTACGCCTTTGTGGTGGGCGCGCTGACCGAGCAGGCGCTGCGCGAAACCGGTATGCACAACTGCGGCACCGTGACCATCTGCATCGGTGAGCGCGTGGACGTGAGCATTATGACCACGATGCAGGTGCTGAAGCTGGGCGTGCCGCACGTCATCGCCAAGGCCGCCAGCGACGTACATGGCGAGGTGCTGAAGCAGCTGGGCGCGGATGTCGTTTACCCCGAGGCCGATATGGCGGTGCGCATCGGCAAGCGACTAATCAACGGCAATATGCTGGACTACGTCACGCTGGGCGACAACGTGGAAGTGCGGCGCATCGTGGCGTCGGGGCAGCTGGTCGGACACAGCGTCAAGGATCTGAACCTGCGCCGCGTGTACGGCATCAACATCATTGCCGTGGAGCATGAACAGCATACCGACGTGGAATTTTCGCCCGATTATGTGTTTGCCAAGGGCGACACGGTGTCGGTTATCGGCAAGACCGAAAAGCTGGAGCATTTCGAGCACGCGATGCAGAAATAAGCTTTTCTCGCGTTTTTGTTTTCGCCTTCGGCGAAAACTCCACCCTATTTATTATCTATTATCTCTTATCTATTATCTAAAAAACCAGCGCTCTGCCGTGCAGAGCGCTGGTTTTTATCTCCCCAGTCTTGCCTTGAAATCGCGGTATCCGAATTTCACCAGCTCCCGCACGTTGCCCGCTTCGTCGCGGACACAGATGGCGGGCAGGGGCATCCCGTTAAAGGTGTTGTTCTTGCAGGTGGTGTAAATCGCCATGTCGCCGAACACCAGCAAATCCCCCGCTCGGGGCACGGCGTCAAAGCTGTAATCCCCGATGACGTCCCCCGCCAGGCAGGTCGGCCCCGCCAGACGCACGGTGCAGGGCTTTTGCCCGGCGTCCCCGGCAAACAGCAGCGGCGGGCGGTAGGGCATTTCGATGACGTCCGGCATATGGCAGGCGGCACTGGCATCCAGAATGGCCACCGTTGTGCCGCCGTTTTGCACCACGTCCAGCACGCGGGTCAAAAGATATCCGGCGTTCAGCGCGCAGGCCTCGCCCGGCTCCAGATACACCGTGACGCCCCACGCATTTTGCGCGCGGGCAATGCAGTGTTCCAGCATTTCGATGTCATAGCCGGGGCGGGTGATGTGATGCCCGCCGCCGAAGTTCACCCACTGCATTTTGGGCAGTATATCGCCGAATTTTTCTGCCACGGCGTCCAGCGTCATCGCCAGCGCGTCGGCGTCCTGCTCGCACAGGGTGTGGAAATGCAGTCCGTCCAAAAGCCCCGGTAAGGCGGGGTTTTGCGCCACAGCGGCATCCCACGCGGCGCGGGTCGTGCCTAAGCGGCTGCCGGGGGCGCAGGGGTCGTAGATGGCGTGACCGTCCTGCGTGGAGCATTCGGGGTTGATGCGCAGCCCCACGCTTTTGCCCGCCGCCTTGACCTTGGCGCCGAATTTTGCCAGCTGCGCGGGCGAGTTGAACACAATGTGGTCGGCGTAGCGCAGCAGCTCGTCCATCTCGTCGTCGCGGTAGGCGGCGCAGAAAACGTGTACCTCGCCGCCGGGCATTTCCTCGGCGCCAAGGCGGGCTTCGTACAGACCGCTGGCTTCGGTGCCGGCAAGGTGCGGCGCCAGCAGCGGGTACAGGTCATAGTTGCTGAACGCCTTTTGCGCCAGCAGAATTTTGCAGCCCGTGCGCTGTGCCAGTGCGCCCAGCAGTTCGGCATTGCGGCGCAGCGCGCCCTCGTCCAGCAGGTAGCAGGGCGTGGGCAGGGTGTGCAGCGCGGCGGGCAGAACGCCGCCCAGCGCCGCAAACGGCGGGCGGGTATCCGGCGCGGGCATCAGTCCACCAGCGCCGGAGCGAAGTTCTCGCTGCGGGGCAGACCGTACTTGTCCAGCGCGTCGAGGAACGGGTCGGGGTTGAATTCCTCGACCGTATAGACGCCGGGCTTGACCCATTCGCCGGTCAGCATCATCAGCGCGCCGCACATAGCGGGCACACCGGTGGTGTAGCTGATGGCCTGGCTGCCGACTTCGCGATAGCAGGCCTCGTGGTCGCAGACGTTGTAGATGTAGTAGGTTTTGTCCTTGCCGTCCTTTTTGCCGGTAAAGATGCAGCCGATGTTGGTCTTGCCCTTGGTGCGCGGGCCGAGGCTGGCGGGGTCGGGCAGCAGCGCCTTGAGGAACTGGATGGGTACGATCTCCTGCCCGTTGTAGTTGATGGGCGTGGTGGACAGCATCCCCACGTCCTCCAGGCAGCGCATATGATCCAGATAGCTCTGCCCAAAGGTCATAAAGAAACGGATGCGCTTGACATCGGGCAGGTTTTTGCCCAGGGATTCGATCTCCTCGTGGTGGAGCAGGTACATATCCTTCTGCCCGACCTGATCAAAGTTGTACTCGCGCTTGATGCTCATGGCAGGGATCTCGACCCACTTGCCGTTTTCCATATAGCTGCCGGGGGCGGACACCTCGCGCAGGTTGATCTCGGGGTTGAAGTTGGTGGCAAAGGCGTAGCCGTGGTCGCCGCCGTTGCAGTCCAGAATGTCGATGGTGTCGATGGAATCGAACTCGTGCTTGGCGGCGTAGGCGCAGTAAGCCTGCGTTACACCCGGGTCAAAGCCGCAGCCCAGCAGGGCGGTCAGACCGGCGTCCTCGAACTTTTTCTTGTACGCCCACTGCCAGCTGTAATCGAAGTAGGCAGAAAAGCCTTCTTCCTTGCAGCGCTTTTCGTAGACGGCGCGCCAAGCGGGGTCGTCGGTGTTTTCGGGTTCGTAGTTGGCGGTGTCCATGTAGTTGACGCCGCAGGCAAGGCAGGCGTCCATGATGGTCAGGTCCTGATACGGCAGGGCGATGTTCATCACGAGGTCAGGCTTGTAGGCGTTGATGAGGTCGCACAGCTGCTGCACGTCGTCGGCATCGACCTGTGCGGTGGTGATTTTGGTGGCGGTGTGCGGGGCGAGCTTGGCGGCCAGCGCGTCGCACTTGGATTTGGTGCGGCTGGCGATGCACAGCTCGGTGAAAACGTCGCTGACCTGGCAGCACTTGGAGATGGCGACGGACGCAACGCCGCCGCAGCCGATAACAAGAACTTTGCTCATAGGAGGCTCCTTTTTTAAGATAATAGATAAAAGATAAAAGATAATAAATTTGGTGTGCCCGCGATGCGGACACATTTTTATAGAGTGGGATACGGGCGGGAAAGCCTTCTCCCTTGGGGGAGAAGGTGGCGCGCCTGCGCGCCGGATGAGGGGAGAGGTTCCCGGAAAGTCCCCCCTCATCAGTCACCTGCGGTGACAGCTTCCCCCAAAGGGGGAAGCCTTTCCTTATTATTCCAGCGCCAGCAGCAGTTCCCGCAAAACCTTGCAGGCGGTGGCGGTGGAGGTGCCGGTGGTGTCCAGCGTGGGGGCAAGCTCGTTGACGTCCGCCGCCACAATGTTCGTTTTGGCCGCCGTGCGTATCGCCTGCAGCAGCTGCAAAAAGCTGACGCCGCCCGCTTCGGGGGTTCCGGTTCCCGGAAATACCGACGGATCCAGACAATCCAGATCAATGGTCAGATACACAGGCACCTGCGCCTGCTGCAGCCAGTCCGCCAATTCCGGCAGACCCGTAAAATCGTACTTGTGCAGGTCGGTATGCTCGGCGGCAAAACGGAATTCCTCGCGGTCGCCGCTGCGTATGCAAAACTGGTGGATGCGCCCGTCGCCCACAAGGTCGTGGCAGCGGCGCAGCACACAGGCATGGCTGAGCTTGGCACCCAGGTAATCGTCCCGCAGATCGGCGTGGGCGTCAAAGTGGATGATGTGCAGATCGGGGTACTTGCGCAGCACCGCCCGCACCGCGCCCAGCGTGACCAGATGCTCGCCGCCCAGCAGCAGCGGCATCTTGCCGTCGCGCAGAATTTCCGCCGCGCGGGATTCAATGTCGGTCAGCGCGCTCTCGCTGGAGCCGAAGCACAGCTCCAGATTGCCGCTGTCAAAGACGCTGCCGTCGGTCAGATCCTTGTCCTGATAGGGGCTGTAGGTTTCCAGCCCGTAGCTTTCGTGGCGCATGGCGGCAGGGCCGAACCGCGCACCGGGGCGGTAGCTGGTGGTGGAATCAAACGGCGCGCCGAACAAAACAATGCCGGCGGCACGGTAGCTGCTGTCGCAGCCGATAAAATTTTCAACGTTGTGATGCAGCAATTCAGTCGTCCTCCACCTCGCGCAGCATTTCCTCCAGAAATGCCGGCAGGTAAAATGCACCGACGTGCAGTCGGGTGGTGTAGTAGCGGGTACGCATGTTCATCTTGTTCCACGCTTCGGCGTCCATATCGTTGATGGGGTGATATTTTTTGCTGGCAAAGCCGAACAGCCAATACCCCGCCGCAAAGGTCGGGATGTGCGCCTGATACACCTTGCTGATGGGAAAGGTGCTGGCAATGCGCTTGTGGCTGCGCTGCATGGCGGTGGCGTCCTCGGCATAAAAGGGGCTGCCCTGCTGGTTGACCATGATGCCGTCCTCGCGCAGGGCGTTGAAGCAGTTGCCGTAAAATTCGCGGGTGAACAGCCCCTCGCTGGGGCCGAACGGGTCAGAGGAATCCACGATGATCAAATCGTATTCCGCCTCGCACCGTCGGATAAATTTCAGCGCGTTTTCGTAATAAATATGTACGCGGCGGTCGTCCATACGGCAGGCGTTGCCGGGCAGGTAGGCGCGGCAGGCCTCGATGACCTGCGGGTCCATCTCCACCAGGTCGATGCGCTCGACGCGGTCGTAGCGGGTCAGCTCGCGCACAACGCCGCCGTCGCCCGCGCCGATGACCAGAATATCCTTGGCACCGCGATGCACCGCCATCGGCACATGGGTGATCATCTCGTCGTAGATGAACTCGTCGCGCTCGGTCAGCATGACGTTGCCGTCCAGCGTCAGCACACGGCCGAACTCCGGCGTTTCAAAAATATCGATGCGCTGGTAGTCGCTCTGCTTGGAGTAGAGCTGGCGGTTGACCCGGATGCTGTGCTTGACGTCCGGGGTGTGAAATTCCGAAAACCACATTTCCATCTTGCAAACCTCCTTATGCCAGCACGTTCAGGTGCAGAATGTCGGGGTCCTCCGGTCCGGTCATACTGCAGCCCTTGGCCTTGGCGTACTCGATATAATCCAGAATCTGCGGGGTGATGCGCTCGCCGGGGGCCAGAATCGGGATGCCCGGCGGGTAGCACATGACAAACTCGCTGCAGACCATGCCCACCGTTTCGCGCAGGGGCAGGCTTTTCTTGGGGGCGTAGAATGCCTCCTGCGGGCTGGCGGCGACCTCGGGGTCGATGTATTCCTGACTCAGCAGCCCGGCGCCGTCGGTGTGGTAGCGGCGCTTGATCTCCGCCAGGGCGCTGACCAGCCGCTCGACTTCCTGCGGGCGGTCACCGATGGAAAGATACGCCAAAATGTTGCCGATGTCGCCAAACTCGATCTGGATATCGTACTCGTCGCGCAAAATGTCGTACACCTCAATGCCCGCAAGGCCGATATCCAGCGTATGTACGCTTAATTTTGTCGTGTCAAAGTCAAAGACCGAATCGCCGTTGCAAAGTTCCTTGCCAAAGGCGTAGTAGCCGCCCACGGCGTTGATCTCCTCGCGCGCGTACTCGGCCATGTCGGCCACCTGGTGGAACACCTGCCGCCCGCGCAGCGCTAAGTTGCGGCGGGAGATATCCAAACTGGACATCAGCAGATAGCTGCCGGAGGTCGTCTGCGTCAGGTTGATGATCTGCCGCACATAGCCGGGATGGACGTTGGGTCCGATGAGCAGCAGACTGGACTGCGTCAGGCTGCCGCCGCTTTTGTGCATGGACACCGACGCCATATCCGCGCCCGCCGCCATGGCGGACACCGGCAGCCCGCCGCCGAAATAAAAGTGGGTGCCGTGGGCTTCGTCGGCAAGGCAGAGCATACCCGCATCGTGCGCCATACGCACAATGGCGCGCAGGTCGCTGCAGATGCCGTAGTAGGTGGGGTTGTTGACCAGCACCGCCACGGCGTTGGGGTGCTCGGCAATCGCCTTGGCGACCTGCTCGCGCTTCATGCCTAAGCTGATGCCCAGCCGCGTGTCCACTTCGGGGTTGACGTACACCGGCACGGCGCCGCACAGCACCAGGGCGTTCAGCACGCTGCGGTGGACGTTGCGCGGCAGAATGATCTCGTCCCCGCGCTTGCAGGCGGTCAGCACCATGCTCTGCACCGAGCTGGTCGTGCCGCCGACCATCAAAAAGGCGTGCGCCGCGCCAAAGGCATCGGCTGCCAGCTCCTCCGCCTCGCGGATGACCGACACAGGGTGGCAGAGGTTATCCAGCGGTTTCATGCTGTTGACGTCCACGCCCACGCACTGCTGCCCCAAAAAAGCCGTCAGTTCGGGGTTGCCCCGCCCGCGCTTGTGCCCGGGCACATCAAAGGGCACCACGCGCATACTGCGGAACGTTTCCAGCGCCTCATGTATGGGGGCGCGGCGCTGATCCAGACGGCCATGGCCGGATTTTGCGTTCATAGTTTTTGACCTCCCTGCCGGTGCCTTTACACAAACAAAAAACGCAAGCCTTGCACAAATTGTGCAGACTTGCGTTGTTAAGCCTATTTTTTGCGGCAGGACACGGCACCCCCGGTTTTGGCCGGAAGAAACTATCCGCATGATTCAAAAAGGCTGATCGTGTCAGAGTCTATATAGCAATTACACTTTTACTACTCGTATTGACCGTTTCACAAGTCTGCGCAGCCGTTCTGCGCAATTTCATGGTTGTAAAGGAACCAACTTATAAAATTTGAGCTTTTAACTCAATCAATATGGCAGCAAAGCTGCCGGTCGGCAGTGGACCCGGCTGTCCGTATGGCCTTAGCCCCTGTCGGGCGGTCCGTAGGTAAATTGCTTTGAAAAACTCTTACGAAGATACGATTCGTCTTTCAAAATCAAGTGGAGTATAGCACAGGATTCGGGAGTTGTCAATCATTTTTTTGCGGGTTTTGCCCATCGGTTGTTTTTGTGCTATACAAACAGCTCAATGACAAACACCAGCACGCAGCACAGCACCGACACGGGGAACAGCCCCGCCCCCAGCCATGCCGCCGCCGCGCCGACAACCAACGCCACAGCGCCGGAAATCGGTGTCTGGGTGGCGTGGATAATGGCGGGAAAGGTCATGACCGCCAGCGTGACATAGGGTACATAATACAAAAACGACTGCAAAAAGCGGTTGCGGATGGGCTTGCGGATGAGCGTCAGCGGCAGCACACGGATGGCGTAGGAAACCGCCGCCATCACGGCTATATACAGGTAATTATTCATCGGCTTCGTCCTCCCCGTTTTGCTCCTTGATTGGGAACAGTGCCGCCGCTGCCGCCGAAATGACCACCGTCAGCACAATGGTGCGGGTGCCGTCGCTCATGGCGCTGATGCCGGGCAGCACGCTGCACAGAAAGCTCGCCGCAAAGCTGATGCCCACAAACGCCGCTACCACGCGGTTTTGCCTTGCGGGGGGCATGATGATGGCCAAAAACATACCGTACAACGCCACACTCAGCGCACTGACGATGCGCAGCGGCAGCGCGTTGCCCGCCAGAATGCCCAGTGCCGTTCCCCCTGCCCACGCGGGCGCAGCCAGCAAAATGGCGCCGTAGGTGTAGTAGGGGTTCAGCAGACCGGGGCGGGCGATGGTGATGCCGAACAGCTCATCGGTCACATCGTACCCGATGACCAGCCGATGCCAGAACGGCGTGCTGGGGGCAAACCGCTGCGCCAGCGCACAGCTCATCAGCAGATAGCGGGCGTTGGCGATCAGCGTGATGAGCGCGACCTCCCAGTAGGCAGCCTTGGCGGCAATCAGAGTAAAGGCGGCGTACTCCCCCGCCGAGGCATTGTTCAGCAGGCTTGCCAAAAAGCCCTGCATCGGGGTGAACCCGGCATGACGCGCCGCGATGCCCAGCGAGAAGGACACGGCAAAATACCCCAGCGCAATGGGTACACCGTCCCGCACACCCTGGCAGAGCAGCTTGCGGCTGTACGACCACGGCTTGGTTTGCGTTTCTTTCATGGTTGACTTCCTTTTCCTTTTCCTTTTCCTTTTCCTTTTCCTATTCCTATTATAAACCCACAAAAATACTTTCCGTGGTGCTATTATAGTACATCTGCACAAGAAAGGAAAGAAAGATTTGACAACTTTGCCGATTTTTTTCATCGGCAGCAGACTGTCGACAGGCTCTTGTAGGGGCGAGCATTGCTCGCCCGCGGGGTTTACCCGTTTGGTCGATTTACCGGGATGGCTGCAACGGGCGGCATATATGCCGCCCCCAGACTGTCGAAAAACCTTCTTTGACTTTATGCATCATTTGCGACCTATCGAATGGTTTGTAGGGAACGGTCTTGACCGTTCCGTGCCGCTTTGCCAAAGGCACGACGTAACGAGAAAACCGCGCGCCATTCGGCGCGATTTTATGCGCTGCGCGCGGCCAGATGTGCGGATGGGTCAAGACCCATCCCTACAAATTTCCCGGAAACGGACTTTTTCTACAAGCTGCGGGCGGCATATATGCCGCCCCTACGGAGTACCCGTAATGTTCACGCTGTCATTTGGTCGCGGGCGGGGCATACCCCGCCCCTACCGCGCAATGTTTTTTTATTGCCCTTGTTCCCTTGGTTTGTAGGGGACGCATATATGCGTCCCGCGCAGTTTACCCGTTAGGTCGATTTGCCGGGACGGCTGCAACGGGCGGCATATATGCCGCCCGTTGCAGCCGTAAAACCGCGGGCGGGGCTTGCCCCGTCCCTACAACTGCCGCCGCCCTTCGTCGCACTTCCCCGATACATCGTACCCCCAAACAACAAAAAAGCACGAACCGTGCGGCTCGTGCTTCTTTGTAAGAGAGAATGAAGAAAAGAAGGAAAACGTATATATGAAATGACCTTTCGGTCTTGTTGGTTGTCTGGCCTTGGGCTGGGCGTTCGCCCTGGCATAGCCCAAAGCACAGTAGTTATTTTCGCGGGTTCCTTATGTAAGCGTCCCGCTTACTTCCCTGCTTGCAAGACATAGTATACGCGCCAATTATGTGCAAAATTTGGCGGGGTTTTGAACGAACCAAAAATTTCCTTTGAACAATTTGTGAATTCCGAAAAAATTTTGAAAAGAGCGAGACAAATTCCTAAAAACATGCTATACTGAAATCAACATAACATAGGAGGTATGCCGACATGGAAATCACAAAGGACATTGTATATATTGGCGTCAACGACCACAAGGTCGATCTGTTTGAGGGGCAGTACCGCGTGCGCAACGGTATGGCCTACAACTCGTACCTGATCCAAGACGAAAAAACCGCCGTTATGGACACGGTGGACGCCCACTTCACCGACGCATGGCTGACCCACATTGCCGAAATTCTGGGCGAAGCATCGCCGGATTATCTCGTTGTGCAGCACATGGAGCCTGACCACTCCGGCTCTTTGGCGGCGTTTGCGCAGGCATACCCCGCCACGCAGATTGTGGCCTCCGCCAAGGCGTTCCAGATGATGCAGCAGTTCTTCGGCAGCGAGTATGCCGACCGCCGCGTTATTGTCAAGGAGGGCGACACCCTGCCCCTGGGCCGCCACACCCTGCACTTTGTCACCGCCCCCATGGTACATTGGCCCGAGGTCATCATGAGCTATGACGATGCGGACAAAGTCCTGTTCAGCGCCGACGCGTTCGGCAAGTTCGGCGCGCTGGACGTCGAGGAGCCTTGGCTGCCCGAAGCCCGCCGCTATTACATCGGCATTGTGGGCAAATACGGCGTGCAGGTGCAGGCCGTGCTGAAAAAGGCCGCCGCGCTGGAGATCGAAAAGGTCTGCTCGCTGCACGGCCCCGTGCTGACCGCCGCCGAGCTGCCGGAAGTCTTGGCCGCCTACGACGCATGGAGCGCCTACCGCCCCGAAGCCGAGGGCGTACTGGTCGCCTACACCTCCATTTACGGTCACACGGCAGCCGCCGCCGAAAAGCTGGCAGCCGCCCTGCAGGAAAAGGGCAAGGAGGTCTGCGTGATGGATCTTGCCCGCTGCGATATGGCCGAGGCCGTGGCACAGGCGTTCCGTTACAGCAAGCTGGTGCTGGCAAGCCCCACCTACAACGGCGATGTGTTCCCCTTTACCAAGAGCTTTATCGAGCATCTGACCGAGCGCAACTACCAGAACCGCACGGTCGCCTTTGTCGAGAACGGCTCCTGGGCGCCCACCGCCGCCCGCGTGATGGCCAAAATGCTGGAAGGCGCCAAGAACCTGACGGTCGCCGCCCCCACCGTAACCGTCAAAGGTGCGTTGAATTCTGACAGCGAAGCCCAGATCGCCGCCCTCGCGGACGCACTCTGCTGAAATTTTTAAGAAAACGGGTTGACAAAAGCCGGAAAAACCTTTATAATAACTGTTGTTGACCCGTTATGGATGATTAGCTCAGCTGGTTAGAGCGCTGCGTTCACATCGCAGAGGTCGTGGGTTCGAGTCCCTCATCCTCCACCAAAACAAAAGTCCCGCCGTATATCGGCGGGGCTTTTTTGTTTTGGCGGCGAAGGATGAGAGGGCTCGAACAGCCCGTCCCCGCCGCAGCGGGGCGCGGGAGAGCCCCTGCGGCTTCCTTCTGTGGGCACAAAAGAGGTTCCTTGCGAACGGAGTAGAATCGGTAATGTACGATAGAATTTCAATTCACACCCCTGCGTGAGGGGCGACCAAGCAAGGTTGAACTTGCGGCTGAATCCTTGGAAATTTCAATTCACGCCCCTGTGTGAGGGGCGACCACTGCCGAGTTTCGCGGTGATTTTATTAAAAGAATTTCAATTCACGCCCCTGCGTGAGGGGCGACAGCATGCCGCCGTCAGGATGATTCGGGTCAAGGCAATTTCAATTCACGCCCCTGCGTGAGGGGCGACGGAAGGCCACCGACCTCGGCCAGCACTTCCGCCAGATTTCAATTCACGCCCCTGCGTGAGGGGCGACTTAGCGGCTTTAGTAGTTTCTATTGTATAGATTAATTTCAATTCACGCCCCTGCGTGAGGGGCGACCTATTGGTATGACGCTTGGGAACTTGAGAACGTATTTCAATTCACGCCCCTGCGTGAGGGGCGACGCCGGAACTGCGCCCGGCGAAAAGTCACCGCAATATTTCAATTCACGCCCCTGCGTGAGGGGCGACTATTTAAGTTTATGTTCGGGCTGATGCGCAGCTTTATTTCAATTCACGCCCCTGCGTGAGGGGCGACGCGCGATGCCAAAATAAGCGGCTACTGCAACTCGATTTCAATTCACGCCCCTGCGTGAGGGGCGACATACAAGGAAGACCCGGCGGGGCACGGCGCTTTTGCATTTCAATTCACGCCCCTGCGTGAGGGGCGACCGGGCTGAGGAGCTGCCGGAAACTCCGCCCGCCGAATTTCAATTCACGCCCCTGCGTGAGGGGCGACCTGCTGCTCAAAGTAATAAACGGACGTAAGGATATTTCAATTCACGCCCCTGCGTGGGGGGCGACACACGCTGCTGGCGCACGTTGTCGGTGCCGGCAAATTTCAATTCACGCCCCTGCATGAGGGGCGACGGAAAGGCGCTTGACGATGCGAACGGCGAAGAAATTTCAATTCACGCCCCTGCGTGAGGGGCGACTTCGTGCTCATCGTCCTCGGTGGTAGAGTAAGCAATTTCAATTCACGCCCCTGCGTGAGGGGCGACGCATCATCGCCTTTATCACCACCAGCGGTACGCTGATTTCAATTCACGCCCCTGCGTGAGGGGCGACCCCTGCACTGCCACAGCAAGTGCGAAAAGTACCAATTTCAATTCACGCCCCTGTGTGAGGGGCGACCGCTATCAGCTTACCACGGATGGGCCACCAGTAAATTTCAATTCACGCCCCTGTGTGAGGGGCGACCGGATGGGCATGGACTTCAAAGAATTCATATGGGCATTTCAATTCACGCCCCTGCGTGAGGGGCGACAAAAAGCAGATTTTGCGCAAACGTCTAAGGGCAATTTCAATTCACGCCCCTGCGTGAGGGGCGACGCAAGCGACGGCGGGGTGATCGTATGGCAGGCAATTTCAATTCACGCCCCTGCGTGAGGGGCGACGGCGTGCAGTGGCGCGTAAAATGCACCGCCAATGTATTTCAATTCACGCCCCTGCGTGAGGGGCGACGACCGCCGACGACCTGCTGACGCTGAGCAGCCAATTTCAATTCACGCCCCTGCGTGAGGGGCGACTCTAATACATCGTCGCTTTTCGTCATATATTTCATTTCAATTCACGCCCCTGCGTGAGGGGCGACCCCAGCAGGCGCAGGGTGTCCGGCTCAAATTCAGCGATTTCAATTCACGCCCCTGCGTGAGGGGCGACGTGTTACTATACATATAGCAAAATCCTTTACATATTTCAATTCACGCCCCTGCGTGAGGGGCGACCAAGCTGTACATTTGGGAGCACCGCACCGACTGATTTCAATTCACGCCCCTGCGTGAGGGGCGACCAGTTGGTCGGTATGCACGCCGACATCAATTATATTTCAATTCACGCCCCTGCGTGAGGGGCGACAGTAGACCGCTTGAGGGTGCGCAGATTGTTAGATATTTCAATTCACGCCCCTGCGTGAGGGGCGACCTACCTTATGCCGGATAACTATGACGGCATGGTAATTTCAATTCACGCCCCTGCGTGAGGGGCGACGGAAGCCGCTGCGGCCAACGCTTCGGCCTGGATATTTCAATTCACGCCCCTGCGTGAGGGGCGACGGGCCGCCGGGGTGGACTTTTACGGACGCGATCTATTTCAATTCACGCCCCTGCGTGAGGGGCGACGAAAAGACCGTGCAGGACTTGCAGGGCCAAATTATTTCAATTCACGCCCCTGCGTGAGGGGCGACGTTGTTGCTGCTCTGCGGGCGCATTACCCCGCGCTATTTCAATTCACGCCCCTGCGTGAGGGGCGACGAAAGGGGGCTTTATTTATTTTACAAGCTGTGCTATTTCAATTCACGCCCCTGCGTGAGGGGCGACACTGTGCGCCGCGCTGTTTCCACATGGAAATTTATTTCAATTCACGCCCCTGCGTGAGGGGCGACAAATTTGCTCTTTATTTGTCGATTGTCTTTTTTTTATTTCAATTCACGCCCCTGCGTGAGGGGCGACCCGGAAAACCAGGTTGAAAGCATCGACGAATACAAATTTCAATTCACGCCCCTGCGTGAGGGGCGACGGCGTGCAGTGGCGCGTAAAATGCACCGCCAATGTATTTCAATTCACGCCCCTGCGTGAGGGGCGACTCTAATACATCGTCGCTTTTCGTCATATATTTCATTTCAATTCACGCCCCTGCGTGAGGGGCGACGCGGTGCGCAACCTGAGTGTTTTGGAGCATAGCCTATTTCAATTCACGCCCCTGCGTGAGGGGCGACTGGTGGTTTTGCCCGTGCCGCCTTTTTGGGCCATATTTCAATTCACGCCCCTGCGTGAGGGGCGACGCAGGTTGCCGTTGCCAACGGCTTTGCCGCGCTGATTTCAATTCACGCCCCTGCGTGAGGGGCGACCGCTCACCCAGGGCCAACAGATCAACCTGTATTTCATTTCAATTCACGCCCCTGCGTGAGGGGCGACATGCCAAAGCGCATCGGAAATTTGCTGCCGATTATATTTCAATTCACGCCCCTGCGTGAGGGGCGACAGGCAACGAGCATCCTGAAGAATATGCTGCTGTGTATTTCAATTCACGCCCCTGCGTGAGGGGCGACGTATGCTGCCGGACGTAAAGCCGCGCTCTGTCCAATTTCAATTCACGCCCCTGCGTGAGGGGCGACCGTTGCCGCGCGTGTAGCCGTACCGGCTGTAATTGATTTCAATTCACGCCCCTGCGTGAGGGGCGACTGCAAGGTCACCGTCGGTGATGCGCGGGAGCAATTTCAATTCACGCCCCTGCGTGAGGGGCGACCAATGATGCGCGTGAGCCGTGCAGGATATTAAAAAATTTCAATTCACGCCCCTGCGTGAGGGGCGACGTTGTAGCCGATAAGGTATTGCGCAGCTTTGGCGATTTCAATTCACGCCCCTGCGTGAGGGGCGACGGCAAAGGCGGCTTGTACATGGACGGCCAATTCCTATTTCAATTCACGCCCCTGCGTGAGGGGCGACCGGTGTTTCCTGCCACTCTTGCGAACAGTCCAGCGGATTTCAATTCACGCCCCTGCGTGAGGGGCGACGTCAAAAGCCTTCGCTTCGGCGGGATTCAGCACCATTTCAATTCACGCCCCTGCGTGAGGGGCGACCTGATCAACTGGCCCGCTAAAAACTAAACAAGCACTATTTCAATTCACGCCCCTGCGTGAGGGGCGACAGAAACCGGGCAGCGCATTGCGGCGCTGATAGAAATTTCAATTCACGCCCCTGCGTGAGGGGCGACAGGAAAATGCAGGCCGCTGTAAAAAAACAGGGCTTATTTCAATTCACGCCCCTGCGTGAGGGGCGACGTGCGGCACCGCCGGCAATGCTTAATTTATCGAAATATTTCAATTCACGCCCCTGCGTGAGGGGCGACGTTCCTCTGCCTGGCTGCCTTTCGGGATCACTTATTTCAATTCACGCCCCTGCGTGAGGGGCGACGCCGACGAGGCGGAAAGGATCAGATAATGAAAATTATTTCAATTCACGCCCCTGCGTGAGGGGCGACGCGCGACGGGCGAGGCTGCCGAAGCCCTGGAACAATTTCAATTCACGCCCCTGCGTGAGGGGCGACTTGTTCCGTCTCTGATCGTGGCGTTGCCACTTGATTTCAATTCACGCCCCTGCGTGAGGGGCGACCGGTTTTTCGCTGCCGACGAGGCGCCCGATATAGGTATTTCAATTCACGCCCCTGCGTGAGGGGCGACAAGACGTGCTTATCGACTTTTGAGCCCGGGTACATTTCAATTCACGCCCCTGCGTGAGGGGCGACCCGGGAAGCTGCAAGAATATTTTCCCAGCTGGTATTTCAATTCACGCCCCTGCGTGAGGGGCGACAGCAGTAAATCCGACTTCCGGCTGCGTATCTATATTTCAATTCACGCCCCTGCGTGAGGGGCGACTCAGTTGGTCGGTATGCACGCTGATATCAACTATATTTCAATTCACGCCCCTGCGTGAGGGGCGACATTATAGGCGGCTACTTGGACGCATGGCTGTTTATTTCAATTCACGCCCCTGCGTGAGGGGCGACGATAGAACTTCTTTTCTATGCGCTGCTGAAGATAATTTCAATTCACGCCCCTGCGTGAGGGGCGACATGCTGCCTGTTGCGGCGTTGGAGGCAAACAAACGGATTTCAATTCACGCCCCTGCGTGAGGGGCGACAGCAAAACAGCACAAAATTGCACCTTACAATTTATGCTGTCTGCCGAAAAAGTAACGTTATTTTTCCTTACAGAAACCTATTCAGACTGTTGAAAAAACTTCTTTGGGTTTATGCAAAATTTGCGGCCTATCAGCTGGTTTGTAGGAAATGGTTGCCCGTGCCCGTTTGCAAGGATGGGTCAAGACCCATCCCTACAAACCTTCCGGCAACAGGCTATTTCCACAAGTCGAACTTGCAAAAAACACAACGCACCGACGCAAATCTTTCCAAACCATGTTTTACAGCTGTATCACCGTTCCGCCATATTTCCCCCAAAAGGCACCGTCCGCAATTCTTCAAAATGCCCTGTAAAAATCACCATAAATCGCCACACCGATTTGTGCAGTTTTTTCGGCGTTTTCTGCGCGCACCTGCGGCAAAAATCTGCACGGCAGAGGTCTGCGCTTACAGCAGCAGCGGCTCACCCGCCTGTATGGGGGCGGCCTTGCCCATAACCTCAATTTTATTCCGGTAAGAATTTCCCAGGCGGTAAATGCGTATGGAATCCGTTTCGGGCTGAATGACTTTTTCCAGCTCGCACTTCAGCGCGGCAAGCTGGGCAGCGTCCAGCAGCACCTCAAACACCGAGTTTTGCACACGCATACCGTTGCGCTCGCACAGCTTGGCCACCTTGCGCAGGCGCTTGGCGCCGGCAGGTTCGGTGGTATCCACATCGTAGGTCACCACAAGCAGCATGGCGTGTCACCTCCAGACAAAGGGCGGATATTCGTCCAAATCGCCGCGCAGCACACGGGCAAACAGCATGGCCTGCACATAAGGGATCATCCCGATGGGCAGCTTTTCGTTCAAAAACGGATGGGTGACCTCCTCAAACTTTCGTTTTTGCCATGCTGTCAGCACGGTTTTTCGGCCGCGCTCGTTGAGCAGCACCGCTTCCTCCTCGCGGTCAAAATCGCGGGCGGAAAGCTGGCCTCGGTTCAGCAGCGCCAGCACAAAGCGGTCACACAGCGGGGCGCGCAGCTCCTCCATCAGGTCCAGCGCAAAGGACGCACGGCCCGGACGCAGCGTGTGCAGATACCCGGCGGCAGGGTCCAGCCCTACGGTTTCCATGGCGGACTGCATCTCGCGCGTGAGCAGCATGTAGGTAAACGACAGCAGCGCGTTCACCTCGTCCCGCGGCGGGCGGCGGCTGCGGGTGGTAAAGCGGAACCCTGCGGGATTCTGCTGCATCATCAGGTCAAACCGCGCAAAATAGGCGGTAGCGGCAGCCCCCTCGACCCCGCGCATGGCATCGGTATTTTCGCACAGGGACAAGCGCTCGGCGGCCTGTGAAAGCAGCGCCGCACCGGCTTGCAGCTCCCCGCGCATCGGCTCGGTTTTGGCGGAACGCGCGGCGCGCAGCAGAACCAGCTTGCTGTTGCGCAGCTTGGCAAACAGGATGCTTTGCACAAGGCCACGGCAAAAAGCGGGGTCGGAGAGCGACTCATACTGGCGCTTGCGCAGCAGCACATTGCCGCTGACAGGGCCGTAAAAGCGCCCCATAAAATGACCGCTCTGCGTCAAAAAAGTGACACTTATGCCGTGTGTGCCGCAAAATTCCAGCAGAGGTGTGGACACCGTCATCTTGCCGAAGCAGACAATGGCGTCGATGGTCAGGGCGGGCACGGACAGCTTTTCCGCGCCGCCGACCTGCACACAGATGTTCTCGTTGCGGCAGAACAAATAGCTTTCGGGGGTCAGAACGTACAGGGTGTTCAGCAGCTTTTTCATGGCGCAGGCTCCCCTTCTATCTCACCGACGGCCTCCCGCCGAAGTCGTGTACAATAAGCAGCCGCCGAGGCTTTCACCTTGGGGGCACACAGTTCCAGCAGCGAGCAGCGGCGGCATTTGGCGCTGTATTCGGCAGGTGGGGTGGACAGCGTTTGCCGCAGGGTATGCAGCTGCCCGGCCAGCAGGCGTGTGCGGCTGCGCAGGGCGTCGTCCAGCGTGATCGGCAAACGGCGGTGGGACGAGATAAAATACAGCGCCCCCTCCGGAATTTTTGCGCCGAACATTTCCTCCAGGCACAGCGCCTGCGCGCAAAGCTGAATTTTATATTCCTCCTCGTCGCGCAGGGTGCCGTGCTTGTATTCAATGGGGTAAAGCTGTACAGGGAAATCCGCCGCCGGGATGCAGCAGCCCGATGCGTCGCGCACAGCCTCGATGCAGTCGCATTTGCCGCCTAGCCGCAGCGTGTCGGAAAACACCGTGTACTCGTACAATTTTATCGTATCGCCGCGTTTTTCTACCCGCTTGGTGTGTACGCGCTCATGCTCGGCACGGCCCTTGGCGGTGTCGCGGCTTTCGGCCCAAAGGCGCTCGTTCAAAAGCAGCGCGGCTCGCCGTGGGCAGTAGCAGAGCTGCGAAAGGTAGGACAGCGGCAGATACTCGGCGTCATCCACGGGTAAACCAGCCTTCGTCGGCGGGCAGCTCGTTCCAGACGACGGGGCTGAACGCATCGGCCTTAAAGCCCATTTCGACGCCGGCGGGGACCTTGTCCAGTGCGACGGTGGCGGTGTAATCGCGGTAGCTGCGGGGGTAGCGGACTTCCGGCTTGCGGGCGACCTGCACCAGATCAAACAGCTTGTGCGCGGGGGCACAGCCCAGTTTGGCCTGACGCGCGCGCTGGGCGGCGTCGGTGTCGGTGCCGACGTGCTTAAAAAGGATCAGCGGGGAGACGACCTCCATCTCGCCCTTGCTGGCGCTGCGGTCATGCTCGTACATATTGAGGATCGCCTCAAACAGAATGTCCAGGTCTGTGTCATCAAACCCGGTTTCGGCGGCGAGATTGGCGCTGATAAAGCCGCGGATCTCGTACAGGCCAAAGGGAATGATCTGCTTGCGGCCCATGGTGCGCAGCTTATCCTCAGGGGTTTCCTGTTCCCATTTCAGGTAATCCTCGACCGTGCCGTCCTTGGGGCCGTCCGCCACAGCCATACGGGTGATGGACACATCGACCGGCAGAATCGGGTCCAGACTGGTGCCGAAGGTGATCTGCACGGGGCCGCGCACCTGACCCGCATTGGGGCCGGTGGACATGACCGCACCGAAGGCGCGCACATCGTAGAACAGCTCGCAGGCTTTTTTGCGCCCGGCGTACACGGCGTTTTTGTCCTTGGCGCCCTCGACCCCGGCGGCGGCGCGGGCCTCGGCAATATGGCGGTTGATGTTGGTGGACTGCTGGATGATCAGGTTCATGCCCGGCTCCTCGCCGTGGGCCAGCTGCACATAGTTGCGGATGCGGCGCTTGGTGGCCACGTCGGTGATGTAGCCCTTCATGGTTTCGGGGTCCATGCGGGGGGTGTTGCCCATGTCGGGGTCACCGTTGGGGTTGGCGTTGGTGCAGGCGAGATAGTACACAAACTCATAACGATTGCGGATAGCCATATTACTTTTCCTCCTGTTCGGTGGTTTCGGGGTTTTCGGCGGCAGAATTCTTATCGGCGGCGGCCTTTTTGCGGTCTGCCACAAGGCGGGCACTCATCTGGCGGTAGCCGATGGCAAAATAGGATTGTTCCTCCAAAGTCAGGGTAGTGGGCAGGCTGTTAAGACCCTCGGCGGCAAAGAAACAATACGGCTCGTTGAGGCGGTCCTCATACAGCTGTGCCAGATAGCGCTTGTCCAGCTTGGCAAGATGGTATTTGGCCAGGCGTTCCAGCTGCCCCAGCACCAGCTTGGGGGTGCGGCTGGCCGAGGCATAATACCGCTGCACGATGCCGGCGTTTACGTCGGGCATGGCAGCGCGCTGCAGGTCGGCATACACAGCCATCAAGGCGCCGCAGTGGTAGGCGGCATTGGGGAAATTCGGGTCATAATACGGCATAAGGGATACCTCCTCGTTTCGTGCGCGGGCCTTGCGCAGCAGCCAGACCTTGAGCCACTGGCAGCAGGTTCCGTCGGGCATAAAGCCAAACTTATCGTTCTCGTCGGGGTCCAGCATCTGGGAACGGATATTGGCCAAAGCACGTCCCGCCACAGCGTCCGGCAGGGGCGTATCGTTGATGATGGCCATAACAACGGCGGGTGTCAGGCCGGCAAGTTCCTTCTTTAACCGTTCCAGCACCTTGCTGTCGTTTTTGTGGCGGGTCAGCAGGGCGATCAGACGCACGGTCAGCTTGCGGGGCGTCAGTTTCCCCGTGCCCAGGTTATCGCACAGCGCCAAATCGTCGTTCCATTGATTCAGATGCTCCTGCAGGTCGGCGTAATTGCCCTGCTCATAGCGGCGCATCATGACGCGGCCGTTTGCACCCGACACCAGCATGATGTGATAACGACCCGACAGGGGTTTGGGCTGATTTCCTGTTTGCACCGCCTGTATCAGACTGTCTGCGGCGGCATCGGCAACGGCGGTCTGCTGCTCGGCAAGCGGGGCGGGGGCGTTCTCCCCCGTTTCCTCGTCGTCATCGGAGTCATAGCCGCAGAAATCCGGCAGCAGGATATCCTCCCGCGGGGTCAGCGGTTGGTCGTACCAGTGCACAAAGCGCATCCCCGCAAAGATGGGTGCCGTGGGGGTGAAAGCACTGTTTTTGTCGCGCCTGTACATGGCAGGCGAACCTGCCAGCAGGTCATCCATGGCAGCCTTTACGGCGGCAAAGGCTTCCTCGGACACGGGGGCGTTGGCGACCTGCTTTAAGCCGTAGGAGCAAAAGGCGCTTTTATCAAAGCAGATCAGGGTATCCCCGCGGGCATGGCCGCCCACGACCTGCAAGCCGCTGACAGGCGGCACGGTGGCGGGCGGGGCGGTGATCTCACCGGTGATCAGGCAGCGGGTCTGGCCGGAATCCTTGGCGAACTGCTTGCGGTACTCGCACCACCAGGGGATAAGCCCCTCGGCGCGGACGACGGGTGTGCCGCTGACCTTAAAGGAAATTCTGTCGCCGGGTTTGACTTTCAGCCTTGCAGCCTCGTCGGCGGCGGCTTTCACCTTGGCGGCGTCCTGAAAAAACGTAAGGCAGACGCCCATTTCGGGCACGGCGTCGGCACCGCTGCACAAAGTCCGGCAGAAGAACGCCTGCTTGGCGTTGGACTCGCCCTCCTGCTGCGGCACAAACAAGATGATGCCGCATTTTTCTGCCAGAAGGTTGCATTTGTCGGGGCTGTTGGCCAAGCTGCCGATATCCGGGCAGGGCAAAAGCTCGTCCGTGCATTGCTCTATGCCGAGGAAGTCGCCGCTTGCGGTCAGCGAAATGTAGGCGCGTATCTGTTTTTTGACAAAGCCCGGCGGCAGAGCCAAGCCGTTGCGCACGCCGTAGTCATAGAGAGCCTTCAGCATACCGAGCCTCCCTTCAGCACTTCGGGGCTGTCATAAGGCGGCACCGTGATCACGCCGTTTTCCATAACGGCATGGTACAGCGAAAGCTGCGGCTGTGCCTTTTTGCGCACGGTGCTGTCGTGCAGATCAAACACGTCATACACCATAAGACCCAAATCCATGCTGTCCGCAATGGGCGGGCGGGTGCCGTCGCTTTCCTCAAAATAGCAGACAAACTGGCGCAGCCCCAGACACGGTTGGTAAAAGGCCTTGCCCGCGCGGATGCGCCGCAGCGCCTGGCTGTACAGCTGCTCGACCGTACCCTTGTAGTCCGGGCGGGGGCAGATGGTGGCCGCAATGCGGTAGCGCACATCTTTAAGCGCCTGGGTCTGCCGCTGGGTGCGGTCCTCGTCCGCGTAAAGAATAGAGCTTTCCACGCTGCCCTTTACGCTGACGGTGGATTTTACCTCGTTGCACTTGAACGAGATGTAACGGATGGGGTTCAGCACCTCGATGCGGGTGACCTGCCAGTAAAACTCCACGGGTTTGGAATAGATGGCCGACAGGATGCCCCGCGCCGCCGAGGGGGTCGGCACGGCATAAGTCAGCCTTTCCACCTTGGCGTAGGGCGGCACGAAGGACGCGAAGTCCCCCCATACCTCCAAAACGATTTCCTTGTTCAAAATTTCACCTCCATTTTTTGTCGCAAGCCCCCTGCGGGGGCTTTTGCCCTAAATTACTGTCTATATTTTTCAATTCAAACGCCTGAAGCCAGGCGAAACAGCGCGCAAGGCATTCGTCTCCTCGCCCTGTTTGCAGGGGACTCGCGGAACACCCTGTCGGGGATTCCGCAGTCCCCTGCAAACTGCTATGGAGGAGGCGGCTGTCTTGCAAGCCGTACACATGATAATTCATGTGTCATATATATAGTAATTCCGTTTTTTCGTAATGTCAATCCATTTTCGACATATTCGGCAATCTATACAATCAAACCATAAAATCTTCGGGCAATGTGCTGTCAAGCGTAAGTCCCGTAACATCGTTATAAAAACTTGTTTGCCCCTGCTGCGGTTCGTTCAATATATAGGTATCGCTCGGCATGGCGGGGCGGCCGCGGCGGGGCGGGTAGTACAGGCGCTCGGCGTGCTGCTCGACCCAGTCCCGTTCAAAGCAGTTGACCGTGAGGGGCGCCGCCTGCCGCAGCAGGGCGGCGGTCAGGCCGCTGCGCGCCTGCGCCTGCACAGCTCGGTACAGCTCGATTTCCCCCTGCCACGGCACGATCAGCTTTGCACCGCTTTGGGTAATCAGCGCATACTCTTTGGCCACTGCGGGGTAATCCTTTGTCCGCAGCGCCTTGTCCAGGGCGGCCTTTCCCCGAACATCGCCGAAAAATCGGCGGTAGTATTCCTGTATCAGCGCGGGGTCGTTGATGTCCAAAGCAGGGTCATCGGCCCACAGCCCCTTTACGATATTGGCGGCTTTTTCATAGCTGCCGCCGGGGTAGCGCGCATCGGCGGGTTCAAACACCACGACCCGCCCGCCGTCGGGCAGACGCCCGTTGCGGTTGCAGCGCCCCGCCGCCTGAATGATACTTTCCAACGGTGCCAGTGCGCGGTACATCGCGTCAAAATCCAAATCGACGCCCGCCTCAATGCACTGGGTCGCCACCACGCGGCAGCTGCGCCCATCCTTGAGCCGTGCCTTGATTTCCTCCACCACCTGCAGCCGATGGGCGGGGCAAAGGTCGGTGGTCAGCAAAAACAGGTCGTCTTTTCCACAAAGTTCCTCCAGACAGTGGAAAAGTTCCCGCGCATGGCGGCGCAGGTTGACCAGCACGCAGACGCGGTCCTGCACGGCAATTTCTGCGGCAAGCTGCTCCCACGTCGGGTTTTGGCTGCGTTCTTTGTTGACGAACAGCCGCCACTCCACCCGCACACGGCGCATTTGGTCGTACAGTGCCGCACCGTTCGGCAAAATTTCGGTCGGGGTCCAGTCCGCGCCCGGCAGTGCACGGAAGTCCGGCTGGGTGGCGGTGGAAAATACCATGCTGCAACGATATTTGCGGCACAGCGCATTGACCGCCTGCACCGTGGCGGGGGCAAGGTCGGCGGGCAGGCTTTGCGCCTCATCAAACAGTACCACACTGTCGGCAATGCTGTGCAGCTTGCGGCAGTCGGTGGGCTTGTCGGCAAACAGGCTCTCGAAAAATTTCACCGAGGTCGTCAGCACCAGCGGCGCGTCCCAGCGGGCGGCCAGCTCCCGCGCCTCGTCAGGCAGGTTTTTCTGGCTGTGGTCGACCAGCAGGTCGGGCAAAATCTGCTTATATTCCCGTTCGCTCTGCTCGGCAAGCGTCAAAAACGGCAGCACAACGATGATGCGCCGCAGCCCGTTGGCCCCGCAGTGGCGCAGCGCAAAGTGCAGCATCGCCAGCGTTTTGCCCACGCCGGTGGGGGCTGTCAGCGTAAACAGCCCGCAGGGGGCTTGCCCCGCATCACCGCACTGCGCAAACACGCGGTCGCGGATGGCGTTCAGCGCCGGGTCGGCAGTGGAACCGGCCCGCAGCGATGCGCAGTGGTCATACAGCTTTTGCAGCGCGGCGTCGGCGTTCAGCGGTGCACCGCTTGCCTTTTGCAGGTACAGCGGGTCATTATCGGCGGCAGAGGTGCTGTAATCGGCATCCACCAGGCAGGAAAACAGCATCCGCGTGTCCAGCATATCCTCCACACGGTTCTGGCAGCGCCGCACGGGCAGGGCGGGGATGCGCAGATTCGGGAAATCCGCCTTAAACGCCTGCCATGCGCCGACATATTCGGCCTCACCCCGCAAGGCGGGCGTCTTGCCGTCGGGGCAGCAATTTGCTTTTTCGTCCCGATACAGGGCAAGCAGCATGTCCTCCTTCCCGCCCTGACCCACCTGTGCGTCCAGCCCCACCAGGCCGTCGTGATGCCCCTGTATCGCCTCCAGAACAGGAGCGTAATCGGGCAGCTTATTCGGCTTGTTGGGCAGGTGGCGCGCTATGTACAGCATCACCGCGCCGGGCATCGCGTGGTCTATGTGCTGCATCGTGCCCGCCAGCACCTGCTGAAACCGCGCGCTGTACTTGCCGAAATCGTGCCACTGCCCCGCCAGCCGTGCCTGCTGCGGGCAGCCGATCTCCTGCCCGAATCGCTCGGCCAGCGCAGCCACCTGTTCCAGATGCTCCTTGTTGGTCACCCTGCCGTGCAGGCTCTCGGACTTTGCGTAAAACGTTTGCATAGGCAGCCCCCTTTCTTGCTGTTTCCATTATAGCACTGCCTGCGGGGTAATAAAGCGGACTTTCATTCGACTGTATGCAGCTTTGTTGCACTGCACAAACACTTTATGCTTTTTTTGTGGAATACAGCAAAAGCGTGTTTTCCTGTCGCAAACATTTTTGAACACCTGTGCAAAACCTCTTGTTTATTTTGTACATTTGTGCTAAAATATCATGAATAAAGTGCAAAATCATTTCGCAACAAGGAGAACGCGCCATGAAAAACCTCTCGGCCCTCACGTTGGCGGCCGCCCTGCTGCTGTCAGCCGCTCTCTGCCCGCTGACTGTATGCGCAGCACCCGAAACCGACAAGACGGTGGACATACTTTTTACCCACGACACACACTCGCACGTCAACTCGTTTACCACGATCATTGACGATTGGGAGGTCGATGTCGGCGGCTTTGCCCGCATGAACACGCTGATTGAAGCCCAAAAGGCGCAAAATCCCGACACACTGATCCTCGACGGCGGCGATTTCTCGATGGGCACACTGATCCAGACTGTCTTTGAGACACAGGCCGCCGAGCTGCGGCTGCTGGGTTTGATCGGCTGCGACGCAACGACCTTCGGCAACCACGAGTTTGACTACCGTTCCAAGGGGCTGGCCAACATGCTGACCAGTGCCAAGGAATCCGGCGACGATGTCCCCGCCATGGTCATCTGCAACGTGGACTGGGAGACGATGGAAGCCGACGGGCTGACCGACGGCCAGCAGCTGATTCGGGATGCCTTTGCGCTGTACGATGTCCGAGACTACACAGTCATTGAAAAAGGCGGCACGGACATTGCCGTGGTGGGCGTTTTCGGCAAGGACGCCCTGGCCTGTGCGCCGACCTGCGAACTGAAATTTACCGACCCCGTCGAGGCAGTCAGGGCGACGGTAGCCGACATCAAGGCCAACGAGGACGTAGACATGATCGTCTGCGTATCCCACAGCGGCACCTGGGACGACGAAAGCCGATCCGAGGACGAGATCCTTGCCAAGGCCGTGCCCGACCTGGACCTGATTTTAAGCGGCCACACCCACACCGAAATCGAGGAGCCGATCTTGCACGGCAACACCTATGTGGTATCCTGCGGCGAGTACGGCAAAAACCTGGGACAACTTTCGCTGACGCAAAAGGCTGACGGACGCTGGCAGATGACCGATTACCGCCTGCTGCCCCTGACCTCCGATGTGGAGGCCGACGCCGAAACACAGCGTGTCATCGACGGTTTTATGGACACCGTGGACACCGACTATCTGGCCCGATTCGGCTATACCAAAGATCAGGTTTTGGCGGAAAACGACATTGTATTTTCGACCCAAAAGGATTTGGAAAATCTTCACACCGAGCACAACCTCGGTGACATCATCGCGGACGCCTATGTATACGCCGTCGAAAACGCCGACGATTTTGACGGCACATCGGTCAATTTGGCCGTTGTGCCCAGCGGCACCGTGCGCGACACCTACGCGCGCGGCGATATCACGGTCGAGCAGGTGTTCAACTCTTTCTCGCTGGGTATCGGCGCGGACGGCGTGCCCGGCTACCCGCTGATCAGCGTCTACCTGACGGGCAGGGAAATCAAGACAGCGGCAGAAATCGACGCCTCCGTGTCGGATTTCATGACCACCGCGCGGCTGTACTGCAGCGGGCTGAACTTCACCTACAACCCCCATCGTATGCTGCTGAACAAGGTCACCGACGTCTATCTGGAGGATGCATCGGGGCGCGTCGAGCTGCAGGACGACCAACTGTACCGCGTTGTGGCCGATTTGTACAGCGGGCAGATGCTCAGCGCCGTGACCGAGATGTCCTACGGCATCTTGTCTATCGTGCCAAAATATGCCGACGGTACGCCCATTACGGATTTTGAGGATGTCATCCTCACCGAAAACGGCAAAGAGCTGAAAGCCTGGGACGCCATCGCGCGGTATATGGCCTCGTTTGAGGACACCGACGGCAACGGCATCCCCAACGTGCCGGCTTATTACAGCACCACCCACGGCCGCAAGGAAGTTGACGACAGCAAAAACATCGTGGCTCTGTTGAAAAGCCCCAGCCGCTTCACGGTCATATTTGTCGGTGTGCTTCTGGCGGCGCTTGTGCTTGTCGTGCTGCTCGTGCTTCTGATCCGCAGGCTCGTCAAGGTCATTTGGGCCAAGGGCAAAAAGAATCGGCAGAGATAATGTCCCCTGCTCAACGGCAAAAAAGGCCGGGCAGGCCCCCTTTTTGGGGTCCTGTCCGGTCTTTTTCTGTGCAGGTCTGCCCTGCCCTATTGCCGCTACGCGGGGTTATTTTTCCTCGTAGCTGTTGCAGAAATGCGGGTTGGGCTGGGTCTGGCTGCAATGCTCGCAGTGCTCGGTAACGTGGATCTGCTCCAGGCTGCACTTGCTGCCGCCCTCATGATGTGCACAGCTGCACACATCGCAGGTAACACCGATATTTTCCATATACTGTCGCCTCCTTTCGGCTACGGGTAGTATGCGCCGCCACACACAAAATATACACTTGCCCGCCACAGATTTTCGTGGTATAGTAATGGATGGAGGCGATTTGAAAATGGCAAGTGTAATTGTGGTGATCGTGATTTTTGTGCTGCTGGCGCTGGCGATTGGGTTCATCTGCCAAAACGGCGGCTGGCAGGGCGGCTGCGGCGGCAACTGTGCATCCTGCCATCAGCATTGCAGCGAGTCCCCCGCCGACAAGCAGAAAAAAAAGTAACGGCTGTTTCGGCTTTCTGACAGAAAACATTTGCATTTTCTGTTCAAGTTTGCTATACTGTAATGGTATCGCCAGCAAACCGTATGCGATCGTAGCTCAGCTGGATAGAGCGTTCGGCTCCGACAACTGCGACATGGCAGGTTTTGGGCTCATTTTTGTTCGATACAGCGTGGTTTGCAATTGCAAAAACGCGGTGGTCAACGGTAGTCAGACCACGAATTGACCACTATTGGAAATTGACTACTTTACAAGATTGAAATACGCTGTAACGGCGTTTTTCATACATAAGCGATCGTAGCTCAGCTGGATAGAGCGTTCGGCTCCGACCCGGAAGGCCAGAGGTTCGAATCCTCCCGGTCGCACCAGAAAACCTCATTGCAATGTGTTTTTTGCAATGAGGTTTTTTGTTTTTGTTAGTGTTTGATTTTCAGAATAATTTTAGCAGCATATCATCTGCGGCATCGGTGTATTGACCTTTTGCTAGACGCTCGTTCCTTAGCCTGTTTATAGTGATTCGCATAAGGTGAATTTCTTCTACAGAGAAACTTGCTCTTTTATCGGCTGGGACAGAATTGATTTTTAGTATCAGTCGCCCCGGTTTTTCTGTGCTATGCCCAAGCGCTTTTTCTCGGCAGTAATAAGGTGCAAGTGCTTTCAACAGGATACTTTTGTACGCACGGGTCAATTTGATTTTTCTCATAATCCAATCGCCTTTCCGAGTTTCTCTTGTGCCTTTCGCTTGTTCTTGTCAAATGCATGGGCGTAAATATCCAGCGTTGTGCTTGCCTGCGCGTGACCCAATAGACTAGCCACCGTGCGCACGTCCACCCCCTGTGCAATCAGCAGGCTGGCGTTTGTGTGCCGCAAGCTATGCACATTCAAATTCAGTGGCAAGTTGTTTGCTTTCAATATCAGCTTAAAGCGATAGGTAAATGTGCAGGGATTCATCGGCTTTCCATTAGGCTGACGGAACAGGTAGTCGTCTTCAGATATGGTTTCGTTCGCGGTTTGCTGCCTATCCCACTCGCATTCTTTCCGCCACGCCTTGAGTAGCTGGCACATTTCTTTGCTCAAGTAGACCATACGATCACCGCTGCTGGTCTTAGGGTCCTTAGTGATTGATTCTTGGTGACTAAGTTTGACCACACCCCGCTGTACATGAATCGTCCGTTTACGCCAGTTAATGTCACTCCATTTCAGTCCACAGGCTTCTCCCCTACGTAGCCCGGTTGCCAGCACCAGCTTGAAATAGGTTTCGTATTTCATGCTCTGTCCTTCAAACGCTGTAATCAGCTTTTTGACGGTTTCCTCGTCAGCTACCGGGCGCTCTTTCTTCTGCCCTTTCGGCTTGTAACACCGCCATGCGGGATTGTGGGTCAAATAACCCTCGTCCACAGCCGCCGACAGGATGCCGCATAGCGTGTTGTGCAGGCCCTCGACCGACTTCTCGGATAGATTTCCTCTGCCGTCCAAACGCGGGCTGTGCCGCATTTCTTCGTAAAAATCTCGGATGACTTCCTTGCGCAAATCCATCAGTTTGTAGTTGCCAAGTGCAGGCAGGATTCTGCGGATATCCTGCAAATCTCGTTGATATGTAGAGTCCGCCAGCTTCTTCGGTCCAACATCAGCCGCCCAATGCTCGATGTACTTTGCCAGCGTAATGCTTCGATTAATAGGCTCTGGGGTGTGCTGAACCTCGCGTTCAAATAGGATTGCCTGCTCCTTTACCCACTTCTCGGCTTGTTTGGGTGTGTACTCCTTGGGTGGCTTGACTGTTTTCTGTACAGATTTCAGTCTATTGCCTTCGTAGTCATACCCACGGGATACCACGATCAAATAGCTATTACTGCCGCGCTTTCTGATAGACGCCATTGTTTTCAACGCTCCTTTGTATGTTTTATTGACCTCCGGCACTACAAAGCATACCGACAACTGCGACAGAAAGCTATCACCACACCCAACAATCTTTATGCTAAAAATTCACCTATTACTGACAAAAACGGCACCGTCATCGCTGACAGTGCCGCTATCGCTTTTACCTGCTTTTCAAGCATTTTAACCCGTACTTCCGAGCCAACATCGTCACCTTTTTCTTCTCGGTGACGGTCACCCGGATGTTGATTCCGACAGTTCGCTTTCTCATGCGCCAGCAGCCTCACAGGGGTTCGGGGCTGTCCCCGTAGGCTTTTCGGCGGGTTGCCCTGTGGCAACACTTCGCCCATGCTTGCTCTCCTTACGCGACCTTTGTGACGCTAATGACGCTGATGACGCTGTTTGTGAGATATCCCATTTGAAAAGCTGGGTTATATCAATTTCAGCGTCATTAGCGTCATCTGCGTCATTTCCGTCATGGGAGAACTTCATCTGCCGTGCCTGCGAGGTGCGGTGGGTTTCATAGTGGATACCTCTTGGCGTGAACACCGTATCGAAGTGTTCCACGATTTTCCGAGTCAGCTGATGGGGCAAAACGCCCTCGATATCGGCTGCAGAAAGCAATTCGGTAGCCGTGCCTTGCCATGTTCCTACGCTATCGATGTAGTCAGCCACTTTCCAAAGGTACCTCGGCACAGCCTTGGCGACAATTTGTTCGGTGCTTTCTTCCTCGTCCAGAATCCAAACGCAATTTTCTTCGTGCAGACGCAGTGTTTTGTTGTTCATGTCGCGCCCGGTCACCAAAATGCTGGCGGTCTGACTCATGCGTTTGCGCTGCATGACCCAGCTGGTATCGGACGCACCCATCAGACCGTTGGAGCCTGCAATCTGCTGGAACGGATCGTCTGCGGCTTGTTTGCGCAGATGGTGGATCAGCAA
>NZ_CAKTFU010000009.1 GCF_934561205.1 uncultured Gemmiger sp. | reverse complement strand
GGATGTCTTTATTCTAGCAAAAACTGTTACCTATGTCTCTTCTCTACCTGTTACCTATGTTACTACTCTATACAATATATGCGTCCCGTGCAGTTTACCTGTTGGGTCGATTTACCGAGATAACTGCAACGGGTGACATAGTAGTCGTGCCTACTGCACTACCCGAAAAAGTGCTTCTTTGGACAAAGTAAAATGCGGTCGGATTTCCCGACCGCATTTTTGCGCTATGGTTACATGGTGCTGCGGAATGTCTTTTTCGTCAGCAAAACGGCGGCGATGCACGCCCCGCATTCTGCCGCAGGCAGCGCCAGCCAAATCAGCGCGTCAGCGTTGGGCATCTGCGCAAAGACCCACGCCAGCGGCAGCGCCAAAACGATAAAGCGCAGCAGCGAAATAAACAGGGAATAGCCGCCCCTGCCCAGGGCCTGGCAGGCTCCCTGCAAAATGACGTTGGCACCGGCAAAAAAGAACCCGCAGGTGATGATGCGCAGCGCCAGCACGCAAAGGCGATAGGACTCCTCGGTGACAGAGAACAGCCCCACAAGCGGGCGGGCAAACAGCTGTAACAGCACAATGCCGACCAGCATAATGGCAGAAACGTACCCCAGCCCCCAGCGGATCGCCTGCGATACGCGCGTTTTCTTTCCGGCGCCGTAATTGTAGGAGATAATGGGGATCGAGGCGTTGTTCAGCCCGTAGCCCGGCATAAAAATAAAGTTTTGCAGCTTGTAGTAGACGCCGTAGGCGGTGACAGCCGATACGGAAATCGTGCCAAGGATCAGGTTCATCGCATACGACATAATGGGCGTCAGGATTTGCATAATGATGGCGGGCAAGCCGATGGCAAACATTTTTTCTAGCGTCCGCCGATGCGGGGCAAGGTAGCGGATGCCCGTATCGATTCCCACACCTTTTTTGAAATAGGCGACCGCAATGACAGCCAGCGACACAAACTGCCCGATGACCGTGGCACACGCCGCCCCGGCAATGCCCATGGCAGGGCAGCCGAAAAGGCCGTAGATCATAACCGGGTCAAGGATGATATTGGTAAGCGCCCCGGCAAGCTGGCAAATCATGGTGATGGTGGTTTTGCCCGTTGCCATCACGATTTTTTCCAGGCACATATAGCCCAGCGAACCGAAAGAGAAAACCGTGATGATGCGCAGGTAGGTGGTGCCCATATCGGCAATGACGGCATCTGTCGTCTGAGAGGCAATAAACGTGCGGGAAAAGGCAAGCCCAAACACAAAAATCAACACAAAGTAGCACAGCGTCACAAGAATGGCATTGCCCGCCGTGCGGTTTGCCTGCTCTTTATCGCCGCAGCCCAGACTTTTGGCAACCAGCGCGTTGATGCCGACACCGGTGCCGACGCCCAGCGCGATGATCAGCATCTGCACGGGGAAAGCCAGTGTCAGCGCGTTGATGGCTTTGTCGCCCATAGCCGTGACTTGTGCAGTGTCGGGAATGTGGGATACAAAAAAGGTGTCCACCACATTGTAAAGTGCCTGCCCCAGCATGGAGATCATCATCGGCGCGCCCATGTTGAGTAGCAGTTTGTTTATCGGCATTTCCGCCATTTTATTTCCGCCTTGCGGGTTCATACAAATTCGCTCCTATTCCTGTTATTTTGGGGTCATACCGTATGATCCCGATATTCTTCCTCGTTGAGGGGGATGTCCCATGTATGCAGCAGGCTATCCAAAAGCCCCGCCAGCTGCTGTTTTTTGCGCGGCGGCATCGCGCCGAAAAGCGCATCCGCATAGGCTTGCCGGTTTTTCATCGCCTGCAGGGCGGCTGCCTGCCCCTGCTCGGTCAGGGTGACGTCAATATTGCGCTTGTCCTGTGCATTTTTGCTGCGCAGGATCAGCCCGGACTTTTCCATGCCGTCCAGCTGTTCGCTGAGCGTGGCAGAGCGCCGCCCGGTCAATTCGATCAGCTCCCGCTGGGTCAGGGAACCGTACAAATGCAGCAAAATCAACAGCCGCCCCTGCCCGCGGTATTTTTCCCGCGTTTGCATCAGATACGAGCTTTGCACCAGCATCCCCAGCAGCCGCAGATTGAGTTCGCTATCCATAAAACCACCTCGAAAATCGTTAGGGTACTTGCGAATGCAGTATAGCATAGCGGCCACCATATTGCAAGGTACCTAACAAATTTTGGGACAGATACCCAAAAAACATTTGAAAAAAGCTTGCAGGAATGGTAAAAATAAACTCCGCCCGATTCCAATCGGACGGAGTTCGGCTTTACTTGTGGCAGGGTGCGCCCTATTGCGGGGCGTATCCTGTTTTTTTGTCGGACAGGCTGACCATCCAGCTGCGATTTTGGAAAATAAAAAGTGAAATCAGCAACCTGATAATTTCCTCCGTTGTAAGCAGGGCATACACCCCGACAATGCCCCAGTGCAGCACATACGCGCCCAGCAGGCACAGCGGAACGCCGATGCCCCATGTGCCAATGGTGTCAATCACCAAAATCAGCTTGGTTTTGCCGCCGCTTCTCAAAATGCCACCGCCCAGAATCATATTTTCCACCTTGACAGGTGCATACAGGGCAAACACGATCAGCAGCGTTTTGCCCAGCGCCTGCACGTCGGCGGTCACGCGATACAGACCGGTGTACGCGCCCGCAAACAGTGTCAGCAGCGCGGCAACGCACACCGAACCGACCAGCCCGGTCAGCATAATGCTGCGGGCGTCCCGGTAGGCGGCATCGTACGCTTTTCTGCCCAGCTGCTTGCCGACCATCACACCGGCGGCTGCCGACAGCCCGCTCAATGCGCCTACGATCAGGGACTGGATCGGGCAGGTGAGGGTATAGGCGGCAAGGTTGGCGGTGCCGAGATGCCCATACACCGCCGACTCGACATTCTGCCCCAAGCTCCACAGAAACTCGCTGACCAGAATCGGCAGCACCATGCCGCCGTACTTCCGCAGCGTGATGGTGGTAAAATGCAGCGTCCACAGGGGCTGCGCGCCGTCCTTTTTAAGACCCGCGGCAAAGCCCAGCAAAATCAGCAAGAAGTTCAGCAGCTGCGAAATCAGCGTGGCAATGGCGGCACCCCGAACGCCCATGGGGGCAAACCCCAGCTTGCCGAATATCAGCAGGTAGTTCAGCCCGGTGTTGGCAGCCACCGCGCCAAGGCTTGCTAAAAAGGGGATGGCGGCGTGGTCCTTACAGCGCAGCCACGCGGACAAAACCGTGCTGAGCGCCATCGGAAGATAGGCGAACGCCACGATCTGAAAATACGCGGCACCCGCTTGCAGGATGCGGCCATCGGCGGTGTAAAGCCCCAGAATCTGCTCGGGGAAGCCCCCGACAGCCAGCAAAAACAGCGACGACAGCAAAGCCCCGCAAATCAGGCTGACGTTAAGGCTGCACCAAGCCTCACGCTCATTGTCCGCGCCTGTGAATTGGGCAATCAGGATTCCCGCAACAGTGCCTACCGCGCCCATCACCACCGAAAAAATCAGCGAGAAATTGCCGCAAAGCCCCACCGCCGCAATGTTGACCTCACCCAACTGCCCGATCATAACCTGATCGACAATGGAAAAGGACGCCTGCAGCATACTTTGCAGGGTCACGGGCACGGCAATTTTGCCCAGCGATTTCATAAAGTCTGACATGGCAGTTCCCTCGTGCTTTCTCTGCAAATTAAGCTAACCGGCAAAACGACCCGCGTGTCGCAGGCGCTGCCGCTGCGCATGGCCTCCAAACAGGCGATTGCGGTCTTGGCGCGCTGCGCGGCATCCTGATGGATTGTGGTCAGGGCGGGGATGCTCTCGCGGCTGGCGGCGATGTCGTCAAAGCCGATGATCTGCACGTCCTCGGGTATGCGCACGCCCTTTACCTGCAAAAACCGCATAAATTCCAGCGCGTAATAATCTGAAACCGCAAATACAACGGTGCAGCGTAGACTTATAAAGTCGAGGAAATGCTCCTCATAAAAGAGGGTCCGCTCCTTTTGCAGCGCAGGGATCTGCCAGAACAGCGCTTCGCCCGGCGCAAAGGCGGCGCGAAAGCCGTCCATACGCTCCTTATCCATACACCGGGCATTGTCTGCCAGACACAGCGCCTTTTTGTGTCCCAGCGTTTTGGCATACTGCCCCGCCTGATACCCGCCGCCGTACTGGTCTATGGAAAGGTTGACCACCTTGGAGCAGGCGGCAAAATAGCCGTCATACACCACAAAGGAAATGCGCATCCGGCTGCGCAGTGCTTCGTAGTCCGTTTCGCAAAAGCCCATCAGAATCAGCCCGTCCATATTCCACATCGAGGCAAAAACCGGGATCTCGCGGATGTCGGACGTGGTTTTGATCATCAGAAAGTAGCCCTTTTCGTTGATCTCGTGCGAGAGGGCATTCAGAGACGACATCACATACCCGTCCTCCAGAATCCGCCCCTCGTATTTGAAGTGGTCGTTCATGACCACGCCGATGATGCGCGAGTTGTTTTGCGCCAGCAAAATGCCCGCCATATTGGGAATGTAGCCGGTTTTTTCCAGCTCCTGCTCGACCCGTTTTACCGTGGCAACGGAAATTTTCTGGGTCTTGCCGTGGATCACGTTGGAAACGGTCGCCGTGCTAAGCCCCAAAGTGTCCGCAATATCCGCGATACGAACCCGGTTTTGTTCCATGGAGATACCTCTTTCCCGTTTGTGCTGATTCCATAGTACAACACGATGGCTGGTTTCTCAAGGGTTAAACGCGTAACCAATAACAAAGTTTTGGACGGCTTTTTGTGGGAACTGACAAAAATGAGCAAAGAGACTAAACTATGCAAACCAAGACAAAGAACAGGGCGTTCCCGCGTAGGAACGCCCTGTATATAAATCGCAGATGTTCAGAATATTATGCAATAAGCGTCAGCCGTAAAATTCCTAAAATGAGCAGGTGAATCGGATAAAATAGGTAGAAAAACCATTTGGAAAATGATTTGCCTTTTTTCATACGCTGACCGTTGTAAAAGAACAGGATGCAAATGGCAGCCGTTCCCATACCGATTACACTTAGCAGGGTGTACAGCAAATTTGTGGCAAGAGGAAATCTTCCCAGTCCGCCCAAGAAATTGAAAGCCCCGAATATAATGGTGGACACGGAAAATGCAATCCGTGTGCGATACGCGGAGTTTCTTGCCCAAGCAAACAGAAGGGTAAATATCGGTGCCAGCAGTGCCCAGTCACAAAAAAGACTGATGAATACGCCGAAGATTATAAGGCAGGCTTTTGCAATCCGACTTTGTATTGTGTCAAGGGCATATAAAATCCCAAAGCACACACAAAGGGTGAACATCATATTCAAGCCATCAAACTCCATAATGCCGTTTGTGGTAAAGGCCAAACAGTAGGGAATTTCAGAAATGAGGGCAAAGACGAATAAACGTGATAGGTAGGCCTTCTTTGAATGTGTGCAATGATATCCCTCCACCAAGAAATAAATCATGGTGATTGCCGTGAAATATCCAATGGCAATAAATAACTCACATAACCATGTGCCGGGTGTCAGAAAAATAGTGGCAATATGATTGAGCAGCATAGTAAACATCGCGATATACTTTATCATATCACGATTTAGAAACTTATAGGGTTTACGGGATAGTTCTGTCTGCATCGTTGCTTTGATACCTCCGTCATTTGTTATCGTATTTACTATAACACCGGATTGTGAACTTTTTTATATCTGCCAAAAAGACAGAAAATAATTTGCAAGAATTAGGGCAATGCCGCATCCCTACGTTTCACAAAAAACACCGCCCTCTCCGTATCCCATTGCGGAGAGGGCGGCTCACTAACCTTTATATACGATCAACGCGAAATTATTCCACATCCTGCAGGGCGTCATAGTCCTGCTCACCGGTGCGAACCTTGACGACCTTTGCCACGTTGTAGACAAAGATCTTGCCGTCGCCGATGTGTCCGGTGTACAGCGCTTTGGTCGCTGTGTCGATGATTTTTTCAACGGGGATCTTGCTCACCACAACCTCGACCTTGACCTTCGGCAGCAGGGTGGCGTCCACCTCGGCGCCGCGGTACTTCTCGCCGCTGCCCTTCTGCAGACCGCAGCCCATAACCTGAGTCACCGTCATACCGGTCACGCCGATGTCGTTCAGCGCCTTTTTCAGCGTTTCAAACTTGGCAAGCTGCACGATGATGGAAACCTTGTGCATCTTGGAATCCAGCTCGGCGGGCAGCGGCGCCTCCTGCACAACTTTTACGGCTGCCGCCACTTTGGCAGGGGATGCCTTGGTGATGTCATCCTCACCAAGATCGGTGTTTTCGTTGACGTCCAACTCGGCGTAGGTCGGGTCGCTGATGGCAAAGCCGGCGTAAGCGCTGGCAAGACCATGCTCATGGATGTCCAGACCGTCCAGTTCCTCTTTTTCGGAAACGCGCAGCCCGATCGTCTTTTTGATGATCGAGAAGATGATGTACATGGTGATCAGCACCCACGCGGCAACGCTGACAACACCCAGCAGCTGGATGCCGAACTTGGCAAAACCGCCGCCGTAGAAAAGACCGCCCTCGGTGGCGAAAAGTCCGACAGCCAAGGTGCCCCAGCAGCCGTTTACACAGTGAACGGAAACCGCGCCGACGGGGTCGTCGATCTTGGCAATCTTATCAAAGAATTCTACCGAGAAGATGCAGAGCACACCGGCCACAATGCCGATGATGGCCGCACCGAACGGGTCTACCACATCGCAGCCTGCGGTAATTGCCACAAGACCTGCCAGGGCGCCGTTGAAAGTCAGGGAAACATCGGGCTTGCCGTAGCGCACCCAGGAAACGATCAGCGCCGCAACGGTGGCCAGCGCGGCAGCCAGGTTGGTGTTGAAGCAGATAAGACCTGCCGAAATCATCGTATCATCGCCGGTCATGCTGACGGTGGAGCCGCCGTTGAAGCCGAACCAGCAGAACCACAGGATGAAAACGCCCAGCGCCATGGCGGTCAGGTTGTGACCGGGAATGGCGCGCGGGGTGCCGTCCTTGGTGTACTTGCCGATGCGCGGACCGAGCATCCATGCGCCCAGACAAGCCGTGACACCGCCGACAAAGTGGACCGCCGTGGAGCCTGCAAAGTCATGGAAGCCCAGCTGTGCCAGCCAGCCGCCGCCCCAGATCCAGTGACCGGAGATCGGGTAGACGATCAGGCTGATGGCGGCGGAGTAGCAGCAGTAGGCGCTGAACTTTGTGCGCTCTGCCATGGAGCCGGAAACAATGGTGGCGGCAGTTGCGCAGAACACCGTCTGGAACACTGCGTAGACCCAGACCGGCAGCGTGCCGAAATCATAGCTGCCGCGGATGAACGGGTCAAACCCGCCGATCAGTGCGCCGGAGCCGGCGAACATCACACCGAAGCCCACAAGCCAGTAGCAGGGTGTACCGATACAAAAATCCATCATATTCTTCATCAGGATATTGCCGGTATTTTTGGCGCGGGTCAAGCCTGCCTCGCACAAGGCAAAGCCCGCCTGCATAAAGAACACCAGAAACGCGCCAACCAGTGTCCATGTTACATCTGCTGAATTGTACATACCTTGAACCCCTCTTTTCTGTGTTTGAAAAGAAACAGAAAAGACGCCGGGCAGAAATTCTCTGCCCGGCGCCTTTGCCGTTCTTTCAATGGGTATACGATACCACAGGGACGGCGATTGGTCAAGGGGAAAGTTCATTTTTTGTTCATTTTTGTGAATCTGCTGTGCAATGCGGCAAAAATCGGGGCAAAAAGTTGTGCAATGTGTGAAAATTTGTAATAGAAAAGGGACTGCCGAAGCAGCCCCTTTTCGGAGGATGTATGCTGTTATGCAAAGAAGGAGATGATAAGCGCAACGAGGAATCCGACGCCGCCGACCAGCGTTTCCATAATGGTCCAGGTCTTGAGGGTGGTCTTTTCGTCCATGCCCACAAGGCTCTTGACCAGCCAGAAGCCGGAATCGTTGAAGTGGGAGCAGACCGTGGAGCCGCCCGCAATGGCGGCGGTCACGCAAGCCAGATACAGCGGGGAGAGGGTGCTGATGCCGGGCATAGCGGCGATGATGCCGGCTGCCATCGTCATGGCCACGGTGGAAGAACCGACCGAGATGCGAACCAGCGCCGCCACGATGAAGGCGACCACAACCAGCGGCAGGCTGGCGGAGGCAACGGCATTGCCGATGACATCACCCAGACCGGAGTTCTGCAGCATGTAGCGCAGCACGCCGCCGCAGGCGGTGACCAGCAGAATCATACCGGTGGGTTCCAGCGATTTGGTCATGATTTTTTCCAGTTCCTCGTTGGAATAGCTGTGCTTATAGCCCAGCAGGAACATGGCGGCAATGACCGCGATGGTCAGGGCAACGAACGGCTCGCCGAGGAATGCCAGCACGGGCTGAATGGCAGACAGGGCGGGAACGACCTTAGCAACGGAGTTGGCGATGATCAGAACCAACGGGATCAGAATGATGCCGACGATGGTGCCGAACTTGGGCAGCTTGCTTTCGTCAATATCGGCTTGGTTGGCAACCGATTCCGGAACGGGGATAAAGTACTTGTTACCGCAGATTTTGCCCCAGACAGGACCGGCGACGATCATGGCAAAGATGCCGCAGAAGATACCGATCAGGATGACCCAGCCAAGGTCAACGCCCAGCATGGTCGCAACCAGAACGGGGCCGGGTGTCGGCGGGATAAACGCATGACCGACTGCCAGACCCGCCAGCAGCGGGATGGTGTAGAACAGCGCGGAACGGTGGGTGCGCTTTGCCAGAGAGAACGCCAGCGGAATCAGGATGATAAGACCTGCATCAAAGAACACCGGCATGGCGATGACCAGACCCGTGATGCCCAGCGCCCAAGCGGCTTTTTCGTCACCGAATTTGCGTACCATCGTGACAGCCAGCGTCTGCGCGCCGCCGGAAACCTCCAGAATCGCGCCGAACATCGAACCTAAGCCGACCAGCAGGGCAATGCCTTTCAGGGTGTTGCCGATGCCCTCATTGACTGAGGCAACGATATCGGTCAGGGGCATACCGGCGATCAGTCCGATCGAGATGGCACCGACCAGAATGGAAATCATGGCCTGCACCTTACATTTAATGATGAGAACCAGCAGAATGATAAGTCCGATAACGGCAGCAAGGATCAGCCGTGTGGGGTCAAGGGTGGCAACAGCTTCCATAAATTTTCTCCTTTTCTTTTTGTGCAGTGTTCGGCGGAGCCGTGTTACTCCATATAAGCGCCCTTCATCGGGCTGACGGCGTGCTGAGAGTAGAGTTTCAGCAGACCGCTCTTGTACTTGGGTTCCTTGGGCTGCCACTTGGCGCGGCGCTCGGTCAGAATGGCATCCATCTCGGCGGGGGTCTTGGGTTCGCCCTTGACACCGACGATAGCCAGCACGCGGTTGGGTACGTCGATTTGAATCAAATCGCCCTCCTCGACCAGTGCAATGGGACCGCCTACGGCAGCCTCGGGGCTGACATGACCGATGACGGGGCCGCGGCTTGCGCCGGAGAAACGTCCGTCGGTAATCAGTGCCACGCTGGATGCCAGCTTGGGATCGGCGCAGATGGCTTCGCCGGTGTAGAACATCTCCGGCATACCGCTGCCGCGCGGGCCTTCATAGCGGATGAAAATCGCATCGCCGGGCTTGACCTCGCCGTGCAGAACGGCAGCAATGCATTCTTCCTCGCTGTCGTAGGGCTTGGCGCGCAGGGTGGCGTGGAACATATTCTTGGGGCAGGCGGTGTGCTTGATAACGCTGCCCTCGGGGGCGAGGTTGCCTTTCAGGATGGCGATGCTGCCGTCGGTACCCTTGGCGTTGTCAAAGCTGTGGATGATGTCCTCACGGGTAACGTGGATGCCGAGGTGGGCGGTCTTTTCTTTCAGGATCTCATCGCAATGCTCATAGAAACCGTTGCGTTTCAGCTCCTCGAGATTTTCGCCCAGCGTCTTGCCGGTGACGGTCATAACGTCCAGGTGCAGCATCGACTTGATTTCCTCCATCACGCGGGGAACGCCGCCTGCATAGTAGAAATACTGGGCGGGCCAATCGCCGGAGGGGCGGATGTTCAGCAGGTAATGCGCGCCGCGGTGCATACGGTCAAAGGTGTCGGCGTCGATTTCAATGCCGAACTCATGTGCAACGGCGGGCAGGTGCATTGTGGCGTTGGTGGAGCCGGAAATCGCCGCGTGAACCATAATGGCGTTCTCAAAGCTCTTTCTGGTGATGATATCCTTGGCGGTGATGCCCTGCTCGACCAGCTTCATCAGCTGTGCGCCGGCATCGTAGGCGGCCTGTTTCAGTTCGGGGGCGGTGGCGGGCATCAGGGCGGTGCCGGGCAGCATCAGACCCAGCGCTTCAGCCATGACCTGCATCGTGGAGGCGGTGCCCATAAAGGAGCAGGCACCGCAGGACGGGCAGGCGTTGTGCTTGTAGTAGTCCAACTGCTCGTTGGGGATGACGCCGGTCTTTTCCCATGCGTCAAACTTGCCGATCTGCTCCAGCGTCAGCAGGTCATTGATGGCGCAGGCGGGGTCGTTGACCACATACTTTTTGGGCAGGGTGTGTGCTTCCATAACGCCGCCGGTCACCATAATGGCGCTCATATCCTTCAGGCGGCCGATGCTCATCAGCATGGCGGGTACGGATTTGTCGCAGCTGGCGATGAACACGCCGCCGTCATACACCGTGGCGTTGGCCTGTGCCTCGACCAGGTTGACGATGGCGTCGCGGTGGGGCAGGGAGTAGTTGATGCCGTCGTGTCCCTGTGCGATGCCGTCGCACATATCGGTGGCGAAGTAGCGGGCTGCCTTGCCGCCATGCTCGTTGACCGCCTGCACCGCCTGCTTGACGAAGCCGTCCAGATGGGCGCTGCCGGGGTGGCTGTCACCAAAGGTGCTTTCGACAAAAATCTGGGGCTTGCTGAGGTCGGAAACCGACCAGCCCATGCCGATTTTCAGCGGGTCGTTTTCGGGTGCAAGGTTGCGGACTTCCTGAGAATGAAGTTTCATAATATGCCTCCGTTTGCTGGTTGTGAGTGGTGTTCCTTTGTTGTCTTTATCGTAACACATCGTATGACTACCTGCAAGTTGTACGGGGCAGTTCCTACTTTTTGACAAAACAGTAGGTGCATATTTGCCTAATTTGCACAAAAATCCGCCGATATTTGCGCAAAAGCAAGCCTTGTGTAAAGCGTTTGGTATAAAATCGGGCAAAAAGAGGCAAAAATACATCAGACGTCTTTGGCAAAAAGATATCCCGCACAGGCATGAAGTCCGTGCGGGAAAAAACACAATAAAAAGTTTTCAGGGTAGATTTATTTTTGCCTTGCCCGGTCGGCATCGTACAGTTCTTTGATCATCCGACGGTTAAAGGTCAGGTGCATCGCCATTGCGCTGCGCGCCCCGATGGGGTCATGCGCGGCAATGGCGTCTACCACCATGCGGTGGGTCATGATTGTTTCGTCGATGAGCTTTTTGTGGGTCACGTTCACGAACATCATAACCGCCGTGTCAATGATGGGGATCAGCTGCTCCACCACCATATTCTTGCTGGACTCGGCCACGCAGGTGTGAAAGGCGATATCGTCCTCAATGTAACGGTCGCCGTCGTGAATTTTCTGCTCGACCCGTTCGCAAAGGCGGCGCAGGCGGGCAATATCCTCGTCCGTGGCGTTGTTGGCTGCCATTTCGGCAATGCCCGGCTCCAACAGCAGGCGCACGTTTACAAGGTCAAGCGCCAGCGCGGTTTTGTCCTGCACGGCGCTGAGTCCCAGCGGGTCGCCCACGCCGAGGGCAGTCGTCAGAACATAGGTGCCGGAGCCGCGCCGCACCTCCACAATGCCCTTGCTGGACAGCAGCTTGACGGCCTCGCGGATGGTGCTGCGCCCCACGCCGAACTTTTCCCCCAGCTCAAACTCGTTGGGCAGCTTGCTGCCGGGGCTGATGGGCGTATCCACAATAAAATGGTAAATTTGCTCCTCGACCTGTTCAGCCAGCAGTTTGCTTTTCAGATGCGAAAATTCGTCCATGGCAGGCACCTCGCTTTTTGCTATCAGTATAGCACGCCGTGCCGCCGGAAAACAAGCCCCTGCGGGGTGGTATTGCCCAAAGTTACAGCCACTGCTTCAGCACATCAGAGAGCTTGGCAAGCTCCAGCGGCTTGGCAATATGCTCGTTCATACCGGTATTTTTCGCCAGCTGCACGTCCTCGGCAAAGGCATTGGCGGTCATGGCGATGATCGGCACCGTTCCCCGTCTGCCGGGAAGGGCACGTATCGCCGCCGTGGCCTCATATCCATTCATGATCGGCATCTGGATGTCCATAAAAATCAGGTCATAGCGATTTTCAGGGGATTCCATAACCTTGTCGACGGCAATTTTTCCGTTTTCGGCCATCTCAACAGTAACGCCCGTCATGCCCAAAATTTCCGAGGCAATCTCGCGGTTCAGCTCATTATCTTCCACCAGAAGGATTCGCTTGTCGCTATAGTCGCTTTTGGCAAAATCCTCCAGGCAGTTTTTGACACTCTCGTCTTTCTTTCCGGACCTGAATTTCCGCAGGGTAGCGGTCAGGCGGGAACGGAACAGCGGCTTGGCAATAAAGGCATCGACTCCCGCCTGTCGGGCTTCCTCCTCAATTTCGCTGAATTCAAAGGAGGTCAGTATGATGATGGGGACCTCTTGACCTACCTGCTCGCGAATTCTTCTGGCGGTTTCGATGCCATCCATACCGGGCATCTTCCAGTCCAGGATCACCGCGAAATAGTCGCAGCATGTCTCATGGCGGGCACGGCAGCGCTCCACGGCTTCTTTGCCCGATTGCACCCATTCGCCCGCGATGCCGATGTCTTTCAGCGTTGCCACCGTGCTTTCGCAGCAGGTCTTGTCGTCATCGACCACCAGCACGGGCAGGTCCATCAGCTCTTTTTCCTGGCCCTTTTCGCTTTCCTGGAGCTTTAGGTAAATCGTTACCGTGATGGTCGTTCCTTGGTTCGGCGCACTTTTCACCGCAATGCTGCCGTTCATCAGGTTGACGATATTTTTGGTGATGGCCATACCCAACCCTGTGCCCTGCACCTTGGTTGTCCGATGGTCATCTGCGCGGCTGAACGGCTCGAACATAATTTTCTGGAATTCGGGTGTCATGCCGATTCCGTTGTCCGTAAAGGAAAACTCATAGCAGCCGAGTTCCGAAAAACCGTTGGGCTTTTCTTTGATGGAGAAAGTGATATCGCCGCCATCGGGGGTGTACTTGATGGCATTGCCCATGAGGTTTACAAAGACTTGTTGGATACGCAGGCTGTCGCCGCAGACGGCCTCGTGCTCAATATGTTCGATTTGCACCTCAAGGTTATGTTTGTGTTCATCGATGGCGGGTTTGGTCAGGGTAAGCAGGTTGTCCACCAGCTCAGGCAGGCTGAAATCCTCCTCGACAAGGGACATTTTTCCGCTTTCAATACGCGCCATATCCAGCACTTCGTTGATAAGCCCCAACAGATGGCGGCTGGACTTTGTAATTTTGCCAAGACATTCAACCACTTTGTCTTGATTGTTTATATTGGCACCCGCAATGGCCGTAAGCCCGATGACGGCATTCATCGGTGTACGGATATCGTGGGACATATTGGAAAGGAACTCCGTCTTGGCGCGGTTTGCGTTCTCCGCCGCCTGATAGGCTTCTTTCAGCGCCTTGCGGGATTCTATTTCTGCCTTTTTCTCCTGCGTAACATTCATGCAGATCCAAAGGACCTTGACGGGCTTGGCGCCTTCCCATTCCAGAGGTATAAAGGACGCAATTTTATAGGTGTTTTCGTCTAAGGAACAGTATTCAAATTTGTAGATGTCGTCCTGCTTTGACAGGTTTTTCCGGATATTTTCCGAGGTGAGCAGAACCTCCATGGACTCCAAGGGTGCCAACGTTTTGTATCTTTCCAGAACGCCGGCGCGCAGCTCGTGAAAGGCTCCGCTGGGCTTATAGGGCGTGCGGTCATTGATATTGTAAAGAACATAGCTGTCGTTTTTCAAATCCCATACCGCGAAATGATCCACCATCCGCACCATACTCTGAATCAGCTGCTCTTTGGCGGCATTGTCGGATGCCATCTGCGTGCGTCTTGCTGTTTCGGCTTTTGCCTCGGTGATGTCGCGCAGAAAAATCATGGCATATTCGGAATCTTCCATTTCGCCGCGCATAACCACGTTGCGGACCCAGCGCTCCTCGCCGTTCAGCACGATGCGGCATTCTTGGCAAAGCTCGCTTTCCAGACCTTTGAGTTTTTCTGCGATATACGCGCGGTTATAGAATTTTGTTACGGCTTTTTTATCCTGCTCGATCACATAGTTGTCCACAAAGAACTGCACCAGCTCATCCCAGGTTTCGCTCTGCTCAAAGGCAGTCAGCAGGGACGGCTCGACCTTGAAGGTATCAAAGGTGTTCTTGTCTAAATTGACATAGTATTCGCAGAGGTTCGCGTTGGTGAACGCGCGGTGAAAAGCCGCTGCCCGCTGCGCCTGCATCAGGCTTCGTTTTTCGGCGTCGATGTTGCTGATAATGCCCGCGATCCGGTGGGCAGAGCCGTTCAGGCGGCGGACGATCTCCGCCGAGGTGCGGAACCATCGGTACTGACCGTCCCGCATTTTCAGCCGGTATTCAATGGTGTATTTTGTCTGGTTGGTCTTATCCGCAATCGCCTTGTGCAGCAGCGCAAGTACACAGTCTTTATCTTCGGGGTGCAGAAGATTTACCCAGGAATCCAGCTGATTCGGAAAATCCAGCGCGTCATGATACCCCAAAAGCCGCCGGTACGCATGGCTCCAATTTACGCTGATGATTTCCCCGTTTTCATCGCAGTCAAAATACCACAGGGCGGAGCCGATGGACTGGTTCACCAAGGCGAGGTTCTCAAAATCCCAATCCATATGTACCGATATTACCCAAAGGGGCGTGCCGTCTGCATCGGCAGAGTTTTCCTTGTACAGCCGCACACAAACAGGGGAGCCGTCTGCCGTAAGGATCTGCCCCTCGCCCTCGCCATGGATCTGACGAAAGCGCTCGTTTTCGAGAAAGCTTACATTTTCCCCGTAAAACAGGTTTTTCAGCGAGCCGCCCGTCTGCTGCATAAGGGACGCGTAGCTGTAGCCCAGATTGTGCAGCAGCAGGTCGCTGACCGACAATATCGACAATTCGGCGTCAAAATACCCCGTAATGGTGCCGACACCGCCGTTAAATTGAATCGTTTTCTGCATAGCTTGCAGCGCGCTGTTTCCCAGCTTTGCCATATCAGAGGAATGGATTCCGTCCTCATAGCAATTTTTGAAGTTCTTTTTCGTTTCCATACGCTTTTCCTCAACCGTTAAACGGCATAACATATTTCAATTCAGTGTATCACGATTTTTGATTTTTGAAAAGTAGCTGTGCATGCTTTTTACGGAAAAATGGGCAAAATATTGCACAGCACAGGCAAAGGGGAGCGGGTCTTTTGCCTGCGCCGGTACGTTGACAATTCCATGCACCCGTGCTATAATTTTGAGTATTCGCTCAAACGGAAAACAACTGCCGGATCAGGCGCAGACGGAGCAGTCTGCTCCCTGTCCGGCTTTTTTGCAGGAGAAACAAGGATGACAAAGGACGAGTATCTGATCACCGATGCACCGCTGAAGGCGCTGACGGTTTTTGCTATGCCGATGATCCTCGGCAGCTTTTTTCAGCAGGTATACAATATGGCGGACTCCATCATTGTCGGTCAGTTTGTGGGGTCCTCGGCGCTGGCGGCAGTCGGTGCCTGTGCCGCACTGACCAACGTATTTATCTGTGTGGCGCTGGGCGCCGGGGTCGGTGCCGGGGTTCTGGTCAGCCGCTATTTCGGCGCTAAAGAGTACGGCAAGATGAAAACCATCGTGTCAACGTCCTTGCTCAGTTTTCTGGTGCTGAGCATCGCCCTGGGTGTTTTCGGCTTTGGCTTTTCCCGCCTGATGATGAGCGCCCTGCAGACCCCCGCCGACATTCTGGCGGATGCCGTGCTGTATCTGCGGGTGTATTTTGTGGGCTTTCCGTTTTTGTTTATGTACAACATCCTCTCCACGATGTTCACCTCCATCGGGGAGTCCAAAATTCCGCTGGGGCTGCTGATTTTTTCCTCCGTTCTCAATATTTTTATGGACCTCTGGATGGTCGCCGGGCTGGGGCTGGGCGTGTTCGGCGCAGCGCTGGCGACCCTGATCGCCCAAGGCATTTCCGCCGTGTTTTCGCTGCTGATTTTCCTGAATCGGATGCGGCGCTACCAAAGCCCCTTTCAGCGGTTTAGCGGGCGAGAGCTGCGCTCGATGCTGCGCATTGCCGTGCCGTCGGTCCTGCAGCAGTCCACTGTGTCCATCGGTATGATGATCGTGCAGGCGGTGGTCAACCCGTTCGGCACACAGGCGCTGGCGGGGTATGCGGCAACAATGCGGGTAGAGAACGTCTTTTCGCTGATTTTTGTGTCCATCGGCAATGCGGTTTCGCCGTTTGTTTCCCAAAACCTGGGCGCAGGCAAGCCCCAGCGCATCAAAAAGGGCTACCATGCGGCGCTGGTGCTGGATGTCTGCTTTGCCGTTCTTGCCTTTGCCGTCATTGAAACGTGGCACACGCAGATTTCCTCGCTGTTCCTCGGCAAGGACGGAACTGCCTTGGCGTATCAGGTGTCCGAGGATTATATGCGCTGGATCGGCTATTTCTTTATCATTATGGGCATCAAGATGGCAACCGACGGCGTTTTGCGCGGGCTGGGCATTATGCGCCCCTTCCTTGCTGCCAATATGGTGAACCTTGGAATTCGCCTGTCGGTGGCGCTGCTTTGTGCGCCGCGCTTTGGCATTGCCTTTGTCTGGCTTGCCGTACCGGCGGGCTGGCTGGCCAACTTCCTGGTTTCCTATGCGGCGCTCAGAAAATCCTGGCCGGAGGAAAAAGCAGCGCTGGCGCAATAAGTTTCGGCAGTTGCGCCGCAGCGCGGCAGTATGCTATACTGTATAAAAAAGGGGAGGAGGCACCACCGATGACGCGCATTGCCATTGTGGAGGACGAGGCTGCCGTGCAGGAGCAGCTGACCGGCTATGTGCAGCGCTATACGCGGCAGTACGGCACGCCGTTTGAGGTCACGGTGTTTGGCAGCGGCGTGGAAATTCTCGAAGATTACCGCCCGGTCTACGACATAATTTTTCTGGATGTCGAGATGCCGCACCTGGACGGTATGGAAACCGCCCGCCGCATCCGCGCACTGGATAACGATGTACTGTTGATTTTTATCACCAATATGGCGCAGTATGCCATCAAGGGGTATGCCGTGGGCGCGCTGGATTATGTGCTGAAGCCCGTGCCGTATTTTGCCTTTTCGCAGCAGCTGCAAAAGGCGGTCAACCAGCTGGCACGGCGGGTGCGCCATTATCTGGCGGTGCCTGTGGACGGCGGGCTGCGTCGGCTGGATGCAGCAGCCGTTTACTACATAGAGAGCGAGGGACACCGCATCCGTTTTTACACCGAGGACGGCGAGTTTTCCGCCCCCGGCACGCTGAAAGCGCTGGAGGAAAAGCTGGCATCGCAGCCCTTTGCCCGCTGCAACAGCGGGTATCTGGTCAATCTGGCGCAGGTATCCGGCGTGCAGCAAAACACGGTTTTGGTCGGTCCCTATGAATTGCAGATCAGCCGCCCCAAGCGCAAGGCGTTTTTGGCGGCGCTGACCGATTACATCGGGGGTGAGGGCGTATGACCGTTTTACCCGGCATCCCCAGACTGTACACGGCACTGGCAGAAATTCTGGCTGCGCTGCTGTATGCGCAGGCGCGTCCGCCCCGCACCGAAAAGCCGATGCACTGGGGCATAACCGCGCTGTGGGCGGCGCTGCTGGCAGCGTTTTTGCACCTGACGGGTCATGTACCCTTGCAGTGGTGGGTACCCTGCATGGTGACCGCCCTTGCGGCGATTTACCTGTACCTGTGGGGTACGCGCGAGATGAACTTGCGCGAGGCAAGTTATTGCTGCGCGCGCGCCTTTATCTTGGCAGAGCTGGCAGCCAGCCTGGAATGGCAGCTGCACTGCGAGCTTTGGCCGCAGTTCACGGGCGGCGAGGTACCTTCGCTGCTGCTGTTGGCTGCCGTGTACGGCGCACTGTACGGCGGGCTGTACCTGTTTGAACGCCGCCGTGTCACTGCCGTGCGCCCGAATATCTCCGTTTCCGCCACGCTGATGGCGGTCGTGATGGCGCTGACTGTTTTTGCCGTGAGCAACCTGAGCTTTATCGCCGACGAACAGGCGACAATGAGCGTGTACTACATCCGCACGCTGGTGGATATTGCCGGGGTGCTGATTTTGAGCGTCCAACACGAGCAGCTGCGCGAGGCAGCCCTGCACAGCGAGCTTGCGGCGATGGACAACGTTTTGCAGCGCCAGTATGAGCAGTACCGCCAAAGCAAGGAGAATATCCGCCTGATCAACCGACGCTACCACGAACTGAAAATGCAGATCGCGGCCATCCGGGCCGAGCGGGATCAGGCCAAGCAGAACGCCGCCTTGGCGGAGATGGAGCAGGATATCCGCCGCTATGAAGCCGAAAACAAGACCGGCAACCCCGTGCTGGACACCCTGCTGACCGCCAAAAGCCTGTACTGCCAGCAGCACGGCATCAATATGACCTGCGTGGCGGACGGTACGCTGCTGCATTTTTTGACAACGGGGGAGATATGCACCATCGTCGGCACGGCGCTGGACAACGCCACCGAGAGCGTGCTGACCGAGCAGGACCCCGAAAAGCGGCTGATCCGGGTGGCAATTTACGCGCAGAACGGCTTTGTGATGCTGCGGTTTGAAAACTACTGCACAAAGCCCGTGGAGCTTGCCCCCGACGGCTTGCCCCGCCGCAGCAGCCACGGCGGCTACGACCTGAAAAGTGTCCGCGCTGCTGCCGAAGCCCGCGGCGGCACCCTGACCCTGCACTGGGAAAACGAGTGGTTTACAGTACGGATTTTGCTGCCGCAGAAGTGAGAGATGCGGCAGCGGGAACACGGCGGTCGTATCAGCATTCCCAGCGGGCAGGGGACTGCCCGCCCTACAATCATGTTTTCGTTACTGCTCGGTAGAGCGGCCAGTCCTCTGGCCGCCGAACAACGCGGCGGCAGCCGCAGAACAAAAAACGCAGTCCCATGGCCGGGAACTGCGTTTTTTGCTGCCCGGCAACCTGCACAAAGGAACTGTGGTCACACTTGTACAAAATCACAACAAAAATTGTGCGGTCAGGTGGGTAGATTGCAAAGTGTGCGCCAAAAACAGCAGATTGTGTAAATTTTAAAATAAAGCGGCCAAAGCACAGTATAATAAAGCCAGCAAGATTTCGGGCCGTCGGAAACGCCCGAAGAAGAGGAGAAAAGCTTATGAAAACTGTCCTATGCGTTTTGCGGCGCATCCTGGCCGTTCTGCTGGCGCTGATTTTTGCGCTGCTGGGCGCGGCCTGTCTGATCGCAATACCGCTGTCCAACAACTACGCGGCCATGGTCAGCATGGCCAATGGACATTCCACCACCGCCAAGATCGGTGGCAGCGACCCGCAGTATTTTACCAGTGACTACCCATCCGCTGCGGCAGCAGAGGAGGCTTCAGCCCAGCTCTGCCGCGAGATCGAGCAAGAGGGCATGGTCCTGCTGCGCAACAATGACAGCGCCCTGCCCCTGGCCAAGGGCGCAAAAGTGACCCTGCTGGGCGAGAGCGCCGCTGACCTCGTCTACGGCGGCGCGGGTGCGGGCAGCGTGGATACCTCCACCGCGCCCACCCTGCGCCAGGCGCTGGAAAACGCGGGCTTCACCGTCAACCCTGTGCTGTGGGACTTCTACACCACCGGCGCAGGTGCAGCTTATAAAAAGGAAGTGCCCAGCGTCACGGGCCGGGGCCGCTTTGCAGCCAACGAGGCCCCGCAGAGTGCCTACACCCAGACCGAATTTGACAGCATGGCCGAATACAACGACGCGGCCATCATCGTCATCGGCCGCAGCGGCAGCGAGAGCGTCGACCTGTCCGTGGACTACCTCTCCTTCACCGAGGAGGAACGCAGCCTGATCGAGATGGCGCAGGGCCGCTTCGACAAAATTGTGCTTGTGCTGAACGTCACGAACCCCATCAACATGACCGAGATCGCTCGCTATGACATCGACGCCGTGCTGTGGGTCGGCGCGCTGGGGCAGGAGGGGGCTTACGCCGTGGGCGAGGCCCTGAACGGCACGGTCAACCCCAGCGGCCATCTGGTGGACACCTGGGCGGTTGACCCGGTGGGCAGCCCCGCTGCCGCCAACCTGGGCGACTACACCATCACCAACAGCAATGTGACCTCTGGCAACAAGTACATCGTCTACGCCGAGGGTATCTACGTCGGCTATCGCTACTATGAGACGCGCTATGAGGACGCCGTTCTCGGCCAGGGCAATGCGGGCGATTACGACTACGACGACCAGGTCGTCTATCCGTTCGGCTACGGCCTGAGCTACACCGATTTCACCTGGTCCGACTACAAAATGACCGAGACAGCCAACGGCTTTGCGCTGAACGTCACGGTCAAGAACACCGGCAGCGCCGCGGGCAAGGACGTTGTGCAGGCGTACCTGCAAAGTCCCTACACCAACTACGACAAAGCCAACGGTATTGAAAAGTCTGCCGTCGAGCTGGTCGGCTTTGCCAAGACCGACATTTTGCAGCCCGGCGAGAGCCAGACCGTCACCATCGACGTGGATAAGAGCACCCTCAAGGTGTTCGACGCCTACGGCGAGGGCACGTATATTGTGGAAGCAGGAGACTACTACCTGACCGCGGCTGCCAACGCCCACGCGGCTGCCAACAACATTCTGGCCGCCAAGGGGGCCGCGGTGGACGGCAGCGCCGACTTCACCGCCCTGTACACCCAGGCCGCCACGGACACTAAGACCTACGCAACCGCAGAGACGGGCGCGGCGGTCACGACGCTGATGTCCGATGCCGACATCAAGACCTATGACCCAGACTTTACGTACCTGAGCCGCAGCGACTGGACGGGCACCTGGCCCGCAACCTACCAGAACGGCAGCTGGGACGCCCCTGAAACCGTCCTCACCGCGCTGGAGATCACCCGCCCCGAGGACGAGAACGCGGAGATGCCCGCCTTTGACCAAACGGGCGACCTCAAGCTGTGCGACCTGATCGGTGCGGACTATGACGACACCCGGTGGGAAACGCTGCTGAGCCAGATGTCCAAAAAGGAGACTTACGACCTGATCCGCCACGCGGGCTACGGCACGATGGCCGTGCAGAGCGCGGGTGTGCCCGGCACCGTGCAAAAGGACGGCCCCGCGGGCATTTCCAGCACTCTGGCGGGCGGCAACCTGCACTGCATGGCCTATGAGCCCGCCGTCGTGCTGGCCTCTACCTACAATGTCGATCTGGCAAGCCGCCGCGGCAAGCTGGTGGGCGAGGACAGCCTTTCCAGCGGTGTGCAGGTCTGGTACGCCCCGGCCATGAACATCCACCGCACTGCCAACGCCGGCCGTAACTTTGAATATTACGCCGAGGACCCGTACATTTCCGGTGTGTTCGGCGCAGCCGAGACGGCAGGCTTCCAGAGCAAGGGCGGCATCGTCACCATCAAGCACTTTGCTTTCAACGATCAGGAGACGAACCGCATCGGTGGCGCAATGTTCGTCAACGAGCAGAGCGCCCGCCAGCTCTACCTCAAGCCCTTTGAAATGAGCATCGTCAACGGCGGTGCCGTCGGCATCATGAGCGGCATGAACCGTATCGGCTGCCGCTGGATCGGCGGGCACGCGGGCATCATGACGAACATCTTGCGCGGCGAGTGGGGCTACAAGGGCTTTGTCATTACCGACCAGACCTCGTTTGCCAGCTTCAATTACTGTGACATCCGCGAGGGCTTGCCCGCGGGCAACGACCTGTGGCTGAATACTGCCTACAATATGTGGGACCTGAAGGACGACGAGCTGACGCCCACCGTCATGCAGGCGGCCCGCACCGCAGCCCACCGCTATCTGTACGCGGTGGCCAACTCCAACGCCATGAACGGCGTCGACGCTGACACGGTGGTCAAGAATATCATCCCCACCTGGCAGTACGCCTATGTGGCGCTCGTTGTCTTTGCGGCGCTGATGTGGTTCTTCGGCTTCAAGGTTGTGCGCGCCCTGTGGGCCAGCAAGCGCTACCTTGCCAAGAAAGCCGAGCGCAAGGCGAAGAAGGCTGCTAAGGCTGCCAAGAAATGACCTTGGCAGGATGCACAACCAAATAAGACTGTATTTAGGCAAAATGCGCAGGTTTTTTTTCTGCGCATTTTGCTTTTTTGCGGATTATGCTTCAAAACCGGCAGGTTATGCAAAAAGTGACCCAAACGGGAATTTGCCTGCTACAATAGAATCAACACAAAAGCATGGGCCCGCTTTTGCGATGTTGAAGAGGAGAAACGCAAATGGCAAAGCAACCGAAAGTCCGCAAGCCGCATCCCGTACTGCACGGGATCGGGCTGGTACTGTCCGCGATCTTGTTAGTCGCGGCGCTGGCTGGCACCTATATGCTGTCCACGATGGCAACCATCATCGACAGCTTCATCGGCGCGCCCACCGGCAACTATTCCGAAACCGAGATCGCCGACACCAAGCTGAAGGCAGAAGCCCTGGCAGCCGAGGTCGAGGCCGAGGGTACCGTTCTGGTACAGAACAACGACAACACCCTGCCCCTGAGCGCCGACACCAAAAAGGTCAACGTGTTCGGCTGGGCATCCACCGCATGGCTGGGCGGCGGCTCCGGCTCCGGCGGCGTAAATGCCGTCAACACCGACCTGCTGGCTGCCCTGACTGCCTACGGCATTGAGTACAACACCGAGCTGACCGATATGTATAAGGACTTCCAGCCCGGTCGTGAATACGTCCGCACGCTGAACAGCCGCCCCGAACAGTCCGGTCGTCTGTATGAGCCGGACATTCAGAACACCGCCTACTACACCCCGACGATGCTGGATAACGCCAAGAACTACTCCGACACTGCCGTGGTCGTGATCGGACGTCTGGCGGGCGAGAGCAACGACGCCACCAAGCAGCAGTACAAGCGCACCGAAAAGGGCGGCGACATCGTGGTGGACGACACCCGCACGATGCTGGAGCTGACCACCGAGGAAGAAAATCTGCTGACCTACGTCGGCGCCAACTACAAAAACGTGGTCGTGCTGGTCAACTCCACCAACGTGATGAAGCTGGGTCAGCTGGAAACCATCCCCGGTGTGGATGCCTGCCTGATTGCCGGACTGTCCGGCTCAGAGGCTGCCTCGGTCATCCCCGCGGTGCTGTGGGGCGAGAAAGAGCCCAGCGGACGCACCGCCGACACCTGGGCCTATGATCTGACCACCGCCGCCAGCTATGCGAACGCCGGTCTTGAGGGCGTGGGCGCATACGCCGATGCCGAGGGTCTGTACCCGGCAGACGGCACCACCTGCGGCAACCTCGATGCCCCCTATGCCTACGAGCAGGTTTCCTATGTAGACTACGCCGAGGGCATTTACATCGGCTACAAATGGTACGAAACCGCCGACACCGAGGGCTATTGGAGCGACGTTTCCAACGAGTACGGCACCGGCTATGACGGCGTTGTGCAGTACCCCTTCGGCTACGGTCTTTCCTACACCAGCTTTGACTGGGACATCACCGATGCCTCCGCTGACGGCAGCACCCTGACTAAGGACGGCGATGTAACGGTAAAAGTGACCGTTACCAACACCGGCGACCGCGCGGGCAAGGATGTTGTGCAGCTGTACTACACTGCCCCGTATACTGCCGGAGAAATTGAGAAATCCAGCGTTGAGCTGGGCGCCTTTGCCAAGACCAAGGAGCTGCAGCCCGGCGAGAGCGAGGAGCTTACCCTGACCATCCCTGTGGAGAAGATGGCAAGCTACGATGCCTACGATGCCAACCATAACGGCTTTGCCGGCTATGAGCTGGATGCCGGCGACTATATCTTTACCGTGCGCCACGATGCCCACAACGTGGACGATGCCGAAAAGGCGACCCTGACCTGCACGCTGCCCGCCAATGTGCAGTATCCCACCGACAGTGTTTCCGGCAATGAGGTCGGCAACAAGTTTACCGGCAGCGATGCCATCGACGGCGTCAGCGTGGACGGCAGCGACTCTGCCCAGAACATCACCTATATGACCCGCGCCGACTTTGCGGGTACCTTCCCCAAGAGCTGCACCCCCAGCCGTGCCATGACCGACAACGTCAAGGCGCTGAACCTCTACACCGCCGATATGGCAAACGGCTACATCAGCGAAGCCGACGAAGCCATTACCACCGGTGCCAAGAACGGTCTGAAAATTGAAGAAAACGGCAAGACCACCGAGTTGGGCTATCAGTTAGGCTCGGACTTCAACGACCCGCAGTGGGATGCCCTGCTGGATCAGCTGACTGTGGACGAGATGGAAAACCTGTTCATCAACGCTTATGGCGGCTTGGCAGAACTCAAGAGCGTCGGCAAGGCGCGCAGCAAGGACGCAGACGGTCCTGCCCAGATCGGCGGCTTTACCGGAATGGGTGCCGGAACCGGCTTCCCCAGCTCCAGCACGCTGGCACAGACCTGGAATGCCGACCTTGCCCTGCAGGAGGGTCGCACCATCGGCACGCAGGCGCTGCAAAACGGCTATACCGGCTGGTACGCCCCTGCCACCAATATGCACCGCAGCCCCTTTAACGGACGTAACTACGAATATTATTCTGAGGACAGCCTGCTGTCGGGCGTGATCTGCGGCAATACCGTGCAGGGTGCCAACGACGCCGGTGTTTACACCTACGTCAAGCACTTTATCTGCAACGACGGCGAAAGCGGCATCTACCGTGATTCCGTTTACACCTGGATGACCGAGCAGACCCTGCGCGAAACCTACCTGCGCCCCTTCCGGATGCTGGTCGAGGATTACGACGCAGTCGGTCTGATGAGCAGCTACAACCGTATCGGCGCTGTCTGGGCAGGCGGCAGCGAAGCCTTGCTGACCGGTATCCTGCGCGATGAATGGGGCTTTGACGGCGCTGTCATCACTGACTACGCCGACCACCACAGCTTTATGAACGGCGACCAAGCCCTGCGCGCAGGCGGCAGCCTGTGGATGGCAGGCTTCACCAGCGGTGAACTGACCTGCGAAACCGGCTCCAACAGCTACAAGCAGGCTCTGCGCCGCGCCACCAAGGAAGCCCTGTATATGTACCTGCACGTCCGCGTGACCAACCGCGACTATACAGAAAGCATCGGCGATGCCACCGCGCTGCGCCATGACTTCAAGACCTCTGTGTTCGGCTGGCGTCACCTTGTTGCCCTGATCGACCTTGTCGCTGTGGCACTGTTTGCGTTGGCGATTCGCGGCGTTGTGCGCGATGTCAAGCTGCACAAAGCCCGCAAGGCTGAAAATAAGAACAACTAAGCTGATTTTCCCTAAAAGAAGGAGTGCGTCCCTGTGAAAAACACTGAAATCATTGCAAAACTGAATTTAGAGCAAAAATGTGCGCTGCTTTCGGGCGCGGGTACCTTTACCACCCGCGGTTACCAAAAGGCGGGCGTGCCTGTCATCACCCTGTCGGACGGCCCCAACGGCGTGCGCAAGCAGGCCGGGGCGGCGGATCATCTGGGGTTAAACCCCAGCGTACCCGCCACCTGCTTTCCCACGGCCGCCACGGTGGCGTGCAGCTGGGACCCCGCTTTGGGCGAGGAGATCGGGCGCGCCATGGGCGAGGAAGCCGCCGCGCAGGAGGTTTCCGTGCTGTTAGGACCGGGTCTGAACACCAAGCGCAGCCCCTTGTGCGGACGAAACTTTGAGTATTTTTCCGAAGATCCGTATCTTTCGGGCAAGATGGCAGCCGCCTATGTGCGGGGCATCCAGAGCGAGGGTATCGCCGCTTGCCCCAAGCACTTTGCCGCCAACAGCCAGGAACTGCGCCGCATGGCGTCCGACTCCGTGCTGGACGAGCGCACCCTGCGCGAGCTGTACCTGACCGGGTTTGAGATCGTGGTCAAGGAAAGCGCACCCAAAACCATTATGTCCAGCTACAATCTGGTCAACGGCACCTACGCCAACGAGAACGCCCACCTTTTGCAGGAGATCCTGCGCAAGGATTGGGGCTTCACCGGGGCTGTCGTGACCGACTGGGGCGGTTCCAACGACCACGCGCTGGGCGTGAAGAACGGCTCTACGCTGGAAATGCCCGCCCCGGGCGGCGATGCCGTGCGCGAGCTGCTGGCAGCCGTGCAAAGCGGCAAAATCACCGAGGCTGATGTGGACGCCCGTCTGGACGAGCTGCTGACGCTGGTGCTCGATACAAGCGCTGCCGTGCAAAAGCACAGCCGCAGCTTTGACGCCGATGCCCACCACGCGCTGGCACGCCGCGCCGCTGCCGAAAGCACGGTACTGCTGCAAAACGACGGCATCCTGCCGCTGGCTGCCGATACCAAGGTTGCCATCCTCGGTGATTTTGCCGAAACCCCGCGCTATCAGGGCGCAGGCTCCAGCGCTGTGAACTCCATCAAGGTCGATACCGTGCTGGAAAACCTTGCCCAAAGCGGCTTGCAGGTGCTGGGCTTTGCCTCCGGCTTTGACCGCCGCGGCAGGGCAGACGCTGCCAAAGAGGCAGAGGCTGTCGCGCTGGCGAAACAGGCGGACGTTGCCGTGCTGTTCCTGGGGTTGGATGAGATCAAAGAGAGCGAAGGTCTTGACCGCACCGATATGAAGCTGGCAGACAACCAGATCGCTCTGCTCAAAGCCGTGCAGCAAGCCAACCCCAACACCGTGGTGGTGCTGAACGCCGGTTCCTCGCTGGAAACCCCGTGGCTGACCCATTGCCGTGCCGTTGTGTACGGTGCCTTGGGCGGGCAGGCGGGTGCCGGGGCGGTGCTGGATGTGTTGACGGGCAAGCTGAACCCCTGCGGCAAGCTGGCGGAAACCTGGGCGAACCGCTACGAGGACACCCCTGCCAAGGACAACTTTGCCGGGGCAGGGCGCACCGTGCAGTACCGTGAGGGGCTGTACGTCGGCTACCGCTACTACCAAACCGCCGGTGTGCCGGTGGCGTTCCCGTTCGGTCACGGGCTGAGCTACACGAGCTTTGCGTATTCTGACTTAACGGCATCCGCCGACGGCGTGACCCTGACGGTGACCAACAACGGCACCCGCGAAGGTGCGGAGATCGTGCAGCTGTACGTTGCCAAGCCCGACGCGAAAATTTTCCGCCCCGCGCAGGAATTAAAGGGCTTTGCCAAGGTGCATTTGCAGCCCGGCGAAAGCCAAACCGTAACCATTCCGCTGGACGACAAGGCGTTCCGCTACTGGAACACCCAGACCAACCGCTGGGAAGTTGAGGGCGGGCAGTATGAGCTGCGCGTCGGTGCATCCAGCGCCGATATCCGCCTGACTGCCGCTGTGGACATTGCCGGTACCGATGCCCCCGACCCCTATGCGGGCAAAACGCTGCCGCACTACAGAACCGGCAGCGTGCAGAACGTACCCGACGCCGAGTGGGAAGCTCTGCTGGGACACGCCATCCCGCAGGACAAAATCAAAATTGACCGCAATATGACGCTGGGCGAGCTGAACCACAGCCGCAGCCCGCTGGGCTGGCTGATTTGGGCGGTGCTGACTGCCCTGCTGAACGCCAGCTATAAAAAGGGCAAGCCGGATCTGAACATTCTGTTCCAGTACAATATGCCGCTGCGCGCCCTTGCCAAAATGACGGGCGGCGCCATCAGTATGGGTATGGTGGACGGTATCGTTATGGAATTGCAGGGCTTTTGGATCATCGGCTTGGTGCGGGTCATCTATGAAGCCGTCAAAAATCAAATTCTGAACGCACAGATGGAACGCCGTCTGCGCGGGGTCTGAGGGGAGATTACTTATGCAGTTTTGGAATACCTTTGCGGAAAAGCACCCCGCCGCCGCCAAATGGGTGCGTGAGGGCGGACTTTTCGTCATCGTGTCAAACCTGATCACCGTGTTCAAATACCTGCTGCTGCAATTTTTGCCCAAGGCATTTGCCGGGCTGCCTGTCGTGGATTTCGGCTGGCCGGGCATCCCTGTCACACTGTTTGGCGAAACCTTTCAGTGGAACATTCTCGGCTATGATGCCGCCCACGGCGGTTTGCCGTACTTCTGCGCGTATATGATCGCCATGGTCATCGGCGAGTGCATCAATTTCCCGATCCAGCGCAATTTTGTGTTCCGCAGCAAGGGGAATCTGGGCAAGCAGATCGCATGGTATGTTCTGGCGTTCTGCATCATCACCTGCATCGTCAACTCCATCAACTGTGTGTGGGTTGCCGTGGCGGGGCTGCTGGTGCCGGACTTTATCTACAACATCGGCACCACGGTGCTGAACGGCGGTATCTCGATGGTGATTTTCTTCTTTGTCAATAAAATCATCTTCCCGGAAAGCAAAAACTGATACAAAAAGTCCCTGCAGGAATTCCTGCAGGGACTTTTTTAGAATACATCTATTATGGTTTTTTTCGTATAAACCAGGAAATCAGCATGGCGGCATATCCCAACAAGGCATAGGCCGCTGCATAGAAAAGAAATGCCGTTTCGCCCGCGTCCAAAAACAACCAGGCACCGAGCAAAAAGAAAACCGCCGGAAAAATCGGCAAGCTCCAAAGCCTTTGTGGGTCCCGCCCGGCATACACCCCGATGCAAGCGGAAAACAGCGGGTCTGCGAGAAAAAACAACGCAAGACATACTGCCATCCCGCTATCCGCATTTACAAAGCGGACTGCCAGTGCGGGCAGCATCAGCATAACGGCGGCAGAGGCAAATAGCCAAGGGACAAGTTTTTTCATGGTACGCTCCTTTCCGAGGTCGAAAGAGATTTTTCCTATCTGGAGTAGGTCATGCCCCGTCTCTTCGGACGATATGCGCTCCTCCCAATACCCATTTTTATATGTGAATTTGAAAATTCCCAAACGAGAAAATGCCGTTTCCCTGCCGGAGTTTCCCACTTTGCTCCAGCTGCGAAAATCCGGCTTCGATATCTGCCGCCAGCGAAACAGGGACATCCAACTGATGATGTCCGGGCAAAATCCTGCAAATATCGTAGAAGCGTATTTTCTGTACGGATTGATAGAATTGCTGCGGGTCGGTGGAGGGATAAAAGGCGTCCAGGCAGCCCTTGTACACCAAATCCCCGGAATACAGATACTTTCGCTCCGGCTCGTAAAAGCAGCAATGCCCGGGGGAGTGTCCCGGTGTATGGATGACCTCGATTTCCCGCCCGCCCAAATCCAAGCGGTCACCGTCATGCAGGATCCTTTGCGGCACACCCTGAAAGATCCGATACGCATCCAAGGAAAACTCCGGCGGGAAATCGCAGGGGAGTCTTGTCAGATTTTTCTTGACAACGGGCAGCGGTAGCGGGAACTCATCGGACAACCACTGCTTTTCAGCCTCGTGAACGCCGATAGAATCAAAGTACTTGTGCCCGCCGATGTGATCCCAATGCGCGTGTGTTGTAATCACCTCAATCGGCAGCGGCGTCAAACGATCCACAACTCTTTTTATGTCGGAAACGCCCAGCCCGGTGTCTATCAGAACGGCTTTTTCCTGCCCGCATAGCAGGTAGCAGTGTGTTTCCTCCCAATGCTTGTATTCGCTGATGGCAAATGTCTGCGAATCCACCTGTTCCACGGTAAACCATGTATTCATAAAAGGATTCACAACCCTTACAATTTTTCACAGACCTATGACAAGGTCATCGCCGGTATTCCCGCGGGGTCATACCGAAATGCGCCTTGAATGCGCGGTTAAAATACGAAAGATTCTCAAACCCGCACTGCCCGGCAATATTCAAGATGGTATCGTCGGTGGCGTGCAGCGCTTCGGCGGCGGCGTTCAGGCGGTATTCCTTCAAAAAGGTAATAAAGCTCTGCCCGGTCATCTGCCGGAACCACCGCATAAAGTGGCTGGGGCTGCATTGGCACAGCGCGGCGGCATCCGCGATGCAAAGCGGCTCACTGTAATGCGCCGAAAGCCACTGCAATACGCCTTTCAGCCGCTGGGTGCTGGCAGTTTCGGCAGGGGGCAGGGCCTGCCCCTGTGCGATCAGCAGCGCCAAAAACCGCAGCAGCGCGCCCTTTATGCGCAGTTCATAGCCGGGGCGGCGGCTGCGGTTGGCGTCCTCTGCCTCCTGCAGGCAAGCTGCCGCCTCGGCGTAGCCCGCATCAGCGGGGGAGAGCCGTTCCGGCAGCGCAAGGCGTCCGCTTTGCAGCGGCAGCAGGTATCTTTCCGCGCAAAGATCCTCCGCCCCGCCCAAAAGCTCCAAATCAAAAATGATATTTTCGTACTCCATGGTGCAGTTTTCCGCTTGGCGTATGGCGTGCAGCGTACCCGGTGTCAGCACAAAAATATCCCCGCTTTGCGCCGGATACACCTGCGCCCCGGTCTGCACAAGCCCGGCGCCGCGCTTTATGTAGATCAGTTCCATGCTGTCCTGCCAGTGGACCGCCACCTGCCGGAAATCCCCCGGTATCGTGCAAGGGTAAATATTGAACGGGAACCGCACCGCGCCGTGGTGCTTGGTTTCCTGCAAGGCAGACTGGTTTTTCATACTTTCGTTCCTCCGTTGCCCCTGAATGATAGTATTGTACCATATTTTGCAGGAAATGCGCAAGTTTTTTCTCTTTTTGTGTGGTATACCTTAGGTAATGGATGGGACATCCGGTCGTAACAGTAAAGGAGGACTTTTTATGAACTTTACCGAACTGCTGCAAGGATACACCGGCAAGCCGCTGGCTGACTGCACGAACCAGGAACTGTATCTGGCGCTGCTGGAGCTTGTGCGCCAAAAGAGCGCGGGCAAGGTGCAGCCCGTCACGGGACGCAAGCTGTACTACATCAGCGCCGAATTTTTGATCGGCAAGCTGCTGTCCAACAACCTCATCAATCTGGGTCTGTACGATGACGCCCGCGCCGCGCTGGAAGCCGCCGGCAAGAACCTGTCTGACATTGAGGAAGTCGAGCCGGAGCCTTCCCTGGGCAATGGCGGTCTGGGTCGTCTGGCTGCCTGCTTCCTGGATTCGCTGGCAACACTCGGTCTGCCGGGCGACGGCGTGGGGCTGCGCTACCACTTTGGTCTGTTCCGTCAGAGCTTTGAAAACGGCTTGCAGAACGAAAAGCCCGACCCGTGGCTTACCGCCCACAGCTGGGCAGAGAAAACCGACATCACCTACCCGGTGGAGCTGGCAGGCAAGACTTACAACGCCCGCCTGTACAAGCTGGCAGTCACCGGTTACGGCGCGCGCACCAACACGCTGAACCTGTTTGATCTGGACACCATTGACGAGAGCATTGTAAAGGACGGCATTTCCTTTGACAAGACCGTCATCGACAAGAACCTGACGCTGTTCCTGTACCCCGATGATTCCGACGAAGCAGGGCGTCGTCTGCGCGTCTACCAGCAGTATCTGATGGTTTCTGCCGGTGCGCAGCTGATTTTGGCGGAATGTGCCGCCCGCGGCTGCAACTACCACGACCTGGCGGATTACGCCGCCATTCAGATCAACGACACCCACCCCAGTATGGTCATCCCGGAATTGATTCGTCTGCTGGGCGAAAAGGGCATCGAATTTGACGAGGCTGTCGAGATCGTCACCAAGACCTGCGCCTACACAAACCACACCATTCTGGCGGAAGCGCTGGAAAAGTGGCCGCGCGCCTATCTGGACGCCGTGGTGCCGCAGCTGATGCCCATCATCGAAAAGCTGGACGAGCTGGCACGCACCCGCACCGAGGACGAAAGCCTTGCCATCATCGACAAGGATGACCGCGTGCATATGGCGCATATGGACATCCACTTTACCCATTCCACCAACGGCGTGGCGGCGCTGCACACCGAGATCCTGAAAAATTCCGAGCTGCACGGTTTTTACCTGCTGTACCCGGAAAAGTTCAACAACAAGACCAACGGCATCACCTTCCGCCGCTGGCTGCTGGAATGTGACCCCCGCCTGACCGAGGTGCTGGAAAAGTATATCGGCTCCGGCTTCCGCAAGGATGCCGCCGAGCTGGAAAAGCTGCTGGCCTTTGCCGATGACGAGAGCGTGCTGGACGAGCTGACCGCCGTTAAATCCGCGAACAAACAGGCGCTGGCGGATTGGCTGCTGCACACCCAGAATGTCAAGGTCAACACGCAGGCGGTGTTTGACATCCAGTCCAAGCGCCTGCACGAGTACAAGCGCCAGCAGCTGAACCTCTTGTACCTCATCCACCAGTATTACGAAATCAAGGCAGGGCATCTGCCCGCCGTGCCGCTGGTCAGCATTTTCGGTGCCAAGGCGGCGCCCGCGTACACCATCGCCAAGGATATCATCCACGCACTGCTGACCTTCTCCAAGGTCATTGCGCAGGACCCCGAGGTGTCCCCGTGGCTGCAGGTCGTCTTTGTGGAAAATTACAACGTGACAGCGGCAGAAAAGCTGATCCCTGCCTGCGATCTGTCCGAGCAGATCAGCCTTGCCTCCAAGGAAGCATCCGGCACCGGCAATATGAAATTTATGCTCAACGGTGCGCTGACCCTCGGCACGATGGACGGCGCCAACGTCGAAATCAGCCAGCAGGTCGGGCCGGAGAATCTGTATATCTTCGGGCAGACCTCCGACCAGGTCATCCACCGCTACGATGCAGGGGACTACGTTGCCGCGCAGTGGTATGAGGGCGACCCCAACATCCGCCGCGCCGTGGACTTCCTGACCGGCCCGCAGATGCTGGCAGCCGGGCAGCAGGAAAACCTGCAGCGCCTGCAAAACGAGCTGATCCACAAGGATTGGTTCCAGACGCTGCCGGACTTCAACGCCTATGTGGTGCGCAAGGGGCAGGCCCTCAGCGACTACGCTTGCGACCCGATGGGCTGGCGCCGCAAGTGCCTTGTCAACATCGCCAAGGCAGGGTTCTTCTCCAGCGACCGCACCATTGCGGAATATGACCGCGACATCTGGCATTTGGGGAAATAACGGTATAGAGCCGTGTGGGATTTAGAATAAAACAGCAAAGAAGGCACCGCCGATGGGCGGTGCCTTCTTTGCGCAGGTTGTCCAAAAGTCAGCCGCATTTTTGTGGCGAAAAGGCGAAAAAGCAGGTGCGTGTCGGGGGTTTATTTACGAAACCTGTCGGAAGTGTTATACTTGATAAAAAGTGTTTTACGGAAAGGAAACCTTAGTATGAAGTACGATTTCACCTCCCTTATGGATCGCCACGGCAAGGACGCCATCGCCGTGGACGGTCTGGGTACCGGCTTTGCCCCGGATCGTCCCAAGGACGGCTTTGACGTTATCCCTATGTGGGTGGCGGATATGAATTTTCCCACCGTCCCCACCATCCCGCAGGCGATCATCGAAAGAGCCAAGCACCCGGCGTTCGGCTACTTTAAGCCGACGGACGAATATTATGACTCCATCATACGCTGGCAGGAAACCCGCAACGGCGTGACCGGCTTGACCAAGGAAGATATCGGCTACGAAAACGGCGTTCTGGGCGGCGTGATCTCGGCGTTGACCGCGTTTGCCGCGCCCGGCGACGGCGTGCTGCTGCACAGCCCCACCTACATCGGCTTTACTATGAGCATCCAAAACAACGGCTACAAAATCGTCCACAGCCCGCTGAAAAAGGACGAAAACGGCGTATGGCGTATGGATTACGAGGATATGGACGCCAAGCTGAAAGCCGAAAACATCCATGTGGCGGTATTTTGCAGCCCGCACAACCCCTGCGGGCGCGTTTGGGAACGATGGGAGCTGGAGAAGGCGATGGAGGTCTACCGGGCAAACGACTGCCTTGTGATTTCCGATGAAATTTGGTCTGATATTCTTTTGAACGGGCATACGCATACCCCGACCCAGTCGGTTTCTGACTGGGCGCGGCAGCATACCGTGGCGGTCTATGCACCCAGCAAGACTTTCAACTTGGCGGGGCTTGTGGGCAGCTACCACATTATTTATAATAAGTACCTGCGCGACCGCGTTGTTGCCAAAAGCTCCAAGCCGCATTACAACGATATGAACGTGCTGTCCATGCACGCCTTGATCGGTGCCTACCGCCCCGAGGGCTATGAATGGGTGGACGAACTGAATCAGGTATTGTCCGGCAATGTGAACTTTGCGTGCGACTATATTCAGCAGCATTTCAAGGGCGTTGCGGTCAGCAAGCCGCAGGGAACCTATATGCTGTTTTTGGATTGCACCGAATGGTGCGAAACGCACGGCAAGACCATTGACGAGGTGCAAAAGGCCGGCTGGGATGTCGGCGTGGCGTGGCAGGACGGGCGGATGTTCCACGGTCCGTGCGCCATCCGTATGAACCTGGCACTGCCGCTGAGCCGCGTGCAGGAAGCCTTTGCCCGGCTGGATAAGTATGTATTCAACGCCTGATTTTCTATAAACCCCAAGGCATTGCCTTTTGTGTGCCTTGCAAGCATGAAAGAAGCCCGGCATCGCGTGTTTAACGTGATGCCGGGCTTTTTCTTAGAGCAACGGGTTTGATGTTCCGTTATCTGTTATTCTTTTTCCTTTTGCCAAAAACAGCTATGGCAAAGACTGCACCGCCGATAACAGGGATAAGGGTGATCAACAATGCAGGGCTGCTTGTATGGCTGTCCTGCGGAACGGTGTCCTGAGGTGCGGGTGTTGGCGAGGGCGTGGAACTCGGCGTTGCGGTAGGTGCGGGAGTAGGGGTAGGGGTCGCCGTACTTTCGGCCGCGGGCGTTGCCGTGGGAGCCGCTGTCTTGGTCGGCGCGGGTGTTTTGGTAGGTGCCGACGTTCTGTTCGGCGCGGGCGTTTGGACAGGAGCCGCTGCGCTGACCGGCGCGGGTGTTTGGACAGCAGCCGCTGTGTTGTCCGGCGCGGGCGTTTTGGTAGGAGTCGGTGTACTGTTCGGCGTGGGCTTCGGCGTGCTGACGGCATCCTTGTGCTGCAAAGCAGCAAGGGCATCTTCGATAGCCTTCGCCATGGCGTCTACTTTGCTCTGTTCGGTAATGTTTTTGCCGCGCACAACAGCGCCGACAGCAGATTCCACAGCGGAGAAATCCTTGTAGTCATCCTTCTTCAAAGCCTTTGCCCTGGCGATGGCGGCATCTACTTTGGTGTAGTCGGCGTCTTTATATTGCAGGGCGGCAAGGGCATCCTCGATGGCCTTCGCCATGGCGTCTACTTTGCTCTGCTCGGTAATGTTCTTGCCGCGCACAACAGCGCCGACAGCGGTTTCCACAGCAGAGAAATCCTTGTAGTCATCCTTCTTCAATGCATTTGCCTTGGCAATGGCTGCGTCTACTTTGGTGTAGTCAGCACCCTTGTATTGCAGGGCGGAAACTGCATCCTCGATAGCCTTTGCCATTGCATCAACCTCTGCTTGCTGGGCTTTACTTTTTGCTCGGTCAACAGAGTTAATGGAATCTTCTACCGCAGAATAATTTGTATAAAGGCTGCTATCAAGAGCCGTTGCCCTTGCGATGGCTGCATCGACAGCTGTGTAATCAGCGGGGATGTTATTGTCATCCCACACAAAAGTTGGATGACCGATTCCGGCAACCCACTCAATGCCCGCACCGGCATTGGTTTGCAAGCCAGCAAGGACATCTGCGGAGGTGAAGTTGGAGACAGCAGTGCCGCACGATGACTGGTCAAAGGTCGGGTCGGCACCCGCAGTACCTGCATCCCAATCAACCACCAGCTTAGCAACGGCTAAGTAATTGCCTTTATTATCAGGATATGTTTCTTCATCAAGCGTTACACCATCAGGAGGGGTATCCGGCCAAATGCAGTCGGTAACATGGGTCTTTACAACAGCTGTAATCCAAGTGATATTGCCAGGCTCAGCGCCAGTGATGTTTTTTGTTGCAACTATGCAATTTTTGATTATTACGCCAGGCTTGTTCCCAGAGAAGTTTTCAAAGTTTGCACCGAGAATACCACCTACAGCTGAATAGATATTATTGCAGGAAACAGAACCACCAAACCAGCAATCAGTAATCGACGAGCTGTCCGCAGAGTTTTCCCACTGACCAATCAGCCCGCCAACGGTATCAACATGATCTTCATCGGATTCTGTACTGATAACCGTGGCGTCTGAGGCGCAGCCTTTTACTTGTGTACTCCAAGTGCATTGACCAATCAGTCCACCAACCATCTTGTCGCCAACATTGTTTTCTATTTTTCCGCTTGTATAGCAGTTTTCAACTGTGCCGCCATTGACCCAATCTGCCAAAATGCCGGCAAGTAACGAACCATCATTTGAGGCAATATCAGCGTCTATAACAAGTAAATTCTTTAATGTACCACCGTCAGAAACAACTCCGAAAAGTCCATTTCGAACAAGTTCGTCCCCAGTATAGTGATGGTACAGATTCATGATTTTATGATGTTGCCCATCAAAGGTACCAGCAAAATGTCTGACAAAGTTGTCACCATTTCCAATGGGGGTCCACTGGATGCCGGATAAGTCGAGGTCATTATCTAAGTAAATCGTTTTTCCTCCAAATAATACAGGTGTAGTTTTGTCATTGACTAACTGGGCTAAACCGGCCAACTGTTCGGCAGTGGTGAAATGGTATTCAGTATCCGTCTTATGTTCGGTGTACCAGCTTGTATCTGCCGTACCGTCCCAATTATCTACTGAAGTTCCTTCAGCAAACGCTGCCATTGGTACAAAAGTCATAACAAGGCAAAGCGTCAGCAGAAGGCTAAGAACTTTTTTCTTCATTTTCATTCCTCCTCGTGTTTTTAAATCATGAAAAATTGCTGCCGCAGTAAGTGTACCGATAAAATAGATTGAAACATCCGCAACACCTGACATTTAGGCGTAAAGTTTCGGCAGTGATCCCCCTTTCCCGCAAAAGAAAAATCCGGAAACAGGGCATAGTACACCCAGTTTCCGGATTTTATCTGACAAATTGATGTAATAGAGCTTGACACACTGAACAAAAGGCGCGATACTACCGCCGAGCCGAGCCGAGCCGAGCCGAGCCGAGCCATTTTCGCACCATTCACGGACATTGTCAAGCCCTCCTTTCAAAATTGCGATATATATACTATATTATTGTAGCAGACTTATCTTAAAATCGCAAGCAGTTGTTCAAAATATTGTTGTTCTCCACACAAAAAAGCCGCCTTTTCAGCTTGATATTTCCGCACCTTTATTTGGCCGCAGGGCGGCGCGGTACTCGCTGGGGGTGATGCCGTACAGCGCGCGGAAGCTCTTCAAAAAGCTGCTGTAATTCGTAAAGCCGCTGGCGGTGCAGGCGTCCAGCACGCTGAACCCCGCCGCAATGGCGTTGCGGCAGTGCTGCATACGCAGGTTGGTCAGGTAGCCGTGTACGCTTTCCAGCGTGTACTCCTTAAATACGCGGGACAGATGCTCGCGGCTGGTGTAGGTATATCTGGCAAGCTGCGCGACGGTCAGCTGCGGGTCGGTGTAGTTGGCTTGCAGGTAGGCAACCGCCTTGGCGACCAGCAGGCTGGTGGCGGAGGGCGGCGGCGCGGTGTGCCGCCCGTGAATGATATGGCTGAACAGCAACAGCAGCTCGGTGACCTCGCACAGTTCAACGGCTTGGCGCATCGGTGCCTCCAGCCCGGCCGCCAGCGCCATACGCTGCAGCAAGCCGCTCAAATCCCATTGCAGCACCGCGTTTGCGTCCAGTATCACCGGCTCGCTGCCCCAAAATTGCTCGGTCAGCCCGCTTTGCGCCATCGCCTTCTTCCAGATATCGGCGGAAATCTGCACCACCAAACGCTCCGATGTGTCAGCTGTAATGTTGAACTTGCCGGAGTGGAACACCTCGCCGGAAAACAAAATCAGCTCGCCCAGGTGTAAGTCGTAGACGCTGCCGCCGACGGAATACCGCACACTGCTGCCCGAAACAGGCAAGATCAACTCGTAATACGGGTGCGAGTGTACGACGGACTGACTGTTGGACTGGTTGGTATACAACGCGACCTCCACATCGCCGCCCTGCAGCGAGGTGGCGGCCTTTTCTTTTGTCAAAACAGAATCAACGTAGTGCGGCATTTTTTGCACAAGCATAGCTGAACCCTCCGCCGAAAAATCTCTTTGCTGCGATTATATCACATTTTGCGACATTTGTGCCACAAAAAGCAGAGATATTTCGCAATGGATTTGATATTATAATGACGAGATAAGGCGACAAACACATATATACCAAAAATATGCGCGCATTTTTGTGCAATATTGCTAGTTTTCGCCGCAAGCATCCCCCAGCCAAACAGGGGGCACCGCAAAAAGAGAAAGGGGAAAAACTATGAAAGTGTGCTACACCGGCGGCACCGTCCGGGACTGCGGCAGCTACTACGCCGTTGCCACCAACGCGGCAGAGCTGCGCATCTGGTTTTTGACTGACGATATCCTGCGCATCCGCGCCGGGTTTGACGGCGACTGGGACGAAGCCTCCTACAGCCTGACGATGACCGCGTGGGAATCCCGCACCGATGCCCTGATGCGGGACTGCCGCAAGCGCGTACAGCCCGCCGACGCCATTCTGACCGACGGCGACAAGCAGGCCGTGATCCAAGGCAGCCGCCTGAAGGTCGTGATTGAAAAGGCGCCTTTCCGCATTTTGGTTTACGACAGGGACGGCAGCCTGCTGCACGCGGACATTCCCGATCTTGCCTACCGCGAGGACAGCAACCACCGCCGCATCCACGCCAGCCAGATCGAAGCCGATGACTGCTTCTACGGCTTTGGCGAGAAATCCGGCGAGATCAACAAGGCTGAAAAGTTTATGAATATGGCGCCCGGCGACGCCATGGGCTACAACGCCAAGGAAACCGACTCGCTGTACAAGCACATCCCGTTTTACATCCGCCTGAACCGCAGCACCAAGCAGGCGGTCGGCTACTTTTACCACAACACCGCCGAGTGCGATTTCAATATGGGGCGCGAAAAGCGCAACTATTGGCATCGCTATTCCACCTACCGCACCGACGCGGGCGACATTGACCTGTTCCTGATCGCAGGTCCCGCCATCCGCGACATCATCGAGCGCTACACCGACCTGACCGGCAAGAGCGTTATGCTGCCCAAGGCGGCGCTCGGCTACCTCGGCAGCTCGATGTACTACCCCGAACTGCCCGAAAACAGCGACGACGCGGTGCTGGATTTCATCGACACCACCCGCGAGGAGGGCATCCCCGCCGACGGGTTCCAGCTTTCCAGCGGCTACTGCGCTGTTGAAACGGCCGAGGGCATCAAGCGCTGCACCTTTACCTGGAACCACAAGCGCTTTAAGGACCCGGCAGACTGGTTTGCCCAGATGGACAAGCGCGGCATCGTGGTTTCGCCCAACATCAAGCCCGGTATGCTGCTGGTTCACCCGCTGCTGGACGAGATGAAGCAGAAGGGGATGTTCCTGCCCGCCTCTGACGACAACGCCGGCGTCGATGGCCTGGCCGTCGGCACATGGTGGGGCGGTCCCGGACTGTTCGTGGACTACACGAAGGAATCCACCCGTCTGCACTGGAAGCAGTACATCAAGGACGCCCTGCTGCAGTACGGCTGCCGTTCGATCTGGAACGACAACTGCGAGTATGACTCGCTGGTAGACAAGGACGCCAAGGTCTATTTTGAGGGCAAGGGCAGCACCATCGGCACGATGAAGCCGGTTATGAGCAACCTGATGTGCCAGCTTTCCAACGAGGCCATTGAGGAATACGACCCCGACTGCCGCCCCTTCTCGGTCTGCCGTTCGGGTCACGCGGGCATCCAGCGCTACGCACAGGTCTGGGCGGGCGACAACCTGACCTGCTGGGATACCTTAAAATACAACATTGCCACGATTTTGGGCATGGCGCTGTGCGGTGTGTCCAACCACGGCTGCGACATCGGCGGCTTCTTCGGCCCTGCGCCGGAGGGTGAACTGTTCGTGCGCTGGGTGCAGAACGGCATCTTCCAGCCGCGCTTCTCCATCCATTCGACCAACACCGACAACACCGTCACCGAGCCGTGGATGTACAGCGACAAAAAGCAGTACATCAAGGACGCTATCGACTTCCGCTACAAGCTCAGCCCGACGCTCTACGCACTGATGGAGCGCGCCCACGAAAACGGTCTGCCCATCTGGCAGCCGACCTTTGCGGTGTTCCAGAACGATGCCGCTACCTATGACGAGGGCGTTGACTTTATGTTCGGTGACAGCCTGCTGGTTGCCAACGTTGTGGAGAAGGGTCAGACCGTGCGCCCCGTCTACCTGCCCCGGACCGAGAACGAAAACGAGCGCTTCTACGACTTTTACACCCACGAGGGCTACACCCCCGGGCAGACGGTCAACGTCCCCGTTGAGCTGGGCAGCATCCCGCTGTTTGTGCGCAGCGGCGCCATTTTGCCGATGAGCGACACCCCTTTGCACAACCTGATGACCGAAAAGACCACCGCCCTCAACATTTTGATGGCGCCGGATGTGGATTCGGAATTCACGATGTACGAGGACGACGGGCGCACCAACGACTACCGCAACGGCGCGTATCTGAAAACCAAGATCGCTGTACAGGCGGGCGTCAAGACGGTCGTGCGCTTTACGAACGAGGGCCATTACGAAACGGCGGTCGAGAATGTCAGCCTGGATGTCATTCACCGCGAAAAGTCCCCGTTCTATGTGCAGCTGGACGGCAAGGAGCTGCCGCACTTCCTGCACCGCCGCAAGTTTGAGGAGGCGGAAAGCGGCTGGTATTACAGCCAGCGCTTAAAGAGCGTACAGATCAAGTATCCGAACCCCAAGAAGGACTACGAGGTCCTGATTTCGTTCGAGCAGTTTGACCTGATCGGTATGTAACAGAGAGTGGAAAGTATATAAGGTCAGTAAAAAACCAACGCATCACAACCCACAAGAAGGAGAAACGCTATGTTCAAAAAAATTGCAGCCCTGAGCGCTGCGGCGGTGCTGGGTGCCGGGCTTATGACCGGCTGCGGTGCCACCGCCGCGACCGACACCGGCTACAGCGCCGAAAACCCGCTGGTTCTGACGCTGGCGCACGGTCTGTCTGAAACGCACACCGTCCATATCGCCATGACCCAGTTTGCCGAGGAGGTCAACGAAAAGACCGACGGGCGCATTCAGGTCAAGATTTTCCCCAACGGTCAGCTGGGCAGCGAAAACGAAAACCTCGAACAGCTGCAGGCAGGCGTCATCGCCATGACCAAGGTTTCCGCGCCCGGTCTTGCCACCTACAACGAGGCGTACAACGCCTTTGGTCTGCCCTATATCTTTGAGGACACGCAGGATTTCTACCACGTTATGGACTCGCAGGAGATGCAGGACTTCTTCCTCTCCACCGGGGAGGACGGCTTTGTCACGCTGACCTACTACACCTCCGGCGCACGTTCCTTCTACACCAAGGATAAGGCCATCCGCACCCCGGCAGACCTCAAGGGTCTTAAGATCCGCGTGCAGGATATGAAAAGCCAGACCGATATGATGAGCTACCTCGGCGGCATTCCCGTTGCTATGTCCTACGGCGATGTGTACACCTCGCTGCAGACCGGCATCATCGACGGCACCGAGAACAACGAAACCGCCCTGACCACCGGCAAGCATGGCGAGGTCTGCAAGGTCTACTCGGTTGACCAGCACGCCATGATCCCCGACGTTCTGATCATGAGCGAAAAGGTCTGGAAAACCATCAGCCCCGAGGATCAGCAGATCCTCTTGGAGGCTGCCCACGATTCCACCGACGCCCACAAGGTTATGTGGGACACCGCCGTGGAGGAAGCCGTCAAGGAAGCGCAGGAAACCATGGGCGTGACCTTTGTCTACGATGTGGACAAGCAGGCTTTCCGCGACGCCACCCAGCCGATGATCGAAGCCTACGAGGAGCAGTATCCCGGCGTCAAGACGCTGCTGGACACTGTGGAAGCCGCAAGAGGGGAGGAGTAAGTGATGAAAAACACCTTTGCTGCCATCAAATTCTGGATGGACAAAATTTTGAGCATCGCCTGCGCCGTGCTGCTTACTTTTATGACGGTGCTGGTTCTGATTCAGGTTTTCTCCCGCTATGTCCTCAACAGCCCTGTTGCCTTTACCGAGGAGCTGGTTCGTTACAGCCTGATTTGGACGGGCTTTATCGGCGCCGCCTACGCCTTTTCCACCCGCGAGCATATGTCGCTGACGCTGGTGCGCGACAAGTTCACCGGCAAGGCTCACACCGCCCTGCTGGTTGCCATTGACGGTCTGATTTTGCTGATGGCGATCTTCGTATTCACCATCGGCGGCTTCAAGCTGGCCGTGTCTGCCAGCCGCGAGTTCTCGGCACTGCTGGGCATTCCCCGCAGTCTGGTTTATTCCATCGCCCCGATTTCCGGCGTGTTTATTGTGCTGGCGCAGATCATCAATATCTATGAGGATATCACCGGCGAAAAAGTCGATTCTAAGGAGGGCGCAGAACAATGAGTATCACTATGACCACCGTTATCCTGTTTGCCGTGTTCGGCATCCTGCTGTTCCTCGGCGTGCCGATCTCCATCAGCATTGTGGCGTCCTCCATCGTGACCGCCATGTCCACGCTGTCCTGGGATCAGATCACCTTTATCACGATGCAGAAGATGAACTCCGGCGTTGAGAGCTTTTCTCTGCTGGCTGTGCCGCTGTTCATTCTGGCGGGCAACATTATGAACAACGGCGGCATTGCCAAGCGCCTTGTCAACTTTGCCCAGCTGTTTGTCGGCAAGATCCCCGGTTCCATGGCTCAGGCGAACATCTTGGGCAATATGCTGTTCGGCGCGCTGTCCGGTTCCTCCGTTGCCGCTGCGTCCGCCATGGGCGGCTGCATCAGCCCCATTGAGGAAGAAAACGGCTACGACCCCGCTTACTCCGCTGCTGCCAACATTGCCTCTGCCCCCACGGGTCTGCTGATCCCCCCGACCTCCGCTTTCATCGTCTACTCCACCGTCGCGGGCGGCGTATCCATCTCCACCCTGTTTATGGCAGGCTACATTCCCGGCATTCTGATGGGTCTGTGCTGCATGATCGTTGCCTTTATCGGCGCCAAAAAGGCGGGTATGAAGGCCACCGGCTTTGACCGCAGCCAGAGCGTGCTGAAAACCATCTGGGACGCCGTACCCAGCCTGCTGCTGATCGTCATCGTGATCGGCGGCATCGTCTCCGGCGTGTTCACCGCCACCGAGGGTGCCGGCATCGCCGTGCTGTACTGCCTGATCCTCTCCATCATTTACAAGAGCATCGACTTCAAGGGCTTCCTCGATATCCTGTTGAACTCCGCCAAGACCAGCGGCATCATCCTGTTCCTGATTTCCGCTTCCTCCGCGATGTCCTTTGTTATGGCGTACTCCGGCATTCCCGCCGCCATCTCCAACGGTCTGATGAGCCTGACCGACAACAAGTACATCATCTTCCTGCTGATGAACATCATCCTGCTGGTCATCGGTATGTTTATGGACATCACACCCGCCATCCTGATTTTCACCCCGATTTTCCTGCCCATCGCCACCAGCTTCGGCATGACCGAAATTCAGTTCGGCGTTATGCTGATCTTCAATATGTGCCTGGGCAACATCACCCCGCCGGTCGGCTCGGTTCTGTTTGTCGGCTGCGGCATTGGACACGTTTCCATCGAGCAGGTCACCTCCAAGCTGATTCCGTACTTTGTGGCGCTGGTTGCCGCGCTGCTGGCAGTCACCTACATTCCGGCGCTGTCCTTGGGTCTGCCCAGTCTGATGCATCTGATCTGATTTCCTCCCTTTTTCTCTTTCTTTTTCCTTTCCCATGCCAAAAGCCGCCCACAAAGGGCGGCTTTTGTGATATAATGGAGAAAATATGTTTCTTCGGAGGAAACCATGTCACAAAACAGCACCATGGATTTAACCAAGGGCGCACCGATGCGCCAGCTGCTGATGTTCTCGCTGCCGCTTGTGGCGGGCACGCTGTTTCAGCAGCTGTATTCCTTTGTCGATACCATGATGGTAGGGCGCCTTTTGGGCGAGCAGGCGCTTGCCGCCGTAGGCTGCACCCATTCGCTGGGGTTTCTTGTCCTCGGCTTTGTACAGGGCTGCTGCATCGGCTTTGGCATTCCGCTGGCGCAGGCAGTCGGCGGCAGGAACCATACAGAATTCCGGCGCTTTTTCTGGAACGGCTGCTGGCTCTGCGGCGTGCTGGCACTGGTGATGACGCTGCTTACCGTAAGCATGACGCACCCGCTGCTGCAGATGATCCAAACCCCCGCCGATATTTTTGGTGACGCCGCTATTTATGTCCGCATCGTCTTTTGGGGCATCCCGGCAGGCATTGTCTACAACTTTTGCGCGGGTGCGCTGCGCGCCGCGGGCGATTCCCGCCATCCGACGCTCTTCTTGCTGATTTCCAGTTTTCTGAACATCGCGCTGGATTATCTCTTGATTGCTGTCATCCCCATGGGCGTGGCGGGCGCAGCGCTGGCAACGGTACTCAGCCAGCTTGTCAGCGCACTGCTGAACCTCGGCTGGCTGTTCTGCAAGACGGATCTTTTGCACAACAGCGAGGGGCTGCGCGGCATTTCCGGCCCCCATATGCGGGAGCTTTGCCGCGTCGGTCTGCCGATGGGGTTTGAGTATTCGGTTTCCGCCATCGGTGCGGTCATTTTGCAGGGTTCCATCAATGCGCTGGGCACCGCCGCCATTGCCGGGCAGACGGCGGGCGACAAGATCCGCCAGATGTTCACCCTGCCGATGGAATCGGTCGGTATGGGCATGGCGACCTACGCCGGGCAAAATGACGGCGCCAAAAATTATGACCGCATCCGGCAGGGCATCCGCGCCGGTCTTGCCATCCAGTGGATCTACTGCGCCGCCGCGTGGGCTGTTATTTTTGTCGGCAAGGGTGCGTTCACCTGCCTTGTGCTGGGCAGCACTGCCGACGCCGCCGCTGCGTTCTCGGTGCAGTATCTGGGCATCATCAGCTGCCTGTTCTGCTTCCACGGCGCACTTATGATCTTCCGCAACACCCTGCAGGGTATGGGCTACAGCCTGCACGCCGTGCTGAGCGGTGTGGGCGAGCTGGTCGGCCGCGCCGTCTGCGGCTGGGCAGCCGTCAAGACCGGCAGCTTTGTGGGTATTTGTCTGGCCAGCCCCGCCGCTTGGGCGCTGGCACTTGTGTATTGCAGCGTTATGACCGTCCTGTTCCTGCGCAAAAGGACCCGGCAGGCAGCACAGACGGTTGGCGCGGAATAATAGAGGTATCTGTTATGAAAATTATTGATTCTCATGTACATCTTGTGCAGTGCATCGCCGGAACTGAGGCAAACGGGGAAATGCGTTCCTGCGGACAAGGGCGGGGCATCTGTGCCGACGGCACGGTGTATGAGCTGATCCCCGCCGAATGGCACACCGACACTGTTACCCCCGAGCGTGTGCTGCAAGTTATGGACGCCCACAAGGTGGAGCGTGCCGTGCTTTTGCAGGGCGGTTTTCTTGGATTTCAAAACCTCTACAGCTGGCAGGCGCAAGAAAAGTACCCGCATCGCTTTCTGGCAGCGGGGGCGTATGACCCGTACAGCCGCAGCCGCGATAAAATCGTTCAGCATCTGTTTGAGGATCTGGCGCTGCGGGTCGTAAAGTTTGAGGTTTCCACCGGCTCCGGGCTGATGGCAAACCATCCTGTATTTTCGCTGGACGGCGAAATGATGGAGCGCGAGCTGTCTTTTGCCGAGCAGCACCGCCTTGTGGTGGTTATCGACATCGGCAAGCTGGGCAGCCCCAGCAGCCAGATCGACGCTTTGCGGCGCGCGGTTTTGCGGCATCCCAAGGTGAAATTTGTCGTGTGTCATCTGCTGGCGCCAAAGCAGAGTGAGCTGTCCCTGATGGCTGCCGGGCTGGATGCACTGCACCTGCCGAATGTCTGGTTTGATTTGGCATCGCTGCAGCACAATGTACGCCCCGATGAAGCACCCTACCCGGTGACACGCGCCTTTATCCACAAGGCCATAGAAATCGTAGGGGCGGAGCGTCTGCTTTTCGGCACCGACTTGCCGTCCAATCTGTGCAAATTCCGCTATGCGGACATGGTAAATACCATAGCCGAGGATACGGTTCTTGCCGAAGAACAGCGGCAGTGCATCTTGTATAACAATGCACTGGATGTATTCTGGGACGGAAAATAAGCCCGCTTAGAATTGCGCGGAATTGCCTCAAACTTATGTATAACTTTTGGATTTTTTCTTGTCTATTCCATACAATTAGCGTACAATAGAGAAAAGGCAATCGAAAGAGGGGTTATGCTATGCAAGTAAACCAAACGGTCAAAATTATTTCGGACAGCACCTGTGACCTTTCGCAGGAGCTTTTAGAAAAATACGGCATCGACATTCTGCCGCTGCATATCCTGTTGGGCGATGCAGAGTACCGCGACGGAAAGGATATCTCGCCGGACAGTATATTCAGCTGGGCAGATGCAAACAAAGCTACGCCGAAAACCTCGGCACCTTCCTTGGAAGATGCCGTAACGCTGCTGCGCCCTTATGTTGCGGAGGGGCGTGAGGTGATTTGTTTTTCCATCTCCGGCAGTATGTCCACTTCCGGCAACGTTATGCGCCTTGCCGCAGAGGAGCTGGACGCTTCCGCGCTGGTCACGGTGATCGACTCTGAGAATCTTTCTACCGGTATCGGGCTTCTTGTCATAGAAGCTGCCATTCTGGCAGGGCAGGGGCATTCGGCAGCGGAAATCACCGCTGCGATTCAGGATATCATCCCTAAGGTTCGTGCCAGCTTTGTGGTGGATACGCTGGTATACTTATGGCGCGGCGGGCGATGCAATGCCGTGGCGGCACTGGCCGGCAGCGCGCTGAAGCTGCACCCCAAGATCGTGGTGGAAAACGGCGCCATGCACGCCACAAAGAAGTACCGTGGGAAAATCGACACCGCCATTATGAGCTATGTAAAGGATCTGGAATCCGACCTGAAAGCCGCCCGAACCGACAGGGTTTTTATTACGCACTCCGGTTGCAGCCGCGAGGTGGTCGAGGAAGTCCGTGCCTATCTGGAAAGCCTGCATAGATTCCGCGAAATTCACGAAACAAGAGCCGGGGGTGTCATCTCCAGCCACTGCGGGCCGGGCACACTCGGCGTGCTGTTTATTGCGAACTGAAACAAGCTGCAGCCGGCAGGCCCAAAAGCTTAATTTTCATAAGTTTTTGCATTCAAATACTTGACGAAAGCAAATTTATTCGCTACAATTGTTAAATAAAAAGGCGAAGATGCCCGTTCGGGGGCATCTTCGCCTTTTTTATTTCATGATGGAAAAGGGGATCGGCAGTCCATGCAGGAACTTATAGCACATTGGGATAGTATCAACCGCCAACTGGCGCGTTACGGCGTTAAATTTGGTATTTACAAAAACGGTTCTTTTCAAGAGAGACTCTTTCCCTTTGACCCGTTGCCGCGCATTATCACGGCAGAGGAATTTGCGACGCTGGACAAGGGACTTGTGCAGCGTGTCACGGCGCTGAATCTGTTTTTGCGGGATCTGTATGGGGATAAAAAAATCATTCGGGAGGGCGTTGTGCCGGAGGATTTTGCTTTTGCGGGGTCGGGGTATCTGCCCGTGTGTGACGGCTTCACACCGCCCAAGGGCATTTACAGCCATATATCCGGCATTGATCTGGTGCAGGGCAAGAATGGCGGCTGGTTCATTCTGGAGGATAACCTGCGGATTCCCTCCGGTGCATCTTATCCGCTGATTGCGCGGGAGCTTTGCCGTCGCTGCAGCCCCGCCACCTTCCGCAGCAATGACATTGCGGACAACCGCCAATATGGCAGCCTTCTGCGCGGCGTTATGGACAATGTGAACACCGGCGGCATCAACGTGATCTTTACGCCGGGTCGCTACAACGCAGCCTATTTTGAGCACAGCTATCTGGCAGAGCAGACGGGGGCCGTTCTTGCCGAATCCGGGGATTTGTTTGTGGAAAACAACAAGGTCTATTACCGCGGGCAACAGGGGCCGGAACTGGTCGGCGCAATTTACCGCCGCATCAGCGACGAGTATCTGGACCCGACGACCTTCCTGCCGGAAAGCCTGATCGGCATCCCCGGTGTTATGGGGGCATACCGCGCCGGTAATGTGGCGCTGCTGAATGCCCCCGGCAACGGCGCGGCGGATGACAAGGGCATCTACTATTTTGTGCCTAAGATGATCCGCTACTATCTGGGCGAGGAGCCAATTTTGCACAACGCGCCGACCTACTTGCCTTTTTATGAAAAAGATCGCAGCTATGTGTTGGCAAACCTGGAAAAGCTGGTCGTCAAGGATGTGGCGGAGGCCGGCGGCTACGGCGTAGTATTCGGGCGCGACCTCACAAAGGAAAATCTTGTCGATCTTGCCGATTTGATCCAGCACGAGCCGAGGCGTTTTATCGCGCAGGAGGTCATCGACTTCAAGGATCTGCCCATCATGGAAAACAGCGAAGAAGTGCCGCGCAAGGCGGATTTGCGCGCCTTTGTGCTGACCGGTGCGAAAACAACGGTATGGCCCAGCGGCCTGACGCGGTTCAGCCGTGACGCAGACAGCTTTGTGGTAAACAGTTCGCAAGGAGGAAGGTTTAAAGACACATGGGTACTGTCACATTAAATAAAACAAATCGTATGTATTGGCTGGGGCGCTATCTGGAGCGGGTCTACACGACGCTGAAGACCACACGCCCGCTGTTTGATGCTTACACGGATGGCAGAGAGGCAGATTTTACCGCCTACTGCATGTCCCTTGGCATTTCTGCAGATTACCGCGACACCGCCGATTTTATCAGCCGGTATTATTTTGATGCCGAAAACCCATCGTCCATTGCAGCATCGCTCAGCTATGCGTATGACAATGCCATTGTCCTGCGGGAAATGCTTTCTTCCGAAACGCTGGCTTATGTGCAGATGGCGGTATCCGCGATGGAGCTTGCTGCCAAGAGCAGCGGCCCTGCCGTGGAATTGCAGTGGGTGCTGGACGATATTATGGCGTTTCGCGGGGCGTGCGAAGAAAAGATAGCGGACGATAAAAACCGCGGCATCATCAAGACGGGTGCCAGTCTGGAGAGGGTAGACCTCTACCTGCGGCTGGACTACCCGCAGGAGGCAGTCCGGAAGGAATTTGAACGCCTTTTTAACCGCCTGTATAAAGCACCGCTGAAGCCCGCCAAAGAGCCGCTTGCCATGCTGGTGGATGCCCTTCTGGATACCGAAAAGCCAACCCCGTCTGTTCCTGTTCTGGTACGGGCAGTGGAGGAACTTTTTCCCAATAGATAAGGTGATGCGGGCGGGAAGTTCTGCGCCGCAGATAAAAACACAATGAAACGCTTAAAATTTTCTTTTGATACAACCGTACAGTATTCGGCGCCCGTGACAGGGCATCAGCTTGCACTGCGCTGTGTGCCGATGACCGATGCGGTGCAGCAGCTGGAAAAATGCGCAGTCACAGTAGAACCCGGCGCATTGCCGCAGCCCTTGCAGGATGGCTTTGGAAATACCGTCTACTGGTACAGCGCGTTAGAGCCGCACAAGGAATTGCGATACGCCAGCAGCGGTGTGACTGTTGTGGATAAAAACAGGGCGGACAAGGCAGCGCCGAACCCGGCGTTCCGCTGTCCCGGTCTGCGCACCCAGCCGGGACGGACGCTGCGGCAGGTATCCTCCGCTATGCCAAAAGCCGGAACCTATGAGGCTGCCGAGGCACTCTGCCATGCTGTACACAGCTTGCTGCAATACACGCCCGGTGTGACCGACAATACCACCACGGCGGAGGAGGCTCTGCACGGCGGCCTCGGTGTGTGTCAGGATTATGCGCAGGTGTTTGTGGCACTGGCACGGCTTGCAGGGTGGTCTGCCCGGTATTGCATGGGACTCAGCGTAGGGGAGGGTGCCACCCATGCGTGGGCAGAGATCTATTACAAGGACCATTGGCAGGGATTTGACCCCACACGCGACTGCGCTGCCGATGAACGGTATCTGCGCTTCGGCGTCGGGCGGGATTCTGCTGACTGCCCCGTAGAGCAGGGCATCTTCTTTGGCAGCGCAGCCCAGAGCCAGAGTATCCGTATGCGGGTAACAGAATTATAAAGGGGGAGGGAAAGATGGATCAAATTGTAGCCGATTTAGGGCTTTCTGTGCATGAGCAGTGGGAGCTGCATAAAAATCATATAACCCCTTTGCCGGAAAACGACGACGGCAAACGGATCTGTGTTGTGACAGGCATCCACGGTGATGAGCTGGAAGGGCAGTATGTGGCGTTCCTTCTAAATCAGGAGCTTCAGCAGCATCCCGAACACTTACGCGGCACCGTTGATATTTATCCCGCATTGAACCCGCTGGGCATCAACACGATCCAACGCGGTGTGCCGCTGTTCGATCTGGATATGAACCGCATATTCCCCGGCGCTACGGACGGTCCCGCCGCAGAGTACATGGCCCATGAGGCTATCGAGGATATGCGCGGTGCGGACCTGGCGATCGACATCCACGCCTCCAACATATATCTGCGGGAGATGCCGCAGGTTCGCATATCGGAGGAAACTGCGGATGCGCTGGTGCCGCTGGCGCGGGAGCTGAACATTGATTTTGTATGGGTCCATGCCGCCGCGACGGTGCTGCAAAGCACGCTGGCCCACAGCTTAAATGAGATCGGCACGAACTGCCTTGTTGTCGAGATGGGTGTGGGTATGCGCCTGACCCCCGGATACGGAGAACAGCTGACGCAGGGGATTCTAAATCTGATGCACACACAGGGCATGTGGGCAGGTCCGGTCATGCGTCCCCGCACGCCCATCGTAAGCCGGGATAAGGTCGCGTTCCTGAATGCGGATGCATCGGGCATTTTTGTGCCGGAAACCGTTCACAGCGGCAAGGTGCAGGCAGGGCAGTGTCTGGGAATCATTGCGGACCCCCTGACGGGTACGGTTCGGCAGAAGGTCACCGCGCCGGTGGACGGATTGCTTTTTACCCTGCGGGAATACCCTGTGGTTTGCCCCGGCAGCCTGCTGGCGCGCATCTTGATGGAGGGGGAAACACAATGAAACAGGAAATTTTCTACGAGATGGAAACACCCTACCGCCAGCCCTTTCGCCTTGAAGGCCTCCGCTTCGGTGAGGGCGAACACTCCTGCGCGATCGTGGGCGGTATACGCGGCAACGAGATCCAGCAGATGTATGTCTGCGCACGCCTTGTCAAGACATTAACGGCGATGGAAAAGCAGGGGATGATCCTGCAGGGACACGAGATACTGGTCATTCCCTGCGTGAACCGCTATTCTATGAATGTGGGAAAACGGTTCTGGACGATGGACAATACAGACATCAACCGTATGTTCCCCGGCTATATGCAGGGAGAAACGACCCAGCGCATTGCGGGTGCTCTCTTTGATGCGGTCAGGGGCTACCGCTATGGGATCCACTTTGCCAGCTTCTACCTGCCGGGTGACTTTGTTCCCCATGTGCGCATTATGGATACCGGCTATCAGACCTCGTCACTGGGCAACCTGTTCGGGCTGCCTTATGTGGTCATGCGCACGCCAAAGCCGATCGACACCACCACCCTGAACTATAACTGGCAGATCTGGGAGAGCAATGCGTTCAGCATCTATACCAAGGAAACGGCAAATATAGACGAGGAAAGCGCAACGCAGGCGGTGAGTGCCGTACTGCGGTATCTGAGCCGTGTCGGTGTGGTGAAGTATGCCTGCCACAACGGATACCTTTCCACAGTTATCAACGAGAACGACCTTGCCACGGTGCTGACACCGGCCGGGGGAATTTTCCGTGCGCTGCGCGTACCGGGGCAGGAGGTGGAGTACGGAGATACGATAGGGGAAATCCTCGATCCGTTCACAGCGCAAGTCGTGGCTCCGGTGACCGCCACCACCAGCGGGCTTGTATTCTTTGCCATGGATAAGCCGCTTGTGCTGGAACATGAAGTGGCATTCAAACTTATCCGCAGGCTACACGCCTGAGGAATGAGTATGGATCGAGGATGCCCCGCAGCGGTGCGGATTCGACTTCCGTATCTCCTTGCAATGATGAAAAAAATGGGAGGCCGATATCATGTATCGACCTCCTTCACTTTTTGGTGGCGTTAAAAATGGGTTTCAGGGTGTCCCTGAACGATACAAATGGGTCCCATATGCAATGCTTGCTAACCGTCGCTCCCGCGCCGGTTACCCCCTTTCGGGGACTTTGCATCGCTTGGCAATGTACAGAGGATACGGGTACAACTTCTTATTCTTTATTGTCAAAATCAGTACTTTGTTTTGTCAAACTGTGATATAATAAGCTCAAACACACTTCGTGCCGTTTTCTGAGGAGGTGCAACAACGCATGCCGTTACAAATTGTTCGAAATGATATAACGAAGATGTCCGTCGATGCCATCGTAAATGCTGCCAATAGTTCGCTGCTTGGTGGTGGGGGAGTCGATGGCTGCATCCATCGCTCTGCCGGTCCGGAGCTTCTGGCGGAATGCCGAACGCTGCACGGATGCAAAACCGGTGATGCAAAAATCACAAAAGGATACCGGCTGCCCTGCAAATACATCATACATACAGTGGGACCCGTCTGGAATGGTGGACATAGCGGGGAAGAACAAGCGCTGATTTCCTGCTATCAGCGTTCCTTAGAACTTGCCAAAGAGTATGGCTGCGAGTCTATTGCGTTTCCTTTGATTTCGTCCGGCATATACGGCTATCCCAAAGACAAGGCTCTCAAAATCGCTACAAGTACCATCACTGCATTTTTGGAAAAGAACGATATGCAGGCATACATTGTCGTATTCGATAAGTGCGCATATCAAATCAGCAGCAAACTGTACTCTGATATTGCTGCATACATTGACGACCACTATGTGGATATCCATGATGACCGGCTCCTCTGCAAGCTAAGCCGAAAAAGCCCTGTCGTGAGCGAATCTTTCGCCTTCGAAGCGCCCCCGATCTGCGGAGCACCTGCTCCTTCCGAACCATCGTCTCTTGAGGTGGTTGTAAATCAACTGGATGAGAGCTTTTCTGAAATGCTTCTTCGCAAGATCGACGAAAAGGGAATGACAGACTCTCAATGCTATAGGAACGCAAACATCGACCGTAAGCTGTTTTCCAAGATTCGCAATGACAAATTCTATAAGCCCCGAAAAACAACCGTTCTTGCCTTTGCGTTAGCACTAAAACTCCCATTGGCAGAAATCAAGGAAATGTTGGAGAAGGCCGGATTTGCCTTGTCTCACTCCAACAAAGCAGATGTGATCGTAGAGTATTTCATTCAGCAAGGAAATTACAACGTATTCGAAATCAATGAGGCTCTCTTCGCTTTTGACCAGCAGCTGATTGGTGCATGATGTCGCTTTCAAAGCGACCAAATCCATTCTTCTGATAACTATAATAGGGATACAAGGAAGGCAAACAGCTTCCAAGTATCCCTATTATACTTACCGGAGGTTTTATTATGAAAAAGGATCTGACCGAACTCGTGTTCATTCTCGACCGCAGCGGCTCCATGAGTGGTTTGGAAGCCGATACGATCGGCGGTTTCAACTCAATGATTGCCAAACAGAAGAAGGAACCCGGAGAGGCTTTGGTTTCAACGGTGCTGTTCGACAGCTATTCTGAAGTGATCCACGACCGACTGAAGCTTGAAAATGTACCGGCTCTTACCGAAAAGGAATATCAGGTTCGTGGTTGCACTGCTTTGCTTGATGCCATCGGTGGTGCTATACATCACATTGCAAACATCCACAAATATGCCCAACCTGAGGATGTTCCTGAGCACACGCTGCTTATTATCACAACGGACGGGATGGAAAATGCAAGCCGACATTACAGCGTGGAAAAAGTGCGCTCCATGATTGAATCCGAGAAATCAAGGCACGGTTGGGAGTTCCTGTTCCTCGGCGCCAACATCGATGCCGTTGAAACGGCTCGGCATATGGGTATCGATGCTGATCACGCCGCAGACTACTGCTGCGATTCTGTTGGTACTGCGGTCAACTACGAATGCCTCAACAAAGCAGTCTCTGCCGTTCGCTGTGCTGCTCCTATAAGCACTGCATGGAAGAAAGCCATTGAGGATGACTATAAGCGCCGCAAGAAGTAAAACGTTAAAAAGTGCAAGTGACAAAGAAGTAAAATTGTGGAAATACGATTGTTTTCTCCCCCTACGTTTCGCTAAACCTGAATTTAGCGAAACGCGCTCAACGATCTTAATATATCACTTCCCCGACTTGGATTGGCAATTTTTTTGCTTGTCACTTGCATTTTTTAACGCAATTTTGCAGGACTTAATGCAAGATGCAGCTTTTAGTTTTGCAAATAGGTGTAAATGCGTTTTATAATAATGTATCATTGTTTCCTACAATGCGGCTGCTTTTATATAGAGGTAGCCATTATGAAACACAAGCATTTAGCCTATGAAGACCGTCTTGTCATCCAGCAGGAGTTGGAAAACAGTACATCTCTCCACAAGATCGCTCAGCGTCTGTGTAAGAGCGATTCTACAATCTCCCGCGAAATCATCCGCAACCGCTATCAAGTCAAAACCAGCGCTAACCACACCGCGCTCTGTGCCCATGTAAATGTCTGCGCGATGGTAAACCTTTGCAGCGCCGATTGTAACCGTACAAGCTGCGCTGATTGTGCCGAGGTCTGTCTCTCGCCACGCTGCCCGGACTACCAGCCGAGCCACTGCACACGCCTTACCAAAGCTCCGCACTGCTGCAACGGCTGCCCACAGTGGGCTGCTAGGACCTGTCGGGATGTCAAATTCCGTTACGATGCAAAACGCGCGCAGGTCGTTGCAGATGACCTGCTGAGCGAATCTCGCAGGGATGTGTCCTTGCAGCCGGAAGAACTGCAATATCTGGATGACCTCGTTTCCCCACAACTGCTGAACCGCCAATCTGTTCATGTTGTGTTTGCTACCAGCAAGGACAAACTTCCCTGCTGTGAACGGACGCTGTACAACTATGTTGACAAATGCCTGCTGACAGCACGCAATCTGGATATGCCGCGCAAGGTTCGTTTTAAGACTCGCTACAAGCACAAAACCCGCGGCGCAAATGATGTGGAGTTTTCAAAGGGACGTACATACGAAGATTTCAAAGCTTTTATGGAAAGCAATCCGGATGTTTCTGTTTGTGAAATGGACACTGTTATTGGTCGTCCGGGAGGCAAAGCATTGCTGACGCTCATTTTTCGCAGCTGCAATTTGATGCTTGCTATTTTACTGGAACGCGATACGCAGGATTGCGTGATTGAAGCGCTGAATACATTGTATGTAACGATGGGTGCCGCTGCCTTTCGCAAGCTGTTTGGCGTGATTCTTACTGACCGAGGCACGGAATTTCGCAATGTCTACGGAATTGAACACGCGGATAACGGAAAGGCACGCACTCAGGTGTTTTTCTGTGACCCCTATTGTTCTTGGCAAAAGGGCAGCGTAGAAAAGAACCACGAGTTTATTTGCCAAATTTTACCCAAAAGTACCTCTTTTGACTGCTTGACACAGGATGCCGTTGACCTGATGATGAGTCATATTAACAGCTATCCTAGAGCGCGTTTGCATGACAAATCGCCCATTGAAGTTGCTGAATTCCTTATGGGGTCGCAGTTGCTTACCAAATTCGATCTGAGGAAAATTCCGGCCATGGATATTCAACTACGCCCCTCACTGCTGAAAAAATGCAGAATTTCAGCCCCGAAGCAAGAACTGCTGCAATAACTGACGTACCAAACCGGATGGTATTGCCAGGAAAAACTTAGCAATACCTTTTAATGTAAAAATGTTGCACCCCGCCGCAATTGTAGGACTTAATGCAATATTTCTGAAACAAGGGAAATTTGCGTTAAGTCTTGCAAAATAGCGCAGCTTTCCCTGTTTGCTATACAGAAAATGCTTCTCAATGTCGATTTCTCCGCAGTTATAACTTAAAATGCACTTGTTTATTTGCCCCAAAGATTGCGTTTACCTTTGCAAAAAATACCTGACAGTAGAATTTTGCATTAAGTTTTGCAAGTAACGCTTTGAAGAATCTATGAATCACTTGCCATAGTGGACACGGCTGATATTATAAAAAATCCAGCGTTCAAAACGCCGGATTCCGAGCCGAGTTATTTTCCAAGCACAATGGATAGCTTGATTTCTTTTTCCGTTTCGCTCAGGTCGAAATCGCCACCATCGGCAACGGTCACGCGCAGCTCATAGAGTACACCGTCCGTCAGCTCAGTGACAGCCGCGCCGGTTTCGTCCGTGATCGACCACAGCTCGGAGACAACCTTTGCCAGCTTGCCGTCTGCACCATAGGCGTAGAGCGTCAAATCGGAGACGTTGCCGGATAGGTTATTCATACGGAAGGCTACCGTGGTACTGGGATGCACATTGCGGATGGTCGCGGTGTTGCACCAGCTTGCAACCGTACCTTCGCCGCCGTCCTGTGCAAACTGATCCTGCGAAAGGACATTTCTTGCCGCCTGATCGAGATCGACCTCGCGGTACGGAAGCTCGGGCAGATAGACAAAGCGGTCCTGCAGGCGAAGCAGCTCCAGATAGCCGGTCGGGCAGTAGAGTGCATTTCCGCTGTTGCCGGTGTACATACCGATGGCCATATTGTTGTAGCCGTACTTGTTGGATACATCCATCGTAAAGACGGTTTCGCCGGTAGCAAAGTCAAGAATGATATACTGCCACATACCCGTGGTCAGATCCTGCACATAGCCGTAGATATAGCCCGTTGCTGTGGAAAGCTTCATGATCGAGGTGTCGCTCAAGTCATTTCGGGTCCAGATGCTCTTCATCTCGTACCCGCTGTCGGTCTTTACGGTGTCCACGCGCTCGACGCCGGGGGCAATCATGGCATTGCCCTTCATCAGCCAATTCTGGTCATAGATGTTGGCGTAGCTCTGGATCGAAGAATCGTTGTTGGGGTCGGCAAGACCTGCGTTGCCTGCGCCGAACCAGTTGCATACAATCGTGCTGACCGTACCCTCGCCATCATCGTAGACGATGGCAGAGTTCTCGATTGCCACCTGATAGCCATCGGGTAGATCATCAAGCACCGGCATTTTTGCCACGACCTCACCGGTTTTCATGTCGAGCGCAAGAAGATTCACGGGGTCTGCATTGTCGGTGAACATCACAAGGTTCGGCGTCAACGTCGGAGAGCAACCGCCGCCCCATGCAAGACCGCCGCCGGTGGTCTTATCGCCTTCTCCGCTGACCTTCGCGCCGACGCTCTCATACGGTGTACACCAGACAGCCTCAACGCCATGGTTGGCGCGCAGCAGATAGCAATTCATGTTGGTCAGAATGACCGCGCCGTCTTTGGAAGCGGCGATGCCGTTCTCCGCGCCCTCACCGGGCGTCAGCTCGTAGACGAAAACCGCCTTCGACAGGTCGGTCTGCTCACCGTTGAGAATCGCTTCGATTGCTGAATGAGCGATGTAGCCGAGAACACCCTGCTGCTGGCGCTCGGGGTAGATGCGGAAGCCGCCGGTGGCGAACCAGAGGTTCCCATCGTAATCAAAGACCACGGAAAGAAGATTCTGTGTCAATTCCTTGCCGAGCGCGTTCTCTGCCGCTGCCTTGATGTCGATGTCGAGTACCTTTTCAAACTCGGGAAGGACATTGCCCGCCTCATCCGTTGTGCGGAGCATCAGTACATGGTTGTTGCTGGTCGGGCAGACGATGCGGTTTTCAGCGTCCAGAAAAGTATAGGAGCTTTGGATCAGGTAGTTGCCGCCGTCATGCTGCTTCGGGGAAAAATAACCGAGCGTCGTTGTTTCTTCCGCATTCAGATTGCGGATGGCGATGCCGCCGAGCAGCGGAACGACTGCGTGACCGTAGCTGTCAAAGTAAATGGCGGGCGATGCATTCGGATTTGTCGTTTCATAGGAAACGTGAATCTCCGGATAGATGCCGAGCGGCAGGATCTCATCGGTTGAATCGGTGTTATAGCCGTCGTGATGGATGTTCGCATCACTTTTTGCCATGTAAGGGTTTTCCTCGACCTGTTTGGGCTGCAGAGCCTTCACGGGAAGCGCACCGGATACCGGCGCAGAAGGTGCCGCTGTCTCAGCAGGTGCAGCGGCAGCAGTCGGTGAAGGTGTTGCGGTATCCTGTGCCGGTGTCTGTGCTGCGCTGCAGGCTGCCATCGACAGGGTCAGGGTTCCTGCCAGCAGGAAACTACATACAGATGGAATCGGGTTTCTCTTTTTCATCGGTGATCCTCCTTGCTATGTTGGTTGTGATCCGCTCGGTACGAAGCAGACGGTTGTTTTTCCTCTACCCATGCACAAAGTCCTTGCCGAAACGCTTCTTCCGTTATCGGCTCCAGCAGAAAGTAGTCCACGCGCAGCCGAAATGCGTGCAGGGAAAAATCCAGCTCGCTGCACCAGATGATGCGCGTTTCCGGAAAAAGCGCTCGCAGGTGTTCCACCGCATTTAGCCCATCCACACCCGGAAGGGCAATTACAGCATTGGTCGGCGCATTTTTGCGCGTGACCTCAAAGAACACCTCCTGCCCGCGGTAGCAATCTACCTTCGGGAACAGACCGCGCTCGGAGCAGAACCGCGAAAGCTGCTCTGTGTAAAAAATCTCCTGTGTTTCATTCTTTGTCAGCACGGCAATGTGGTACATAGCGCTCCGCCCTCCTCCCCTTTTTCCTGCCGTCGTTGACTGTTTCTGCTTTCAGTATACGGAATGCTTCGCGCTTTTCAAGCCTTTTGGCACGAAAGCCCCGATTCCGGCACGAAATCGGGGTTTTCGCTGTGCCGGAGCCGGAAAGTTGTGGTATAATCTAAGCAGAATCTTTCCCGAAGGAGTCAGTCCGGCATGAGAATAGCAATTGTGGATGATCTGGAAACCGAGCGCGCACTGCTAAAAACGCGCCTTGCACGGCAGCTGAACCAGTGCGGCGCAAAGGCGGAAATTCTGGAATTTGAAAGCGGCGAGAGCTTTCTCGCCGCAGAAAAAGAGCGGCGCTTTACCGCCGCATTTCTGGATATTTATATGCAGGGGATGAGCGGCATGGACGCTGCCAAGGAGCTGCGCAAGACGGATGCAGACTGCCTTCTGATCTTCACCACGACCTCGACCGACCACGCGCTGGAAGGCTTTCAGGTGCGTGCGCTTCACTATCTCGTGAAGCCCTTTTCGGAGGAAGATCTTTCCGCCCTGCTTGCCGAGATGCTTGCAAGACTTCCCCGCCCTGAGCCGGTCCTGACGGTGAAAGCTAACGGCAGCGATGTCCGTCTTTGCTATCGGGATATTATTTCGGCAGAGCATTTTGCCCACAGGATCAACATCCGCACGACTGCCCGGAAAACGCTGGCCACACGCCAAAGCTTCAAGGAATTCACCGAACCGCTGAAAAAAGACCCCCGCTTTTTCGTCTGCGGCAGAGGCGTGATCGTCAATTTAGAGCACGCCGCTGATTTTCGGGATGGCGCCTTCTGTATGACAGACGGCAGCAGTGCCTATGTCAGTCAGGAACTTTTGAAGCCTGCCCGGCAGGCGTTTATGGAATTTCTGCTGCAAAGGGAGCGTATGAGATGAAAGAAATTCTGCGTCCGATTTTGGAGTTGCTCGTCGTACTCCCCGGTCTTTTGCTTGGATATTTCCCCGTAAAAACCTATCTGAAGCAGTCACCGGGAAGGCTGACCGCATGGCTTCTCCCCTTGATGGCGTGCCTGTGTATCGGCAGCGGGCTTGCCTGCTATCGGCTTCGGGCTTCTACGTTCTTTGCCCTTGCAGGGGTCGCACTGGCTGCAATTTGCCTGTACACCCGAACGCTTACCATCTCCCTCTGGAAATCCGGCACGATTGCGCTGTCCGTCTGCGCGGTGTTCGCGTGCGTGAACAGCTTGTCCCGCGCTGTCAGCGCCGCGATCATCCGGGATCAGCAGCTGCCGACGGACGAACCGTGGCTCTGCCTTGGGGCTTGCGTGTTCTATAACGCTGTTTGCTGGATCACTGTGCTGGCCGCGTATTATCCTGCGTCACATACGGTGCGTGCGATGGTCGAGGACGATAATTTTGCGCAAACCTGGTATGTGTTCTGGGTCCTGCCGCTGGCGTTCATTCTTTTGAACCTTTTTATGATTCCGCGCTATCAGACAACGCTGCAGACCGGGCGCGTGCTGCAGGGCTATATTGTGCTAAGCAGCGCACTTCTGATTTTTATGTTCTGCTTTAATGCGGTTTTTCTGCTGATGGCAACCAGCCTTAACCGTAATGCGAAACTGCAGCAGGAAAACCAGTTTCTTTCCATGCAGCAGCAGCGCTATGAGAGCCTTAAGACTGCTATCGAAGAAGCGCGGCAGGCACGGCACGATATGCGCCACCAATTCAATCAAATTTCTGTGCTGGTCGAGGCGGGTGATTCGGAGGAACTGAAAAGCTACCTCGCAAAAACCGTCGCCCGCATTCCGAATCTTGATATGTGCTTCAGCGAAAACCGTGCGGCTGACAGTGTTGTCGGCTATTACTGTGCCATGGCAAAGCGCGAGGAGATCCCCTTCCGCGCCAGACTCGATTTGCCGGAAACACTGCCGATCGATGAGATCGATATGTGCATGGTGCTGTCCAACCTGCTGGAAAATGCGCTGGAAGCGAGCCTTCGCACCGCTCCGGGCAGGCGGCAAATCGAAATAACCGCCTATGTACATAGTAATCGGATTCTTCTGGTCGAGGTTGAAAATGCGTTTGACGGCGAGGTCAACGAAAAGAACGGCGTTTTCCGCTCATCCAAACGGAAGGGTAACGGGATCGGCATCCAGTCCGTCACCCATATTGCAGAAAAGACCGGCGGTACAAGTACATTTACCTATCAAAATGGTACTTTCTGCGCCAAAGTTATGCTCTGCGGGCAAGAGCTGCATACCCCATGATGTCAGGATAGGAGCGAAATTTCTTTAGAAAAATTGCTAAAAAAGCACCGCAAGGCTTTCCGTCGGTTTTGAACCGTTTTGAGCCTTGTGGGGCTTGCCTATACGCTTTATATGTTCTTATCTGTTACTAGGTATAACTTCACTTGCCGTCGATTTCCTTCCCGTTCAATTCCGTTTTACAGAAATTAAAAAACCGCTGCGCCCCGAAAGGGTGCAATACGCCGCGCTTGCGGCAGAGGTAGGCGGTGCGGTCAGGGCAAGGCTCGGTGATGCGCAGGGTTTTAAGCCCCATACTTTGCAAAATTGGGTGATCCGGTACAATGGCTATGCCGAACCTAACGATAGAATCTTGCATTCCGTTTTGCAAGGATTGTTCTTTGCAAAAAGCAGCCCCTCCCCTGCCATAAGGCAAGGGTGGGGCTGCTGTATTGAGTCAGTGCGCTGTCAGGCGTAGCTGTGCATCAGCGCTTTTTCTTGATCGGATTATTCGGGCAGACTGCCCAGGTATTCGGTCAGCAGACGGATGCAGGTCTCTGCGTCCTGCAGGCTTACGGTTTCGCAGGCAGAGTGCATATAGCGCATCGGCAGCGAAACGATCAGCATTTCCACGCCGCCCGCTGCCTGATGGATCCCGTCGGCGTCGGTGTGGGTTCGCTCGCCCGAAACCTCAAACTGCAGCGAAATACCTGCACGCTTGGCAGCTTGCCTGATCTGCTCAATACGGCGGCGGCTGCAAATGGGGTTGATGCAGACGGCCGGGCCGCCGCCCAGCAGGATTTCACCGCATTCCTCCTTGGCGGCACCGTGCAGGTAGTCGCTGGTGTAAGTCACATCCACGACGATAGCCAGCTTGGGTTTTTGGCGGGATGCCGCCCAGTAAGCGCCGTTTTTGACGGTTTCCTCGCCCACGGTGGCGCACAGGCAGACCTGCGCATCCTTGCCGTTCTCGTGCAGACGGGTCAGTGTTTCCGACAGGATGTATACCCCCATCTTGTCATCCAGCGCACGGCCACTCAGGCAGTCGTTTTTCAGCATACGCCAGTCGGAATCAAAGGTGGCAATGTCCCCCACTTCTACCCATTCGGCGGCCTGCTCGGCGTTGGAGGCACCGATATCCACAATGATATCGGTGGCCTTGAACTCGCTGCGGCGGTACAGCTCGCGGTTGACCGACACACTGCCGTACACAACGCCAGCGCGCGTATAAATGCGCACACGGTGGCCAAAGTACATTGGGATATAAATGCCGCCCACACTGCAGACACGCAGCGTGCCGTCGGGCATGATGCAGGTCACCATCAGGCCGATTTCATCCATGTGCGCAGCCAGCAGCACACCCGCGCTGCCTGACACATCGCCCGCATAGAAGTTGCCGCTCGCATCGCGCACCGTGGCCAGGCCCTTTTGCGCAAAATACGGCTGCAAAACCTCAGCGGCCTGCGTTTCGCTTCCGGTTACGGAGGCAGTCTCCAGCAAAGACGAAAGAAACTCGTTCATGATCTTCTGCTCCTTATTCTTTGGACGGCAGCAGTTCCATCAGCAAAATGGACGCCATAATGATGATGCCGCCGATGACTAAGTTTGTGGTCAGGGTTTCCAGGCCCAGCACGACCGAGAACAGGCTGCCGAACAGCCCCTCGGTCGAAAGCAGCACACCGGCTTGGGCAGGGGTGGTGTGTTTTTGCGCCAGTGTCTGCAAAAAATAGCACAGACAGGTGCTAAAAAGTCCCAGATAGATGACGGCGGGCAGGCCGTGCTGCAAATCTGCCGCTGCCGCTGCGCCCGCATCGGTCAGCAGAAAAACCACCGCCGAAATAACCGCCGCCGTGGCCAGCTGCACAAGGTTGATCAGCATGACGTCCGCGCCGCGGGTAGCCCAGCCCAGCGTGGTGATGTGCAGGGCAAACAGCAAGGCACACAACAGAGTCATGGCATCGCCGTAGTTAAAACTGAGCGAAAAACTGCCCGGTGTAATACTGAGCACACCGATACCCAGCAGGGTCGTGGCGGTCAGCACAAAGGTCTTGGCAGACGGCCGTTTGCGGCTGACCGCCCAGACGATGAAAGGCACCATGACCACGTTGGTCGCGGTCAAAAAAGCACAGTGGGATACCGTTGTGTGCTGCTGGCCGACGATCTGCGTATAAAATGCGCCGAACAGTAGTACACCTGCCAGCCCGCCCATTTTGATATCGCGCAGGCGCAGCCGCTTGAGCTTAGGCAGGCAGACCGCCAGCATGACCACAGCGGCCAGCGCAAAACGCAGCGCCATGATCAGCGCGGCGCTCATGTGGGCGTCAATGGCCATCTGGCTGGCAATAAAGCCCGAACCCCAGATGCCCGCCACCAGCAGGCAGAGCAGGTCCGCCGCCCAGGCCTTTGTTTCCTGTTTTGTTTGCTGCAACGTTACACGCTCCTTTTATGCCTGTTCAAATGCAGAAAAAATCTCGTCCCAGTGGGGCAATGTCTCCGCCAGGGTTGCAAAGCGGAAATCCGCCTCGCTGTTGTCCTTGGCAGCCCCCACCGCCAGCACGCGCATACCCGCCGCCTTGCCGGCACGCACGCCCGTTTCGGCGTCCTCAACCACAAGGCACTGCTGCGGAGCAAAGCCGGCGCGCTCGCCCGCCTTGGCAAACACCTCGGGATGCGGCTTGGAGTGGGTGATGTCCAGCCCGCTGACCACCACCTGCATACCGTCCCCCAACTCGGTGCGCTGCAAAATTTCCGGCGTATTCTTGCTGGAGGATCCCACCGCCGTGACTACACCGCGCTCACGCAGCATAGCCAGCGTTTCGCGCACACCGGGCAGGGCATCTGCCCGGCTTAAATCGGTCAGCATGGCGCGGTACAGATCATTCTTTTCGGTAGCCAGGGCCAGTTTTTCGTCCTGCGTAAAGGTGCGCGGGCATTTTTCCAGCACGACCTCCAGCGATTCCATGCGGCTGACACCACGCTGGCGCATGTTGTCCTGCCGTGTAAACGGAACGCCGAGCTTTTCGGCGATGGCCTTCCATGCACGGTAGTGCAGCTCATCGGTAGATACCAGCACCCCGTCCAGGTCAAAAATCACACAGTTCAGCATAGGTTTCCCCTTCTTTTCAGATTCTGCGGGCCGTCCGACGCTCGCCGCCGCACAGGTATATAACGGGCTGTGTGCCGTTTTCCTGCTCAACGTCCACACCGTCCTGCGTTACGGTAATACGCAGGTCGGCACCGCGCCAGCGGATATGATACCGCACGCGCTGCCATTGTTCGGGCAGATGCGGCGTAAAGCAAAGCTCACCCGTGTCGGTGGTGGACATGCCGCAATAGCCCAGCGTGACACACTGCCATGTGCCGCCCGCCGAGGCTGCATGGATACCCTCGCGCGTATTGCGCTGGTTGTTGTCGATATCCACATACGCCGACCGACACAGATACTGGTAGGCGTGCTCGCTTTCGCCCACGCGCAGCCCCATCAGGCAGTGGATGCTGGGGCTCAAGGACGAACGATGCAGCGTGCGTTTCTCGTAATAGTCAAAGTTCAGACGCTGGGTCTCGGCGCTGAACTCATGCTCCATAAGGTACATCAGCATGACCACATCGGCCTGTTTCAGGATACAGCGCTGCTCTTTGGGTATCTCGGCCAGGGCCTTGGGCCACAGCGGCATGTTGTTTTCGTCCCACTCGTCGATGACAGCGTCCGCAAGGTCAAAGTAACCTTCAAACTGCTCAATGACGCCGTTGGTGTCGGGCAGGTAGATTTTTTCGGCATGCTCGCTCCAACGCTTCGGCTCGTCCTCTGCCAGGTCAATGCGCTGTGCCAGACGTGCGTAAACCTCAGGCTTTTCCTTTTTATAAAGGGCCAGGTATTCCACCGCCTTGCGGATATTCCACCGCGCCAAATAGTTGGTGTAGGCGTTGTTGTCCACCGGTTCATGCCATTCGTCGGGGCCTGTGACCTTGCAGATCTCGTAGCGGTCTTTTTCGGCGTTGTATTCCAGGCGGGACACCCAAAACCGCGCGGTCTCGCAGAGAATTTCCAGCCCCTCACGGTCAAAGAAATCCTCGTCCCCTGTCAGCTCAAAATAGTGCACACCGCCGTAAGCCACGGCCGCCGTGACGTGGTGCTCGTAGTCGGCCACATAGCAGCGGTAGCAGGAACCGTCCGGCTCAATGGTCCAGGCAGGACATTCCTCATCGCCAGTGTCTGCCGACTCCCACGGGTATTTGGCGCCGCGGAACCCGTTTTTGACGGCGTTTTCCCGCGCCTTGTCCAGCAAAAGATAGCGGTAATCCACCAGATTGCGCGCCACTTCGGGGAAAACATAGTCAAAGAAAGGCAGCAGGAACAGTTCGGTATCCCAGAACGCGTGGCCGCCGTACTCCTCGCCGTGGATGAGCTTGGCACCGATGTTGGTGCGGTTGTCGGTCCGGCTGGGGGTAGACATCAGATGGAAAATGTTGAACCGCAGCGCCTTTTGCAGGCGGTCATCGCCGGTCAGCTCCAGGTCCGCGCGGTGCCACAGGCGGGCATACTCGGCCAGATGTGCCTGCAGCTCGGCGTCAAAGCCGGTGTCCACAAAGGCCTGCAACCGCGCACGGGTCGTTTCGGCCACCTGAGATTCGGGCACATCGCGTCCTGTGCAGACGGCGGCATATTTTTCCACGCAGATGGTCTGCCCTTCCCGGCAGTAGGCGTCCACGAACTCGCAGGCAGTTTCGCCGTAGGGGCGGAACGCGCGGCTTTTCAGGATATCTCTGCCCTGCTCGTCCACAATGCGCACCCCCGCCGCCGTGCCGACGGGCAGCTTGAAGTCGCGGGTCTCACATCCCAGATAGCAGCCCAAGCCGTCCAGCGCGCGCAGGTCCGTGGTGCGGATATGCTTGACGCGGAAACGCGGAAAGTCAATAAAGTTGGTGACGGTGGCATCGATGATGTTTTCAAATTCCAGCAAACCGCCGTAGTTCAGCGGGGTCAGCCAGACCTTAAACCCGCCGCACCAGCCGTGGGCGCGGCTGAGGAATTTCAGAATTTCCACCTTGGTGCGTCGGCCGTCCGCCGCCTGAGTGACATAGCGCTTGGCCAGCAGACCGTGCTGCATATCCAGCACGCGCAGGTAGTCCTCGGGCGTGTTGCCCTCCTCGGGGGCGATCGGCTCGCACTGATAGTACATTTTCAGCTTGCACCAGTCGGGCGTGTTGGCCAGTTCGCGCTGGAATGCCTCGGAACGGTCAAACACACCGTTGATATAGTTGGCGGGCAGTGTGCGGCGGCAAAAGCCCTCCTCGGCGCTGGCACGGCTGCCCATGTAGCCGCTGGCCAAACAGAAGATACTTTCGTAGACGATCTGCTCACGCGGGTGGTAGCCTTCCTCCGCTACCAGCCAGGCGTCATCGGCCAGCAGGTCGCGGATGGGCTGGCAAAACCGGTCTTTCCACATAAACGGTTCCCCTTTCATGATGTTGCATAAGTTCTTATACCGCAAAATGCCTTACAGCCTTGCCATAGCGCGGCGGGCGGCGCGGGGGGCGTCCTCGTCGGGCCTCATGGGCGCAAAGGCCATTTTCCATGCGTAGTGAATGGGATACGCCTTATATTGCGCCATCGCGATTGGCCCGCAGCTGCCGCTGCCCAAACCGGAATTGCGGTAGTCCATGTGCAGGTACAGGCGGTCGGCATCGGGCGTAAGTTCGCAGTCGTGTGCGATATTTTGCAGCTGCTCATCGCTGTAACGGCGCACCGCCATGTCCAACGGGCGGTCGGCGGCAATAGCCAGACCTGCGCCGTTTTCTGCCTGCATAGCCGCCCAGCGCACACCCGTGCGGTTGGCGTTATCCTGCGGGCAGGAGTAGGCAAACCCCATATCGGCCGCCTGCTGCTGCCAGATACCGTCTGTCTGCGCCTGCTTGCTGTCACAGTAGCACTCACCCAGGCCAAAGCCGCGCCAGGTCACGCAGTGCAGGTCAGCGGGAACATGCAGTTCACTGCCGATTTTGGGCAGTTCGGTGGGTGCAGGGCCGTAGAAATCGCCGGTCAGCGCCACTGTCAGTGTGCCGTCGGCAAAGACGCGATAAGTCACCGTGACATCGGTGCCCCAATCCATCGCCTCAGGCGAGAATTTTCCCTCAACGCGAATTACCAGGGCGTCCTGCTCCTGCTGCCAGTCAATGGCGGATACGCACATCCGCATCGAGTGCAGGTGTTTTTCGTTCCACTGGGGCTGGTTTTTGATGTCGTTGTCGATATACGCGCGGTTGTAATTCAGTTCGGGGCCATGCTCCAGCAGACGCTGTCCGCGGCAGATGTACTCACAGATGCGCCCCTGCACGGGATCCAGCACAAAGGACCAATCCTTTCCGCTGACATACAGGGCATATCCCTGCCGTTCACAGGCGGCGGGCGCGGCGGGGGCGGCGGGCGCGGGGGTTTCCTCGCGCAGAACGACGCCGGCACGTCCGGCCGGCCAATCCTGCGGCAGCCCACCCAGGGCAGTGCTTGTGCGGAATTCCAACTCCAGCGTTACCAGGCTGCCGACGGGGCAGCCCTCCCCCATGTTTTCTGGCAGAGTCAACTCAAACGTGCTGCGGGGTGCGGCAGCGGGCATCGGCAAAGTAAACTCTTTTTGGGGCACACCGTCCCACAGCTCGCGGCCATGGCATACAAAGCCGTCCAATGTCAGGAAATCAAAGCGGTTTTTCACCCGCACATTGCCGCGCGCCAAATCAAACGCCTCAACGTGCACCGGCTCGGCCACGCGGGCGTACTCGAAGAATCCCGGCGAGGGCACGCCGTCCGAGCGCACCAACCCGTCCATGCAGAAGTTGCCGTTGTGGAATTTCTCGCCGTACTCGCCGCCAAAACGGTAACATTCGCGCCCGTCGGGCAGCTTTTCGTATACGCCGTGATCCTTAAATTCCCAGACAAAAATTCCCTGAATACGGCGGGAATTTTCGCACACTTCATAATATTCCTGCAGGCTGCCGGGGCCGTTGCCCATGGCATGGGCAAACTCGCAGTGGATATGCGGGCGCAGCGGGTCCTGCTGGGTGTCCAGCTCCTTCAGCATACCGATGGTCGAGTACATCGTGCTGGAAACATCCACGCTCTGGTTTTTGAAGTCCCCCTCGTAGTGTACGGGACGGGTCGGCTCGTTTTGCTTGCACCAGTCGTACATAGCCTTAAAGTTGGGGCCGTAGGCGGACTCATTGCCCAGGGACCACATCACCACGCAGGCGCGGTTGCGGTCGCGCCCGACCATGCGCTCGATGCGGTCAAGATATGCCTCGCGCCAGGTCGGGTCGCTGTTCAGGCGGGTATCCTTGCCCAGCGGTTCAAAGCCGTGGGTTTCCAGGTCGCACTCATCGATGACATACAGGCCTAACTCCTCGCACAAATCATAGAAGAAAGGGTTGTTGGGATAGTGCGAGCAGCGGATGGCGTTCAGTCCCGCCTGCTTGATCATCTGCAATTCGCTGCGGGTCTGCGCACAGGTGACGGCACGGCCCGTTTTGGGGTTATACTCGTGGCGGTTGACACCGCGCATAAAGATAGGCCGCCCGTTCAGCGTCAGTACGCCGTTTTCTATCGCAATATGGCGGAAACCGATTTTCTGCGGCACAGCCTCGGTCAGCGTGCCGTCGGCATCGTACACGGCAGCCACCACGGTGTACAGCGTCGGGGTCTCGGCCGTCCAGGCCCGCACAGCAGGAACACGCACCTCATCTGCGGGATGCGCCGTATGTGCCAGTACCGTACCGTTTTTGTCATAGACCGTCAGTTCCACATGGCCGCCCTGCACCGAAAGCGGCAGCACGGGGCGCAGGATGCCCTCGCCGGTATGCGTGTCGTAGTCGGGGTCCAGCACCATGTCCCGTAAATAGCAGGCCGGGCGGTTCAGCAGGGCAACATCACGGGTGATACCGCCCAGCCACCACATGTCCTGATCTTCCAGATAGGTACCGTCGCTGTACTGGTATACCACGACCGCCAGTTGATTTTCGCCGTCATGGACAAGCTCGGTAATATCAAACTCAGCGGGCATACGGCTGCCCTGCGAATATCCTGCCGCCTGACCGTTTACATACAGATGGTACGCACTTTCCACACCCTCAAAGCGCAGCATAACACGGCTGCCGTGCTGCGGCGTTACCGTAAAGGCGCGGCGGTAGACACCGGTTTCATTGCGCATGGGGATATGTGGCGGATCTGCTGGGAAGGGATACAAAAGATCGGTATAGCAGCGTTTTCCGTACCCTGCATACTGCCAGTTCATCGGCACGGTCAGGCAGGGGGCGGCGGCATCAAAGGGGGTTTGCAGCAATGCGTCCGGCACCTCCAGCGGGGAGGAAAACCAGTTGAAATTCCACTGCCCCGTCAGGCTTTGCACACGGGCAGAGTTCTCGCCCTGCCGTGCGGCGTCCACGTCCTGATAGGGGTAAAAATGTACGCGCGGTGCCAGCCGCCCGCGGGACAACACCGACTGGTCGTTCCAGTCAAAATGATACAGTTCGGTCATAAGGGTCGCTCTCCATTCTTTTTGTCATGAAACAGGGGTGCGATACACAGGATAAACAGCGTTGCCGCGCAGACCATAAGCCCCACAGCCAGCCAGAATACAAAGCCCACATCGCCGCGGCTAAGCAGTACGCCCACGACCAACGCCGTAAGCGCCCCCACAGTGCCCTTCATCAGCGAGCGAGCGCCCGCATAGATATCCTTCTGCGCCTCGTCAAGCGTCAGGTAGGTCACCGAGTCGATCATGTTTTTCAGCATGATTTCCAGCCCGCTGCGCACGATAAACAGTACGGCAAACAGGTAGACATTGCCCATCACAGCCAGCGCGGCCAGCACGGCAATCAACGCCGCATAGCCGCCCACATAGATGCCGGCGTGGTAGATTTTGCGCTGCAGACGCGGCGTGTACAGCGCCAGCAGAAACCCGCACACCAGCGAAACAGTCAGCACCGTGGAGATGCGGCTGTCCGGCCAGTTGCAGCGATATTTTAGGATCAGCGTTGAAAACGGGCCAATGGTGTTGCTGAGCGCACCGTGAAACGCAATGACCGCCAAAAACGAGAAAAACCTGCGATCCAGCACGGTTTTCAGCGGCGCGCGTTGGCGGCGCCGCGCGGCCTCGGGCGTTTTTCGGTCATCGTGCAGGGCCACCCAGCGCATCAGACCCACCAGCAGCGTGATAACACCCGCCAGCAGCATGGTGCCGCGGTAGCCTATCAGGCCCGGCAGCCGCCCGGCCAAAAAAGTGCCCAGCGCGCTGCACAGCGAAAATGTGGCAAAGGAAACACTGAACACCGTCACCCGTTCGCGGTCGTCGGCGCAGCTTTGGTACATGACCTGCACCTCGGATACCTCGACCATCGTCATGCCGACGGCCACAAAGACCACCGGCAAAAACAGCAGCGACAACGGGCAAAGCACATACAAAACCAAGTTGGCGCCGATCAGCAGCACACCGCCCGCATACATGTTTTTGCGGCCTGTTCGGCGGGCCAGAAAGCCCAGCGGCAGCGCGCACAGCCCCATGACCCCGATGCCGGCGCCGGTAATCACACCGATTTGCGCGGCAGTCAACCCCAGCGAGAGGAAAAACAAGTTCAGGATAAACCCGTACATGCCCATCGCCGTACCGTAGACAGCCTCGGTTCCGACATAAATCAGGGCCTGCCTGCTGAAGCGCTGCATTGCAATACCTCCTTGGGGCGCAGAATTATTCCGGCGCCGCCATTTCTCGGTAGACCCGTTCTTCCAGTCTGGCTGCTGTTTCGGCGCTGCAAATGTCAATAAAGTTGCGGGCCGGGTAGCTTAAAAACAGCGATTGTCCCAGCCGTTCCGCCTTGCTGCGGTCAAAGTTCGGGTCGCGGGCGGCACGGTCGGCCAACATTTCGGCGTAGATCTCCTCTGCCATAGCGCGGGTGCGCGTGTCGGCCAAAAGCTGGCGCACATTGACGTTGCGTCCCTGCGGGGCACGCTCACAGTCGCCGGTGTGCACGGCCAGTTTGGCGCGGCAGCGGATATCACGGCTGTGATGCGCGGCCTCCAGAATATAAACGCCGTCCTGTACCCAAAAGCGCTGCTCGCGCTCGCTCCACACGGAAAGATCTTCGGCACGCAGCGTAAAACTGACGTGGCCGATTTGTCCCGACTCCAGTTCCAGCGTTTCAAAACCCTTGAGCTGGCGAACATACCCCCACTGCCCCGAATCCTGCGCAGCGTACAGCTGCACGACCTCGCGCCCCTTGCGGGTGCCGATGTTCTGCACTGTGACGTTCACCTGCACCGCGCCGTCGGCGTCAAGTTCCCCTGCCGACAGCGATATGTCGCGATAGGCGAACTGCGTATAGCCCTCGCCCTGACCAAAGGCAAACTGCGGGTCAATTTTGCGCTTGTCGTACCAGCGGTAGCCGACATAGATGCCCTCGGCATAGTCGCAGACAGAACCATCCCCCGGAAAGTTGCCATAGCTGGGGGTATCCTCCAACCGCGCAGGGAAGGTTTCGGCCAAACGGCCTGTCGGCTCACAAGCGCCTGTCAGCACATCGGTCAATGCGGAACCAACAGCTTGTCCGGGCAGGTAGGCCATCAGGATGCTTTTTGCCTGCTGCGCCCACGGCATAGTAACCGCCGACCCTGCAAACAACACCACAACGGTGTTGGGGTTGGCGTGGCAGATACGCGCAATCAGCTCGTTCTGCTCGGCGAGCAGTTCCAAATCCACGCGGTCATAGCACTCGGCCTCATAGGCGTCGGGCAAGCCTGCAAACACAAGGGCGACTTCGGCCTGTTCGGCTGCCTGAACAGCGGCATCGGCCAGGGCGGCATCTCCGCCGTCCAGACGATAGCCGGGGGCAAAAATCAAATCGGGGTATGCCTTGCGCAGGCAGTCCAGCGGCACCTCCAGCTGTGCGGGCCGCACATGGGCACTGCCGCCGCCCTGATAGCGCGGCGTGCGGGCAAACTCGCCGATAACAGCCACGCGGCGGCCGTTTTGCAGCGGCAGGGTCGCGTCGTCATTTTTCAAAAGCACCATGGCCCGTGCGGCGATCTCCCGCGCCAGGGCAAGATGCGCCTGCTCGTCCATAGGCTGAGAAGGCTGTGCGTTCTGTCGGCGCTGCGCGCAGGTTTCGGCAAATTGCAGCAGGCGCAGTACACAGTCGTCCAGCTGCTGTTCACTCAGGCGGCCGTCCTCCAGCGCGGCATAGACATCGCCGTCAAATTTGCCGTGGGAGTCGGGCATTTCCAGGTCCATGCCGACGGCCACGCCGCCGTCACGTTGGCTGACCGAGCCCCAGTCGCTGATGATTACACCGTCAAAGCCCCATGCACCGCGCAAAACATCGCGCAGCAGCGAGCTTTCGGCCATTTGCTCCCCGTTGACGCGGTTGTAGGCACTCATCACAGTATCGGGATGTGCCTCGCGCACGGTCTTTTCAAAGGCTTTCAGGTAGATTTCGTGCAAAGGGCGCTGCCGCACGCGCACATCCACCGTCATGCGGCAGAATTCCTGATTGTTGAGTGCAAAATGTTTAAGACAGGCGCTGACGCCGCCCTGCTGCAAGGCGCGCACATAGGCACACGCCAGCTCGGACGCAAGGTACGGGTCCTCGGACAAATACTCAAAATTGCGGCCGCACAGCGGGCTGCGCTTGATGTTAGCCCCTGGGCCCAGCAAAATATCCAGCGATGCAGCGCGACATTCCTCGGCCAAGGCCTGTGCCAGACGCGCCGCCAGCGCACGATCCCAGGTAGATGCCAGCGCGGCCATAGCGGGGTAGCAGATGGCGGGAAGGCTGTCGCGGGTAAGTTGATCGGTCTCGATACGCAACCCGTTGGGGCCGTCTGCCATGGCGACCGCCTGCACGCCCAACTCCGGAATGGCCTTGGTGTGCCAGTCGCCGTCGCCGGAAAGAAACGCCACCTTTTGCTGCAGTGTCATTTTCTTCAAGATCTGCTCGGGTTTCACGCCAAACCTCCTTTGGCGCACGGCAACCGCACGCCCTGTGAGAAAAATCGGCCCTTCAGAAACAGAAGGGCCTTTGGGATGCCTGATTACTCTTTGACACCGCCCAACGCAATGCCCTGAATGAAGGTCTTTTGGAAGATGAGGTACACGATCAGCACCGGCACAACAGAAATGCAGATACCGGCAAACATCGGGCCGTAGTCGGCCACAAACTGGCCCTTGGTCATAGCCAGACCGATGGGCAGCGTGTACTTTTTCATGTCGTTCAACATCAGATACGGCCACAGGTAGTTGTCCCACTCCCACAGGAAGGTGAAAATGGCCAGCGCACCGATGGCGTTAAGCATCATGGGAAGAACAATGCGGTGGAAAATTTTCAGCTCGCCCGCGCCGTCCAGTCGCCCGGCTTCGATCAGCGAGTCGGGGATAGAGAAGGCAAACTGGCGCATCATAAACACACCGAATGCTGAAGTCAGCGAGCTGTACAGAATCGAGATATCGGTGTTGATCCACTTGAACCAGACCATCATCTGGTAGTTGGGGATCAGTGTGGCGGGCCAGGGGATCATCATGGTGGACAGGATCATGATAAAGATGAAACGGTTGCCGCGGAACTGGAACTTGGCCAGCACATAACCCACGATGGCCGAAACATACAGCACGACCAGTGTCTTGATAACGGTATACTTCAGGCTGTTCATAAAGAACAGGCCGAAGTTATACTTGACCATAACGTTGATGAAGTTGTCGAAATAACCCCAGTTTTCGGGGAAGAACTGCGGCGGGATGCGGGTAATTTCCGCTGTGGTCTTTAAGCTGCACAGCATCATCCACAGGAAGGGAAACAGCATCACGGCCACGACCAGCAGCAGGAACAAATGGCACAGTAGGTAACCGATGCGTATCGGTTTACGTCTTTTGATCGTATTCATGTATCGTCATACCTTTCTTTCGTATACAGGCTGGGTCAATCTGCTTCCTTCTTGTCGAATCGCATCTGTATCAGCGACAGCACAAAAATAATAGCAAACAACAGGAACGATACGGCAGATGCAAAACCGAAGTTGTAGTAGGTAAACGCCTGTTCAAAGATATAGAACGACATGGTCCATGTACTGGTACCGGGACCGCCGCCGGTAATAAACTTAACAGGGGTATACACCTGCATATAGTCGATCAGCTTGGTGATGATCAGGATGGTCATTGTGTTGCGGATCAACGGCAGCGTAATGCTGAAGAACTGGCGCGGCTTGCTGGCACCGTCGATCTCGGCACTTTCGTAGATGCTGGGGTCAATGTTGTTGATGCCGGCCAGAATCAGCACCAGCGCATAGCCGATGTCCTTCCACGCCTGCACAAACATCAAAACCGGCAAAGCTACGTTGGCGTCCTGCAGCCATGGCACCTTGGAAAGGCCCATCTGCATCAGCAAAGCGTTGAAGAGACCGTCGTCGTAGCGGAACATGAATTTCCACAGCATCGAGGTCGCAACCGTCGAGCTGATGACCGGCAGAAAATACGCGCCGCGGTAGAAACCCATACCCTTTTTGACGCCCTGCATCATGGCCGCCAACAAAAGGCTGAAAACAACCGTTATAATCAGTGCACCGATGGTAAACAGCACGGTATTTCTAAGCGAAAGCCAGAAATCCGGGCTTTGGATGACGTAGGTATAGTTGCCCAGACCCACAAATTCAAATTGGCTGCGGAACGGGTTCCAGTTATAAAAGCTGGTCCACAAACCGTACACGATCGGGAAAAAGATGAACAGGCCGTAGGTGACGAGCACAAAGCCCATCGTACCGCCGATCATCAACCGTCGGCCCGGCTGGCGCATCGAAGATTTTTTTGCTGCTGTCTTTGGTTTCACGTTATTCACCCCTGATGATTTGCCGGCATGCATTACCCTTTGGGCGGGTAATAAAAGCGGGCCGCCGCAACATTTGCAGCGGCCCGTGCTTGCCTGTTGGTTATTACGCGGATATCTGCGTACAGCTTACTTGTGCAGCTGGTCGTAGTATTTGAACTCGTTCTCGCTGGACTTGAACACGATGTTGTTCTTCTCGGCATCGCTGTTCAGCTGTTCCATGACGCCGGGGATAACTTCCTTCGGGTCCTTGCCGTTGATGAAGATATCACTGCCGGCAGCGCGCAGAGCCTTGTTCTTGGCCTCAAAGTTGGGAACGGTGCCCAGAGCGACCAGGTGGTCGGAAATTTCACTGATGGTCTTGAGGTTGGGCTGGTCGTCAAACTTGGGGTCGTCAACCAGGTTCTTGTTGGCGCAGACACAACCGATACGAACGGCGTGATCCAGATAGCTGTTCTGCTCGCAGGCGTAGAATTTCAGCACGTCAAAGGCAACGGCGCGCTTGGCTTCGTCGGCAGCGGAAACCGTCAGAGTCCATTCGGGCATGGCACGGTCATAAGCAGCGGGCTGCTTGCCGTCCTTGGTGGGGATCAGGAAGAAGCCCCAGTTCAGTTCGGGGTAGGTGGCGTTCCAGTAACCGGCAACCCAGTTCCAGTGGCCGACCATGGCAACCTGACCGTGACCGAACTGGTCCTCGGCGTCGCCGTCGGAGTACATCATGAACTCGTCCTTGAAGCGCTGCAGCAGGGCGATGTTCTCGTAGGTGGTCTCGTTGTCGAGGTTGTAAGTGAACAGGTCGTCCTTGAACATAGCCTCGCCGGCGGAGTAGTTCATGGTGTCGATAAAGCCCTCAAAGGCGTGGTCAATGGAGAAACCGTAGCGGATAATATTACCCTTGTCGTCGGTCTTGACCAGTTTCTTGCCGACTTCCTCGAACTTATCCCAGGTAGTGGGGATGTCGTCCTCGGTCAGACCGGCCTCAGCCCACATATCCTTGTTGTAGTACACACCGGCGCCGGTGGTCATACCCAGAGGAATGGTGTACAACTTGCCGTCATACAGCGAGGCATCATACTGGGGGAAGTCCTCGGCCACCTGATCCATCGGGAAGGTGTCGGCAGGCAGCTCATAGCTGTACTTCTGCAGGTTGGGGAAGTAGCCGGGGTGGGTACGGTACAGGTCGGGGCCGTTACCGGCATCCAGCGCCAGAGGCAGCTTGGTCCAGTAGTCGCTCCAAGGCTGAGAAATCACGTTGATGGTGACATTCTCATGGATGGCGTGGTATTTCTCGGCCAGTTCCTGATAGTATGGCTCCGGTTCGGGGTCGGTCCACAGGGTCAGCTCGATCTTTTCGCCGTTGTTGACGGGGGCGGCGGTGTCGTAGGTCAGCGCATGGCCCAGGGTCTCACCCACTGCGGGGGCGGCGGTGTTGCCGCCTTCATTGCCGGACGCTGCGGTGCTGCCGGAGCCGCCGCCGCAAGCTGCCATGGAAACGGCCATCAGGCCCGCCATAGTCGCCGCGCAAATTTGTTTGCTCAACTTCATTTTGTTTTCCTCCGTTTTTTCATGTTGTATAGTTTTTCTCCAGCTGCCTTGGCAGCCAATTCCTTGTTGGATTTCCCGCGGGCAGTGAACCGTGAGCAAATAAAAAACAGCAAATTCTTATCAAGTACGAATTTTTGAGAAGTGAAAATATTTCTGTTTTACAAAAGAGCTTCTTCACATAGTTCTCATGTTTTCTATTCACATTGCACAAATCTAATCAATTTTCGTTGATTTTTCTATGCCTTTATTGCCTTTATTATAATTTTGCCAAGCGGATTTGTAAAGACTCAAAACAGTGAGATTTTATAAAAAATCGAGATTTTCAAAGCATTTCCGGTTAAAATCATGCAGAAATCGCTGCCGACGTAACGAGATTTCGGAAAAGCACCATAAGGCCAACATTTTTGCATTTCTCTGTTTTTTGGTTATCCGCACAAAAATGTCAATTTTTCTTTCAGGAGTCGTTACGTTTCCAGTCTTATAGGGCGGTTTCTTTGCTGTACAGCAGCCTCGGTTCATCATTTTTACTTTTGATTTTCCCTTTGCACTTATTATTTTAGCGATATTCACTAACAAAGTCTTGCCATTCGCTACTTTTCAAGTGTCAAAATATGCTATATAATAGAGGCAGATATCAACAAAGGAGGTTCTGTCCATGCTGGGAGTCTACGAACACGACCGTGACGAGCGCGATGTACCCATCTGCTGGCGCCTTATCAACGACGAATATTATCCGCATTTTCACGCCGGCATTGAACTGGCCTATATTTTAAGCGGCGAGATGCTGATCACCTTAGGCGGCAAGCGGCAGATATTGCACGCCGGGCAGCTTGCCATTGCGCCGAGCTACCTTGTACATTCTTACCAGAGTCTCGGCCACTGCGAGTCGGTCGTGCTGATCATTCCGCCGCACTGGGTCCCCTTTTGTCGCGATATTCTGGAAGGACAGACCTTTCAGCGACTGGTGTACGATGACGACCGCCCCGATGGGCCGCTGCTTTCCGCTATGCTGACGCTGGCCGGTATGCTGCACGACAACGAGCCGCCGCAAAACCCAACCCTCGTGCGCGGGTATTTATATATTGTGCTGGGTACGCTGATCGAAAAGGTCGGGCTGATGCCCAAACAGCATGAGTTTGACACCCATCTAGTGCAGGATATCCTTGTATACCTGCAGGCGCACTACACCGAAGCCCTGACCCAAAAATCACTGGCCGAACAGTTTGGATACAGTCAAAGCCGCTTTTCTCACATTTTCAACAGCGCGTTCGGCTGCAGCGTACCGGAGTACCTCTACTCCCTGCGGTGCCGCCATGCCGCCGAGTTGATGAACGACGGCGCGCCCATCCTGCACGCGGCACTAAACTCCGGTTTTGAAAGCCCGCGTACCTTTTATCGGTGTTTTCGGCAGTATTTCGGCATGACCCCCACCGAATATCTGGAACTGCATTGCGCCAACGAGACTTCCGGCCGCCAGCAGAACGGATAAAAGCACAAAAGCAAACCTGCCCCCGTTGTGTGTTTTCCGAAACGCCGGGCAGGGTGCAAAAAATCGATACAACCACAAAAATTCCGCAATCGTCTCTTGCACGGCGCGACGGTTTGCGGGTATCATAACAGCAAAGGGGCCGCTGCCCCGCTAACGAAACGGAGGGTTTGCCATGTCTTTGGTGCATCTGAATTTTCAAAGCTACTATCTGGAAGGCAACACGGATGTCGCGGTCATTTTGCCGGATTACCCCATCTGGTCGCCTGAAACCGCCGGTCTGCCCAGGCAATACTACGCAAGCGGCAAAAAGTACAAGGTGCTGTGGCTTTTGCACGGTACCTACGGTGACTACACCGACTGGCTGCGCAAGTCCCGCATTGAGCTATATGCCACCGAGCTGGATCTGATTGTCGTGATGCCCACAGGGCTGAATGCCAACTATGTCAACTGGCAGGGCTTTGCGCTGGGTTACCGCATGTGGGATTACCTGACCGAGGAGCTGATGCCGCTGATACAGGGCTGGTTTCCTGCCTCTGCCAAAAAAGAGGATAACTTTATTGCCGGACTGTCGATGGGTGGGTCGGGCGCGCTGCAATATGCGGTCGGGCACCCGGATCTGTTCGCGGGCGCTGCGGTTTTGTCCTGCTGCGCCGCCGACTATACCCACCTACGGGATTCCGATGCGCAGCCCGTGTGGGGGCCGCGTCTGCAGAACATGGTGCAGGACGCAGGCGGCACGGACGCCTTTTTGAACTCACCCTCCAACGTTTGGGATCGTCTGCAGGCATGGGATCGTCTGCCCGACCGTCCCCGCCTGTACTGTGCCATCGGCAAGAACGACTTTTTGTATCAAGAGTACCTGCATTTCAAGCAGCACATGCAGGATTTAGGCATCGACGCACAGTTTGAGGAATACGACAATTTCGAGCACGAATGGCGGTTCTGGGATTTTTCCATCCAAAAGGCTCTTGCATTTTTCGGCTTTTCTCTGTAACCGACAAATCCCCCGCGCTGTTCCCTTTTGGGGAGCAGCGCGGGGGATTTTTTACTGTAAAATTTCCTGCAGAAGCAGACGGAACACGCTGGCTGACCAGGTGTAGGCGGGGTCGCGCAGGGCGGCTCCCGTCAGGGCGCTGTGGTTTTCTGCCGGGCCGCCGACTTGGACGGCACGGCAGTACGCCTCGGCTGCGGTTCGGGCCGCCGTATCGGCCCCTGCGGTTTTCAGGGCATCGTACAACAGACACATCGTAGGTGCCCACACCGCACCGCGCCAGTAGCCGTTTTCCTCAAAGGCCGGGCTTGCGACTTTTTCGGTAGCGTAACCGTAGGGCGTTAAAAAATCACTGCTTTGCAGCACAGCCAGCATTGCGTCTACGCAGCGGCGCGGCAGGTAGTCGGCTGCCAGCAGGCTCATATAGGGCAGCAGGCTTTTGTTGGGAATGATTTTTCGGGTCACGACATCACGGGCAATGGGCAGGTCATTCTCAAACAGTGTTTTTACCATTACATCGGCGGTTTTCTGTGCCTGTTCCCGCCATTGCGCGGCCTCGTCCGTGAGACCGAGCTGTATAGCCAGCATTTTCAGCACGTCCATCTGCACCACCAAAAAGGCACTCAGATCGGGGGAAATCACGCACGGCCCCTGCGCAAACACGGTGGAATTATCCCATCCGCTGTCATTGCCGTGCCAGTATTCGCACAGGCCGTCCCCATCCTGATCACGCTGGGCAAACCACCACCTTGTCAGGGCAGAGAGTTTTTCGTAGGCGGTCTGTTTTTGCTGCCGCGTCAATTCCATGCGCTGCATCATTTTTTTCAGCGTCCAACCGTGAATCGGCGGCTTGACACAGTTAAAAAAGCAAGCCGCATCGTCCACAAAATCCGGCAAACCGCCGTCGGGACTTTGCAGGTCAAAGGGCACCAAAAACTGATTCCACGCCAGCACGGGGTCAACATCGCAAAGTGCCAATGCGTTAAAACAGTGATCCCACGACCAGACGCTGGTCATCCAGTTTTTGGACATCAGCATAGCTTCCCGCCGCAGTTGGCCGCGCGGCGCCACCAGTGATGCCCACCGCACATAGGCCGATGTCTGCGCAGCGGTGCGGTACGCGGCGGGTATGCTTGCAGCCTCCGGCAAAAAGCGCGCCAAATCCTCCCGCGCTGTCGCAAGGCAGGGGGCAGCATCGGCAGGCGGGGGCGTCAGATCCAGTTTTCGCACAAACTCGCGTATGGCAAAGCGGAACTCCCCTGCTGCCGCACCAAACTTCACGCAACAGTCATGCGCCTCCTCACGATCCCAAACCTGATGCGGCGTCATCGTTCCCGCGCTGCGGAAAAGCAGGTAGCGGGCGGAATTCTTGTAGCAGTTGACGCAAAGGATATCTTCATCGCCCGGCACGATGGGCTGCAGGTAGTTGCAGCTGCCCGGCGCGCAGATCTCATCCAGAAGCAGCCCTATATTTGCGCCGATGCCATGGCACAGCAGAGTATCTGGCCCGCAAAAACACAGACTGACATTGCCATGTGCGCCGACGAGGTGCAGCGTCAGGCCGTCAAACTCCGTGGTAAATGGGGCAGGCTGTCCACGCTCCAGCAGCTGCAGCCGCATGACAAAGGGCGTTTCGGTTGCGCCCGACACCGTGCGCAGCCACAGCCCTGCGCGGTTGCCATGGCCGCGGTAGTTTTCGCAGCAGTCGGAAATCGCCATATAAGAGCCGCGCCGACTGAACGGAATGTTGCGTATATCCATATATGCCTCCTGGTTTTTCGGAAGTTTTGCAAAACCTCTGTTTTTTGGCGGCCGGACATCCGCTACCCGTTTGAGTGAGTGCCTTTAGCGGGTATCCGCCGAAAATTCCACGACGCTGCGTTCTTCCATAGGTATATTCAGGCTGCCGTGCTCGGAAACGACCCGGCAGCTTTTTCCGTCTATGCGGATCGTGAACACCGTGCCGAACGCATGGATATTTTCAAGACTCCAGCTTTCGATGCCGGGCAGGCAGCGGGGTGTCAGCGCAAAGCGATGCAGACCCAGCGGCTCTATGCCCAGGATCCCCTCGGTGACGATGCGGCAGTAGAGCGCGCTCTCCCCGCTCAGATGGCGCATACCGCCCTCAGGCCATGCCTCAATGGGGTAAGGTGCACGCTCGCCCAGCAGGCGGTTCCGGGTATAGGCAGCCAACTGCGGCCAGGCTTTTTCGGTAAAGCCCTGCGCAAAGCTGCCGCGCAAAGCATATAGGGCGGCACGATCCCAGTAGGTAGCATCGCCCTCCTCACACAACATGCCCTGCACGCTCCACAACTGCGGGCTGAATACCGCGTCCACAGTACCGGCAGCGTGGTTCGGTATCCCCGCGCAGAGTGGCCAGCAAATCCAGGAACGCAGTTTTTCGCAGCCGTTATAGTAACGGTAGGTGTCAAAGCCGCGCACCTCGGCGGCAAATTCACGCTCAATGGCGTCCCCCAGCGCCGTTCGCTGCTGCTCCAGCCGGTGGGCATCGGCGTCGCGATGCAGTTCACGCAGCAGGACCGCTGTTGTGGCAAGACCCATATAACACAGGCAGTTGGTGGAAAGATTGGCCTCGCCCGAAGGGAACCGTCCTTCCAGTTCGTCGCTGTCGGAGGCAATGACCCCGTTGGGCAGCGTGTGGCGGCGGCAGTATTCGGCACACCAGAGCAGCGGCTCGGCGAATTCCTCGGCCAACTGTGCCGAGCCAAGCGTCAGCACAAAGCGGCTGCACCCCTGCAAAAACATGGCCGCATCGCCGCGGTCGCCCGCGCCTTCCCAGATGTCCTGCCCTTGGCTGATGATGGAGGTCGGAATCGGTGTGTACTGCGGCCCCATAAAAGGGACGTACTGACGGTAAGCGTTCAACGCCGCCTGCTTGGCTAACGCATCCCCCGCAAAGGCAAACCACGGCCCTGCGTATTCGACCTGGTCGTTGGTCCAACTGGCGGCGTAATACTCGCACCCGCCTGGGCTGTGCAAGGGGCCGACCAATGTATCAAAGATGGTTTCCGCCGCGTGCAGCTTGCAAAGGCGGAACATCGTATCCAGCGCCGCATCGCCGGTTTTCAGTACAGCTTGCCCCTGCAGCGCCTGTATGCGGTCACGGCGGTTTTGCAGCTCCTGCGCAAAGGGCAGTGGTTCGGGCCAAGGCTTGCCGTAAATGCGTGCAGCGGTATGGGCGCGGTAAATGACCTGCGCGCCGGGCGCCAGTGTTACGGCATCGCTGTTTTCCGGTTGGGTCTGTACCTCATAAATGCCGTAGACACCGCGTCCGTACTGCGCGGGCATGGTTTCGCTCCGGCAGGGCTGCACAGCCACCGACTGTGTACCTGTGTTTTGAACCCGCAGCTCCTCCCAAAAACCGAGAGCGCTGCTGTCCGGTACAAAAGTACGAAGCAGCGACAAATCGCCCAGTCTACTTTGCGCTGTAAATACACCGTCAAACGTAAATGCTACGGCCCGCTCCCGTTCAGAGGTTTCCAGATGCAGCGCCGCATCGGCGGGAATATCACAGATAAAAGTAGCCTCTGTCACGTTGGGGGCCAAACGCAGCGTGGGAAAAACTGCGCGGCGCGAAAGGATCAGTTCCCCTTCAACGCCCGTGCCATAGCCCAGCATCAGGCTGCAACCGCGGCCCGAAAGTTCAATGCTGTCGGTATGTGGATCGGCGGCGGTAAGTACCAGTTTGTCTTGCTGCAGATTCCAGCGCATGGGTGGTATCCTCCTTAGGGGTACATTTTCTTCAGTATAGCAGATGCGTGACTGTTTTCAAAGGCAGCAAGTTCAATTTTTCGATATGCACATCACAGAAAAGCCGTATCATCTCGAAAAATTGGGGCATTTCGCACAAAAAAGAACAAAAGTATATACAACTTTTATTGACGCAGACGGAAAAACATGGTATTTTGAAAGAGAGTAAAATAAAAAACAGAGAGAAAGCAGGGATTGAATATGGAGCGCCGTTTCGATGAGCTTTGCCCCTACATTCGCGAGGCAGGCATACAAGGCCGTGATTCGTGGAAGAGCTTTGCCAGAAGAATCTACGATCACCAGTTCTTTTTCTGCTTTAAGGGCACGGCCAACTTCACGGTAGCCGGCCGTTATTACAAAATCCAGTCCGGGCAGCTTGTTATTATCCCGCCCAACACGCCGCACCACTTTTGGGTGGATGAAAACGAAAAGGGCGAATTATACTGGTTCCACTGTGATTTGTTTTTTTACCCCGACCGCGAGTGGGTCAGCGAGTTTTACAAAGGCCCGAAATATGTACGGCTGTTCAGCCCGGAGATACCGGAGCCGGAACACATCCGCGAGAATCCCGTGTTTGAGGGCGGCTATCAGCTTCCTGTGACGTTATCCCTGAAAAACCCGTCCGACATGGAGTATCGTTTCCGCGCCATCCTGAAAGCCTACAACCAGCAAAACCCCTACTGGCATTTGACAGCGCATGTGCATTTTATGGTCATCTTTACGATGATTTTGCAGGAAACCCGCCGCGACGACGCCCGCACCTCAGGGCATTCGCATGTGATCCACCAAATCGAGACGGCGGTGGCACACAACTACTACCGCAAACTAAGCGTAGCGGAAATTTGCGCCGAGACCGGCCTGAATACCGAGTATGCCAGCAAGCTGTTTAAGCAGGAAACAGGACAGCGTCTGGTAGAGTATGTGAATTGTTACCGCATCAAAAAGGCCAAAAGTCTGCTGTTGGAGTCTGATCTGAGCGTAGCGGACATTGCCGAAATGGTGGGTTTCAGCAGCGAAAATTACTTTTGCAGCGTGACAAAAAAGCTCGAAGGTAAAACACCTGAGGCCCTGCGCGACTACCTGATGACCCTGATGAGTCAGGAATCGCCGCCCGCAGAACACACGTCAACATCCCATAATTGAAAACAACGCTGCACCCGCAATCGGTGCAGCAACAGAAAGTCGGCCTTCTTCTTGACAATTTCCTGCCAAGGAGAAGGCCGACAACGTTTGAAATCAAAACATGTGCAGTTTCATGGTGATTCTCTCTGACCGCATTTCGTGCGGTTTTTCTTGCCTTAATTATACCATGCAACAAAGGGCAAAGTCAAAATTCAAGATTGTTTCGTCACCACAGTTAACAAGCTGTATGGCACAGTTTAAGCTTTTTTGTTGATTGTCCCTTAATAAACAAAAACATTCCTGCTTATTTATATAAAAAACACCTATGTTAAGCTGTAGTTTCCTCTTGTTTAGCTGCCGCGCAGCTCTTTCGCGCTTTTTTGTATTGATACATGGCACGGTCGGCCTGCTCCTTTACCGCAAGAACATTCTCCCCGGAAAGCAGGGCTGAGCCATAGGAAACCGTCGGTAGAAATTCAAGCTCCCTGCGTTGCTCTTCCATCTGACGCAAAAACTCCTCTTTGCAGGCGGCCTCTTTGGCGGCGTTTTTCAGCAGCACACAAAATTCATCTCCTCCGATGCGATAGCAGTACCCATCATTCGCGTATGCCTTTTTCAGACACGCGGCAATCGCGGCCAGGCAGACATCACCCTGCAAATGACCGTAGCAGTCGTTAATTTGCTTGAAGCTGTCTACATCAAAGGCGATCAACAGCCCGCCACTGCTGCGCATCTCTGCCGTGCGATTCAGATAACTGTTTTGGTTCAAAAGCCCGGTGAGCGAATCCAACTGGTTCCACATCTCGTTGCAATAGGTAAAGTACAGCACCGACAGCAGGGTAACACACATCCAGGTCACGTGCAAATCGGGCAGCGCCACCTGAATGACGGTGACAACTGTCAGAAAGCACATAAGCGGATAGATCAAGGCTCGACTCCGGTTTTGAAACACACGGCTTGTGATTACCATGGACACCGAGAGGTACAAAAGCGACGCAAAGTACAGGATGACGTAAACAAAAAAGTACCTGCCTCGCGTATAGACATTATCGGCGCTGACGGAAAACACCGCGCCAAAAGGTATAGACAGCGCAAAAAAGAGCAGATACCCGATCTCGCAGCATACCGCTGCCTTAAAGCTATGCCTTGACAGCGATTTTTTATCCAGCACATACACAAAGCAAAGCGGCACGGCGGGCGACAGCCCGAAGCCCAGATAGTTGGACAAAATATTCACCCCTCGCAATTCTGCCGGCGCACCGTCAACGGCAAGGGTAACCATTTCCAAGCCGGAAATTGCCGCAATCAGCGCAAAGGCGAGAAGGAAACCCCGTTTTTGCTTTTTGCTCAAGGATTCGCTCAGCCTTGTGAGAATACACATAAAGCTCAGAACGACAAGATCAATGCCTGTTAAAACATAAAAATATCCGTTCACGAAAGCCTCCAAAAAGAAACATTGCTCGCACGGGATCGGTAAAAACTGCATTTTTGTGCCGATTTTGCCCTATATTAGTATTATACCGCCACTTTTCTTCTTGTCCAGTGGGATGTGTCCACTTTTTGTCAAAAACAGCTGCGATTTCTATATCGGCAGTAAAGCATAAAAAGGCAACACAGACAGAAGCGTCCGCTACCCCTTCTTTTTGTACCCGCAGTCACAGTAGGGTCCGCCGGAGGCAAGGGTGTACTGCCGCACAAAATTTGTCACACCACCCGCCTCGCTCATGGTGTAATCCAGATGGCACAAAGCGGGGGTCAGGTCGTACAGCCCCAGTTCCTTCATCAGCACACAGATGCCGCACTTGGTAAAGCGTCCCTCGTAGCCGCTGCCATCCGGGTATTCGTAAAACTCCATGTTCCACGAGTAGGGGTTGCGGTCGGCGGCTTTCAGCGCGGCGGTGGCTTTCATAGCGGCCATGTCCTTTGGGGTAAACTTGCTTTTTCCGCTCCTGCAGCAGAACCACTGCATGGGCGCTGTCATCATGGATTTTGCGTAGTAATCCGTCAGGCTGTCCACCTCCGGGCGCTGCGGCATGGAGAGAATGAACGCCCCGATCATGGCGCAGTTGACAAGATTCATTTTGAAGCGGTCGGCCTTTTCAAACTCCGGCAGCCCGCGGATGATCTGCCGGTATTGCGGCTTTGCCTTTTTCGTGATGGCTCTTGCGGTGGCTGCATCATAGCCCAACACGGCAGTCAGCTGCTTTTGAAACGAACCGGCAAACAGCGCCCACATTCCAAAGGGCATCCCTGCGTATTTCATTGTCTGTCTCCAAATTCAATTTTTACGATCTGCATTTTCATCCCGTTATCCCCTACCTTGGCAAGAAAGCGGAAAAATCCGCTGACGGAAGGGTCTTTCAAATCGTTGTAGCCCAGCATATAACCCCGGCCGGATACCTGCAGACGGCTGTCCCAGGGGGAAAGCTCGCTTTTGGCATCCGACACGGCAAAATACGCGCCCACATCCTGAATCTTTGCGCTTTTGAGCCACGTTTTTGCAATCATCTTCACCGCTGTCTTGTTGGCTGCGTCAAAGACCAGTATACTGCCGGGGAAGGCACTCGCCATTGCCTGTACCAGCGCCTTGACCTGCTCGGTCAAAAAGTAATAGAACACCCCGGAGGCAAAAAACACTGCGCCGTCCGATGCATCGATTTCAGAAAACCACGCCGTGTCGTTTAAATTGCAGGGGATGTTTTGCTCCCGTTCTCCGGCAGGGAGCAGTTCGTTGCGCACAGTGATCACGTCGGGGAAGTCCAGATTGTAAATTTTGCAGCGACCGTTGTCACAGGCTCTGCCGGTGTTGTCCAGCCCGCAGCCCAGATTGACCACCGCCGCGTTAGGGTGGGCTTTCAGATACTCCCGTACCTCCCACGCAAGGTCGCACTGCCGCATGGCAACCTCCAGCGCACCAAAGCGCTGCATCAGGCTGCGGGAATTTTTCTCCGCCTCTGAAAAATCGTAGTCGATGTTTTCTATCAAACGCACCGCCGTTTCATCCCGATAGAGGTTTGGGTACAGTTCCGAGCACAGCTTTCGGGAATACAGCGGGAGAACCAGCGTTTCCTGTACGGTGTTTTTCTCAATTTTGTATTTCATAAAGACAGCTCACTTTCTGATAAAGGGCAGCTTCGGCATATCGTCATGCGCAGCGATATATGTCAGCATTTCAGCAAAGCCTTGCGGGTCACGAATCTGATATTGCATATGATCGTACCCCTCAAACACAGGATAATGGCCGCAGGGATAGGCTTCCATCACTGCCTGACGGTATTTACAATGATCCTCTATGCTGCCAAACTCGAAATACATATGCTTTTGCAGTTCCTCGGCAAGGCACGGAAAGGGCTTATCCTCCAAGCTGTCCAAAATCTGCCGCCGCAAATTTGTGTAGGTCAGATTTTCACCTGCAGCTATAAAATACGGCTTTATGGAGTCATCGTCACACCACAAAATCTTTTTCAGTGTGCCGCCCTTTGACCAATACAGACTCTTGATAGCGAAATACAAAAACGGCGTCATAATGCGGCGCGTTCCTTTTGCGATTTGCGCAAACTGCCCGCCGTCAAAGAAAGCATGTCCGATGGGCAGCTTCGTGCCTGTTAAAAAAGCCATGGCAAGATCGGCACCGATCGAAGAAGCCACAACCAATTCAAGGTGTTCCACTCCCTGAGATTTCAGATATGCTTCCACCTGACGAACCTCTTCCGCCTTGCTGACATATTTCTGCCCTTTGCAGTACACCGTGGAAGTAGGCAGAATACAGAAATACCTATCCTGTAAATAGTTTGCAACCGGTTCGCTGCTCTCCCCCGTCACGCCCATTGCATGAAAAAACAAAACAGCGGGGGCATTCCGATTTCCCAATGTCTTAAATTTCATCGTAGTCCTTTCCGTAGTGAACACTACTATCTCAACAGCCGCCTGCGGTCAAAGCAGCACCTGCAGCCTTTCATTGATTTCCTTTCCGGCAGACAAACCACGCCATGCTCTTCACGGTTCCCAGTGTTACCGCTGCGTACCGTTTCTCCAACCGTTTTTTCAAGCCGGCGGTCGTTTCATAGGGTGCTGTAAAGAACCCCGCCTTTTCATATATGTGCCGAACGAACCAGTCCGTCCGCTTCTGCTCGCCCGCCACATAAAAGCAGCCGCAGAAGGTTCCCCCGGGTTTCAGGACCCGAAACACCTCCCGATAGGCAGCCTCTTTATCCGGGAATGCGTGAAAGCCGTTCAGCGACAAAACCACGTCAAACGCGCCGTCCGCAAAGGGCAGCGCCCCTACATCTCCCTGCCGGAAGGTCACATTTTGCAGGTGCAGACGTTCCGCCTTTTCCTTCGCCTGTCCCATCATATCCGCCGAATAATCCAGACAGGTAACGTCCGCTTGGGGCAGTGTCTTGTAAAGCGGCATGGTCAGAATACCGGTTCCCACCGGCACTTCCAGCAGCTTACCGGAGAAATGCTCCGGGATACCGGACAGTGCATTTTCCAGATAGGCATCGTTTTCCGCCTTGTTCATATCCCACACCAAGCGGCATACCGCTTTTCCGCCAAAGGTCGAGCAGGTGATCATTCCGTCGTAAAAATTGTTGCCGCCTGTCAGCCGATAGGCGCTGCGAATCGCTTCTTTTCGTTCCATAGGTTTTCCCCCTTATCACTTTTCCCGCATCGGGCTTGCCCTTCCGGTGTCGAATGGATCAACGCCGCACCTTATTTTTGTGCCGTGACACAAAGCCAGTTTTTTCTTTTGTGTATCTGAATATTTTGAAAACCCGCCTGTTCCAAATACACTTTCAGTTGGGTGTCCTTGTAGATGGTCATACCGTTGATAATTTTCGTCCACTTCTCGTCCTGAGCCGTGTCACCGTTGCTCTCATTGCAGATGAGAAATGTCCCACCGGGCTTCAGCACACGCCGAACCTCCTGAAGGCACTGCGGCAGATCCGACCAGAAATAGACTGTTTCAAACGCGGTAACCGCATCAAACCAATCCTTCGCAAAGATGATATGCTCCACGCTGCCCTGCCACACCGCACAGCGCCCTTTCTGAATGGCAGTCCGGTTTAAGTTTCGGGCTTTCTCTACGCTGACAGCGGAATAATCCACACCCCTGACAATGCCGCGCGGGCATCTTTTCAGCAGCCTTTTTATATTGGCGCCGCCTCCGCAGCCGCAGTCCAGTACCCTGGCATCCGGCGCAAGCTCTAAAAAGCGAAGCCCCCACCGCGCCACAGGGCTGTGACCCAGATTCATCATAGCAACCATAATTTTCCCGCCAAAGCCCTCAGGCTTACGGGTGTTTTCAAAGAACGACATATCACACCTCCGATTCGCATTAAGCGGTCGTACCGACCTGCATTTCTGTCCCAGAAACTCTTGTCTTCCCGCATTGCGGTTCTTCTCTTTATTGTTAGAGCTAACTAACCCATGTACATAAACCGCTTGGTTAGACAGTACTAACTACCATTCCATACAAAAGCCGCATCGCTGCGGCTTTTGTATTCTTAGCCTTATTATACTGCGCTTTCTTCTGTTTTGCAATAGGAGTATTCTTTGCAGCGCGGATTTTCGTCATAAATTTTACATCATTTATGCCCGATGAAGATCTGCTCAAAAACACAAACAGCCCCTTCCCTTCCGCAAGGCAAGGGAGAGGCTGCAGCCTGACAAAAAGCTCCGGAACATTTGCGAATCTTCGGTAGGTAAACACCTCCCGGTAAGCTCGCGCTACCAGCTCCGGGCTGAAAGGCTTGCCGCCGAACATCTGCCGCGCCGTGATCACCACACCCAAGGGGCAGCCGAGACTTTCCTTTACAATAACGGAGATTTCGCTCTCAGTTTCAGGGACCTTGTTGTCGGCAAAATAGCGGCGGATATCCTCCCGGTCAAAAAGCAGGTCGTCCGGCTCCAAGGTGGTCATCAGCCCCGTGTACTGGAACGCCGCCATACAGGCGGGCGGAACCCCGCGGGAAAGCAGCACAAACCGGCGGGCCGGGTTGGCGCGGATCAAATCGCAGAGCGCCTGCAGCTGCTCCTTCTCTTGTATGAGCTGGAAGTCGTCAATCAGCAAAATGTCCCATTCGTCCGGCAGCCCCTGCAGCGAAAAATCCGGTGCATCGGCACGCAGGCAAAGCGTGCGCCATTTGCGCAGCAAGGCGTTGGCCACCGCTGTTTTGCCAAAGCCGCAGGGCGCGCTGAAAAAGAGGATGCGTCCGTTTCGCATAACACCGTCAAATTTTTGCTGAACAGCCGGTTTTATTAAGACATTTCCGTTCACGTTTGTTTCCCCATTTCTGTAAAGGCAGAAAACCAATGGTAGTACGATACTTAGATTATACCATTGCAGGCAAAAAAGTAAATCATCCCGAAGTATGAACGCGCGCTCGACTTTGGCGCATTTGCGTGATTTTGTGAATTTCGACTTTTGTGTGGTTTTTCTCTTGTTTTTAGGCAGTCTGCGTGCTATAACATATATAATATATAGAGGGGAGTCTGGTATTTGTATGGCACCGCGTATTTTTTGGATCGGTGATTCCACCGTGCAGTTCAATTCGATTTTTACCTGGCCGCAGTGCGGTATGGGGCAGGTTTTAGACCTGTATGTGCGCCCCGACATTGCAGTGTTCGACCACGCCCGCAACGGGCGCAGCACCAAGAGCTTTCGTGAGGAAGGGCTGTGGGCTCCTGTTGAGGACGCACTGCGCCAGGGCGATCTGCTGCTGATTCAATTTGGTCATAACGACGAAAAAATAAACGACCCGACCCGCTACGCTTCGCCGGAGCAGTTTGCCGCCAATCTGCTGGCTTATGCCCGCGCCGCACAAGCCAAGGGTGCGCTGCCGGTGCTGATCACACCGCTGGTTCGCCGCCATTTTGAGGGGGACACCCTGACCCCGACCCACGGTGCCTACCCCGACGCAGTGCGCGCGTTGGCATCGCGCGAGGGTCTGCCGCTGATCGACTTAACCGCCGCCAGCGCCCGATTGGTACAGCGTCTGGGCGAACCCGCCAGCCGTGAGCTGTATATGGTTTTTGCCCCCAACCTTTACCCCAACTATCCCGAAGGAAAAACCGACAATACCCACCTGCGGTATGCGGGGGCGGTAATGTTCACCGGGCTTGTTGCCGACGGGCTGCAGGCCTTGGGCGGTGCCTATGCGCAGGTTCTGCTTGCCGCACCGGAAAAGGACAAGTACGACGAAAAAGGATACGAAGGGTAAGCGCGCCCTGCCGCAAATTCCTTTTAATTTGCCACAGACTCCGCGTACCCTTCCCGCTGCATTCTAAAAGAGAAGCCCTCGGTTCCTTGTGAACCGAGGGCTTCTCTTGCTGTTGGGCGGACATTTTATCAAAATTTTTGAACAAAAATCCAGTATTGCAAACAGGAATCCCTACTCAGGTTTCGCATTGTCTGCTATGATGGAATCACGGTATTGGCGGGGCGTCAAGCCGGTTTGCCTGCGGAATACGCGGTAAAAGTAGTTGTCGTCCGGGAAACCGATCTGCTGGCAGATTTGCGCATTGGACAAAGAGGTGTCGCAAAGCAGCTTCATCGCTTTTTGGATGCGCAGATGAGTGATTTGCTCATTGATGCCGCAGCCGTAGCTTTGCCGTGAAAGATAATACAGCCCCGTGCGGCTTACGGACAGCGCCCGGCAGATGGTTTCGCTAGTCAGGTTTTCGTGCAGATGCGCTGCCAGATATTGGCTGAGCTTTTCCTGCATACTGTCCGACGCCAGCCGCGTCATTCCCTTTTGGTACAGCGCCGCCGCTGCCAGCGCAAGCAGGTCGGCTGCCGATTTCAGCACCGGGTACGGCGTTCGCTGCAGGGTATTGTAGGCCTCGTGCAAGGCGTTTGTGTTCAAATTGTACGCAGCACAGCATTTTTTCGCATATGCCCATTCGACGTTTTCATCCTCGCCCTGCACAATGTGGCTCAACAGCAAAAAGCCCACCACCGCATCGTCGATCTGGATGGGCGTAATGACCTCGATCAGCCCTGCATGGCAGGGGTAGATGATGGTTTTCTTTTGCCGGGTCGCATTGCGGCACGCCGCCTGGTCGCACAGATAGCAGCCGGTCTTGCCCTCCGGCACACTGCGGATCAGGCTGCAAAACATCGGAAGCTCCGGCGGGTAGGCAAGCACTTCGATGCCGTAGGAGTCAAACACCGCTGAGCGCAGCCCGGTCAGGCAGTGGAAGTCCTGCAGCAGAACCAAAAGCTCTTTTTTGTTGAAAACTGTCCCCACGTCAGCGCACCCTTTCTGAACAATAAGATAGTTTCATGATACCGAACATCCCCCACTTTGTCAAGGAGATACGCCATGATAGATTTACCCCAATGTTCCCTCGGCATGGAGCTTGGCTCCACCCGCATCAAGGCGGTTTTGATCGATGCAGCGCACACTCCCCTTGCGCAGGGCGAATTTACCTGGGAAAACCGCCTGCAAGACGGCATCTGGACTTACCCCATGGAGGAAGTCCG
>NZ_CAKTFU010000008.1 GCF_934561205.1 uncultured Gemmiger sp. | reverse complement strand
ATCGCCTTGTTGATGTACTTGATGTGCAGGGGGTTGCCCTTGGTGATCATGGCAGCGGCGATGCCCGCGCTGGCGCTGACCTCCTCATAAGAGGCGGCATCGTCCACAATGGTGCGCCACAGGCCGTTTTCGGTCTGGTACAGCTTGAGCGCAGCCAGCTGGTCGTTCAGGCTGCCGACAACGTCCAAAAACTTGGGGTACAGGTAGCACTGCGGCAGCCGCACGCCGACCTGCGCCATCGTGTAGGCAGCCCATGCGTTGGCGCGTCCCCACTTGATGCCCGACATATGGTCGCCGGTAATATTGTTGTAGCCGTGGTAGTACAGCCCGCTTTCGGGGTCCTGCAGGTACTTGATGTGCCAGTAATATTGGTTCAGCGCATCGTCGATGAGCTGTTCGTCCTTCAGCAGTACGCCCATGCGCAACAGGAAGAAGCCCGCCATAAACAGTGTGTCTGCCCATGCCTGCTCAGGGAAATCGTTGTTGACCGACACGGTGTGCTGCAAAACATGGTCGCCAAAGCGCAGCGCCTCTTTTTCCAGATATTCCACCTTGCTTTTGGCGATGTTCAGATAGGTTTCGTCGCCGGTATGCTCATACAGGGTGATCAGGCAATGCCCCATCGAGCAGGTGTTGACCGTCCAGCTGGGCAGGCCCAGCTCGATATACTCGTCCACGCGGTCCCTGACCAGCTGCAGGTAGCGCTCGTTTTTGGTGACCTCATATGCCTCGCAGATGCCGTAGTAGGCGACACCGCAGGGCCAGTCCCACGTCATGTCCATGCGCATCGTGCGGTCCACGATCTTATCGATGGCAGCTTCGATCCGGGCCTTGTCAAAAATCAGGTTTGCCATTATTCTCTCCTTTTTTACATAACGAATCTGCTTATACCAGCGCCACAGTCTTTCCGGCGGGGATCTCATACTGACGTCCGTCCGCCTCGACCCAGACGGAACGGGCGTTGGGGTTGCAGACCTTATCGCCCGCGGCGGTGTATTGCAGGCGCGCAGCGTCGGACATATAGTCCACGATCTCGATGTTGGTGGCGTACCAGGTGTCCTCGCGCCCGCCGACAAGTTGGCAGAACTGCTCCATCAATGCCCAGTCCTCCTCGGTGCGGAACTCAAAGCTGTGCCCCCAGACATACATCATATAAAGGTACTGCGTCTTGTACAGCTCGACAAAGCGCTGGGCGTCCTCCAGCAGGTTGTGGGTGTGGTGGCAGGTGGCTTTCCATGTCATAAAGTCGTGGGGCATCGCAAAGTCGTGGGTGTCGCCCACAACGCGGGCATAGCGGATGCCCAGCGCGGGCAGCAGGGCGGCGATCTCCGGTGTCCAGCTGCCGTTGGGGTAGGCAAGACCGCGCACGGGGTACCCCATGACCCCCTCCAGCTGCATACGGTCTGCCAGCACCTGCCGTGCGGTCTGGTCCAGCGGGCTGCGGGAGATGGTGGGGTGGTGGTAGGTGTGGCAGGCGACCTCGTGCCCCTTGTACAGCTCCGGCCATTCGCTTTCGGGGATGCGCTCGGGGCGGGGCAGACCGCCGTTCAGGTTAAAGGTGCCGCGGATGCCGTAGCGGTTGAACAGTGCAACAAGGCGGCGATCCTCCAGCCGACCGTCGTCATAGCTCATCGTCAGCACCTTGTGCTTGCCGCCGGGGAAGCAGGTGTAAAGAACTCTGGGTTCGGTGTAGTTCATAAACAAAGCCTTCTTTTCTGTCAATTTTATTTGAAATTCGCCCGCAGCACGTCCAGTGCGGGGGTGGTATCCTGTAAAAGCTGCTGCACAAAGGCCTGTGCCGTGCGGCAGGCGCCGGCGTTTTGCTGGTGGGCGTTGTCCTGTTTGGCGCCCACCCACATATAGCGGGTCTTGCAGCGCTCGGCGCCAAGGGCGGTGTTGGCGGCGGCGGTGGCGGCGCCCAGGTCAATAAACGGCGCGCCGACCTCGGCGGCAAAGGCGCGCATCGCCTCGCGGTGGGCGGCAAAGGAGGGGTGGCAGACGCCGCTTTCGTCAAACTCGCGCATTGCCACGGGGGAGGCAAAAAGGCACACCGCGCCGTGGCTGCGGGCAGCGTCCCAGAAGGGGCGCAGGCTTTCGCCAAAGGCATCGGCCGATACATAGCGCTCCGCTTTGTTGTGGTTGGCGTCGTTATGCCCAAAGCTGACCACCAGCACGTCGCCGGGGCGGATATGTGCGGCAATGTCGTCCAGCCGCCCTTCCTCGCGGAAGGTCTTGCTGCTGCGGCCCGCCATGGCGCAGTTGTCAATGACAAGCCCCGGCAGCTCGTAGCGCATCTCCTGTGGGAAGGGGCAGTCCGCGCGGTGGGCGGTTTGGCATACAGCGTCACCGTGCGCCAGCGTGTGCAGCACCTCGCCCCAGCCGGTCACCGGCTTGTCCTCGGGGGCGTAGCTCTGCATAATGGAATCGCCCGCCATCCACAGGGTGGGTTTGGCGTTTAGCTGCGGCAGCACGTTGGCAAAATCCATGTCGCCCGCATAGTAAAAGGACGGGTAGCACGGCTGGTTGTAGCAGTTGTTCTGCCAGGCCACGCCGCAGCGGTACTGCGCATCGTGCATCAGGGTAAACAGCTTGTGGGGGGTCAGGTCGGTGGTGGTGTAGATGCGTATGGCGGTGTCATCCGCCGTGCGCACCAGCAGCTCCTCGCGGAAATCACCCAGCACGTCCGCCACCAGGCAGGGGTTGCCCTTGGTGCCGTTGTTGGTGGCGGTGCCGACGGGCTGCAGCATAACGCCGTGGGTCAGATCGTTAATGACGCCGTATTGGCTGCCGTGCAGGTAGTCCGCGCCGTCGGTGATCTGGGTCGAAAGGTCGCCTGCCCAGTAGATTTTCATATTGGTGCCGGGGGTGGGAACCTCCAGCTTGCGGCCGTTTACATCGTACACGTCCTTGACCCAGACCTGCAGCCCGCGGGTGTCGGGGTCGATTTTGCCGATCATGCAGCGCCCCAGATCCTCCTCGGCATATTCGCCAAAGCGGACTGCGCCGGTTTCGGCGTCGCGCAGCGCCCAGCCGTAGGGGGCGCGCTCGCCCTCCTCGTAGACATTAAAAATCTCCAAACCGGGGCTGTCGGGGTCGATGTCCGCAACGTGCATGGCGTCGCCGTGGCCGAACTTGGCGCGGGTCTTGCCGTCGGGCAGGGTGCCGTACATGGAGTACAGCAGGCTGCCGTCATGGTCGATGGCTGCCGCACCGTACACAATTTCCATGCAGCCGTCGCCGTCAATGTCGGCGGTGGAAATGCTGTGGTTGCCCTGCCCCGCCAGAACACCGTACACGGGGTCGGTGCCGACGGACAGGTGGCAGCTGCTGTCGTTGAAGGGGTTCGCCATCGGCACAAAGCCGGAATCGATGCCCCAGACCTTGCGGAAGCGGTTCTCAAAAAAGTCGTAGGCCGCCAGTGTGGCGCGGGTGTAGTAGCCGCGGCAGGCGATCAGGTAGGGGCGCTCGCCGTCCAGATAGGCGACCCCTGCGTTAAAGCGGTCCACACGGTTGCACGGCTCAATGCGGGGCATCGCGTAGTCGCCCCACAAAAGCCCGTCATCCACGCGGGGGTAGGGGTAGTCGATGGTGTCCAGCTCGGTGCCGTCCCCGCCGAACATCGTCAGGTATTCGGGGCCGTCAAAGATAAAGCCCTCGAATTTGCGCAGCTCGTTTTTGGGGCTGCGGCTCGGCGCGTACACGTCCAGAAAATAATCCGCCAGCGCCAGAGCGTCGTCCTCACACAGGGGGTAGGCATAGCGCGGCGCAAGCCCAAAGCACTGCTCCACCGTGGCGGGCCAGCGGCCGTTTACGACCTCGGGGTGGGTATGCCAGCGGCGGAACACCTCTGCCATATGCAGGCGGTAATCCTGCGCCGAGCAGACGTAGTTGTCCGCGTGGCTGTACCCGGCGTCCCGATCCTTCTGCGGCATCGTGATATACCGGCGGGACAGCACGGTGCCGTCCGGTGCAAAGCGGGTCATCACGGTGCCGGGCGCGGTCTTGACAGCCATCTCCGCCTTGCCGTCGCCGTTGAAATCGTACACCATAAACTGGGTGTAGTGCGCTCCGGCGCGGATGTTCTGCCCCATGTCCAGCCGCCAGACCGGCGTGCCGTCCAGCTTGTAGCAGTCGATAAAGCACCGCCCGGTGTAGCCCTTGATGGATACATCGTGGGAGTTGTCGGGGTCCCATTTTACAAAATATTCGTACTCGCCGTCGCCGTCGATATCGCCCACACTCATATCGTTGGCGTGGTAGGTAAAGGGCTGCCCGGCGGGGGTCACACCGTCGGCGGGCTTTTGCAGCGGCAGCTCGTAGTAACCCTTTTGCCACGGCTTTACGCCCCTGCAGGCGGGCCCTTCTACGCCGTTTACCAGCGGCGCCACGGCGTAGGTGTCCTCGTTGGTGCCCTGCGCGTCCAGATAGTTCGTGCTGTCGGTCACGGCGGCGAGCCTGACGCCGTTTTTGTACAGGACAAAGTCAGTGCCGGTCAGGCCGGTGGCGCTGCAGCCGTTGACCTCGCTTTGGAACAGCCGCCAGCTGATAAACACCCCGGTGTTTGCCGTGACGGCCACCAGCCCGCGGGACAGTGCCTCCAGCTGCCGGTGCAGCACACGCCCCACGGGGGTTTGGCAGGGGGCGCTTTCCTCCAGCAGGGTGCCGTTTTCCGCCAGCGCCTGCACCTTGATGTAGTAGGGGATATGGGCCGAACGGCAAAAGGTAAATACCGTTTCCGCACATTCGCCCGCCGTTTTGAACCGCACGGTCTCGCCAAGGCGGTCGCTCCACAAAATGCGGTAGCGGGCAGCGTCAGGCACCGGCTGCCAGGCAAGGGCGGTTTGGGCAGCCGTCTGGCTGCGCACAGAGATCTGCATGGAATTTCCCTCCATCATAAAAAGCGCCGCAACATCCGCTGCGGCGCTCACATTCCATTAGGCTTTATCTGCTGCGTACAGGGCGTTGACTTCCTCAATGACCTGTGCGCCGCCGCGGGCGTTCCACTGGTCAAAGGCAGCCTGCAGACCGGCCTCGTCGATCTGACCGCAGATATACTGGGTGCGGGCGTCGTCCAGGATCTGGACCAGGTCGCTGCCGCACTCGGCGTAGGTGTCGGACTGGGTCAGGTAGCCCAGTGCGGGGTTAAACACGGCATACTGCACGTTGTTGGCAATGCTCTCCTCGTAAGCCAGCTGATAGTCAGCTTTTTCCAGCTGGTAGTCGGGGTTCTGCTCGGTCAGGTAGGGGACATAAGGCACAGCCTGATTCAGACCTGCATTCGGGCAGTTGGTGGTGTCGTATTTGCCGTTGGGAACGACCTTGCCGTCGGCGTTGATGTCATAGCAGATGTCCTTCAGACCGTAGTCGGCCAGCGCCATCATCTCGGGGTCGCACATCTTGTCAAGGAAGTGCAGGCAGGCCTTGACGTCCTCCTCGGTCTTGGCACCGGACTTGGTGATGAGGTAGAAACCGTTGTAGCCGGTGGTGGCGAGGGTGTGACCGTTGATGGGACCGACAGAGGTCATGGTGGCGATCTTGGAGGCATCGTTTACGTCGGCAATGGCGTTGTCCTCAAAGTATTTCCAGATGCGCTTGGTGCCGTCCATCGTGTCCACAAAGACGCCGGTGACGCCCTTCTGGCTGTCGACCTGGAAGTTGGAGGTGTCCACGGTTGCCCAGTCGGGGCGAACCAGACCGTCGGCGTAGATCTTGCGCATCCAGTCCAGCGCTTCCTTGTACTCCGCGGTCTGGTGTACGGGAACCAGCTTGCCGTCCTGCTCGACCCAACCGTTGCCGCAGCCGAACCATGTCTGGATGATATCCCACGGGCCGGTGTATTTGCACATTTCCAGACCGTAGGTGTCGTTTGCACCGTTGCCGTCGGGGTCGTCATAGGTGAACTTATACAGCATATCGTACACATCATCGACAGTTTTGGGTGCCTCGGTGATGCCTACGGCCTCGGCCCAGTCGGTGCGGTAGCCCAGACCGTTACGACCGATAGCGCGGGAGCGGGGGATGCCGATGATCTGACCGTCCACGGTCAGACCCTTCAGAACATCGGGGCTGATCTGGGACAGGTTGGGGTAGGCTTCGCTGTCCTGCAGGTACTCGGTCAGGTCCCAGAAAGCACCGCGCTTGGCAGCGTCCGCTGCGTTGGCGTTCTGGTCCAGCGTCTTGGTGGCGGTCAGGATCATGGGCATATTGTCCTTGTCCATCAGGGTCAGACCGAATTTCTCGCTGTAGGTGTCGTTGGCCTCGGTGCGCCACTCGACATGGGTGCCGGTGTAGTCCTCGTACTTGGCAATGACCTCATCGGAATGTTCATTGCTCAGCACATGACCGGTGAAGTCGGGGATCATAAAGGTAACGGTGGGGGTGCCGGAGGCAGTGCTGCCCGCAGAGGAAGCAGCGCCGGAAGAGGAGGTGCTGCCGGAGGCGGAGCCGCCGCAGCCTGCGAGCATGGCGGCGGACATTGCCAGCGCCATAGAGAGGGAAAGTGCCTTTTTCATTTTCGTTTTCTCCTTTTGTATCGTAGTGGTTGTATGCGTTGTATCAGCCCTTGACCGAGCCGACCATGACACCTTGGGTAAAGAACTTCTGCACAAACGGATAGATGCAGAGGATCGGCAGGGTGGACAGCACCGTGGTGGCCATTTTGACCGCCTTGATGGGCGGCATACCGGCGGCGCCCCAGTCAAAGGTGGAATCCTCGGCCACCTGCGTGGTCAAAAAGACCAGGCGGCGCAGCACGATGGTGATGACCTCCATATTGGAGTTGTTGATGTACAGCATCGCGTTGAAGTAGCTGTTCCAGTGGCTGACCGCGTAGAACAAGCTGACCGAGGCCAGCACCGGCGCGGACAGCGGCAGGATAATGCGCACAAAGGTGATCAGGTCGTTGGAGCCGTCGATGATGGCGGCTTCCTCCAATTCCATGGGGATGCCCTGAAAGTAGTTTTTGATGATGATCATATTGAAGGCGCTCATCGCGGTGGGCAGCCACAGCGCCCAGTAGGTGTTGCCCAGATGCAGCACGTTGACCACCATAATGTAGGAGGGGACCATACCGCCGGTGAACAGCATCGTGATGATGACCATATTGATGAACCCGTTGCGCCCCTTCAGGTACGGGCGGGACAGCGGGTACGCAATGGTGCAGGAAACAAACATATTGATCAGCGTACCGATCAGGGTGACGATGAGCGAGTTCTTTAACCCGCGGAACACATCGCCCTGCTTGAGGATGTACTGGTAGGCGTTCAGCGATACGTCCTGCGGGATCAGGAAGAAGGGGCGCTCGGTCAGCTCGCGCTCGGTGGCAAAGGAACCTGCCACCACATAGATAAAGGGCAGCACGCACGCCAGCGCCACCAGCGCAATGATGACATACAGCAAAACCTGTACGACCTGATCGCCGGGGGTGCGGGCTTCCAGCGCACCGGTGGCGCGCACCTCGTCTTTCTTTTTGGTAAAGGGCATTGTCATTGTAGCACAGCTCCCTTCTTTAGTACAGACCGGACTCGCCGAACAGCTTGGCAATTTTGTTGGCGGTCATAACCAGCAGCATACTGATGGTGGATTTGAACAAACCTGTGGCAGTTGCCAGCGAATACTGACCGCCCGTGATGCCCTTGGTGTAAACGTAGGTGTCAAACACGTCGGAGGCGGCGCGGTTCATCGAGTTCTGCATCAGGAAGATCTGCTCGTAGCTGGTGTTCAAAAGCTGACCGACCTTCATGATGAGCATCAGCACGATGGTGCCGCGGATGGCGGGCAGCGTAACGTGCCACATCAGCTGCCAGCGGCCGGCACCGTCGATTTTGGCGGCCTCATACAGCTGGGTGTCCACGCTGGACAGCGCCGCTAAGTAGATAATGGTGCCGTAGCCGGTCTCTTTCCAGATATTCTGCCCGACGATCAGCGCGGGGAACAGCTTGGGGTCGCTGAGCAGGTCAGGCGCCTTGGAACCGAAAAGCTGTGTCAAAACGTGGTAGATGGCGCCGTCTGTGGTGGAGAACATCTGGAAGGTCAGCGCCGCCACAATGACGATGGAGACAAAGTGGGGGATGTAGACCAGCGTCTGCGCCGTGCGCTTGAACCACTTGCAGCGCAGCTCATTTAAGATCAGCGCCAGAATGATGGGGGCGGGGAAGGCGAAGAACAGGTTCGCCAGCGAGATGGACAGTGTGTTGCGGAACAGTGTCCAGAAGTCGGGGCCGGTGAAGAGCTTTTTGAAGTACTTCAGCCCGACAAAGGGGCTGCCGAACACACATTCCAGAATGGTGTCGCCGTTGAAGGGGCTGAAATCGGTAAATGCCATATACAGGCCCGTCATCGGCAGGTAGTTGAAGATAATCATGTAGAGCAGCGCCGGCAGCATCATCAGGTATAACCAGTAATGCTGCATAAGTGCCTTGCGCCAGGTGTTGTGCCCCAACTGCTTTTGGGCACGGGCATTGGCCTTGCTCTGCTTGACCGCAGCGGTTTGTGCCATGTACGTTTCCTCCTTTTGTTCTTGTCAGCCGCCGGTGGGGGGTTCAGGGTCGGGATCGCGGACCGTGCTCGTTCGCCGGCGGCTGTTTCGTTGGTTTCATTGTAAACCCTGCCCGGCGGGTTTGGCTACAATCAAAAACGCGCGAAAATTTTCATTATATTTAACTGTGTATCGACAAAAACTGTGCAGGTGACACACAAAACAATCCTTATATCTACCGGCACTATCGTTTGCTGTTTCAGGTTGAAATTGTGAATATTTTATACATAACAGGCGTTTGTTTTGTGCAGTTTGCCAAAACGGAAAAATGTGCGCCGCAGGGACAGGGCGCGCCCCGCCCGTGACCCCGCGGCGATGGAGATCCGGCACCCCCGCCGAAACCGCCCCTGCGCCGCACCCGAACCGGCAGCGATCTGCCATATCCGAATATTTGGCGATGCAGCGCAAATTCCAAAAACCGTACACAGCAAATGACACTTGTTTTTATCCTGCGCGGCGCGTATGATAAAGGTAGGATCGCGGGCCTGCAACTGTATATGGCTGTATATAGCTGATTGAATAAGGAGAAACCGCTATGTCTACCCTGCAAGGCGAAAGTTTTTATTTCCACCACGGCTGGCACTTTTTGCGCGCGGACGCCTTTCCCATGGCTAAGGCAGTGGACGCCCACCGCGACGCCGACGGACACGCCTTTTACGAGCCTGCCTATCAGGAAACCGACTGGCAGCCCGTCACGCTGCCCCACACCTTCAACGATGAGGATCTGTTCCGTGACCGTATTCAGGACGGCGGCAGCGGTCAGCGCCGCACCGCAGCGTTCTACCGCAACAGGCTCACCATCCCGCCGCAGCACAAAAACCACAAGGTGCTGCTGGCATTTGAGGGGATGCGCCAAACCTGCTACCTGTATGTCAACGGCACGCTGGCGGGCTACTACGAGGCAGGCGTTGCGCCCTTCGGCTTTGACATCACGCCCTATGTGCGGTACGATGCCCCCAACCTGATCGCCATCGCCACCGACAACACTGCCACCCGCAATGCGCCGTTCTGTATAGCCGAAACCCCCAACAAGCCCGATGTCGCCCCCGGCAGCTACCTGTTTGCGCAGGAGCAGGCCGTTCCTGCCGAATGTGCCGGCGTTCCGTTTTTCTGGAACTGCAACGACTTCAACCCCTCGGTGGGCGGCATTACCCGCCCCGTGCAGGTGTTTTTCAAGCCCGACGTCTACCTGACGCTGCCGCTGTACTCCAACCTGCAGACCAAGGGCGTTTACGTTTACGGCAAAAATTTTGATGTAAGCAACTCGACGGCAGACATTGCCGCCGAGGCAGAGATCCGCAACGAGGGCGAAACCCCGGTTTCCGCCAAGCTGCGCATCACGCTGCGCCGCCCGGACGGCAGCGTTGCCGCCATTTTTGACGGCGCACCCACCACCGTGCCGCCCACGGGGCGCGCTGTCCCGCCGTTGAGCATCACCCCGGCGGATGCCTATGTTCCCGACGAAGCCGTACCCGGACACTACCGCCCCGTGGAGGACGAAGCCCTGCCCGCGCCCACCGCCACCGACTCGGTGCAGGTCAGCGTGCTGCGCGCCGCCGCCGACACCCTGCCGCTGCGCTTCTGGAGCATCGACGACCCCTACCTGTACACCGTGGAGGCAGAGCTGTTTGTAAACGGGGAAAAAACCGATACCCAGCGGCTGGAAACGGGGTTCCGCGCCGTAAGCTATGACAGCGAGCGCGGGGTCCGCATCAACGGCGCGGTGCAGTGGCTGCGCGGCTACGCCCAGCGCGCCGCCAACGAGTGGGCCGCCATCGGCATTGCACCCGAATGGCTGCACGACGCCGATGCCGCCCTGATCCGGGAAAGCAACGCCAACCACGTCCGCTTTATGCACGTGGCGGGCAGCCCCGCGGACGTCCGTGCCTTTGACCGCCACGGCATCGTCTGCACCCAGCCTGCCGGCGACAAGGAAAAAGAAAACTTTGGCCGCCAGTGGGACCAGCGCGTGGAGCTGATGCGCGATGTCATCATCGCCTTCCGCAACCATCCGTCCATTTTGTTCTGGGAGGCGGGCAACAACTCGATCTCCCGCGAGCATATGCGGGAAATGCGCCTGCTCAAGCAGCAGCTTGACCCCCACGGCGGGCGCTTTATGGGCTGCCGCACCCTGAACACCGAGGACGTCGTCAACGAAAGCGAGTATGTCGGCACCATGCTGAACCGCCACGCCGCCCGCTTTTTGTCGCAGCACGGTCCCGTTACCGAAACCGAGTACAGCCGCGAGGAAGCCCCCCGCCGCATCTGGGATGATTTCACCCCGCCGGATTTCGACTACCGCAACCGCTGGGTCGGCAAGGGCGGCAAAAAGGCGGCGGGATACGACTTCTACGACCTGACCAGTGAGGAACTGGCGCTTGAAAATGCGCGCGGCTATGCGGAATTTTTCAACGACCGCATGGGCGGTGCCTCCGGCAAAAGCTATTACAGCGCCTGCGCCGCGCTCTGCTGGACAGACTCTGCCCAGCACGGCCGCCAATCCTACAGCGAAAACGCCCGCATGAGCGGCCGCGTGGACCCCTGCCGCACCAAAAAGCAGAGCTTTGCCTATTTCCGCGTCATGCAAAGCGAAGCCCCCGCCGTAAAGATCGTCGGTCACTGGAACTACCCCGCCCTCACCTCTGCCAACTATCGCTATGAGGAAAAGCGCTTTAACGGCACCTGCTGGGAGGGTACGGGCATCTGGCACACCCGCGACCCACACCATAAGACGGTGTATGTCATCGCCAGCTATCCCGTTGCCGCGGTCGAGCTGCTGGTCAACGGGCGCAGCGTCGGGCGGTGCGACAAGCCGCAAAACACCTTTGTATTCGCCTTCCCCGGCGTGGACGTGACGCAGTCCGGCTGGGTCGAGGCGGTCGGCTACGGCTATGACGGCGCGCCCGCCGCAACCGACCGGCTGGAAACCGCCCTGCGCCCTGCCGCGCTGCAGCTGACGCTGCACACTGCGCCGGACGGTCTTGCCGCGGACGGCGCCGACATTGCCTATGTTGATATTGCCGTGCAGGACAGTGCCGGGCGCGTCTGCCCGCTGTGCGATGCGCGCATCGACTTCACCTTGGACGGTCCCGCGCAGTTTTTGGGCGGCTACAACAGCGGACGCTTTGCGGGTCACGGTCATGACGACAGCGTTATCCACCAAAACCATGTCTATGCCGAGTGCGGCACCAACCGCGTCTTTTTGCGCGCCGGTACGACGCCGGGTACCATCCGCCTGACCGCCGTGATGGGCAGCATCCGCAGTGTCATCACACTGCAAAGCAAGGCGGCCGATCTTTCGCCGCTGACTGCCGAGCCGCTGCCCTGCCTGCGCCCCGCCTGTGCCGCCTGTGCGCCGCAGCGCCGCGATGCCTTTGTGCCGATCCCGCAGGCGGATGCCGCCAAATACCAGCCGGAGGATAAGTGCTACACCAAAATTCTTGTCAACGGGCAGGAGCCGGACACCCGCGGCGTGCGCAGCGTCAACGAAAACGGGCGCGTCTGGGGCGCGGTGCTCTGCATTCTGGAACGGCTGCAGACGGTCATTCCCGATGCCTTCTGCTATACCTGGAACCCCGCCGAGGGCCGCCTGACGCTGCACAGCGGCGGACACACGGTCACGGTGCAGGTGGGCGTCACCCACCTGCTGGCGGACGGCAGGGAAAACCTGATGGACGGTCAGCCCTACCTGACCGCCGAGGGCGCACTTGTCATGGAGGTGAACGCCCTGATCCCCTACATTGCCGGCACCCGCACCCAGTACGATGATAAGGTCAACGTCCTGCGCATCGAAACCGAATAACCGCAAAAGACCGCACCCGAAACGCATCGGGTGCGGTCAGCTTGTAGAAAAAGTCAGTTTCCGGGATATTTGTAGGGATGGGTCTTGACCCATCCGCACATCTGGCCGCGCGCAGCGCATAAAATCGCGCCGAATGGCGCGCGGTTTTCTCGTCATGTCGTGCTTTTGGCAAGGCAGCACGGAACGGTCAAGACCGTTCCCTACAAACTGACCGATAGGTCGCAAATGCCGCATAAAGTCAAATAAGGTTTTTCGACAGCCTGAAAAGACCGCACCCGAAACGCATCGGGTGCGGTCTTTACTGCTCACTTTTTCTTGTTTTGATAATCCTTGCGGTATTTGCCGGGGGTCATACCGACCTTTTTGCTGAAGAAGCGGATAAAATTCTGCACGTTGGAGTAATTCAGCGTTTCGGCAATCTGTACCACCGTCATATCGCTGGTCAGCAGCAGCTCCTTGGCCATTTCCAGTTTTTCGTTGTTTGCCAGATCGCTGAAGCTGGTATCCTTTTCGGTGCGCAGCACCTTCCAGATATAGCTGGGGTTGTAGTTCAGCTGGTCGGCACACTCGTTCAGGGTGATGTCGCCGCGCGTCTGCTTGATCAGCGCCAGCACGTTTTTGACCAGCTCGCTGGAGCTGCTCTGGCGGAACTCCGTCAGCAGGTCCATAACGGGTGCGGCTACCTCGTCCATCAGGAAATTCTGCATCTGTTCGGCGGTGTAAATTTTGCCGATGGTTTCAAACAGGTTGGCCTGCCGGTCTGCCAGCACCTGATTGACCGAAAGCCCGGCGTTTTCCGCCACGGCCAGCATGGCGGCAACCAGGCGCTGGATGTAAAACTGCCGTTCGTAGCCGCGGATGTCCTTTTCCAGCATTTTGGCGGTAAAGCGCTCCAGCAGATGGCGCACCTCCTTGGCTTTGCAGGCAGTCACCGCGGCGGTGATCTCATGCTCCAGCAGCGTGTCATAGCCGTTGCGGGCGCACTGTTCCTCGGGCGGCTGGTAGCACAGCATCTGCCCGCCCGCGTCGGGGGCGTCGGCGCCCGGCAGGCGCAAAGCCTCCCATGCCTCCTGCGCCGCCAGCTGCATATGGTGCAGCTTGTGGAAGGTACGGCTTACGCCCGCGCGGCAGTCAACACCCAGTGCGGTGCGCACACTGCGCATCGCCGCCGTAAATACCACGCGGCCGGCGTCGTTCAGATCGGCCTCCTCGCCGCCCACGACCAGCAGCATGGTAAAGTTCAGCATAACGGGCTGGAACGCGCAGCGGCGCAGCAGCTCGGTGGGCAGGGTCTGTATGGCGGTCAGCAGCATGGTTTCCCGCACAGGGCCGGAGGTGCCGGGCGCCGTGTTCAGCGCCAGCGCGATCAGGCGGTAGGCAGGGCAGGGGGCAAGCCCCAGCTCCTGCATGGTGTGGTCGGCGGCTTCGTCGGTGACCTCGCTGCGGATCAGGTTTTCCACAAAGCTCTGCTGCAAACGGCGGTTTTGCTGCTGCATCAGGCTTTGCATGACCTGCTTGTCCTTGGCGACCTGCCGGACCCCGGCGGACAGATAGGCAAATTCTTCCTCATCGCTGCCGGGCTGACCAAACACATTGCTGGCGGCGTGCATCAAATCGTCCACAGGGGCGTACAGCACACTGGTGGAACGGCGGCAAATCAGCAGCACCGCCACCAGCACCCCTGCCAGCGCGAAGGCGATCAGAATCACCGTCCCGGCGGTGGCAGCCAGGGTGCGCTGCGGCAGCGCCGCATAGTAGGTCAGTCCGTTTACCCCCATCCTGCCGCTGTTCAGCCGCCAGCCGTCCTGCACACAGGCGCCCTCGGCGGGGGTGTTTGCGTCCAGCAGGGCGGTCAATGCGGCAGAGGTGCTCAGCACGGTTTTTCCGGTGAAATCCCGCGCCGCAATGCTGTAACCGCCGGTCTGCCAGCTCTCGGTCATCTCATACAGCGGCGAAAGATCCAGCTTTACGATCAATACCGCATAGCTGCCCGTGCGGTAGGAGCTGCTGCGCAGCACCAGCAATTCACCGGTCAGATCCACAGTGTTCAGCGGCGTGTCCGCCCGCGCAGGGGTGGGGAACTCGGTGCGGTTGACCCACATCATGGAGGCGTGCTGCTCCGACCATTCGCCCAGCAGGTGGGCTACCTCCTCGCGGTTGGCGGCGTCTGCCAGGCGGTACATACCATTGTTGCTGAGGACCCACCCGCTGCGCAGGTTGATGTAGGTGTAACCCTCAACGTATTTGTCCACCAGGCTGCCGCCGCGCATGGCGTTCTGCATATCGCGCACAAGGGTGTATTGGCTGTACGGCGGGGCGTCCAGATTGTGCAGGGTCTGGTAATTGTCCGAGTTGACCATCGCACTGTAATACGAGCGCAGGCTGCTCAGCGCAATTTCTATCTGCGCCTCCACGTTTTCCCGCGCAGAGGTCAGCATGGCATCGCTGCGCGTGACGGTCTGCCGGTAGTACACCACGCTGGACAGCACACCCAGCAACAGCAGCGGGGCGGTAACTAAGGTCACCAGATACAAAAAAATACGGTTCTGATAGGCAGAGTATCTGCGCCCGCTGCGCGGGGGGTTCTGCTTTTTCAGGGGCTGCCGCATACTGTTTGACTCCTTTTTTACCGAATTTGATTTTAACCATAGCACATTTTCCGCTGTTGTGGCAAGTCTTTTTGCGGCAAATCTTGCTGTCAATGTTACTGATTTTGCGCGGTTTTCTTTGTTGAACCTGCACAAAGCGGCAAAAAACACGCGTGATCCCGCACGGCAAAGGGGGTGATTGTTTGCGGTGAATCTTGCCAAAAACAAGCGGTGCAGCGCCAAAATACAGGAAACCGGCAGAGGATAATGATTGTTGCGGTCGCTGCGGTTTGCGCGTACAATGTAAGTAAGAAATTCTGCCAAGGGGGTGGGGCTTATGCCGGCTTACCGAAATTCCGCACAAATCGATATGACCCACGGCTCGGTACCGGGGCGCGCGGCGCTGTTTGCGCTGCCCATCTGCGCGGGCAATATTTTGCAGCTTTTGTACAGCACGGTGGACACGCTGGTCATCGGCAATTTTTGCGATACCACGGCGCTGGCCTCGGTGGCAACAAGCTCCCAGCCGCTGGAAATTCTGCTCTGCGTCTTTGTGGGCATCGGTTCGGGCATTTCCATTCTGGTGTCGCAGGCAGTCGGGCGCGGCGACCGCGACCAATTGCAAAAGCTCGTGCGCACCTCGGTGTGGCTGCTGTTTGCGGCGTCCCTGCCGCTGACCGTCATCGGGCTGCTGCTGGGGCCGTGGATGCTGCGGCTGATGCAGGTCCCGGCGGACGCCATGCCGGGGGCGGTGCTGTATCTGCGCATCACGATGCTGGGCATTTTAGGCAATATGGGCTACAACTTCAACGCGGGTCTTTTGCGCGGCATGGGCAACAGCTCGTCGTCGCTGCTGCTGTTGTTTACCAGCTGTGCGGCGAATATCGTGCTGGATCTTGTGCTTACCGGTGCGCTCGGCCTTGGCATCGGCGGCGTGGCAGCCGCCACGGCGATTGCACTGTTTTTGTCGTGGATATGCAGCATTTTTTACATTCGCCGCCGCTGCACAGAGCTTGCGCTGCCTGTTTTGCCCTGCGGCTTTGACGCCGGCACCCTGCGTCAGATCGTGCGCATCGGCCTGCCGCTGGGGCTGAACTCGGCGCTGTACTCCATCGGTCACGTCTTTTTGCAGGCGCTGTACAACCTGCAGGGGTCGGTTTTTGTGGCGGGCTGCTCGGTGGCGGGCAAGGTCGGCGGGCTGGCCAACATCACGGTCACCTCGCTGTCGCAGGCAACCTCGGTGTTTGCGGGGCAAAATCTCGGCGCACAGGACTACCGCCGTCTGCGCAAGGGCGGGTGGATGCTCCCGGCGGCGTCGGGGCTGCTTTCGCTGGCGGGCGGGCTGGTTATGGCAGCGTGCTGCCGCCCGCTGCTGCTGCTTTTTATGCAGGACGAAGCCGTACTGACCTTTGCTGTGCGGTATATCCGCATTGTGCTGCCGTTCCAGTGGTGCTATGCAGCCTTTAACGCGATTATGAGTTTTGCCAACGGTATGGGCGAGATCCGCTATGCCACCATCGTCAACATCATTTTGCTGTGGGGTGTGCGCATCCCGTCGTCCTACCTGCTGGCGTGGCTGGGCTACGGCGGCTACGCCATGGCGGGGGTGCCGCTCAGCTTTGTGGCGGGACTGTTGGCGATGCTGTTTTATTATAAGTCCCACGCATGGGCGGACATATGCGCCTATGCCGAGGCACAGGAGAGCGCAAAATGAAATTTCTTGACCAACTGCAAAACCCGCCCAGAGAATTTACCGCCATCCCGTTTTGGTTTTTGAACGGCGATCTGACCGATGCCGAGCTGCGCCGCCAGCTGGCGGACTTTGCCGCCCACGGCATTTACGGCGTGGTGCTGCACCCGCGCATGGGGCTGGATGCCCGCATAGAATATCTGGGCAGCACCTATTTCCACTATATCCGCACGGCTGTCGAAACCGCCGCCGCGCTGGATATGAAAATCGTTTTGTATGACGAGGGGATGTACCCCTCCGGCTCGGCGTGCGGGCTTGTGGTGAAGGACCACCCTGAACTGGCCAGTGAGGGCATCACGCTGACCCAAACCGTTTTGCCGAAGGACGAGCTGCTGGCGCAGACGGAAAACGGCGCGCTGGTCGTGCGCAAAAGCGGCGGTACGATGCGCGGCTTGCATTGGGGCGAGGATGACGGCGAGAAAAACGCCCCGCTGACGGCGGATATTCTGAACCCTGCGGCTGTCAACCGCTTTATGGAACTGACCCACGAAGCCTACTATCGGGAACTGAAAGAGTATTTCGGCAATACAGTCATTGGATTTTTCACCGATGAGCCGAGCATTTTGGGGCGCAATGTCAGCGGTATGTTCCCGTGGACGCACGGCTTTGCCGAAATCTTCCGCCGTGCGGGCGGCAACGCCGCCAACCTCGCCGCCCTGTTTGATGGTAAGGAAAACGACGATACAAGGCTGTATCACAGGCTGCTTTTGCAGCGCGAGGGCGAGGTCTACTACGGCAGTCTTTCCCGCTGGTGCGAGGCGCACGGCATCGGCCTGATGGGGCACCCCCACCAAAGCGATGATATAGAAGTGGAAAAATACTTCGCCGTGCCTGGGCAGGACCTGGTGCTGCGTTGGCTCGCCCCCGAAAAGGACGGCCTGGCGGGGTTGGATTCCACGATGGGCAAGTGCAGCGCCGACGCCGCGCGGCTGATGCACCGCCGCCGCAACGCTAACGAGTGCTTTGGCGCCTGCAACAAGGACGACAACCCGTGGCAGCTTTCGGGCGGGGACATCAAATGGTACACCGACTGGCTGGCGGTGCGCGGGGTCAACCTGTTTATCCCGCACGCCTTTTATTACAGCATCCGCGGCAAGCGCAAGGACGAGCGCCCGCCCGACGTCGGCCCCCACAGCATCTGGTGGGCGCATTACGAGGCGTGGAGCACCTACTGGCGGCGGCTGTCCTGGCTGATGACCGACATTGACCTGCACGCGGAGGTTGCCGTGCCTTGCCGCAACCGCGACCTTTGCCCCGACACCGTGCGCCCGCTGTTTGAACGGCAGATCGGCTTTCAGTACATTCCCGAAAGCTACTTTCCCGCCTGCACAGTCGAGGACGGCGCGCTTTGCTTACACGGACACCGCTACACCGCCGTGCTGGGGGATAAGGCACTGTTCCCGGACGCTGCGCACCCGGAGATTTCGGCGCTGGAGCCGGACTGCCGCTGCGACCCGCCGCAGCCGATGCTGCGCTGCGCCTATTTTAATAAGGAAGGGCGCGCCTGCTGGCTGCTGGTCAACGAGGGCGACACCCCCATCCGGACCCGGCTGACCCTTCCGGTGGACGCCCCGCTCTGCCGCTGCGACTTGTGGAACGGTCAGCCCTGCGCCTGCCCGGCCGAGCATACCGCCAAGGGAGCCTGCCTGCCGCTGGAGCTGCCCGCGCGCGGCAGCCTGCTGCTGTTCACCTGCACCGCACAGGAAAACGAGACCCTGCCTTTGCCGCCCACCTATCTGTCGCTGCCCGTGCCGGACTTTCTCCCTGCGGGAGAGGACGCAGCCCGTGCCGCCAAGACCTACCGCGCCGTGCTGCAGGTCACGGCGGCAGATATCGAAGCTGCCACGCCGCTGCTGACGCTGCGCGGGCAGGAAATGGCGGAGCTGACCGTCAACGGTCAACCGGCGGGCGTGTCCTTTTGGTCGCCGCATACATTCCCGCTGGCGGGGCTTTTGACCCCCGGTGAAAACACTCTGACGCTGACCCTGACCGGCAGCCCCGCCAACCGCTACGGCAAGCACCCGGTGCCCTACGGGCTGGAAAGATAAACCGTTTTTTATTCAACAGGAGGTATTTTTATGTCTGTCTGCACACCCAAATCCTTTGACCTGACCGGCAAGGTCGCGCTGATCACCGGCGCATCCTACGGCATCGGCTTTGCCATTGCCACCGCCATGGCGAACTGCGGCGCCACCATCGTTTTCAACGACATCAAGCAGGAGCTGGTGGACAAGGGTCTGGCTGCCTACAAGGAAGCCGGCATCAACGCCCACGGCTATGTCTGCGACGTCACCAACGAGGATGCCGTCAATGAGATGGTCAAGAAGATCACCGCCGAAGTCGGCCACATCAACGTGCTGGTCAACAACGCCGGCATCATCAAGCGCATCCCGATGATCGAGATGACCGCTGCCCAGTTCCGCCAGGTCATTGATGTGGACCTGAACGCCCCCTTCATCGTCGCCAAGGCGGTCATTCCCGATATGATCGAGCAGGGCGGCGGCAAGATCATCAACATCTGCTCCATGATGAGCGAGCTGGGCCGCGAGACTGTCTCCGCCTACGCCGCTGCCAAGGGCGGTCTGAAGATGCTGACCAAGAACATTGCCTCCGAGTACGGCAAGTACAACATCCAGTGCAACGGCATCGGACCCGGCTACATCGCCACCCCGCAGACCGCACCCCTGCGCGAGATCCAGCCCGATGGCAGCCGTCACCCGTTCGACCAGTTCATCGTCGCCAAGACCCCTGCCGAGCGCTGGGGCGAGGCCGAGGACCTGGGCGGACCCGCCGTGTTCCTCGCCTCCGAGGCTTCCGACTTTGTCAATGGCCTGATCCTCTATGTTGACGGCGGTATCCTCGCTTACATCGGCAAGCAGCCGGGGTAAGGCGTTTCCTTTGGTACTGCGCTGAATCTTTCCGATTTTTGTTTCTGTTTTAGCTTCGTCCACCGGGATTTTCTATAGCCCTGCGCTATCTTGAGAAATCCTGGTGGAATTTTTTGTAAAAACATAAAAACAGTTTTCCGATGCCATGGATGCTAACAGGGAACGATATAAGAAAACACCAACACCCCCAACGGGTTTTAGCTGCCCGTTGGGGGTGTTTACTCAGGTGGTTTTGGGTGTTGTTTTCAGGCAGAGCACCACTGCCAGCAAGCCGCTTAAAAGGCGTCCTGCCATCATCGGCAGGGCGTGTGCGGGGCTGAATTGCAGGGTAAATGCCAGAAAATCGCCGACGCTGTAAGCGGCTACCACCGCATAGGCCGTGTTCAGTGTGATGCCGCGCTCCTCCAGCGTATCAAGACTCAGCAATGTGGGAATACAGTTGGCGGAGGTCACGACCAGACCGGTGATGGAGTCAGGCTCTAGATGCAGCCGTGCGGCCAGCTTGGTCAGCGGTGAGGTCAGCAGGCGCTGCACAAAGGCGAAAAACGGCAGAATTCCCGCAAGAAACGCACCGATACTGCATATGACCGGGTAGATTTCCGACAAGGGGGTCAGCCCCTCCAGCAGCACAATACCGGTCGTTTCCTGCAAAACGGAAACGCAAAAACCAAACAGGGTCAGACCGCGCACCGCCAGAGAGATGCCGTTGAAGATCGGACCGATTGCGCTGCTGCCGGATTTGAAAAGCAGCAGCAACAGGACCGCGACAGCCAGTACAGGCCAGGTGTTGTGCAGCAGGACCGACAGGGGGATGCCGCACAGCGCCCCGGTAAGCAGGCAGCCCACCGGCAGGACCAGAAAACCGAGAAACAATCCGCGAACCGCGGCGGCTCGTTTGGTGCCTGTCAGATGCCCCAGCGCCAGCGGGATCGTACCGTTGATCGTGGCACCGAGAAAGGCCGCCACGATCAAACCGTTGTACAGCCCGGCGGACGGTTCCTGTGCGATCTGCGCAGCCAGCACGGCACCGCCTGCATCGCAGCTTAAAAACAGTGAGGCGAACAGAGAAGGGTCACACCCCACGGCGGAAAACACCGGCGTGATAACCGGGGCCAGATGAGTCCCCAGCCACGGTGCCAATGCCATAAAGCCGGTCATGAGCAGCAGCAGATCCACCACGGCGGCAAAGCCCTGCCGGAAGGCACTGCCCAACCCCAGCCGATCCCCCAGCAAGGTGTCCGCAGCACCCAGGCAGAAAAATACAGCAGATATCCACGCCATAGTTCTTACGCACGACCCGGCGTGTCTTCACTGAAGGGGCTGTTGACATAGTTGGCGCTTTTGGAGGAAACGAACTTTTCCATCGCGCGCTGCAACGGGTGCTTGTTCCAGCGGTCCAAGTCATCCGTCAGGCGGCAGGCAGTCATCTGGAAGAAAGGCAGCCAGCACAGCGGGGTGATCTCCTCCGGCACATCCATAGGCACATACAGGACATTGTGCTCGTCCTTGTAATCGGCGCAGCGCGTCAGCAGGAAAGCGTTATCCGTAACGATCTGGGTGCCCTCAAAGATGCGGTGGATGCGCTCCGTGCCCTCGCCGCCGTCGATCAGAAATACGCTGTAGCGGGGGGTCATCTGGATGTTGGGACCGTGGATGTACTCCTCGACCTCATAGGCGGCGGTGGGGATGCTGACGGTCTCGCCGAATTTCAGCGCGCCCTCGCTTGCGGTGCCGAGGTTGGCACCCACGCCGCAGACATAGGCGTTGGTCATGCCGGACAGCTGACGGTAGTGTTCTTTAATAAAGGAAGGGGTCTGTGCCTGTACGGCGGCGTTGATGTCGGCGGCCTTCAGCAGCTGCTGCTTGACAGCCTCGCCCTCGGCAGCGGTCTTGATGCCCAGACGGACAGCAGCCTCCACGGCAAACAGCATAAAGAAAAGTGCCAGCGTGGTGACACCGCGGGTGACATAGGCGACGGTTTCGCGCCCGACACCGTAGTTGGCGACAACATCGCACACCTTGCCCAGATCGCTGTTGACATCGCCGGTCAGACCGATGCAGCGGCGACCCTTTGCCTCGATGACCTTGATGGCGTCCAGCGCGTTCAGGCTGTAGCCGCTTTGGCTGACGACAACGACCATATCGGTCTCGCTGAAATCATTCTCGCTGGATACAAAATGAAAGGGGGTGACGATCTTGACCTCGCACTTCAGGTGGCGGCGGATAAACTGCCGCGCGCAGAGCGAACCGTTGGAGGAAGAACCGCACGCAACGATCCAGATGTTCTTGTAGCCGCCGTTTACATACTCGTCCACAAGGGGCTTTGTCAGAGCGGCGCTGTCGGCGACATTGTTGCGGATAAACTCCGGGCAGTCGGCAATGTAGTCCAGCATAGTCTTTTTGTGTTCCATAAAGCAGTCTCCTTCACATTTTGTCTAAATTTTTAACGCTCACTTTGTGTAAAACGTTAAAATCTTCGGGAAGTCCCCGAACACTATTGACATTATACCACAACTTTGGTATATTGTCATTACAATATTACAAAGTTTTTAGAGAAAATTTCTAAAAATCAAGAAAAAGTCTAAAAACCTTTGCAGCATATTACAAGGAGGAAAAACTTATGCCTGACATTTTGATGACAAGAATCGACAATCGCTTAGTACACGGGCAAGTCGGTGTGGCGTGGACCACCGCCTTACAAGGTGTCAACCTTATTGTTGTGGCGGATGATCTGGCAGCCGCCGACCCGCTGCAGCAAAGCCTGATGACCGCCACCGCGAAAAGCTCCGGCTGCGGCATCCGGTTCTTTACGCTGGACAAGACCATTGCAGTCATTCACAAGGCATCTGCCAGCCAGCACATCTTCCTGGTCGTGCGCAACCCGCAGAGCGCCCGCAAGCTGGTGGAGGGCGGCGTTCCCATTGATAAGCTGTGCATCGGCAATATGCATGTCGCCCCCGGCAAGGAAGTGACCGGCGATGTGCACGTTTATATGGACGAGAAGGACAAGGACGACCTTCGCGCCATCCGTGCCAAGGGCGTGGATGTCTACATCCAGATCGCACCCGGCGACCACAAGCTGGACTTTGAAAAGTAACCCAAGGTTCCGGCTCTGCAGAAGGGCTGCAGGGCAAAAAATATATTTTATAAAGAGGAGAGAACATCTATGCAAATCACACTCGTGCAAGGTTTGCTGATTGCGCTGCTCGTTTTCATCTGCGCATTCGACAAACACATGGAAACCTTTATGTGGTTCCGCCCGCTGGTCGTAGCGTTTTTCACCGGCATCATCCTCGGCGATGTACGCCTCGGTATGCAGGCAGGTGCCGTTGCGGAGCTTTCCTACCTGGGTCTGCTGACCGTTGGCGGCACCGTGCCGCCGGATCCCCTGTTTGCCGGTCTGATGACCACCGTGCTGGCGTACACCACCGGCTGCGATGTCAACACGGCGCTGGGTCTTGCGGTTCCGTTCGCGCTGATCGGTCAGTGGATCAACACCGGCACCAACACCTTCTACGCCGGCTTCCTGCCGAAGGTCGACAAATGCGCTGCCGCCGGTGACGAAAAAGGCATTGCCAAGGTCATGTATACCGGCTGGGTCCTGTATGCCGCCATGTTTGCCCTTGCCGCGTTCCTGTCCACCTACGCATTGCAGAGCGGTATTTCCGCTTTCGTGGCAGCCTTCCCGGAATGGCTTGTCCACGGCTTTGAAGTGGCCGGCGGTCTGATGCCGGCTGTCGGCCTTGCCCTGCTGCTGGTCGTTATGCTCAAGAAGGAAAACGCAGCCTATCTGCTTGCCGGTTTTGTCATTATGGTCATTACCAACTGCCAGAACATCCTGCCCATTGCTGTTATTGCAGGCTGCATCGCCTATGTCAATTTCACCCGCGATATGGAGAACGCCAAGCTGACGGCTGCATCCGCTGCAGCTGCCGCCCAGGAAGGAGATTTTGAAGATGGCATCTAATAAGATCACAAAAAAAGACCTCAACGAAATGGCCGTCCGCTCTATGGCGGAGCAGTGCTGCTTCAGCTTTGAGCGTATGCAGGCCGTAGGCTTCTGCTACGGCATGACCAAGTGCCTCCGCAAGATCCACGGCGACAACAACGAGGAAATGGCCGCCGCGCTGGAAAACAACCTCGACTTCATCAACACCGAGCCGCATATGGCCGCGATCCTGCAGGGTCTGATCGTCTCCATGGAGGAGGCCGGTCAGAATCGTGAGATGATCCACAGCCTGAAAACCGGTCTGTTCGGACCTCTGGCAGGCTTGGGCGACGCCATCTGGTGGTACACCGCCATGCCCATCATCGCCTCCATCTGCTGCTCTCTGGCAACGCAGAACAATGTTCTGGGACCCATCTTCTACATTCTGTTCTGGGCACTGACCGCTATCTTCAGCCGCATCTGGTTCGTGCGGCTGGGCTATAATGCCGGTGTCAACTCCATTAAGTTCATCGGTGATAACGCTGCCTATATCAGCAAGGCTGCCGGTATTCTGGGCGTTATGGTCGTCGGCGGACTGATCCCCAGCTATGTATCCTTTGCTTTCCCCGAAACGCTTGTCATTTCCAGTGTTTCCGTGCAGGGCATCTTTGATTCCATCATGCCCAACATCCTGCCGCTGGGCTTTGTGTTCCTGCTCTACTGGCTGTTCAAGAAGAAGAATGTCAACACCATGAAGCTGATCCTGTTGGTCATTGCTTTGTCGGTTGCACTGTCCTTCCTGGGCATTATGTAAGAGCAATACCGCATAATTCTAAGTGCCGATACGGCGAGCGAGGTGCGGCAGCTGCTAAGCCAAAAGCGCAGATAATACTGGATGTCTTATCGAGCATTTTGGCAACGCAGATGCCGTGCCGCAGCCGCCGGAGCGGTGCTTAAGCCGTAAGGCGGGAATTGTGCAGTATTGCCTAAGGTTATCTGCGGCGGCTCGCGCCGGTTCAGCATTCCCCCGCGAGCCGCATTTTTTACAAGCTATATTGTTATAACAAAGTTACAAATGGAGGCTATTGTACCTATGAACATGGTAAACTTTGACGAAAACCAGATCATTGCCAACGGCGCTAAGATCTACGACCAGCGCGCCAAGATCGAGGCAATCGCGGATTCGATTGTGGATAACGGGTTTGACCTGCTGCTGTTCACCAGCAGCGGCGGTTCTCAGGCGATGCTGGACCCGTTCGCCTTCTACATCCGCCACATGTCCCGCCTGCCGGTCGAAAATGTCCTGTCCGCCAACCTGATGACCGGCGACTGCAACCGCATCACCGATAAGACTGTGGCGTTCCTGACCTCGAAGTCCGGCGACACCGCCGAGACCGTAAAGGCAGCCAACTGGCTGAAGGAGCAGGGCGTGCGCCTGTTTGCCGCTGTCGGCAAGGAGAACTCCACGCTGGAATCCATCTGCGATGACACCATCGTCTACGGCGAGGGCCGCCCGCAGGAGCTGGTGTTCTACCTCCTGATCGGGCGTATCCTGTACCGCAGCGGATGCTTTGATGCCTACCCCCGCTTTGCGGATGAGCTGAAGAACCTCGCCTTTGCGCTGGCGCAGGTGCGCAAGCAGGCGGATGCCAAGTGCCTGAAATACGCGCAGGATTACTGCAAGGAGCCGTACAACATCTGGATCGGCAGCGGCGATCTGTGGCCCACCGCCTACAGCTACAGCATGTGCGTGCTGGAGGAAAGCCAGTGGATCCGCACCAAGAGCGTTTCCAGCCCGGAATTCTTCCACGGCACACTGGAGCTGCTGGAGGACGATGTCTGCACCACGCTGCTGCTGACCGAGGGCCCCACCCGTGCGCAGGACGAGCGCGTAAAGGAGTTTGCCGCCCGTCATACCAAGAAGCTGACCTGCTTTGACACGAAGGAGTATGCACTGCCCGGCATCAGCGATGAATTCCGCCCGCTGCTCAGCCCCGTTGTCATGGCGGCTGTTCTGCAGCGCATCAGCAAGAATATTGAGGTCATCACGGATCATTCTCTGGATATCCGCCGCTATTACAGAAAAGAGAGCTATTGAGTATGAAACTGATTGCATTAGGGGATAACGTAATAGACTATTACCACAATACACAGGAGTGCTTCCCCGGCGGCAATGCGGTAAACGTTGCAGTTCATGCGGCGCGGCTGGGGGCACAGGCCGAGTATCTCGGCTCCCTCGGCGATGACAAGATGGCACATATTGTGGAGAAAGCACTCCAAGAAAACGGCGTGGACATCAGCCATTGTCCCGTTTTGCAAGGGCGTACCACCAAGGTGTGCAGCTATGATGTGGTCAACGGGGAGCGCAGCTTTATCGAGGTCATCACCGGGGAAAGCTGGACCGGTCCGCTGCAGATCGGTGCGCGGGAGCTGGACGAGCTGAAAACTGCCGATCTGATCGTCAGCAGCTGCAACGCCAAAATGCCCGAACAGATGGCGGCTGTGCAGGCGCTGCCCGCCGTGTTTGCCTATGACTTCGGCGAAAAGGAAAAGTACCGCACCGATGCCTACTATGACGAGGTCTGCCACGGCATAGATCTGGCGATGCTTTCCTGCAAGCCGATGGACGAGGCTGCTTTTGCGGAATTGTGCGCGCCGCTGCATCGCCGGGGCGTGGTGCATGTGCTGGCTACAATGGGTGCTGCCGGACAAATGTTGTCCGTACAGGGAAAAATTGTGGAAAAGACTACCCAAATGGTAGAGGCAAGTGATACAATGGGGGCAGGAGATTCTTTCCTTGCCGCCTTCCTCTGCTCGCTGTATACTGCGGGGTGGCAAAAAGCAAAGCCCATGCCGGAGCAGGCGCTTCTGGCAGCACTGGCTGCCGGGCAGCAGGTCTCGGCACGCAACTGTATGGCACAGGGCGGCTTTGGCTGTAAAGCGGAAATCTCCCAAGACGGCACCGAATAATAAGAAGGAGATTTCCCATTATGATCGAACTGAACGGAATACAGCTTGACAAAACCAGCGCAGTTCCTCTGTACGAACAGCTGCGTAAGGCATTGCTGGAGGCTATCACCAGCGGAAAACTGTCGGCAGGGACAAAATTGCCGACGGAGGAGGAGCTGTGCGCCCAGTTCGGGATTTCACGCCCTGTTGCGCGGCAGGCTTACAATATGCTGATCGAAGAAGGCTTCGTGGAACGTATGCGGGGGCGCGGCACCTTTGTGCGCAGCCCCGATACCCGCGGACGCTTCCTGAACAAGCAGCTGAGCTTTGCCGCCGAGATGGGGGTTTTGAACCTGGAACACCGTACCGAGGTGCTGCGTGCAGAGTGGGTAAGCTATACCCCGGAACTGTTTGCACGGCTCAAGCTGGAACGCGGGGACCGCTGCTACCATCTTGTGCGTATGCGCTATGTCAGCGGAAAGCCCTTTGTTCTTGTCGAAAACTATGTGCCGGAATCTGTGTTTCCCGGTATTGATGCCTACGACTTTGCCCGGCGCTCGCTGTACGATGTCTTTGAAACCGTCTACCACGAGAGGGTCATTAAATCCCGCCGTGTGCTGATGGCGCAGACCGCCAACGCCGAGTTTGCTAATCTGTTCGGCGTACACCGCGGTTCCCCCGTGCTGTATGTCGAAAACACGGTCATGGACCAGAACGACCGCCCGATCGACCTCAGTAAAGAGTATCTGGACGGCGTTACCCAGAAATTTGAATTTGAAGTTGTCAACCAATAAGCCGGGTCTGTGTGCCCGGTCTTGCTAAAGGAGTGCAGTTTAATGGTAGGTGTAGTTGTGACCGGGCATGGCGGCTTTGCCGCCGGTATGGCTGCCAATGTAAAAATGCTGGCAGGCAGTGATGCGGAATTGAAGGCCGTGGATTTTGCCGACGGCATGGATGTGGAAGTGTTTGAAAAACAGCTGGCAGAGGCAATCGACAGCTATGCAGACTGCGAGGCTGTTCTGGTGCTGGCAGACATTGCCGGCGGTACGCCGTATAACCGCGCGGCGGGGCTTTCCATGACCCGCCCCAAGGTGCGTGTGATCTCCGGGCTGAACAGCAGTATGCTGATGGACCTGTGTATGCGCAACATCACCGGCGACGAATGCCCCGACGTGGATGCACTGGCCGCCGACATTATGCAGACCGGGCACGAGAACATCGGCAAGTTTGTGCTGGAGGTTCCCGCCCAGCCGCAGGAGGACGAGGACGGTATCTGAAGGGAGAAACACCATGAAGCCGATCAAGGCAGTCATCTTTGATATGGACGGCGTGCTGATCGACAGTGAACCGGTCTACCTGCACCATCAGTATACGCACCTGAAACCGTTCTACCCGTGGATCACCCTGGAAAGCATGTACCCGTTGGTGGGCATTTCCGGGCAGGAATATATGCCTTTTATGGCAAAGCTCTGCCGCCGCACCGACGATGCCGCATTCCGGCAGGAAATGGACGCCATGAACGCCCAGTGTCAGGTGTACTACCCGGACATTCTGCGCAAAGAGGTTCGTCCGCTGCTGCATGAATTAAAGCAGATGGGGCTGCAGGTGGCCCTTGCAAGCAGCAGCAGCCGGGAATGTATTGAGCAGGTCCTGACACAATGCGGGATTCGCGAGTTGTTTGACTGTATCGTCAGCGGTCACGAATTTACCCACAGCAAGCCGGACCCCGAAATTTACCGTTTCACCATGGACAAGCTGAGGCGCAAGCCGGAGGAATGTCTGATCGTGGAGGACTCCACCTACGGTGTGCAGGCAGGTACGGCGGCGGGCGGCGTTGTGGCTGCCCTGCGGGACGAAAGATTCCCGTTTGACCAGCGCGCGGCGCAGCTGCATATCGACAGCCTTGCCGAGCTGCCTGCGCTGGCGGCGTGCGGCGGAAAAAGGATACGCGCCGCCTTCTTTGATGTGGACGGCACCCTGATTACCGTGGGCGGGCATCGGATGCCGCCCGGTGTAGCCCCTGCGTTGCAGGCTTTACAGCGCGGCGGTGTGCAGGTATTTCTGTGTACCGGACGCCATGCGTTGGAAATCGAGGAAGAAAATATGCTGCCCGGGATCACGGTTGACGGTGCTGTTTATATGAATGGTCAGCTCTGTGAGCTGCAGGGGCAGATCGTGCGGGAAACGCCCATTCCGGCCGGGGATCTGTCGGCCTTGAAGCGGTTTCTACAGAAAAAGAACTGCAGCTGCATCTTTCTTGAAAAAGACAGGATGTACGCCAACTGTGTGGATTCCCGTATGGAGACAGAGCAGGCAAAAATCGGCACCGCCGTGCCCGCTGTGCGTGACATCTCCGATTTGGAAAACCGCCGCATCTATCAGGTCATCCCCTTCGTGAACGAGGAGGAGGAAGAAGAACTGCTGCGGCAGATGCCCCATTGCCGGACAAAGCGCTGGGGAGATGCCGTGGTGGATCTGATGAGCCGATCCGGCGGCAAGGAAAACGGCATCCGTGCCCTGTGTGCGGCAATCGGTATCACCACGGAGGAAACGATTGCCTTTGGAGATGCCGACAACGATTTGGAAATGCTGCAGCTGGCCGGTATCGGTGTGGCTATGGGCAATGCTCTGCCGCAGGTGCGCGCCTGTGCCGATATGGTCACAGACACCGTGGAAAACGATGGCATCGCCCATGCACTCCAAAAATTAAAACTGATTGGATAAATTGCAAAACGAGGAGCGCTTTCCCGCAAGAAAGGCTCCTCGTTTTCCAAAAGGGGCAGTGTTCTATGATGAAAGAAAAAACGAAGACCCTGGTCGCGGATCAGCTGTATAACCTGGTTGCAGGGTTTCTGTATGCCCTGAGCATCTGCTATTTTGCCAAGGGTGCCGACTTTGCACCCGGCGGGCTGTCGGGTCTTGCCTTGCTGGGCAACTATCTGTGGGGGGTCCCCATCGGCATCACAACGCTGGCGCTGAATGTACCCTTGATTCTGCTCGGCTTCCGCTTTGTGGGACGCGCCTTTCTGGGAAAAACGGTCATCAGTATGCTGTGGTGTACCTTTTTTCAGGATGTTGTCTTTGCAGACCAGCCCGGCTACGGCGGCGATCCGCTGCTGGCGGCCCTGTTTGCGGGCATCACATGGGGCGGCGCATTGGCGCTTTTGTATATGCGGGGTTCGTCCAGTGGCGGCACCGATTTCCTGACGATGTCGATCAAAGTGCTGCGCCCGCATCTGTCGGTCGGTGCTGTGACCGGTGCGATAGACCTTGTGGTCATCCTGTTGGGTTGGCCTGTGTTTGGCTCTGTCGATGCCGTTTTGTACGGACTTGTCACAACGGCGGTCACCTCGCTGGTTATCGACAAAATCATGTACGGCAGCAATGCAGGCAAAATGCTGACGATCATCACCACCAAGGGGCAGGAAATTGCGGACGAAATTTCCCGCCAATGTGAGCGCGGCTCAACGATGGTCAAAGCGGTGGGCACATACACCGGTACGGAACGGCAGATGCTGCTCTGCGTCTGTGCCAGACCGCAGGTGTACCGCATCCGGATGGCGGCCTACCGCATCGACCCCGGCTGCATGGTCATGGTGACGGAAACCGGCGAGGTTTACGGCGAGGGCTTCGTTGACCCCGGCAAGACAGCATCGTTTTTGTAAAGATTGCTGCCGCACACGAAAAGAAAGGAACGTTTTGTTATGAATCCTATTACGCCTGCCAAATTGGCAGCTTACTTTGACCATACCCAGCTGCGCGCCTATGCGCAGCGCAAAGATTTTGAAAAGCTCTGTGCCGAGGCTCGCGAGTACGGCTTTGCCATGGTGGCGATCAATCCGGCTCCCGTTTCCCTGTGCAAGGATCTGTTGGCGGGAACATCGGTCCATGTAGGCGCGGCGGTTGGTTTTCCCTTGGGGCAGAGTACGCCCAAGGTCAAGAAATACGAAGCCGTAGATGCAATCGCCAATGGCGCGGATGAGATCGATTATGTTATCAATATCACGCAGCTGAAAGAGAAAAACTACGATTTCATTGAGCATGAGATGGCCGGCATTGTAGAGGAATGCCGCGGTGCAGGGGTGATCTCGAAAGTGATTTTTGAGAACTGCTACCTGACCGAGGAGGAAAAGCGCGCACTGTGTTCCATCGCGCGGGAGGTCCGCCCGGATTTCATAAAGACATCCACGGGCTTCGGCACCGGCGGTGCAACCTTTGAGGATGTGGCGCTGATGAAAAAATGCGTCGGCGATGAGGTAAAGATCAAGGCGGCCGGCGGCATCCGCACCCTGGATACCGCTTTGCGCATGATCGAGCTGGGCGTATCCCGCATCGGCTCCACGGCCAGCGTCAGCATTGTAGAAGAACTGAAACACAGGCTATAAAAGCGCCGGGGATGGCCGGAACGGTCTGAACTGCATAAAGCAAATAAGCACCACTAAGTTCAACTTGGTGGTGCTTATTGTTTTATTGGCTTTCTTTTTTGGTTTTATAACATTCTGTAATGTAATCCGGCAGCGTCATATTTTTCAGGCGATAGGTGGCCTTCTTTATAGAGTCTGCCGGCTGCGGCACGGCATCGGCGCTGCCAAAATCAGGGCAGGGGACACCCTGAGCAGCGTGATTTTCGGAGATGGTAACAAATGAGTTACCACTTTGTTACCACTTTTCTTTTTTTGCGGTCTGCAAAAGAAAAAGAACGATAAAACTTGACGTCTTACCGTTCCTTGTTGGTTGCGGAGACAGGACTTGAACCTGCGACCTCCGGGTTATGAGCCCGACGAGCTACCATCTGCTCTACTCCGCGATATTTGTTTTGCGGTTTGTGGGCTTGCATGCCTCAAACTGCTTAGATATAATACCACGGATATGCGGGGCTGTCAAGCGTTTTTTCGAAAATTCCGAAAATTCTTTTTGGAAATGGCAGCGGGGGCGGCGGGTAACTGCCCTCTTTACAATCCGGCGGGGGTGTGGTATACTGTCTACGCAAGTTGTTGAACAGTCAACAAATATAAAGGAGTTTCTATGATCCGTATTGTTACCGATTCCGCTGCCGATCTTACCGAACGCGAGCTTTGCCAGCCCGGCGTGGCGGTGGTGCCTATGTCCGTTACCTTTGCCGACGGCTCCACCTGCGAGGACGACGGCACAATGACCAAAGACGAATTTTACGCGCGCTTGGCGTCCGATGCCAAGCTGCCGCGCACCAGCCAGCCCAGCCCCGCTGCCTTTATGCAGGCTTATGCCGATGCCGCCGAGGCAGGGGACGAGGTGCTGGTCATTACCATTGCGCAGACACTCAGCGGTACGTTCCAGTGCGCGAACCTTGCCGCCGCCGAGGCCGACTGCCCCGTGACCGTTGTGGATTCCGAGACCGCCGCCCAGGGCGAAAGCATTCTGGTGCGCGAGGCGCTGCGCCTGCGTGAGCAGGGCTGCACGGCTGCCGAAATTGCCGCGCAGCTGGACGTGTTCAAAAAGCGGGTGCGTATCATCGCCGTGGTGGACAGCCTGAAGCACCTGCAAAAGGGCGGGCGCGTTCCCGCTGCTGTGGCGCTGGTGGGCGGTGCGTTGGGCATCAAGCCCGTGCTTTCGCTGTATGACAGCAAAATCCACATGGAGGACAAGGGCCGCGGTCGTCCGGGCGCGCTGGTGGCGATGTTCAAGCTGCTGGAAAAGATGGGCGGCGTTGACCCCAACTACGGTTATACCCTTTTGTACAGTGACGACCGCCAGCTGGTCGCCCCCGTGCACCACTACATGCACAACAACCTGCATCTGACCGGCGGGCGTGTGGGGCAGTTGGGGGCAACCATCGGTACCCATGTCGGGCCGCGTGTGGTGGGGCTGGCGTTTGTGCTGGCGGAGGAGTAAGGGTGACTTGCTGTTCTCTCTTTTGGCAGCAAAAGAGAGAACCAGAGAAAACTGCCGCTACTTCCGAGGCACGGTTTTAACGATGTGTCGTGCTGCCTTGCCAAAAGCACGACACAGCGAAGAAACCACGCGCCATTCGGCGCGATTTTATGCGCTGCGCGCGGCCAGATGTGCGGATGGGTCAAGACCCATCCCTACAAATGTCCCGGAAACGGGCTTTTTCTACAGGCTGACTTTCTCCCCAAGGGAGAAGGCTTTGATGCTGCGTCACACCCTATCTCCACGCAAAACTCTCCACTCTTAACTTTGCGCTTCAAGCGTTTCAACTTTTCCTGCCGTCCCTCTTGCAAGAACGCCGCAATTAGTGTATCATAAAAGAATAATGCAACGGCAGCGCCGCGCCCTGTCCGCCGCAACGGCGGGTCAAAACCTGCGGTACTGCCCGACTTTTTGGGGTGTAACACTATGGCAGAAGAAAAATTCTCGAACTTTTTGACGGATATCATCGACGCCGACCTCGCCGAGGGCAAGGTCGAAACCGTACATACCCGTTTCCCGCCGGAGCCGAACGGCTACCTGCACATCGGCTCCGCCAAGGCAATCTTCATCAACTATACCATCGCCAAGCACTATGGCGGCAAATTCAACCTGCGCTTTGACGACACCAACCCCGCCCGCGAGGGCGACGAGTACGTCCAGAGCATCCTGCAGGACCTGCACTGGCTGGGGGCAGACCCCAACGGCGGCATCTTCTACGGCAGTGATTATTTTGAGCGCTGCTACGAATGTGCCGAGCAGCTCATCCGCGAGGGCAAGGCGTATGTGGACGACCTGACCCGCGAGCAGATGCAGGAATACCGCGGCAGTGACGCCGGCAAGCCCAGCCGTCCCAGCCCGTACCGCGACCGCACGCCGGAAGAAAACCTTGACCTGTTCCGCCGTATGCGTGCCGGTGAATTCGCTGACGGCGAAAAGACCCTGCGCGCCAAGATCGACCTCGCCAGCCCCAATATGCAGATGCGCGACCCCGCCATCTACCGCATCAAGCACGTCAGCCATCACCGTCAGGGCGACAAGTGGTGCCTGTACCCGCTGTACGACTTTGCGCATCCCATTCAGGACGCCATCGAGGGCATCACCCACAGCCTGTGCAGTCTGGAATTTGAGAACCACCGCCCCCTGTACGACTGGGTCATCACCAACCTGTTCGGCGGCGAGTTCCCCAAACAGCGCGAGTTTGCCCGCCTGAACGTGACCAACACCGTGATGAGCAAGCGCTACCTGCGCGAGCTGGTCGAAACCAACATCGTTGACGGCTGGGACGACCCCCGTATGCCCACCCTGTGCGGTCTGCGCCGCCGCGGCTATACCCCCAGCAGCATCTTTACCTTTGTAAAAGAGGCGGGCATTTCCAAGTCCGACAACCTCGTGGATATGCGCCAGCTGGAGGCCGTTTTGCGCAGTGAGCTGGAGCTGAACGCCCAGCGCCGTGTGGCGGTGCTGGAGCCGGTCAAGCTGATTATCGACAACTATCCCGCCGATGCCTGCGAGTATTTTGACCTGCCCAACAACCCCAACCGCGACGCCAACGACACCACCACCCGCAAGGTCGCCTTTACCCGCGAATTGTGGATCGAAAACAGCGACTTCTTTGAGGTGCCGCCGCCGAAGTTCAAGCGCCTGACCCTGGGCAGCGAGGTTCGCCTGATGGGTGCGTACCTTGTGCGCTGCACCGGCGTGGACAAGGACGAAAACGGCAAGGTCGTGGCCGTACACGCCGACGCCGACCTCGAAACCCGCAACGGCAACCCCGCCGACGGGCGCAAGGTGCGCGGTACCATCCATTGGGTCAGCTGCGCCCACTGCGTTGAGGCAGAGATCAACCTGTACGACAAGCTGTTCACCGAAGCCAATATGAACAGCATCCCCGACGGCGCCGACTACAAGGATTACCTCAACCCCGAAAGCGTCACCGTGCTGCACGGTGCCAAGCTGGAGGAAAGTTTGCGTGACGCCCAGCCCGGCGAGCGTTTCCAGTTTGTGCGCAACGGCTACTTTACGCCCGACAGCAAGCACCCCGGCACCTACAACCGCATCGTGACCCTGAAAGACAGCTTCAAGCTGTAATACGATTTTCCGCCCGCACCGCAAGGTGCGGGTTTTTTAATAAATGTGCGCGGCGCGCACACCAAATCTAAACTCTCCACTCTTATAAATTAAAAGGATTCCGTCCATACTACCCCTGACTACAAAACGGGGGTGTGTACAATGAGTGATTTTTCCATAAAAACCGTGGTGGGGCGCGAAATTCTGGATTCGCGTGGGAATCCTGCCGTGGAGGCGGAAATCGTTCTGGAAAACGGCACGGTGGGCAGAGGCGCTGCGCCCAGCGGGGCATCGACCGGCGCGTTTGAAGCGTTGGAGCTGCGGGACAACGACCCCGCCCGCTACGGCGGCAAGGGCGTGACCAAGGCGGCGGCGAACCTGAACGGCTCGATACAGCAGGCGCTGCAGGGGCTGGATGCGCGGGATCTGTACGCCGTGGACGCGGCGCTGCTGGCGGCGGACGGCACCAAGGACAAGTCGCATCTGGGGGCCAATGCGATTCTGGCGGCATCGCTGGCGGCGGCGCAGGCGGCAGCGGCTGTCCAAAAAATGCCGCTGTACCGCTTTTTGGGCGGCGCGGCGGCAACCGACCTGCCTGTGCCGATGATGAACATCCTCAACGGCGGCGCCCACGCGGCCAACACGGTGGACGTGCAGGAATTTATGATCCTGCCCATCGGCGCGCCCACCTTTGCCGAGGCACTGCGTTGGGGTGCCGAGGTGTTCCACGCGCTGCAGGCGCTGCTGAAAGCCGACGGCTGGGCGACCTCGGTGGGGGACGAGGGCGGCTTTGCGCCCGATCTTGCCGGGGACGAGGACGCGCCGGAATATATCCTGCGCGCCATCGAAAAGGCGGGCTACCGCCCTGGCGTCGATTTTGTGCTGGCAATGGACGCCGCCGCCAGCGAGTGGAAAACCGACCGACCGGGTCACTACCGTCTGCCCAAAACCGGCAAAACCTACACCGCCGACGAGCTGATCGAGCATTGGCGGCAGCTGGCGGGCAGGTATCCCATCGTGTCCCTGGAGGACGGCCTGGACGAGGAGGATTGGTCGGGCTGGCAGCGGATGACGGCGGCGCTGGGCGGCAGACTGCGCCTGGTGGGGGACGATTTGTTTGTGACGAACACCGCCCGCCTGGCGCGGGGCATTGCCGAGGGCTGCGGCAACGCGATTTTGATTAAGCTGAACCAGATCGGCACGGTGACCGAAACGATGGATGCGATCAAGCTGGCGCAGAAAGCGGGGTTTGCGGCGATCGTTTCTCACCGCAGCGGCGAAACCGAGGACACAGCCTTGGCGGACTTGGCGGTGGCGCTGAACGCGGGGTTCATCAAGACCGGCGCGCCCAGCCGCGGCGAGCGCGTGGCGAAATACAACCGTTTGCTGCGCATCGAGCAGGAGCTGGGCGGGGCGGGGAGGTACGGAGAATAAATAAGAAATAATAAATAATAGATAATAAATAAGGTGTGCCCGCGGCGCGGGCACGTTTAATAAAAATATACCGCCCGCGGTTTTACGGTGATAACAATTTAACGGGTACTCCGTAGGGGCGGCATATATGCCGCCTGCAGCAGCCATCCCGGCAACGCAACCTAACGGGGTCACCCCGCGGGCGAGCAATGCTCGCCCCTACAACCAAAGGGATAACTGCAATAAAAAATCATTGTGCGGTAGGGGCGGGGCACGCCCCGCCCGCGACCTTGCGGTTGTAACAACATAACGGGTAAACCGCCTGTATGGCTTCCCCCAAAGGGGGAAGGCTTTGGCACGGCACACCGTATTTCAACTCTGACCACGCGCAAAAAAAGAACCCGAATGTTGCCGTGACAACAGACAAATCCCTACAAAAATGGTATAGTATGAATGGCCAAGACAAGATTCCCTTTGGCTGCAACAAGAACCTATTGCTTTTCTTCACGGGTTAGGGTATAATAACCTGCGGAAGAACGGACATTTCCGTTTCAACAAACACAGAGAGGTGCAAAATGACAGATTTCAAACAGTGGCAAGGCTTTGAAGGCCGCATCTGGAAAGAAGAAGTCAATACCCGCGACTTCATTCAGAAAAACTACCGCCCCTACAACGGGGACGAGAGCTTCCTCGCCGGCCCTACCGAGGCTACCGATAAGCTGTGGGGCGCTCTGCAGAAGCTGCAAAAGGACGAGCGCGCCAAGGGCGGCGTGCTGGACATGGAGACCGAGGTCGTTTCCGGCCTGACGGCCTACGGCCCCGGCTACATCGACCCCGAGCTGAAAGACCTGGAAAAGGTTGTCGGCCTGCAGACCGACAAGCCCCTCAAGCGTGCCTTTATGCCCTACGGCGGCATCAAAATGGCAGAGCAGGCCTGCACGACCTACGGCTACCAGCCCAACGAAAAGCTGCACGAAATTTTTACCAAATACTGCCGTACCCACAACCAGGCCGTGTTTGATGCCTACACCCCCGAAATGAAAAAAGCCCGCCACAGCCACATCGTGACCGGCCTGCCCGACACCTACGGCCGCGGCCGTATCGTCGGCGACTACCGCCGCGTTGCCCTGTACGGCATTGATTTCCTCATCCGCGAAAAGCAGAACGATTTCGCCAACTGCGGCGACGGCACCATGACCGAGGAGGTCGTGCGCCAGCGCGAGGAGATCGCCATGCAGATCTCTGCCCTGAAGGGCATGAAGGAGATGGCTGCCGCCTACGGCTGCGACATTTCCCAGCCCGCCGCCAACGCCCGCGAGGCGGTGCAGTGGCTGTACTTCGGCTATCTGGCTGCCATCAAGACCCAGAACGGCGCCGCCATGAGCGTGGGCCGCGTTTCCACCTTCCTGGATATCTACATCCAGCGCGACCTTGACAACGGCACCCTGACCGAGTCCGAGGCACAGGAGCTGATCGACCATCTGGTCATGAAATTCCGCATGGTCAAGTTCGCCCGTATCCCCAGCTACAACCAGCTGTTCAGCGGCGACCCCGTCTGGGCGACCCTCGAAGTCGGCGGCATCGGCATGGACGGTCGCTCCATGGTCACCAAGACCGACTTCCGTTTCCTGCACACGCTGGAAAATATGGGTCCCGCACCCGAGCCGAATATGACCGTGCTGTACTCCAGCGCGCTGCCCAAGACCTTCAAGGATTATGCGTCCAAGATCTCCATCGACACCTCCTCGGTGCAGTATGAGAACGACGACGTTATGAAGCCCGTCTGGGGCGATGACTACTCCATCTGCTGCTGCGTGTCTGCCACCCAGACCGGCAAGGAGATGCAGTTCTTTGGCGCCCGCGCCAACCTCGCCAAGTGCCTGCTGTACGCCATCAACGGCGGCGTGGACGAAAAGCTGGGCGAGCAGGTCGGCCCCGCCTATGCCCCCATCACCGCCGAGTACCTTGACTACAACGAGGTCATGGCCAAGTACGATGTCATGATGGACTGGCTGGCAGGGCTGTATGTCAACATCCTGAACCTGATCCAGTATATGCACGACAAGTACTACTACGAGGCTGCCGAGATGGCGCTGATCGACACCGACGTGCGCCGCACCTTTGCCACCGGTATTGCGGGCTTCAGCCATGTGGTCGACTCCCTGAGCGCCATCAAGTACGCCAAGGTCAAGTGCATCCGCAACGAGCAGGGTCTGGTCACCGACTACGAGATCGAGGGCGATTTCCCCAAGTACGGCAACGATGATGACCGCGCCGACGACATCGCCGTCGAACTGCTGCGCAGCTTCCTGGAGAAGATCAAGCGCCGCCACACCTACCGCAACTCCGAGCCGACGACCTCCATCCTGACCATCACCTCCAACGTCGTGTACGGCAAGGCGACCGGCGCCATGCCCGACGGCCGCAAGGCATACACTCCGTTTGCCCCCGGCGGAAACCCCTCCTACGGTGCCGAAACTCACGGTCTGCTGGCATCGCTGAACTCCGTTGCCAAGCTGCCCTACCACTGGGCGCTGGACGGCATCTCCAACACCCAGACCATCAACCCCGATGCGCTGGGTCACAGCGAGGGCGAGCGCGTCAACAACCTGGTGCAGGTGCTGGACGGCTACTTTGACCAGGGCGCCCACCACCTGAACGTCAACGTCTTTGGCGTGGAAAAGCTGCTGGACGCGATGGAGCATCCCGAAAAAGAGGAGTACGCCAACTTCACCATCCGTGTTTCCGGCTACGCGGTCAAGTTCATCGACCTGACCAAGGAACAGCAGATGGACGTTATCTCCCGTACCTGCCACAAGACGATGTAATATGCCCTGAACGGCGATTCTTACAGAAAAAGGTGCATCTATGTCAGATTCCACAATCGGTTACGTCCATTCGGTCGAAACCTTCGGCCTGGTGGACGGACCGGGCGTGCGGTATGTCCTGTTTTTGCAGGGCTGCGCCATGCGCTGCCAATACTGCCACAACCCCGAAACCTGGGCGTTCACGCGCGACAACGCCAAGACCCCGCAGCAGGCGTTCGATGCCGCGTACCGCTACCGCAACTACTGGCGCAGCAACGGCGGGCTGACCGTCAGCGGCGGCGAACCGCTGCTGCAGCTGGATTTCGTCAGCGAGCTATTCCGCCTGGCCAAGGCCAAGGGCGTACACACGGCGCTGGATACCTCCGGCCAGCCGTTCAACCCCGATGACCCCGCGTGGATGGCACGGTTCGACACCCTTTTGCAGAACACCGACCTGCTGATTCTGGACTTAAAAGAGATCGACCCCGTGCGCCACAGGGCACTGACAGGGCACGATAACGCCAATATTCTGGCGTTGGCACGTTATGCCGCGCAAAAGGGCGTGCCGCTCTGGGTGCGCCATGTGCTGGTGCCGGGGCTGACCGACGACGCCGACGGGCTGCGCGCGCTGGATGCGTTTATCCGCACGCTGCCCACCGTGCGCCGGGTCGAGATCTTGCCCTACCACACGCTGGGGCTGTTCAAGTGGCAGAACCTCGGCATCGACTACCCGCTGCAGGACGCCCGTGTCCCCACGGCCGAGGAGGTCGCCGCCGCCGAAGCGCTGCTGCACGTCAGCGAGTACCCCGACGCCCCGCAAAAGTAACCCGACCCGTATCCGAGCCGCATCGTCCCCAGACGGGGGCGGTGCGGTTTTTGGTTGGTTCGGGCAAAAAAAAGATTGACAAAATGCCGTTTTACGGCTATTATAAAGGTGTTCGCATCTTCTTCGGGGGACAAGGCTATGCAAAAAATCAGTGAGGAACTGCTGGCGCAGGCGCGCAGCGGGGACGAGACCGCCAACGCGGCTGTCATCGCCCACATGATGCCCGCCATACAAAAGGGTGCCTCGCTGTATCAGGCACCGGGTCTTGACCGTGAGGATATCGTGCAGGAAGGGCTGATCGGCCTGTTTTCGGCCGTGCGCAGCTACCGCCCCGCCGCTGGGGTGCCGTTTGCCGCCTTTGCCGCCGCCTGCATCCGCAACGCCCAGCAGGACGCCTGCAAGATGGCCCTGCGCAAAAAGCATGCGCCGCTGAATTTCAGCGTTCCGCTGCCCGACGTTGACGGCACCGATACCCGCCCCGGCCCCGAGGAACAGGCCATCGCCAGCGAGGCCTGCGCCGACGCCCTGCACAAGGTCCACACCGAGCTTTCGGCCACCGAGCGCAAGGTGCTGCTGGCCAGCGTCAACGGGCTTTCGCCCGCGCAGACGGCCAAGACCCTCGGCACAAGCCCCAAAAGCGTTGCGAACGCCTTGGCACGCGCCCGCCGCAAACTGCGCGGTACGCAGAGCTGAGCCTTTCTATTTTGGATTCAGGCGTTTTGCCTGGTCATATACAACCTGCCCCCAGTAGCGCCTAAAATCAGTTCGTTGGTCCATTCCATATGCGTTGGTTTAGATTCTTCCGCGGGCAAATACAAACACAGAGGAGATACCCACTATGTTCGAAGACAAGACTTTGGTATGCAAGGATTGCGGCAAAGAGTTCGTTTGGACCGCCGGCGAGCAGGAGTTCTACGCCAGCCGTGGTTTCGAGAACCAGCCCCAGCGCTGCAAGCCCTGCCGCGATGCCCGCAAGAACGCCACCCGCGGTGAGCGCCAGATGTTCGACGCCGTTTGCGCCAGCTGCGGCAAGACCTGCAAGGTGCCCTTCCAGCCCCGCGAAGATCGCCCCGTTTACTGCAGCGAGTGCTTCGCTAAGATGAAGGAGAACGGCTGATTTACCACGCTTTCGTGATATAAGCTAAACCTTATCTGCCGCGCTTTACGGTTTTTGCCGTAAGGCGCGGTTTTTTGTTGCACTTTTTCCCCGTTTGGGGTATAATAACAATGTATCGCCGTTTGCGGCACATACGCTATAAAAACATCAAGAGAGGATTCTTTTTATGATCGTCACGAAAGATACCATCATTGCCGAAATTCTTCAGAATGACCCCACGCAGGGCTGTGTGCCTATTTTCCTGGCCACCGGTATGCACTGCCTGGGCTGCATGGCCGCCCACGGCGAAACGCTGGAGCAGGCCTGTGCCGTGCACGGCGTGGACGCCGACGCCCTGGCTGCCGAGCTGAACGATTACTTTGGCAACAAGTAATGTGCCGCGGCTGGATGCCCGCCTCGGTGCTGCCTTTGCCTATGTCAGGCCTGGGCACACGGCGGCGGATATCGGCTGCGACCACGGCAAATTAAGCGCCGCACTGGCGGGCAGCGGACGCTGCCCGCTTGTTTTGGCTTGCGATCTGCGCCCCGACCCGCTGCAAAAAGCACGGCTGGCCTGCGCACAGTACGGCGATGCGGTGCAGTTTCGGCTGGGCAGCGGGCTTTCGGTGCTGCAGCCCGGCGAGGCGGACGACATCATCATAGCGGGCATGGGGGCGGAGACCATCATCGAAATTCTGGCGGCAGCGCCGTGGGTGTTCGATGCGCGCTACAACCTGGTGCTGGTGCCCGCCACCAAGCACAGTGTGCTGCGCCGCTGGCTGGCGCAAAACGGCTTTGCCACCCTGGGCGAGACCCTGTGCGAGGCTGCCGGACGGTGGTATACCGTCCTGAATGTACGCTACAACGGTGAAAAACGCGAGCCGACGGGGCTGGAATGTCTGTGCGGCAAAATTCCCGGCCAGCCGGGGGACAGGGCGTACTTTGCCCAGCAAAACGCCAAGCTGAAAAAATACCGTCTGGGCCTTGCCCCCGGCGCCGAGGCCGACGCGGTGGATGCCCTGATACAGCAGATGGAGGAACGGATATGCCCGTAGCCGTGCAGGAAATTTACGATACATTGCAAAAAATCGCCCCGACGGAGCTGGCCTGCAGCTGGGATAACGTGGGGCTTCTGGTCCACGCGGGCACACCCGTGACAGGCATTTTGACCGCGCTGGACATCACGCCCGCCGTGGTGCGGGAGGCAGTCGAGAACGACTGCGAGCTGATCGTCAGCCATCACCCCGTCATTTTTGACCCGCTGCGCCGTCTGGACAAGAACGATGTGCCCGCCATGCTCATGCAAAACGGCATTTCGGCCATCTGTATGCACACCAATCTGGACGCGGCGGCGGGCGGCGTCAACGATATGCTGTCCGACGTGCTGGGAATCCGGCGCGAGGGGCGCGAGTCCTTTGCCGACGGCTGCGGCCGCATCGGCACCACGATGCCCACCACTACGGCGGCGCTGGCACAGTTCTGCGCCAAGACCCTGCACAGCGGCGTAAAATTTGTGGACAGCGCCCGCCCCGTCACTCGTCTGGCGGAGGTCAGCGGCGGGGGCGGCAGCTATCTGCAGGCTGCCATCGATCTGGGCGCGGACTGCTTTGTCACGGGCGAGGCTGCCCACCACATCGCCCTGCTGGCCAAGCAGAAGGGGATAGGGCTGGTGGTGGCAGGGCACTGGGGCACCGAAAACGCCATTGCCGACGTGCTGGCGCAGACCCTGCGCGAGCATTTCCCCGCCCTGGACATCGCCCACGCTGAGAGCGACACCGACCCGTATCGGTATCTGTAAGGGACACAGGGTGCTTGTACTTTCTTTGGACGCCCAAAGAAAGTACCAAAGAAAGGCGCCGCTACTTCCGAGGCGCGGGGCACCGCCGAAAAATTCACCACCCGGTAGGGGCGGGGCATGCCCCGCCCGCAACATAACGGCAACGCGAACATTACGGGTAAGCCTGTATAAAAACGTGTCCGCACGGCGGACACACCAAATTTATTATCTATTATCTATTATCTTTTATCTATAAAAATCTCTCCCACCACGCGAGGAAACACTGTATGTCATTAGATGCCGCAACTCTTGCCCTTGTGGCAGAGGAACTGAAAACCACCCTGCTGGACGCCAAAATCGACAAAATTTTCGAGCCGACCCGCGACGAGGTGCTCATCACCCTGCGCACACGCACCGATACCCACCGCCTGCTGCTCTCGGCACGCAGCGGCTCGGCGCGCGTCTGCCTGACGCGCGAAACCTTTGAAAACCCCATGACGCCCCCCGGCTTTTGTATGCTGCTGCGCAAGCATCTGACCGGCGGGCGGCTGGTCGATTTGCGCCGCGAGGCGGGCGACCGCATTGTGTATTTTGATTTCCGCTGCACCAACGAGATGGGCGATCTTGTCACCAACACCATGGCCGTCGAGCTGATGGGCCGCTACTCCAACCTGGTTCTGGTGCAAAACGGACGCATCATCGACGCTTTGAAACGCGTTGACTTTGAGGACAGCGAGGTGCGCCAGCTTTTGCCGGGCCTTGCCTACACGCTGCCGCCCAAGCCCGCCCGCCCCGACTTTTTGCAGGTGAGCGCCGCCGCCATGGTGGCCGCCGCCTGCGAAAAAGACCTGCCTGTGGCCGCTGCACTGGGCAAATCGGTGGCGGGTGTCGGCCCCGTTGTCATGCGGGAGGCCGTCTGCCGCGCCTTGGGCGAAACGCCCGCGCTGGCGTGTGACTTGACCGCAGCCGAAAAAACAAAGCTCGCCGCCGCGCTGGACGAATTGAAGGCCGAGCACGCCGCCGGCGGCACCCCCACGGCGGTGCGCATCGCCCAGGGGGACGAGCCGCCGCGCCCGGTGGAGTTCAGCTTTTTTGTGCCGCAGCAGTACGGCACCGCCGCGCATCTGACGCAGTACGCGACCTACAGCGAAATGCTGGAGGACTACTACGCCACCAAGGACCGCGCCGAGCGTCTGCGCCAGAAAAGCCGCGAGCTGTATAAGGCGGTGCACAACATGCACGACCGCGCAGTGCGCAAGCAGGCAGCCCGACGCGAGGAGATGGCCCAGTCCGCCAAGGCGGACACCCTGCGCCTGTACGGCGAATTGCTGCAAGCCAACCTGTGGGCGATGCACAAGGGCGACCGTCAGGTCACGGTGCAGAACTACTATACCGGCGAGGATGTGACCATCAAGCTGGACCCGCGGCTTTCGCCCAACGACAACGCCCAGAAATATTTTAAGGACTACAAGAAAAAGCAGACCGCCCACGCCATGCTGCAAAAGCTGCTGGTCGAGGGCGAGGCCGAGATCGAATATCTGGCCACCGTGCTGTATGAGGTCGAGTCCGCCCCCGGCGAGGCCGCACTGAACGAGATTCGCGCCGAGCTGAAAAATCAGGGCTACTTAAAATACTACAAGCAGCGTGACCGCAAGCAGAAGCCTGCGGATTTTCTGCGGTATATGTCGGGCGACGGGTTTGAAATTCTGGTCGGCCGCAACAACCTGCAAAACGACAAGCTGACCCTGCACACCGCGCGCGGCAAGGATCTGTGGTTCCATGTGCAAAAAGCGCCCGGCAGCCACTGCGTGGTGATGAGCCGCGGCCTGGATATCCCCGATTCCACCAAGCAGGAGGCAGCCGAGCTGGCGGTCATCCATTCCAGCCAGAACGGCGGCGTCAAGGTCGCGGTGGACACCACCGAGGTCAAAAATATCTGGAAAGCCAACGGCGCCAAGCCCGGTATGGTTCTGTACGAGGTGTACACCACCGTCTATGTCACGCCCCGCGCCGGTCTGGAAGAACAGCTGAAAAAGTAAACGCCATACAAAAACAGCCGCGCCGCCCCAAAAGGGCGGCGCGGCACGGTTTTACGGCTTTGTTTTGTCGGGCGGGAACTCGCCCTGCGCCTCGGCCTCCAGTCGGCTCAGGCGCGCCTCCAGCTGGCTGATGCGCTGGTTTACGATATCCGGCAGGTCCTGCTGGTCCAGATCGTCCGCGGGGCAGCACTTGATGTTGCCCACCCGCACGACTTCGGCGGGCACGCCCACGGCGGTGGCGTTGGCGGGCAGGTTTTTCAGCACCACGCTGCCCGCGCCCACGCGCACGTTGTCCCCGATGTACACAGGGCCTAACACCTTGGCCCCTGCGCCGATCAGCACGTTGTTGCCCAGGGTCGGGTGGCGCTTGCCGGTATCCTTGCCGGTGCCGCCCAGCGTCACGCCGTGGTAGATGGTGCAGTTGTCGCCGATTTCGGCAGTTTCGCCGAACACGATGCCCATGCCGTGGTCGATAAACAGCTTGCGGCCGATCGTGGCACCGGGGTGGATCTCAATGCCCGTCAGGTGCCGCGCCAGCTGGCTGACCAGCCGCGCCAAGAAAAAACAGCGATGTTTGTACAAAAAATGCGCGATCTTGTGCGTGACCAGCACATGAAAACCGGGGTACAAAATGATGACCTCCGCCACATTGCGGGCGGCGGGGTCCTTGTCCCGAATGTTTTTTGCGTCCTCCCACAGACCCATTACAAATCCCTCTTCCTATAAATCAGCCTCTATACACTACCTTTAATAGTAGCACACTTTTTGCCAAATGGCAACCGTTTGAAAAATTGTCAAAATGTCCAAAAGTTTGGAAAAATTTCTGTAAAATCCCTAACTCGACACGCCCCGACATTCATTGACAGCGTGCCCTGTAACGTGGTACAATATAAAAAACTGTGTACGAGAGGAGCCACACCCTATGTCGTTGTTTACCATCGGTCATAAAATCAACCGTGGGGCGTTCTTTTCTCTGTGCGCTGCACAAGGTATTTCTTTTTGACTTTTCCCGTTTTTGGGAAAAGTCTTTTTTTGTAAAACCCGCAAAAAGGAGTAAACTATGCTGATCCGCAACGCAAAAGACTGTAACGGAAAGCCGCTGGAAGTCTGGGTGAAGGACGGTAAGATCGCCGCCATCGGTCTGGGGCTGCCCCTGCCCGAAGGCGAGGACGTGCTGGACGCCAAGGGCCGCACACTGCTGCCTTCTTTTATTGACACCCACTGCCACTGGCGCACCCCCGGCTTTGAATATAAAGAGGATATCACCACCGGCTCCGCCGCCGCCGCTGCGGGCGGGTACACCTTTGTGAACCTGATGCCCAACACCAAGCCGGTCTGCTCCAGCGCCGAGATCGCCCGCGCCGTTGAGGCCGAGGCCGCCCGCGTCGGCCTGTGCGACGCCAACCAGACGGTGTCCATCACCAAAAACTTTGACGGCGTAAGCATCGACCACCTGCTCACCCTGCCCGAGGACGTCAAATTCATCACCGAGGACGGCAACGGCGTCATGAACAACGCCGTTATGGCGCGGGTCTTTGCCATTGCCACCGACCGCGGCCTGACCGTGATGTCCCACGCCGAGGATCGCGAGATCAGCCCCTGGGATTACCGCCTTGCCGAAAACATCGAAACCGTGCGCAACTGCCACCTGGCCGAATACTACGGCACCCGGCTGCACATGTGCCACGTTTCCACCAAGGAGGCCGTCGATGCCATCCGCATGAGCCGCCTGCGCGGCGCGCGGGTCAGCTGTGAGGTCACCCCGCACCACCTCTGGTTTGACGACAGCCGCCTGCAATACAAGGTCAACCCGCCCATCCGCAAGGCAGACGACGTGACCGCCCTCATTGATGCCATCAAGGACGGAACCGTCACCTGCATCGGCACCGACCACGCCCCCCACACCGCCGAGGAAAAGCAGAACGGCGCAGCCGGTATGGTCGGGCTGGAAACCGCCTTCGGCGTCTGCTACACCAAGCTCTGCCGCGAACAGCGCCTGCCGCTGGAGCTGCTCAGCTTTTTGATGAGCGCCGGTCCCGCCGCCGTGATGGGTCTGGCAGACCGCAAGGGTCTGATCGCCCCCGGCTACGACGCCGACCTGGTGCTGGTCGATCTTGACCATATGTACGAGGTCAGCGCCGACGAGCTGCACAGCAAGAGCAAAAACTGCCCCTACGATGGTGCGCTGCTCTACGGCAAGGTGGTCACCACCATCAAGGGCGGCAAGGTCACCTTTCAGATCGAAGAATAAAGCATTATAAATACGGGAGGATATAAAGATGATTACCAGCATGGACAAACTGTACGAGAGCGTTGCCGCCAACGGCCCTGTCTGCGTGGGTCTGGATACCGAGATCGGCTATCTGCCCGCCACCGATGCCGCCAAGACGGCAGGGGAGAACGTGGTGGACTTCAACCGCGCCCTGATCGACGCCACCAAGGGCGTGGCGGGCTGCTACAAGGTGCAGATCGCCTACTATGAATCCTTAGGTCTGGACGGTATGCGCGCCTATGCCGAAACCCTCAAGCTGGCACGCGCCACCGGGCTGCCCGTCATTGCGGACATCAAGCGCGGCGACATCGCCAAGACTGCCGAAATGTACGCCAAGGCGCACTTTACCGGCGATTTTGAGGCCGACCTCATCACGCTGGCACCCTATATGGGGCTTGACTCCATCAGCCCGTATCTGCCGTACTGCGCCGAGCAGGGCAAGGGCGTGTTTGTGCTGTGCCGCACCTCCAACCCCGGTGCCAAGGACTTTGAGTACAAAAAGCTGGACGACGGACGCCATATCTACGACCTCGTCGGCGACAGCCTGACCGAGCTGGGCAAGGACTATATGGGCGAACACGGCTACTCCAGCGTGGGTCTGGTCATCGGCGGCACCCACACCGAGGAGGCCACCGCCATCCGCAATGCCTACAAGAACACCTTCTTCCTGATTCCCGGCTACGGCGCACAGGGCGGCAAGGCGGCGGACATTGCCCGCTATATGAACGCAGGCAACGGCGGCGTGGTCAACTCCAGCCGCGGCATCCTGCTGGCCTACAAGAAACAACCCGGCGTAGCCTTTGACGAGGCAGCCTACAACGAATGTGTGCGTATGCGGGAGGATATTCAGGGTGAGTGCAGCAAGCTTCTCGGCTAAGGTAGCCGCCAAACAGAACCTCGCGGCGGACATCTGCCGCATTGACGTGGCGCTGAACGGGCAGGACGCCGCCCACCGCCCCCACGCCGGGCAGTTTTATATGCTGCGGTGCTGGGGCGCGGGCGAAACACCGGTGCTTTCCCGCCCCATCAGTGTCCACGCTTACGATAAAAACAGCGATACGCTGACCTTTTTGTTCCAAATCAAGGGCGAAGGCACCCAAAAGCTGGCAGCGCTTGAGCCCGGCAACACGCTGACGGTCACAGGCCCCTGCGGCAACGGCTTTGACGCGGCGGCGCTGGCGGCAGAAAACAAAAAAATCGCCGTCGTGGGCGGCGGCATCGGCACCGCGCCGCTGCTGCAGCTGTGCGCAGAATTGGCCGAAAACGGCGTAAAGCCGCAGCTGTTCGTGGGCTTCCGCGATGCAAGCTACGGGCTGGACGCCTTTGCCCCCTACTGCGAAACCATCGCTGTGGCGACGGATTCCGGCAACGAGGGGCATCACGGCCTGGTCACCGACCTGCTGGACGCAGCCGCGTATGACATTGTGCTGACCTGCGGCCCCATGGTCATGATGCGCGGCGTTGCCAAGCTGTGCGCCGCCGCCGGCACGCCCTGCCTTGCCAGCTTGGAAAAGAAGATGGCGTGTGGTCTGGGTGCCTGCCTGGGCTGCACCTGCCACAGCAAGATCGGCCCGGTCACCGTCTGCAAGGACGGCCCGGTGTTCCCCGCACAGGAGGTGTTTGACTGATGGCAGACCTGCATGTAGACTTTTTGGGCAAGCGTCTGGCCGGCCCTGTGGTGGCCGCGTCCGGCACCTTCGGCTTTGGTCCCGAGTACGCCGATATTGAGGATCTGCGCCTGCTGGGCGGCATTTCCGGCAAGGGGCTGACCCTGCACGGGCAGCCCGGCAACGAGGGCGAGCGCCTGTACGAAACCCCGTCGGGGCTGATGAACTCCATCGGCCTGCAAAACCCCGGTGTGCAGCATTTTATCGACTGCGAGCTGCCCGCCATGCGCCGCTGCGGCACCACCGTGTGGGCAAACCTCGGCGGACATACCATTGAAGAAAATGTCGAAGGTGTGCAGAAACTCTGCGCCGCCGGTGTGGATATTCTGGAGCTGAACATCAGCTGCCCCAACGTCAAGCAGGGCGGCCTTGCCTTCGGCATCCGCGCCAAGGATGCCGAGGAGGTCGTCAGCGCCGTGCGCAAGGTCTGCACGGTGCCGCTGGTCGTCAAGCTCAGCCCGCAGGCGGAAAGCATCCCCGAGATGTGCAAGGCGGTGGAGGCAGCGGGTGCCGACGGCATCAGCCTGTGCAATACCTTCCAGGCCTGCGCGGTGGATCTGGAAAAGCGCCGCCCCGTGTTCAACAACGTCTTTGCGGGGCTGTCCGGCCCGGCGGTGCGCCCCATTGCGCTGCGCATGGTCTGGCAGGCAGTCGGCGCGGTCAATATCCCCGTGGTCGGCTTAGGCGGCATTTTGACCGGGCGCGATGCGCTGGAATTTATTATGGCGGGCGCGGCCTGCGTGCAGGTGGGCACCGCGAACTTCCTTGACCCCAAGGCCTGCACCCGCATCACCGCCGAGATCGGCGACTGGATGGACGCCCACGGCGTCAAGACGCTGGACGAGATCCGCGGCTGCGCCAGAGATTAAAAATACAAAACACTTGCATTTATATGCAAAATATGCTAGTATAAGATGAATAATATACAGGAGGGCTACACTATGGCACGCGAAGCGATTGAAGTATTGAAGGAATGTGAAGCATTTTTGGAGGGGCATTTCCTGCTTTCCTCGGGCCGCCACTCCGGCGCATACTGCCAGATGGCGTTTTTGCAGCAGTACCCCGACAAGTGCGCCGAGGTCATGGCACCCGTTGCCGAAAAGCTGAAGGAGCTGAACATTGACGTCGTCGTCGGCCCCGCCATGGGCGGCATCGTCTACGCCTACGAGCTGGGCCGCCAGATGGGCAAGCGCGCCATCTTTACCGAGCGCGTGGATAACGTTATGACCCTGAAGCGCTTCAAAATTCACCCCGGCGAGCGCTGCGTCATTGCCGAGGACGTTGTCACCACCGGCGTTTCCAGCCTGGAAACCAAGCGTGTTATCGAAGAAAACGGCGGCATCTGCGTGGGCATTGCCTGCGTGGTGGACCGCACCCGCGCCGAGGCACCGTCCCCGATCCCCATCGTGGCAAGCGCCCTCAAGCTGGACCTGCCCAACTACGCCCCCGAGGAGTGCCCCATCTGCAAGGAGGGCAAGCTGCCTTTGGTGCATCTGGGCAGCCGCAAGATGAAGGAAGCGGCCAAGCAGACGCTGTGATACAAGGTTGAGAGTTAAGAGTTAAGAGTTAAGAGTTAAGATGCGGTGTGTGCGCACGCGCACACTTGATCTTGGCATACGGAATGTGTAGGGGCGACCATCGGTCGCCCGGCAATTTGGCGCGGTATCGCGTTTTCCGGGGCGGTTTTCTTGCAAGGCAAACGGGCGCGGGCGAGCAATGCTCGCCCCTACAAACCCGGCGGAAATTCGCAATCGTCCCATTAGGTTTATTGACACTCTGCACTCTAAACTCTTCACTCTAAACACAACAGGTAGGAGATAACTATGCAGTCATATCTGATTTTGGCAAACGGTCAGGTGTTCCGCGGGCAAAGCATCGGCTGCCCCGGTACCACCATCGGTGAGGTCGTGTTTGCCACCGGTATGGTCGGCTTTGAAGAAACGCTGACCGACCCCAGCTATTACGGTCAAATCATCACCCAGACCTACCCGCTGATCGGCAACTACGGTATGAATTCCGAGGACGTCGAAAGCGGCAAGATCTGGGCCAAGGGCTACATTGTGCGCGAGGCGTGCAAGACCCCCTCCAACTTCCGCAGCGAGGAAACGCTGGATGCCTTCTTAAAAAAGAACGGCATCATCGGCATTGAGGGCGTTGACACCCGCAGCCTGACCCGCACCCTGCGCGAAAGCGGCGTTATGAACGGCGCCATCACCACCGAGTTCGACCCCGATGCCGAGCTGGAGAAAAAGGCAGCCCTGATGCCCGCCATCACCGCCTATGCCGTCACCGAGGCTGTGGCAACGGTGACCTGCACTGCACCTAAGACTTTTGAGCCGACCACCAACGTCATCGACGGGCGCGAGGTCGAGACCCCGCTGCACGTCGCGCTGCTGGATCTCGGCTGCAAAAATAACATCGTGCGCTGCCTGCAAAAGCGCGGCTGCCGTGTCACGGTCTTGCCCGGCACCGCCACCGCCGCCGAGCTGGCAGCTCTCAACCCCGATGGGCTGATGCTCTCCAACGGTCCCGGCGACCCGGCGGAAAACGTCGGCATCATCGCCAACATCAAAGAGATGCTGGACACCGGCATCCCCACCTTCGGCATCTGCCTGGGCCATCAGCTCACCGCGCTGGCTGCCGGCGCCAAGACCTGCAAGCTCAAATACGGGCATCGCGGCGCCAATCAGCCCGTCACCAGCCCTGCCAAGCAGCGCACCTTTATCACCAGCCAGAACCACGGCTACGCGGTTATGGCGGACACCCTGCCCGAAACCGTCGGCAAGATGAGTTATTTCAACGCCAACGACGGCACCTGCGAGGGTATGGATTATTTCAAGTGGAACTGCTTTACCGTGCAGTTCCACCCCGAAGCTAACGGCGGCCCCAAGGATACCGAGTTCCTGTTTGACGAGTTCGTCAAGCGTATGCTCGCAGCAAAAGGAGTGATCAACGATGCCTAAAGACCCGCGTATCAAAAAGGTGCTGGTGATCGGTTCCGGCCCCATTATCATCGGCCAGGCGGCGGAGTTTGACTACTCCGGCACACAGGCCTGCCGCGCATTGAAATCCGAGGGTGTGGAAACGGTTCTCGTCAACTCCAACCCCGCTACCATTATGACCGACCCCGATATTGCCGACCATGTCTACATCGAGCCGCTGACGGCCGAGGTCGTCGAGCGCATCATCGAAAAAGAAAAGCCCGATGCCATCCTGCCCAACCTCGGCGGTCAGACGGGTTTGAACCTCTCGATGGAACTGGCCCGCAGCGGCTTTTTGGATCGCAGCGGCGTGCGCCTGCTCGCCTGCAAGCCCGACACCATTGACCGTGCCGAGGATCGCCAGCTGTTCAAGGACACGATGGAAAAGCTGCACCAGCCTATCATCCCCTCCAAGGTCGTGGAAGATCTGGACGATGCGCTGAATTTTGCCGAGGTCATCGGTTACCCCGTCATCGTGCGCCCCGCCTTTACCATGGGCGGCACCGGCGGCGGCATCTGCGAGGACCGCGACAAGCTGCACGAGATCGCCACCAACGGTCTGCGGCTTTCCCCCATCCACCAGATTCTGGTGGAAAAGTGCATCTCCGGCTGGAAGGAAATTGAATACGAGGTCATGCGCGACTCCAAGGGCAACGTCATCACCGTCTGCAATATGGAAAACCTGGACCCCGTCGGCATCCACACCGGCGACTCCATCGTCGTGGCGCCCAGCCAGACCCTGTCCGATAAAGAGTACCAGATGCTGCGCACCGCCGCGCTGGATATCATCACCGAGCTGGGCATCGAGGGCGGCTGCAACTGCCAGTTTGCCTTAAAGCCCGACTCCTTCGAGTACGCGGTCATCGAGGTCAACCCCCGTGTGTCGCGCTCCTCCGCGCTGGCGTCCAAGGCGACGGGCTATCCCATCGCCAAGGTTGCCACAAAGATCGCCCTCGGCTACACGCTGGACGAGATCACCAACGATGTCACCGGCGAAACCTGCGCCTGCTTTGAGCCTGCGCTGGACTACGTCGTCGTAAAATACCCCAAATGGCCGTTTGACAAGTTCGTCTACGCCGACAAGTCGCTGGGCACCCAGATGATGGCGACCGGCGAGGTCATGGCAATCGGCAACAGCTTTGAACACGCCATGATGAAGGCTGTTTCCTCCACCGAGCTGGGTCTGGACACGATGACCCTGCCCGACTTTGAAAAGCTTTCCACCGAGGAGATCATCGAGCATCTGCATGTGCAGGACTCCGAGCGCGCCTTCTGCGTGTACGAAGCCCTCAAGCGCGGCGTGCCGCACGACACCATCTACGACATCACCAAGATCGACTGGTGGTTCCTGGACAAGCTGCAGCACCTCGCCGATATGGAAATAGCGCTGCAAAACGGCGCCCTGACCGAGGAAAAGTACCTCGCCGCCAAAAAGCTGGGCTTTTTGGACAAGACCATCCGGCGCCTGTCCGGCGCCGAAACGCTGCCCGCCCACCCCGGTGCAGCCTTCAAAATGGTCGATACCTGCGCCGCAGAATTTGCCGCTAAGACGCCGTATTTCTACTCCACCTGCGATGCCGACAACGAGGCGGCGCAGTTCATTGCCGAGCGCAGCGACCCCAACAAGAAAAAGGTGCTGGTATTCGGCTCCGGCCCTATCCGCATCGGTCAGGGCATCGAGTTTGACTACTGCTCTGTTCACGCGGTCTGGACGCTGAAAAAGCACGGCTGCGAGGCGGTGCTGGTCAACAACAACCCCGAAACCGTTTCCACCGACTTTGACACCGGCGACCGCCTGTACTTTGACCCGCTGAACCCCGAGAGCGTGGATCAGATCATCGCCACCGAAAAGCCCGACGGCTGCCTGGTGCAGTTCGGCGGTCAGACCGCCATCAAGCTGGCCAAGCATATGGACGACATCGGCCTGCCCATTCTGGGCACCCCGGCCGACGCCATCGACGAGGCCGAGGACCGCGAGCGCTTTGACGAGCTGCTGGAGCGCTGCGGCATTCCCCGCCCCGAGGGCCGCACCGTCTACACGCTGGAGGAAGCCCTGCAGGCGGCGCAGGAGGTCGGCTACCCCGTGCTGATGCGCCCGTCCTACGTTTTGGGCGGCCAGAACATGATCGTGGCGTACAACTCTGCCGACGTCACCGAGTACATGGGCGTTATCACCAAGCATGTTGACATGAGCCACCCCGTGCTGATGGACAAGTACATCCTTGGCACCGAGTGCGAGGTCGACGCCATCTGCGACGGCACCGATTATCTGGTGCCCGGCATCATGCAGCAGGTCGAGCGCACCGGCGTACACTCCGGCGACTCCATCTGCGTTTACCCGCCGTACACCTTCAGCCAGAAGGTCATCGACACGCTGGTCGATTACACCGGACGTTTTGCCCGCGAGCTGAAGGTCGTGGGTCTGGTCAACGTGCAGTACGCGGTGCAGAACGACCGCGTCTATGTCATTGAGGTCAACCCCCGTTCCTCCCGTACCGTGCCCTACATCTCCAAGGTTACCGGCGTACCCATGGTCGATCTGGCCGTGCGCTGCACCCTGGGCGAAAAGCTCAAGGATATGGGCTACGGCACCGGCCTGTGGCGCAACGGGCAAAGCCCCTACACTGCCATCAAGGTGCCTGTGTACAGCTTCCTGAAGCTGCACGGCGTGGACACCATGCTGGGACCCGAGATGAAATCCACCGGCGAGGTACTGGGCATTGCGCCCAACTTCCACGAGGCGATGATGAAGGGCCTTGTGGCTGCCGGTTACCAGTTCAAGACCCCCGGCCCCGGCTCCTGCGTGATCATCTCGGTCAAGGACAGCGACAAGCCCGAGGCTGCCGAGCTGGCCTGGAAGCTGCACGACTACGGCTACAAGATCTACGGCACCCCCGGCACCGCCAAGTTCCTCAACGGCCAGATGGTGCCCTGCAGCGTCGTGCGCCAGATGAGCGAGGCGCGCCCCAACGTGCTGGACCTGCTGGAAAGCGGCCTGGTGGACTACATTATTTCCACCAGCCCGCACGGCCGCGACCCGCACCGTGATTCCGTTAAGTTCCGCCGCAAGGCGACCGAGCTGTCCATCCCGACCATCACGGCCATGGACACCGCCCGCGTGCTGGTAGACGCCTTGCGCGGCGACCATGACATCAGCGAAATGGAGCTGGTGGACGTGGCAGCCCTGCACCGCGACGCCGCTGCCGGCAAATAAACACAGCCATGTGCCCGCGCCCGCAAGGGCGCGGGCTTTTGCGTCAAAAAAGCACGATGTATCGGTTTGAAATATTTCAATCCACCAAGTGACGAATTTTTCAACAAAATTTACCATGTTTTTTATGGCATTTGACGATTTTGTGTGGAATTGGTAAAAAACGCTTGATTCTGCGCACAATTTTCTCTATAATATGGAACGTAACAATTCTGGGCAATATGCCTAAGTGATAGGGAGTTAATGATATTATGACCAGATCTCAGTTGATTACTAAAGTGGCAAACGAAACCAACCTGTCCTGCAATGAAGTAGAAAAGGTTATGGACGGCATCTTCGGCACCATCGGTGATGTGCTGAAGAGCGGCGACAAGGTCACCATCGCCGGCTTTGGCCGCTTCGAGATGCGCGAGCGCCAGACCAAGAACTTCACCAACCCCAAGACCAAGGTCACCAGCAAGCTGGAGCCGACTGCCATCCCCGGCTTCAAAGCCAGCGGCCGCCTGAAGGACAAAGTTGCCAAGTAATCACAAGACCGAAGTTGTTAAGGGCCTTTCCCGAACAGGGAAAGGCCCTTTTAGTTTTGTGCGCAAAAAAAACGGTGCGCCCGCCTGGCGGACACACCGTTTTTGAACTCTGAAATCTGTGCGCTGCACGCGCAGCGCTGACGTAAAATTTTGCTTATACCTGCAGCTGCTGCGGGGGAATGATGGTGCGCCAATCCAAGTCGCCGCGGCCAAGACCCAGCACCAGCATTTCAGCGGTGGCGATGTTGGTGGCAGCAGGCACGTTGTGCACATCACAGACACGCAGCAACTGCATTTCAAACGGCTCGTTGGGCTTTGCACTGATGGGGTCGCGCAAAAACAGCAGCATATCCACCTCGTTGCAGGCGATGCGGGTCATGATCTGCTGGTCGCCGCCCAGGCTGCCGGACATAAACTTCTGCACGGGCAGCCCGGCCTTTTCCTCCACCAGATGCCCGGTCGTGCCGGTTGCAATCAGGGTGTGCTGGGAAAGGATATGCTTATACGCGCGGCAAAAATCCGCCATAAGCTCTTTTTTGGAATCATGCGCAATCAGTGCGATCGTCATAAAAAGCCACCATCCTTGTCGGCCAAACTGCCGTATATTTTAATAAGTAAGCGGGACCCTTTGCCCGCAAAGTCTTTTTGCCATAGCCTGCCCGGCAATCACCGCCGGGTCTGCGGCGGGGGGCACGCTGCCGTTGGCACCCGCCAGCTGCAAGGGCTTGCTTTCGGGTATCACGGCCAAAAGCTGGGCGCCCACGGTGTCAATGCACTCGTCCAAATCGGCCACGGCCGCGCGCTTGCCGAAGCTGTCGCGCGTGACGCGGTTCATGACCAGGCGCACGGCGTCCTGCTCGCGCGTGGAGGCAAGCAGCCGATCCGCCACGATCTTTCCGTCGCGCAGGGCCACGGGGTCGGGTGTCAGAACCAAAAGTGCCTTGTCCGCAATGCGGTCGGCGGCCGTAAACGGCGCACCCATACCGGCGGCGGTGTCCAGCAGGATAAAATCGAAATAGGGGCGCATGGCACTTACCAGTTTGCCCAAGGGCGCGGCAAGAACCTCGCCGCCCTCGTAGGGGGCGCTTATGACCGAAAGCCCCGTGTACAGGGGGCTGGGCACAATGGCCTTGCCGCCCTCGCATCGGCCGCACAGGACGTCCTCTATATCATAGACGGTGCGCCCGTACACGCCGGCAATAATGTCCACACTGCGCAGGCCGGAATCCAGCTCGATCAGCAGTACCTTGCGGCCCAGCCGTGCCAAGCTTGCCCCCAAAAGCACCGAAACTGTGCTTTTGCCGGTGCCGCCCTTGCCGGAACATAACATGATACATTGTGCGTTCACGGCAAGCCCTCCATGTGTCCTTGTAACAAACACTTGTACGACCTTATTCTAACACAAAATCCGGAACATAGCAACAGGTGTGTGCGTAAAAAATCAAGGATATTTTTTGAACAATTTAACGATGCGCCGCCCGAAACCGCAAGGTTGGCACCAAATGCGCAATTTTTGCAAAGCGCAGCGGGGTCTGGCGCGGCGTTATCCGCCGAAGTACAGGTTAAACACGTCCCGCATGATCGGTGCCGCGTTAAATCCGCCGCCGCCGTATTCCAGTACCACGGCCAGCGCAATTTCGGGCGCCTGTGCGGGGGCGTAGCCGATCAGCACCGAGTTGACATAGTGCCCGCCGCCCGCCATTTGCGTCGGCAGCTGGGGGCTGCCGGTCTTGGCCGCGCAGGGGACAACGATCTGCCGCAAAACGCTGCTGCCCTGCGCCATGCGCACCATGCCGTCCCGAATGGGTTCGAACACCGCCTCGCCGCCTGCAGCCTCGACAAATTGCGGCGTATATTGCCAGACGGTTGCCCCGTCGGCGTCCACGGCGTGGTCGGCAAAATGCAGCAGGGGACGCCGCCCGCCGTTGGCCAGCGCCGCCGCGTAGGCCGCCAGCTGCACGGGCGTCAGCGCCGTGTTGCCCTGCCCGATGGCGGCCATCAGGGTCAGCCCGGCCTGGTAATTTTCGTCGCCCGACCAGGTCAGCCGTCCGGCTGCGGCAGGGGTCTCCACGCCGACATCGACGGCCAGCCCCAGCTGCTGCGCCGTTTGGCTGAAAACATCCACCCCCAGCCGCCGCCCGACATCGTAAAAAAAGATGTTGCAGCTGTATTGCAGGGCGGTGCGAAGATCCACCGCGCCGCTGTGGCGGTCCTGCAGGCATCGCGGCTGATAGCCGCTGTAATAGAGGTACCGCCCTGTGCAGTTGACCGTGTCATAGGGCGAAATGCCCTGCTGCAGGGCAGCGGCGGCCACGGCGGGCTTAAAGGCAGAGCCTGGGGCGTACAGCCCCTGGCAGCAGCGGTCCAGCAGCGGGGCGCGGGTGTCGGCGCAAAGGTCGGCGTAGTCGCGGCGGTAGGTGTTCAGATCGTAGTTTGGGTAGTTGGCGGCGGCCAGAATGCCGCCGCTGCGCACGTCCACCAGAACGGCGGCCCCTGCGCAGGCTTTGTGCTGCGCATTGCCCGCGGCGGCGCGCAGGGTTTCGATGCGGTTTGCCAGCGCGTCCTGCAGCGCCTGCTGCAAGGCAGCGTCCACTGTCAAAACCAAATCGGCGCCCGGCTGTGCGGCAGACAAAACCCGCCGTGCGGTCACGGTGCCGCTGCGGTCTACGCTTACGACGGTGCGCCCGCTCTGCCCGCGCAACAGTGTGTCGTAGGCCTGCTCCAACCCGCTTTGGCCCAGGCGCTCGTCCATGGCAAGCCCCTGTGCCTTGGCGCTCTGCCATTGCTCGGCGGTGATGGCCCCGGTAAACCCCAGCGCGTGGGGCAAAAGGCTGCCCTGCGGCCACACCCGCACGCCCCGCGCCGCCAGCCGCACGGCACCGCTTTGCACCAGCCCCGCACGGTACAGCGCCGCAACGGTCTCGGCGTCGGCGTTTTGCAAAACGGGCAGCTCGCCCGCCGATGCGGTACAACAAAAGGCGGCAAGTTGTGTTTCCACATCCTTGCCGCCTGTCAGGGCGCTGAGCTGTTGTACGGTTTGGGGTAGCGATGTCCCGTCGGGGGCGGGCACACGCAAAAGTACGTCAAAGGCGGTGTCGTCCTGCGCCAGGACAACGCCGTTTCGGTCCAGGATACTGCCCCGCGCGGCCTGTTCGGTCACGGTGTACCGCGTGGTGGAAAGTTCTGCGACCTTTTGGGCGTAGTGGTCGGCCATGGCAAACTGCATCCAGGCCAGCCGCGCCAAAAACAGCGCAAACACGGCCGCGCACAGTACTGCCAGCACCACAACACGCCGACCGCGTCGGCGGCGCGGGGAATCGGGCTGTTTCACGCGGAACACACCTTTCTGATAACAAACTACTTATATTGATTATAGAAAAAAATCCGAAAAAAAGCAAGCACTCAGCCGCAGATGAAATAGATTTCATCCCAAAAATCGGCGGTGTCCCGCAGCATGACCTGCCGTGTCAGCCCGGCGGATTCCGGCTGCGGGACGTCAGCGAACACACCCAGCCAAAACCCGTCCGGCGTGGCAGCCACCGTGCCCGCGCCGTCGCGGCAGTGCAGCGGCAGCCCAACCAGCCGCCAGCCATTTTGGGTCTGCAGCAGACCGCCGCAGTCTGCGGCCAGCCCCGCCGTGGGGCAGTGCCCGCTGCCGGCCCACGCCATCACGCAGCGGTCGGTGCCGCTTTGGACAATGCGCCCCGCAAACCGTCCGCAGCTGTCGGTCACGGCGCTTCCGACTTCCCCGCGCCCCGCCAGCACCAGCGACTCCGGCAGCCGCGCCAGCACGCGGGCGGGACGCTGCGAACCCACGGCGCGTGCCGAGCCGGTCAGTGTGCGCAGGGCGGCGTTTTCGGCCTCGGCGTCCGCCAAAAGAGCAAGATGTTCACGCAGCTGCGCGTTTTGCTGCTGCAAAAATTCCAGCCGTGCCGTGTAATGGGGCAGGCAGAAATCCCCCCAGGCGCGTACCGCCCTGCGCGCTGCGGCAGGCAGCAGGGCAAGCACCAGCGGCAGCGCCAGCGCGCCGCCCAACACCCACCACGCCCACGGGCGGGGACGGCGGCGGGCAAACTGTAAACTTTCTCGCATACAAACCCCTTCTTTTTGCAAAAATGTTGCACAAACACGGCGGTTTTTGGTATAATGTTTCTAACATTGCTGTATAGTGTAAGGAGCTTTAGCCATGACCTGTAAACTGTTGCTTTTGGATATCGACGGAACCCTGCGCCCGGAGGGGTGCAGCACCATCCCCGCAGAGAATGTCGCCGCCATCAAGGCTGTGCAAAAACTGGGCGTTAAGGTGGCCATTGCCACGGGCCGCAGCCGCGCGGGGGTGACGCAGCAGATGCTGGCGGGCCTGCGCCCCGACGCGTGGCTTTGCGCGGGCGGTGCCCAACTGGCGGACGCCAAGACCGGCGAGTTCTCGGTGCATCGCCTTACGCCGGAGGAAATGTACGCGCTGGTGGATTTTTTTGAGGATCACGACCTGCCGCTGCGGTTCAGCTTTCACGATGCGAACTACGCCTACATCGGCTATGACGAGTTCAAGCGGGTGGAAAAAGAGCTGAAACTCGACAACCACATTGTGGACGGCGAGGATCAGGAGCAGCATCTGGTCGAAATGCCTTTCGGCGCCTTCGGCATGCTGCCGCAGTCGCTCGAGCCCGCCTTTGCGGAAAAATACGGCTATCTCGATCTGGACATCGTACACTGCCCCCCGGACAGTCCCGCCTGCGATATTCTGCAGGACGGCGTCAACAAGGGTACGGGTCTGCTGGAATTGGCCGAGCATTTCGGCATCGCTCTCAGCGAAACGGTGGCCGTGGGCGACGGCGACAACGACATCCCCATGCTGCAGGCTGCGCGCATCGGCATTGCCATGGGCAGCGGCAGCGAAAACGCCAAGGCGGCGGCGGTCATCGTCGGCCCCGACGCCGCGCCCCACGGCGTGGCGGATATCTGCCGCCAACTCTGGCCGGAGGCCTTTTAAGCCGTGGCGGCCGCATACACCCATGTGGGGCCGGGCTTTGCGCCCATTTGCGGAAACCACGCCAAAGCGTTGATTCTGGGCAGCTTTCCCAGCCCCAAAAGCAGGGAACAGGGCTTTTATTACGGCCACCCGCAAAACCGATTCTGGCCGCTGCTGGCAGCGCTGACGGGAACGCAGACCCCCCAAACCATCACGGAAAAAACCGCGCTGATTTTGCAAAACGACCTGGCGCTGTGGGATACCGTGCAAAGCTGCGATATCTGCGGCGCGTCCGATGCCTCCATGCGCAATGTGCAGCCCAACGATGTGGCCGCCCTGGTGCGAAAATTGGGCGTACAGGCGGTGCTTTGCAACGGGGCGGCTTCGGGGCGCGTTTATGCAAAATATGCGCAGGCGGCCGCCGGTATACCTGCCGTAGTGCTGCCCAGCACCAGCCCCGCCAACGCCGCATGGAGCATGGAACGCCTGCGGCAGGTGTGGGGCAGGGAATTGGGAAAATATATAAACGGCGTTTAGAATCGCAGCGACCCCCGCAGATTTTGCACAAATCGCCTTGCAAGCGGACAAAATTTGTTCTATAATACAGGTAACCGCTTATTATAAAGGAGCACACTATGAGCAAATGGGTAGAAAAACAGAAAAAACCTGTTCTGCCGTTGTATTTTGCAGCGCTGGTGTGGCCGATCGGGGCACTGGTGCTGCCGCCGTACCGCCTGTCCAACCTGCTGATTTTAGCGGGGCTGAGCCTGGCCGCTTACGCGGCGGGCAGCCGCTTTTGCCCCATCCGCGTCATTAAGACCGAGGTTCCCTACGCCACCGGCAGCGAGGACGTGGACGCGATGCTCAACGGCATTGCCGCTGATCTGGACGCGCTGCACGACCTCAACGCGCAAATTCCTGACACGCAGCTTTCCGCCGCCATGACCCGCATGGAAACAGCGGGCCGCAGCATTGCCGCCGTTGTGGCGGATGCCCCCGATAAAGCGCGCGAGATCGACCGTTTTGCCCGCTACTATCTGCCGGAGGTCGTCAAGCTGATGCGCGCTTACGCGGAGCTTGAGAAAAACGGCGTCAAAGGCGAAAACGCCGCGCAGATCCAGCGCGAACTGCGCCAAAACGCCGAAACCACCGCCGCCGCCTTTGAAAACCAGCTGGATGCGCTGTACAGCGCCGCCGCGTTGGATATCAGTACCGATATCGCTGTGTTGGACGGCATCTTAAAAAGTCAAAACTTAACCAAATGATGAGGAAACCAACAATGGAGATGGAAAAGGCTATTCATTTTGGAGTTCGTGTTCAAAGCGCAAAGTATGGTTTAAGACTGACAAGAGAAAAATATGCGATAATCAATCAACGCGCGTCGCTACCGAAGTTTAAGTCCCTCGAAGCAAGGGGAGCGTATACAGATGTGACAGGTAGATTCTATACGCGGGAATGGTGTGAGAGCTATCGAGAGGTTATTCTACAAAATTTCGATTTAAGTATGGAGCATTTTAGTAAGATAGATGCTGAGGAATTCAATGATGCGATTGAACGCTTCCTTAAAAAGAACAAAAAATTTGAGAAAGTCATAGATTTAAAGGAGTGGAATGGTCCGGGATATTATCTTATGGTACTTGATGACTATAAACAAGCATACCTAGGAACGGCGCAAAGTATACGAAGAAGAATTCAACAGCACTGGGCAGCCACGAAAGAGTTTGACCGATTATTATTTCCTATGTATGCGGTAGAAAAATCTATAATGTCAATAGATGTGTTCAGAGCGTTGGATACGACTAGAATTTATGCGTATAGAACGGGGCGAACATATATATCCGAAAATAGGTTTATTAAGGATTTTCCGCCGGATTTTTTGTGTAATCGCATAGGAGGCGGATTGGGAGATAAGAATGCGCCGAGGATTCTCGGCAGTGTAGATAGAGCGTTGGCTGAAAGAGAAAATGTTAGAAATATGAGTCATAATGAATGACATGATAAGGAAAGGATGGTACCCTGCCATGGCTGATCTGAACAACGAACTGGACCTGAACACCCCCGCCGCCCCGACCCTGACCTTCGAGACCGAGGCGCCCACCCTGACGCTGGACCCCGCCGCCGACGAGAAGGTGGTCGAGGAGGCCAAAAAGGCCGCCCCCATCAAGGTGGAGGATACGCCGCTTTCCCCCGAAGAACAGCAGATGGTCAACGACTTTGCCGAGAAAATCGACATCACCAACTCCCAGATGGTGCTGCAATACGGCGCCGCCAGCCAGAAAAAGCTCAGCAGCTTTTCGGAAACCGCGCTGTCCCGTGTAAAAACCAAGGACATGGGCGAGACCGGCCAGCTGATCACCGGCCTGATCGGCGAATTGCAGGGCTTCGACGCCACCGAGCAGTCCAAGGGACTCTTCGGCTTTTTCAAAAAGCCCGCCCAGAGCATCGAAACGCTGAAAACCCGCTACGAGAGTGCCGACAAAAACGTGGAGCGCATCAAGACCCAGCTGGAGGATCACCAGGTCACCCTGATGAAGGACATCACCATGCTGGACAAAATGTACGAGCTGAACCTCGTCTACTTCAAAGAGCTGACGATGTACATCCTCGCCGGCAAGAAAAAACTGGCGTATGTACGCGAAAACGACCTGAAGGCTGCGCAGGAAAAGGCACAGCGCACCCAGCTGCCCGAGGACGCACAGGCCGCCCGCGACCTGGCCGACCTCTGCGACCGCTTTGAGAAAAAGCTGTACGATCTGGAATTGACCCGCAACGTGTCCATTCAGATGGGCCCGCAGATTCGGCTCATCCAGTCCAACGACACGATGATGGCCGAAAAAATCCAGACCACCATCATGAACACCATCCCGCTGTGGAAAAACCAGATGGTGCTGGCGCTGGGCATCGCCCACAGCCAGGAGGCCATGAAGGCAGAGCGCGCCGTGACCGACGCCACCAACGAACTGCTGAAAAAGAACGCTGCCACGCTCAAGCAGGGCACCATCGACATCGCCAAGGAGTCCGAGCGCGGCATTGTGGATATCGAGACCCTGAAGCAGACCAACAAGCAGCTGATCGAAACGCTGGACGAGCTGAACAAGATTCGCGCCGACGGCAAGGCCAAGCGTGCCAACGCCGAGCAGGAGCTGGGCCGCATTGAGGGCGAGCTGCGCGCCAAGCTGATGGAGATCAACCAGTAAAGGAAACCGCTATGCAACTGGAACAACAGGAAAGTTTTACCATCCACGGCCCGCAGCTGGAAATCCTGGGCGAGGCGGAAACCAAGCTGCCCGCCCCCGCGAAAAAGCGGCCCGTGGCGGCGGGCGTGCTGGCGCTGTGTGTGCTGGTGTCGGTGTTCGGCATCGGCGGTAATGCGCTGAAAAGCCAGTACCGCGCCATCTGCGGTACCTACACCGCTACCGACAAATACGGCCACGGCATCCAGCAGGATTTTGACACGCAGGCGGACGCCGCCGCGAACCTGATCCGCCTGTGCGAGCCGGTGTTGGGCAGCGATAACGATGCCGTTTCTACCGCCACCGACACCCTTGGCGCGTGGAATACCTCTGTGCAGGAAAACGGTGCGGAGCCGTCGGTTCAGTACGCCGCCAACAAGCAGCTGTACAGCGCGGTGGACGCCCTGTACGCGGAAGGCAGCGCCAAGGCGGGCAGCGATGTCAAGCGTCAGATGGATAACCAGTACGACGCCTTTGTGTCGGCGCAGGCTACCATAGAGCGCGCCGCCGCAGCCTACAACCAGCAGGCGGACGCCTACAACAAAAAGGCGGCGGCTTTCCCCGCCAATGTTATTTCCGCGCTGTGGGGCGTGGGAGAAGTTCCAAGTTTTTCCAACACAAAATAAGGAAATACAGCCTATGAAATACGCAACCAAGCGCCTTTGGGCGGGGGCTGCGGCGCTGGCTCTGGTCGGTGCGGCGGCTCTGCCCACTTGGGCGGCCCCCAAAATCTCGGTGTCCGAAACCAACGCCGTGGCGGATCACGCGGATATTCTGTCCGCCGAAACCGAGGATTACATCAACAGCGTGTCCACCCGCCTGCAGGAGACCTGCGGCGCACAGATCGGCGTTTACACGCTGGAGGATATGATTGGCAACTCCACCATGGAGGGCGTGGCCTACGAGGTGTTCAACACCTGGGGGCTGGGCGATGCCGAGCAGGACAACGGCGTTTTGCTGCTGCTGGCCCCCTATGAGGCCGACGGCGGTGACTATTACGTCATGCGCGGCGACGGGCTGGAAAGTCAGCTTTCCTACTCGACGCTCAACAGCATTTTGCAGGACGACCTGGAACCCAACTGGGTCAAGGGCGATTACGACACGGGCACGCAGAAGGCGGTCAGCTCCATTGCCAACCGCCTGTGCCGCATCTACGGCGTCAGCCTGAGCGACAGCGCCGACGGTACGTCCGCCGTTTCTTATGACAGGGGAGGTGTTGACCTCGTGAAATGGATTCTGATCCTGTTTGCCGTCATTCTGGTCCTTGCGATGATCACCAACCTGATGCGCCCCGGCGGCGGTTGGGGAGCACCGCGCCGGCGCAGACGCGGCCCCATCTTCTTTGTCACCCCGCCGCGCCGTCCCCGTCGTCCGCCTCCGCCCCCGCCACCCCCGCGCGGCGGCTTCGGCGGTTACGGCGACTATGGCGGCCCGCGTCCGGGTGGCGGCTTTGGCGGCCCCGGCCCCCGTCCCGGCGGGCCAAGACCCGGCTCTCGCCCCGGCGGGTTCAGCGGAGGGTTCGGCGGCGGCTCGCGCCCGTCCGGCGGTTTTGGCGGTTCGCGCCCATCGTCCGGCGGCTTTAAGGCCGGCGGCGGTTCCAGCCGCGGCGGCGGCGTAGGCCGTCATCGCTGATTTACATTGTATCTATGCCCCGGCTTTCCGGGGCAATTTTGGTAAAGAGGAGAAAATACCATGCCTAAATTTGCTGTTATCACGGGTGCCAGCTCGGGTATCGGTGCCGAGTTTGCCCGCCAGCTTTCCGCCCGCGGATACGAGCTGATGCTGGTGGCCCGCCGCGAGGAGCGCCTGCGTCAGCTCGGCGCCGGCCTGACCACCACCTGCGAGATCTTCCCTGCGGATCTTGCCAAAAAAAGCGAGTGCCTGCGTCTTGTCAAGGAGCTGCAGGGTCGCCGTGTTGACCTGTTTATCAACAATGCGGGCTTCGGCGACTGCGGCATGTTCCTGGATACCGACCTGGACAAAGAGCTGGAAATGATCTCCGTCAACGTGCGCGCGCTGCATATTCTGACCAAGCAGGTGGCGCGCATCCTCTGCAGGCAGGGCCACGGTGCGCTGCTGAACGTCGGCTCCTGCGCGGGCCTGATGCCGGCCGGCCCCTACATGGCCACCTACTACGCTACCAAGGCGTATGTGGTCAGCCTGACAAGCGCCGTGGCCGAGGAGCTGCGCCGCAAGAACAGCGCCGTCTATGTCGGCTGCCTGTGCCCCGGCCCCGTCAACACCGAGTTCAACTCGGTTGCCAACGTCAAGTTCGCGCTGCACGGCATTACGCCGGAGTTCTGCGTTCGCTGCGCCCTGCAGGGCATCCGCAAGCACAAGACCATCATTGTGCCGGGCCGCGCCGTGGCTTTGGGCATGACGGCGGGACGTTTCCTGCCGCGGCCGCTGTACATCAAAATTGCCGCCCTGCAGCAGAAAAAGAAGCTGTATAGGTAAAAGGGAAAGATGCGTGGTACTTTCTTTGGACGCCCAAAGAAAGTACCAAAGAAAGGCGCCGCTACTTCCGAGGCGCGGGGCACGGCCAGGGGGACCCGTCCCCCTGGACCCCAAAGATGAAGGTTGCGGACGGGCGGGGCTAAAAAATCGTCAAGACACATTTTTTTGACGCCCCGCCCACCCGCTCCCGTCTTACGGCTCCGCCGAAGAATTTTACGGAAGTTGGTTTTTACCCGTTTAATTCTCTCTTATGGCTGGTTTGTAGGGAGGGGTCTTGACCCCTCCTTGCCGCCTTGCGATTTCCGCGAATTAAAAACCACTACCCCGTAGGGGCGGGGTATGCCCCGCCCGCGATTTTACGGCAATGATAATTTTGCGGGTTGGTTTGTAGGGGCGGCATATATGCCGCCCGTTGCAGCCGTTCCGGCAATGCAACCTAACGGGCAAACCCCACAGGCGAGCAATGCTCGCCCCTACAACCTGCCGGAAATGGGTGCTTTGCGGTTGAAGCAAAAACCAAAACCTGCTGCAAAAATTCGCTGCAAAAATTGCAGGTAAAACTTTGCTGCCCCACTGTTTTTGCCCGAACATTTGTGCTATAATTTACTGTAACGCCAAAAAGGAGGTGACCCGCCGTGCCGCAGGAAAACCGAAATATCTATCGCAAACAACCGATGCAAGGCAGCGCCCCGCGCCGCCCTGCGCCGCCCCCGCAAAATACCGATTGGCAGGGGGAGTGGGTCACCCCGCCGCAGCCGACCCCGCCGCGCCGCCCGACCCCCACGCCGGAACAGCGCCGCGCCGCCGCCCGCCGTGCCCGTGCGCGTCGTCGCCGCCGCCGTCAGCTGATTTTCGTCGGCACGGTGGGGGGCATCCTGCTGGCGTCCGGCGTTATCACCTTGCTTTTGCCCAAGACGGTCAAGGGCATTGACCCCACGGCCATTCCCGCCGCGCCGCAGATCGGTTCCGCCCAGCTGGTGGCACCTGTGCCCTACGGCGGCAACCAGGGCAGCGGCAACGTGCAGGCCATCAACTGGGGCGCGGTCGGCCCTGTGCCCCAAACGGCCGAGACCGGCTACACCTACACCGCCGCGCCGCAAAAATCCGACACAGAGGTGCCGGAATTCGGCCGCGTGACCACCGCGTGGTTTGCGGACGCCGCCTTTTTGGGCGACTCTTTGACCGAGGGCTTCTGCGCAGCCGAGTACGGCATTGACGTGGGCGGTGCGCTGGTTTGCGGTTACAAGAGCATCAGCCCCAACACCATCGTCAACCGCACCACAGTCACCAGCCCCGACCGCGGCGAGGAAGTCGCCATGGACGTGCTCACGGCCGCGCAGCCCGCCAAGCTGTACCTGCTGCTGGGCACCAACGCTTTGGTGCAAACCGGCGGCGAGCAGAGCTTTATCAACTACTACGCCCGTATGCTGGACGAGCTTTCCGCCGCGCTGCCCAACACCCGCTTTTTCGTGCAGTCCATTCTGCCCGCCACGCAGGAGGCTGCCGCCGACAAGCCCGGCCTGACGCCCGACCACCTGCGCCCCATCAACGAGCAGATCCGCGCCCTGTGCGCCGAGCGGGGGATGTACTTTTTGGATCTGAACGCCGAATTCAGCGACGAAAACGGCTACTTGCTTGCCGATTACGCCCAGCCGGACGGCGTGCATCTCAAGGTTTCGGGCTACAACAAGTGGGTCAGTTACCTGTGCACCCACACGCCGTACAGCAAGCAGAACCCCTACCAGCAGGGCAGCACCTACTACCTCAGCGAGGACGTAAAACAACTTTTGAACGATATACCGTAAGCATCGAGGAAACATTATGCCATATCAAGACCCCAACGAACCCGCTAAGCCCCTCTATACCGACCCTGACCAGCCATACAGCGGCAGTGACCCCCGCTACCAGAACCGCTACACGACCCCGGGCGAATACCGCCGCGGCGATGCGCCGTTTCAGTTTCCGTGGTGGGCCATTGTGGGCGCCTTTGTGGTGGGCGCATGGCCGGTGGGGCTGGCGTTTATCGGCGTCAACGCCGCCATAAAAAACGGCAAGCTGGGCGGGTTTGAGCAAAAAGCCCACACAGTCCAGACCAAAATGCACCGCGAGTACACCGCCGTGTACAACCGCCCCACCCGCGCGGCCGTGTATGACCGCCCCGCCAAAACGCCCGTAATCAAGACCGAAGGCGACAAGGCAGGGCTGGCACGGGTGCTTACCATTGTCGGTGTGGCACTGCTGGCGGCTGCGCTGGTGGCACTGCCGGACGGCATTTATTGGCTGCCCGATGCCCTGACCGAGGGCGGCTACTACTGGAGATGGCTCATTCAGGACACCATGCCCGCGCTGGTCTCGCTCAGCGGCGGCGTGGGCTGCCTGCTGGGCGCCAACCATGTGCGCACAACGTCGCGTATGCGCAAAAAAATCAAGAACATCGTGGGCGACGCCCCGTATATGTACATTCAGGACATTGCCGATGCCATTCCCTGCAGCTACGACAAATGCCGCAAGCATCTGGAAAACTGCATCGACAAGGGACTGTTCGGCCCCAACGCCTTTTTGGATATGCGCCGTCGCTGCCTTGTCATCAAGGAGCGCCCGCCGGAAAAAACGGCAAAGCCTAAACCGAAAAAGACGGTGCAGCAGCAAAAAGACCAGTATCAGCAAATTCTGGACGAGCTGCGCGCCGTCAATGACGCCATCCCTGACGAGGTGATGAGCGACAAGATCAGCCGGCTGGAGGCGGTGTCCGCCAAAATTTTTGAGCAGGCCAAGGCCGACCCCGACAAGCTGCCCAAGATGCGTAAATTTATGGATTATTATCTCCCGACCTCGCTCAAGCTGCTGAAAACCTACGCCGAGCTGGACGCGCAGAATGTGGAAGGGGAGAACATCACCGAATCCAAGCACCGCATTGAGCAAACGATGGATATGCTGGTGCATGCCTTTGAGACCCAGCTGGATCAGCTTTTTCAGGACGACGCCATGGATGTCAGCGCCGACATCGACGTGATGCAGAACATGCTGCGCGCCGACGGCCTGACCGACGATACGCCGTTCAAAAAACTGTGAACTCTTGCAAGTCGGCCCCAAATATGCTACAATGTAGGCATCTATAAACCAATAAAGGAGCGTCACACTATGACCGAACAGGAAATTTTGAGCGCGGTACAGGATATCTTCCGCGATAACTTTGACGATGACACGCTGGAAATCAACCGCGCCACCTGCGCTGACGATATCGAGGACTGGGACAGCCTGGAGCAGATCAACCTGCTGACCGCCATCGAGAAAAAGTTTGGCATCAAGTTCAAGCTGGCCGATGTGCGCGGCTTGGAAAATGTCGGTGACCTGCTGGACCTCGTGGCCCGCATGGTGTAATAGCAAAAGGGCGGCCTTGTGCCGCCTTTTTTCAAATTTTACGATAAAGGATGTACCCGTATGAACCACTACACCCTGGCCGAAATGACCCCCGGCCTTACCGAAGAATTTACCGTGACCGTCACCGCCGAGATGATGCAGAAATTCTGCGAGATCACAGGCGATGTTTCGCCCATTCATATGGATGCCGAATACGCGCAGCAGCGCGGGTTTTCGGGGCGCGTTGTCTACGGTATGCTGGGGGCGAGCTTTTTTTCCACGCTGGCGGGCGTCTACCTGCCCGGCGAGCATTGCCTGCTGCACGGGGTCGAGTGCAAGTTTGCCAAGCCGATTTTTATCGGTGATACCCTGACCGTCAAGGGCACGGTGGTCGGCGTCAGTGAAATCGGCAGCGAGGCCGAGATCAAGGCCGTCATCACCAATCAGGACGGCAAGCGCGTCACCCGCGGCATCATCAAGGCGGGTCTTGCAAAATAAGGAGGTTTCCCCATGGCATATACCTATCTCATCACCGGCGCCACCAGCGATGTGGGCCGCGCCCTGATCGAACGTCTGCTGCGCGCCGAGCCGGACAGCCTTGTGCTGGCCCAGGGCTGCGGCGACCTGCCCAAGCTGGACGCGCTGTGTGCTGCGTTTGCGGGCCGCATCAAGACCTATGACGCCGATCTGTCCGACCGCGCCAAGGTGGACGCCTTTGTGCAGCAGCTGCAGGACGCCCCCGCACCCACCCATTTTGTGCATCTGCCCGCGCTGCCGGTCGTAAACACCAAGTTCAAGGCGTTCGACCAGGCGCGTTTTGATCTGGATATGGAGATCGAGATCCACAGCGCCGTGCGCATTTTGCGCGCCATTCTGCCCGCCATGGCCAAGGCAAAGTTCGGCCGTGTGCTGTTTATCCAGACCAGCTACACCATCGGCTGCCCGCCCAAGAATACCGCCGCCTACGTCATGGCCAAAAGCGCCATCGGCGGGCTGGTCAAGAGTTTGGCGGTCGAGTACGCCAAGTTCGGCGTCACCGTCAACTGCGTGGCCCCCAGCATGATGGAAACCAACTTCCTCAAGGATACCCCCGACCTCATCGTGCAGGCCGCCGCCGCCGACAACCCCATGGGCCGCAACGCCCGCCCCGACGACGTCGTGCCCGCCATGGCGTTTTTGCTGTCGCAGGAGGCCGGCTTTATCACCGGCGTAACGCTGCCCATCACAGGAGGCTCTGCCATTGTCTGATGTTGTCTTTCGTCATGCCGCCGCGGGCGAGGAACGCGCGGTCATTGACTTTATCAACCAAAATTTTGATATGCGCCTGCCGCTCATCAACCGCCCGGAGTTTTACCGCCACTACTACGCGGGGCGCGACGGTGTGCCGCAGTTTGTTGTGGCCGAGCAGGATGGCCGCTATCTGAGCGCGGCGGGGTATATCCGCGCCGACGCCGCAGGGCACGATGTGTGGGTCAGCGTCTGGGTGGCCGCCAAGGGTCACAACGGCGTCGGGCTGGAGCTGATGAATGCCCTGCCGCAGCTGACGGGGGCCGAGGTCGTGGCCTGCAACAACATACGCCCCAAGACATGCGCCTTCTACCGCTTTTTGGGCTGGCAGGCCGAGCGTCTGCCGCACTATTATCGGCTGGCCTCCAAGGCCGAGTACAGCCTGGCTGTGCTGCACAGGGCGGATATCCTGCCCGTGCGGCGCGATCTGGGGCTGGAAAAGGTCGAGACCGTCGATGAACTGTTCGCGTTGGGTATGCCGCTCACGCCCTACACCCCCCGCAAAGATACCTGGTATATGCGGCGGCGGTATTTCCATTACCCGCACTTTCAATATGATGTCTGGGCCGCGCGCGAGGACGGCCGTCTGCTGGCCTACGCCGTGACCCGCACGGTAAGCGCACAGGACACAGGCTGCGTGCCCGTGGTACGTCTGGTCGACTTTGTGGGCGAGGACGCCGTGCTGCCCCGCATAGGCGCGGCGCTGGACGCCATTCTGCACCGCGAGAAGGCCGAGTATATGGACTGCTATAATGCGGGCATTCCGGCCGCCGTATGGCGCACTGCGGGCTTTGTGGAGCGCCTGCCCGATGACGGGCAGATCATACCCAACTACCTGACCCCGCCGCTGCGCGAAAATACCGAGTATTACTATTTTACCAACAAGCCGGACAACTTTGTGATGTTCAAGGCGGACGGCGACCAGGATCGACCGAATTTGCCTGCGGAATAACGGCACAGCGTGCAAAACGAAATAACTTTAACTTTTTTCAAAAAAATGCGAAAAAAGTGTTGACAAATGGGCTTTTGGCGGTTATAATATTAAAGCGTTGAGGGCAACACAACAGCCCACAACAAAGCCCAATGGGGATTCGCATAATGGTAGTGCAGCGGACTCTGACTCCGCCTGTGGGAGTTCGATCCTCTCATCCCCAACCACTTCGCAGTAGATAAACTCTGCTGCGATTTTTTATTACGGGGTGTAGCGCAGTTGGTAGCGCGCTTGGTTCGGGACCAAGAGGCCGTGGGTTCGAATCCCGTCACTCCGACCATATGAAAGACCCCACGCAATGTGAACTGCTTGTTGAGACAGCCTGTTGCGTGGGCTTTTTTATATCCGCAAAGCCTTGATGCGATGGGCTTTGCGGATTTTTCTGTCTTACCCGGAAGTGAGACATGAAAAAGTGAAACTGCGAAAATACAGAAGTGAAATTCTGAAATAACGCGATATGAACGGCTATGTCTCATTTGAAAAGTAGATTTTCTCAAATTGGCAGGGAGTGCGGTTCTTTAAAAGCTTATGAGGGCGTTTTTCGTTATAAAATTGTATGTATTCTGCAACGCCCGTTCGAAATGTGTTCTCGGATTTATATTCCTTGCGGTAGAGGTTTTCTCGCTTTAAGGATGCAAAGAAAGATTCAGCCACAGCATTGTCATGCGGATGTCCTGGCGCGGAAACGGATTGCTTTACTCCATATTCTTGTAGGAGCTGCTGGAATGTGTGCGATAGGTACTGAGAGCCGCGATCACTGTGAAAAACGAGGTTGTGGGAACGACCACGCTCGATAGTGGCTTGTTTGAAGGCTGACGTCACAAGACGGGTGCTGTTTTTCTTGGAAATTGTATGGGCGACGACCTTGCGGGAAAATAGGTCGAGAATCACACATATATAGTAATATTTGTCTTTGATTTTAAAGCATGTAACATCACTGACCCAAATCTGGTTGGGAGAATGCGCTGTAAAGCTTTGCCTAATTCTATTCTTCGGAGTTTCTAAAGCATTCAGCCGAAGATAATCGCTTCTCGCAGTGGTCCTGACGCTGGATAGACCGCACTCGTGCATAATGGATGCGATAAATTTGGTGCTTACCTGATGACCGCGTTCTACAAGAACGGCACGAATCTTCTCCGCGCCGAGAATCTGGTGGTACTCGTCAAAGACTTCCTGCACAATATGGCGATATTTCTCATGCCGCTTGGCAAACCAAGCATTCTCGCGTTTGTTTCTGAGGATATGGTTGTAAAAAGTGCCGCGGTCAACATTTAGCGCTTCGCACAATGTGTGAACATCATATTGACCATATAATGACTCTAAAGCAACCAGGCGTTCTCGCAGTGGTGCGGATACGGTACAATTTACAGTTTTGAGGATTGCAATTATATTGTTCAGCTTTACAATGCGATTCTGCATTTGATTGATTTCTCTCGCTGTGAAAGGTATGCCGTTGGCGATGGTATTCGTTTTATGGCTTTTGCACCAGCGATAAAGTGTGCTGCGCGGAATATTGAACTCAGAGCAAAGTGAACGGACGGATTCTCCCTTTTCGCGGCGAGCAACGATGACTTTCTTTTGTTCATCGGTAAATTTCATGAGCGAACTCCTTTCTGAAAAGTGATGATTGTCAGTGTATGATAATAGTAGCAGATGCGGATTGGAAAACACAATGATTCGCGGGAAATTAAGAATCCGGAACGAAACAAAACTTGATAAAATGAACGCTTTATGGTAAGATAAGACCATAAAATAAGAAGTGAACGGTAAGGAGGTGTACACCAATGGGATTGGCTGATACGGTCACAAAAGCCTACGTGAAAGAAAATACTGTGTTTGCAGATGCATTCAACTATCTAATTTACGGCGGTAAGGCAGTTGTTGATCCTGCGCAGCTGCAGGAACTGGACACAACAGAAATAGCGTTGCCGTTTGGCGCGCAGGACGAGAACGGAAACCAGCCGGATGATGCGGTACAGAAATACCGCGATGTGCTGAAATCAGCGGTCATTAAACAGGATGGCGAAGCAGCTTACATCCTTTTGGGTATCGAAAACCAAACGGACATCCACTATGCAATGCCTGTTCGCAATATCATTTATGATGCGCTCCAGTATGGTAAGCAAGTTGCGGATATAGCGGCAAAGCATCGCACTGATGGCTCGAAAGGACACAGCAAGGGCGAGTATCTGTCTGGTTTCTATAAGGATGATAAGATTACACCTGTCATCACGTTGGTGCTGCATTTTGGAGCGAATGAGTGGGATGGCCCGCTGTCTTTGCATGAAATGATGGCAGTCAAGAATGAGAGCCTGCTGAACTTTGTGCAGGATTATCAGATTCACTTGATTGATCCGGCAAAACTGAGCAAAGAGGACTTGGAAAAATTCTCGACAAGTCTCCGAGAGGTAATCGGGTACATCAAGTATTCCAAAGACAAAAAACGATTGACTGAATTTTTGACCGACAACCCGCGTATGCTTATGGAAGCGAACGCGGCGCGAGTAATCAAAGCTGTAACGAACACACCTCTGGACATTCCAGAGGACGCGGAGGTGATTGATGTGTGCAAAGCGGTTGAGGATATGATGAACGAGAGCAAGGCTGAAGGTCGCACCGAAGGTGCAGTGGCAGCTCTTGCAGGTCTTGTTAAGGATGGCTTGCTGAGCATTAAAGATGCTGCACGCCGTGCTAATATGACGGAGAGCGCGTTTGAAGTAGAAGTGAAGAAACTACCATAGTCGTAGTGGAATAACCAAGTGCGCCAATATGCTTCTGCGCCATCATGTGGCGATAAAAAGAAAACGGAATTTTATGTGAGCCTTTGGAAATTGGAGGATGTTACAATGCCAAAAAATCGACGAGCAAATGCCACGTTGTTCGGCTTTGATTTTCAAAGAAATGCAGCTATTGTACTTATGCTGGAAAACATAAAAGAATTGAAATCTGTGCGCCTTGAGGGAAACGAAGAAGATATAGAAATATCTTTGAATGATGGACAGAAAATTCTGGCCCAAGCAAAAGCGGTAGAAGCAAGTAGTAAAGATTTTTCTCACGTTCGCGAAAACCTGAAGAAAGCATTGCTAACCCTTTCGGAAGGAGCTGAAAGGGTATCTGCACGGCAACTGATTTTGATTACGAATTCCACAAATCCTTTTAAAGAACCCGATTCAAGAAATGTATTTGGTGGGTTCCCTTCACGTAGAAAATTTGAAGATTTGCCACAATCTTCTAAGGATTTGGTACAAAATTATCTGAAGCAGATTAAAAGACCGCTTGATTTGTCTAAATTTATAGTACAAACTTTCCCATTTGAAACGGATGACGAGACTGAAAGATATAAATTCGTGATGCAAAAGGTAAATGACTTTATTGGTGCATTAAATGGGAATTTTACATATGGACTGGGTAAGTGGTTGTTTGATGTATGGAATAAAAACGTATTTATTAATGGAACAAAAAAGGATTCGTCTATTCAGCTAACAAAAGAAGATATTATTTGGCCGATTTTAGTACACGAGACAGACATTTCTCGCTGTGATGATGACGAATTCATCGAAGAATTTGATGTGGGGGTTTATGACGAAGTCGCGCGACTTTATGGAAATACAATAAATTCGTGTTGTGAGAGAGTTGAATTCTTTACAAGAGTGTTATATGATTATGCGCAATTTCCATGTAATAAGAAAACAAAGGGAAAATGTCGAGAATTTATCAATGCTACATGGGAAAACTATCAGGAAGACTTTTCTGTAGTGGGTATTGAAAAAGAGACAAAGGAAGCTCTTACAAAAATTGTTCTATACAATGTAATTCACAGAAGAATAACGATTGATAAGGTTAAGCAGGGGGTGAGTTTGTGATTTTCAAATCGGTTCGTATAAAAGAAGGCTTTACAGAACGAAAATTCGAATTCACAGATGGCGCAAATCTTATATTTAGCAAGAAAAACAGCTGCGGGAAAACAACACTACTTCGGTTTATGTTATATTCTCTCGGCTACAATATCCCGAATACACGAAAAATCAACTTTGAACGGTGCGAGGTGGGAAGTAAAATTTTCTGTGATGCGCTGGGAGATGTGACACTCTTGCGTTATGCGGACGATTTCATTGAGACTACCATTAATGGTGAAAAGAAAACATATATTTTGCCGCATCAACTACATGAACTTCATGCAAAACTTTTTGGTACAGAGAATGTCGATGTTTTAGACAATATACTTGGTGCAATTTATGTGGATCAAGAAAAAGGATGGACACTTCTAAATCGTGGTACTGTAATAGGAAGCATAAGATTTAATATCGAAGAATTAATTCGAGGACTCTCAGGATGTGACTGTAACGCTTTGATTGCTAAAGAAGCGCAGCTTTCGAAAGAACTTTCTAAGTATCGTCAAATGGCCAGCGTGGCAAAATATCGCGAGGAAGTTATTGCTGAAAGCGGAACGCTCGTATCGGATTCGTACAGCGTTGAATCAGATGCAGCCATAGCGCAATTACTAATTCAACAAAAGAATCTGCAAAGCGAGTTGAGAAGGATTGATCAAAGCCTTTCCAATAATAAGCGTACCCGTCAATATATAGCTGAAATGAAACTTGTGATTCAGTTACCAGATGGGACAATGTTTCCGGTGAAAGCGGACTCTATTGTAGGACTTGCAGATACGATCAGTTTTTTAGGAACTAAACGAAAAATAGTGTCGGCGGAACTCAAATCTGTCATGAATCAATTGGCAGGCGTCCGAAAGGAGCAAAATGCGGAAGAAGAACAACTGGCTTTTTTCCAGTCGGAAAGCATGATCGACATTTTTGACAAAAAAATTGCAGCGGTTCCTATTGATGCAAGAGGAATAGAAAAGGAAACAAAACGTTTAGAAAAAACATTAAGAGAAGTTCGTGCCGAGATATCCAAAAAAACAAAGTCAGATGCAAAAGTCGTGACATCCCTTTACACAAACATGGTGAAATATGCAGAGGAACTGGGAGTAGGAAACAGTGAAACAATAAGCCAAGCGTATTTGTTTACGTCTAACTTGAAAGAACTTTCTGGTGCAATGCTGCATAAAATGGTCTTTGCGTTTCGATTGGCATATATCATAGAAATTGAGAAATATTTGGGAATAAAGCTTCCGATTATTTTAGACTCCCCCAGTGGTAAAGAAGTTGATCCGTCTAACGTTGAACGAATGATAAATATATTAAAAAGAGACTTTTCGGGAAATCAGATTATTATAGCATCAATTTTCAACTATAACTTTGAAACTGTCAATATAATTGAACTTTCCAACAGGTTAATTGATGGATAATTCTGTTAAGGAAAGAATCTTGTGAAAATAAGGATGTACCTAACAGAAAACCGACAATGCGGTCACAAGAAAAGGGTATCTTTTTTATCACACTCAGACAAAAAGCCGTTTGTACCGTATCCCGGTACAAACGGCTTTTTTGTCTTGGAGTGCCGAGGATTCGAACAGCCCGTCCCCGCCGCAGACTGTCAATAAACCTCAGTCAGCGTAATGCGGCGATTGCTACATTATAGAAACGGGGGCCGCTGCACATTGCAGCGGCCCCCGTCGGTGTTCTATGTGGTTTTACAGCTTTTCGACAACTTCCTTGGTGTCGCGGGCAATCATCAATTCCTCGTTGGTTTCGATGATCAGCGTGCGCACACGGGCGCCCCAGGCGGTCACTTCGACAACGTCGGTGCTCTGCTTGTGGGCGTCGCGGTTCTTGTCGGTGTCGATGCGGATGCCCAGCCAGTCCATGTGATGGCAGATCTTGGCGCGGGAGTCGGCGTCATGCTCGCCGATGCCGCCCGTAAAGACGATGGCGTCCACGCCGCCCATGGCGGCAATGTAGCTGCCGATGGTCTTTTTGATCTGGTAGTTCAGCATGTCGCTGGCCAGCTGTGCGCGCACGTTGCCGTGCTCGGCGGCTTCCTCGACGTCGCGCTTATCGCTGGACACGCCGGAAACACCCAGCAGACCGGACTTCTTGTTCAAAATCTCGTCCAGCTCATGGCCGGTGATCTCCAGGTTGTACTTCAGGTAGTTGACCACGCTGGGGTCCAGGTCGCCGCAGCGGGTACCCATCATCAGGCCAGCCAGCGGGGTCATGCCCATGGAGGTGTCGATGACCTTGCCCTGGTCGACAGCGGCGATGGAGGAACCGTTGCCCAGGTGGCAGGTGATGAGCTTCAGGCGCTCAATAGGCTCCTCCAGGAACTCGGCGGCGCGGTGGCTGACATACTTGTGGCTGGTGCCGTGGAAGCCGTAGCGGCGCACGCCGTACTTCTCGTAGTACTCGTAGGGGATGGCGTACATGTAGGCCTTCGGGGGCATGGTGGAGTGGAAGGCGGTGTCAAACACAGCAATGTTGGGCTTGTCGGCACCGAAAACCTTGTAGGAGGCCTGAATACCCAGAATGGCGGCGGGGTTGTGCAGGGGCGCCAAGGGGCTGAGGTCGTGGATGGCGGTGACGACCTCAGGGGTGATCAGGCAGCTTTCCTTGAACTTTTCGCCGCCGTGGACCACGCGGTGGCCGATAGCGTCGATCTCGGAAACATTGTCGATGACCTTGCCCTGACCGGAGGTCATCTTCTTGACAACCTCGGCGAAAGCCTCGGTGTGGGTGGGGAAGATGGCGGGCGTGGTGGCCTTTACGCCGTTGGCATCATGGGTGATCATGCTGCTTTCCATGCCGATGCGCTCGCACAGACCCTTGCACAGTACCTTCTCGCCGTCCATGTCGATGAGCTGATACTTCAGGCTGGACGAACCGCAGTTGATAACCAGAATCTTCATTGCTGGAGTCCTCCTTGTTTTCTTGGGGCGTACCCCTTTTCCAATCGTCGATTTTATTATATAATGGAAAGAGATAATTTTCAAGCGCTGCTTTTCTTTACAGCGCACATTTTTTGCGCATCCGAGGAGGAACCCTATGTTTGTGGGCATTATTGCCGAGTATAACCCCTTTCACAACGGTCATGCGGCGCAGCTGGCGGCGGCGCGCGCCGCCGGGGCGGACTGCATTGCCGTGGCGATGAGTGCAGGGGCCGTGCAGCGGGGCGAGGTACCCATTCTGCCCGAATCGGTGCGGGTGCGCGCGGCGCTGGCAAGCGGGGCGGACCTGGTCGCGGCGCTGCCCGCCCCGTATGCCTGCGCCGGGGCGGAAGCGTTTGCCGCCGCAGGGGTGCGGCTGCTGGCAGCTCTGGGCTGTGACACGCTGGCCTTTGGGGCGGAAACCCCGAACGCCGCGCTGCTGATGAAGGCCGCCCGAATCCTGCTAAGTGAAAAAATTAACGATGAATTGCACAAAAATCTGGACGCGGGGCAAACCTTTGCCGCCGCCCGCGCTGTCGCTGCCGAGGCTGCCTGCCCCGGCATGGGGGCGCTGCTGCGGGAGCCGAACAACATCCTGGGCATCGAATACTGCAAGGCAATTTTGACCCAAAAGGCAGCCATGACCCCGCTGCCGCTGCCGCGCCTGGGCACGGGGCACGGCGGCACCACGGGACAGCACGGAGGTGTGGCCATGGCCAGTGCCGGCTACCTGCGTACGCTGCCCGTTGCCGATTGGGCACCCTTTGTGCCCGCCGAAGCACAGACGCTGTATTTACAGGCGAGGGCGGACGGACTTTTGCGCAGCAGCGTTAAATTTGACACGGCGCTGCTGGCTTTGCTGCGCACACAGACCGCCGCGGATTTCGCCGGAGTGCGCTCGGTCAATGAGGGACTGGAAAACCGCCTGGCCGCCGCCGTGCGCACGGCCGCCGACCGAGAGGAGCTGTACGCCCTGCTAAAAACCAAGCGTTACCCCCACGCGCGGCTGCGCCGCCTCGCGCTGGACGCGGCGCTGCATATCCCGCCCGATTTGCCGCCGCTGCCGTATATCCAGGTGCTGGGCGCGCGGAAATCTGCCTTGCCGCGCTTGAAAAATGCGGCGCTGCCGGCGGGCACGGCGCTGGCCGATTTGCAGCGCAGCGGGGCGCAGGCAGTGCAAATTGGCAACCTGCACAGTAAAATGGTTGATTTTTCGGCATTGTGCCGAGAGAAAACCGGCCCGATGGGACTTGCCTTTACCATGAAACCGGTGGTATTATGATTCTATCAGGACAAAATCCGTTCTCTTTCACATGAAAAGGAGTTTACTATGGCATTGCACGTTATGGATGAAGCCAACCAGTGTCTGGGCTGCAAGGTGCCCCGCTGCCAGCAGGGGTGCCCCATCCACACCAACATCCCGGAAGTCATCCGTCTGCTCAAGGCCAACAAGCTGGACGAGGCCGGCCGTATGCTGTTTGAAAACAACCCGCTGACCACCGTCTGCTCGCTGGTGTGCAACCACGAAAACCAGTGCGAGGGCCACTGTGTGCGCGGCATCAAGGGTACGCCGGTGCACTTCTCGGTCATCGAGAACTACATATCCTCCACCTACGCCAGCAAGATGGTGCAAGGCCCTGCGCCCGCCAACGGCAAGCGGGTGGCCATCATCGGTTCGGGCCCCGCGGGCCTGACCATTGCGGTCATTCTGGCGCGCTACGGCTACGATGTCACCATCTTTGAAAGCCACGATAAGATCGGCGGCGTGCTGCGCTACGGCATCCCCGAATTTCGTCTGCCCAAGTCGGTGCTGGACGACTTCGAGTACCGCCACCTGCGCTTAAAGGGCATCAAGGTGCGCCCCAACACCGACGTGGGCAAGGCGCTCAAGCTGGATGACCTTTTCCGCGACGGCTACAAGGCTATCTTCATCGGCACCGGCGTCTGGCGTCCCAACACGCTGCACATCAAGGGCGAAAGCCTGGGCAACGTACACTATGCCATCAACTACCTGCAAAACCCCGATGTCTACCATCTGGGCAGCCGCGTCATCGTCATCGGCGCGGGCAATGCCGCCATGGACGTCGCCCGCACGGCGCTGCGCCACGGCACCCGCCATGTCGAGTGCTTCTCTCTGACGCAGAAGATCACCGCCAGCGAGTACGAGGCCAGCTATGCCAAGCTGGAGGGTGTGGACTTCTTCTACAACAAAAAGCCGGTGGAGATCACCGACAAGGGCGTTGTTTTCCGTGACGTACAGGAGAGCGAGGACGGCACCCTGACCGACCTGCCCGGCAGCGAAAAGCTCTACCCGGCGGACAGCGTCATTGTGTCCATCAGCCAAGGCCCCTGCACCACCATCACCGAGAGCAACCACGACCTGAAAACCACCCCGCGCGGCCTGTTCGAAACCGACGAGGTGGGCCGCACCAGCGTGCCCGGCATCTTCGCCAGCGGCGACGCCGTCAAGGGCGCGCGCACCGTGGTCGAGGCGGTGGCGTACAGCAAGACGGTGGCCGAGGCCATGCACGAGTATATGCAGACCCTGCCGCCCGATTTGCCTGACGAGTACGCCAACGTCCCGGCGGTAGAATATGACGACGGCAACTAAGCCGGGAACGCAGCTGCCCTTTGTCGGGGCGGGGAATTTCCGCGACTTGGGCGGCTACCCCACGGCCGACGGCCGCCGTGTGCGTCGGGGGCTGCTGTTCCGCGGCGGAAGTCTGGACGCCCTGCAGGGCGAGGCCGACCAGGCCCTGCTGCAAAGCCTGCACCTGCGCGAAATTCTGGACCTGCGCAGCGCGGGTGAGGCCGCCGCCCACCCCGACCCGCCGCTGCCCGGCGCACACTACCGCCGCGTCTGCGGCATGTGCTACCCCGATGGGGCAGAGATGGATTATTCGCCCAGAGGAATCGAGCGCCTGAACGCCGAGAAAGCAGCCTTTGAGCGCGAGGTCGGGCACACGGTGCACGATTTTGACTGGTTTAGTGCGCTGTACAGGGAGATGCCGTTCGGCAATGCGGCGTATAAGGAACTGTTCTCACTGCTGGAAAACCACCGTGTACCGCTGCTTTTTCACTGCACCTGCGGCAAGGACCGCACCGGCATTGCCGCCATGCTGATCTTGCTGGCGCTGGGGGTGTCCCGCCGCGACGCCGTGACGGATTACCTTTTGACCAACGTCTACCGCCGCCCCGTCATCGAAGGCTTTTTGCACAATAAGCCCAAAGCCGAGTGGCCGCTGCTGCTGCCCGTGGAGGGTGTCAGCCGCAAAATGGGCGAGGGAGCCATCGACGCTATCCTGGAAAAATACCCCGACTACGACAGCTATTTTGCCGCCGAGTTCGGCCTGACAGCGGATAAACTGGCCGCATTGCGGGCGTTTTATCTGGAAAATTGAAGCAAGCAAGCGGAGATGCGCCGCCCCGAAAGGCGGCGCATCTCCGCTTGCAAAAAAGGATCGGCACCCCTTGCGGAGTGCCGAACCTTTTTATTTCTGGATTCTCTTGTCGCACTTGACGGCCAGCTTGGTGCCGACGGTCTGCAGGACCTGCACCAGCACGACCAGCAGTGCCGTGGCCACAAATTCCAACACCACGTTGAAACGGTAGTAGCCGTAGTTGATGGCCACCTTGCCTAAGCCCCCGCCGCCGATGATGCCCGCCATGGCGCCGTAGCCCATGATGGTCGTAGCGGCGATCGTGATGTTCGCCACAAGGCTGGGCATACTTTCGGGGATCATCACCTTCATAATAATTTGCAGGGGCGATGCACCCATGCTCTGTGCGGCCTCAATGACACCGGCGTCCACCTCGCGCATGCTGGTCTCGACCAGACGCGACACAAACGGGAAGGACGCGATCACCAGCGGCACAATGGACGCCACCGTGCCGATGGAGGTGCCCACGATCAAACGGGACAGCGGAATGACGATGATCATCAAAATCAAAAACGGCACGCTGCGCAGCAGGTTGATAAGGCCGTTCAGCAGCGCCATCAGCCAGCGGGGTAGGGGGCGCACGCCGTCCTTCTCGCCGGTGACAAGGCATACGCCCAGCGGCAAGCCGATGACCAGCGCCAGCAGCGTGGCCAAACAGGTGGACCAGATGGTTTCCCACGTTTCAAACGGCAGGGTGGGCAGCACCTGCATAAAGGTCGTCCATTGCTTGTCTGCAAAAAATTCTGCCATCAGCCGTTCACCTCCTCATAGGTAATACCCGGATAGTTTTTGATGTAATCCAGCGCTTTTTCGCGGTTTTCGTCGTTGGGCAGCGCCAGCAGCATACTGCCGAGGGTCTGCCCGTTGACAATGCGGGTGTCGGCCGCCAGAATCGACACCAGCGCATTGCACTCGATGGCAAGGCTTGCGACCAGCGGCTTGTCGGTGGTGTGGGTGCCGTTAAAGGCCACGCGCACGGTGGTGCAGCCGTCCATCGTTTCGGTGCGGGGCGCACCGGCGGGATAGACCAGACGGCGGGCGGCGGCGGATTTCGGATGGCTGAAAATCTCCTGCACATCGCCTTCCTCCACCACAGTGCCCTGATCCAGGATCGCCACGCGGTTGCAGATCTCCTCCACGACGCTCATCTGGTGGGTGATGACCACCACGGTGATGCCCAGCTCACGGTTGATCTTGCGGATCAGCTCCAAAATGGCGTGGGTGGTGTTGGGGTCCAGCGCGCTGGTGGCCTCGTCGCACAGCAGCACCTTGGGGTCGGTGGCCAGCGCACGGGCAATGGCAATGCGCTGCTTCTGTCCGCCGGAAAGCTGGGCCGGGTAGGCATCGGCTTTATCGGGCAGGCCGACCAGCGCCAGCAGCTCACGGGCGCGGGCCTCGGCCTTGTCCTTGGGCACCTTGGCCAGCTCCATCGGGAACATGATATTGCGCAGGCAGGTGCGCTGCATCAGCAGGTTGAACTGCTGAAAAATCATCGTGATCTCCCGCCGCGCGGCGCGCAGCCCGGCGGGAGTCAGGGTCTCCATGCGGTGCTCGTTGACGGTGACGCTGCCCTCATCGGGGCGCTCCAGCATGTTGATGCAGCGTACCAGCGTGGATTTACCCGCGCCGGACATGCCGATGATGCCGTACACATCGCCGTCCCGAATGGTCAGGTTGATATCGTTCAGCGCTACGACCGTGCCGCCTTGGGTGGTAAAGCGCTTGGTCAGGTGTTGCAGTTCGATCATTGGGAATCTTCCTCACTTACAAAGATAGCGAATGGGCCGCAAAGACCCACTCGCTATTGATTTTACCTTATATTTCGCCCGGATGCAAGCCTTTTCTCGGATTTTCCCGATTTGAGTGCCGTTGTAGACTAAACTTATCAGCTAACCGAGCTGATTTAAAAACGAAAGGGGCATGAATCAGCCCCCTACAAGTAAAAAGTGAGGTCTATAAAATGAAGTACAATGTACTGGCAACTGAACACCGTGAAGGCTCTTTTACCGTTAAAACCGGAAAGGATGCCGGGCAAACCAAGAGTTACAATTTCTTTCGTCTGCATTGCTTGAAAAAGAACCGCGAGAACGTCGGCGGCGTTGAAGTGTTGCAGGTTCGTGCCACTCCCGATATGTACGCCCAGCTTGTTGCCGAGTGCGGCGGCAAGGAAACCGACATCTTGAACCGCAAGTTGGATTTTGAGGTTCAGAAAGTCTACGAGAACTACATTCTCAAGGATTTTGAAGTCGTGGAGTAAGAGGTGCAGCCCTATGGAGAAGCAACCGCCACCACCACGACCGCCGCCATAATTGCCGAACTGTTCTAGTTAGTTTGGCTCTCCACGGGGCTACGTCCGTGGAGAGCCAAAAGCCAAGCCAAAAACATAACAGAGGTGGTTAAGGTGGCAGATTCCCCAAAATCTTATCAGTTTGTTTTTACGCTGTACCCAGAAAGTCAGCAGAACGCCATTGATTATGTAAAGACGCATTGGCCGTGTGCGTGGGCTTTGCATGATAAAGATACTTATGATGCAGAGGATTTGAAGTCATACGCCAAGGAACATAGCGGCGAATGTCCCACTTGGAACGTGGGTGATTTGAAAAAGCCCCATGTTCATTTTGTGGTACGCTTTAAAAACCAACGTTACGCCAGTGGTGTAGCAAAGGAACTTCGGAACAAAGCTCTATCAAATGTAAACAATTCCGCCATTTGCAGATGCTTTAACCTTTACAAGTCTTACGTTTACCTTTGGCACGAAAACGAACAAGATAAATACAAGTATGACCCCGAGATAGTTGGTTTACACGATTTTGAACCGCCTGCGCAGAATGAGGGCGTAAGCGAGGAAGAACAAGTTGCAACTATGTTCGATATGCCTAAATGCCATTCTGTGAAGGAATTGGCACGTTGGGCATACGATAATGGCTGTTGGTCAACCTTCCGCAAGAACTATAACCTTTGGAAGGACATTTGGCAGGAAACAGTGAAAGGTCGTGCAGATTGTGCCGATATGGATTGATTCTTGCCATCAGCCAACAGAGGTTATTGACGGCGTTACCTGTGTTCGACCCTGCCCGTGCTATTACTGCAATTCCTGCCCAGATGCAACTTTAGATTGCAAGATGGGCAATCAGTATTGCGTGTACGACAGCTATAAAAAGAAGAACGTTCCTACGCCATTTCGTTTTGAACTTTTGGACACTGTGCATTATCTGCACATACCTAAAGTTTATACACGTTGCGCGGCGTGTTATTACCGTTTACAACATCCTCATTATAACATCCTAGAGGTTCGCCCCTTTGATGAAATTGTAGAGGATTTGCCATTTTGAGGTGTATTATGCGTATCACCCAGAAAACGCTGATTGATTACAACCAGATTGACAGCGTGATTCGGATTCAAAGTTTTGTCGGCGACAAGGATTATGCAAGACGCCTTTTAAGCGTCAAACAAGATATTGCGCGCGTTTACGGGCGTATGTCGCCGAACTATTCCGTTCTTGCAACTGTCTATGATGACAAAATCACTACCGTTGAGGTCGTACCCCATAATTACAAGTTGTAACGCAACCCCCAAATTTGCGATTACATATAATTCTTGAAGAAAGGAGATGCAACTTTATGAACACTGTTTATCTCGCTGGTGACGGTGTTGAGGTTGCAAAGACTGCTGTGGACGCTGTTATCACTGCTATGAGTGATGTGTTTACCCTGTCCGGCAACATCATCACCCAGATTACTGGTCAGCCTATCCTGCTGTTCTGTCTGGCGGCAAGTCTGGTGCCTGTCGGCATCGGCATTTTCCGTTCCCTGATGAACGTGGCTCGCGGCTGATCGGTAGCCCTGCGGGACGGCTTGCCGCCCCGCATCTTATGCCAGAGTAACTCAACGGTAGAGTTTGCCAACTTTTGAAACTGACCTGTGGCGGGTTACAGTTAGTTGTGGGTTCAAATCCCACCTCTGGTATCACAACCCTACGGGGCGGGATTTCCCGCTCCGCATTTTTTGTATAACTAAAAATGCCGCCATTGCTGGCGGCGTATGAGGTGTTTTTATGAATTCATTTCTTTCTATGTTTCTTGCTGCCTTTTTGGGGCAGGGGTTTGTACTTGTTGTTCGTTTCTTGATAGAGGCGATAGTGGATTATCGCAATTTCAGAAAGGCAGAATCCGCCGATTCCACCAGAGATGAAACGTAATACAAAAGGTATTTCAGCCAATACTTGCACGATGAAACTTATGTACAAAAACAGCAGTGATATGTAAAATTTTACGTTTTCCTTGTGTGGGTTTGTTGCTTTTCTTGCCGTTTTCTTTTGCTTTAATTTCTCATACAGAAATTTGCATAAAGCAATTAGTCCGGCAGATACAACATTTACTATTATATCTTTTAGCATACGTTACCTTTCTAAAAATGCCGCCTTTACTGGCGGCGGGTTTTGATGGTGTATATGGTTGCCGCAATAATCGCGGTTAGTATGGCCATGCCGCTTTTCGCGTCCTTGCCTCCTATGAATAGAAAAACAAATACATTATAGATTAAGTCAACGATATAAAATCCAAAGTATCCTAAAACGGCTACGCCGATAATAGTTGCAATTCTTTTGAAGTTCATCTTTATCACCTCGATTTCATTATAACAGGAAGTGATTTTTTGGTCAAGAAAATATTCTCCGTACTTATGGCACTTATTGTCTTTACAAGTGCTGTTGCTCCCGCTGCTTTTGCTGACGATGTTTTAGAAGTATGTCCTAAATGCGGTGAACGAACATATACCACAAGACAAGATTTTTCTATGAGTACCGCTGATTATAGTATGCCGATTTCTATAAAAAAGCGGTATTGCACGTCATGCAATTATACCTACTATGATTGGAATTGCTTGGGTATTACTGGTTATAAGGATTTTGATAATGGTGGATATAATTTCATTGTGGATTATCTTAATGATTGGAAAGATAAAACCTTCGGCAAAAACGCCACGGCCAGCGAATGGCAAGCCGGAGGCGGCTCGGCGTCACCCGGTGGCGTAGGCCGTAACCCTGCCGGTTACGCTGGTGAAGGCGTACCTAACTACAATAACAATGGCACGCTTCAGGTTGCGCTTTATCCTGATGTTTCAATATATTCATCTACACCGTATTATTCTTTTCCGTATTCATTTAACTATACTGATTCATCTTCTCGTTTTTATGTTTCCGGTAATAACAATACTATTTTATATAATTGGATAGCTTCGTCTAACGGTAAGCGTTTGACTACCCAATTACGATACTATTTGGATTGCAAAGTTACTGGTTTGTATTACAACGACGTCAAGCTTTTAGCTATGTCTAATATTTATAACTATGATAGCAAAGCTTTCGTTTCATCATACATTCCTGAAAACACTATTAGTAAAAAAGTTTCCTCTGGCTCTCGTGAAGCTTTATATACATACACTGTTGGCACTACAATCAAGGCAGACGCTTCTGGCTATAATAAGTACACTGCTTTAGTTCATCCGATTATACTTTCTTGCATTCCTGATACAAATACTGTCACCAATCAAACCAACATCACCATCAACAACAACACTTGGAACGGCAATATCTACACCGATAACAGCACCAATCTTACCTACATCTACCCCCAGTACACCACCATCAACGAAAACAACGAAACGGTTACCAACATATCCAACAACCCCATCATTTATAATAATGAAACCAAACAGTACTACACTTACGATAGTGTGACCAATAACTACTACTACATAACTTATAACGCGCCTACGCCGACACCCACACCGACACCCGACCCCACGCCTAGCACATCTCCTGTTCCCACATGGCAACCTGGCGGTGGTGCTACTCATGGCGGCGGTGTAGGCCGTCACCCGTATGATGCAGATAAATCGGATTGGACGCTGCATTACTACATCTTGAATAATCGCCGCTACGATGCCTACTATGCCCTTAAAAAAACAGAGGTTGATGCGCAGACAAAATTACCGTGGGTAGACAATAAAAAATATATATCCACAACCCAGATACCTATTGCGAACGGACAGTACACGGTAACTGTACCAGAGGGCGTTTATTGGCGTGTATGGCAATGGGACGAAACAAGTCAAACACTAACTGGCCTGAACAGCTCCAACTGGCATAGCAGTATGAATTACTTCTTGTTTAACGCCACGGGTGAATATATCTTTGAGTTCTGCAAGGCCGATGGTTTAGACTTCAATTCTGCTAAGGATGTAATTCTAAAGTTGAAAAATGATAGAATCACGGACTATGAAGATGGCGGCACAGAAATTGAAAATAAACCCATTGTTCCCGATACGCAAAACCTCATCATTCCCAAAATGAATGCCAACTCCTTTACAGATGAACACGGCACTTGGGTTGCTTCTGGTTCTTCAAAGTATAGTGATGTGTTCGATTTCTTCTATGCTTTTGACCGTTCAACCGCCAATTTTTGGGAAACAAATGTAAGTCCGTCTTACTTACAAATTGAAATTCCCGACCCCGAAAGCTACTACATTGACGGCTACATTATGCGAATATCCAAGTTCAACAATCGATATTCCAAGGATTGGACGCTGCAAGGCTCTGATGATGGCGAAACATGGGACGACCTGGATAAGCAAACAGGCCAAAATCTTTCGGACATGGAAGAACACAAGTATACTCTCACTTTGCGCAAGGCATATAAATACTGCCGCTTGAATATGTCGAATTACGCAAGCTCTATGTGCTCTCTTAGCCACTTCAACCTGCTTGGCTACGCTGCAAAAGATGTAACGTTCCCCACGCCTGACCCTGGCGGCTCTACCCCTGACCCCGACAAGCCTACTCCCACACCTACCCCGGGCGGCTCTGATAGCTCCGGTGACGGCTCTGACAGTAACCCCTTTAAGTGGTTCGGTGAGTTGTTCAAGGATATTCTTGACGGCATCATTAAAGGCTTGTGGAAAATTATAACGTCCATTTTCGGGTTTATTCTCTGGTTGCTCTCTCTTTTGTTCAAACTGTTCCCTTGGATGCCGAACAGCGCATTAGTTGCCTTGTGTGGCGGTGTAGTTGTCGTTACCATTATCCGCATAATTAAATTCATTACAGGAAGGTGATGTTTTGAAAAGACTTGTTGTTTTGTTTTCGTTGGTCTGCTGTATGGTTTTTACTGCCGTTCCGGTCTTTGCATCTGATACATCCGAAACCACATCCAGCAGTACCTCAACAGATGATGATTCGCAATCTGCATCGGATATGAAAGATGCCTTCGATGAATACGGCGGTAAATTGTCCGATGTTATTGATGAGGTGAAGCAAGGTTGGGACGATGTTTTTTCCGGTTTAGAAGGTGTTCTAAAATTTCTCGCCGATACCGTAGGCGGTATTTTCGGCGTGTTACCCGCAAGCTATACCGTGTATGTCGTAATGCTTTGTTTGTGTATCGCTGTTTCTGCCGTTATTAAAGTTCTTACGGAGTAATGCCTATGTTTTTGGAATTTATGCAAAAAATTGCTGAATTGCTCACCGTCAAAATCAACTTTTATGGTGCATCCTTTAGTGTTTTTGATTTTGCAATTTGGTATCTTTTCGCAAGCCTGATTATTTGGGTTGTGAAACAACTTCTTTTTTGAGGTGCAATATGTTAAAGGATAATTTTAATAAAATATGTTTGGTGGCTATCGCCTTTTTGGTACTTGTTTCTCTGTGTTTCACGCTGAAAGTGAACGCCGAGGAATTTGATGCTCCCGCCGATGCCGCCGAGAGTGTGCCCAGTGTGCAAGTTTATGACCCCGATTTATATGCAAAACTGGATTCATTGCAAGAATCCGTCAATGCTCTGTCTGAGGTCATTGCGGCAGATACGCAAAATACAGCGCCTGATTATACCGAACAGCTTTCCGGCATTTCCGACCAGTTGCAAATTTTGGCTGAACAGGCTGAACCCGAAACAGATACTACCAGCGCCTTTGACAAATCTTTTTCAGAGTATTCTCTTGTTGAGAATTTACTCCTGATTTTATCTGTTATTTTAGGCTTTAATGTGTTTTCGCTTATTATAAAGAATTTTATTTTATGATCGTGAGGTGATCCTATGGCATCCTTGTTCTATGACCTTTTAACTTTTTTCGGAATTACCGCAACTGCCCCGCAAAATCTCAGTGAACTGTTCCCGTGGCTTTTCTCTATCCTTGTTGCGCTTACGCTGTTCTTGTTTGTCTTTGGGATGATTAAGGACTTTGTACATACTTTCGGGCGAGGTAAATTCTAATGGTTTATTTGTGTTTGTTCGCCTTTGCTGTTGCGCTTGCGGTATCTCGCATTTTTCGGTGCGTTGTGTTTCATCCCTTCAAAAACGCCTACTTTTGTATCAAAGATTTGTACTGGTATATCCGTCATAAGGGATGGAACAAATGCCCTGTAGGTGCCTTAGACATTTATTGCGGTTATTTCGGAAGCGGTAAAACGCTTTCCCTTGTTCATAAGGTGCTTAGTCTTTACAGCCGTTATAATGATAAACTGGTATGGTGCGACCGCCGCAAGAAGTTTGTAACGCAGAAAATCAAGGTGCTGTCGAATGTTGACCTTGCTATACCTTATGAACATTTGGATAGCCTTGCGCAGGTCGTCAATGCGGCCAAGGTCAACCGTAGTATAGATGATGCAAATGATACGCTTACAATTACCATTGTGGCAATGGACGAGTTAAGCGTTCAAATGAACAGCCGGAGTTTTAAAGACAACTTTAATGCATACTTCTTGAATACTTTGTTGACGTGCCGGCATAGCTATATTAGCATTTATGGCTCTGCCCAGCGTTTTCAACACGTAGACAAATTGATGCGTGACGTTACTCATACGGTTATTCAATGTCATAAGGTTTGGCGTTTCCAGCTGTGGAGTTCCTACGATGCCTGGGAAATGGAAAACGCTACGAATGCGGAAATGATTCGTCCGCTCCGGCGCGGTTTGTGGTTTGTTCACGATAAAGATTATTGTGCGTATGACACATTGGCAATCGTGGATAACCTCAAGAAAAAATTTGAGGAAGGTGACATTCTTTCCGATGCTGAAATTATAACGAATCAAGCCCCTTCCGGTCCTCTTGGCTTGGAAGTCACTACAAATCCTACAGCAAAAGCAAAGCGGCGTATGCAATCTACGGGCAAGAAATAAAAAGCGGCAAGCGCGCAATGGGGGCGCGGGGCTATGCCCCCGCCCCTGCGCGCTGCCGCACACTTTTTTAATAATTCAGAGGTAAAAAGTACGATAGAACGTATGGTTTCCGACTTTTTAAGATCCTGGCTTTTTTCGGCGGATTTCCTATCCCCCTCCGTGGGGTTCACCTCCTTTTAGTCCCACCTGATATCTATTTCCTCTGTGTTGCCGACTTTTATGTACACCGTTTGCACACTGATTTTCTGGACGTGGTGACCTTCGTATTTCTTTATTTGCAGAACCCCCGCCCGTCGGAGACAAGTAGCGGCTACAAGCGGGGGTGACCGTCTGCGCGTGCCCAGTTTATAAAGTGCGCGCAGATGGTGGAGTCCCCGCGCAGGGATGCCGCGTTTCACTGGTTGTTGTTTCCGGGTTGAATCCCTTTATATGCTTCTTAGCGCCGTGCTTGCACGGCGCTTTTTTGGTGTAAAAGTCAAGGGAAGGGGTGGAGATTTTGTCGTGGAGAAAATACGACCCTTCCGCGCTGATCCGAAGTGCCGCGTAGCAAACGAGGCTCGGCGCGGATGGGTGGAGATTTTCGGAACGGCAAAATACTACCCCGACCTTTACTTTTATACCAAAAAAAATAAAATGTCAGTAGAACCATTTGGAAGGAGAAACAAGGGATGCTGATAGAACCACGACCAAAAGGAAAGCATTTTACAAAGGATGATAGAGTAAGAATAGAAGCGCTCTATAAGGCAGGACACACACAACGGGAAATTGCGCAGGAATTGGGATGCACACAGCCCGCTATCTGCTATGAGTTGAAAAAAGGAATAATAGACCAACTGGACGGCGAAACATGGATAATGTATAAAACCTATGATGCCTACGCCGCCCAGCAGTATGCAGAATACCAGTATACTGCACACGGTAACGGTCTGAAAATTGGTAGCAATCACGACTATGTAAAAGCAATAGGCGAGTGCATATCAATGGGATATAGCCCCTATGCCGCAATTGAAAAAGTGGGCAATGCTTACGGTGTAAAAGTATCTAAGCAAACCATGTATCGCTATATTGCCGAGGGTCTTATACCAGATACCACCTATAAAAACCTACCTGTCGGGCATCGCAAAAAACGCAAAAAGAAAGTAGAATCAACTATGCGTTCCCAGTGCGTAACCCACCGCAGTATTGAACGCCGCTCAAAAATCATAATGATGCGTGACACCTTTGGACATTGGGAAATAGATAGCATTATAGGCACATCCGAGGGAAAAAACGAATCCTGTCTAGTGATGACAGAACGCTATACCCGCGAGGAAATAGTAATTAAAGTAGAGAATAAGACCGCCGATGCCACTACAAAAGCAATGCAGGAACTAAAACAAAAATTTGGTGATGACTTCAATAAAATTTTCTTTACCATCACCCTAGATAATGGTTCGGAATTTGCAAATCAAAACGCCTTTGATGCTCTGGGCGTTCCTGCGTTCTATTGCCATCCCGGGCATCCCTATGAACGTGGAAGCAACGAAAACAATAACAAACTGCTTCGGCGGCATTTTCCGAAAGGTCAGAGTATGAAGCACAAAACGCAGTACCACGCCACACAAGCGCAACATTTCATAAACGGCTACCCGAGGGAAATGTTCAACGGCAGATGCAGTAATGACTTGTTCAAGGAACAGCTTGACCAAATCGACCTATATAATAAGCAAAATATTCTGGATTTTTTTAACATAAACTAATGCAAAAATTTATCATAGCAGATTTGTAGGCTGATAGACCCTTTTCAGATTAGGGCTTTATCGGTCTATTCGTGTTGTGCATTTTTCACATTTTTATCAGTAAGATCCTTATGCATTATGCCGAATATAAAATTAGGGCTTGACTTTAGGGATTTTCCCGATTTGCCGCAGTTTTTCGGCAGAAATCAGAAGATGGGCACAACGGCGCCGTCATAGGTTTCGTTGATGTAGTCGCGCACCTTGTCGCTCTGCAAAGCGGCCAGCAGGGCCTGAATGGCGGGGTCGTTCTCGTTGCCCTCTTTTACGACCAGCACGTTGGCGTAGGTCTGGGCAGCTTCAGAGGAAGCGTCCTCGGTGGCAAGGGCGTCCTTGCCGACGGAGAAGCCTGCCTCGATGGCGTAGTTGCCGTTGATGACGGCAAAGTCAACGTCCTGTACGGTACGGGGCAGCTGGGCGGCCTCGATCTCCTGGATCTTGACGTTGTGGGGGTTCTCCTCAATGTCGTTGACGGTGGCGGTCAGGCCGGCACCGTCGCGCACGGTGATGATGCCCTGTGCGGCCAGCAGCTGCAGGGCGCGGGCCTCGTTGGTGGTGTCGTTGGGAACGGCGATGGTGGCACCGTCGGCAATGTTGGTCAGGTCGTTGCTCTTGCCCGGGTAGATGCCGAACGGCTCGTAGTGGATGGCGCCTACGCTGACCAGATGGGTGCCGTTTTCGGCGTTGAAGCTGTCCAGATAGGGGGTGTGCTGGAAGTAGTTGGCGTCCACCTCGCCGTTTTCGGTGACGAGGTTGGGCTGGACGTAGTCACTGAATTCTTTGATGTCCAGCGTGATGCCCTGCTCGGCCAGGATCTCCTTGGCGACGCCCAGGATCTCGGCGTGGGGTGTGGGGGAGGCGGCAACCACCAGCTTGGTGCCGGCGAGGTCGTTGGTGCTCTCGGCGGCGGAAGAAGCAGCCTCGGAAGAAACGGCCTCGGAAGATGCGGAGGCAGCCTCAGAAGAAGCGGGGGCGGAGGATGCGGCAGAACCGCAGGCGGCCAGGCTCAGGGTCAGGGATGCGGCAAGGGCGGCAGAAAGTAACTTTTTCATAATAAAAAACTCCTTACAGTATATCATGTTGTGTTTTGTACATTTCGGTGTGTTGGCGGCGGGGGTCCCTCCTACCCACGACACATTCGCACACCGGGCTGTTTGTAGATGGTTCCTCTTTCCATTACAAGTTCCTCCCCTTAAAATCAAACGCAATCAGCAAAAAAGCGGGGCACCGGCTGCCCGGCACCCCGCTGCAAATCCTGTTTACGCGCGTTTTGCGCACAGGAAAGTAAGCACAGGCTGCCGAGGCACACTGCACATGCACATCATCATCATAGAGCTGCTGCGGATCATAGGTCTGTACTCCTTTCCTCAAGAATGTGTTGCTGTTTGGTTTCTATGTGGGTAGTATAGACCCATTTGCCGCCGTTGTCAACACCCAAAACGGTAAAACCGTGAATTTTGCCGTTTTGTACAAACTCGGTGGAAAAGACGCGCAGGGGGTTGCATTTTCCTACAAACATGGTATGATAAATGTATTACCACTGTGAGGAGAACGACCCGCTATGAAATTTTCGACCCGTGACCGCTATGCCCTGCGCCTTATGGTAGAGCTGGCCAACCACCCCAAGGACCTTGTGCCGTTAAAAGAAATCAGCGATGCCCAGGGCATCAGCTTAAAGTATCTGGAACAAATCGTCACGCCGCTGAGCAAGGCCGGCCTTTTGGGCAGTGTGCGCGGGGCACAGGGCGGCTACCGTCTGCTGCGCCCGGCCGAGGATATCACCGCCGGGGAGATCCTGCGCGCGGTCGAGGGCGAGCTGACGGCCATACCCTGCCTGGGGACGGGGGTGGACTGCCCGCGCCGCTGCCAATGCTATACGCTGGATTTCTGGGCCGGCCTGAACGAGACCATCAACCGCTATGTGGACGGTGTCACGCTGGCACAGCTGTGCGTCTTGGAGGGTCAGCCCGACGCCTGACGCAAAAAATACAGAAAATGAAAAAAATCTGTTGACAAAACCATCCAACATTGTTATAATAATTAAGCTGTCATTGAGACAGCAGATGTTGCCCCATAGCTCAGTTGGTTAGAGCACCTGACTGTTAATCAGGGTGTCGTCCGTTCAAGTCGGACTGGGGCAGCC
>NZ_CAKTFU010000007.1 GCF_934561205.1 uncultured Gemmiger sp. | reverse complement strand
TATGGCCCGTTGGTCAAGCGGTTAAGACAGCGGCCTCTCACGCCGTTAACGTGGGTTCGATTCCCGCACGGGTCACCAAAAAATTCCTCATCTTAGGATGAGGATTTTTTTTGTGCTTCCGTGCGAAGAACCGAACAGGGCGGCGCACCGCAGTGCGCAACCAAAGCCCCAGTGGGGCATTGGTTAGCCCGCGGGAGATTCCCGCCGGATCAAAAGAAACGGCAGCCTTGCCGAGGTGCGAGGAATCGAACAAGGCGGCGCACCGCTTTGCTTAGCCCGCAGGAGACTCCCACCACCGGTCACCAAACTCCTCAGCTTAGGCTGGGGAGTTTTTTCGTATAAAGCAACGCGAACTTATTATCATGCGTCAAAAGGGTCATTTTGACAGTCTAAAAGGGAGGGGTAAACCCCCTCCCTTCAGGCTGTCGAAAAACCTTATTTGACATTATGCGGCATTTGTGACCTGTCAGTTGGTTTGTAGGGAACGGTCTTGACCGTTCCGTGCTGCCTTGCCAAAAGCACGACATTACGAGAAAACCGCGCGCCATTCGGCGCGATTTTATGCGCTGCGCGCGGCCAGATGTGCGGATGGGTCAAGACCCATCCCTACAAATCTTCCGAAAACAGGCTTTTTCTACAAGCTAAAGGGAGGGGCAAAACCCCTCCCTTTTATGACGGCCTGCAAGGTTACTGTGCGGTGATGTCACGATCAAAGCCAAGATAGCGCGTGCCCTGGAAATGCAGTTGGCCGCGATCGCCTTCTGCCAGCATACCGTACTCTCGGCCGGTCACAGCAAACTCCATTCGGTCGCCGCTTTCCACCTGAAAAGTGACATAGTAGGTTGTATGGGAGCTGCTGTGGAAACCGTGCGCCCCGGACGCGTCGCCCGCTGCAGGATGGCTGTGGTAGGATGTGTTTTGCCGCTTTGTAACCACGGCAGCGTGGACGGTCAAGCGAGGGGAATTGTTGTTTGTGTGCCAGGTTTTTAGGCCCCGCAAAAGTGTGACGATTAACATGCCGAAAACCAGCAAAAACATGACGGGAAACAGCCATTGAAACAGATAGAAGAAATCGAACATTTGGGTGTTCCTCCTGCGTTGAAAAGAAATCGACAAATTTATATAGTAATTGCATTGTATCACACAGGTGAATTTTTCGCAACCTCATATTTTTTAGTAGTTTTTCAAAATTTCCACTTGACAAGAGGGAAGGATGCCGCTATAATATAAAAAGAGAAATTTGGCGGTGGCCGAGTACGGTCGGTGTTGATGACGGTGAGGTTCCACCTGTTCCCATTCCGAACACAGAAGTTAAGCTCACTTGTGCCGAAGATAGTTGGCTGGAGACGGCCTGTGAAAATAGGTAGATGCCGGCTTCTCTTTTTAATATGGCCCGTTGGTCAAGCGGTTAAGACAGCGGCCTCTCACGCCGTTAACGTGGGTTCGATTCCCGCACGGGTCATGCAAAAATCCCTCATCTTAGGATGAGGGATTTTTTGTATGCTTCCGTGCGAGGAATCGAACAAGGCGGCGCACCGCAGTGCGCAACCAAAGCCCCAGTGGGGCTTTGGTTAGCCCGCGGGAGATTCCCGCCGGGTCAAAAGAAACGGCAGCCTTGCCGAGGTGCGAGGAATCGAACAGGGCGGCGCACCGCCGTCCGAAAAAATCAAAAAGAAGGGACAAACCATGGACGTACAAGGACTTTCAAATCAGTACACCGTGCGGCGGCTGACGTCTGCCGATGCGGAGGCTGTGCTGGCGTTAGCTGTGCAGAACGAGATCTTCTATCGCTATCACCCGCCGCTGCCCACGGTACAGAGCATCACCGAGGACATGGCCGCCCTGCCGCGCGGTACAACGATGCGGGACAAGCATTTTGTCGGCTTTTTTGAGGACGGTCACCTTGTGGCCGTGATGGATTTGATCCTCGACTACCCGCAGTCAGGCACGGCGTTTGTGGGGTGGTTCATCACCGAGACGGATGGACAGGGCAAGGGCCGCGCTACCGCCCTGATGCGGGAGTGCGAGGTTGCACTGGCCGCACAGGGCTGCCGTAAAATACGGCTGGCGGTGGACAAGGGCAACCCGCAAAGCGCAGGGTTCTGGTGCAAGAACGGCTATGTGTTCACGGGGCAGGAAATCCCCAACGAGCACGGTGCATATCTGCCGATGGAAAAGCCCTTGGTCTGATTACCGACAGGGAATTTTGCAAAATATGGTTGCAGTTCCACGATATGCGCTATATAATAAGTATATATACCTTTGTTCCTGCGGGAACATCTGACAGGATGCGCATAAAAGACGAGAGGACCTGCCGAAATGTTTAAGATCGACGTAAACGACTACATAGAAAAAAGCGCACTGCGCAAGACACGCTTTGGCGGTTATGAGCCGGACGATGTGCGTCGCGCCATGCGCGAGCTTTGTGCTGCCTATGAGCAGGCCCTGGCGGACGCCGAAAAACAGCAGCAGGAGATCCGCGCGGAATCGGACGCTTTGCGCCGCCGCTGCCAGACACTGCTGGGGCAGGCGCAGAGCCTGACCGCGCAAAATGCCACACTGGCGGCCAAGGCGGACAAGCTGAACGGCGAGCAGATCGACTGGGAAACGCGCTATAACAAGGTGCAGGAGCGCAACCACTCCCTGAGTGACCAGGTAGCCGTGCTCCGCCTGAAGAACAACGACCTTGTGCGGGAAAACTCCGAACTGGCCGAAAAGGCCGCCGATGCCGCCGCTGCGCTGCGCATCAAGGGCCGCGCCCACGACGACGCCCGCAAGCAGCTGGAGGAGGATCGAAACTCCATTATTGCGGGGGCACACTATGACGGCGATGTCATCCGTCGCGAGGCCAAGGCCGAGGCGGACAGTGTATTGCTGCACGCCGATGCCAAGGCAAAAGCCATTGAAAAGCTGGCGCGGGAGCAGGCTGCCCAGGAGGCGTCCAAGCTGGTGCAGGCTGCCACGGACGAGGCGCGGGAGATACAGAATGCCCATCGCCTGCGGTTGGAGGATTTGAAACGCTGCGTGTCCGAGATGGAAGAAAAGCGCACGGCAGCGTTGGATATTATGGCAAAGCTGGTGGGGGAACTGCAGGAAGTGCAGGACTTTGCCCGCCGCAATACCGTGCCGCTGCCTGAGCAGCAGGAAATCCCCGAACCGGCCGAGCTGCCGGAATTTACGCTGCCGGAGGATAAGATCGACAGCGAGGCCGAGAAACTGTACGAGGCCGAGCATCCCGCCCCCGAAACCACCGAGCCGCCCGCCCAACCGTTGCAGCCTGACGAGCCTAAGGCAATGCCGCAGCCTGCTGCTGAGAACACCGCGTCCGAGCAGCCGCCTGTGGTAAAACCCGTGGTGCGCCCCGTAGTGCGTCCCGTGTCGACGCCTGCCGACCGCGAGGAAACGCCCAAAAAAGAAAAAATCGAGATTCCGGGTGCGATATTTTCCTACCCCATCGTCCACCCTGAGGAGGAGACCAAGCTGCCGGAGGAGGTGCCCCCGACAGCCAGCCCCCTGGCACCTGTGATGCCCGACCTTCTGGACGACGACGGCGACGAACTGGGGCGGGACAGTGATATCTACCTGATCCCGGAAAAGAAAAACAAGCCCGATCCGCGCCGCCGCAAGGCTGTGATTGCCATGCGCAGCCTGCGCAAAAAGCTGACGGCGTTGAACTAAGCAGGGCAGCAAGGACATCTGTGCCGCGCCAGTAGTCTGCCATAAAAGCGGAAACGCCCCCGACGCAATGGGCGGGGGTCATAAGAAAGTAATATCATATTCTCTAAGAAACGGCGTGGCTTCGGTCACGCCGTTTCCTGTTTCAGCAGTTCTTCCTCGGGGATAAAGCCCACAAGGTCATAGGAAATGCGGATGCCCTGATGCCGCTTACCCCGTATGCGCTGCGGGAGTTTGTCAAGGCGATCTACAGCCCCGGATAAGTCCAGCAGCAAGGGGTGCAGCCCCTTGTTCGGAACGGTGTGACGCAAAACAGCCCGGACATTCAAGTGTCCGGGCTGTTCGCCTCGCAGAGCGCACATACAGGGCTTGCCCCTGTATAGAAGTGCGCCCTTGTTGCCAAGGGATAATTCCGGTTCCACTTAGTTGAAACTTCCGTCCCATGTTGGCATATTGGAAATATAGGTGCCTTCCACCGCAGGAACATAAAATGCTCCGTAGTCTTTTAATCCATTTTCGTGTTCAACTTCCGGCAGTTCAACATAGAAGCGATAGTATGGCATATAGTACGCTTCATATCCGCCTGTCCGGTAGATGAGTTCGACTTTCTTGATAAACTCTGCGCCGGGAAATTCATACGGGACAGTCGAAAGATAATTGCCATTTAACAACAGCTCTTTTGCCTTACCCGAACTGATGATTGGATAATCCCCCATTTTCTTTGACAAATCGGGCTGAAATACCCTTGCCAGGAACAGCTTTCCATTGTCATCACAATAGAATGCCACCCGATTGAAATTGTAGTTGATGATTTGCTCGATATCATGGTCGGCCGCATCAAAAAACTCAATGGAAAAACTTTGCTGGCTATAGATATTGTAATCCCCACCATGAATGTTTACTTGAGGATTGTCCATGCCAATCAGCTCTCTATATTCGCCTTTTAAATAATCTGCCACGGCAGCCGTATCAACGTAGGACGCATAATGGGTAAAGTTATACTCTTCCGGGAGAGATACGACAGGATCAAAATGTATCGTCGCTGTCATGGTTTGGTCTACTTCTATTTTTATTCCATCGGCTTCTATGATTAGTGCAGTCGGATCAAAATATCCATCAGGAACAACCGAGCCTCCCGCTTCATACTCTTTTGTTATTTGCTGTTTTTCTTCTTCGCTGGGTGCATTGTCAGTGACCGTCAGGTTGCTTGGATCAAGCCCCAATCTCCCAGCAACATCCAGGATAAACTCCCGCATTTTATCAAAATCCGCTCCTGATGCAATATGGTACTCATTGTAGTGTAAGAGGTTTTGATAGACCGGGAGTGCGGATATCTCGGATTCTTCATTCCAGGGATTCGCGTTTACGAGTTCCGAAATGTCATAAGCCATATATCCCTCATATCCCATTCCACCCGAAGTGTTTTCAGAAATCGACAGCATCGGCAGGTCAGAGGGCAATTCTGGTTCATCGTGTGGGAAGAGCATCGTTGCTGCAACAACAATGACTGCAAAACAAGCAGCAATCGCTCCCCACTGCATCCAGGAAATTTTCTTTTTGTTCGTTGCGGTATCTGCTGCTTCAACATAGGCAGGATCAATCAGCCCCATCTTTTCTAAAAAATCATTTCCTCTCATATGGAGTAACCCTCCTTCTCGAGATACTCCCGAAGCTCATTTCGGCAGCGAAAGAGCGTAGTTTTAATTTTGCTCTGTGATAAGGCGAAGCGTTCGGAGATAGAAGCTATGGAATCCAGATACCAATACCGGCGAACAAAAATATTTCTTTTTTCCTCATCCAGTCGGATGAGAAATTCATTGATCGCATCGGCAAAGACTTTATCCTCGATGCGGCATTGAACATCGTCGGGCGCAGGAATACACTGTTCCATCTCTGCACTGAGTTCGCATATGAATGCACTGCGTTTCAGCCGACTGCGGTCACGGCAACAGTTCAGGGAAAGATGACGGATGATCCGGGCAAGGAACGCATACAGATAGCTTCTTGGCTCATGGGGCGGAATCGTATCCCACGCTTCCATGTAAGTATCATTTTCACATTCCTCGGCAGTCTGCCTATCTTTTACAATACTGTGGGATAGCGAACGCAGACGGTTTCCATATTTTTCGGAAGCGTACCGGATTGCGGTTTCATCGCGTTCAAAAAACAGGTCTATAATCTTAGTGTCATCCAAAGCCTTCATCTCCTTTCCTCTGTAGTAAAAGGCCTTTCACCCTTATAAGCGCTTTTTAATTGGCTTTCGTTACACCTTCCCAAAAATTATAGCAAAATTTTTTGAACATTTCGACATTAACCTTTGATTCCATTCTTCTTCGCCCACTCGCTTGCCGCCTGTTTCCGCGCCTCACTATACGGTGCAGTCAACCGAAAACTCAATCTGCCTTTTTCAATCTCAAAGGTCAGTCAGCCTTGCTCGTCATCGCCAATTTGGCGGCAGCGCTCCGGGTAATTCGCTGCAAATGCTGTCAGCCGCTTTTTCAGATCGGTGTTGTGAGTCTGCACCTCGATCATACTGCCATAGGATTGATTTAAGGCAATTATACCTGAAAGCTGTGAATAAATCTATTGCTTTTCGTGACGGCAAAAAAATAACGGGTATCCGGCTTTTACCAGATACCCGTTATTCTGTTCCCAATCCCGCCTGACAGATGCCATAGTCGTAATTTTTAGAATTACTGTCTTATGAGCACCCTTGTAAGTCGGGGGCGAGTTTTATTTTACGGTGCCAGCAGCCTTATCTCCGCAGCTTATCTGCGGCGGCGTCGCGGGCCGTGGCGGCGGCCAGCCTGGCGGCATCGGCGGCATCAGAGGCGGCCTCCTTGGCGGAGTGTGCCAAACGCTGCAGACGACGCAGCGCCTCGCGAGTGGTGGTCAGAGATTCCTCATACCGCGCGCTGTACATATCGGGGAAGGCGCGCAGCAGGCGGCGGGCGCCGACGTGGTCGCGGTCGATGGCGTGCAGGCGTTCGCGGGCTTCGCTTGCGCGGGCGGTCAGCTCGGCGCGCAGCTCGGCGGCGTTCTCGCGGCCTTCCAGCTTGGCGAGAGCCAGCTGCAATTTTTGCTCGTCAAAAAAGGTGTCAACGGTCATGGCACCTGTACCCAAAACGGTGGTCATGCGGTCACTGGTCACGCGCAGACGGGCACGCAGCTCGTCAATTTCCGCAAGGCGCTTGTTCAGCCCGGCAGCAGCGGCAGCGGACACGACCGCGTCCACGGCAAATACGACCAGCAGCAGACAGTCGATGGGCAGCATCACCCGCACCGGCATCGGCGCGGCGGCGCGGACAAAAAACGGATGCACGACCTTGACCATCAGTACGCTGCCCAAGCCCCACAACAGGCTGAACAGCGGGCAGATATACCCGCCAAGGTTGAACTTGCGTTGGGAGTAATCCCACCAGCGGATGTGGAAAATCTGGAACAGCGTCCACCCGCCGATCAGCTCAATGGTCGTGGTCAAAACCATGCCTACAACGAATACGGTGCCGGCGCTGATATCCTGCGTGTCACGCTGCGGCAGCAGCTTTACGCTGTTGACAAGCGCCACCATGCCGAACCCGTAGATGGGGCAGATCGGTCCGCACAGAAAGCCGCGGTTGACCAGGCGATGCTCTTTGACGGCGGCAAACACGACCTCTACACACCAGCCGATGCAGCCGTAGACAAAAAACCAGAACACCGCCTGTACCAAAAACTCATACATCCTCCGGCTCCTCCTGCTGCTTGGCCAGCGCCTTCGGCTCGACCCAGGTCACGGTGCTGTCGGGGGCTTTGCGGGCAATCAGCGCCTTGATGGGAATGCCCTGCTCACTGAACATGCCCTCATGCTCGGTACGCAGGTTCCAGGACGGTTCGTCGGCGTGCAGGTCAAAGGTCTGCCAGGTGATCTCAAACCCCGCGGCGGGGAAGTAAGACAGACTGTCGCGGAACAGGTCATCGTCATCGGTCTTAAAGTAAATCTCGGCGCCCTCGTCCATGAGGTTACGGTATTGCAGCAGCTGGCGGGGGTGGGTCAGCCGGTGCTTGTTGCTGCCGGCATTTTTGCTCCACGGGTTGCAGAAGTTGATGTAAATGCGGCTGACGCGGTCGGCGGGGGAGAAGGCGTTGCCCAGACGCTCAATATCGAGGCTGGCGATCTTGACGTTATCGGGCGTCAGGCCGCGCTCGGCATAGGCTGCCTCGACCTTGCGCTTGGCTAAGATCAGCACCTTGTCGGTAATGTCAATGCCCAGATAGTTGATGTCGGGGTGTTGGGGCGCCAGCTGCGCCAGAAAGCCGCCCTTGCCGCAGCCCAGCTCCAGATGCCACGGCTGGTTGGGGCGGGCGTAGGTTTCGTGCCAGTGCCCGGCGTGGGCCAGCGGCTCGTGTACATGGAAATCGCATGCCAGCAGTTCGGGGCGGGCATAGGGCTTGAATCTCATTCGCATAGTGGTTTACTCCTGTCCGTGATTTTGTATAAAAGTACGAAGTGCCGTGAAATCTGCCTGGGCTAAGCTGCCCTGGCAAAAGGCGGGCTTGCCGCCGCCGCGCCCGGCAAAGGCGGCGTTCAGCGCCTTGCACAGGGGGCGCACATCGCCCGCGGCACCGCCGGCCAGCGCATAGGCCAGCCCCTGCCCACCGGGGGCGGCGGCGCAGCAGACAGCGTTGGTTTTTTCGGCAACGGCTACGGCGATGCGGCGCAGACCGTCGCCGTCCGCCCCGTCAGCCCACAAAACAGCGGGCTGACCTGCCACGGCGGTGGCGGCGTAGCTGTCCGCCAGGGCGTTCTGCAGGGCGGCCAACCGCTGCCTGAGCGCAGCCTCCCCGCTTTGCAGGCGTGCCAGCGCGGGGGAAAGATTGCCCACGGGGCTGCTGAGTGCCCGCCCGGCGGTTTCGCAATCCGCCCAGGCGGCGGCCACGGCGTCATAGGCGCGCTGCCCGCAGGCCACGGCCAGCCGCATACCGGCCTTGTAGTGCTGGGCACTGATGATCTTGATCAGCCCTACCTCACCTGTGCGGGCAAGGTGTGTGCCGCAGCAGGCGCAGCGATCGCCGCCCGCCTCGACCAGACGCACCGCACCGTCAATTTCCTTTTTGCTGCGGTACTCGGTGGCGGCCAGCGCGGCGGCATCGGGGACATAGCAGCGCACAGGGGTATCGGCGCGCACGGCCGCGTTGGCTTGCGCCTCGGCCTCGGCCAGCTGGGCGGCGGTCAGCGGGATACTGGTGTCCATCCGCACATAGGGGGTGCCGATGTGAAAGCCCACGTTCTCGGCACCGAACAGCCGATGCAGTGTACCGCTTAAAATGTGTTCGCCTGTGTGCTGCTGCATGGCGTCCAATCGGCGCGCCCAGTCCAGACACCCCGTGACAGTCTGCCCCACGGGCAGCGGGGCGTCGGTGAGGTGGGTCACGGTTTCGCCGTCGGTGCGCACGTCCAGCACGTTTGCGCCGCCCAGCGTGCCGAGGTCACAGGGCTGGCCGCCGCCTTCGGGGAAAAAGGCGGTGCGGTCCAACACCACGGCAAAGTGTTCACCCTGCGGTGTGCAGCTGAGGACGGCGGCGGTGAATTCCTGCACATAGGCATCGGTTTCGTATAATTTTTGTGTTGCCAAGCGGGCAACCTCCCTTATTTTTTGGAATTTTATCTATTATAACACAAAACAGGTGTGGAAAAAACCTCCGGAATCATTTATAATAAAGAAAGATGAAAAATTCTGCCCTACATAGAGGAACAAAACCATGCAAACGATCAAAAAGACGATAGCTGTGCTGGCGGCGGCCGCGCTGCTGGCAGGGTGCAGTGTCATGCCGGCGGTGTCCTCCGGCTCGGTGGAGGAAATCGCCCCCCCTGCGGCGCAGACGCTGAACGCCTGCGCTGACCCCGCGCTGGCTCCTGCCTTGCAGGCATACTGCGCCGCGCAGGACGTTGAGCTGAAAAACGGCGACCGCACCGCCGCCCTGCTGCTGACGGACTATAAGCCCGACGGTGTGGATGCCCTGCCGATGAGCAGCGACACCCTGCTGCAGGCCGCTGCCGACCGCGCCGGACTTACCGATGCCGACAGCCTGCCGATGGGCAGCTGCCTGTACGGCTACTGGGCCAACGAGGCCGCGCTGACCGCCCTGCTGGGCGAAAACGCTGTGACAGCGCTGCAAAATGCCTCCTGGGCCGAGTGGAGCGATTTTATCGAAACACTGTCCGCCTGGCTGGACGCGCCCAAGGCGGCCAAGGTGACGCTGAGCGGCACCGACTACACCCTGCCCGCGCAGCGCCCCGCCGATGTGGCAGCCACGGCAGTGTTTGCCCCGCCCACCGATGTGGCGGCAGGCTACACCGCCGCCCTGCTGGCCGCCGACGGCAAGTATACCGCCGATGCCCTGACAGGCCCCGTAAACGGCGTATACAGCGCCGTGACGCTGGAGGCCGACCACATGGCCGCCGACGGAGAGAACGCGGTGTTCTGCCGCGGCAAGCTGACCGACCTGCTGGCTGCCTACGGCAGCGACGCCTGCGAGGGGCTGGCGCTGATACCCTTCAAGTGCGAGCTGGAAGAAAGCGACCTGACCACCGAGGAATACAACCTGACCGGTCTGTTGAACTACCCCGTGCTGGCGCGCACAGGGTGGATCACTCTGAACGCCGACGCCGACGAGGCTGCCCAAAAGGCGGCGAAAAGTGCGGCGCTCTGGCTGTACACGGGCGGCAGCGGCGAGGCCGCGCTGACCGAGACGCTGGGGCTTATCACGCCGTGGAACACCGCGTCCGATAAGACCGAGATGGGCGCTTTGCAGGTGAAGCAGGTGGGTACGGGCATTTTGCCCGCAACCGCCGTCAACGAGGGCACCGCCGCCGCCCTGGCGGAAAACGAAACCGCCCTGCGCGGCACCAAGCACACGGCGGCACAGCGCAAGGCGTTTACCGCCCGCGTGGTCGAAATTTTTGCAGCTTATGGGGAAGCACAGCCCCAATAAACAATTTTGCGGACAAGAGGAGAAAAAAACAAGATGAAGTTCAAACGTTGCAGCGGCATTTTGATGCCGATTTCCGCCCTGCCCGGCGGGTACGGCATCGGCAGCCTGGGCGCACCCGCCCACGCCTTTGTGGATTTTTTGCAGCAGGCGGGGCAAAGCATCTGGCAGATTTTGCCGGTCGGCCCCACGGGCTACGCCGACAGCCCCTACCAGAGCTGCTCCGCCTTTGCGGGCAACCCCTATTTTATCGATCTGGACCTGCTGGTCAAGGACGGCCTTTTGAAAAAAAGCGACTTCGCCAAGCTGTCCTGGGGCAGCGACCCCAAACAGGTCGACTACGGCACGCTGTACAACCAGCGCTTTGCCGTGCTGCGCAAGGCCTACCAAAACTTTTTGCGGCAGCGCCCCGTGCCTGGTTACGACACCCCCTACCCGGACGACTGGTATCGTTTTCAGTTTTTAAGCAGCGACTGGCTGCCCGACTACTGCCTGTACATGGCCATCAAGGAAGAAAACGGCATGGTGGACTGGCAAAAGTGGCCGCGTGAGCTGCGCCTGCACGATGCCGCCGCGCTGGAGGCTTTCCGCGCCGAGCATGCCGAGCAGGTGGAGTTCTGGGCCTTTGTCCAGTACGAGTTTGACCGCCAGTGGCGCGCCCTGCACGCCTACGCCAAGAGCAGGAATGTGGCCATTATGGGCGATATCCCCATCTATGTAGCCGCCGACTCCGCCGATGCCTGGGCGGGCCGCCAGCTGTTTGAGATGGACGCCGACGGTCGTCCCCGCCGCGTGGCAGGCTGCCCGCCGGACTACTTCTCTGCCGACGGCCAGCTGTGGGGCAACCCCCTGTATGACTGGAACTATCACCGCGACACCGGCTATGCCTGGTGGGTCCGCCGTGTGCGCCATGCCCTGAGTACCTACGACATTTTGCGTATCGACCACTTCCGCGGCTTTGACACCTACTGGGCTATCCCCGCCGGCGAGGTGACCGCCCGCAACGGCCGCTGGGAAAAAGGCCCCGGCATGGATCTGTTCCGTATGCTGCACACCGCCCTGGGCGATCTGCCCATCGTGGCCGAGGACTTGGGCGAGATGTTTGACTCCGTTCGTCTGCTGCTGGCAGAAAGCGGCTTCCCCGGCATGAAGGTGCTGCAATTCGCCTTTACGGGGGAGGACAGCGTCGATTTGCCCCACAACTACCCGCGCAACTGCGTGGCCTACCCCGGCACGCACGACAACAACACCCTCAAGGGCTGGTTTGAAGGTGAGCTGGGCGCGGCAGGGCAAAAGCAGGCGCGCGCCTATTTTGCGCTGACCAGGCAGGAAGGTGAGCTGCGCGGCCTTTTGCGCGGCGTGCTGGCAAGCCCGGCGGTGCTGGCCATTGTGCCGCTGGCCGACTGGCTGGAAGAACCCGCCGCCTCCCGCATGAACACCCCCGGCAAGGCACAGGGCAACTGGTGCTGGCGCGTGGCCGAGTCGGCCGTGACCCCGACCCTGGCCAAGGAGATCCGCGCGCTGTGCGCACGGTATTTCCGAGCCGAGGCATAAAGCCAAACAGGCAAATTTTGTGTAAATCCCCAAGGGAAACGTTTCCCGACAACGTTTCTTTGTGCAAGGCAAGAATAGGAAAAAATTTTTCTTTATGGTAAAATAAAGACAATACCGCATAATTCTAAGTGCCGATACGGCGAGCGAGGTGCGGCAGATGCTAAGCCAAAAGCGCAGATAATACTGGATGTCTTATCGAGCATTTTGGCAACGCAGATGCCGTGCCGCAGCCGCCGAAGCGGTGCTTAAGCCGTAAGGCGGGAATTATGCGGTGTCGCCTAAACTATACCGTGTCACAGGAAACGCATAATGCTGCCATGCCGGCAGAACGAGGAAACCGCGAATATGAAATTACAATATACCGCGCAGGAATTGGCCATGCAGTTCGCTGCCATGGAGCAGCTTTTTGGCAAGGCCGTGCTGGTGGATCCGCGCCGCAACGTCGCGCTGGATCCCGCCACGCTGCAGCCCACCGGCCCGGTGGAAAATCTGCCCGCCATGGACAAGACCGGCCGCGGCATTGACCTGACGGCTGCGGAAAACGGCCCCGAACTGGTGCTCTGCCAGGCTATCACGGTGGACGGCTGCCCCTATGTGGCGGAGCTTTACTGCCAGACCCCGCGTGAGCTGGCCCGCACCGTGGGTGCCGAAAACTCGCTGGCCCGTGCCCTGACCCAGGTGCAGGAGGAACTGCGCCGCGACTATGCGACGGGTGCGTTCAATGCCCGTTACATCAACGGGGAATATCGCCGCTATGCCGAAAAAGCCGCCCGTCAGGGTCAGCCCGTCGGCGTGGTGCTGGTGCGCATCAACGAGTATTGGACCATCCGCGAGAAAGAATCTTTGGCCGCCGCCGGAAGTGTGCTGAATATGGCTGCCGGGCTTTTGCTGCTGAACGTGGGCACCGACCCCCACAAGGCCGTGCTGGCTCGGTTGGAGGACGGCCTGTTTGCCATTGTGACTGTGGGCAGCCCCGCCGCCGCCATGCTGCAGACCCTGCGCACCGCCATGAACGAGGCCAACAAGGAGTACAGCATCAGCCTGTCCCGCCGCGGCAGCTTTACCACCGAGATGGCATCTGCCGAATGGGGCGAGACTTCGTCCTGGGATATGATGCTCTCTCTGGCGCAAAGCCGCCTGTAAGAACCGCATAAAAATCCCCCCTGTGTACATACTAAGGTTGACCGCAAACCGGCAACCGTACACAAGGGGGATTTTACTATGCAATCGGACAACGAAAAAATGCTGCAGGAAATCGTGCAGAACACCGAGATGGGCAAAAACACGCTGGACGAAATGATGGGGCTTACCCGCGATCAGCGCTTAAAAAACGAGATGATGCGTCAAAAAAACGAGTACCGCCGTCTGAACCAGCAGGCACATACGGCATTGGCGGCACTGGGTGCGCAGGCAGAAGGGCAGAGCGCCGCCGCCAAAATGGGGGTCAGCATGGGCATACGCAGCCGCACGATGCTGGATAAATCCACCCGCAACCTGGCCACCATGCTGGCCGAGGGCAGCGGTCAGGGTGTGCTGAACTGTAAGCGCGCCGAAAAGGATTACCCCACCGCCAGCCCCGGTGCACAGCAGCTGAACCGCGAACTGTGCGATATGCAGACCCACGCCGAGCAGACCTGGCGGGAATTTGTGTAAGCAGCGGCAAATACGAACAGCGGCAGCCCGCCGGGCTGCCGCTGTTCGTTTTGTCGGAAGGGAACTTACAGACTCTCGATCATATGCGCCACGATTTCGGTGGCGGTCTTGATGTACTCGGCAATGCTGAACTGCTTGACCACCAGCACCTCGTAGCCGCTCTCGTCGGCGTTGTCGCTCATGGCGCGCAGAACCACGCAGGGAACCCCGTTGCGGGCGGCGATCTGGCTCACGGCCGCGCCCTCCATCTCAACGCAGTCGGGGTGGCATTTTTCCTCAATGCTCTTTTTGGTGGCGGCGTCGCCCACAAAGGTGTCGCCGGTGGCAATTTTGCCCGCAATCGCCTTAACGCCGCAGGCACCGCAGGCGTCCAGCGCGGCCTTGACCAGGGCGGGGTCGCCGTGATACTCGGTGGTAAAGGGGGCGCTCTGGGCAATCATGCTCAGTTCGGCGTCGTGGTAGACGACGGTCTCGCCCACGCAGACATCACCGATGCCGATCTTGCTGGTCATGTTGCCGGCGATGCCGCTGAAAATCAGCGTGTCTATGCCGTATTTCGTGCACAGCACCTGCACGGTGGCGGCGGCGTTGGCCTTGCCCATGCCGGCGCAGCAAACGACGACCTGCTTGCCCTGCAGGGTGCCGCAGTGGTACTCGACCCCGGCGTAGCTTTCCTTGGTCACGTCGGTCAGGCGGGCACACAGCTGGTCGACCTCATCGGGCATAGCGCCCATAATTCCAAACTTCATCGCGGTCTCCTTGTTATACATTAAACAAAAACTCGATCACATCGCCGTCCTGCACGACGTATTCCTTGCCCTCGGTGCGCTGCAAGCCCTTGGACTTGACGGCGGCGTAGTTGAAATCGGCGTCTGCCAGATCGTTGTAGGCAATGACCTGTGCGCGGATAAAGCCGCGCTCAAAATCGCTGTGGATCTTACCGGCGGCCTGGGGTGCCTTGGTGCCGCGCTTGATGGTCCAGGCGCGGCATTCTTTTTTGCCGTCGGTCAAAAAGCTGATAAGCCCCAGCAGCTCGTAGCTGGCTTTGATCAGCTTGTCCAGACCCGTGGACTCGATGCCCATCTCCTGCAGGAAGGCAATTTTTTCCTCCTGCGTGGAACCGGCGATGTCCTCCTCGGTTTTCGCGCAGATGGGAATAGCCTGGGCGTTTTCCTCCTTGGCGCGGGCTTCGACCAGCGGCAGGTAGGGGTTCTCGTCCAGACCGCCCAGCAGGTCGTCCTCGCCCACGTTGCAGGCATAGATGACGGGCTTGGCGGAAAGCAGACCCAGCTCCTTGCGCACAGCCTTTTGCGCGTCGTCGCCCTCGTCAAAGTCAAAGCTGCGGGCGGGCTTGCCGCCCTCCAGCCAGGCAGCCAGCTCGGCCAGCCAGGCGGCCTCGGCGGCAGCGTTCTTGTTGCCGGTCTTGGCAGCCTTCTGCTGGCGGCCCAGACGGTTGCTGACGACCTCCAGGTCGGCCAGGATCAACTCCAGATCAATGGCGTCAATGTCGCGGATGGGGTCGACACTCTCGGGTTTGTTGACGTCCTCGACCACATGGATGATGTTGTCGTCATCAAAGCAGCGCACAACGTGGACAATGGCGTCGCACTCGCGGATATGCCCCAAAAACTTGTTGCCCAGACCCGCGCCTTGGCTTGCACCCTTGACAAGACCTGCAATGTCAACAAATTCCACGATGGCAGGGGTCTTTTTGTCGGTCTGCCAGATCTCCGCCAGCTTGTCCAGGCGGGCATCGGGCACCGGCACAATGCCGGAGTTCGGCTCAATGGTGCAGAACGGATAGTTGGCCGCCTGCGCATTCTGTGTGCTGGTCAGGGCGTTGAACAGGGTCGATTTGCCCACGTTGGGCAGACCCACGATACCTAATTTCATATTCCAAAATTCTCCTTTACGGTCGCAGCTTTTTATGGCACCCCACATTTTCGGGGGAAAAATCCGCATACTGTTTAAAGTATACCACAAAAATCCGGCAGTTTCAACGGCAAAGCCCGCACAAATCCGGCACGAGCTTGATTCTTTGGTGTGCAGGCCTTATAATGCAAAGGAAAGGAATTATCGATTTATGGATAAACGGTTATTGCAGATACAAAACAGAACCTGCCACATCTATGGCACGGTCGGTGCCGAATACCTGCTGCTGCAAATGGCGAACGAACACGACCTTGCAGGGATGGAGCGGGAAGCGGAAGCCTTGCGCCGGCAAACGGCACGACCGTTTTTGCTGGTCGCTGTCCCAGTGGAAAATTGGAACGATGACTTGTCGCCTTGGTCCGCATCGCCCGCGTGGGGCAGGCAGGGCTTTGGCGGCAGGGCAGGGGATACGCTGGCGTGGCTGGAGCAGGCTGTGCTGGACATCCGCCGACAGTATTCTGTAAAGGAAGATGGCAAGGTTATTTTGGGTGGCTACTCGCTGGCGGGGCTGTTTGCGCTGTGGGCGGCAACACAGACGAACGCGCTGTACGGTGTGGCGGCGGCATCGCCGTCCGTATGGTTTCCCGGCTGGTCAGAATACGAAGCGGCGCACCCGATCCAAGCGCAGCGCGTTTACCTGAGCCTTGGCGACCGCGAGGAACACACCAAAAACCAGACGATGGCGGCCGTGGGGGGCAATATCCGCGCCCTGCATAGCGCCCTGACCCGGTGCGGCACAGAGTGCACACTGGAATGGAACGCAGGCGGTCACTTCAAGGATGCCGACCTGCGGACAGCAAGGGCGTTTGCTTGGATTATGGAGAGCGAGAAATGACGATTCTGATAGATGCCGATGGCTGCCCGGTGGTGGATCTGACCCTTCAGACAGCCGAAAAATATAACGTTCCCGTGATGATTCTATGCGATACTGCCCACCAGATCCAGCGCGACGGCGCACAAACCCTGACCTTTGAAAAAGGTGCCGACAGTGTAGATTTTGCATTGGTGAACCGCGTATGCCCCGGCGATCTCGTCATTACGCAGGATTACGGGCTGGCAAGTATGTGTCTGGCACGCCGCGCCCGCGTGCTGAACCAGAACGGCTTGGAATACACGTCCGAAAATATCGACGGGCTGCTGTTTCGCCGCCACGAAAACAAAAAGCTCCTCCGCGCAGGCAAACACCCCAAGGGCAGCCCCAAGCGTACCAAAGAGCAGGACGCAGCCTATAAAAACGCCTTAGAGAAAATTTTGCAGACTGTGTGAGCGCTATAACAAAAACAGCCTTTCCCCTGCGCTTCAAAAGCATCGGGAAAGGCTGTTGTCATTTTGAAATAAGCGCTTCTTTTTGCAGAAATTCACAGCGAGCAGCCAAGGCATCTGCCAAGATGTTGGCACGGTCAGGCTCACCGAAATGCGCCTGCTCAAAAATTGCAAGAACCTCGTCTTTGCAGCCATTCAGTGCGGAAAGGTCCAGCGTCTGCAATCCATCCCTTGCAAAGGCAAGTTGTGCCTGCTGCGTGGCGGCGAACGGTTTGGCGGGGGCATCAGTCAGCGCATGGATTTTGGAAGCGTATTGGTCAAACCAAAGGCTGGTGCCGCTGTCAAAAATCGGCGCAAAGCCGACCCATTCCAGCGTTACCGCGTCACGGATAGCGCCAAAATTGCCGAAATGGCGATCCTGATTGCAAATCAGATAATCCAGAAGCATCATCTGCTGCAACTGTTTAGTGACATCCGGGATGCCCAGCTTTTCACAGCAAGAAAGAAAGTGGTCATAGGCGCTTACGCCGTCCGCACGGGGAAAAGCCGAAAAGATATAATAGGCGCTCACAAAATCCTGCCGATCCGTCGTCATATTCGGGCAGACGGAATAGGGTTTGTTACCCTCAAACAGCAGACTGTATTCCACATGCGGGATACCCAGCTTGCGGCAGAGCAGCGAAGCGGCGACCTCGTTGAACGGCTCCTGCTGAGCCATGCCGCTGCCGCCCTTTACCAACACACGCTGACCGTTCAGGATCTTCCATTTCTTTTTCAGCCAGCCGTCCGAGGTGTTGCAGGGGGAAACAAGGTCAATGCTGTCCTGTTGCGGGATCTGTCCAAACAGAATGTTGCCGACATCTTCCGAAAAATCGTTGTTATAGAAGTTGACTTTGCTCCATTCCAGCGGCTGCTCGGCGGGGTTGAGCCAATATTGATCGGATAGGCTCAACGCAAAGCATTTCATCATCAAGACGTTGGCGGACAGCTGCAATTTCTTCTGAACCTGTAAATCCTCCAGCGCACGGTGAAATCCCGAACGGCTGGCAGGGATGGTACGTCCCGACAGCCAGAGATTCAGATTCCTGGCAAGCTCCTTGCGGTCAGCGGCGTATAATCCGATCGGCAGATGGGCAGGCTGCAACACATCGTCCACGCGATATGCCGTGCCGCTGATGTCGTTGATACTCAGCACAGCAACGGAAGTTTCACGATGCATCAAAATATACTTCATATGTCCAGCCCGCCTTTCCGGTTAGTTATATCCATATTATACAAGGCAATGCGCATTTTAGCAACATTTTGTTGCGTGACGATTTACAATAACGATGCGGCGGCGCTTCATAACCCGTATATGGGTGCAGCACCGGCAGAGAAGTTTGAAATCGCCACGGATGTGCGCTATTTTGTGGCGGCAGAAGCAGCCCTCTTTGTTTTAGTGGTATTCAATCGAGCCGGAGGTAATGCGGATGGCATGGTCGGTCTTATTCGATATAAAAAAAGAGTACGAATCGGTTTCATTACAAAGGCCGCTGCCGCAGAGGGCTTGAGAATTTGCTTCCCCTAAGGTTACACTGCCATAACCGCATCGCCATCCATAATTGTAAGAAGAATCTTGCTGTGCGATAATGGATATCTGCTGATTCTTATGGTATCACCTCCGACATTTTTGCCGATGCTATCATCTGAGGCTGACATGGAAAGAGAAAAAGCCAGGAAAGCTATTGCCGTGCACAAAACTATAATAAAGATTTTCTTGGTTTTACATAATAACATAGTAGACCTCCCATCTATCTGTGGGTAACCCCACCGTAAAGCGGTGCGTTCGTGTTGCCCAAGCGATTGAACAACCAATAAGCAAAAGGCGGAAGCCATTGCAAATTCAAACAGGGTGGAAAACGAATGACCGCAGTCGGAATCGATGCTTCTAAGGGTAAGTGTATATTTCCTGATTTTATACCTCGTCCGAAGCACCGATTCGTTCATAGTCACAAACCAGTACCTGTCCTATGCTCCACGCAAGGAAGAATGCGACAAACAATAGAAAAATCGGCACCCACAGGGTGTTGTCGCCTTGGGTCTGCCAAAGTGCGGCGGCGTGGAAAAGCGGATAAAACCCCAGCCACTCGATGCCGTTTTTCATGCCGGAAAGGCTCAGCAGCGCGGGCAGACAGTACGCCACGGCGCTGATAAACAGCGCGGGCAGCAGATTCCCCAATTTCTGCCCCAGCCACAGGGTGATTCTGCTCATACAAAGGCAGGCGGCAAAGCGGCAGAGCAGCCAAAAGAGCAGCAAATCCGATAAAGTGATACACTTCGGCACAGCCTGCAGCTCGGAAATACTCATCGCCGGGGCCAGCAACGCGGGCAGCCCGTAATCCCGCAGGATCTGCCACAGATGCGGCAAAACCGTTCCGAAGGCAATCCCTGCCGCAACAAGCGTGCTTTGCCGCAGCTTTGCTTTCGCGGTATATTTCCGACCCAACGGCGTGGCTGCCAGAATTTCATCCATGCCGCCCTTGCGCTCCATCGCAAACAGACCGCTGAAGCACAGCGCGCACAACAGCCCTGCCAAAAGGGTATCCTGCACATCGGCGGTTCCGGTAAAGCCAAACAGCTTTCGGTAGCCGGTTTCATAAACAAGCCATGCGCCGGGATTCTGCTTGAGATAATACTGTATGTTGGATTGGACAATTTGCTGATACACCGTGTATTTTTGCTGCAAAGAGTTGTACGCCAGCAGGGCGTCGCTGCTCAGCTCGCCGCCAATTACGCGCCGCTGCACCTCCAGCATGGGGGCAAATTCCTTGCCCTGCTCGGTCAGCCAGTTGTAGCTTTCGGTGCGCCACGGTCCCGAAATGTGCTTCATATAATAGGCGTAGTAGATTTCGTCCGCGTCCAGATAGCTTTCCGACGTTACGCCCTGATAGATGCCGAACGCCAGAAATGCCGCCAAAAACACCGCGGCACCGTTCATCAGCAATAGCTTTCTGCCCTCCTCACGGGGGACGGAGGTGGCGCGCGTTGTATGCGAAAACGGAAGGGTAAGGCTGCGCTTGGCGGTCGGCAGCAGCTGTGCCTTGGCAAAAACCGCGCAGAATCCCGCAAACAAGCCGCCGCCCAAAACGGCTGCCGTCAGCCATTCGACCAGCGGCAGGCTGACAGGGCTGCCGAACCAGAACAGGTTCCGATAATTTCCCAGCAGCTCGTTGGTTTGCAGCAGGCTTACCATATTGGCGTATTTTATGACGTTCCAATGGCTTGTTGCGGGAATCGCGGCACGAATGCCGTACATCGCCAAGGGCAGCGCCAGTGCGCCGACCCACCCGGCGGCGGCACGTTTGGCGACAAGGGCAGCCAGCATGACCCAAAGCCCCATCACAAACGCGCCCGCCCATTTGGCAAGCAAAAACCGAAACAGGTATTGCCCTACGGTGATCTGCATGGTGCAGCGCATCAGGGCGGGAACACTTTGAATGGTGCGATGCAGCGAGCCTAAACCGAAGGACGCCGAGCAATAGGCAAGGTTGACCCCATACAGCACCGTAAGAACGACCAATAAGCTGGCAGCAAAGGCCGCCAGCTTGGCAAGGGCTGTTTTCAACCGTCCGCCCGGCAGGCTGCGCACAAGGCTCAGCAGTCCGCTGTCGCGCTCCTGCCGCACAAGGATCAGCGCCAGCAAGAGCATAGACGCCAGCAAAATCAGGTCGGTGAACGCATAGCTGATGGCCGTGTACAGACCTTTTTGCGGAAAATAATCAATGGGCGTTTCGGTCAGCCCGGCATAAACCTGTGCGGTCAATTCGATATTTTTCAGATCGTACCCGGTGCGGTCGTTTTGAAAAATCGAGATGCCGGACAACTGGGTCGCCTTGGCTTGCACACCCTGCAAAAAATCGCCGTAGCCTGCCACGGTGTCGTACTCGTTCTGCAGTTGGCTGAACAGGCGGTATTCGGTGTTCAGATTGTCGGTAAACAGCGAATAGGATTTGTCCCTGTATTCCTGCTCGTAGGCGTCGAACATAGCGGCGTTGTCCTGCCGATATTGGGTCAGCCCGTAGTCGCCGTAAGCCAGTTCCCGATAATACTGCCCGATTTTGACAAGACTTTCTATCTCCTCGCATTTTTCGCGCAGGTAGGTGCCTTTTTCCTCCATGGATTTGCCGTTAAGCTCCGCCCCCACAGCGCGGTAGGCGGACGCGGGCGGCTGCTTGGCGGTGGGGCGGGTACCCATCCACAGCAGCAAAAGATTGGCAGATGCCAGTATCGCCAGCAGGACGGGGAACACTCTGCCGCCCCATACCTTGCGGAGTTCAGCAAAAAACAGGCTCATTTGCCGTCCCCCTCACCGAACACATTCAGGTAGACATCCTCCAGCCCTTGGTCGGGTGCGTATTTGGCAATCAACTCCGGCACGGGCGCGGCGTCCACGATCTTGCCGGCGCGCAAAAGAATAACCTTGGTTGCCACCGTTTCCACGTCCGAAACAACGTGCGTTGCCACAAGAATAATGCGGTCTTTTGCCATATCTGCCAGCAATTCACGCAGGCGAACTCGCTCCTTGGGGTCAAGACCCGCCGTCGGTTCGTCCAAAATCAGCAGCTTGGGGTCGCCCAGCAGGGCGGATGCCAGCAGCAGCCGCTGCTTCATACCGCCGGAATAGGCAGAAAGCCGCTTGTCCAACTCGGCGGTCAGGTTTACGGCGGCTGCCACGCGGGCTACCTCGACGGCAACGGTCTTGCGCGGGATTTCCTTCAGCGCGGCCATGTAGGCCAGAAAGCGCCGCCCGGTATAGCTGTCGTACAGCCCCTGCTGCTGCGGCATATAGCCCAGAATGCGGCGGAAGGCAATGCCCGTTGCGGGCTTGCCGCACCAAAGCACTTCGCCGGAATCGGGCGCAAGCGTACCTGTGATAATGTGAATCAGGGTGGATTTGCCCGCGCCGTTGGGACCCAGCAAACCGTAAAGCCCCGGCGTCAGGGTGAGCGACACGCCCGACAGCGCTCTTTTTACTTGTGTCCGCGCATTTTTCCCGAACGGTAACATCGAGATACGCGAAATATAGGTCTTGCAGAGGGAGTCGATAACAAATGTAGTATTCATATAATAATTATAATTCAGCGTTTATCAGTGTATCCTCTATAATGAAAAAAGCGCCATACCAAATAATCAATTTCAGAATCGTTATAGAGAAAATGTCTTGTAGAAGGTCAAAAGTACCGCGGTAAGTAGCAACGTTAATCTATAACATTCAAATGATTGTGAAATCATTTGAATGCATCATTGATCATTAAGTAACCGTTGCGATTTGAATTTACATAGTCTTGCTTTGTAATAAATGCGTAAATATTAGCAACGTAATCAAAATCAGAAACCGTTCCGTCTTCAGAAACGGAGGTCGGAGTATATGTTTTGTAATCTATTGCTACATAACAAAAGTTTCCGATGGTTGTAAGCACATATACAGGGCGGTTATTGTACGGAGTTTGTAAGGTAAATTCTGTGCAATTACCCGTGTCAAAATCCAGAATATAAGAACATATATCATAGGAGTCATTGGTTGGCACATCGATTTCCGTCGTTTGTGCTTCGGTAATCAGTAAATTCCCATCAAATAGATACCTCATACTTGGCGCGCCGAAACCATCTTTTACAGTATAAGTGGCACTTGTCTGTGTCTTATCCGACAAACGTATTCTTTGGACAGAATTTTCCTGTTCATTGAGGACAAAAAGGTAACCGTCTTGAATCATCGAATTCCCGCTCGCGCTACTGTCAACAAAAAACGGATCAGACATTGTTTGGCTTTGCGGATCATACATGCAATAGCTAATTCCATTGGATGAAATATGATTAAAACACAGTTCATTGCCCACACCATCGCACAAGGAATAATGGCTATCGTCAGATCCCAGGTCCATCACCTTTTCAAAAGTTTCATTCTGGAAATTTGCATGCCACAGCTGGTATGTGATGTTTGTGTTATCATCAATTTCATAAAGGTCAAAATAAAGGTCATTTCCGGAGCTGCAAAATCCGCCTTGTATATATTGGTTGGATTCAAGTTCGAATACGGTTCGACGATTAGAACCGTCCATATTCATCAACATTCCATGCGGGTTACTGGAGTCAGTGGTTTCGGTAAACACAATCAGAAGTTGATTGCCCACATGCAAAATCATAGGCGGAAACATAGCTGAAGGAGTGGCTATATAACTGGAACAGCTTTCATCTGCATGAGTACAGTTCGGATTGGCACACAAAAAAACACGTTCCTTTGTATTAACATCCGTATAAAATATGCTTGCAGAATCCGGAAAAACCGTCTGGATTTCATAAATTCCGGAGTCAGTGGTTACATATAAACCATCTCCGGCAGATGTGAAAGTATTGCTGATCGTAGAGTCTGCCGCAGAGGAAGTGGCGGGGGAAGAGGATGCTGTTTCCGTGTTAGCAGTACTACATCCGCCAAGGCAAGCTATAATCAAACTTAAAGAAAGCAACTTACAAATAGATTTCATTTTTGATAAGCCTCCCATCTGATGGGTTTCATCGGGTTGCTATTAGGACAATTTTAAGCGCCTGTACACAGGCACTTAAATAAATCGGAAAAACTTACTTCGGGTATACATACATTGAATTCACTGCAATTATATCACTGCAACCGCAAAAAATCAACGAAGGTGTAATAAAAGACTGTTTTTTTGCTATGAAAACGCAAAAACAGGTTCCGTTTACAGATTCACATCGGACTGAATGGCTGTGTATTCGGAGATGCCCTTCCAATAGTTTTCTTTGCTGATCATTCCGTATTGTGCAAAGGGACCTTCCCTTTGCTGAATCGTACCATCGTCCATCACGGTGTGATAGGTTACGCTTTGAATCCCGCAGCGTACCAGATAGGCGTCCTGCATATCCGCCACGATTTCGGCGGAGGTTTCTTCCCCCATATTGTCTATGACGGGAAGTTGATGTACCATGTTGCCGGTTGTCAGGTCTAGGGAATAATAGTCATGGATCATGTACGGGCTATCTCCGTTGGGGCGATGGATGGTAAAGGCAAAATGGTTGTCCCGCATCTCATTGATAGCAATGGGCGTGTTCTCATTCATATCAAGATTTTCCAACAGGGTAATGGGGTTTTGCTCGCCGAAGATAATTTCCTTTACCGATTTATCCGTGTAGTCAATATACACATACCGGGTCAAATCCACAAGCCCATATTTTGCGGACGCGTTTTCGTCTGTATAGATAAGGGCTTCCTGCTGCGTATCCACGTCAAATTTTCCGACCGACATCGTTTCATCGGTAAACCTGTGCTGCAATACGATGTTTCTGTCCTGCACAGCCGCAATACTTACGGTTTCGTCAAAGGTACACAGCTCCTGCAGGTTATAGTCGGACAAATTCAGGCATACCAAACGGGATGTGGATTTCTCGCCGCTGGGAATCGTTTGAATCCAGAACAAATTGTCGCCGTCATAAGCCAGGTTTGTAGTCAGATTTGCAGCAGCTGCACCGGTATAGATTTTTTCACGTTCGCTGCCGTCCAGATTCATCCTCCAGATTTCCCCGTTGGGAGAGAAGAAATACAAGGAATCCGCACACGCAGTAAATCCCCCGCGGGACAATTCCGAATCCAGATAGCTGGTGCAATCGGGCGTTCTGTGCGAGCAGTTCGGCTGCGCGCACAAATAGACCATTCTCTGAGAAGAAAAGTCAATGTAGACGATATTGGAAAAGCTCTCTCCGGTATCGACGGTACGGTAAAAACCGTTCTGCGTCTGTGTGCCGGGATTGTTTAGGGTGTTGTATAGCAATTCTAACGGTTCTTTTTTGCCTTCGATCAAAACAGGCGTCTGAATGGGCTCGGTGGGCGTGCTCTGTACCGCAGGGTCGTCTTTATGCTGCGGCTTAGAACAAGCGAACAGAATCAGCACCGCAAAAATCACACACGGGATCATCAGGATAAACGGGGCGGTTTTCTTCATGGCAATACACTCCTTATTTGTAGGAAATAAAACGCTCCGGTGGAATTACCAAAGCGGTTCGTCAATGGGGGATTGGATCATGGTATAGGCCGGGTTGGAATTCAGGTAGTCCGCCACCGACACAATACCGGGGCGTCTGTACGCAATGCCGTCCACAACTTCCTCCTTCGCATCCACCAGCAGGGAATCCCCAAACTTTGCCAGAATCGCAAGGGGCGTTTGCGTTGCCCTCGCGTTGTTGTACAGGGTGATTTCCTTGGCAGAACCGTCGGTAAGGTCAACGGCATATTGCGTGTAGTACAGGGCGATATCTCCGTTTTCCTCATAGCGGTTATCGTACAGATGATTCAAAAGGACACAGTTGCCTGCAAAGCCGACAATAAACAGATTGTCCGAATCGTAGGGCAGTTCGCTTTTGCGCACACAGGCAAGGTCACATACATTTTCTGCGACTTGCTCCTCCTGCTCGGACTGACGGCTGCGCTTATACAAAGACACCCCTTGCGCATCATACCGCAGATAGACAAGCTCCTGCCCGTTATGCTCCTCAAAGCAGCTGTTTCCGGAAAACGTAAGCAGGTCGGTTTCTGTTTTTCCGTCAAAGGAAAGCTCAAAAATACGGCTTTGGGAGTCGGACGATGCCGCATCGTCCATAGAAATGGTCTTTAAGATAAACCCTGTATCAGAAACACCGCGCAGGAAAAGATTTGTTTGCCCGGCGGTATCGGGCAGCGAATAAACCTCGCGGTAGGTGCCGGAATCCATGCCAATCGCCCCGATAAAGGGCACCGATTGCACGGAGCCGTTGCGTTCAACAATTTGATACCCACTCAAAACGATTTCGTTGTTGCCGACAATGGCACCTTCATTCAGTGTGATGCCGGAACCGAATGTATACAGTGTGCGGCGGTTTTCTCCGTTTACGTCCATACATTCCACGCGGGAAGGGGCTGCCTCGGCGGACCACGAATTGTAACTGCTGTACACTAAGAAAAGGCGGTCCTTGTACACGGCAGGGAACACCGAAAACCCGTCGCTTTCTATGTAAGAGGTGCAGGTGCCTGTATTGTGCGCGCAGTTTGGCGCACCGCACAAATACACCCTGCTTGCGGTTGCGTAATCGGTATAAAAAAGGTTGGCATAGCCGTTTTCGTTGGGGATGACCTGATAAAAGCCGTTCTCGTTTCCGCTGCCGCGGGTAACCATATCCAAGGATGCAGCCACCGTGTAATCGTAGATTTGTGTATCGTCCGGCAAGGCTTCCTGCGGTGCGCCATTACCCGAAAGCGAACCGGAGGAACCCGATACAGGCGGACGGTCAGGCTGTGTGACGCTCGCGCTTGGTGCGCACCCTGACAACAGAAAAAGTCCTGCCATCAGAAACGGAAAAATTTTATGTGGCATCGTTTGTTTTCCTCATTGTTGATTTTTGCGGGTAATGTTTCCTCCTGCGCTTTGTTTTTCTGTCTAACTTGAAAATAACAGCATTCTGTCGGAAAGTCAAATTTATAGCGTGAAATGTCATATACGAGCGTGAAATGCAAAGAACGTATCGCTTTCTCCTGCGTTGCAGGGAAGTTCCGCAGCAAAGATAAACCAACCGTCCCTATATTCAAACGTGTAGGGACATTGATTCTGTTCTAATATGCTGCCTATATTTTGCAGCCCGTATCCATGCAGCAGCGGATTTTCCTTGCTTGTGGGAATTTGCCCGTTTGTGATCTGTACCGGCATTGCAGTGTTCCTGACGCAAAGAATCGCTTTGCAGGAGGAAACAGGCAGCAGCTTAAAGACAATACTTTTATCGTTTTCAGCTTGCCGGGCAGCCTCAATAGCATTGTCCAAAAGGTTGGCCAATACCGTCACAAAATCCTTTTGTGGCACAGAAAGCCCCGGAATGTCCGCAATCTGAAAACGAATACAAACCCCCGCAGCTTTTGCCTGCGCGTACTTTTGGTTCAGTACGGCATCCAGCACTGCTGTGCCGGTATAAACCACCGGTGCAGCAGATGGTGCTTGGGTAAGTTCGTTTAGATAATGCTGTGCCTCTGCCGCTTTTCCGTCATGCAAAAGCTCCTGCAATACAGCAAGATGATTTGTGTAATCGTGTGTAGCCTTTCGTTGTGCTTCGTATGCAGCTGAAAGCTGTGCCGTACTTTCTAAACGCAGTTCAGTTTCCTTTTGCAAGGCCAGAATTTCAGCTTGCTTTTGTTTTTCGGTTTGGATACATATGGTTTGCCAAAGTAAAAGCATCTGAACAAAAACCAGGCTGCTGCCTATCCAGCCAACAAAGGCATTCGAGAGAGGATTTTCTGCATCGGCACGCAAAAAGAAACGGTAAAATGCAAAAACAAGAGTCGGCACAGACAACATACTAAACCAATAAATCCATGGAAGGTTGGCTGTCTTATTGCCGCTTCCTTTGTGCAATTTGGCCATCATATAAGTAGAAACTATCTCTATGCTTCTGGCCGACAAGCCCGTGAACACATATCCGATCGTTTCCGTTCTCAGCGCTGCAAGTGAGTCTCCGCTTACGGCACAAAAAGCAAGCTGGGTTGCATAATCCATCATGCACAGAAAAGCATAGCTTGCCGCATCGTAAAATACGGCTTGCCAAATGGTACAGGAATATCCCCCGAAAATCAGCGGCAGTGCCGTTACAAGAGGAATTAAGATGTTTCCCATTGTACCCATATGGGCGTTCAGCAGGTTGAGCAAAACTGCATTTCCAAGGGTGGTCAAACCAAACAGCAGATAAAATGATTTTCCGGAGACCCTCCTTGCCAGAAAGATATCACAAAAGGATACAATAACGGTCGTGGATAGAATTTGAAATGCGCTGTCAATCAACAAATTTTCTAATTGCAAAAGTGCAGCTGCCATTATTCCATTGCCTCCCACAGAAGATAGGATTGTAAGATTTTCGCAAAGTTTATTCTGCTGCATGGCAAAAGATTTCCATCGGTCAGCAACGCCCCCGTGGTTTCCAACTGCACGATGTGACGCATATTTGCCAAGTAGCTTTTATGAACGCGTAAAAAACCTGCACTGCTCAGCTGCGTTTCCAGCTCCAAAATTTTGCCGCTGAAGGGCCATGTTTCTCTATCTTGATTGCGTGTATGCGCGATAATGGTATGATTCTGTACTTCAAAGAACAAAATATCCTCATACGGGACTTTCCGTCCCCCGGCATCCGTAGGGATCAAAAAACTGCCCCGCGACAAGAAATGCTGCATGACATCGTCCATGCACGGAGAGAATGTTTGCTCTAAATCCTGTTTCAATAGATATTGAAACGCATGGACGGAGTAACCCTCAATTGCATATTGAATCAAGGCCGAAATATAAATGATAACTGCTTTCCGGTTCTTTTTGCGCAGTTCCCGTCCTAAGTGGATGCCATCTAAGTCGGGCATATCTACATCCAAAAAGAGAATGTCGTACCCTTTTTCGGCATTTTGCAGCAGTCCGGTCGCATCCGTATAGGTGTCTGCTTGAAATCTGATTTTTCGACCGACGAAGTAATCTTCAACATACCGACGGACTTTTTCTGCACAAATGGGTTCGTCATCACATATAGCAACTTTCAGCATAGATACTCCTTCTTTGCCTTTGGATCGCCTACTCTCTGTAAAGTAAGCATTGTATGTATTGTGTCAAACAGATTCAGCATACCTAAGGAAACACCGCACAATTCTGCGCGACGATGCAGGATCCTGCGCTGAAAATAACAAACAGTATAACATTTTAGCCTCATTGTATCACATTTTTTGGCAAAATTCTACAAAATTGCGTGTATGTAGAAAATTTACATCTATACAAAATTCTCTGTGCGGACAACCTTGCACAGGAAAGATAAGACACGGTATCGGTACTCGGAATCATGCGGTATGGTTCAAGGGATACAGACATTCGAATCAGGGTTGTTCACAATATATACCATTGAAAAATTACGCTATGTGTGATACAATTAAACTACTAATACTGTGCCATTGAACGCATAAGGTGTTAGCTGTGTAAAAATAAAAAGCGGCCGCAGAAAAGGCGACGCAAACCGACCCCCGCAGACGCAGCATGTCCGCGTGCGGGCCAACCGAAAGATGCCAGGTACGAAATGGGTGCGGATGGCAGGAATTGTATTTGAGGATGGAATAGCGGATGGAAAAGAAGAAAGTACAGCATGTATATCTGGTCGGCGCAAAAAGCCTCGGAGCATATGGCGGTTATGAAACGTTCGTTTATAAGCTCACAGAGTACCATCAGAATATAGAGAACATTAAATATCATGTTGCCTGCAAAGCCAATGGCGACGGCTGCATGGATGAGAGCAAATTTGATGGCGTGACAAAAATCAACGACCACGAATTTGAACTTCATAATGCCCACTGCTTCAAAATTGATGTCCCCCAGATTGGACCTGCACAGGCAATTTATTACGATGTTGCAGCCCTGAAGGCTTGCTGCGAACATATCAAAGCAAACCATATTTCGCACCCGATCGTTTACATTATGGCTTGTCGCATCGGGCCTTTTGCCGGCCACTTTTACAGAGAAATCCATAAACTGGGCGGCACGGTGTATCTGAACCCGGATGGACATGAATGGATGCGGGCTAAGTGGTCGGCGCCGATTCGGAAGTACTGGAAGATTTCCGAGCAGATGATGGTCAAATATTGTGACCTTGCTATCTGCGACTCTGTGAATATCGAAAAGTACATCCATGAGTGCTATGACGGCAAAGGCATCAAGGGCAGAAATCCGAAAACGACTTTTATTGCTTACGGTGCGGATTTAACTCTTAGCAAGCTGGCTGACGATGATGAAAAGCTGGTGAACTGGTATAAGGAAAAAGGGCTGACAAAAAAAGGCTATTACCTTGTTGTCGGGCGCTTTGTGCCGGAGAACTCTTTTGAAGTTATGATTCGGGAGTTTATGAAGAGTAAAAGCCGGAAGGACTTTGCCATCATTACAAATGTAAACGATAAATTCCTGAATGAGTTGGAGAAAAAACTGCATTTCAAGAGCGATAAGAGAATCAAGTTCGTTGGTACTGTGTATGATCAGGAACTGCTGAAGAAAATTCGAGAGAACGCCTATGCTTATTTCCACGGTCACACGGTCGGCGGCACAAATCCCTCGCTGATCGAGGCTCTTGGCAGTACCGATTTAAACCTGCTGGTTGATGTGGGGTTCAACAAAGAAGTGGCAGAGGACTGCGCCTTGTATTGGAGCCGCAACCCGGGCAGCCTTGCAAAACTGATTGATAAGGCAGACCAAATGAGTGAGGACGAAATTGCCGAGATGGGCCGGAGAGCCAAGAAACGTGTGGCGGAAGAGTACACATGGAATAAAATTTGCAAGCAGTATGAAGATGTGTTTATAAATTGCTGAGTGGAGTTATGAGATGGGATTAAAAGAGATATTAAAAAAACAAGGCGGAATGAATCTTCTTCGGCAATATTGGAATGGCGGCGCATTTTTTACGGCAGTTGGGGAATTCTTGCTTTTGGGAAAGAGCAGAACTTCATTGGAAATATTACGCAACGCGGCTTCCCTGAAAATCAGACAAAATCTCGAAAAAGGGTATTCCGATAAAATTGCGGAAATTGAAAAGAAATATAAAGAAGAAACATGTCCCAAAGAACCGAGGAAGGTATGGATTTGCTGGTTCCAAGGGATGGACAGCGCACCGGAGATCGTGAAGAGATGCTATGCATCTGTGCGAGAAAATATAACGGACAGGGAAATTGTTCTGTTGACGGAAGAAAATTATCGGGAATATGTTGCCTTTCCTCAGGAGATACAAAATAAAATTGACTGTGGAATAATCAAAGGCGCCCATATGAGCGACTTGTTGCGCCTGGAACTGTTACAGAAATATGGTGGAACATGGATCGATGCGACGGTGTTTTGTGCTTCAAAGAGCATACCGGCCTATATGCTTGATAGTGATCTCTTCCTGTTTCAATGCTTAAAACCGGGCAGGGATGGCCAACCAAGTATAATTTCCAACTGGTTTATGACAGCAAAGCCAAATCAGAAGTTTATTTTTATGATGCGTGAGCTTTTGTACGATTATTGGGAAAATAATGATGAAGTGGTGGATTACTTTATATTCCATGATTTCTTCCAAATGCTCATAGATCGGTATCCGGCAGAGTGGAATAAAGTAGTGCCATTCAGTAATTCAGTGCCGCATATTTTACTTTTAAGATTGTTTGATGAATATAACGATGACATATGGAATGCGGTAGTGCAGATGACCCCGTTCCATAAATTGACATATAAATTTGACGATTCTGAAACACTGAAAACAAATACTTACTATCAAAGGATTATGGAAAAGTTATGACAGAGATTGAAAAGCCGTTAATATCGGTTGTCGTTCCAGTGTACAATGTCGAAAATTACATGAGAAAGTGTATTGATTCATTGTTAAATCAGACGTTATCCGATATCGAAATTATTTTGGTAGATGATGGCGCAACAGATACATCTCCGAAAATTTGTGATGAGTATGCAAAAGAACACTCCTGTATTAGAGTTATCCATAAGCAAAACGGCGGTTTGGGCAGTGCAAGAAATGCAGGAATGAAAGCAGCACGGGGTAAGTATATTGGATTCGTTGATTCTGATGACTATGTATCAGTAAAAATGTATGAAACGCTATGGAATTTGGCGGAAACTAACGAAGCAGATTGTGCATACTGCGAATTTACGAGATTCTGGAATGATACGGTTGATATTATACCGCAGCCTCAAAAGGCGATAAAGGTCTATTCCGGCAAGGAAATTCTGGATTCATATCTACTGGATAGAGTTGGCTGCCGGCCATCAGAAAAAGAAGATTGCACATATGGTGCCAGTGTATGGCTTGGGATATTCAGAAATGACGTGATTCAAAGAAGTAAGGTCGAGTTTGTATCTGAGCGTGAATTTATAGCGGAAGATATGATCTTTGACATTGACTTCATTCCCTATTGTAAAAAAATTGTTCATACAAATGAAGCACTGTATTTTTATAGATTCAACCCGAACTCGCTGACTACACGGTACGTTCCGGATAGGTTTGAAAGAAACGTGGCGTTGTGCAAAGAAATGGGATCAAGACTTGGCAGAACTTATAATTCGGATGCGTATAAGATGAGCCTGGATAGATATTTTTTGAAGATAACAAGAATTGCTTTAATTGAAGAAATGGTTCATATAAAGGATCACGGCTGGAGAACGGTAAGAGCCAATATGAGTCGGATTGCGAACAATAGCGAGCTGCGGCAGATATTAAGAAACTATCCGATAGGTGATTTGCCTAAGGCGCAGAGGGTGTTTTTTGGGGCACTAAAACGCAGACTATATTTGCTTGTAGCGATTCTTATTAAAGGAAATATGGCGTTAAAAAGAAACAGGTAGGAAACAGAATGGAGAAAATTAAAGTCAAGAAGAAAAATCTCCTTGCATATATCATAATGACGCTGTCATTTATGGGCAGCTGTTCCGTATTTCAAGGAACGGCCGGAACCTTGCAATGGGCCATGTTTTATTATGGAGGACCCGTAGTGCTGCTGGTTCTGTCCATGTACTGTGTGCTGAAAAATAGAAGCGTAAGAATTACAAAACAGCGCAGATTTTTCCTGGGACTATTTTGCCTGCCGCGCATAATTATGTTGGGATACTCTTGTATTGTGTGGTGTATTACAAAGCCGGCATTTCCTTATATTTCAAGGGGCATATCCAATACACTGTTCCAGTGTGTTGCTTATTTTTGCGGCGTTTGCATTGTCTGCAGCGAAAAGGACGATATTCTGAAGGTATCTATGGCGTCATCGGTAACGGTGTTTGTGCTGACCTATTTGATGGGCTTTGTACAGAATGGAGTAGTGTTTTTTCGGGCACTTAATCCATTGGATGAGGCCGCAGATAACTTCAGAAAATACACGGAATTGCATGAACTGGCTTATATAGTGGGTATGTGTATACTGATGAACCTGATTGTCGGGAAATACACAAGCCTGAAAAAGACAAATGCACTGTTTTGGGCATCCTGCGTGGTTTTCGTTATAGCGTGGAAACGAATCGGAATCCTGGCGGTGGCTATGACCTATCTGTATTTTGTTGTGTTTTCCCGAAGCAAAAGAAAGGATAAGTCCTTTTTTGTAAGGGTGACGGGAATCATTGGAACCATCGTATGCCTTGTATATGTTTCATTGATTGTGTCAGGTGCATTTGTGGCGAGCCTCAAATCATTGGGCATTGATATGATGGGACGAGACATCATTTATGGGTATTTCAGAAAGTTTGCCAATTTCTCTCCGGCTTTTTTTGGAAAAGGCGTAGGCTTTGTGGGACGGCAGTTTGATTATACAACGCGGGAAGATTTGTACAACATGGTCTCCATAAGGGCCTTGCACAATGATTTCCTTAAGATGTATATCGATTTGGGTTTTGTAGGCTTTTGTCTGTGGGTGTTCTGGTGGTTGCTCAAAATGCCCAAAATTCTTCAAAAAAGATACGGGATCAAAAAAACATTTGTCTGTCTGCTGTTTGTGCTGTATGCCTTTGTGCTGTATACAACAGACAATGCTGAGGGTTATACCTATTTTCAAATGCAGTTGTCTGCATTTATAACGTATATTTGTTGTTTTTATGACGAACAAAAAACCAGAAATAAAATACTGGAATTTACAAAAAAGCCTGAAGTGGTTTCTCACAACGATGCAATAATGCCATGCCGAATCAATCCAGAGGAAAATGAATGAGCAGAGAAAAAAACTTGGTAAAAAACACGGCGATTTTAGCAATCGGGCAGCTGAGTTCAAAGGTTTTTACCTTTCTATTGCTTCCGGTATATACATCTCTTCTTGCGCCTGATGACTTTGGCACAATTGATGTGCTGCAAACAGTAATCAGCCTGGCGCTGTATTTTGTTACACTGCAAATCGAAAATGCAGTCTTTCGTTTTGTAATCGAGAACCGAACAAACCAAGAAGACCAAATTGGATATATAGCCAGTGCGGGGGCTGTCTTGCTCGTCATGGCAGGTATTTCCACCATTATATTCGGGGTAATACAGGCCATTTACGAAATCCCATATTTTGCGCTGGTTATGTTGGCACTTTGGACACAATCAGCATATTTGTTTGTCGCTAATCTGGCAAGAGGATTAGGACGAAATGCCGACTATTCGATTGCAAGCTTTATAGTTACTGTGTCTTCGTTGGCGGTCAACATTGTGCTGATTGTTGGCTTGAAAGTTGGAGCAGCGTCTATATTGATCGCTCTGGTGGTCTCCAATTTTATTGGGTTTTCCTATTTCCTTTGTAGACTGCGTATTTGGAAGTTGGTCAAGCTCAGCGCAGTCAGCAGCAATAAAATACAGGAAATGCTGAGATATTCACTGCCGCTGATACCCAATGCGATATCCTGGTGGATTGCCAATATGTCAGATCGGCTGATTATTATCTGCTTCCTTGGCACGGCGCTTAATGGTATTTATGCTGCAGCCAACAAGATACCGACTATTTACACGACAATTTTCACGGTATTCAATACAGCATGGACAGAGTCCGTGTCGCTGGCTATAAACGATTCTGACCGTGACGAATACATTAACTCTATGTTGAATAACGGTTTCAAGCTGTTTTCCTTTATTAATATGGGAATCATTGTATGTGTGAGTCTATCTTTCCAATGGCTTATCGGAAAACAATATGAGGAGGCGTATAATCATATATTTATTTTGCTGGTGGCAATCTTTATAAATTCTATGTGTTCGCTGTTGGGCGGTGTGCTGGGTGGACTCAAGGATACCAAGGTAATCGGTTGGACAACCGTTGTGGGAGCTATTGTAAACGCGTTAATAAATTTCGCGCTTATCCAAAGCATAGGATTGTATGCAGCCTCGATTTCGACGTTGGCATCGTATTTGATTATTTATGTCTTTAGAATGAATGCGGTAAAGAAAGTGGTCTCGATGAGAATATCGACAAGGTATTTGGGACAGTGTGCAGCAATGCTGCTGTTGGTTGGTGTGGGATATTTCCGCAGGAACATACTTGTCAATGTTGTTATATTGGCGGTGCTGGTGGTTTGGGGTGTGTATCAAAACAGGACGATTCTGGTTCCTTTGCTGAATTCATTAAAAACGAAAGCGATCCGTAATGTTAAGGAGTAAAATTATTATGAGTGTAAAAAGTGTGTGGCACAAAATTAAAGCGGTTCCATTCATCGGAGAGACGTATGAAAAATACATTGGCTCCAAAAAGGTGGCACGTATTGAAAAGAAATGCCGCGAGGAGTTGGCCAAAGATGGGGAAAAATATATGGGACTCGTCGAGGATGCATTAAAAGATAGTGGAGCAATCTACTATGCATATGCAGGAACCTTGCTTGGGTTGATCCGAGATGGAAAATTTATCAACTGGGACTTTGATATTGATTATGCAATTGTGATTACACAAGATTTTACATGGAATAACCTTGAGAATTTAATGAAGAAAGCTGGCTTTAAAAAGACACGAGAATTTGTTTTTGATGGCGCAGTTAAGGAACAGTCATACGCAGTTGGAAAATTGAATATTGATTTCTTTGGACAGTTTTATGAAGATACTCACATGATACAGTATTCTTTTGAGTACATTTCAGATTGTAAATATAACGATGAAAATGAGAGAAGCGTGTATTTGGTAACGCTGCCAAAAGTTGTAGAAACGAAAAAAATACGGATGGGAAATGTGTCTGTATCTGTTCCAGTCAATAGCGAAGAGATTCTGGCGGCAATTTATAATGAAGATTGGCGTGTGCCTAATCCAAATTGGAAATCGAATAGTGGAAAATGTAGTGTTCTGTTAAAAAACAAAGTCGCTCATCAGGTGGTGCTTTGAATAATATGGAAATAGGAAAAAGGGGAGAAAACGATTATGAACATTGCGGTTTTAACGGCTGGTGGGATTGGTAGCAGAACACATCAGGACCTTCCGAAGCAGTTCCTGACAGTTGAGAATAAGCCGATTATTATTTATACCTTGGAAGCGTTTCAACGACATCCGAGTATTGATGAAATATATGTTTCATGTTTGGAAGGATGGAGTACAGTACTTGAAGCATATGCAAAACAGTTTAATATCACAAAACTCAAAAAGATTGTTACTGGTGGCGCAACAGGACAGGAATCAATTTATAATGGATTAAAGGCAATTAAAGAAGATCATGAAGCAACAGCTGATATTGTTGTGATAATTCATGATGGCAATAGACCAATGTTGCCGCAAGATGTAATTACAGACAATCTTGTTAAACAGAAAATGTATGGTTCGGCTGTTACTGTGGTTCCAACGACAGAAGTGGTATTTGTTTCAAAAGATGGAGTAGAATCAAACGCAGCATTGAATAGAGATGAGCTGTGGAGAACACAAACTCCACATTCGTATATGTTTGACGAACTGTGGAAGGTTCACAATGTTGCAATTAAAGATGGGGTGACAAATATGGCCGCATCTTGTTCGTTGATGCAAAAGTATGGATACACAACTTATTTTTCAAAAGGGTCTGAAAAGAATATAAAAATTACCACCGTGGAGGATATTGAGATTTTTAAAGCATTGTTAAATGCTAAGAATGATGAATGGATAAAAAAGTAAGGATAGAATATGAGATTGCTAGATTCTTCTTTATATAACGCAGATTTAAAAAAGGCTATTAGCAGTATGGATTTGAGCCTTTTGGATGGAAAATCTTTTTTTATTACAGGTGGTCTTGGATTAATTGCGTCCACGGTTGTAGATGTGTTGCTTACCTACGAAAAAACAGGAATAATATATATCGGGGCAAGGAATAAAGAACAATTTGAAAAAAGATATGGAAATCTTGAAAGAGTACGTTTTGTTTCTTATGATGCTCTGAAACCGTTAAGGTTGGAGATTGTGCCGGATTATATTATTCATGGTGCAGGATTGGCAAGCCCAGAACTATATACATCAATGCCTGTAGAAACAATCTTATCTAATATTGATGGTATTCACGAATTGCTTCATTTTGCAAAGAATAATGCAGTTGAGAGAGTGCTTTATGTTTCTTCGAGTGAGGTCTATGGGGAAAAATCTACGGAAGGACCGTTTGTTGAAGATAAATATGGTGAAGTAAATATAGATAATATTAGATCATCGTATGCAGTTGCGAAAAGGGCATCAGAAATGATATGTAAGGCGTATGCTTCTGAATATGAAGTGGATACAGTGATTGTAAGGCCGGGTCATATATTTGGGCCATCCGCAAAAAAAGATGATAAGCGAATTTCATCTGATTTCGCTTTTAAGGCAGCAATGGGGCAAAAACTAGAAATGAAAAGTGTTGGTTTACAGAAGAGATCCTATTGCTATTCGATAGATTGCGCTGTTCAAATTTTGATTGTTTTGCTAAAAGGAAAAAGTGGGCAAGCATACAATATCGGACATGATGAGATTACTACAATAAGAGAAATGGCTGAAATTTGCGCAAAAGCTGGAAATGTTGAGCTAACGATGACACACCCAACAGAAGCGGAATTGAAAGCGTTTAATCCCATGAATAACTCTGCACTTGATAATACCAGGGTGAAAAATTTAGGATATAGTGATGTGTTCTCTACAAAAAATGGAATAATGCATACAGTTGATATATTGAAAGAAATAAATAGCTAAATACTGCAGATGTCCATGCAGTATGGAAGAAAAAGCATATAAGTCAAAAAAATGAGAGAATTCTTTGAGGTGTAGAATGAAGATGGATCAGAAAGGGGGCAGATATTTGGCCCAACCAAACCATTATAATTCCATCGACGGTTTGAGAGCATTATCATGCCTTGGCATTATTATGATGCATATACAGGCTAATACTGAGTATAGTTTGGCGGGAACGTTTATTTTTGATACATTTATTCCATCGTTAACGACATTAGTGTATTTGTTCCTGATGATTAGTGGCTTTGGAATGTGCGCAGGATATTTGGATAAATTCCAAAGTGGTAACATTGATTTAGATGCTTTTTACAGAAAAAGATATCAGAAAGTCTTACCTTTTTTCGGAACCTTGTTATTTATCGCGTTGCTGATAGAACACAATCTATCAACTGTATATGAAATTTCTGTTGAAGCTCTATTGCTCCATGGGCTTCTCCCCAATAATGCGGTATCCGTTATAGGCGTTTGTTGGACACTTGGCGTAATTTTCCTTTTTTATTTATTATTTCCTGCTTTTTCAGTACTGATGAAATCAAAAAAACGTGCATGGATGAGTTTGGCAGTTTCACTGTGGGTTGTATTTGTTTGCGACCGGTACTTTTTTTCTGATTATTTTGTTGCAGAATCTTTCTCGCCACGTCATAACTTTCTCTATTGTTTACCGTTGTTTATTGCAGGAGGTCTTGTATATTTATATCGCAATGAAATCACGAGAAGTTGTGAACAAATTGGCATAGTATCACTTCTGATTTGTGTAGTTGCATCGGGTTTATGGTATTTGAAACCTACTGGAATGAAAATGATTTCATATGTTGGGAGCCTTTTGATGTTTTCTCTGTGGCTCTCTTATGCAGTTGGGTCAAATAGTAAATTCTTATCATCAAAACCGATGAAATATCTATCAAGTATTTCAATGGAAATGTATCTTGCCCAGATGGTCATTTTTAGAGTGGTTGAAAAATTACATCTGCTGTATCTGTTTGGCAATACGGGTATTGGGGGATGGATGAGCTTTATTTTTGCATTTGCGTTAACTGTTTTAGGACTGATTGCTTTTATTGAGTGTTATAAAGTGGCAGCAAAGTTGTGGAAACAATGGAAAGGAGCAAAATGTGGAGAGGCGTGAATTAACCATAAAAGAAACGCAAGCAATATCGCTTGAAATATTACATACGGTTGCAGAAATATGTGAGCAACAGCATCTTCGATATGCACTTATATACGGAACGCTTATCGGAGCTGTCCGCCATCATGGGTATATCCCATGGGATGATGATGTGGATATTATGATGCCACGAACGGATTATGATAAATTACTGATTTATTTGAAAAGTCATATTCATGAATATCCCAATTTGAAAGTTTTTAATCGGGAGGAGTGTCCTGAGTACCCATATATGATTACGCGAATTAGCGATGATCGTTATGTGATTGAAATGGCTAATGAAAAATCATTTGGTATGGGCGTCTTTATTGATATTTATCCCTATGATGGTCTTGGAAAGACCAAAGATGAAGCAGTTAAGTACGGATTAAAAGGCGATAGGCTGTCATCACTTTGCTATCAGGCTACTCGTGAGCATTTCGCAATCGAAACTACAACCTCTCCGATTAGAAAAATAGCAAAATTGCCGGTGTATCTATATGCAAAGCTGCGAGGAAAAGAGTGCTTTCAGGACAAGTTAGAAAAACTGGCTAGAGTTAAGGAGTATGACAGCAGCGAATACGTTGGATGTGTTATTTGGTTGTCTTGGGGAGAAAAAGATATTTTTCCGAGAAAATGGTTTGATGAAACAATTATGATGCCATTCGACAAATATGAGTTCAGAGTGCCGAAGGAATATGATCAGGTCCTCCGACATGAATACGGGGATTATATGCAGCTTCCGCCGGAAAAAGACAGAGTTGGGCATCATTTCTATAAGGTATATAAGAAAGAAGAGTAACCTAAAATGCGGCTCTCGCTTAGCAAATATTTTTCAGAGAGTCGTATTTTATTAAACAAGCGTTCATAAAAACGAAGGGAGATAGGTACATGAACAAACAAGAAAGCGACATTCTGAACACGCTTCTGCTGGAGCCTTTTATCAATCAGCGAATTTTAGCAGAAGTGTCCGGCCACTCGCTAGGAGTGGTAAACCGCTCACTCAAGGAACTCATGAAAGCTGATTATCTGGATGATTCGGTTCGTCCTACGCTAAAAGCCATAACTGAGTTTAAGCAGAAAACCCCGCAGCGTGCTGTGATTCTGGCTGCAGGGTTTGGTATGCGTATGGTTCCCATCAATACGGAGATGCCAAAGGGTCTTCTGGAAGTCAACGGTGAGCCGTTGATTGAGCGTATCATCAAGCAGCTTCATGAAGTGGGAATCAAAGAAATCTACATAGTCGTAGGCTTCATGAAAGAAAAATACGAGTATTTGATGGATGAGTATGGTGTAGAACTTGTAGTTAATGCCGATTATGCCGCAAAGAACAATCTGCATTCCGTCAAACTTGTAAAAGAGCATTTGGAGAATGCGTACATTATTCCTTGTGATATTTGGTGTGACCGAAATCCCTTCCATCAACATGAGTTGTATTCGTGGTATATGGTCAGCGACCTTGTGGACAACGAAAGCAATGTCCGCGTTAATCGTAAAATGGAACTTGTGACTGTGCCGGAAAGCTCCGGCGGCAATGCAATGATTGGTATCTGCTACCTGGTGAAAGAGGATGCAGACACAGTGGCGGAACGTATTGATGAGCTTTGCAAAAATCAACGGTATGATGGAGCATTCTGGGAAGAAGCACTTTATAAAAAGGACCGAATGATCGTTGCGGCCCGTGTAGTCCATTCCGCTGATGTGGTAGAAATCAACACCTACGAGCAGCTCAGAGAAATCGACAGCGATTCCAACCAGCTGAAAACAGATGCAATTCAGGTGCTTTGTGAAGCATTAAAGGCACGGTCGGAAGCAATTACAAATATTACTGTTTTGAAAAAAGGCATGACAAATCGTTCTTTCCTGTTTACCTGCAAAGGAAAGAAATACATCATGCGTATTCCGGGCGAAGGAACGGATCAGCTCATCAATCGTCGGCAGGAGGCAGCAGTATATCAAGCTATTGACGGAAAGCACATCTGCGATGATATCGCATATATCAACCCGGAAAACGGCTATAAAATTACAGAATTTCTGGAAGGCGCGAGAGTCTGCGATCCTTTGAATTATGAAGATGTTAAAAAATGCATGAAGCGGCTGCATGCGTTCCATGACCTGAAATTGAAGGTAAACCACGAGTTTGATATTTTCGGACAGATGGAGTTCTATGAAACGCTATGGGAGGGGACACCTTCTGTTTATAAGGATTACGAAAAGACGAAGGCAAACGTTCTTTCACTGAAACCTTATATCGATGCACATGCCGGAGAAAAGGTCCTGACCCATATTGATGCGGTGCCGGATAACTTCCTGTTTGTTGAGAAAGATGGCAAGGAGGAAATTCGTCTGATCGACTGGGAGTATGCAGGAATGCAGGATCCTCATGTGGATGTGGCGATGTTCTGCATTTACTCACTTTACAATAAGCGTCAGGTAGACCGACTGATTGCTGCTTATTTTACAGAAGGCTGTGATGATGCGACCAGGATCAAGATTTATTGCTATATTGCAGCCTGTGGTTTGCTGTGGAGCAACTGGTGTGAATATAAGCGCAATCTTGGTGTGGAATTTGGCGAGTATTCACTTCGGCAGTATCGCTATGCAAAGGACTACTACCGAATTGTCCAAGATGAACTGAAAAAACAAGGGGAGGAAAAGTAAATGTCAAAAGTGGAAAGAGCCATCATTATGGCAGCAGGTTTAGGAAATCGGATGCATCCGGTGACACTGACAACACCAAAACCTTTGGTTAAAGTGAATGGAGTCCGAATGATTGATACGGTCATTGATGGTCTGCATAAAAACGGAATCCATGAGATTTATGTTGTTGTTGGCTACCTGAAGGAACAGTTTGAAGAACTGAAAACAGAATATCCGGGCATTCAACTGATTGAAAATCCTTACTATGCTACCTGCAATAACATTGCATCGCTTTATGTGGCAAGAGATCATATCGAAAATGCAATCATTCTTGATGGAGACCAGATCATTTACAATCCGGAAATTCTTGCACCTGAGTTTGAGCGTTCCGGATATAACAGTGTTTGGACAGATGGAGAAACTGACGAGTGGCTTCAGACCGTAGAGAATGGAATTGTGACATCCTGCAGCCGGACAGGTGGAAAAGGCGGTTGGCAGTTATACAGCATTTCCCGCTGGACGGCAGAGGATGGGAAAAAATTGAAACATCATCTGGAGATCGAGTTTGAAGAAAAGAAAAATCGGCAAATCTACTGGGATGATGTGGCGATGTTCTGTTACCCGGAGGAGTATCAATTGGGTATCCGTCCTATGAATAAGGACGATATTATAGAGGTGGATAATCTGAGCGAACTCATTGCTCTGGATGCCAGCTACAAAAAATATGTGGAGGGAAAGTAAATGAATACGAAAAAAGAACGTGGAAAAATCGACTGGATGATAACCCTGGTGCCTCTGGCAATCGTAATTGCGCTGTGCATTTTGTTTTTCTTTGCGCCGGAACAGTCCAACGCTGTATTGAGCCAGATCCGTTTTTTCTTTGGTGATACCTTTGGTACCTATTACTTAGTAATTGGATTGGGAATTTTTATTCTCTCTTTGTATATTGCCGGTTCTAAGTACGGTAACATTGTCCTCGGCGAGCAGAATGAAAAGCCGAAGTATTCCTTCTTCGCGTGGGGTTCCATGATGTTTACCTGTGGTCTTGCAGCAGATATTCTGTTCTACTCGTTCTCGGAATGGGTGCTGTATGCAACGGATCCACATCTTGCGGAAATGGGAAGCGTTCAGGATTGGGCAGGTGTATATCCGCTGTTCCATTGGAGCTTTATTCCGTGGGGGTTTTATCTGGTACTGGCTGTTGCCTTTGGCTTTATGCTCCATGTAAGAAAGAGAAATCGTCAGAAGTACTCAGAGGCCTGCCGTCCGATTCTCGGGAAGTATACAGACGGCTGGGCAGGCCGCATTATTGATCTGCTGGCTGTGTTTGCACTTCTTGCCGGTACTGCTACCACTTTTAGTGTGGCAACACCGCTTATGGCAACCATTATCAGTGAACTGTTCCATGTTGCCGTAAGTCGTACTGTAATCAACATTATTATTCTTCTGATTACCTGCGCTGTATATACATATTCCTTGCTGCATGGATTTAAGGGTATCAGCAAGTTGGCCAATATCTGCATTTATATGTTCTTTGGCCTGATTGCTTTTATTCTTCTGTTCGGTGGGGAAACACGGTATATTATCGAAACCGGTTTTTCTTCTCTTGGTCGGATGATGCAGAACTTTGTGGAGTTGTCTACTTTTACAGACCCGCTTCGCACATCGAATTTCCCGCAGAACTGGACGATTTACTATTGGGCTTACTGGATGGTCTGGTGTGTGGCTGCGCCGTTCTTTATCGGCAGCATTTCTCGCGGCAGGACTGTGCGCCAGACGATTCTGGGAGGGTATGTATTTGGTGTAGGCTCCACATTAACGAGCTTTGTTGTACTGGGCAACTACTCTATGGGAATGCAGGTCACCGGAAAAGCTGACTTTATTGCACAGTATATGGCAGATGGCGATCTGTATGGAATGATCGTTTCGATCATCAAAACAATGCCCTGCGCACCTGTGGTTATGGTTGTTGTTCTGCTGACGATGATTGCATTCTATGCAACATCCTTTGATTCCATTGCTCTTACAGCTTCCTGCTACAGCTATCATACCCTGAATGATGGAGAGCAGCCGAATAAGGGAATTCAGCTGATGTGGTGCATTCTGTTGATTCTGCTTCCGATCGCTTTGCTGTTTGCAGAAAGCTCCATGAACAATCTTCAGTCGGTGAGTATTGTGGCGGCATTCCCGATTGGTGCCGTAATCGTGATGATTGCAGTGAGTTTTATGAAGGATGCAAAAAAATATATGGAAAGTCTGGAAGATAAAGCGTCTGTGACCTCATGCGATGACCATGAATGAATCGGACAGGCAGTGAAAACGAAGCCGCAGCCCCCTGTATACGGACAAATCAGGCCGCCTTGTCGGAAGGCCATGCTGCAAAAAAGCTCTGTCGGCAAAACGCCGGCAGAGTTGAAGGTAATCGCATGGTCATTGGCGGGAACCGGACATCGCCGTCGGGGACATTACGCGAAAATGTTTGATCGGTGAGAAATTAAATCTACCTGCAAAATATTTCCAACAAATCGGGGCGGGCTGCTAAAGCAGCCCGCCCCGGTTTGTTATAGGTTCGTGTAGCCCATCAGTGCTTTATCCACCACAGCGGCGGTGTCGCGGCCCTCGCGCAAGGCCCACACCACAAGGCTTTGGCCGCGGCGCATATCGCCGCAGGCAAACACCTTCGGGTCGGAGGTGGCATATTTTACATCGGCCACCGTGCCGCGCGGTGTCAATTCCAGACCGAAGGCGTCGGCCACATACGGCTCGCAGCCGGTAAAGCCTGCTGCAATCAGCACCAGGTCGCAGTCCAGTGTGGTTTCCTCCCCCGTGGGTACCATCTGGCGGCGGCCGTCCACGACTTCGCTTTTCAGCTTGGCAACCAGCGCACCGCAGACCTGCCCGGATTCGTTCTTGTAAAACTCCTTCACGGTGGTCTGATACATGCGGGGGTCGGTGCCAAACAGGGCAATTGCCTCCTGCTGGCCGTAGTCGGTTTTCAGCACACGCGGCCACTCCGGCCAGTCGTTGCCGGGTGCGCGGACGGCAGGCGGGCAGGGCATCATTTCCAGCTGGGTAACGCTTGCGCAACCCTGGCGGATGGCCGTGCCCACGCAGTCGTTGCCGGTGTCGCCGCCGCCGATGACCAGCACCCGCTTGCCTGCGGCAGAAACCGCGCGTCCGTCGGCAAAGTCGGAATCCAGCAGGCTGCGGGTCACGCTTGTCAGGTAATCCACCGCAAAGAAGATGCCCTGCGCATCGCGCCCCGTGACGTTGACGTCGCGCGGCTGCTTGGCACCGCAGCAAAGCACGACCGCGTCGTAGCGGGATTTCAGCTCCTCGGCGCTGACATTGCTGCCCACATCGGCGTGAAAGACAAACTCAATGCCCTCGTCCTGCAGAATTTTTACCCGACGGTCAATGACCCATTTTTCCAGCTTCATGTTGGGGATGCCGTACATCAGCAGCCCGCCGGGGCGATCCTCTCGCTCGTAAATCGTAACCTTGTGGCCGCGCTTGTTCAGCAGGTCGGCCACCGAAAGCCCCGCAGGCCCTGCGCCGATGACCGCCACCGTCTTGCCGGTGCGCGCGGGGGGCGGTACAGCGTGGATAACACCGTTTTCGTAACCGTATTCCACGATGGCACGCTCATTTTCCTTCACCGTTACCGCGCTGCCTGTTACATGGCCGCAGGTGCAGGCCGCCTCGCACAAGGCGGGGCAGACCCGGCTGGTAAACTCAGGGTAGCGGTTTGCGGCAATCAGGCGGTGCACGGCCAGATCCCACTTGCCCTGATAAACCAGATCGTTCCACTCAGGGATAAGGCTGTTCAGCGGGCAGCCGCTGAACATGCCGCCCAACTGTACACCGCTTTGGCAGAAGGGGACGCCGCAATCCATGCAGCGCGCGCCCTGAGCCTGCTGCTCGTCGGTGTGCAGCGGAATATGAAACTCGTTAAAATTGCGGATGCGTTCCTCAGGCGGCAGCTCTGTGGCGGTCTGCCGCGTGATTTCAATAAATCCTGTCGGTTTTCCCATGGTAATCTGCCTCCCTTACTTTGCGTTTTTCATGGCGTAGAACGCCTCAATTTGCGCTTGCTCGCTGTCCTCGCCCTTTTCTTCCATCTGGGCGATGAGCCGCAGCATCTTGTCGTAGTCGTGGGGCAGGACCTTCTTGAACTTGGGCAGATATTCCCCGAAATTGTCAAGAATTTGCTTGCCGCGCGGCGAACCTGTCAGCTCGACATGTTCACGGATCAGGTCTTTTAACAGCGATACATCGTACTTATGCTCGACAGGCTCCAGGCTGACCATGTCTTTGTTGACGCGCTGGTAGAAATCCCAGTCCTCGTCCAGCACATAGGCGATGCCGCCGCTCATGCCGGCCGCAAAGTTTTTGCCCGTTTTGCCCAGCACGACCACCGTGCCGCCCGTCATGTACTCGCAGCCGTGGTCGCCCACGCCCTCGACAACCGCGATGCCGCCGGAATTGCGCACGCAGAACCGCTCGCCCGCCACACCGTTGATGAACGCCTTGCCGCCCGTGGCACCGTAGAGTGCCACGTTGCCGATGACGATGTTCTCGCAGCGGTCAAATGTAACGTTTTTCGGCGGGTAGACGATGATTTTGCCGCCCGACAGTCCCTTGCCGATGTAGTCGTTGGCATCGCCGATCAATTCCAGCGTCAGCCCTTTGGGCAGGAACGCGCCGAAGCTCTGACCGCCATAGCCGCGGCAAACCACATGGAAGGTGTCGTCGGGCAGGGTGTTGCCGAATTTGGCGGTGATCTCGCTGCCGAAGATGGTGCCGAACGCGCGGTCGGTGTTGCCGACATCCAGCGTGACGGTCATGGGTTTCGGCTCGTCGGACTCAAAGTCCTTCTTGAATTTCTTCGCAAGAACGCGCATGTCGGGGGTCTTTTCCAGATGGAAGTTATAGACGTCCTGCGGGTCAAAATGAATGTTGGAATTTTCGATCAGCGGGTTTTGCAGCAGGGCCGAGAGGTCCATCTCCGCGGCGCGGGAGCCGGCAGGCGCGGGCTTGACCTTCAGCAGGTCGGTGCGGCCGACCAGCTCATCCACGGTGCGCACACCCAGCTTGGCCATATAGGCGCGCAGATCCTCGGCCATGAAGCGCATAAAGTTCATGACATACTCAGGCTTGCCCGCAAACCGCTTGCGCAGTTCGGGGTTTTGGGTGCAGATGCCCATGGGGCAGGTGTCCAGGTTGCAAACGCGCATCATCACGCAGCCCATGGCAACCAGGGGGCCTGTGCCGAACCCGAATTCTTCGGCACCCAGCAGGGCGGCGATGGCCACATCGCGGCCGCTCATCAGCTTGCTGTCGGCCTCGATGCGCACACGGCTGCGCAGCCCGTTCAGAATCAGGCACTGGTGTGCCTCGGCAAGACCCAGCTCCCACGGCAAACCGGCGTTGTGGATGGAGTTGCGCGGCGCAGCGCCCGTGCCGCCGTCAAAGCCGGAAATCAGAATAACCTCTGCGCCCGCCTTGGCCACACCGGCGGCAATCGTGCCGACACCGGCCTCACTGACCAGCTTGACGTTGATGGCAGCCTTGCGGTTGGCGCACTTCAAATCGTAGATGAGCTGTGCCAGATCCTCGATGGAGTAGATATCGTGGTGCGGCGGGGGAGAGATAAGCCCCACACCCGTCGTGGAGTTGCGGGTCTTGGCGACCCACGGGTACACCTTGCCGCCGGGCAGCTGGCCGCCCTCGCCGGGCTTGGCACCCTGCGCCATCTTGATTTGGATCTCGCTGGCGGATACCAGATACTTGCTGGTCACGCCGAAACGGGCGGACGCCACCTGCTTGATGGCAGAGTTGCGCTCGGTGCCGAAGCGATCCTCGGCCTCGCCGCCCTCGCCGGTGTTGGACTTGCCGCCCAGCCGGTTCATGGCGATGGCCATGCACTCGTGCGCCTCCTCGGACAGCGCGCCGTAGCTCATGGCGGCGGTCTTGAACCGCTTTATGATGGAATCCACGCTCTCGACCTCGTCCAGCGGGACGTCGGTTTCGGGGTAGTTGAAGTCAAGCAGGCTGCGCAGATGCATGGCGTCGCCGCCCTCGTTGGCGGCGGCCGCTGTGTACTGCTTAAAGGTTTCAAAGCTGCCGGTACGGCAGGCCTGCTGCAGCAGGTGGATGGTCTGCGGGTTGTACAGGTGCTGCTCGGCAGCGGGGCCGCCGCGGTACTTGTGGGCACCCAGGCTGGGCAGCTCGCGGTTGATATCCAACCCCAGCGGGTCAAAGGCCTCCTGATGGCGGGCCTCCAAATCGTTCTGGATGTCCCGAATCGTAATGCCGCCCACGCGGGAAACGGTGTTCGTGAAATACTTGTCCACGACCTCCTTGCTGATGCCCAGCGCCTCAAAGATCTGGCTGCCCGCGTAGGATTGAATGGTGGAGATGCCCATCTTGGAGGCAATCTTCACGATGCCTGCCAGCACGGCGCGGTTGTAGTCCTGCACGGCGGCATAGTAGTCCTTGTCCAGCAGACCGTCGGAGATAAGCTCACCGATGGTTTCCTGCGCAAGATAGGGGTTGATGGCGGCAGCACCGTAGCCCAGCAGGGTGGCAAAATCGTGCACAAGGCGCGGCTCGCCGCTTTCCAGGATCAGAGCCATGGCGGTGCGCTTGCGGGTGCGCACCAGATATTTGCTGACAGCGCCCACAGCCAGCAGGCTGGGAATGGCGACGTGATACTCGTCAATGTCGCGGTCGGACAAAATCAAAATGTTGGCGCCGTCGCGGTAAGCGCGGTCTACATCGACAAACAGGCGGTCGATGGCGTTTTCCAGATCGGTGTTTTTGTAATAGCAGATGGACAGGGTCACAACCTTGAAACCGGGCACGTCCATGGCCTTGATTTTCAGCAGGTCGGTCTCGGTCAAAATGGGGTTGTCGATTTTCAGCACCTTGCAGTTGTCGGCGTCCTCCTGCAGCAGGTTGCCCTGCGCACCGACGTAGACGGTGGTGGAGGTGACGATCTTCTCCCGCAGGGCATCGATGGGCGGGTTGGTGACCTGCGCGAACATCTGCTTAAAGTATTCGCTCAGGGCGGGGCGGGTATGGCTCAACACCGCCAGCGGGGTGTCGCTGCCCATGGCCCCGGCGGGCTCGCTGCCGTTTTTCGCCATCGGCAGCAGAATGGTCGAGACGTCCTCATACCGATAGCCGAAGGCCTTCTGCAGCCGAACAAGCTGTTCCTTTGTGTAACCGGGGATTTTCTTGTTGGGCACCCGCAGAGAGGACAGCGACACAAGGTTGCGGTCGAGCCACTCGCCGTAGGGCTGGCGGCTTGCGTAGTCGGCCTTCAGCTTTTCGTCGTCGACAAGCTCGCCCTTGACGGTATCCACCAGCAGCATCTTGCCGGGGCGCAGGCGATCCTTGCGCAAAACGTCCTCGGCGGGCAGGTCGAGCACGCCGACCTCGCTGGAAAGGATCAGCCGCCCGTCCTTGGTGATATAATAGCGGCTGGGGCGCAGACCGTTGCGGTCCAGCACCGCGCCCATCACATCGCCGTCGCTGAACAGGATGCTGGCAGGGCCGTCCCACGGCTCCAGCATGGTGGCGTAATATTGGTAGAAATCGCGGCGCTTGGGGTCCATCGCCTTGTTGTTGTCCCACGGTTCGGGGATCGTCACCATGACCGCCAGCGGCAGATCCATGCCGTTCATGACCATGAATTCCAGCGTGTTGTCCAGCTGGGCAGAGTCAGAGCCACCCTGGTTGACGATGGGCAAAACCTTCGTCATGTCGTCCTTTAAGTAGTGGGAACCGATGGTTTCCTCGCGTGCAAGCATGGTGTCCACGTTGCCGCGGATGGTGTTGATCTCGCCGTTGTGCAAAATAAAGCGGTTGGGGTGGGCGCGGTTCCAGCTGGGGGACGTGTTGGTGGAAAAGCGGCTGTGCACCATGCCGATGGCGGATTCATAGTCGGTGTCCTGCAAATCGGGGTAGAACAGCCGCAGCTCCTTGACAAGGAACATGCCCTTGTACACGATGGTACGGCTGGACAGGCTGCAAACGTAGGTGTCCGGGCTGGACTGCTCAAACACACGGCGCACCACATACAGGCGGCGGTCAAAGGCAATGCCGGCGTCCAGACGCGGCGGCTTGCCCACAAAGCCCTGCCAGATGCTGGGCATACAGGCCACGGCCTTGTGCCCCAGCACGGCGGGGCAGGTGGGAACCTCGCGCCAACCCAGGAAGGGCAGCCCCTCCTTTTGGCAGACGATCTCAAACAGCTTTTTGGCTTGGTTGCGCTTCAACTCGTCCTGCGGGAAAAAGAACATACCAATGCCGTATTCGCGCTCTTTCCCCAGAGCGATGCCCAACTCCTGCGCGACCTTTTGAAAAAACTTGTCGCTGATTTGCACCAGAATCCCCACGCCGTCGCCGGTTTTGCCCTCGGCGTCCTTGCCTGCGCGGTGCTCCAGATGCTCAACGATCTGCAGCGCATCGTCCAGGGTTCGGTGGCTTTTGCGGCCCTTGATGTCCACCACAGCACCGATGCCGCAGTTGTCATGCTCAAATTGGGGGCTGTACAGCCCGGCGGGGGACTTGCGCTCGGTAAAGTTCTCCATGCCTTGTAATCTCTCCCTTCCTAATGCCGAAAACGCCGCAGCTACGCACAATACGCTGCGCTTTTCGGGGCGAACAAAAAAGACGCTCCCACAGGGCACACAAGCCCCTTGTGGGAACGTCTTTGTTCTTGCCTACATCATACCATAGATGGCGTTGCTTTACAATGCTAAAGTAAAAGAAATTTCAGAAACTCAGCAAAATAGTTGCGAAATGTACGCCGCAGTTTGCAATTATTTGCTTTCTGTATGCGCATCGCTGTGCGCTGTGTCCGACTCTGTCCAGATGCCGTGGATGCGCCGCACGCCGACGATGCGCAGCTTGGAGTGCATAAAATGCTGTTCGCGGTACAGGCTGAAATAGCTGGACAGCATATAGGAAACAGCACAGGCAAGCGCAAACAGTGGGACGCACCGCCCGCCGAATACCTCGATTGCCAGGCAGATGGAGGCCAGCGGGCTGTTGGTACAGCCGCAGAAAAGCGCGACCATGCCCAACGCGGCACCCAGCTGCGGCGGCAGACCCAGCAGCGGGGCTGCCACACAGCCAAAGGTCGCCCCCGTAAAGAAAATGGGGACGATCTCGCCGCCCTTAAAGCCTGCGCCCAACGTGAGGGCGGTGAACAGCATTTTTAAAAGGAAGGCGTAGGGCAGCGCCTGACCGTCGATGGCAGCCTCAATAACGGCAGCGCCGGCACCGTTGTAATCGGTCGTGCCGAGCAGCTTTGTCAAAGCCAGAATCAGCACACCGCCTGCCATAATGCGCAGATAGCGGTTGGGTAGATATTTTTTGTACAGCTTAGGTGCGATGTGCAGCAGCTCGCAAAAAAAGATGCTCAGCGCAGCCAGCAGCGCCCCCAGCACGATGACCCGCGCAAGGTTCAGCGGTGTGGCGGTAACCTCTGCCTGCAGGGAAAAGGCTTCGGGGGCAAGACCCATCCGACCGCTGATAAAAACACCTACCAGCGACGAAAGCAGGCAGGGCAGCAGCGCGGCGTACTGCATGGAGCCGACATCCACGACCTCCAAGGTAAAGATGGTGGCAGCCAGCGGTGTGCCGAAAACAGCAGAGAACGCGCCCGCCATACCGCACATAGTCATCAAGCGGCAGTCGCGGTGTTCCAGCCGCAGCACCTTGCCGAGATTGCCGGACACCGAGCCGCCCAGCAGCAGGGCAGCGCCCTCACGACCGCTGGAACCGCCGAACAGATGTGTTATGACGGTGGACACAAAAATCAGCGGCGCAGAACGCAGCTTTACGGGCTTGCGCTCCCGCACCGAGGTAAAGACCTGATTGACCGAGCCGCCGTCCGGGTCGAGATGCTCATACAAAAACACGATGCCAAGGCCCGCCACGGGCAGTAGGTACAGCAGCCACGGCTGCGCGGCGCGGGTGGCGTTGGCCCAATTTAAGGCCAGGCCAAACGCCGCACCCAGCGGCCCTACAACACAACCTACCAGCGCGGCCAGTGCCAGCCATTTGGCACAGACAAGCAGATACCCGACGGCACTGCGAAGATGACGGATGATTTTTTTCTTCATAAAACTCTCCCGAAAAAAGAAAAATGCGAGACTATTATAGTCTCTTTGCGGGAAAAACACAACAGCAAATATTGCGGCATTTCTCATAACACTGTGCCGCTGCGGCAGCGCGCAGACCTGCCAACAAATCGTAAAATAACACGCATTATCCGCAAAAAAATCCTTACAGGAGCCGCACGGCCTATGCTACAATGAAAGCAAGAAACAAAGGGCACGACAGCCCCGTAAAAAAGGAGAATGCACTATGGCACAATTCGTGAAACTGAACCCCGAAACGCTGCAGCAGCTGCGCGTGGTAGATGCGCGGCTGGTCTCTTACGATGTCGAGATGGCAGAGGTCACGGGCGGCACGTTCTGGAAAGCCTACACCCCCGCCCAGATTGCCGGCGAGGAAGAATTTGAACTGAAAAAGGGCACCGGCGGCCGGATGATGGACAAAAACGCCCTGATGCAGTATTATGACCCCATCAACCTCTACGACGAAAAGCTGCGCAAGCTTGCCAGGGAGATCGGCCCCGCCTGGGTGCGTGTCTCCGGCACCTGGGCCACCAAGACCTACTACGACTTTGACGGCCACACCGGCGGCACAGCCCCCGAAGGCTACGACGCCGTCCTGACCCGTGCGCAGTGGCTGGGCGTGCTGGATTTCTGCAAAGAGATCGGTGCCAAGCTGTTGATCAGCGTGGCCGACTGCGACGGCCTGCACCATGCCGATGCGCCCTGGAACCCCAGCCAGGCCGAGCAGATCTTTGCCCTGAGCAAGGAGTACGGTATGCCCATCGACGCGGCCGAGTTTGTCAACGAGCCGCACATGCTGGAAATCTCCGGCTGCCCCAAGGGCTACACCTCCGAGCTGTTCGCCAAGAACCACGACGTTTTTGCCCGCTGGCTGCGCGAGAATTATCCCGATTGCCTGCTGGTCGGCACCAGTGCCTCCGACGGTATGCCCGTCACCGATCCGACCTACAAGTCCGACAAGCCGGCGTTTAACTTCCTGCCCACCGTTCCGCTGGACAGCCTGATGCAGCCCATGCAGGAAAAGCTGGATGTGTTCAGCTACCACTACTACAACGGCGTTTCGGAGCGCCTGAAGGCCGTCATGCCGGCCAACTACTGGAAGCCTGACCGTGCCCTCAGCGAGGATTACCTGGCTGTGGCCGGAAATCTGGCACGTCTGCACGCTGAAAAGCGCGATACCTACTGCCCCGGTGCCCAGATGTGGGTCACCGAGTCCGGCGACGCAGGCGGCGGCGGTACGACCTGGGCCTCGACCTATCAGGATGTTTTCCGCACACTGAACGAGCTGGGTAGCTTCCCCACCGTGACAGACGGCATCATCTTCCACAACACGCTGGCGTCCAGCGACTACGGCTACCTGAGCCATACCGTCTTTGACCCGCGCCCCAACTACTTTGCCGTCCTGCTGTGGAACCGCATTATGGGCACCACCGTCTATGACGCTGCCGAGCCTATCCGCGAGGGTGCCCACGTTTACGCCCATTCCCGCGCCGACGGCAAGCCCGGCGCTGCCTACCTGGTCATCAACAACAGCAAGACCGACGCCACCACCGTCAGCCTGCCCAAGGCTGCCGAGGTCTATCAGCTTTCTGCCGAGACGCTGCGCGCTGACACAATGCTGTGCAACGGCAAACCGCTGGTTCTGGGCGAGGGCAACACCCTGCCCGAAATGGCCCCCGTCACCGCCCCTGCCGGCGAGCTGACCCTGCCGGCCGCAACCTGCACCTTTATCGTGCTGTAATTTCATAGGCAAAAGAACGCCCAAGGGCGGCTGCATTTCCGCAGCCGCCCTTGGGCGTTAAGCATACATTTTTGACGATAGGGGAGGGGGCATCAGACGATGCGGACACCCTTTTGGATAATGGCCTGAATGTTCAGCGCCTCGTCGACCAGAACTACATTGCCGTAGCGGCCGGCATCCAGGCTGCCGTAGTCGGCATCAATGCCGATGCTGCGGGCGGGGTTCAGGGTGGCGGCGCGAACGGCGCTTTCCAGCGGCACGCCCATATCCAGCACGGCGCGGCGCATACAGTCAAACAGGCAGGTGGCGCTGCCGGCAATGGTGCCGGGCTGCTCGGTCAGGGTGGCGCGGGGGCCTTTGACGGTGACAGCCTGGCCGCCCAGACTGTACTGGCCGTCAGGCAGACCGCAGGCCATCATGCTGTCGGCAATCAAAATCACATGGTCATCGCCGAAGGTGTTGAAGGTAAAGCGCACCATGGCGGGATGAATATGCACGTTGTCGGTGATCAGCTCAACCTCGGCACCCTCCTCCAACGCGGCAATGATGGGGCCGGGATTACGGTGGGTGATGCCGGGCATGGCGTTGTACAGGTGGGTCATGTGGCTGGCACCGGCGGCAAAGGCTGCCTTGGCGGTGTCGTAGTCGGTGCAGGTGTGGGCAATGGAAATGCGGACCTCATCATGACATTCCTTGATAAAGTCCAGGTTGCCCGGCTCCTCCGGCGCAACGTCCACCAGCTTGATCAGACCGCCGCTGCGCGCCTGCAAACGGCGGAACATCGCGGCATCGGCACCCATAACGTACTTGGGGTTCTGTGCGCCGACCTTTTTGGGGCTGATGTAAGGGCCTTCCATGTTGATGCCGACCAGATCGGCACCCTTGCCATTTTTGTGGGCGGCAGCCACGTCCATGATCCCGTTGAGGATCTCCTCGCTGAAGGTCATGGTGGCGGGGCAGATGGCCAACACGCCCTTGCTTGCCTCAAAGTCTGCAATGACCTGCAGACCGGCTTCGTCGGCGTCGCAGAAATCGTGACCGACTGCACCGTGGAAGTGGATATCCACAAGACCCGGCAGGGCGTAGGCACCCTTGGCGTCCACGACCTCCTCGTTTTCTAGTGCGGGCGCACCGAACACGATGCGGCCGTCACGGATGATCAGGTCTTTTTCCGCAAAGCGGCAGCCGTCGCTGAACACCTTGGCATTTTTGATAATCATAGCAGTCAAACCTCCTGCCTTCAGATCAGGCTGAGGGCTTCCTCGTCACCGACCAGAATGAAGTCGGGGTGCATCTGCAGGATGCTGGCGGGCACTTCGGGGGTAACGGGGCCGAAGAAAGCCTTCTTGACGATCTCGGCCTTGCCGGCACCGTTGGCAACCATCAGCACCTTGCGGGCCTGCATGATGGTCTTGATGCCCATGGTGTAAGCCTGTTTGGGAACCAGATCCTCGTTGCCGTCAAAGAAACGCTTGTTGGCCTCGATGGTCTCAGGCTTCAGGTCGACGCAGTGGGTGCCCAGCTCAAAAGCCTCGTTAGGCTCGTTAAAGCCGATGTGGCCGTCATGGCCGATGCCCAGCAGCTGCAGGTCAACGCCGCCGACATGCTTAATAACGGCGTCATAACGGGCACATTCGGCATCGGCGTCCATGTTGGTGCCGTCGGGCAGGTTGATGGCTTCGGGGCGGATGTTGACCAAATCGAACAGATTGCGGTGCATAAAGCTCCAGTAGCTTTCGGGGTGCTCCTTGGGCAGGCCGCGGTACTCGTCCAGGTTGACGGTGGTCACTTCCGAGAAGTCCACATCGCCCTTGTTGTACCATTCTACCAGCTGCTTGTAGGTGCCCACAGGGGTGCCGCCGGTGGCCAGACCCAGCACACAGTCGGGTTTCATGATGACCTGTGCGGAAATGATGTTGGCAGCCTTGCGGGACATGTCGTAGTAGTCCTTTGCGCGAATGATCTTCATAGTTACATACCTCCGGTTAATTTGGGTGTGCCAAATACTATAACTCTATTATACCACGTTGCGAAAAAAATAACAGGGGATACAGGCGAATTTTGTGCGGATTTGCCGTTTTGCGCATAAAAAAGCCGTGGGCGGGCTTAACGCCCGCCCACGGCGGTGTGTAAAGGGAACCAGACCTTTACGCAGATGCCGTAACTTCTTATTACAGCATCTTCTTCAGCTCGTCATAAACGAACTGAACCTTGGGTCCGATAACGACCTGGCAAGCGGTCTTGCTGGGGCGGATAACGCCTGCAGCACCGGCAGCCTTGACGGCCTTCTCGTTGACAGCAGTGCTGTCCTTGACCTCGAAGCGCAGACGGGTAGCGCAGTAGTCAACGTTGGCAACGTTGCCCTTGCCGCCGACAGCAGCCAGAACGCCGGAAGCGATGGCAGTGAAGTCGTTGTTGGCCAGGGTGATGTTGGCCTCGGCAGCCTCAGCGTCCTCATCCTCACGACCGGGGGTCTTCAGGTCGAACTTGGTGATGGCGATCTTAAAGACGAAGTAGAACACGACGAAGGCAGCGATGCCCAGAGGGATGATCATCCAGGTCTTAGCGGCAGCAGGCAGGCTGGCGGAGAAGATCAGGTCGGTAGCACCGGCGGAGAAGCAGAAGCCTGCACGGAAGCCGGAGTAGTAGGTGATGATGGTGAAGATGCCGTACAGAGCAGCATAAACAACATACAGGGGGAAGCAGAGGAACATGAAGCCGAACTCGAAGGGCTCGGTAACGCCGCAGACGAAGGCGCAGATAGCAGCGGAAACAACCAGACCGATAGCGGCCTTCTTGTTCTTAGCGGTCTGGACCATAGCCAGAGCAGCACCGGCAATGCCGAACATCATGCAGGGGAAGAAGCCGGACATGTACATGCCGAGGCTCCAGCCCACATCGGCGGAGGTTTCACCAGCCCAGTAGTGGCTCAGGTCGCCCAGGCCGATGGTGTCGAACCAGAACACGTTGTTCAGGGCGTGATGCAGACCGGTGGGGATCAGCAGACGGTTCAGGAAAGCGTAGATGCCGGCGCCGATGCCGCCCATCTTGGCAATGCCGTTGCCGAGGGCAACCAGAACGCCGAAGATGACGGGCCAGACGAACAGCAGAACGACGGAAACCACGATAGAAACGATGGCGGTCACGATAGCAACGCTGCGCTTGCCGCTGAAGAATGCCAGCCAGTCAGGCAGCTGGGTGTTCTTAAACTTGTTGTAGCAGGCAGCACCGATGATGGCGGCCAGGATGCCGATGAAAGAGTTGCCGGCGATCTTGCTGAAAGCAATGTAATCGACGGTGCCTTCTTCCAGCGTGCGGACAGCGCCGACAACGCCGGGGCTGAGCAGCTGCTGCATCATCAGGAAGCTGACCAGACCGGCCAGACCGGCAGTGCCGTCGTGGTCATCAGACAGACCCACAGCAGCGCCGATGGCGAACAGCCAAGCCATGTTGTCGATCAGGGCGCCACCGGCCTTGATCAGCAGGAAACCGAGAGTGTAAGCGAAACCGGAAGTTGCGCCCTCAGCACCCATAACAGCGGGAGCGAAAGCGTAACCGATGCCCATCAGGATACCGCAGACAGGCAGCGCAGCAACGGGAAGCATAAGAGCTTTACCGAGCTTTTGCAGATACTTCATCATAAAAGCATTCCTCCAAATTCATTCTCCAACGGAGCGTGGGTCAGCCTGGTTCAAACTGCCTCGCGCTTTGTTGTTTATATATTAACATATTCTTCATAAAAAAGAAAGTACCTTTTTCTGTTTCAGCGAAAAGCTGAAAAAATAGCACATTTATTGTGCAAAAGATAGAAAAAACGGACAAATCTGTCCGTTTTTTCTGATGATTCTCAAATTGGCATGAAAGTTTTTTTCTTGGCAATGGAGTATTGTTGCTTTTTTAACATAGCAGTCGTTTGCACTTTCTTGACGTGTATTATAACGATCTTGCGCGGCGGTTGGGATGTTGGTTGTTGTATCGGGGATATTGAGAACTTTCGGCAGGTTTGTAGGGAACGGTCTTGACCGTTCCGTGCTGCCTTGCCAAAAGCACGACACCGCGAGAAAACCACGCGCCATTCGGCGCGATTTTATGCGCTGCGCGCAGCCAGCGGTGCGGATGGGTCAAGACCCATCCCTACAAATGTCCCGGAAACGGACTTTTTCTACAGTCTGCGCGCAAGGCGCTACCTATTTATATATAGTATAAGGGCAGGAACCAGGCTCTTTTCGGCTGGCAGAAAAGGTTATTCTGCCTCCAGCAGCAGCTTTTTCAGCGGCAGCAGGGCGGCAGGCTCGACGCAGAAATTATGTATGCCCATCGACAGGTAGGCAGTCAGCCGGCGGTAGTTTTCAACGGTGATACCGCACAGGTAGACGGTAACGCTGTGGGCAATAGCTGTTTGCAGTACGCTGCGGACAAGCCGCTGCACGGCGGGCTCGGCAATGCGTGGCGCAGCCTCGGCGGCGTCCTTCAAGCCCAGTGTGTAGCGGGTCAGGTCCTCGATATCAATGGCCAGCAGCTGGGCACCGTGGTCGATCAAATCGGCGGCCATGACAGCGGCGGAGGGGCGGTCGATGATGCAGCCCATGGGCGGCACAATGGTCTCTATGCCTTCGGACTTGAGTTGGGCGCGGCAGGCGGTGACCTCGCGGCAGCAATCGTCCCAGGCGGAGACACCGTCCAGACGGGGGAACATGATGCGCAGATCACCCTCCCCGGCTGCGCGCAGCAGAGCACGGATCTGGGGGCGGGACACCCGCCTGCCGTCCAGGCGCTGCTGTACCTCGGCGCTCCAGGGGGCGTCGTCGTCGGCGGCAGGGTTGCAGGTGCGCACGGCCAGTATGGCACCGTCGGCAGAGCGCAGACGGGTGCGCAGCAGGTCCAGCTGGCGTTCCTCCGAGCTGCCGTTCAAAATCGTGGATTCGGTGCGCAGGATACCGATGCCCGCCGCACCCTGCGGCATAAGCGGGCCGCAGCTGGCGTTGGGGGAGATGTTGTCCGAAATCAGCAGCCGAAATGCCGTGCCGCTTTTGGTCAGGCAGGGCAGGGCGGCCACGGGGTCGGGCGTGCGGCCATGCAGGCGGCGCACGGCAATTTTGCAGTCGGTCTGTGCCACCTGAAAACCGTCCGGCTCTATGACCAAACGGCCGACACTGCCGTCGGCGTCCAGAATGGCGCGGTGCCCTACGGCCAGTGCGGCCGTGCCGTCGCCCAGCTGTACGACCGACGGAATGCCCAGACCGCGCGCCATGATGGCAGCATGGCTGACGGTGCTGTCCTTGTCGCTGGCAAGGCCCAGAATCATGCGTCGGTCAATGGTAAACAGGTCGCTGGGGAAAAACCGATCCGCCACCAAAATGCTGGGGCGGGTCAGATGCAAGCGGCGGCGCGGGCGGCCGTCCAGAATATCCACCACACGCTGGCAGACATCGCAGACGTCGACGCTGCGCTCGCGGATGTACTCATCGTCCACGTCGCGCAGGCGCTTGGCAAAAATCTGCTCGGCACGCTCAACGGCGGCAGCCCCGCCGGCCCCGGCGGCAATGTAGTCACCGATCTCGTTGGTGAAGGATTCATCTTCCAGCAGGGCAATTTGAAACAGCAGAATGTCTGCGTCCGGCCCTTTGGCGCGCTGGCTCAAACGGCGCAGCTCGTCCTTGGCCAGCACCACGGCAACATCGTACAGGGCGCGCTCGCGAAACGGGTCGCACACAATGCGGTGCAGCCCGGTCGTGCCGTGGTCGATCATCTCGACCGGGCCGAGCACCAGGCCCGGAGACGCCGATACACCGGAAAATGTATACATAAATTTCCCTCCTTGCGGCGGTTACAAAAACGAAAGGTTGGCCAGCGTGTGGCTGACCAGTGCGGTGACGAATTCCTCCGGCACCGCTGCGGCGATGGCACGTTCGGCCACGGTCTCGGTGCGTTCCTTGCCGTCCCACAGGTCGGCAAAACGGTCGGCGGGGTCCTTGTCAAAGCTGCCCATAAAGGTGGCGGCCAACAGCTTGGGGGTGTAGGGCAGGTCGGCAGGCACACCCACGCGCTCGGCGGCCAGTTCCAGCGGGGCCAGTGCGCCGCGGGTGGGGGCACTGGGGTTGGGCGCGTAGGGGGCAGGGTAGTTCATGCGCTGACGGGCGGTCTTTTCAAACAGAGAAAATTCCGGCGCGTGGGCGCAGACGTCGGCCAGGCAGCGCTGGTAGCGGTCGGCAAAGCGTGCCAAAAATCCGTCAGAGTCGGGCATAATGGCGTAAGCTGTGCCGCCGTAGCGGCCAAACAGGCGCATGGTGTCTAAATAGCCCAGGGCAATGTTGCGCTCGGCGCGTGCGGGGTCAAAATCCAGCGTGGGGCCAAGGTTCCAGTGGCTGCGTATGATTTTTGTGGGCAGGCCGGTCGTGTTGGGGCGGACAATGCCCACGCCGTCAATGTCCACAGCGAGCAGTTCCTCGGCGCCCATGTCCTTGGCCAGGTCCAGCGGCATATTGTCGCGCCAGCCGCCGTCGATGTATTTTACGCCGTCGATCTCACGCGGGCGCAGCGCGGGAAAACACGCGCTGGACGCCAGCAGGTAGTCCTTCAGCTTGCCGTCGGGGATCTCGTCAATGGGGCAGCGGATGCTGCGCATCGTGCCCAGCTCGGTCATGACCAGACCAAACCGAATGGGGGAGTGCCGCGCCGCGTCCTCGTCAATATAGCGGTCGATGGTTTCGCCCAGCGGTTCGACGTTCAGGCCGCCGCTGCGCACCACATCCATAAAAAAGCTGTACAGGGCGTCCTTTTCGGTGGTGGCGGGCAGTTCCAGCACATCGTGCAGCTCCATGCTGCGCCAGATGTCCTCGGCCTCCTGCACCTTGCCCATCGTGAACAAAAGGCCGTTCAGTGCGCCGACGCTGGCCCCTGTAATGATATCCGGCGTCCAACCCAGCTGCTGCAAAGCGCGGTAGACGCCCACGTGGTAGCTTCCCTTGGCGCCGCCGCCGGCCAGCACCAGCGCGCGGACGGGAGCAGAGTTCTCTTTCATTGGCTTACCTCCTGGTACATACAGACATTATAGCATATTTATGCGGGATATACCACAGTATTTTGACAGGTACTTGCAAGGAATTTGAAAAAGTAGTATAGTAAAACTATACTGCAAGGCAGACGGAGAACCATCGGCCCTGCGGTGCGACCATATCATTGTATGAGGGAGAATCATCATGAATACAAAGCCTATTTTGGTAGTTATGGCAGCCGGCATGGGCAGCCGTTACGGCGGCCTCAAGCAAATTGACCCGGTTGGGCCTTCGGGGGAGGCAATCCTCGACTACAGCCTGTACGATGCCCGCCGCGCCGGTTTTGAGACGGTGGTGTTCATCATCAAGCACGAGATCGAGCAGGCTTTTAAGGAGGCTGTGGGCGCCCGCGCCCTGCGCGCCGGGTTTGAGGTGCGCTACGCCTACCAGCAGCTGGACAAACTGCCCGAAGGGTTCACCGTGCCGGAGGGCCGCGTCAAGCCCTGGGGTACCGCCCACGCCATTCTGGTGGCCGAGGAGGCCATCGGGGACGCTCCCTTTGCGGTCATCAATGCCGACGACTACTACGGCCCGCAGGGGTTCCGACTGGTGTACGACTACCTGTGCAGCCACGCCGACGGCGACCGCTTTGCCTGGAGCATGGTAGGCTTTTTGCTGAAAAACACCGTCAGCGCCAACGGCAGCGTCAGCCGCGGTGTCTGTGTCACCGATGCGGCGGGCAACCTGTCCAGCGTGACCGAGCGCACCTGCATTGCCCCCTATGCGGGCGGCATCCACTACAGCGAGGACGGCGGCGAGACCTGGACAGATTTGGACGAAAACTCTGTTGTGTCGATGAATTTGTGGGGCTTTACCCCCGCCTATGTGGCGCAGGCCAAGGCAGGCTTTGCCGAGTTCCTGCGCGAGAATCTGCCCGTCAACCCGCTGAAATGCGAGTATTACCTGCCCAGCGTGGTCACGGCAGCCTTGCAGGACGGCAAGGCCGATGTCCGCGTGCTGACCAGCACCGACAAGTGGCATGGCATCACCTACCGCGAGGACAAGCCCGAGTTGGTGGCCGCCCTGCAGCAGATGAGCGCACAGGGTCTGTACCCGACGGATCGGCTGTTCTGAGCTTCCCCAAAACAGAAAGGCGCAGCCCCGGCGGGCTGCGCCTTTTGTATAAGCAAGACACGGAAAATGCCCGGCACTTACACCTGCCAGCGAATTTCCGGCTGCCCGTTCTCCCGCAAAAAATCATTGACCTTGCCAAACGGGTCGGAACCGAAAAACCCGCGGTACGCCGAAAGCGGGCTGGGGTGTGCCGATTCCAGCACCAGTATGGGGCGGTGTGCGGCGGCTGCACGGAAAATCGGTGCGTACTTCTGTGCGGGCTTGCCCCACAAAACGGCAGCCAGCGGGGTGTCGGCATCGGCCAGCGCATACTCCAGCGCTGCGCGGGTAAAGGTTTCCCAGCCGTGCTTGGCGTGGGAAAAGGCCACGCCCTGCTCCACCGTCAGCACGGTGTTCAAAAGCAGCACGCCCTGCGCGGCCCAGGGGGTCAGGTCGGTGTGGGCGGCGCAGCCCTCGCCGTAGACGGATTCCAACTCCCTAAAAATATTGCGCAGGCTCGGCGGGGCCTTGCAGCCCTCCGGCACCGAGAAGGAAAGCCCCATCGCCTGGCCCGGCTCGTGGTAGGGGTCCTGCCCCAGAATCACGGCACGGACTTGGTTCGGCGGGCAGGCGCGGAATGCCGCAAAAATATTTTCCGGTGCGGGATACACGGTGGTGCGCTCGGCAGCGGCCGTCACAAAGGCGTCCAGCTCGGCAAAATAGGGCAGGGCGCGCTGGGCATCAAAAAAAGGCTGCCAGCCGCCGGCGGGCAGGGCATCCAGCTGTTGGGTCAAAAGCATAAAAACCTCCCGAAAGTTGTGTGTTGCCTTAGGCAACACCACACAATTCCCGCCTTACGGCTTAAGCACCGCTTCGGCGGCTGCGGCGCGGCATCTGCGTTGCCAAAATGCTCGATAAGACATCCAGTATTATCTGCGCTTTTGGCTTAGCAGCTGCCGCACCTCGCTCGCCGTATCGGCACTTAGAATTATGCGGTATTGCCTTAGTATACCATACTGCATCGGGGCTTGCAATGTGCGGCAAAAAGCGGTATAATAAAAAACAATGACGGCACGCGCCGCACAACTTACTGTAAAGGGAGAACCGATCCTATGCGTTCTATCAAAACCAAAGTATTCAGTCTGGCCATGGCGGGCGGTATGCTGCTGGCATTGGCCGGCTGCAACATGAGCGCCCCGTCCACCGTGGGCAATATAGGCGGGGTGGAGATCCCGTCCGGCCTGTACCTGCTGATGCAGTACAACGCCTACAACACCGCCGCCTCCAAGGCGACCCTGCCCGAAGGCAAGAAAACCAGTGACGTCAAGGCCGTGCTGAAGGCCGAATGCACCGGTACCATCGGGGACGAGGAAGTCACCGCCAGCGGTGCCGAGTACATCCAAAAGCTGACCGACCGTTCGATGGAATACTACGCTGCCGTGGAAAAAACCTTTGCGGAGCTGGGCGGCGAACTGGACGCCGACACGCTGGACAGCGTCGCCTCCAACCTGGACAGCCTGTGGGATACCAACGCCAAAATCTATGAGGCCAACGGCATCGGCCGTGCCAGTGTGGAAAGCTACCTGCTCAACGCCCAGAAGGCCAAGCAGATCCTGGAGCTGACCTACGGCGAGAACGGCACCACCCCCGTGACCGAGGATGACTACAAGACTTACATCACCGACAACTGCTACTACATCGAAAGCGTGCAGCTGCCGCTGATCAACTACACGAACTACAGCGCGGCCACCGACGAGCAAAAGACCGCCGTCAGCGAGATCGCAGAAAAATGCCGCGCCGATCTGAGCGAGAAGGCCATCGGTGACAGCGCCGCCGCCACGCAGGTGTACACCGCCGCCATGACCTATGCCCCGCAGGCTATGGAAGCCTTGGGCGGCACGATGGAGTCCTCTCAGGCTGTTTACTATGGCGCCAGCCAGCTGTTCACCCCCAGTGACCTGTCCGGCTATGCCAACAGCGAGGACGGCACCAACAAGCTGACCGACCCGCTGGACGCCGCCAAAATCGGTGAGTGGGTCACCATTGACCTGGGCAGCTCCATCCTTGTGGCCCGCCGCCTGGATCCCCTCAAGACCGGTGCCTCCGTCAGCGAGATGGTCAAGACCTACGACCTGCTGACCGCCATGAAGAGCACCGATATGCAAAATGAGCTGTATGCCGCCGGTGCTGCGCTTGAGCACAATTTGGATGCCTCGGCCGTCAAGACCTACGCAGCCTCCAAAATCAAAAAGAACGTCTGATTTCGCAACACAACACATCAGCCGGGAGCATTACCCAATGCCCCCGGCTTTTTGAATCTGCAAGAAAAGAGGAACGCACATGACGAAGAACAAATGGGTCAACCTTCTGTTGGAGGCCATCGGCTGCTTTATCTCGGCCCTGGGCATTTACAGCTTTGCCGTGGCGGCGGGGGTGCCGGTCACCGGCGTTACGGGCATCTGCGCCATTTTATACCGCCTGTTCGGGCTGCCCATCGGTATCGCTACCATTGTGCTGAACATCCCTATTGTGCTGTTCAGCTATAAAAAACTCGGTCGTGCGTTCTTTTTGCGCAGCCTGTTCTGCATGGTCATGTTTGCCGTCTACACCGATACCATCCTGACGCACCTGCCTGTCTATCAGGGCGACCGCCTGCTGGCGACCATCTGCGGCGGCGTGATCGGCGGCATCGGCGATGCACTGATCTACATGCAGAACGCCAGCACCGGAGGCCTGGATTTCGTCACCATGGCCATCAAGGTCAAGCACCCGCATCTGCCCTTCGGCAACCTGACCTTTGCGGCGGCGCTGGCGGTCATCGTGCTCAACGGCATTGTGTTCCACGACGTGGACTCGGTCATTTACGGTCTGCTGTTCAACTACCTTGTGGCGACGGTCATCAACAAGGTGATGTTCGGCTTTGCGTCCTCGATGCTGGCGCTCATCGTCACCGACAACGGCAAGGCCGCCTGTGAGGAGATCGACCGCGTGGCGGATCGCGGCTCCACCATTCTGCACGGTCAGGGCGGCTTTAACGGCGCCCCCAAGGACGTTGTGCTCTGCGCGTGCTCCAACAAGCAGCTGTATGAAATCGAGCAGGCGATGAAGCAGCTGGACCCCCACTGCTTTATCATCATGCTGCAATCCAACGAGGTTCACGGCGAGGGGTTCCGCCGCCTGGAACTGGGCAAAACCGAGGAAAAGAAGGCGTAACCGCGCCCCGCATACAGAAAAAGTCCCGAAACCGTCAGTTTCGGGACTTTTGTTTTACCGTTATTTTTGCGTTGTGTGGTTTTGCGGCAAAGGGATACTGCACACCAGCGCAATGCCCAGGGCCAGTGCCAGGGCAATTTTCAGCGTTTCCACACCTGCGTTGGCAAACAGGGCGCGGTCGTCCTGCAAAAAGTAGTAGGCCGTGTTGTAGATACCCGCGCCGGGCACCAGCGGAAAGATCCCGCTGAGCAAAAACACCGTGAGGGGTGCCTTGTGGCGTATCGCAAAGACGCGCGCCAGCGCCGCCAGCGGCAGGGTGGCAACCAGCACTGAAACGGGGGCGGTACAGTGCAGCAGGTTCAGGCACAGCAGGTAGACGATCCAGCCCACCGCGCCGGTCAGCCCGCAGGCCAGATAATGCCGCCGCGGCACATGAAAGCTAATGCCAAAGCTGACCACCGAAATCACTGCCACCACAAAATGGCACAGGTAATGCAGCAGGGCAGCGGGCAGGCTCATACCGTCACCCCCAATCCCCGGGCGGCAAGCCACGCTATGGCAACGCCGCAGGCAATGCTGCCCGCAACCAGCACGGCATCCAGCAACCGGATCGAGCCGGAAAGATAATCGGCGTTCAAAATATCGCGGATGCCCATCGTCAGGGCAACGCCGGGGGTCAGCACCATCAACGCGCCGATAATGGCAAAGTTGACCTGCAGCCCCGGCAAAAGCAACAGGCGCATCGAAATGGCGCAAGCCGTGGCAACGGCAGCCGCCACAATGATGGTGAAAATGCGGTTGATCTTGTGGGCAGAAAGCTGCTGCGAAACCACCACTTCCAGATAGCCCGCCATACCCGCTACCAGCGCCTCCGTCAGCCCGCCGCCAAACAGATAGCCAAAGCAGGCGGCCCCCACGGCACCCGCCAGCCGCAGTACGCGGGGCAGGGCAGGGGGCAGGGCGCGGGCATCGCGCAGACGCTGCTCTGCCTGCTCCAAATTCAGCTTACCGGCAGCCAACTCGCGGGAAAGCTCGTTCACGGCCTCCACGCGGCCCAGGTGAATGGACACCAGCGGCACATGGCGGGTCAGCGAATCGTTGCGATCCCCCATGTGGGCCGACGCAAAAATGCCGTTGGTCACCACATACACGTCAAAATCCCCTACGCCCAGGCTTTTGGCCATGATCTCCATCGTCTGCTGTACGCGGAACACCTCGCTGCCGTTTTCCAGCAGAGTCTGCCCGGCGTCCAGCACCAGAGAGAGCGAACGTGCAAACATGACATTATCCACGGATATTCTCCCGTACAGCGTTGAATTCGGGATAATGGGCGTACAGGTGGGCGGCGATGGCCTCCATCAGCAGGTAGTCGTGCTCCGAGTCGATGTCAATGATGCCGGTGTCCATCATGACGCTGATGCCGATTTTGCCGCGCCAGAGGATGCCGTCGGTGTTGTTGGCCAAAAAGTCGCGCTTAAAGACATAAATCGACGCATTGACGTCATATACGTCGGGTGCCTGCTGGCGGCCTGTGAACTCGCTCTTGCAGACGCATTCCACATGGTCGTCCACGGTCTTGACCATGTTGAACCACGGGTTGCGGCGCGCCTCGCAGACGCTGAAGACCAGATCCAGATCCTGCCGTTCCTGCTTGGCCGCAAAGGCGTTTTCGATATCGGCGGCGGTGCGCAGCGGGCTGGTGATGTCCAGGTCCATGTGCCAGTCATAAGGCTGCCCGGCGCGCTGCTCCATGCGGCGCAGGCTGTCCTGATACACCGCCATCTTGGGCACACGGTCGCCGCCCAGCTCCTCGCCGCGCGGCAGATACACGACCTCAGGGTACTGTGTCAGAACCAGCTTGGCCAGATCCTCGCTGTCGGTGTTCAGGGCAATGTCTACGCTCAGTTCGGGGTGGTTTTTGACAAACAATTCGGCGGCGCTCAAGGAATAATACACCAGCGGCTTGCCGCAGAAAACCTTCAGGTTTTTATTTTTGAAGCCCTTGCTGCCTGCGCGGCCGCAGATGGTGATCAACAAACGGTTCATGTTACAGTTCCCCCAATGTCAGTTTCAAAATTTGCAGGGCCAGTTCGGGTGGGTTGCAGCTGACGCGCTCCCCGCCCAGGGCATAGTCCACAAAGTAGTCCATCTCGCGCTCGTAGCGGCGGTTGACGTCCTCCTCATAATGCTCAATGGTGCCGTCGGGCAGGGTCAGCGTACCGGCGCCGAAATCCGCCAGATAACTGCCGTCCGGGCAGAAAAGCTCCAGCTTGCGGCGGTAGCCGCGGCCGAAATAATCCAGATGCACCTCCGCCAAAAGGTGGGGGTAGCGGGCAATATACATCGATATATCGTCAGAATTTATTTCCAACTCCGAGTAATGCCCCTTGAAATTGTATAGCTGCTCCGGTATGCCGAACAAATCTGCCAAATAATCCCACTCGTGGATCAGGTCAATGGTCACGCCGCCGCCCAATTCCTTGCGGGCGCTGTACACCGTGCGGTAGTCCACACCGGGCCGCCAGTCGGGCAGGTAGCTGGAGCAGATGACCCGCGCACAGTAGGGGTGCAGGTCAGGCAGACGCTCCTTGACAGCCTGCATAACGCCGCACCAGCGCATGGGGGCGGCCACATAGGCTTTTTGCCCTTCGGGCAGATAGTCGGCGGGGTCAAGGGCAGTCTGCTCGGCAGAAAACAGCGGTTTTTCGATAAAAAGCGCTTCGCCGCGCCCGTACACCGTGCGCAGGGCGTCGGCGTGCAGGCTGGTGGGGTTGGTGATAAAAATCAAATCGTAACGCGGTGCAGCGTCGCGGATGTCGGCAAACTGGCGGTGCAGCAGCTCGGCAACGCCGTCCCGCAGGGGGCGGGCAGGGTCGCTGCGCAAAGCGTCGGCCTGCAGCGTCCAGCCGCGGTCGCCGCAAAGGTTGGCAAGGTTTTTCAGGTGACGGGTGCCGATGGAACCCAGCCCCACAAACAGGGCAGTCAAAGTACGCATAGCTCCCCCTTATGCCTGCTCGGCCTTGTCCATCAGGGCAATGGCGGCCAGGTCCTTTTCAAAGCTCCAGCGGGGGGTCTCGGTGCCCTGCAGAACGCCGAAAAAGTTCGTCAATTCGTCCACATAGGCGTTTTCTACAATGTTGTCGCTGTAACGGCTGTCGTGCTCAAAGCTGGTGTAGGTGTCCACAAACTGCTTGTCGCCGTCGCGGAACTCGTACAGCGCCTTGGGGTTGCCCTCCCAGAAAAGATGCAGCCCATCGCCGAAGCACTCAAAGCTGCGCACCGCCTTGCGGCTGACCACATCGGCGGCCAGCACACCCTGCACGCCGTTTTTGTGGCGCAGCAGCAGGGTCACGCAGTCGGGGTAGGGCAGCCCCAGATCGCTCAGGGTGTCCTTCATCACGGTGACGGATTCCACCTCACCGAAGGCGTCCAGCAGCCACGGCAGGTCAATGCCGAAAATCTCGCGCACACCGCCGGTGCGCACGTTGCCGACAAAGAAATTCTTGTAGTTCTCCCAGGGGTGCCAGTCGGGCAGGTACTGCCCGATGTGGTAAATGTAATGCACCGGCTTGCCGAACTGCTGCACCTGCGCCTTGATGTACTGCGTTTCGCGGCGGTACAGCATGGTGCTGGACAAAAACAGCGGCAGGTTTTTCTCGGCGGCCTTGGCCATGTTCTCGGCGTAGCCGTCGCTGACAAGGTTCAGCTCGGTAAAAACGGGCAAATTGCAGTCGAGCAGTTCGCTGATAATGGCTGCGTGGGTCAGCGGCGCGGTGCAGACCAGAGCGGCGTCGGGGTGCAGGGCGGCAGCCTCGGCAATGGTGGCGCAGGTTTCGTCCGCCAGCTGCAGGGCGGCGGCCTCCTTGCGGCGCTCCTCGGAGGTGTCTACGCCGATGATTTGCGTGGCAGCGTCAATTCCTTTGCACAGGCGGGCGCGGCGCTTGCCCATGCTGCCCAAACCGACGATCAAAAGTTTCATAGGTCGATCTTCCTTTCGGGGTCAAAGTGCGGCACGGGGCCGTCGTAAAAGCTCTTGGGGGCAGAAAAATCAAAGTTTTGCAGCACAGCGCAGATTTTCGCGCTGGTGTCGCCGCCGTTGTAGGGGCTTTTGGCCGTGGCGGCAATGGCGGCAAACTCCGGCGAAAGCGCCCTGCGCATCGTTTCGGCAATGGCATCGGCATCGGGGGTGCAGCCCAGCACGTTGGCGCACACAATGCGCCCTGCCTGCCGCTTGCCGATGTTGACGGTGGGCACACGGAAGGTCGGCGTTTCCACCACGCCGGAGGAGGAGTTGCCCGCCACCAGCGACGCATACTGCATGGCCGAAAGATACCGCTGCAGCCCCAGGTTCTGCACAAAGGCGGCGCGGTCGGGGTGGGCGGCGGCAAAGGCGCGCAGCGTGTCGGAGCATACCTGCCCGCCCGCGTCGGCGTTGGAGCCGGTCATCAGCCAAAAGATCCCCGTTACGGATTCCATCGCGCGGCAAAGCGCTTGGCTCTGCGCCGCGGGGGAGCCAGCATCGGCGCTGGTTTCGGGGTGGTAGGTCACCAGCGCAAAGGGCTGCATCAGGGCAAAGCCGGTGGATTCGCAAAGTGCCTCCCGGCTCAACTTGGGCAGGGTGCGGATGTTTTCGTCCCCCAGCCCGCCCACGCAAAACACGCGGTCGGGTGCTTCGCCCAGCCGTACCAGGCGGGCGGCGCTGTCGGCGCAGGAGGCAAAATGCACCGCCGCCATCTTGCTGATGCAGTGGCGGTAGTACTCATCGGCGGCGCCCAGGGTCACATCCCCGCCGGAAATATGGGCAATGGGGATATGCCGCGCCGCAGCCGCCGTGGCTGCGGCAAAAATCTCAAAGCGGTCGCCCAGTACCAGCAGGCAGTCGGGGCGGTTTTGGGCAAAATATTCGTCAAACACCGTCAGCGTGCGGGCGATGGTCTGCGCCACAGGCTCGGCGGCATCGTCGGTAAAAATGGGCAGACGGGCATCAATGGCAAAGCCGTCCTTCTCAATTTCGGTCACCGTCAGCCCTAACCGTGGGCAAAGGTGCGCCCCCGTCACGACCAGCCGCAGCCGCAAATCGGCGCTTGCCGCCAATTTTTGCACGACAGGACGCAGTAAACCGTATTCCGCGCGGGTGGCGGTAACAACACAAATGCTGCGCATAGTTTCCCCTTACAGTTCGATTTTTTCGTCCTCGGCAAAGGCGCGCTTGGCCTTTTGTCCCAGGACGTCATGCCAGCGCATGGGGCTTACGCCGTCGCCGGGGCGCTTGGTGGTCAGGTTTTCCTCGGTGAAAACCTCGCCCTCGGCGATGGGGCGGGCGGCCACGATGCTCTTGCGGGCAATGGCCTTGTTGGGGGCTTCGCTTGCGGTCAGGTGCTTGTGGCCGTCGCCCAGGGCGGCCTCCACATGGCGCACGGCCTGTACCATGGCGGCGAACTCGGTGGGGTCTAAGCTGGCCTGTTGGTCGGGGCCGGGCAGGGTCTTATCCAGCGTAAAGTGCTTTTCAATGACCTGCGCGCCCAAAACCGTCGCGGCTACGTCACATTCCCAGCCGGGCGTATGGTCGGACAAGCCCACCGGCAGGCCGAACTGCTCAAACAGCTCCAGCATGGCGGTCAGGTTGGCGTCCTCGTAGGGGGTGGGGTATTGGGTGTTGCAGTGCAGCACGGTGGCCTCGGGGCAGCCGCCCTCGTCCAAAACGGCCAGTGCATCGGTGATCTCATTCAGATTGCTCATGCCGGTGGAAAGCAGCACGGGGGTGTGCAGCTTGGCGACCTCCTCCAGATACGGCAGGTTGGTGATTTCGCCGGAAGGGATCTTCAGCAGCGGCAGGTTCAGCGTACCCAAAAACCGCACGCTGGGGATGTCAAATGCGGCCGACAGGTACTGTATGCCGATGGAATCGCAGTATTCCTTCAGCTCACGGTGCGCCTCAAAGGAAAAATGCAGCTTGCGGATCATCTCCAGCTGGCTCTCGGCAGCGTCGGTGGTCTGTTTCTGGTACTCGGCCTTCTCGGCAAATTTGCTGACGACAAGCTCCGGCACGGCGGTCTGGTATTTTACAATGTCGGCGCCGCACGCCTTGGCAACGCGCGCCATCTCCTTGGCCATTTCCAGGCTGCCGTTGTGGTTGACGCCGGCCTCGGCAATGATTGTGACAGGCATAATAAACCTCCCGTTACTGTTGATTTTCCAGCTTGCGGCGCATTTTTTCCAGCTCCTCAAGTTGGCCCATGTCCATCCAGCTGCTCTCGCTGATGGGGTATACCCCCACCTTTTCCCCGGCCAAGCGGTAGCGCTCGATCACATCGGGGAAACCGATCTTCTCGCCGTCGCGCATTTCCTGCACAACGCGCGGCTCCACCACATACACGCCGGTGTTGGTCAAAAAGTCCAGTTCGGGCTTTTCGCGCATGGCGGCAATGCCGCCGTCCTCGCCCAGCTCCACCACGCCGTAGGGAACTGTGTAGTGCTTAAAAGCACATACCATCGTAACTAAGTTGCCGTGGGATTTGTGGTAGGCGTACAAATCACCGAAATCCACGTCCAACAGGGTGTCACAGTTGGTAAAAAAGAAGGGGCTGTTGATTTTGCCCTTCAACAGGCACAGGCCGCCGCCGGTGCCCATAAAGACTTCCTCGTCGGCGAAATCAACCTGATAATCCTTTTCCAGTTCGTTGAAATAGCTCTTGATCATGCCGCGCTTGTAGTTCACGATCATCGTAAACTCGTGGCAGCCAAAGCTGCGAAAACGATCCATGATCAGCTCGGCGATCGGCTGTTCGCCCACAGGGATCAGCGGCTTGGGCAAAATTTTGGTGTAGGGGTACAGCCGGGTGCCAAGGCCGCCCGCCATCATCACAACGGGGATATCCACTCGCTTGCGATTGTCCACATCGAGGCCGTGGGCAAATACGATATCCGCAATGTGTCCGCGCTTGTCCAAAATGGGCAGCGCGTCGATGCAGTGGCGCTGCAGCATCTCCCGTGCCCTGCCGCGCTCGGCCACGGGCAGACTCAGCGGGTGGTAGTTGGCAGCTTTGTCCACGGTCTGGTCGGGCGTGCCGCCGCGCAGGAAAAACTTGCGGATATCCCCATCCGTCACTACGGCCTGCAATTCGCCGTGGGGCGCAATAAACAGGATGCGCTGGCCGGTCTCGTCCAATTTGCGCAGAGAGTCCAGCACGGTGGAGGTGGGTTCAATAAACAATTCTTCGACTTTCAGCAAGGGTTTGTCCCCCTAAAAATTATTTTTTGGGCCAGTATTTTTTGGGTCAGATGTTACAGGGCCAAAACGGCATCAATGACGCGGTCGCAGTCCTCCATGCTCAGGTTGGTGGAGCAGGGCAGGTTGACGATATGCTTGCGGTAATCCAGCGCCTTGTCCAACGCATAGGCTTCGTTGCGGGGGTAATCGGCCTGCTCGTGGATCAGCGCCCACACGGGGCGGGTCTGGATACCCTGCGCCTGCAGCTTTTCAATAACTTCATCGCGGTCAAGGGCAAAATCCTTCACATACAGGCTGAAGAACCAGTGGTTGGAGCGGGTGCAGTCCTCGCGGAAGGGCAGGATGCGCAGCCCCTTGACGCCGTCCAGCTTTTCGACATAGTGGTCGTACAGCGCCTTTTTGTGGGCGATAAAGCCTTCCAGCCGTTCCAGCTGGGCAATGCCCAGGCAGGCCTGCACGTTGGTCATGCGGTAGTTATAGCCGACTTCATCGTGCAAAAATTGCAGCAGGTCGGTCTTGGCCTGGGTCGAAAGATGCTTGGCATGCTCGGCCCAATCGGGGTGGTTGGACACGACCGCACCGCCCGCGCCTGTGGTGATGATTTTGTTGCCGTTAAAGCTGTAGCAGCCGATATCGCCCACGGTGCCCGCAAACCTGCCCGCAAATTTACCGGCGGTAAAGCGGGTGCCCAGGGCCTCGGTGGCGTCCTCGATCAAAATCAGATGGTACTTCTCTGCAATCTCGGTCAGGCGTTCCATGTCGCCCAGGTTGCCGAAAACATGCACGACCTCCAGCGCCTTGACATGGGCACCGGTGGCTTTGTTGTACAGCTTGCCGCCGCGCATTTCGCAGTGCTCGGCACAGAATTTCTCCACGGCATCGGGGTCGATGCAAAGCGAGTCGTCGCAGCCGATAAAAATCGGCTCTGCCCCCACATAGCGGGTTAGCGGGTTGACGGCGGCAATAAAAGTCAGCGTGGGTACGATAACTTCATCCCCGCGGGTGATGCCCGCAGCCATGGCGGCCAGGTGCAGCGCGCTGGAACCGGCGTTGCAGGCCACGGCGCGGGGCATATGTACATAGTCAGCCAGAGCTTGCTCAAATTCGGTGACCTTGCCGCCGCTGGTGGACACCCACCCGGAGGTAATGGCCTCACCGGCCAGCTCGGCCTCGCGCGGGCCGAAATTCGGAACGGAAAGGGGAATAAAACGGGACATAGAAAAGCCTCCTATACAGGGTACGCCGTTGCGCGTACTTACACTTACAATAATACGTTTACATTATACCGCAGTTGGGGCAATACGGCAAGGGGCAAATCGTCAAAGCGCGGGGTAGATTTTACCCCTTGCCCAACACGGCAAATTGGAGTATAATGTATGCTATATATGTATGCAAATAATTATGACCAGGCTATACAGGAGGAAAAAACCATGGGTAAATTTAACTTTATCAAGACCGACATTCCCGAAGTCCAAATCATCGAGCCGACCGTTTTCGGTGACGACCGCGGCTATTTTATGGAGACCTACCAAATCGACGAGTTCGCTGCCGCCGGCATCGACAAGCCCTTTGTGCAGGATAACCAGAGCCGTTCTTCCAAGGGCGTGCTGCGCGGGCTGCATTTCCAGAAACAGCACACGCAGGGCAAGCTGGTGCGCGTGACGCTGGGCGAGGTTTTTGACGTCGCTGTCGACTGCCGCCCCCACAGCGCGACCTTCGGCAAATGGGTGGGCGCGACCCTCTCGGCCGAGAATAAGCGTATGCTCTGGATTCCCGAAGGCTTTGCCCATGGCTTTGTGGTTTTGAGCGATGTAGCGGAATTTACCTACAAGTGCACCGACGTGTACGACCCCACGGCCGAGGGCGGCATCCCCTACAACGACCCCACCGTCAACGTGCAGTGGCCCGACTGCGGCTGCGAGCATAAGACCAGCGCCAAGGACAAGGAGCACACCCCCTTTGCCGAACAGAAGTTTGAATATTTTGAAAAATACTAAGGAGCTGCCGTGCAAAGACTGAAAAATACCTGGGCGGGATTTTGGAAATACCGCTACCTTTTGCAAAACCTCATCACCCGTGACTTCAAGCTCAAATACCGCCGCAGCGTCCTGGGCGTTGCGTGGAGCGTGCTCAACCCGCTGCTGACCTGCCTGGTCATGTGGGCTGTGTTCGGTGCGCTGTTCAATGCGCGCGGGCAGGGGATCGAGGATTTCCCCCTGTTTCTGATCATCGGCCAGCTGGTGTTCAACTTCTTCCGCGAATCTACCTCCATGGCCATGGAAAGTGTGCTGAAAAACGGCCCGCTGCTGCGCAAGGTTTACATACCTAAGTATATTTTCCCGCTGGAAAAATGCTGCTTTGCGCTGGTCAATTTTGCTTTCAGCCTGGTGGCACTGCTGATCGTGGCGCTGCTGACCCTTTCGCACATTTCCTTTGCCACCGTGCTTCTGGCGGTGTATCCCATCGCCATGCTGTTTGTGTTCAGCCTCGGCGTTGGGCTTATCTTGTCCACCCTGTATGTGTTTGTGCGCGATATCATGCACATTTGGGAGGTTTTCTGCACACTGCTGGTCTACGCCAGCGCCATCTTCTATGACCCCACCCAGATGGAGGGCTGGATGCAGAGCATCATCAACCTGAACCCCATCTACTGGTACATCACCTCGGTGCGTTCCTGCGTGATGTGGGGCCGCGGCCTTACCTTAAATATGGTGCTGGTGCCCTTTGTCTGCGCCGCCGTCAGCCTGGGCCTGGGCGTGTATGTGTTCCGCAAGAGCCAGGACAAGTTCGTTTTGTATATGTAAGGAGAAACGCAAAAATGGCAGATGTAAAACCGATTATTTCCATTGACCATGTTTCGATGCGCTTTAACCTTGCAAAGGAACGCCACGAAAGCCTGAAGGAATATTTCGTGGCACTGCTGCACGGCGGCATCCGTTTTGACGAGTTTTTCGCCCTGGACGATGTCACCTTTGACATTATGCCCGGCGATTTTTACGGCCTGATCGGTCTGAACGGCAGCGGAAAAAGCACGCTGCTAAAAGTAATTTCCGGCGTGTACAAGCCCAGCGCGGGCAAGGTGACCGTCAACGGCACCATCGCCCCGCTGATCGAGCTGGGCGCGGGCTTTGACATGGACCTGACCGCGCGTGAAAATATCTACCTCAACGGCACCGTGCTGGGCTACACCCCCAAGTACATCGACTCCAAGTTTGATGACATCGTGGAATTCAGCGAATTGCAGGATTTCCTCGATGTACCGCTGAAAAACTATTCCTCCGGTATGGTGGCGCGCCTGGCGTTTGCCGTCGCCACTATGACAAAACCGGATATCCTGATTGCGGACGAGATTCTGTCCGTGGGTGATTTTCTGTTTCAGGAAAAGTGCGAAAAGCGCATGGCAGAGCTGCTTTCTGGCGGCACAACGGTCATTCTGGTCAGCCATTCCATCGACCAGATCGAGCGTATGTGCAACAAGGTCGCCTGGCTTGACCATGGTCATCTGCGCCGTCTCGGCCCCACCGCCGAGGTAACCAAGGAATACCGCCATTTTGAGAAAAAGGACGCCATGCCGGCAAAAAAGAGCGAGGAGTAATCTGCTATGGGCAACAACCAAGCATCCGGGCGGGACAGCCTGGGCAAGATGGCCCGCCGTCTGGCCGACCCGTCACACCTGGGGGCTGTCGTGGGCCGCACCGTAAAGACCCTGCGTGAGCAGGGGGGCGAGCAGATGTGGCGCGACGTGCGCTTTCGCGTGGGGCTGGCGATGCACAAGGATTTTTGGCAGCACTACGCCGATATTCCCCTCAAGCGTGAATTGAAAGCCCAGCGCGCCGAAAACCTGCAGGGGCCTGTAATCAGCATTGTTGTGCCACTTTTTAACACACCTGCGCGGTATTTTAAGCAGATGACCGGCAGCGTGCTGCAACAGACCTACACCAACTGGCAGCTGGTGCTGGTGGACGCCGGCGATGCCGCCCATGCGCAGTGTTCCGCCAAGGCGGCGGCGCTGGCACAAAAGGACGCCCGCATTGTCTACCGCAAGGTTGAAAACGCCGGCATTGCCGCCAACACCACCAAAGGGTTCGAGGCCGCCACGGGCGAGTATCTGACCCTGCTGGACCACGACGACGTGCTGTACCCCAACGCCCTGTATGACGTTGTAAAGGCTATACAAAGCACGGGCGCGGATTTTGTATACAGTGACGAAATTGTCCTCTCGGACAACTTCAAGGAGCTGGGCGGTTACCACTTTAAGCCCGACTACGCGCCCGATTACCTGCGCGGGGTCAACTATATTACCCATCTCGCTGTGTTCAGCCGCAAACTGCTGAACGCTGCGGGCGCGTATGAGGACCCGAATTTTGACGGCGCACAGGATCACGACCTGATTCTGCGCCTGACCGAAAAAGCAACAAAAATCTATCACATCAAGAAGTGTCTGTACGTCTGGCGCGCCGCCGCCGGTTCCACCGCCCAAACCATGGACGCCAAGCCCTACGCGGTTGCGGCAGGGGAGCGCGCCATCAACGCGCACCTGCAGCGCATCGGGCTGCAGGGCGAAGCCCACGCCATTCCCGGCGCACCGGGCGCGTTCCAGCTGCACTATGAGCTGACGGGGCACCCGCTGATCACGGTTATGATCCCCAACAAGGACCACACGGACGACCTGGACCGCTGTCTGACGAGCCTGTATAAAAATGCGGGCTACGACAATTTTGAGGTGCTGGTCATCGAGAATAACTCCACCGACCCCGAAACCGAACGTTACTACGCGCAAATTCCGCAGAAATTTGCCAACTGCCGCGTGGTGCGGTATCAGGGCGGGTTCAATTTCTCGGCCATCAACAACTTTGGCGCACAGTTTGCCAACGGCGAACAGCTGCTGCTGCTGAACAATGATATCGAGATCACCTCACAGGATTTCCTGCGGGAGATGCTCAGCTACAGCCAGCGTCCCGACGTGGGCGCGGTGGGCGCCAAGCTCATCTACCCCGACAACGAGATCCAGCACGCGGGCGTTGTTATGGGCATCAACGGCAGCGCGGGTCACAGCCATAAGGGCCACCCCGCCGATGCCGTGGGCGACATGTACCGCCTTGTCACCACACAGGATTTCATGGCCGTGACAGGTGCCTGCCTGATGACGAAAACAGCGCTCTACCGTGAAATGGGCGGTCTGGACGAAGAAAAGTTCGCGGTGGCGTACAACGATGTGGACTACTGCCTGAAGCTGTGGCAAAAGGGTCTTTTGAACGTCTACACCCCCCTGGCGCAGGCCATCCATTACGAAAGCCGCAGCCGCGGGCTGGACACCCTGAGCGAAAACGCCAAGCGCTACGAGCGCGAAAAAGCCAATTTCTACGAGAAATATCAACCGTATATCGACAATTACGACCCCTATTACAACCCCCATTTCACCAACAAGGTCGAAAATTTCGGCCTGCGGTAAAAACGATAAACCTGCGTTGCAACGCATAAAACTGTTGCGCCGTAGGGGCGGGGCAAGCCCCGCCCGCAGCTTTACGGCAATACTGATTTTACGGGTCGGTCTGTAGGGGCGGCATATATGCCGCCCGGCAACTACCCCGACAAGGCAACCCATCGGGTGAATAAACGTGGGAAAATGATTGCTTTTATGAGGAGCTGCTATGAGTCAAAAATCCAAACGAATCAAGGAGCTGTTCGGCTACGCCTGCACCCTCACGCGGGAGCAGGGCGTGGGTGCCATGGCATCTCGCGCGGCGGGCTTTTTTAAGCGGCGGTTCCTGGGCAAAAAGGCGCGCTACCTGCCAAGCAAGGAAACCCTGCAAGCCCAGCGGCAGGACGCGGCGTCGCAAAATTTTCCTACTGTCAGTATCCTGACACCGTTGTTCAACACGCCGGAAAACTTCCTGCGCCAATATATCGAAAGCGTCATCGGGCAGACCGCCCCCAACTGGCAGCTTGTGCTGGTGGACGCCAGCAATGCCGACCACGCCAAGGTGGCGGAGATCGTGCGGGAATACGCCGCCAACGAACCGCGCATCGTCTACGCCAAAATCGAAAATCAGGGCATTTCCGCCAACACCAACGCCGCCGCCAAGCTGGCGGCAGGCCCCTACCTTGCGCTGGCGGACCACGACGATATGCTGGCTCCCCACGCTGTGTACTGTGCGGGCAAACTGCTGGCCGAAACCGATGCCGACTTTGTGTACAGCGACGAGGCCCTGTTTGAAAAATCCCCCGAACGCCCCAAGGTCGGGCACTTCAAGCCCGACTACGCGCCCGAATACCTGATGGCCGTCAACTACATCTGCCACCTGGCAGTGTTCAAAAAGGAACTGTTTGAGGCTGTGGGCGGTGAGCGCGCAGCGTGCGACGGCGCACAGGATCACGACCTGTTTTTGCGTATCATCGACGAAATGCAGCGCCGCGACCCCGCCGCCAAGCCCCTGCATATCCCGCAGGTGCTGTATTACTGGCGGGTACACGCGGCGTCCACCAGCAGCGGCACGGGCGCCAAGCCCTATGTGGTCAAGGCGGCGCAAAAGGCCGTGGCCGACCACCTGGCCGCGACAGGCCGCCGCGGCACCGTGGAGGAGGGCAAGTTCCCCGGCACCTGCCACGTCAACTGGCAGATTGACGAGCCGCAGCCGCTGGTGTCCATTCTGATCCCCAACAAGGATCACATCGACGATTTGGAAAAGTGCCTGCACAGCCTGTACGCAAAAACCACCTACGAAAACTTTGAGGTGCTGGTCATCGAGAATAACTCCGCCGACCGTGCCACCTTTGCCTACTACAAAAACCTGCCCGAACGGTACGAAAACGCCCGCGTGGTGACCTACAACGGCGGGTTTAACTTCTCGGCCATCAACAACTTTGGGCGCAGGTACGCCCACGGGCAGTATCTGCTGCTGCTGAATAACGATGTCGAGGTCATCAACGGCGACTGGCTTACCCAGATGGTGGGCGAGTGCAGCCAGCCCGGCGTGGGCATCTGCGGCGCGATGCTGTACTACCCCGACGACACCGTGCAGCACGCCGGTGTGGTCACGGGGCTGGGCGGCTACGCCGGGCACAGCCACAAGTTCCATAAGCGGGGCGGCAGCGGGTATATGTTCCGGCTGGCCACCGTGCAGGATTACTCCGCCGTGACGGCGGCCTGCCTGCTGGTGCGCACCGCCGTGTACGATGCCGTTCACGGCTTGGACGAAGCGTTCACCGTTGCCTTCAACGATGTGGATTTCTGCCTGCGGGTGCGCGATGCCGGTTGGCGCATCGTCTGGACGCCGTATGCGGAGCTGTACCATTATGAGAGCAAATCCCGCGGCTCGGACGAGAAGGACGCTACCAAAAAAGCACGCTTTGACGCCGAACATGACCGCCTGTACGCTGTGCACGGCAAGGAAAATATCCTGCACGACCCCTATTACAGCCCGTCGCTTTCCAAAGATTACGAAGATTTCCGCGAAAGCGCCGACCTGCGCAACCTAAAATAATGCAAAAAGGCGTATGCCCCAAGGGGCATACGCCTTTTGTTATAACCCAAATTACTTCGTGCCGAAGATACGGTCGCCGGCATCGCCCAGACCGGGGATGATGTAGCCGTTGTCGTTCAGGCGCTCGTCCAGCGCGGCAACGTAGATGTCCACATCGGGGTGGGCCTCATGCAGGGCCTTCAGACCCTCCGGTGCGGCGATCAGGCCGATGAACTTGATGTGCTTGGCGCCGCGTGCCTTGATCTGGCCGATGGCGTCGGAAGCAGAGCCGCCGGTGGCCAGCATCGGGTCCAGAACAAAGACTTCACGCTCGTTGATGTCGTTGGGCAGTTTGCAGTAGTATTCAACAGGCTCCAGAGTCTCCTCGTTGCGGTACATGCCAATGTGGCCGACCTTGGCGGCGGGGATCAGGCTCAGCATACCGTCGACCATGCCCAGACCGGCGCGCAGGATGGGAACCAGTGCCAGCTTACGGCCGGCCAGAACCTTGGTGCGGGCCAGCGCCACGGGGGTCTCGACCTCGACCTCCTCGGTGGGCAGGTCGCGGGTGGCCTCGTAGCACAGCAGCATGGCGATCTCGCTTACCAGATCGCGGAACTCCTTGGTGCCGGTGTTGCGGTCACGCAGCAGGCTGATTTTGTGCTGGATCAGGGGATGATCGACGATTTCGACAACGCTCATAATACAATCTCCTTCAAATTAAGAAATACATTATTGGTCAGCCTGTCGCTACAGGCAGAGAAACAGGGAAATCAGCGGTTTTCCAGCGCCATCATCTTGTCGATGCGGTTCTGGTGGCGGCCGCCCTCGAACTCGGCGTTCAGGAAGGCGTCCACGATCTGCAAAGCCAGACCCGCACCCACCACGCGGCCGCCCAGGCACAGGCAGTTGGCGTTGTTGTGGCGGCGGGTAAACTCGGCGCTGAAGGTATCACTGCAGCAGCAGGCGCGGATGCCCTTGATCTTGTTGGCGCACATCGACATGCCCACGCCGGTGCCGCAGCACAGGATGGTCAGGGCGCAGCGGCCGTCCACAACGGCATCGCAGCCCTTGGCGGCGTAGTCGGGGTAGTCCACGCTGGCGGTGGAATCGGTGCCGAAATCCACAAAGGCGATGCCCTGCTCGGTCAGGTGGGCCTTGATGGCTTCTTTCAGTTCATAGCCGCCGTGGTCGGCAGCCAGTGCGATAGGCTTATCAAATTGCATGGTCAAATTCCTTCCTGTTGTTTTACGCGCTCTGCGCGTTCCCGCTCGGCTTGGCTCAAGCGATGGTAGTCCGGCAAAAGCCGGGCAGGGGGTACACATTGGCCTTCATCGGCCAGGGCTTTGGCAGCCAGCGCCGCACCGGCACCCCGCAGCACCTGCAATGCAGGGGGGCAGGGGACAACGCCGTTCTGCTGCCCATAGGTATTGTAACACAAGTACGCGCCGTCGCCAACAAAAAACAAAGGTTTTTTACAGGTTTTGACAAAATTTTCTAACTCGGTCACGGGGGCGGCGGCGTCGGGGGTCAGGCGGGTGTGGTCGGCAAGGTCAAAGCCGGCCCAGTAGACCTGGCCGCGGCGGGCGTCCTGCGCGGCGATCACCGTGCCCTCGCCGTTCATGCCGTAGGCCAGCGCCGCCATGGTGGAAACCCCCACGCAGGGGATCTGGCGCGGCTGCGCCAGCCCCTTGATGACCGAAAGCCCGATGCGCAGCCCCGTAAAGCTGCCTGGCCCGTTGGTGGCACCCAGCACGTCCAGGTCGTCCACCGTCAGGCCGCAGGCGCGCAGCGCGGTGTCGATCATCGGCAGCAGGGTTTCGCTGTGGGTCAGGCCGTTGTTGCATTGGGCTTCGTACAGCAGGGTATCGTCCCGCATGACCGCCACGGCACAGGATTTGCCGGCGGTATCGACAGCCAAAAGATTCATAAGCTCACCTTAAATTATACAAAATGTAAAATAATACGATCAGTCAATCGTGATGCGGCGGGTGTTTTCGTCCAGCCGCTCAATGTGAATGTGTATGGGGTGCTCCAATGCCAGCAGCTCGGCACAGTTTTCGCTCCACTCGCAGGCGACAACAGCGCCCATATCCAGATAGTCGTAGAACCCGGCGGCGGCCAGATCCCCCTCGGTATGGATGCGGTAAAGGTCAAAGTGTGCCATCGGGCGTGCACCGCGGTAGTAATTCACAATGGCAAACGTCGGGCTGGAAACAGGGTCGGTACAGCCCAGCCCTTCGGCCAGACCCTGGCAAAAGGCGGTCTTGCCCGCGCCCAGGCCCCCCGTAAACGCCAGCAAGGCACCGGCGGGCAGGGTTTTGGCGTACTGCCTGGCAAAGTCTACGGTTTCCTGCCGGGAATGGGTAATGATCTGCTGCATAGCTGCATACTCCTTTGCTTGAGGCAACACCGCACAATTCCCGCCTCACGGCTTAAGCACCGCTCCGGCGGCTGCGGCACGGCATCTGCTTTGCCAAAATGCTCGATAATACACAAAGTATTGTCTGCGCTTTTGGCTTAGCAGCTGCCGCACCTCGCTCGCCGTATCGGCACTTAGAATTATGCGGTATTGCCTATACGCCGCGTCCCGTTTACAGACACACGGTAATAATAGTATTATACTACAAAGTTCGCGTTTTGTAAAATTTAATTTATGTAGTGGAAAATTCCGCGCCCATACAGTATAATAGAGTACAGACAGAGGGGAGGCGTATGCCGTGTATAGGCTGATTCGGCGGTATCTGCGCCGCGTGGACGCAGGGTATCTGGCGCTGTGCGCGGTGTGCAGCGCCCTGAGCATTCTGGTGCTGATGTCCATCGGGCAGACGCAGCTTGGCTCCAACAACAAGGCATCGGTGCAGCTGCTGTCAGCCTTGTTCGGGCTGCTGCTGGCCGTGGTGTTCTCCACGGTGGACTACCGTGCCCTGGCTCATGCGTGGCCGCTGCATTGCGCGGTTTCGTGGGGGTTTGTGCTGCCTACGCTGTTTTTGCACAATTTCCATGCCGGGTTTGTGACCATCGGCTACGATGCGGGCGGCACGTCCAATTACAGCTGGTATCGCGTGGGCGGCATGACCTTTCAGCCCGCCGAGCTGGCAAAAATCAGTTTTATCCTGACCTTTGCGCTGCATCTGAGCCGTGTGCGGGACAAGATCAACCGCCCCGCAATGCTGCTGCTTTTGCTGGTGCACCTGCTGGCCCCGGCTGCGGCCATTCACCTGCAGGGCGACGACGGCACCGCGCTGGTGTTTTTGGGCGTGGGGCTGGTCATGCTGTATGCGGGCGGGCTGTCGCACTGGCTGGTGGGCGGCGGGCTGGCAGCGGGGTGTGCGGGGGTCGGTGCCCTGCTGGCGATACGTCCCGGCATCTTAAAGGGCTACCAGTTCAAGCGAATTCTGGCAGTGCTGACGCCCGACGACCCCGCGCTGGCGGACATTGCCTACCAGCAAAATAAGGGGGCAATGGCCATCGGCACAGGCGGGCTGACGGGGCAGGGACTGTTTGACGGCGAGCACATCTTTGTGCCCAACGCGTGGAACGATTTCATCTTTGCCTACACCGCCAACGTGCTGGGCTTTTTGGGCGCGGCGGCGGTGCTGGCGCTGCTGGTGGCCATCTGCCTGCGCACCCTGAACACAGCCCGCGGCGCCTCGGACGCGCTGGGGTGCAGCATCTGCGTGGGGATTTTTGCGGCGCTGTTTTTGCAGACGGTCATCAATTTGGGGATGAACCTGCAGGTGCTGCCCGTCATCGGCGTGACGCTGCCGTTTTTCTCGGCAGGCGGTTCCAGCGCCCTGATGATGTACCTGTGCGTCGGCATTGTGCTGAGCGTGCGCGCCCACAGCCGCACCGACCGGACCCTTGGGGAAGAAATTTTGTAGCCGTAATAAGTAGGCGGGCAGTTCCGACTGCCCGCCTTTGTTTAGTCATCCTTGCAGCAAAGCTCAAAAAGCAGGTATAGGCCCGCCGCACCTACCACGATAAACACCGCGCGGGACAGCCAACTCAGGCTGCCGCCCAGCAGCCAGCCGATGGCATTGAACCCGAAAATGCCGTAGATGCCCCAGTTGATGCTGCCGATGACGGACAGCAAAAGCATACATTTTTTGAAAGTTTTCATCTGCATACTCCTCCTTGCAGGCAGTATGGCAGCTGCGGCAGGAAAATATGCACTTTTTTGCGACGGGGTGTAACACACCGCAGAATTTCCCGTCTTGTATATTGACGGGGAATATGGTATGATACCTTGCAAACAAGGAGGTACTGCCCATGACCAAACAGGAAGCCCGCCGCTTTGCGGCGCAGCAGCGCGCCGTGCTGGATATGCACGGCATCGGGGCCGATATGGCCCGCATACTGTTCGCCCTGCCCGTGTGGCAGCGCGCCGACACCGTGCTGTGCTTTGCCGCCCTGCCGGACGAGCCGGACACCTCCACCATTCTGCACCGCGCCTTGGCGGAGGGCAAGCGCCTGCTGCTGCCGCGCGTTGTCTCCAAAACCGAGATGGACTGGGTGCACATTACGTCACTGTCGCAGTTGGTTGCGGGGCATTTCGGCATTGCCGAGCCGCCCGCCGCCCTGCCCGCCGTTGACCCTGCCACCCTGCCGGGTGCAGCGCTTGCGCTGGTGCCCTGCATGGCTGCCGGGCAAAACGGCACACGGCTGGGACGCGGCGGCGGGTATTACGACCGCTTTTTGGCACACTATACAGGGGAAAAGCTGCTGCTTTGCCCCGCTGCGCTGGTTATGCCGATGCCCCCGCAGGACCCCTGGGATGTACCGTTTTCCCCGCAAGAGATCTTGACCGAGAAAGGATTGCTACCATGAAAAAGATGATGACCGCCGCCGCCCTGGCTGCCGCCCTGCTGTTGACTGCCTGCGGCAATGCCGCATCCTCCTCTGCGGCAGAACCGACCCCCACCCCCGACAGCGAGCCGGCCACTTCCGCCCCCGCCGAGGATATTGACGGGGAGTTCGGCGTGGACGAGGAGATGCCCGAGCCGGACGCCGAACTGAAGGAAATCGTCGACAAGATGACTGCTGTCTACGACGTCGGGCTGATGATGGTGGAAACCGTGGCCGTTGACCTGAACGACGAAACCTGGTACACCTACCAGACGGGGCTGACCCCCGAACAGGCCGCCCTTGTGGACGCGGCTGTCCTGACCGAGCCGAGCATCGGCAGCCAGCCGTACAGCATGGTGCTGCTGCGCGTTAAAAATGCCGAGGACGCCCAAACCATCGCGGATGCCGTGCTGAACGGCGTGAATATGCACAAGTGGGTCTGTGTGGCCGCCGACCACGCCCGCGTGGTGACCTTTGGCGATAAGGTGCTGTTCGTTATGGCAGAGGACGATCTGGTGGATGTGGATGATGTCATCGAAAGCGCCGCCACCGCCCTGAATGTCAGCTTTGACTACGACGCCTCCCGCGAGGAAGAACTGGACGACGATGACCTGCCCCCCGAGCTGCTGATGGACCAGCCCGCCGTGGCAGACTGATAAAAACAGGCAAAAACAAAACCGTATGGAAAAACAATTCCATACGGTTTATTTTTGTTGCTCTAAATTACGGATGCGCCGGCAGGGTAAACACAAACCGGCACCATTGACCTTCCTCGCTCTCGGCGTGAATCTCGCCGCCCGAAAGGTTGATCAAAATTTTGCAGATATGCAGCCCCAGGCCGCTGCCGCGCGTGTTCATCCCGCGGGAGCGATCTTCTTTATAAAAGCGCTCGAACACAAAGGGCAGCGCCTCGGCGGCAATGCCCGCGCCGGTGTTCTCGATGCACACCTCCACCATGTCGCCCCGACGCTGGGCCGAGAAGGTGATAACGCCCTTTTCGGGGGTGAACTTGATGGCATTGTCCACGATATTATAGACGACCTGATGTACAAAATCTGGGTCGGCGTAGATGGGCAGCGGGTCGCCCCCCAAGCCCTGAATATCGATTTTGCCGTCCTCGATGCGCTGCTCGTCCGCAAGCACCACGTCGGTGATGGTCTGCCACACGTCGTAGGTCTTGGCGTGAATGGGCACCTCGCCCGCCTCCAGCTTGGTGATGTCCAGCATATTCTGCACAAGGCGCGCCAAACGCCCCGTCTCCTGCGAGACGATGGCGAGATACCGCTGGTTTTCCTCCGGCGGGATGGTGCCGTCCAGCATACCGTCGATAAAGCCCTTGATGGTGGTCATGGGGGTGCGAAGCTCGTGGGCAATGTTGCCCATAAACTGCCCGCGCGAGTTGTCGATGGTTTGCAGCCGCGCCGCCATATTGTTAAAGGTCGTGGCAAAGTCGGCAAGCTCTACGCAGCCGTCCACGGGGGCACGGGCGGTAAAATCGCCGCTGCCCAGCCGGCGGGCCGCCACGCTGATGTTTTCGATGGGGGTGGTGATGCGCTTGGCCAGCAGCATGCACAGCAAGCTGCACAGCAGCAAAATGGCCGCCGCCGAAATGCCGAACATGATCAGCATATCTTTTATGTACAAAAACAGCCCGCGCATGGGGGTGGCGGCAAACAGATAGCCGTCGTACCCGCCCATGCTGATCAGCCGCCCGGCGGTATAGTACCGCTGGGTGTACACGCCGCCCATCTTGCCCGTGTCAAACAGGTCGCTGCCGGGGCCGATGCCCTGCAGCAGTTCGGCGGGGATACTCTGCCCCGTCAAATCGGCACAGCTGGTGTGCAGCAAAATGTTGCCGTTTTTGTCGGCAATGTAAACCAGCGCGCCCGACGCCGTGTTGAACAGCTCAAAGCCGTTTTGCGCGCTTTCCAACATGGTATCGTCAGAAAACGGCCGCGTCACAATGGAGCCTTCGTCCGCAAAGCGGTTGCTCAGGGCGGTGGCGCCGTCCAGCACGGCGCTCAGGGCGGCATGGCGCTCGCTGACAAAATACGCCGCCGACAGCGCGGTCTGGATCACGCACATAAACGCCAGCCCCAGCACCAACACGGTGGCAATGGTCGAAAGCAGCTCGCGGCTTATCGTGTTGCGGCGGCTCATTCCTTGACCTCAAACTTGTAGCCGACGCCCCAGACGGTTTTCAGGCTCCACTTGTCGGAGGCACCCTCCAGCTTTTCGCGCAGACGCTTGACGTGCACGTCAATGGTGCGGGAGTCGCCGTAATACTCAAAGCCCCACACCTCGTCCAGCAGCTGGTCACGGGTGTACACGCGGTTGGGGTGCCCGGCCAGGCAGGCCAGCAGCTCCAGCTCCTTGGGCGGGGCCTCCACCACCTTGCCCTTGACCTTCAGCTCATAGCGGCTCATATCCAGATGCAGGTTGTCGAAATCATACACGCCCTTGCTGCCTTCGTCCTTGGCGGCGGTGCGGCGCAGCACGGCCTTGATGCGGGCGGTGACCTCCTTGGCGTCAAAGGGCTTGACGATGTAGTCATCGGCGCCCAGCTCCAGACCCAGCACCTTGTCGTAGGTCTCACCCTTGGCGGTCAGCATAATGATGGGGGTGTTGCTCTTGGCGCGCAGCTTGCGGCAGGCCTCCCAGCCGTCCATCACAGGCATCATAACGTCCAGCAGGACCAAGTCGGGGTGCAGCTTATCAAACTCGGTCAGGGCGGCGGCGCCGTCGTGCGCCATCGTCACGTTGTAGCCTTCCTTGACCAGATACAGGCGCAGCAGCTCGCAGATGTTCTTGTCGTCATCCACGACCAGAATTTTTTCGTTAGCCATACTCTCAATTTCCTCCCTGTTGTGGGCAAAACCCACCATACTTATCTTATTATACCGCATAAATATGAAAAGAAAAAGAACAGATTCACGTTTTTGTGTTAAAAATATAGGCAGCACAGGGCAAAACCCGCGCTGCCTATAAATTTATTTCGTTTTGTTGCCCGGCAGCCGCTGGTCGGTGCCGAAAAACTTGAACATCCGGCAGTTGCCCATAATGCGGCTGGCGACCTTTTCGGTATAGCGTGCGGTGAACACAGCCTGATCGGTGATGTTGGTGGTGTATATGGTGGGGCGCTGGGTCAGCATACGGGTGTTGATCAGCTCATACAAAATGCTGATGGTCAGCGGGCTGATGTACTCGGTGCCCAGGTCGTCCAGAATCAGCAGGTCAGCCTCCTGGCAGGCGGTCAGCCACTCGTCCCCGCCGTCAAAGTCAAAGTGCTCGCGTCCCAGGTGGGCGGCCAGCGCGGCGGAGCTGGTGTACAAAACGTCGTGACCGTTTTCCAGCACGGCGTCGGCGATGGCCAGCGCCAGATGGGTCTTGCCCAGGCCGCTGCTTCCCATAAACAGCAGGTTTTTGCTGTCGGAACGGAACTGTGCAGCGTAGTTTTTGCAGAAATCCAGCAGCTTTTGCATGTAGACACGCGGCGGGATGCCCAACTCCGGCTCCACAGCCTCACTGTAACGGGTGACCTCAAAGCTGTCAAAGCGGCAAAGTCCCAGCGGGCTGGCGTCGTTGATCTCCTCGCGGCGCAGGCGGCGGGCGGTCTCGGCCACACAGCGGCAGGTCTTGCCGCCCTGCATACCGGTGTCGCCGCAAACGGGGCAGGTAAAGGCGGGAGCAAAGGCGTCCTCGCCGAAACCGGCATCCCTGTAGGCGCGGGCCAGGGCGGCGTCTGCATCGGCCAGGGCGGCCTGTGCAGCGGCCATATTGCCGCCCAGGGCGGCAGCCTTGGCAAGCCCCAGACCGGCGCGCATGTGGGCGTCATCGGCGGTGGCCAGCTCCGGGTGGGCGGCAAACGCGGCACGGCGGGCGGTATCGGCCAGCATTACGGCGTGCTGGCGGCGGGCAGCGATTTCCCGCTGAGCCGCTCGGAAAAGTTCATCTTTGGTGCGCATGGGTTAGCCCTCCTCGTCAAAAACAGCCGCCCAATCGCGGTTGAACAGGTCTTTCTGCGCGGCGGCGGGGGTTGCTGCCGGGCGCGCGGTGGTCAAAATGTTGCTGCCGTTCAGCTGGCCCTGCCCGCGCGCGGCGGCCACGGTGGTGATGCCCTGTGCGCGCCAGGACCGCAAAATGCCGTCCACATAGCGCACGGACAGCTTGTCCCCGGCGCGCAGGATCGCCTCGCCGATCAACTCGGCCGAGGCACCCCATTCCTCATGCCAGCGGGCGATGGCCTTGCGCTCCCACGCGGTCAGCTTGTCGGACGCGGTGCCGAACTGCGCGGCGTCGTCGTCGCACCATTCCTCGCGCTGCTTGACCTTGCGCAGGTAGCGCTCGGCGTCCTCGCCGGTTTCCACGCCGTCCGCCCGCCAGCGGGTCAATTCGCGCACCACGGCGGCCACGGTGCCGTGCTTGCGGCGGGCCTGCTCGGCACAGCAAAGCAGGATCACATCGGGCTGCCAGCCGTCCTCGGTGTACAGGGCAACCAGCCGCAGCAGCTCGCTGCGGCTCAGCGCCTTGCCCAGCGCCGTCTGCGATTCCTCGCACAATACGGAAATATACGGGTCATTCAGGCCGGCCAGGTCGATTTTTTTAGGTGCCTCGGCGGCGGGGGCGGCAGCGGTGCCGCGCTCTTTTTCCAAAAGACCAGCCCCTGACCAGTATTGCAGTGCCCGGCGGGCTGCCTCCACACTGGGCAGACCCAGCGCCCGCGCCATGGTGTGGGGGTCAGTGTCGCCGGTCTGCAAAATATACAGCGCGGCGCGCATTGTGTTGCCGTCGGTCTGGGTCAGGCGCGCCAGCACCAGTTGCGGCACGGCTACCGTGTCACCGTGCAATTCTGCCAGTTTGTATGCCATGCGCAAACCTCCCCAATTTACAAATTTTACTTAGACAACACCGCACAATTCCCGCCTTACGGCTTAAGCACCGCTCCGGCGGCTGCGGCACGGCATCTGCGTTGCCAAAATGCTCGCCAATACACAAAGTATTGCCTGCGCTTTTGGCTTAGCATCTGCCGCCCCTCGCTCGCCGTATCGGCACTTAGAATTATGCGGAATTGTCTCATTATACCATATCCCAAATCAAAGTGCAAAGGGGCAGAAAAAAGTTACCAAAAATAAGGCTGCGATTTTGGTGAATGCGTTCGTTGCAATATTTATACAAAGTTTGTACAATAGTACATATACATTGTAAGGAGGGAACCCCCATGGCCATGAATCTTGTAAAACTTCCCACCGGCAATCCCAACCTGCTGCTGCGTGTCAGCAAAGGTCACTACGCAACCAGTCACAGCCACATCAACTATTATATTGATGTGACCCTCAGTAAGTTCCGCCTGTCCGAGGCCCGTGCCGTGGCGGCCGAGCTTGTCAGCGAGTACAAATCCACCACGATCATTGACACGATCCTCTGCCTGGACGGCACCGAGGTCATCGGTGCCTGCATGGCCAGCGAGCTGACCAAGGACGGCTTTACCAACATGAACGCCCACCAGACCATCTATGTTGTCACGCCGGAGCATACCACCGGCAGCCAGCTTTTGTTCCGCGAAAATACCGCTCCCATGATCAAAGGCAAGCACGTTCTGGTGCTGGCGGCGTCCGTTACCACCGGTTACACCGTGCAGGGTGCGGTGGAGGCCATCCGCTACTACGGCGGCGAGCCTGCCGGTATTGCGGCCATCTTCGCCACCGAAACCGAGTGCGCCGGTTACCCCGTGCGCAGCATTTTTGACCCCAACGACCTGCCCGATTACCGCAGCTACGACGCCCACAACTGCCCCTGGTGCAAGGAGGGCAAAAAGATCGATGCGCTGGTAAACAGCTTTGGCTATTCCAGCATCTGACGAAAAAATTATGAGTGACCCCGCCGAAAAGCCTTGACAAAACGACCCCCATGAACGTATAATAAGTACGTTGTGCGGCTGTCGTACAACGGCTAGTACATCAGCCTTCCAAGCTGAGGACGTGGGTTCGACTCCCATCAGCCGCTTAAAAACCAAGCCCCCGAACCGTGTCCCGGTTCGGGGGCTTGATTTTTAATTGCGGTGATGAGGAGTCGAACAGCCCGACCACCCGCAAGCGGGAACCAACACCCCGGTGGGGTGTTGGCAGACTGTCGAAAAACCTTCTTTGCCTTTATGCAGCATTTGCAACCTAACGGTTGGTTTGTAGGGAACGGTCTTGACCGTTCCGTGCCGCCTTGCCAAAAGCGCGGCGTAACGAGAAAACCGCGCGCCGTTCGGCGCGATTTTATGCGCTGCGCGCAGCCAGCGGTGCGGATGGGTCAAGACCCATCCCTACATTACTACCCGACAAAGGGCTTTTTTGACAAACTGAAATACTCCATTTATTTTACACCTTCCACCCCTTGACAATGGGGGAGGGAGGTATCATAATTATATTGATATTCTTTAACCAACCCACAGAAACGAGGTACAGCCCATGCGCGTCATCGCAGGTACAGCCCGCGGCAAAAATTTGCAGGCACTTCCCGGCGAGGAAGTTACCCGCCCCACCATCGACCGTGTCAAGGAGGCCATGTTTTCCAGCGTGCAGTTTCTGGTGCCCGGTGCGCGGGTGCTGGATCTGTTTGCCGGCAGCGGCCAACTGGGCATTGAGGCGCTGTCCCGCGGGGCAAAAAGCTGTGTCTTTGTAGATCAAAACGCAAGTGCACTGGCTGTTGTTGCCGCCAACTGCAAGACGGCGGGCGTGGAGCGCGCTGCCGATATCCGCAGCGGCGAGGCCCTGCGCTTTTTGGCCAACATCCGCGGCCCGTTTGACATCGTATTGCTCGACCCGCCGTACAGGCACAATACTTTGGCGGCGGTGCTGCCCGCGCTGGAGAGCAAGGTAGCCCCCGGCGGCGTGGTGCTTTGCGAGAGCGAGCGCGAGGCCGACCTGCCGGAGACCGTGGGCAGCCTGACGCGCACCAAACAATATATTTACGGCAAGATCATGGTCAGCCGCTATGAGAAAGAGGAACAGGTATGAACGTAGAAGAATTGCTGGATATGATGGAGGAGACCCTGGATGCAGGTTCGGCTGTGCCGTTTGCCTCTGCCAAGCGCGTGGTGGACGTCGACCGTATGCGTGATATCATTGACGAGGTGCGCAACAACATGCCCGACGAAGTGCGGGAAAGCAAAAAAATCGTCAACGACCGCGAACAAATCGTAAAAAATGCCCGCATCGAGGCCGAGGGCATCATCCAGCAGGCCGAGGAGCGCGCCCGCACACTGGTCAGTGAGCAGGAAATCGTCAAGCGCAGCCAGCAGCGCGCCGTGGAGATTTTGACCGCCGCGCAGACCCAGGCCAAGGAGCTGAGCCGAAACGCCACCGTCTACTGCGAAAGCATCCTGAAAAACTCGGAGGAGGCGCTGGCCCGCAGCGTGTCGGAAATCAAAAATACCCGCATGAACCTGCGCAACGCCGCCGCCCGCAACCCCCGCAGCCAGGGCCGCTAAAGCTGTCGCTCCCAAAAATATGTGAAATTTCAAGCCCACAGCAGATTTTTTCTGTTGTGGGCTTGCTTTTTGTATCGGCAGATGGTAGACTAAATGTACTAGGTGGGTAAAAAGGGGTAATTCACCCATGGTTTTGGGTAAATGTGGGTAGTTATCCACACTTTCCACCGAGTTTTCCACAGCGATAACGCAGCAACGTCAAAAACAAGAACGAATTCTTGTGCAATCTGTCAAAAGGGGAGGGGAACCGCGTGCTGGTTGGTCAATACGATTACGCCATCGATGCCAAGGGCCGCCTGAATTTCCCTGCCCGTTTCCGTGACACGATGGGCGAGACCTTTATTGTGGCGCGATGGCTGGACAACTGCCTGGCCGCTTTCCCTGCCGATGAATTTGAAAAGGTTGCGGCCAAGATCGAGGAAAAAGGTCTTGTAAAGGGGCGCAAGGTCAGCCGTATGCTGTATGCCTCGGCTGTGGAGGTCACGCCCGACAAGCAGGGCCGCATCCAGCTGCCCGCCAAGCTGCGCGAGTACGCGGGGCTGGACCACGATGTGACCATCATCGGAAACCGCAGCTTTGCCGAAATCTGGAACACCGCCGCCTGGAACGCAAACCAGGCCGACAGTGACGAGGATTTTACCGCCGAAATGGAAGAACTGGACTTCTGAGTTAAGTCTTGATATATAAAGGGATTTGGTTATGGAATTTTCCCACATTCCCGTCCTGCTGCAGCCCTGCCTGGACGGCTTGAACATTGACCCCACGGGTGTCTATCTGGACGGCACGGCGGGGGGCGCAGGGCACAGCAAAGAAATTGCAAAACGCCTCACGACCGGCCGGTTGATCTCGTTGGATCAGGACCCGGATGCGGTGGCAGTTGCCACCGAAAGGCTAAAGGGCCTGCCGGCGCAGGTGGTGCAGGTAAACTTCCGCGAGGCGGCGCGTGTCCTGGCGGAACTGGACATCCCGGCGGTCAACGGGGCCTTGCTGGACTTGGGCGTTTCCAGCCATCAGCTGGACGATGCGGAGCGCGGTTTTTCCTACCATGCCGACGCCCCGCTGGATATGCGCATGAGTCAGCAGGGCCCTACCGCCGCGGATCTGGTCAATACCCTCAGCCGTGAGGAGCTGACCCGCATCCTGCGCGACTACGGCGAGGAACCGTATGCCTGGCAGATCGCCGGCAAGATCGTCGCCGTGCGCGAGACAGCCCCCATTGAAACCACCCTGCAGCTGGCTGACATTGTGGCAAGCGCCGTGCCCCCGGCCGAGCGCCGCAAGGCCAAAAACCCCGCGCGCCGCACCTTCCAGGCTGTGCGCATTGCGGTCAACTCGGAGCTGGACGCCCTCAACGAAGGGCTGGACGCCATCTTCAACTGCCTGGCCCCCGGCGGTCGGCTGTGCGTTATTACCTTCCACAGCCTGGAGGACCGCCTCGTCAAAAACAAATTCCGCCATTGGGCGCTGCGCTGCACCTGCCCGCCGGAACAACCGGTGTGCACCTGCGGCGGCGTACCCAAGGCCAAACTTATCACCCGCAAGCCCATAGAAGCCAACGCCGAAGAATTGGAGCAGAACCGCCGTGCGCGGAGCGCCAAGCTGCGCGTGTTGGAAAAGGTGTAAGGCTTGCGCATAGAAAGGCACCCTTATGACAACTGTACTTCTGCATGACCAGGCGGCCGAAAGACTGGATCGCCCGCAGCCCAGCGTGCGCGTTGTGCGCGGCGGCAAAACCGGCCTGCGCAAGGCCGGGCATCTTTTGGCCAATACCCTGCGCGTGTTGGCGGCCGCCCTGCTGCTGGGGCTGATCGTCAGCGTGGTATACAGCCAGGCTAAACTGACCGAGCTGAATGGCCAGATCAACAGCGCCCGCGCCGAACTGACCGCCGCCTGCAGCGAGTACGATTATCTTTCCACCAAAATGGGGGAGATTACCTCCCGCAGCAGCCTGCAGGAGGTTGCCGAGGGTCGGCTGGGGCTGGTTCGCCTGGACGCAAGCCAGATCACCTATGTCCGGCTTGAGGAGGACAGCGTCATTGAAAAAACCGGCGACAGCGCCACCCGCTTTTTGGCAAAGGTACGCACCGCCGCGCTCAGCCTGTGGGGCAGCCTGAACCCGTAACGACAACAAAACACCGTAGCTGCGAGCCTTTTTGCCATGCGGCATTGCCGCGTTGTGCAAGAAGGCTCGCAGCCGCAATAGGCAAAAAAGGAATCCGCTTATGGCACAATCTTCAAACAAGGCAGACCGCCGCAAACAGGATATTCACATGCGTCTGCGCACGCTGGTGGCCACGGCGTTGTTTCTGATTTTCGGCTTCGGTGTGCTGATCTACCAGCTGTACGCCCTGCAGCTGCGCGATGCCGAGCTGTACCGCACCGAGGCTGTGGCCCAGCAGCTCAAGGACACCGTGCTGCCCGCCGCGCGCGGCTCCATTTTAAGCGCCAACGGCAAGGTGCTGGCCAAATCCAACACCGTGTGGAACATCATCTGCGACCCGTCGTCCTCCGTCAAGGCGGGGGCGACCGACGCCCAGCTGCAAACCGCCGCCGAGGAGATCGCCAACCTTTTGAACGACGGCACCACCGCCGAGGCCGTGTACAGCGTACTGACCGCCACAAACGACGCGGGCGAGCCGTACCAGTACCGCGTGGTTGCCAAGGGCGTGGAAAAGCCCGTGGCCGATGCGATCCTTGCCTATGCGGACGAATACCGTATCCCCGCCGAAAATGAAAACGCCACGGGGGCGCGCATTGTCTACCTGCGCACCGAGCAGACCAGTGTGCGCAGCTACCCCTACGGCGAATTTCTGGCATCGGTGCTGGGGTTCTGCAATGCCGACGGCGAGGGTTCCTACGGGCTGGAAAAATCCTACGAGGAAACGTTGGCGGGTACGCCCGGACGCAGCATTGCCGAAACCAACCGCGACGGCGAGGTGCTGGACGAGTCTGCCGCCAAGGTCTATGACGCTGTGGACGGCAACGACCTTGTGCTGACGATTGACGAAAACGTGCAGTCCATCGTGGAAAAATATCTGGACGAGGCCATGGACACCTATCAGGTGCACGGCCGCGGCTGTGCCATTGTGATGAACGTCAAGACCGGCGCGGTGCTGGCCATGGCCACCACCCAGCAGTTTGACCCCAACCAGCCGTATGTGATCTCCGACGAGAAAATGCAGTCGATCCTCGACGCCGAATCGCTCACCGCCGACGACATCGAGTGGCTGCAGAGCCGCCTGGGCGAAAAGCAGGTGGCCGACATTGTGGCGGACGGCCTCATCAGCCGCGAGACCACGCAGGACGAGGACGGCAACACCGTCAGCAGCGAGTACACCCGGCTGCAGGGTATGCTGCGCGAGTCCCAGTGGAAGAATAAGAACATCACCGAGCTGTATATCCCCGGTTCGGTCTTTAAGCTGGTCACGGCAGCTGCCGGGCTGGATTCCGGCGTGATGACCGCCGGGCAGGAGTTTTACTGCGGCGGCGAGCTGACCGTCAACGAGGACTCGGAAAAATACAAGCACACCTACCACTGCGCCCTGGGCTACACCCACGGTTTGCAGGATATGGCGCAGGCGCTGAACAACAGCTGCAACATCTGGTTTATTCAGGCCGCGCAAACCCTGCAGCCCTCGACTTTTTACAATTATATCGAGGCGTTCGGCTTTACCAAACCCACCGGCATTGACCTGCCCAACGAAACCCGCTGGACCAGCGTCTACAATGCCGAGCAGATGGCCAACGTCGACACCAACCTGTACACGGCGGCCTTTGGCCAAAACGAGTCCATCACCCCGCTGCAGATGGCCACGGCCGTGGCGGCGGTCGCCAACGGCGGGTATCTGGTGACGCCCTATGTGGTGGATAAAATCACCGACAAGGCGGGCAACGTGGTCTCCCAGACCGAGACCGATATCCGCCGCCAGGTCATCTCCGAGGAAGTCAGCGCTCAGCTGCTTTCCATGATGGAGGAAACCGTCGGTCACGGCGAGGAAGGCCACTCCAACCGCAACGCCTATGTGGCGGGCTACCGCATCGGCGGCAAGTCCGGCACAGCCGAGCGTACCGACCGTTCGCTGCGCAGCGACGGCGACTACTACAAGCAGATGAGCTTTGCCGCCGTGCTGCCTGTGGACGACCCCGAAATTGAAGTGTTCGTCATGCTGGACGACCCGCGCTGGGTGCGCGACCTGGCGGGCCAGATCGTGGCCCCCATTGTGGGCAACATCATCAGCGAGGTCGCACCCTACCTGGGTCTGGAGCAAGACCCAAGCTACAACCCCACCGAGGAAGTCAAGGTGCACTACTGCCTGGAAAACACATGGACGGGCGCGCAGGTAGAGCTGAACAAGCAGGGCCTGCAGCACCGCCTGATCGGCGAAAACGGCACCATCGTCTACCAGTACCCCGTGGCAGGTGCCACCGTGCCCGCGGGCTCGACGGTGTATCTGTACACCCAGACCGACCAGGACAGCAAGACCACCGTGCCCGACGTTGTGGGCAGCAGCGGCACCTTTGCCGCCCAGATGCTGAAAAGCAGCAGCCTGAACGTCCGCCTTGTGGGCAGCGAGTCCGGCAAGGTGGTCAGCCAGGATGTGGCGGGCGGCAGCGAGGCTGCCTACGGCACCGTTGTGACCATCACCACCGAGTAAATTGCCAAAGGAGGCAACAAATCATGCAAACCATCCATGCCAATGAATTGCTGGCGGGGCTGACGCTGGCCGAGCCTGTGCCCGTTACCGCCGTTGTTACCGACAGCCGCAAGGTGCAGCCGGGCTGTGTCTTTGTCTGCTTTGCGGGCGAGCGAGTGGACGGCCACGACTTTGCCGCCGCCGCCTACCAAAACGGCGCGGCGTATATCATCGCCAACCACCCCGTGCCCGGTGTGCCCGAAAACCGCACCGTCCTTGTGCAGGACAGCGCCCTGGCCATGGTGCGCATGGCGTCCAACTACCGTATGCTGTTCAGCCCGCGTATGATCGGCGTCACCGGCAGCGTGGGCAAGACCACCACCAAGGAGTTTTGCTACGCAGTGCTGTCGGCCTTCGGCAACACCTTAAAGACCGAGGGCAACCAGAACAACGACATCGGCGTGCCCAACACGCTGTTCCGCCTGACCGCCGACACCGAGTACGCTGTGGTGGAAATGGGCATGGACCATGCGGGTGAGATTGAGCGCCTGACCCGCTGTGCCCGCCCCTCTGCCGCCATTATTACGCTGATCGGCGTGTCCCATCTGGAAAATCTCGGCACGCGGGAGAATATACTGAAAGCGAAGATGGAGATCTGCGCAGGGCTGCCCGACGGCGCGCCGCTGGTGCTGAACGCCGACGACGACCTGCTGCCCACCGCCAACGTGCCGCCGCGGCTGCGCGCCGTCTGGTTCGGCATCGACGCGCCCGAAGCCGATGTCCGCGCACTGGATATCACCACCGTGGCGGGCGGCACCCGCTTTACGCTGGCGGACGCCGAACACGGCCGCTTTGCTGTGAGCATCCCCACCGTGGGGCGGCACACCGTGTACGATGCGCTGGCCGCCTACACCGCCGCCACCCGCCTGGGGCTGGACGCTGCCAAGTGCGCCGCCGCACTCAGCCGTTACCAGACCACGGGTATGCGCCAGAATATTGTCGAAAAGAACGGCATCACCGTCATTGAGGACTGCTACAACGCCAGCCCCGACAGCATGAAGGCTGCCCTCTCGGTGTTGGGCGAACTGCCCAACCCCCGCAAAATTGCCCTGCTGGGCGATATGCTGGAGCTTGGCTCTGCCAGCGAGCAGGGCCACCGCGATGCGGGTGTCTGGGCAGGGGAGGCAGGCGTCGATTTACTGATTGCCTACGGCCCCCACAGCGCCGCCATGGCCGAGGCCGCCAAGGCAAAGGGTGTAACAACCGTGCATTGCCAAACCGAGCAGGAAGTGCTACAATGTTTACGGCAATCTGTGCACCCCGGTGACGCGCTGCTGGCCAAGGCCAGCCACGCCATGGGGCTGGAAACGCTTTTGCAGCGTTTCTATGCCGATGCCCAAAAATAACACAGGGGCGGGCAAGGTGCCCCGCGCTTTGTGAATTTGGAGGAATCCCTAGTGGAACAGACAGTTTCCCTGATGCTGGCGACCGCCGCCTTGTTCGGCTTTCTCGTCACCGCCGTTACCGGCTACTTTTTGATACCCGCCCTGCACAAGCTGCACTTCGGGCAGACCATCCGAGAGGAAGGCCCCACCTGGCACAGCAAGAAAAACGGCACCCCCACCATGGGCGGGCTGTGCTTTATCTTTGGCATTCTGGTCGCAGTCGGCGCGGCATGGCTGGGCTTTGCCCGCAAGGAGGCCGGTGTGTTCAGCGCAAGCCATCTGCACGCCATTTTGCTGGTGCTGTTCTTGGCGCTGGGCAGCGGATTGATCGGCTTTTTGGATGACTTTATCAAGGTCGCCAAGCACCGCAACCTGGGTCTTACGCCTGTGCAGAAAATCATTATGCAGGTCGTCGTCACAGGTGTGTTCATGCTGGGGCTGCGCGCCCTGGGGCTGATGTCCACCACGGTCATGTTTCCCGTGGCGGGCGCGGTGAATCTGGGCATTTTGTACTATCCCATCGCGTTTTTTGGCATTATCTTTTTGGTCAATGCCGTCAACCTGACCGACGGGTTGGACGGTCTTTGCACGGGCGTGACCTTTGTGTCGATGATCGGCTACCTGCTGGCGGGCAGCCTGCTGGGCTTTATCCATGTTTCGCTGCTGGCGGCAGCCGCCGCCGGGGCCTGCGTGGGCTTTCTGGTCTGGAATTTCTACCCCGCCAAGGTCTTTATGGGCGATACCGGCAGTATGTTCTTCGGCGGGTTGGTCACGGCGCTGGCCTTTGTGATGGACCGCCCCGAGCTGGTGCTGTTTTTCGGCATCGTTTACATCTGGGACGCCATGACCGTGGTGATCCAGCGTGCCTACTTCAAGGCCACCCACGGCAAGCGCATTTTCCGCATGACGCCCATCCACCACGCCTTTGAACTGCGCGGCTGGAACGAAGTCAAGATCGACGGCTTTTTTGCCCTGATCGGTGCCATCGGCGCGGCGCTGGGCCTTCTGTACATCTGCATCGTCTGACGCGGCGTAACCGCGTACATTCCCCCTGAAAGGAGCTGACAAGCCATGGAACCGCAAAACCAAAGCGCCCTCGCCCTGCTGTGGCAGATGCTCTGTCTGCTGGCAGACCGCACGGTGGGCAACATCCTGCGTATGCTGCTGCAAATTTCTCTGCCCAAAAAGGACCGCGGGCCGGTCTCCTGGGGCTTTGTCGCCACGCTGGCGGTCACGCTGGTGTTTGGGCTGGTCATGCTGTTTTCGGCCAGCTATTCCAGCGGATACAACAGCAAATACAAGGATATCTACCACTATATCGGTCCCCAGTTTATGATCGCCGTGGTGGGCTTTGTCGCCATGCTGGGCATTTCGCGCATCAACTACCGCGCCCTGCGCTACGGCAAAACGGCGCTGTATATCGTGACCATAATTCTGATGATCATCGCCGCGTTTTTCACCAAGGACGACACCAACGGCACCTACCGCTGGGCGTATGTGTTTGGTATTTCCATTCAGCCGTCGGAGCTGGCCAAATTCTCGGTCATGCTGTGCGCGGCGGATATCATCGACCGCAACCGCGATAAAAACACCACCTTTTACTATGGCCTGGTTCAGCCGGTTTTGCCCATTTTGCCCATTCTGGTGCTTATGTTCTTCCAAAAGCACAGCTCCGGCATGGCGCTGATGCTGCTGATTTTGGGCACCGTCATCTTTTGTTCGGGCACGGGTATGCGCTGGTGGCCGATGGCCATACCGACGGCGGGCTGCGCGGCGGCGGCGTATCTGTACTACCTGACCCAAACCAAAAAGGGCTACGAGTCGGTGCGTCTGGGCGCAGCCTTCGGCCTGACCCCCTCGAGCACCGCCGGTATGGGCTACCAGACGCGGCAGGGCATTTACGCCATTGCCAGCGGGCGGCTGTTCGGCGTGGGCATCGGCAACAGCGTGCAAAAGCACCAGTGGCTGCCCTACGCCGAAAACGACTTTATCTATGCCATCGTCTGCGAGGAACTGGGCTATATCGGCGCCGTGGCGGTCATTCTGCTGTTTGCGGCCTTGATCTTGCAGGGCATTTTTATTGCGCTGCGCTCGCCGGATTATTTCGGCACGCTGTTGGGCATCGGCATTATCTCGCAGATCGCGTGGCAGGTATTCTGGCATATCGGCGTCAACACGGCGCTTTTGCCCAACACCGGCATCGGTCTGCCGTTCTTTTCCTACGGCGGCACCAGTTTGCTGATACTGTTGGGTGAAATGGGCGTCCTGCTCAGTATATCGCGGGCCGGCAACGCCCGCGAGGCCGCGCGCCGCAAGCAGGAGCGCGCCGAAACCGAAAAGGTGCTGGGGCAGCGCCGCGTCTACCGCAAGCCTGCCGCCGGACATCAAGCTTAACGAGGTGTAACTATGCGTGTTTTGATTGCCGCCGGCGGCACCGCCGGACACATCAACCCGGCGCTGGCCATTGCCGGTGCGCTGAAAGCCGCCGACCCCACGGCGGAAATTCACTTTGCCGGGCGCAGAGAGGGGATGGAGTACGGCCTTGTCACCAAGGCGGGGTATCCCTTCCACCACATTGAGATCAACGGCTTTCAGCGCCGCATCACGCCCGAAAACATCGTGCGCAATGTGGTGGCACTGTGGCATCTGGCACTGTCCGGCCCGCGCACACAAAAAATCCTCAACGAAGTATCGCCGGATTTGGTCATCGGCTGCGGCGGCTATGTCAGCGGGCCGATCGTGCGCGCCGCCGCCAGGCGCGGCATCAAGACCGCCATTGACGAGCAGAACGCCTTCCCCGGCGTGACCAACAAGCTGCTGGCGAAGGACGTGGACATCATCTTTGCCGCCAGCGCCGACGCGGTGGAAAAGCTCGGCGCGCCCGAAAAAACGCTGGTCGTGGGCAACCCCGTGCGGCCTGAAATCCTGTCTGCCGACCGCGAGACCGCCCGCCGCAATCTGAATGCGGGGCAGCGCACCGTCATTGTCAGCTTTGGCGGCAGCTTGGGTGCCGACCGCGTCAACGAGGTGGTGGCCGACCTCTGCAAGTGGGAGGCCGACACCCACGCCGATGTGCTGCACCTGCACGCCACAGGCAAGCGCGGCGTGGCACTGTTTGAGCGCCTGCAAAAAGAAAAGGGCTTTGCCCCCGGTGAAAACCTGCAGGTCATGCCCTACATCAACAATATGCCCCAGATGCTGGCGGCTGCCGATTTGGTCATTGCGCGCTCGGGTGCGCTGACCTTGGCCGAGCTGGAGGCTGTGGGGCGGGCGTCCATTTTGATCCCCAGCCCCAACGTGGCAGAAAATCACCAGTATTATAACGCGCTGGAGCTGCAAAATGCCGGCGCCGCCATCGTCATTGAGGAGAAAAACCTCACCGGGCAGCTGCTGGCGGACACTGTGCAAAAGCTGCTGGCCGAACCCGGCAAGCTGGCCGCCATGGGGCAAAATGCCAAGGCCGTGGGCAACCCCCGCAGTCTGGAACTGATTACCGAAAAATTACTGGAACTGATGCAATAAATCCAAAAGGAGGAGCCGCAATATGGGGAATGACCGCCGAAACAACGGCTCCGCCAACAAAAAACGCAGCCTGGGCAGCCGCGTGGGGCTGCAAAAAGCGACCTCGCCGCCGCGCCGTGCCGCGCAAAGCGCACCGCGCCCCGCCCGAACCCCGCCGCGCCCCCAACAAGCGCCGTCCCGCCCGCAGCAGACTCCGCCGCGCCCGCAAAACCAGCTGAACCCGCAAAAGCCCGGCTACCGACCCGGCGCACCAAAAAAGCAGCGCCGCGTCACCCAGGCCGAGCAGCTGCGCCGCCGCCGTCGCCGCCGTATGCTGGGTGTGCTGGCCGTGCTGGCGGTGCTGGCCGCCGCCGTGCTGCTGTCGGTCAATTTGCTGTTCAAGGTCACGGCGTTCCGCATCGAAAATTTTGACCGCACCACCCCCGCCGACACAGGCATCTATTCGGGGGAGGATATCCTGAACGCCCTGCAAATCGAGCAGGACAGCAACCTGTTCGGCTTTTCCACCGCCGCCAAGACGCAGGAGCTTTCTCTTGCGCTGCCGTACCTCGACCGTGTGCAGGTGGATATCCAGCTGCCGGGCACTGTGGTCGTCAAGGTGGAACCTGCCACCGAGCGTTTTGCCGTGCCCTATGACGGCGGCTGGGCGATTTTGAGTGACAGGCTGAAAATTCTGCGCCTGGCCGACAGCCGTCCCGACGGGATGCTCTCACTTTCGATGACGCTGGACGATACCTTTGACCCGCAGGTGGGCACCTACGTTGAACCTGCCAGCTACAATTCGCTGCTGGATGCGCCCGAACAAGCCGCCGCAAGCGGGGATACCGCCGAACCCACGCCCACGCCGACGGCCACCGCCGCGCCGGAGGTCGTCTACCTGCAAACCCCCGCGCCCGAGGTGCTGCAAACCCTGCTGACCGAGCTGCACGAAAAAGACCTGTTTGACGGCATCACCGCCGTGGATATTGCCGATTTAAGCCGCATCAGCGTCGTGTACCAGGACCGTGTGCGGGTCATTTTGGGCAACGATACCAATATGGAATACAAGCTGCGCCTGGCCGCCGTGGCATTGACCGACCCTGACGAGGGGCTGCTGCCCGCCGACCGCGGCACGCTGGATGTCAGCATGACAGAATCGGACGGCAGCATCAAAGCCTATTTTGACCCCGGCACCGCGCCGTAAAGCATTGTTTACAAAAAATCGCCCCGCCGCAAATTTGCGGCGGGGCGATTCGTTTACGGAAAAATCAGACGTTCAGCTCAACGTGCTGACCCAAGTCCTCTTGGTTGGCGTCCAGCACGGGGCGGATAACATCGTGCAGGAACTCGGTGACCTGCTCGGCGCTGCGGCCGGTAAAGGCTTCGGGGCTAAGCTCGGCCTCGATCTCCTCACGGGTCAGGCCAAAGGCGGGGTCGGCTTCGACGCGGGCGATCATATCGTTGGGCAGACCCTCCTGCTTGACAACCGCAGCGGCAGCCACGGCGTGCCCGCGCAGACGCTCATGCAGCTCCTGACGGTCGCCGCCCTTTTTGACGGCCTTCATCATAATGTTTTCGCTGGCCATAAAGGGCAGCTCTGCCATGACGCGGGCGCGCACGACCTTGGGGTAGACGACCAGACCGTCGGAAACGTTCAGCAGAATGTTCAAAATGGCGTCGGCGGCCAGGAAACCCTCTGCCATGGCAATGCGCTTGTTGGCAGAGTCATCCAGCGTGCGCTCAAACCACTGGGTGCCGCTGGTCATGGCGGGGTTCAGCACATCGACCATCAGGTAGCGGCTCAGGGCGCAGATGCGCTCGCAGCGCATGGGGTTGCGCTTGTAGGGCATGGCGGAGGAACCGATCTGGTTTTTCTCAAACGGCTCCTCCATCTCCTTGAAGTTGGCCAGCAGGCGGATGTCGGTGGCCATCTTCATGGCGGACTGCGCCAGCCCCGCCACAGCGGACAGCACGTTGTAGTCCACCTTGCGGCTGTAGGTCTGGCCGCACACAGGCACGACCTTGGCAAAGCCCATCTGGGCGCAGACATCGGCCTCAACCGCCTTGATCTTGGCAGAATCGCCGTTGAACAGCTCCACAAAGCTGGCCTGGGTGCCGGTGGTACCCTTGACACCGCGCAGCGCCAGCCGATCGATCTGGTGGTCGATCTCCTCCAAATCCATGAAGAACTCGTTCATCCACAGCGTGGCGCGCTTGCCCACGGTGGTAAGCTGGGCGGGCTGGCAGTGGGTGTAGGCCAGGCAGGGCATATCCTTGTATTGGTCGGCAAACGCGGCCAGGTTGGCCAGCACACCGATGAGCTTTTTGCGCACCAGCTGCAAGCCCTGACGCATAATGATAACATCAGTGTTGTCGCCTACATAGCAGCTGGTAGCGCCCAAGTGGATGATACCCTTGGCGGTGGGGCATTGCAGACCGTAGGCGTAGACGTGGCTCATGACGTCATGGCGCACCAGCTTTTCGCGGGCGATGGCATCGGCATAGTTGATGTCGTCCTTGTGGGCTTCCAGCTCGGCAATTTGGGCATCGGTGATGGCAAGACCCTGCTTCTGCTCCGCCTTAGCCAGCGCGATCCACAGTCTGCGCCAGGTGCGGAACTTGTTATCCTCTGAGAAGATGTACTGCATCTCGTCCGAGGAATAGCGGGTGGAGAAGGGGGAAATATAACGGTTATGCTCAGACATGATAGAACCTCCGAGGTTTTGTCAGAGTTTGGGGTAGGGGGGCGCAACTCTGCAAGGGTGTTTGGGTATCGTTTACCTGTTAGCAAGTATACCATACAATGCGGAATCAGAAAAGAGCGTTTTTCAGAAATCTGCGCGCGCCGCGCGCAGACCTTATCTCAACTCTTAACTCTATTTTCAGCTTACAGCTTAAAATAGTTCACGCCGCCTTCAAACAGGGGCTGGTACTTGTCGCCGGTAACGTTCTTGTACAGCAGATCGCCGCTGCGCTCGCTGTGACCCATCTTGCCGAACACACGTCCGTCGGGGCTGGTGATGCCTTCAATGGCCAGCACGGAGCCGTTGGGGTTGCAGCTCATATCCATCGTGGGCTGGCAGGCAAGGTCAACATACTGGGTGGCAACCTGACCGTTGGCAATCAGCTGGTTCAGCAGCTTTTCCTCGCAGACAAAGCGGCCCTCGCCGTGGCTGATGGCGATCAGGTGCTCGTCGTTGACGCTGCACTCGCTCAACCAGGGGCTCTTGTTGCTGGCGATGCGGGTGCGCACCAGCATACTCTGGTGGCGGTGGATGGTATTAAAGGTCAGCGTCGGGTCGTCCTTGGTGATGGGGCGGATCTCGCCGTAAGGCACAAGACCCAGCTTGATCAGCGCCTGGAAACCGTTGCAGATGCCCAGTGCCAGACCGTCGCGCTGGTTCAGCAGACGGTTGACGGCATCGGCCACCGCAGGGGCGCGGAAGAACGCCGCAATAAACTTGGCGGAGCCGTCCGGCTCGTCGCCGCCGGAGAAGCCGCCCGGCAGCATCAAAATCTGTGCCTCGTCCAATTCCCGAACCAGCGCCTCGCAGCTTTCGGCAACATCGGCAGGGGTCAGGTTTTTCAGAACCAGAATGTGCGGGTCGCCGCCGGCACGGCGGAACGCGCGGGCAGTGTCATATTCGCAGTTGGTGCCCGGGAACACGGGAATGACCACGCGCGGGGTGGCCAGGCGCACGGCAGGTGCCTTGCGCTTGTTGGCGGGGCAGTCAAACTCCAGCGCGGTCACCTGCTCGCCGGCGCGGCGGTAGGGGAATACCGGCTCCAGCTTGCCTTCCCACTTGTCCTGCAGGCGGGCCAGGTCAATGAACTTGCCGCCGACCTCCATCGTGTAATCCACGGTGGTAAAGCCGAGGAACTCACCGGCAGAGGGGTCCAGCAATTCCAGAATGACCGAGCCGTAGGCGGGCTTGAACAGGGTATCGGGGTCAATGTCGTTGGACAGCTGCAAGCCTACATGGTTGCCCACGCACATCTTGAACAGCGCCTCGGCAATGCCGCCGTAGCCGGGGGTGGCGGCGGACAGTACCTTGCCCTCGGCAATCATCTGCTCTACCGCCTTGTACACGGCGATCTGGCTGCCGATTTCGGGCAGACCGTTCTTGTAGTTGGGGCGCAGCAGCACGACCGCGCTGTTGGATTTCTTAAATTCGGGGCTTTGCACATTGCGGGTGTCGCCGATGGCGGTGGCAAAGCTGACCAGCGTCGGGGGAACGTCCAGCCCCTCAAAGCTGCCGGACATACTGTCCTTGCCGCCGATGGACGCAATGCCCAGACCCATCTGGGCATCCAGCGCACCCAGCAGGGCGGCCATAGGCTTGCCCCAGCGCTCGGGGGCGTCGCCCAGATGCTCAAAGTACTCCTGGAAGGTCAGGTACATATCCTTGTGGCGGAAACCGGCGCACACCAGCTTGGTGATGCTCTCCACTACGGCCAGGTAGGCGCCGCGGTAGGGGTCGGCCTCGGTCAGGTAGGGGTTGAAGCCCCACGCCATGCCGGAGCAGGTGGTGGTTTCGCCGTCCACGGGCAGCTTGGCGACCATGGCCATGGAGGGGGTCAGCTGGTACTTGCCGCCGTAGGGCATCAGCACGGTGGCCGCGCCGATGGTGGAGTCAAAGCGCTCGCCCAGACCTTTCTGGCTGCAGACGTTCAGATCGGTGACGAGGCTTTCCAGCTTTTCCGCAAAATTGCTGCCGGCAAACTGGGGCTGCCAGACATGACCGGGCAGGATATGCACATCGGCGTGGCGCTCGGCACCGTTGGAGTTCAAAAACTCGCGGGACAGATCGACAATTGCCTTGCCGTTCCAGTATTCGCGCATACGCTTTTCCTCGGTAACGGTGGCAACGATGGTCGCCTCCAAATTTTCCTCGGCAGCGTACTGCATAAAGGCGGGGGCATCCTCGGCGGCAACGGCAACGGCCATGCGCTCCTGGCTCTCGGAGATGGCCAGCTCGGTGCCGTCCAGACCTTCGTACTTTTTGGTGACCTTGTTCAGGTCGATGTTCAAACCATCCGCCAGCTCACCGATGGCAACCGAAACACCGCCCGCACCAAAGTCGTTGCAGCGCTTGATTAAACGGCAGGCATCCTCACGGCGGAACAGGCGCTGCAGCTTGCGCTCAATGGGGGCGTTGCCCTTCTGCACCTCGGCGCCGCAGGTTTCCAGGCTGGTCAGCTTGTGCGCCTTGGAGGAACCGGTGGCACCGCCGATGCCGTCACGGCCGGTACGGCCGCCCAGCAGGATGACCACATCGCCGGGGGCGGGTTCCTCGCGGCGGACATGGCTGGCGGGGGTGGCGCCGACCACAGCGCCGATCTCCATGCGCTTGGCGGCATAGCCGGGGTGGTACAGCTCGGCGACCTGCCCGGTGGCAAGGCCGATCTGGTTGCCGTAGCTGGAGTAGCCGGCGGCGGCGGTGGTCACCAGCTTGCGCTGGGGCAGCTTGCCGGGCATCGTTTCGGAAACCGGTTTCAGCGGGTCGGCAGCGCCGGTGACGCGCATCGCCTGATACACATAGCTGCGTCCGGACAGCGGGTCGCGGATGGCACCGCCGATGCAGGTGGCGGCACCGCCGAACGGCTCGATCTCGGTGGGGTGGTTGTGGGTTTCGTTCTTGAACAGGAACAGCCAATCCTGCAGCTCGCCGTCCACATTGCACTGGATCTTGACGGTGCAGGCGTTGATCTCCTCGCTCTCGTCCAGATTTTTCAGCACGCCGCGCTCCTTCAGCGCCTTGGCGGCGATGGTGGCGCAGTCCATCAGGGTGCGGTTCTTCTTGTCGCGGCCGGTTTCGGCGCGCAGAGCCATGTAGCGGTCAAAGGCAGCCTGCACCATCTCATCGTCGATCTGCACATTGTCCAGAATGGTGCCGAAGGTGGTGTGGCGGCAGTGGTCAGACCAGTAGGTATCAATCAGGCGAATCTCGGTGATGGTGGGGTCGCGGTGTTCGCTGCGGAAATACTGCTGGCAGAACACGATGTCGGCATGGTCCATCGCCAGGCCCTTCTCGTTGCGGAAGGTTTCCAGCGCGGCATCGTCCAGTGCGGTAAAGCCGTCCAGCGTCTCCACCTCGGTGGGAACGGCAAAGTCCATCTTCAGGGTAGTGCGTTCGGCCAAATCGGCCTCGCGGGCCTCCACGGGGTTGATGACATACTTCTTGATGGCGGCGATGTCCTCGTCGGTCAGATCGCCGTCCAGCAAATAGACGCGGGCGCTGCGCACGTCGGGGCGCTCGCCCTGGCTCAGCAGCTGGATGCACTGGCTGGCAGAGTCGGCACGCTGGTCAAACTGGCCGGGCAGGTACTCCACGGCAAAGACGTACTGTGCGGCGGGCAGGGCGTCGTAGGTCACGTCGACGGGCGGCTCGCTGAAAACGGTGGGGATCGCCTTTTCAAACAGGGCTTCGTCGATGCCCTCGACATCGTAGCGGTTCACCAGACGCAGGTTCTGCAAACGGGTGATGCCCAGCAGCTCCTTCAGCTCGCGGCAAAGATCCTTCGCCTCGCCGTCAAAGCCGGGCTTTTTCTCAACATAAATGCGATATACCATTGAATTTTCCTCCTAAAAATAGAAGTATCGGTCAGTTCTGCATGGCAGCCAGCGCGCGGGCGCCGATGTCATGGCGCTTGTGCAGCCCGTCAAAGCGGATGCTCTCGCTGGCGGCGTAGGCCTTTTCCAAGGCGGCGGGCAGGGTGTCGGCGGTGGCGGTCACGCCCAGAACGCGCCCGCCGTTGGTGACGAGCTTGCCCTCCTTGACGGCGGTGCCTGCGTGGTACACCGTCACATCGGCGGCGTCCAGCTGCCCGTCGGTCAGGCCGGTGATCTCCTTACCCTTTTCGTAGGCGAGGGGGTAGCCGCCGCTGGCCAAAATGACACAGGCGGCAGCCCCGTCACGGAATTTCACCTCGGTCTTGTCCAGTGTGCCGTCGGTGGTGGACTGCATTACGGTAAGCAGGTCGCTTTCCAGCAGGGGCAGCACGACCTGCGTTTCAGGGTCACCGAAACGGCAGTTGTATTCAATGACCTTGGGGCCGTCGGGGGTCAGCATCAGGCCGAAGTACAGGCAGCCCTTGAAGGGGCAGTCCTCCGCCTGCATGGCGGCGACCGTGGGCAGGAAAATCTCCTTCATGCAGCGGTCGGCAACCTCGGCGGTGTAGTAGGGGTTGGGGGCCACGGTGCCCATACCGCCGGTGTTCAGCCCCTCGTCGTAGTCGAGGGCGCGCTTGTGGTCCATGCTGGAAACCATCGGCTTGACGGTCTTGCCGTCGCAGAAGCTCAGCACGCTGACCTCGGGGCCGGTCAGGAATTCCTCCACCACAACGTGGTTGCCGGAGGCACCGAACTTTTTGTCCAGCATAATTTCCTTGACACCGTCGGCGGCCTCCTGCTCGTTCTGGCAGATCAGCACGCCCTTGCCCAGCGCCAGACCGTCCGCCTTGATGACAACGGGGTACTTGCCCTCGGCGCGGATATAGTCCATGACCTTGGCGGCATCGTCAAAGGTCTCGTATTTGGCCGTAGGGATGCCGTATTTCTTCATCAAGTCCTTGCTGAACACCTTGCTGGCCTCAATGCGGGCGGCAGCCTTGTCGGGGCCGAAAGCGGGGATGCCCACCTTGGCCAACTCATCCACCATGCCCAGTGCCAGCGGGTCGTCCTGCGCTACCACAACGTAGTCAAAGGCTTCCTCCTTGGCAAAGGCGACCATGGCGGGCACGTCGGTGGCGGCGATGGCCTTGCACTTGGCGTCATAGCTGATACCGCCGTTGCCGGGGGCGCACCAGATCTCGGTGCAGCGGGGGCTTTTTTTCAGGGCGCGGATAATGGCGTGTTCACGGCCGCCGCCGCCCACAACTAAAATCTTCATAAAAGATCCCTCCGTATAAAACACCAACAGCCCGCGGAGAATTTTCAGCGCAGGCAAGTTGGATTTGGGTTTAGTGATGGAACAGGCGGATGCCGCAGAATGCCATGGCGATACCGTACTTGTTGCAGGTATCAATGACCTGGCTGTCGCGGATGGAGCCGCCCGGCTCCACAATAGCGGTCACGCCGCTGCGGCGCGCGCGCTCAATGTTGTCGCCAAAGGGGAAGAAGGCATCGCTGCCCAAGGATACGCCGGTCACCTTGTCCAGCCAGGCGCGCTTTTCCTCGGCGGTCAGCGGCTCAGGGCGGCGGGTGAAGGTCTCGGCCCAGACATCCTCACCGATGACGTCCTCCGGCGTGTCGCCGATGTACACGTCAATGGCGTTGTCGCGGTTGGGCTTGGCGATATCGTCGCGGAAGGGCAGCTCCAGCACCTTGGGCATATGGCGCAGCTGCCAGTTGTCGGCTTTCTGACCCGCCAGACGGGTGCAGTGTACGCGGCTCTGCTGCCCGGCGCCGACGCCGATGGTCTGGCCGCCCTGCACATAGCAGACGCTGTTGGACTGGGTGTATTTCAGCACGATCAGGCTCATGACCAGATCGCGGCGCTGCTCGTCAGAGATGACCTTGTTCTCGGTCACGATGTTCTGCAGCATCGTTTCGTTGGAAATTTCCAGATCCTGGCGACCCTGCTCAAAGGTCACGCCAAAGACGGTGCGGGTTTCCAGCGGGGCGGGGGTGTAGTCGGGGTCGATGGCGACCACGGCGTAGTTGCCCTTCTTCTTGCTTTTCAGAACCTCCAGCGCGTCGGCGTCGTAGCCGGGGGCGATGATGCCGTCGGATACCTCGTGCTGGATCAGCTTGGCGGTGGACAGATCGCACACATCGGACAAGGCGATCCAGTCCCCGAAGCTGGACATACGGTCGGCACCGCGGGCGCGGGCGTAGGCGCAGGCCAGGGGGGACAGCTCGGTCTCGGGGGCGATGTGGTACATCTTGCGCAGTGTGTCGTCCAGGGGCAGACCCACGGCGGCACCGGCGGGGGAGACATGCTTAAAGCTGGCGGCGGCGGGCAGACCCAGCGCCTTTTTCAGGTCGCGCACCAGCTGGTAGGAGTTGAAGGCGTCCAGGAAATTGATATAACCGGGGCGGCCGTTCAGAATGGTCACGGGCAGGTCAGAGCCGTCCGCCATGTAGATGCGGGCGGGCTTCTGGTTGGGGTTGGTGCCGTATTTCAGCTGAAACTCGTTCATTGATTAACCCTCCACAGCGGTGTACTTGTTCAGGATCATATCCTCGTAGGTGCCGGTCGCCAGGCTGATGCTGCGCACAAACAGGCTGACCTTGTTGTCATCGTTCAGGGAATCCCACAGCTTGTAGGCAAACTTGTCGGGGTCGTTCTCGTCAATGGCTACCCGCATCGGCTCGCCCGCAAAGCTGGGGATGGGGCTGCCGTTCTTCTGGTAGGTGCTGATGAAATGCCCCTCGCCGGCCACGGGCTGGGGATAGTCGAAGGTCTGGCGCTGCACGCTGGCGGCGTTGCCCTCGCAGGATTTTAAGATGGACAGCTTGTATGCGCCGGTGCGGTTGTCCACCACGCCGGAGATGCGGGGGGTGAAGTTAGGGGCATCGTCCTCGTAGGTGCGGGTGGCAAGCGCGGCCTCAAAGCTGTAGCCGGGGAACAGATTGCCGCTGATAAACTTGGCAATCGTGTCGGTCTGGTCGCCGTTGGTCACCACGGTGGTCTCGCGCAGGGTCAACACGGCGTTGTAGATGATCAGGTGCGGGTCCTCCAGCTTGGCGGGGTCGGCGGCTACCGTGCGGATACCGCCGGGAATCGGCTCAAACACGCGGTTGCGGCTGTTGGAGCTGCGGCCCATGATCCAGTAGGCAACGTAGGCCTTTTCGCCGTCGGGGCTTTGGCCCAGCACAATGCCGCGGCCGGGGTAATCGTTTCCGGCCAGGAACTTGTTCAGATTTTTCTTCATCATTATACCTCATCACGGCAAACCATGGCCAGGGCCTGCGGCAAAAGCTGCCATTCGGCCTCCACCATGACGCGTTTCTGCAAAGTTTCGGGGGTGTCGTCGGGCTGCACGGCCACGGCCTTTTGCAGCAAAATCGGCCCGCCGTCACATTCTTCGTTGACAAGATGCACCGTGGCACCGGTGATTTTTACGCCGCGCGCCAGGGCGGCCTCGTGTACGCGCAGGCCGTAATAGCCCGGCCCGCAAAAGCTGGGGATCAGGCTGGGGTGGACGTTCAAAATCCGGTTGCGGTAGGCCGCAATGACCTTTTCGCCCAGAACGCTCAAAAAACCTGCCAGCACCACCACGTCAATGCGGTTGGATTGCAGCTCGTACAAAAGCGCCTCGTCAAATTCCTCGGCGGTGGCAAACGCCTTGCGGCTGACCACCACGCTTTTTACCCCGGCATCGGCGGCGCGCTGCAAAGCGTACACGCCAGGCTTGCTGGCCAGCACCAGACAGATGCTGCCGTTGGGGTTTTCGCCCCGACGCTCGCTGTCCAGCAGCGCCTGCAAATTGGTGCCGCCGCCGGAAACCAAAACCGCTACACGCTTCATACCAGCTCGACCCCGCTGCCTTCGACGACGGTGCCCAGACGGTAGGCGTCCTCGCCGTGTGCCTGCAGAATTTCAATCGCCTTGTCGGCGTCCTCGGCGGCGACGGTCACGACCATGCCTACGCCCATATTGAAGGTGTTGAACATGTCATGCTCGGAGATGCCGCCCTCGCGCTGCATCACGTCAAACAGGGCAGGGGTGCGCACGTCCGCCTTGGCGATGCGGGCAGCGCAGCCGTCCTTCAGGCTGCGGGGAATGTTCTCATAAAAGCCGCCGCCGGTGATGTGGCTGATGCCCTTGACCTTCACTTCATCCAGCAGCGCCAACACGGGCTTGACATAGATGCGGGTGGGTGCCAGCAGGGCTTCGCCCAAGGGCTTGTCCATGCCATCAAAGGTTTTTTGCAGAACCTCGGGGTGGTTGTCAATGTCAAAAATCTTGCGCACCAGCGAGAAACCGTTGGAATGTACCCCGGTGCTGGGCAGGGCGATCAGCACGTCGCCCGCCTGCATATCGGCGTTGGACAAGATCTTGGCCTTGTCCACAACGCCCACGGTAAAGCCGGCCAGGTCGTACTCGTCCTCAGGCATCATGCCGGGATGCTCGGCGGTTTCGCCGCCCACGAGGGAGCAGCCTGCCTGCACGCAGCCCTCGGCAACGCCCTTGACGATCTCGGCAATCTTTTCGGGAATGTTGCGGCCGCAGGCGATGTAGTCCAGAAACACCAGCGGCTTGGCACCGGCGCAGATGACGTCGTTGACGCACATGGCAACGCAGTCGATGCCGATGGTGTCGTGGCGGTCCAGCAGCATGGCGACGCGCAGCTTGGTGCCGACGCCGTCGGTGCCGGAGATCAGCACGGGATGCTCCATGCCGGTGCAATCCAGCTCAAACAGGCCGCCGAAGCCGCCCAGGCCGCCGATGCAGTTCTCGGTCATGGTGCGGGCAACGTATTGCTTCATCAATTCCACCGAGCGGTACCCGGCGGTAATATCCACGCCGGCAGCGGCGTAGCTGGCAGAATAACTCTTTTCCATTGCAAACTCCTACATTCGTTATGTCATCACAGCATCTTGCTGGGGTTGGACTGGCTCAGGGGTTTATCGTAGACGATCTCCAAGGGTTCGGTCGGCGGGGCAACGGGATACTTGCCGGTAAAGCAGCCGGTGCAGTAGCCGCAGCTGCTGTGGATGCCCAGCTGCTGAACGTGTTCAATGCTCAGGTAGCCAAGGGAATCCGAGCCGACCAGTTTGTTGATCTCCTCGACGGTGTGCCCGGTGGCGATCAGGTCCTTTTCGTCGGGAATGTCGGTGCCGAAATAGCAGGGGTGGACAAAGGGCGGGGCGCTGATGCGGTAATGCACTTCCTTGGCGCCCGCCTCGCGCAGCAGGCGGATGGTGCGGGCGCTGGTGGTGCCGCGCACGATGGAGTCATCGACCAAGACAACGCGCTTGTCCTTGACGGTGGCGGAGATGGCGTTCAGCTTGATGCGCACGCTGCTCTCGCGCTGGGCCTGGGTGGACTGGATAAAGGTACGTCCGACATACTTGTTCTTGATAAAGCCCACGCCGTAGGGAATGCCGCTCTCCTGGGCGTAGCCCAGCGCGGCGTCCAGACCGGAGTCCGGCGCGCCGATGACGACATCGGCCTCCACGGGATGCTCCTGCGCCAGAAAACGTCCGGCCTGCAGACGGGCTTCGTGTACGCAGGTGCCTTCGATCACGCTGTCGGGGCGGGCAAAGTAGATGTACTCGAACACGCACAGGGTGTGGGGGGCAATGCCGCAGTGGCTGTCCAGACTGCGCAGACCGTGGCGGTCGGCGATCACGACCTCGCCGGGGCGCACGTCGCGCACAAACTTGGCGCCGACGGCATCCAGACCGCAGGTTTCGCTGGCAAAGACCCAGCCCTTGTCGTCGGGCAAAGCGCCGATGCACAGCGGGCGGAAGCCGTGGGGGTCGCGCGCGGCGATCAGCTTGGTGTGGGTCATAATGACCAGACTGTACGCACCCTCGATGTCGTCCATCGTGCGGCTGACGGCCATCTCAATGTTGGGGGTCACCAGACGGTTCTGGGTCAGCAGATAGGCAATGACCTCGGTGTCCGAGGTGCCGTGGAAGATGGAACCGCTCATCTCCAGCTTGCGGCGCAGCTGCGCGGCGTTGACAAGGTTGCCGTTGTGGCAGACCGCCATGGCGCCCTTGCAGTGATGCAAAATCATCGGCTGGGCGTTGGAGCGGCTGCGCTGCCCGGCGGTGGCGTAACGCACATGGCCGGTCGCCATCTTGGCGCCCTGGGGCAGCTCCTCCAGCACGCGCTTGGTGAAAACCTCGCTGACAAGACCCAGGTCGCGGTAGCCGGAAAGCACACCGTCCACGTTCAGGGCAATGCCGCAGCTTTCTTGCCCGCGGTGCTGCAGGGCATACAGGGCGCTGTACACGGCGCTGACCATATCGGTCTCGCCGGTTTTATCGTAGATGCCAAAGACGCCGCACTCCTCGTGCAGACCTTGGCTGTATTCGGAAATTTCGTTCATTCACGTTCTCCCAACTCTGTAAAATGCGGGGCAAATCAGCCCAGCAGGCGCTTCATAACTTCCTGATAAGCGTCTGCCTCGCCGCCCATACCGCGGCGGAACAGATCCTTGTCGAGGTGTGCGCCGGTGGTGGCATCCCAGAAGCGGCAGGTGTCGGGGCTGATCTCGTCCGCCAGAATGATGGTGCCGTCCGCCAGGCGGCCGAACTCCAGCTTGAAATCGATCAGGCGGATGTTGGCATCCAGCAGGATCTTCTTCAGCACTTCGTTGACCTTGAAGGCATAAGCGGCGATGGTGTCCAGCTCCTCCTGGGTGGCCAGGTCGAGAGCCAGCGCGTAGTAGTGGTTGATGAACGGGTCATGCAGGTCGTCGTTCTTGTAGCTGTACTCCAGAATGGGGGTCTTGAAAACCTTGCCCTCGGGTACGCCCATGCGCAGGCTGAAGTGGCCGGCGGCAACGTTGCGCACGATGACCTCCAGCGGCACGATCTCGACCTTCTTGACAAAGGTGTCGCGGTCGTTGATCTCCTCGATATAATGGGTGGGGATGCCCTCTTTTTCCAGCTTCTGCATCAGAGCGTTGGACAGCTTGTTGTTGACAATGCCCTTGTCGCGGATGGTGCCGCGCTTTTCGCCGTCACCGGCGGTGGCATCGTCCTTGTAGTGGACCATAACAACGTTGGGGTCGCTGGTAGCGAAAACCTGCTTGGCCTTGCCTTCGTACATCTGCTCTTTAACTTCGTAATTCATAAGAAACGCTCCTTTTATGTTTGTGTATGTTTTAATATTAAATAAGGTAGGGTGTCGGGTTTACAGGGCGGCAGCCTCGGCGGCGATGGCGGCGTCCTTCTTGGCGATGGCGGCGGCGGTGTCGGCGCGGAAGGCATCCAGCTTTTCGGCAAGGCTGTCATCGCTCAGGGCGAGGATCTCCACCGCCAGATAGGCGGCGTTCTTGGCGCCGTTCAGGGCAACGGTGGCAACGGGGAAACCGCCGGGCATCTGCACGGTGGCAAGCAGGGCGTCCAGACCGTCCACGGCGCCGCCCTTCATCGGGATGCCCACCACCGGCAGGGTGGTGTTGGCGGCAAAAGCCCCGGCGAGGTGGGCAGCCATACCGGCGGCGCACAAAATCACGCCGTAGCCGTTGGCGCGGGCAGACTTGGCAAAGGCGGCGGCAGCCTCGGGGGTGCGATGCGCCGAAAGAATGTGGGCCTCAAACGGTACGCCGAAATCCTTCAGCACCGTGCAGGCACCTTTTACAATCGGCCAATCGCTGTCGGAACCCATAATGACGGCAACTTTTTTCATAATGCGACCTTCCTTTCCGGAAAAACAAAAAAGCGCAGCAACCGATAGAACGGTACACTGCGCTTTTATACTATACTGCGGATAGGGTACAGGTAGGACATACCGCAACCGAGATTCTGTTTTTTGCCGATCATAGCGGTACCTCCTCATTGAGTGTGTATCCCTGTGGTTCCCTTGTAAGATTAGTGTAAAGCCAACGGCGAAAAAATGCAAGATGCGGGGGCGTTTTTCAGCCAAAAAACAACCGAAAACGGTTTTCACCAGCGCTTTTTGTCGTTTTTGATGAGGTTTTGACAGCAGAAGTACGACTTTCACAATGTGAAAAAGATATCAAATCCTGCGCTCCCGCTGCCGCTGTCGGCATGGCAGATTGCACAAAAAAATGTTTACATTTTTTACAAGACGCGGACACTGCTTTTGTGGTATGATAAGACTATCAAATAGGGGAGTATGAAAACTATGAAATTGGGAAACCACATCGTAACCAACACAGGGCTGCGCCGCAAAGAGGAGCATATCAAAAACGTGCTGCGCAACCAACTGGCGGGCATTGCCGGGCTTTTGGAGGTCCTGCTTGCCATCATTGTGCTGATTGCATTGCTGATCAGCATCGTCCCGCTCATCGAGCTGCTGCCCAGCCTGTTTATCGACGATAACGGGGTAGGGGTGCATGATTTTCTCGTACATGCGTTGGATATTGTCATCGGCATCGAGTTCGTCAAGATGCTTGCCAAGCACAGCCCCGGCAGTGTGCTGGAGGTTTTGCTGACCGCCATTGCCCGTAATATGATCGTCGGGCACGGCGACGCGCTGCAAAACCTGATCAGCGTGGGTGCCATCGCCCTGATTTTCATCATCCGCCGGTATCTGTATGTACCCGCCTTTGGTCACGCCCTGCCCACCGCTGAGCCGGAGCCGCAGCCGGAAACCGCCGAGGTTCACTAGAATTTTCACAAAGTCTGCGCAGATTTTACAGATGGAAACAAACTGTCCAATGCGGTATACTAAAGGTAATACCACATAATTCTAAGTGCCGATACGGCGAGCGAGGTGCGGCAGCTGCTAAGCCAAAAGCGCAGATAATACTGGATGTCTTATCGAGCATTTTGGCAACGCAGATGCCGTGCCGCAGCCGCCGGAGCGGTGCTTAAGCCGTAAGGCGGGAATTGTGCGGTGTTGCCTAAAGTTATCCAAGGAAAAACCGGCGTTTTGCCGGATAAAAAAAGGAGATATTATTATGGCAAGTCGCATTGTTTTGAACACCATTTCCTACCACGGTCACGGCGCGATCGAGAACATCGTTCCCGAACTGACCGCCCGCGGCTACAAGAAGGCCTGTGTCTGCTCTGACCCCGACCTGATCAAGTTCGGCGTCACCAAAAAGGTCACCGACCTGCTGGACGCTGCCAAATTTGCCTACGCTGTTTACAGCGAGATCAAGCCCAACCCCACCATTCAGAACGTACAGGACGGCGTCGCTGCCTTTAAGGCTGCCGAGGCAGACTGCATCGTGACCATCGGCGGCGGCTCCTCCATGGACACCGCCAAGGCTATCGGCATCATCATCAACAACCCCGAGTTTGCCGATGTCCGCAGCCTGGAGGGCGTGGCCCCCACCAAGAAGCACGCCGTGTTCACCATCGCCGTGCCCACCACCGCCGGCACCGCTGCCGAAGTCACCATCAACTACGTCATCACCGATGTCGAGAAAAAGCGCAAGTTTGTCTGCGTTGACACCAACGATATCCCTGAGGTCGCTGTCGTTGACCCCGATATGATGTCCAGCATGCCCAAGGGCCTGACCGCCGCTACCGGTATGGACGCCCTGACCCACGCCATCGAGGGTTACATCACCAAGGGTCACTGCACCATCTCTGATATGTTCCATCTGGAAGCCATCAAGCTGATTGCCGAGAACCTGCGCGGCGCCGTTGCCAACACCCCTGAAGGCCGCGAGGGTATGGCTTTGGGCCAGTACATTGCCGGTATGGGCTTCTCCAACGTGGGCTTAGGCATTGTGCACAGCATGGCGCACGGTCTGTCCGCCCTGTATGACACCCCCCACGGCGTGGCCTGCGCCATCATCCTGCCCACGGGTCTGGAGTACAACAAGGACGTTGCGGGCGAGCGTTACCGCGCCGTCGGCAAGGCCATGGGAGTTGTCGGCATTGACGAGATGAACGACGCCGAGGCCGCCGATGCCACCATCGCCGCCGTCAAGAAGCTGAGCGCCGATGTGGGCATCCCCACCGACCTCAAGAGCATTTTGAAGGAAGAGGACGTTCATTTCCTCGCCGAGTCCGCCTTTGCCGATGCCTGCTGCCCGGGCAACCCCCGCGACACCAGCGTCGAGGAGATCGAGGCCCTGTACCGCAGCCTGATGTAATTTTTGCTATGCTAAACAAAGCGGGTGCCCGCCATACGGCGGGCACCCGCTTTTTCAGAGTTAAGATAAGGAAAGGGCGGGGTGCAAGCACCCCGCCCGCGACCGTATATGTTATAACGAATATAACGGGTCGTTCGTAGGCACGGCTACTATGCCGCCCGTGGCAACCGCCCGGATATCACGATTCGCTGTCCAATTTCAGCACGGCGGTAAACGCCTCGCTGGGCAGGGTCACGCTGCCGAGGTGGCGCATCTTCTTTTTGCCTTCCTTCTGCTTTTCCAGCAGCTTCTTTTTACGGCTGATGTCGCCGCCGTAGCACTTCGCCAAAACGTCCTTGCGCATCGCCTTCACGGTTTCGCGCGCAATGACCTTGCCGCCCACGGCTGCCTGAATGGGAATTTCAAACAGCGCACGGGGGATATTTTCTTTCAGCTTTTCGCAGATGCGGCGGCCCTTGGCGTAGGCATTGTCGGCAAATACGATCATCGAAAGCGCATCCACCGCCTCGCCGTTGAGCAAAAAGTCCATACGCACCAGCTTGCTCTCGTGCCAGCCCTCCCACTCGTAGTCATAGCTGGCGTAGCCGCGGCTGCGGGATTTAATGGCATCAAAGAAGTCATAGACGATCTCGCCCAGCGGGATCAGATAATGCAGGTCCACGCGGGTTTCGTCCATATATTTCATATCGACCATAATGCCGCGCTTGGTCTGGCAAAGGTCCATCAGGGGGCCCACATACTCGTTGGGGGTGTAGATGTGGGCGTTGACAAACGGCTCCTCCGATTTGACAATGCGGGTCGGGTCGGGGTAGGCGGACGGGTTGTCGATGACCTCCACGGTGCCGTCCGTCAGCGTCAGGCGGTACTGGACACCGGGAGTAGTGGTGATCAGTTCCAGGTCAAACTCGCGCTCCAACCGCTCGGAGATGATCTCCATATGCAGCAGCCCCAAAAAGCCGCAGCGGAAGCCAAAGCCCAGCGCGGCGCTGGTTTCCGGCTCAAAAGTCAGCGAAGCATCGTTCAATTGCAGCTTTTCCAGCGCGTCCTTCAAATCGGGGTAATCGGCACCGTCGGCGGGGTAGATGCCGCAGAACACCATCGGCGTCACGGTGCGGAAGCCGGGCAGCGGTTCTGCGGTGGGGTTATTGGCCAGCGTCACGGTATCGCCCACGCGGGTGTCGCGCACGGTCTTGATGCTGGCGGTCAGGTAGCCGACCTCGCCCGCCTCCAGCTTGTCGCAGGGGCTTAGCTGGGTCGCGCCCATATGCCCGACCTCCACCAGCTGGAATTCCGCGCCGGTGTTCATCAAACGGATGGTATCGCCGGGCTTCACGCTGCCCTCAAACACGCGGATGTAGACGATAACGCCCTTGTAGCTGTCGTAGACCGAGTCAAATACCAGCGCCTTCAGCGGCAGGTCGGGGTCGCCGGTGGGGGCGGGGATGTTCTGCACCACGCTCTCCAGCACGTCCTTGATGCCGATGCCCATCTTGGCGGACACGCGCGGTGCCTCCATGCAGGGCAGACCGATGACGTCCTCGACCTCCTTGGCAACCGCGTCGGGGTCGGCGCTGGGCAGGTCGATCTTGTTCAGGATCGGCACGACCTCCAAGTTGTGATCCAACGCCAGATAGCAGTTGGCAAGGGTCTGCGCCTCCACGCCCTGGCTGGCATCCACGACCAGCACCGCGCCCTCGCAGGCGGCCAGACTGCGGCTGACCTCGTACTGAAAGTCCACGTGACCCGGGGTGTCGATCAGGTTAAACTCATAGGTTTCGCCGTCGTCCGCCTTGTAGCGCATGGTGACGGCGCGCGCCTTAATGGTGATGCCGCGCTCTTTTTCCAAGTCCATATTGTCCAGAACCTGATCCGTCATGGTGCGTTTGTCCACGCTGTCGGTCAGCTCCAGCATACGGTCGGACAGGGTGGATTTGCCGTGGTCGATGTGGGCAATGATGCAGAAATTTCGGATGTTCTTGCGTGCCATCAGGTTTCCTCCAAGTTGTTGCAGACTTTTACGGGCTTGCCGTTTTCCAGATAAACGCGGGGTACGCGGCGCGAAATGCCGCAGATGATTTCATAAGATATGGTGCCCAGCTTGGCAGCGAGAGTGTCCGCCGTGTCGGCACCGCCGGGGCCGAATACCGTGACTTCGTCGCCCATGGCGACACCGGGGATGTTGGTGACGTCGATGAGCGTTTGATCCATGCACACGCGGCCCAAAACGGGGGCGGGCTTGCCGTTGACCAGCATCAGCCCCTGCCGCAGCGTGCCGGACAGTGCGCGGCTGTAGCCGTCGGCGTAACCCACACAGACGGTGGCGACCCGCATCGGTGCGCGGGCGGTAAAGGTACGCCCGTAGCTGACGCTTTGCCCCGGCTGCAGCGTTTTGACAAAGGAAACCACGGTTTTCATCGTCATACAGGGCTGCAGGGCAGGGAAGTGTACCTCGTCGCTGGGGTCCAGCCCGTACAGGATAATGCCCGCGCGGGTCATATCGCAGCGCCATTCGGGGTGGCAGAGCTGCGCGGCGGAGTTGGCGCAATGCACCGTGCCCGTGGGGAACCCGTCTGTTTGCAGCCGATCCAGAACGGCGGCGAACAGGTCGTGCTGTTCTTCGGTGTAGGCGCGGTTTTCGGGGGTTTCGCTGTCGGCCACGGCAAAATGCTGGAACACGCCGCTGATCTTCAGCCCCGGCAGGGCGTACAGCGCCTCCATCTCGCGCAGGGTTTCCTCAAAGCCGGAACGCACCGCAAAGCCGATGCGCCCCATGCCGGTGTCTACTTTTAAGTGAACCGGCACCTGCACCCCGGCGGCGGCAGCGGCGGCGGAAAGCGCCCGCGCATACTCGGTGGAAAAACACGCCGCAGCGATATTGTTTTTGGCGAGCACGGCGGCGCGGTCGGGCGCGGCGTAGCCCAAAATCAGGATGGGCTTGTTGATGCCGTGGCGCCGCAGGTACAACCCCTCGTTCAGGTTGCTTACGGCAAAACCGGCGGCCCCTTCCTGCTGCAAAACCTCGGCAACTTCAGCGGCACCGTGGCCGTAGGCATCGGCCTTGACCACGGCGCAGATGTCGCCGCCCACCGCTTTTTGTATATAGGCAAAATTGCTGCGCAGAGCGTCCAGGTCGATCTCGACCCAGCAATGCTTCTCAAAATCCATAGCTGACTCACCCCGCTAAAAAGATTTGTTCTATAAACAATTTATTATAGCATAGTTTTTGCGCGGTTACAAGCCTATTCTATGCCCGCAAAGGCTTGACGATATACGGGGGTAAGGGTGTATAATAGGATAACACATACAAAAACGGAGGCAACGAAAATGGATATTTTTAACAACGCCAAAAAGCTGGGCTTTGGTTTGATGCGTCTGCCCCGCCTGAACCCCAACGATGAGGGCAGCATCGACCTGGAACAGACCAAACAGATGGTGGACACCTTTTTGCAGCGCGGCTTTACCTATTTTGACACCGCGTGGATGTACTGCGCCTTCAAGAGCGAGAACGCCGTCAAGGACGTGCTGACCTCCCGCCACCCGCGCGAAAGCTACACCCTGGCCACCAAGCTGCATGCGGCGTATATCCACAGCCTGGACGACCGCGACGCTATTTTTAACACCCAGCGCGAAAAGACGGGCGTCGATTACTTTGACTACTACCTGCTGCACGATATGGGCGCCGAGCATTACGAAATCTACAAAAAGTATGACTGCTTTGCCTGGATTGCTGAGAAAAAGCGCCAGGGGCTGATCAAGCACATGGGCTTTTCTTTCCACGATACCGCCGAGGTGCTGGACAAGATTTTGACCGAGCATCCCGAGATGGAGTTTGTGCAGCTGCAGATCAACTACCTGGATTGGGACAGTGAGGGCGTGCAGTCCCGCAAATGCTACGAGGTTGCGACCAAGCACGGCAAGCCCGTTATTGTAATGGAGCCTGTCAAGGGCGGCACGCTGGCCAAGCTGCCCGCCGCTGCCGAAAAGCTGCTGCGCGCCACAAACCCTGAGGCATCTGTTCCCAGCTGGGCGGTGCGTTTCGCCGCCGGTTTGCCCAACGTTAAAATGGTGCTTTCGGGCATGAGCAGCACCGAGCAGCTGCTGGACAACACAGGCTTTATGCAGGATTTTGTCCCGCTGACGCAGCAGGAGCAGGCGGTCATCGCGCAGGTAGTGGATACCATCAACGCCAGCATCGCCATACCCTGCACGGGCTGTGCCTACTGCACGGAAGGCTGCCCGATGCACATTGCCATCCCCAAGTATTTTTCGCTGTACAACGCCGATTTGCAGGAATTGAAGGACAAGGATTTTACCTCCCAAGGCGCCTACTACGACAACCTGACGCTGAAATTCGGCAAGGCAAGTGATTGCATTGGCTGCGGCCAGTGCGAGAGCGTATGCCCGCAGCACCTGCCCATCATCGAAAACCTCAAGCGCGTTGCCAAGCAGTTTGAGGCGTAAGCACAGCAAAAAGGCTGCCGAAAAACTCTTGTAGGGGCGGGGCACGCCCCGCCCGCGACCATATACTATAATGAACATAATGGGGTGGCTTGTAGGCACGGCTACTATGCCGCCCGCCGCAGCCGTCCCGATCATGCGGTATACCGGGTAAACCGCACGGGACGCATATATGCGTCCCCTACAAACCTACCGAAAATTCGCAATCGTCCCATTCAGTTTATTGACACACCCAAAAAGGCTGCCGCATTGCGGCAGCCTTTTGCTGTACCCCTATCAGAATTTTCCGCCCGAGCTGCCGCCAAAACCGTCGCTGTCGGTACTCGACCCGCTGGAACTGCTGTCGTCCTTGACGGGGTCGTAGCGCTCGGTTTCGGTGGTGTGGGTGTAGGTGTCCTCCACCACGGACAGCGCCAGGCCCTCGGCGGGCATGTAGGCGTTGGCGTGGGTCTGCTCGTTGGCGGTTTTCATCTGCGCGTAGAAGATGCCGCAGACGATGCTCGCCACTGCCAGCGGAATGACAAACACAAACACCCACTTGATCCAACCCTTGGCGGGGTCGTTGCCGCTGTCCAGCGGCGCGCCCTTTTCGGCATAGAAATCCAGCGTGTCAGCGCACATTTCTATGTAGGTGTCGGAGGCCTTGTAATACGATCCGTCCGAGAGCATCGG